>NZ_BEXF01000006.1 GCF_002897295.1 Brevibacillus reuszeri
CGAAGGTCTTAAGAGTCTTAAGGATAGGTATTTTCTTTTACGTCAAACTTAGATGAACCGCCGTATACCGAACGGTACGTACGGTGGTGTGAGAGGTCGGGGGTTAGTCACCCCCTCCTACTCGATTTGTGAGAGAGGATGAGTGCACATGAAACCAAAAGTGATTATTTATAAAAAAGTGGAGTCGGCCATTCTGGAATATATTCGGGACGCTTGCGAGGTTGTATATTATGAAAATATCGACGATCATACATCCGCTTCGTTTTATGAGGAGCTAAAGACGGCTCAGGGACTCTTTGGCGCGGGGCTAAAAGTAGATGAGGAGCTTTTGGAAAAGGCTCCTCAATTAAAAATCGTCAGCAATATTTCGGTTGGCTACGACAATTTGGATATTGCCGCGTTGAACCGCCGAGGAATCATGGCGACAAACACGCCGGATGTACTGAATGAAACAGTTGCAGATACGATGATTGGCTTAATGCTGGCGGTAGCTCGAAGAATACCAGAGCTTGATCATTATGTGAAAGCAGGGGAGTGGAAGGCAAACCTTACCCCTACCCATTTCGGGGTAGATATGCATCACAAAATGCTCGGGATTATCGGGATGGGTCGAATCGGTGCGGCAATTGCCAAGCGAGCTCATTTTGGATTCGGCATGAACATTGTCTACCATAATCGATCCCGTAATGAGGAAGTAGAGCATATGTATCGGGCGAAGTATTGCTCATTAGAGGAGCTGTGTCAGGAAGCAGATTTCATCTGTTTGATGGTTCCACTGACGCCAGAAACACAAAACCTGATTGGAGAGAAAGAATTTTCCCTCATGAAAAAGACGGCGATTTTTGTCAATGGTTCTCGGGGAGCGACCGTTGATGAAGAGGCTCTTGTGAGAGCTTTACAAAATGGCGAGATTTTGGCAGCAGGCACAGATGTGTTCGTTCAGGAACCGGTGCGACCGGATCATCCGCTGCTCTCCATGCCTAATGTAGTCACTCTGCCCCATATTGGTTCTGCGACGTCTGAGACGCGATTCGCGATGGCCCAGTTTGCTGCTGAAAATCTCGTTATGGGACTTCAGGGGAAACAACCGCCAGCCTTACTGACGTCGATCCCAACGAAGCGCTCCTAATGACGATTTCGTAACCGAAAAAGAAAAAAGCCCATTCCATTCGGATATAACCGTCAAAATGGAATGGGCTTTGCAATTTGTATATGCTGACATTTCCTTACAATCCAAACAGAATACCCATGAGAGAGTAGATAATGACCGTTGAAAAAAGAACAGTCATATGAATGAGCGAGAAAATAAACATCGATTTTGCCCATTTCTCTGAATCCATCTTTTTATAGCCAAGAATGCTAAGTGCGAGCCAAGCGATGCTCAGCAGCAGAGCAACCAGCATCAGACCGATACTGAGAGACTCAAAGAGAAAGCTGGCAGCAATTAAGACAACCAGATAAATATTCGTTTGGATATACGTGCGTTTTATTCCTTTGACAACAGGAAGCATCGGAACCTTGGCTGCCTTGTATTCGTCATGCTTGCGAATAGCGATCGTGTAGAAATGAGGCATTTGCCAAATCACCATAATGATAAAGAGACCGAGAACAGCAGGATGAGTGATATCCGGATAAACAGCTGCCCATCCGATAAGAGGAGGCATCGCTCCTGAAATACTTCCGATCTCTGTATTGTAAATCGTTCTTCGCTTGCTCCACATCGTATAGGGTACAACATAAAAAAACAATCCTAGAAACCCTAGGAAAGCTGCTAGAGTAGTCGTAAATGCGAGAGCGATTAAACCCAGAACGGTCATGATGATAGCCAGCCATAGTACCACATGAGCTTGAATTTCACCAGTCACGGTTGGTCTCTTTTTGGTTCTTTCCATGATTGCGTCAATATCGCGATCGTATAGATTGTTAAATGCACCGGCTGCACCCATAATAAGGGACGAACCCACTAAAGCAAGCAAGATTTCTGGTAGCTTCTCAAGCAGGCTATAGTGGTATGTATACATAGCCAATGTCAGACCTGCGAACATTGGAACCAAGTTCGATTTAATGATACCGGTTTTAACGGTTTGCGACAAAATAGATGGCAGACTTTGTTTCTGCGCTGCTGCGCTAGCTTCTCCCCGCATGCTGAGCCACCTCCCCTTACTAGAATATATAAAAGTCAGCTCATAATCTAGAGTGACATGATTGGTAGTTTCTTTTTCTGCGTTATCCAAGCTAGAAATTAATTACATACTTATACGAATTTATATACTATGTGGTATATTAATGCTACAGGGTACGAATGTCAAGAGAGGGAGGGGGACGAATGGTCAGACGCAGACGAACGCAAGGGGAACGAAAAATGGAAACACGGCAATTGCTTCTGGACTCCGCTGTTGAAACCTTTGCTAAATTCGGCTTTCACGGGGCTTCAGTCGATAAAATTGCCGAATATGCTGGTTTCAGTAAAGGGGCAGTTTATGCTCATTTTAATTCAAAGGAAGAGCTTTTTTTGGCTATTATGGAGCAGCAGATGCACGCTCATGTACAGAACATCCTAGCCGTCATCGACCGTCACCATTCCAACACCCATTTTATAGAAACGATGCAGGACTATGTTCATTCTATCAGGCAAAAAAACCGGGTTTGGAGCATGCTGAATATGGAGTTTTTGCTCTACGCTATGCGGGAAGAATCCGTGAGCCGCAAGTGGTCAGACATGATCCAGAATTCTATCCGGCATATTTCCGCTGCCATTGATCAGTTGCTGATAAAGCAGAAACATCAGTCTCCCTTAACTGCGGATGAAATGGCTTGGACCATCCTGTCACTAGAGAATGGCATGGCCATTTTTCATTATATCAGTAAAGAGGATGTGCCCGAGCATCTTTACGGAAAAGCATTGCAAAATATTCTTTTCCCACCGCTTCTAGAAAAGTAGCAGAACAACACCCATTGTGGGATATACATATAGAGATGCTGATCATTTCAACTATCCTATCGGAGAGGAAGCCTATGATCAACCATTTCTTTCAAGACCCATCGCCAAAAAAGAAAACGCTGCTGCAATTGTATCGGCTGATTTATAAACACGGTGCTGTTTCCAAAGCCACCCTTGTGAAGTGGTCAGGAATCAAACAGTCAACCTGTTCCAGGCTAATCGACGAGCTGCTTCAGTCAGGCTTAATAGTGGAGCATGGCTACGAAGAATCAAGCGGGGGAAGAAGGCCACTTACCTATCAAATTCAGCCAACGGTCAATTACGTTGCGGGCATCGAGATTTCGCGTACGCATTCACGAGTGATCGTCATGGATCTCAGTATGACAATTATTGAAGAAACAAAGTATCCAATGAGGCAAGATAGTACGCCTGAAAAAATAGTAGAGCTAATCCAAAATGATCTATTACGCATTCTTCAAAAGTACAATATCACGGCCTCAAAGCTCTTGGGGATTGGAGTCGGAGCGGTTGGTCCCCTGGATCGAGAAAAGGGGATCATTTTGCGTCCACAGCATTTTCCTGCAGCAGGTTGGGAACATATCGCCATTAAGGAAAAGCTAAGCCAGACGTTTCAAACAAAGGTCCTGCTTGATAATGGGGCGAATACAGCTGCACTTGGAGAATTTCGAAATGGGTTATGGAAAAAAGCAGATCATTTGGTTTATAACATAACCGGTATAGGGATTCGCTGTGGAGTATTGACCAACGGTAAGCTGGTCAGAGGACCTGTAGACATGGAGGGAGCTTTTGGACATATGGTGGTCGATGTGCAGGGCAGAACATGCATATGCGGCAATGTGGGCTGTCTGTCAGCATACGCTTCGATTTTATCCGTACAACAAGAAGTGAATCGCCGTCTGAAAAAAAGGCAAAGCTCATACCTGTCCCAAATGAAGCTAACGGAAGAAGAAGTAAGCTACACGCAAATTTGTGATGCTGTTTCCAAGAACGACCCCTTATGTACAGAGGTCGTGAAGGAAGCAGCGTATTACTATGGTGTTGGGTTAACCAATTTAATGTATCTCATCCACCCCGATCGGATCATCTTAGGTGGCGCTTTGGTAACGGACATGGACTTGTTCTATGAAATCGCAACCGAGACCGCGAGAAAACGCATGAAACACTATGCTGATTATCAGGTCGTCATTAGTCGTGGCCTGCTCGGGGAACGTGCCGTAGCTGTTGGTGCTGCTACGATGATTTTGGATTACTTCATGGAGGAAGGTGCGTAGGCGTTGCAGCTCAGCATACTTGATTTGTCACCCATCTATGAGGGAGTGTCACCTCTTGTGGCCTTGCAGCAGTCAGTGAAGCTGGCACAAACGGCGGAGTCATTAGGCTACTCACGCTTTTGGGTATCTGAACATCACGATATGCCTCAATTTGCTTCATCAAGTCCCGAAGTGCTGCTCGCTCATATTGGGGCTCAAACTACACGTATCAGACTAGGCTCAGGAGCAGTTCTTTTGCCAAACTACAAGCCGTATAAAGTCGCAGAAGCTTTTTCACTACTGGCAACACTGCATCCAGGGCGTATCGACTTAGGCATTGGGCGTGCCCCTGGAGGTTCTGCCCATGCTTCGATGGCGCTCTGTGATCGCTTCCTGGAACAGGTAAGCCGGATGCCTGAGCTGCTCAGGGATTTATCGGCACTCCTCGAAAATGAATTCACGATAGAAGGACAACCCGTTTTCGCACGTCCGATTCCACCTGCTCCTCCTGCGCTATGGCTGCTCGGGACGAATAAAAAAAGTGCGGAATTCGCAGCGATGTATGGGACGGGCTATGTGTTTGGACATTTTATGAGTGAGCACGACGGTGAAGAGGCGATTGCTTTGTACAGGCAAGCCTTTCAACCGGTGAGAATGAGACAAGAACCAGCTGTAATTGTTGCGGTCAGTGTCATCTGTGCGGATTCGATGGAAGAGGCGCAAGAACTCGCTGAAAGGGGGAGGGCACGATCCTTTCGGGAGCGGGTTATCGGAGATCCCGACCATGTATCGGCAGTATTGAAAAAAATGGCGAAGAAGTATCAAGCATGTGAGTTCATGATTCTTACCGATATTCCTGATTATCAGAAGAGAATTCGGTCTTACGAATTACTCGCGCAATCCATGATTGCCTCTGGCGCCAATGTGTTGGATCGGACATAAATTAGATAAAAGTATAGCAGTTAAACTCATGGACTTTTTTCAGTTTCTCATGTAGTATTGCTACGATATGTATAATGCAACGGGCGAAAGAAGGATAATCCATGATTCGGTCCTACATGTTATTGTTGTTTTGTGTGACGTTATGGGGCAGTAATTTTGTGTTTGGGAGTATGCTTGTCAAAGAGTTTCCACCGCTTTTTCTTGCAGATGTTCGGCTGTTATTTACCTCGATGTTTTTGCTGATTTACGCCTGGGTGACCAAAAAATTCGTGAAAATCAATTCAAAAGAGTTAGGCTTGTTGATCTTGCTCGGACTGATCGGGACGTTGGCGAATCAAACCGCTTATTTTAATGGTTTGCTGACAACAGACGCTACTACAGCTTCCTTGATTTTATCCATGGCACCAATCGTGACAGCAGTACTCGCTTCATTATTTTTGAAAGAACAATTCACTTTGCGCATGAAGATCGGTTCTGGTCTGGCACTCGTGGGCACTTTTTTTGTTGTGGGGATCGGGGCTGGATTATCTGTCTCCAAGGGCGTATTACTCATTGTGATCGCCATGGTGACATTCTCGTCTTCGATGATCATCATTCGGAAGCTGACGCAGACCTTGCACCCGTTTATTTCAACAGTCTATTCCACGACAATGGGCACGCTTTTTCTGACACCTGCGGCGCTGCTCACAATCGATCCAGCAGCGAAGATCAGCCATGAGGGATGGGCGTGGCTCCTGCTTATTTTAACCGCGATTCTGATGCAAGGGGTTTGCGGGATTGTTTGGAATTCTCAGCTGCAAATCGTAGGTACGGGAAAAGCAGCTATTTTTCTTAATCTACAGCCGTTTGTCGCTATGCTTGTTGGCTTTTTATTGCTTGGGTCGCATGTCACTGCCGTACAAGTGGGGGGCTCATTGTTGATTGTAGCAGGGGTCGTCGTAGCCTCGATACGATCAAAGAAAGCTCCGCAGGGTGCGAGCGGGAGAGTATTGGCAGAACAAACGAAATCGGTGTAATGTTGCCGAAATAGGAAAAAAGAAGAGGGCAGAGATAGCCCTCTTTTTTTGTTGTGAGCGAATGTGTGTGCATCCCTTGTTATTTCTTGTATAGTATAAATAAATATAAAATTCAGAAAAGGGTGAATGTATGGTAAAAAACGATGATTTACGATCGTTTCCTTTTCCTTTTGGAGACAGTCAAGTGTACAAGTACTCGAATAATGCCACCCCATTACATCCGCCAAATGCAATTGAACTGACCGATAAGTACGAAGATGAAATTAGACTGAAAAGAGAGCTGCTTACAAACCATCCAGAGCGATGCTATCAATCATCATCAAAAACCCTGGATGCTCAGTGGGAAATTGTTGATCTTATTTTACATAATCTCGTCGGTTGTTACCCTGAGCAATTCAAGCTGGAAAAGAAAGATGAACAGTGGATATTTACTAACGTCCAGATGAAAGAAAACATGACTTTTACGTTTGGGGATCGAACAACTCTTGAGCTAGAGCCTTTGGATTTTATTGGCCGTCATGTTCAAGAGGATTTACTTTTGATGATGCAGCGGGATGGCGACCTGTTTTTAGATGCTGGACAGCTATGTTTTCCAGCGAATTGGTCTTTGTATTTTAACGTAGGTATGACCTTCAAAGAAATTCATTCACCAATTCCGGGCTTTCAGTCAGAATCCTTAGACGATCGAATCCTGCAATTTCTCATGCGAATTGAGGCGGGTACGCCCTGGGAAAGAAAAAATTGGTCACTCATGGCTGGCAACAAGTTAGATACCTCCCTCGAAACGTTTGCAGAATGGGGTCAGGCCCGCAAACAAGTGACAAAGGAAAACGCAGGAAAACTGGTGCATCTGAGAGTAGAGGTGCAAAAGCTATTTCGGCTGCCAAAAAGCAACGGAATATTATTCACCATTCATTCACACATGCTGCCTTTGGAAAGGTTTATTCAGCATACTCCTTGGCTGGAGCAATTTTATGCCATTCTGCACGAGCTCCCGGCCTTTATTTCTGATTACAAAGGGATTTCTTTGTATCGACAACAAGTACTTGAATATCTAGTAGAGGAAATGAAAAAGAGATGAGGAGTCAAGTGAAAGAGGAGCTTTTTTTTAGCAAGGGGAAAAGGAAGTACTTATTTTGTGCGGATTCGGAAGGTGCAGAGGCTCTTTACCCTCTCGTTCGTCAGGCAATGGAAGACAAAGCCTCATTTGATTTCCACGAAATAAAGCAAGAATCTGATTCCTTCCTTGAACTTTGGTTCAGTCAGCAAAAAATGGGGACGTATTTATACTTATCCGGGAAGTGGGACTTTGTTCATCGATTAAAAAATCTAGCTTTTGAGGCAGGCTTTACGGAATATGAATTGCAAATAAAAGTCATGGGACTGATCAGAAGGAAGTTAATTTGCTGCAAATGTCATGGGGTTAATGATGTCGATGAAGAAATTCACATCACTTGTATGCATTGTGGAATATCACTGGAAGTTTCGAACCATTATTCACGTCGTCTGGAGGCATATCTAGGCTATTCATCTATCAAATAATCTTAATACTGGAGGAGCATTCGCTTGTATCGAAATTCAACCATTCAAGTACGTGTTAGTCATATTCAAGAAGAAACCTCCACAATCAAAAGATTCACCCTGCAAGCGATGGATGATTTTATACTGCCGTCCTTTAGTGGTGGTTCGCACATAACAACCTTTTTGCCGCATCCTTCGGGAACGTTGGAGAGGCATTATTCTATTTTTAACATAAGTGGGAAGACAGGGCTATTTGAAATAGCCGTCCGCTTAGCAGAAGACTCATCTGGTGGCTCTCGTTATTGGCACCAGAATGTTAAGGTCGGAGATGTTTTATCAGTTAGCTATCCAAAGAATTACTTTCCAGTAAGCTTTCAAGCGAAGCATCACGTATTTTATGCAGCAGGGATTGGGATTACACCATTTCTATCCATGATGGCAGAGCTGGATGAAAAGAATAAGTCCTTTGAGCTGCATTATGCAGCGAAGTCGAAAGAGCAGTGTGCTTTTTATGACTACTTACATAAGGTTTTTGTAAATCAATGTCACTTTTATTTTTCAAATGGAGACAGCACAGAACGTTTATCACCTACTCAACTTTTGAATCATCGAATAGGGTCACATGTTTATTTCTGTGGTCCCGAGAACATGATTCAAGATTTTACCAATGTAGCTAAAGCATATGGGTATCCTTCCTTTCATATCCATTTCGAGCGATTTGCTCCCAAGCCTATTAAGGAAAAGCAGGCGTTCCAAATAAAAATGAAAAAAAGTAATACAGAGCTTGAGGTTCCGGCGAATTCCTCTCTGTTAGAGGTACTGCTTCAAAATGGAATCAAGATTCCGTACTCCTGCCGAGTAGGTGGCTGCGGGACTTGCGAAGTAAAGGTGGCAGATGGGGAGGTTATTCACTTTGATTCGTTTCTATCAGAAGAGCAGCAACACTCCAATCAAACCATGCTTTGCTGCGTATCGCGGGGAAAAGGAAGATTGGTTTTAGATATATAACCAGTTTTCACCGATAATAAGCGGCAGACTAGAAAGTTTTCCTTTTTCTAGTTTGCCGCTGTTTTCTGATCGAATCATTTTGTTTATACCATGCTGCTATCCACAGGGGTGGGGAGTACGCGATAAATTTTGCGTGGCCTTCCCCGATTCGTGGGGGTTTCCTCGCCGATTTGCTCGATGATATTGTGTTCAGCCAAATCGCTCAGGATGCGTCTTGCATTTCTCGGGGTCATTCCCATCCACTCAGCCATGTCTGTAGCGCTAATGTAATTTTGCCCTAAAGCTTTTTGTACTGAAATGATTTTGTTTAAAGTGGTGATACTTACGCCTGCTTTTTTCAAGCTCTCGCTCATTTCTTTGTCTTCAGTCCAATAGCCATAGGTAATGCTCTTCGCCTGGCGCAGGGGCCCCTCAATAGAGCCATCCGTATCGACGAGAATCGCAGCATTTGTAAACTTTTTGGCATGGACGAGCGCCAGTTGTGCATTCCTCTCAGCAGCCAATGCAGTTACCCCAAAACCGATCCCCATGTTGGCAGTCGAATTTGTCAGCAGCATGAGCTGTTCCAGGATAATCGTAGGGTGAAAAGCAGGGTTATCGTCGAGAGACCCGCGGGTGGAAAAAATAATAAATTTATAGTTGCCCAGTGCGACGAAGCTACCTGAAATAGATTCCGTGTAATCGAGAATAATTTCCTGCAGCTTGAGATCGAGACGTCGCAAATCGTAAGCGTTTGCAGGTTCATTAATGAGTCTTTCCACATCAGAGACTTCGACCAGCTGGACAGCAATCTGCGACCGTTTAAAGTGGAGGGTTTCGCCTTCCTGCACGATTTGCTTGAAGATCTCTCGAAATGTCAGCCTCGTAAAACCCATCCTGTAAACCCTGATTCCTAGCTCCTTCAATTCCTCCGCTACGGACAGCATTCCCGTCACACAAGCGTCGACCTTTCCCGCTCTGAATAAAGACGTATGATAGTTCACCCATTGATTGGTGAGCCTGAATTCTTCATACGGATTCAAATACGGATGTTCACAAGAGAGCTCAAGCTCTTCAAGTGTTTCGCGGAAATGCATCTCTGATACGGTATCAAAGCTGACTCGCTCAAGTGAAATTCCATCACGATAAACCAATTCTAGCAAGACCTTTGAGAGTACACTTGCATTTATTTGTGGATAAAACGCTTTTTTCTTTTCAAGGTGTTCTCGTGCAATCGAGTAAGGACCGATACCCGAGAAAAACCAGATATCAACCTCTTGATTGTTTTCTGACACAAATGCGGCTGCTTCTTCTGCACGTTGATACGTATAGGGGATGAGCATGAGTTGATCTGTAAACTCTTGGCCAACACCTGACATCATTTCCACTGAATCCTTAGGACCAACTATGCCGACTCTTATGATCATTATTTCCTCCAGCCAACGATAAACTACCGAATATTCTATATCGTCATGAAAAATAGGTATCCTCTTTTCGGCATCATAGTACGTTTTTTGTTGATATGCAAATACGAAATACCTCCAATCAACTGAGACAACATGGTGAAAGAGTGAAAAAATAGCGTAAATTAAGGATTCATTAGGGAAAAATTCCGTTTGTAGCATACTAAATTAGACGTTATTTCCGAAATTCCTCTTAAAAATAGTTAGAAAAAACTAAAAATCAGAATTGACATGAAATACAGACAGCGCGTATATTGTTGAATTAAGGAATGATTTAGGCGAATTTCCGTTAAGGGGGTGCTTGTGAGGTCGTAATTCCTATTTCTTTGAAAACGTCTCGACGTTTCTCATGAGATGGATGTGATCGGTAGGCGGATATGACCGCTTTGTATGTCTGAATAGGGGGCTTGTGGATGTCGCGTTATTTACTAAAGAGAATTCTAATGATGGTACTCACCTTGTGGATTATTGTGACGCTGACGTTTTCACTCATGCATATGATTCCGGGTGACCCGTTTGCATCTGAGTCAGATCAGCTACCCGAGCAAATATTGCTGAACTTGCGTGCGAAATATCATTTGGATGAACCATTGCCGATGCAATATCTTTCTTATCTGAAAAGTTTGGCAATGCTTGACTTAGGGCCTTCGATCAAATCGGAGACACGTGGAGTCAACGACATGATCAAGGATGGATTTGGAGCTTCAGCACTTATCGGTCTACAAGCAATAGCAGTCGCCTTGTTTTTCGGACTTCTTTTCGGAACGATTGCCGCTCTAAACCGGAATACATGGATTGACTATGCTGCAATGGTCATGGCCGTACTCGGAATTGCCGTTCCCAGCTTTATCATGGCACCGATGCTGATCAACTACTTGGCAATCAAATGGCCGCTCTTTCCGGTTGCTACGCTTGCCAGCTGGAAGCACTCGGTTCTGCCATCGTTGGCACTGGCCTTCGGACCATTGGCCATCATTACACGCTACATGCGGACAAGCATGATTGACGTGATGAATCAGAATTACATAAAAACAGCGGAAGCAAAAGGAATTCCAATGTTTTTAATTGTGATCAGACACGGGATTCGCAATGCGATTTTGCCTGTAGTTACCTTTTTAGGGCCACTTGTAGCAGGCTTACTCACCGGAACCTTCGTTGTCGAAAAGATCTTCGCAGTTCCCGGTATCGGTAAATACTTCGTAGATGGCATTTTCAATCGAGATTATCCAGTTATTTTGGGAACGACTGTTTTTTACAGTGCGATCTTGGTACTCATCATTTTCTTGATTGATCTGGCTTATCTGTTTATCGATCCACGAATCAAATTGTCGAGTAGGGGGAGGTAGCCTATGGCGATGGATCAATCGGTAAATGAGTTGTTTCGACCAAAAGCACAAAAGACTGATGGACAGATCGTCCAAATGCGACCAAGCCTCACTCACTTTCAACAAGTTGCACGAAAGCTGGTAAAAAACAAATTGGCGATGCTTGGTCTCGTTCTCATTCTAGGCATGGTGCTCATGGCAGTAATTGGCCCGCATCTGGTTCCATATAGCTACTCCGATCAGAGTCTGCTTACGGCGAACCAGGAATTATCGAGCGAGCATTGGTTCGGAACGGATGAGCTGGGACGAGATATGTTTTCACGTACATGGTATGGGGCACGCATCTCGCTCATTATCGGAATTACGGCAGCATTGATCGACCTTGTGATCGGTGTAACGGTTGGCGGTATTGCCGGATACATGGCTGGAAGAGGAAAACGCGGAGACCGAATCGATACGATCATCATGCGCATCATTGAAGTTTTGTATGGTCTGCCGTATTTGCTCGTAGTCATCATGCTGATGGTCGTGATGGAGCCAGGTATTCTTACGATCATTATCGCTTTGTCCGCAACAGGCTGGACTGGTATGGCTCGCTTGGTTCGTGGACAAATCCTGCAGCTCAAAAATCAGGAGTTTATCCTGGCTGCACAAGTGCTTGGAGCCAAGTTCCCACGAATTTTATTGCGTCATCTTATCCCGAATACGATTGGAGTTATCATCGTAAACCTGACCTTTACGATTCCGTCCGCGATCTTTGCGGAATCCTTTCTAAGCTTCCTCGGCTTAGGTGTACAAGCTCCTGTAGCCAGCTGGGGCACGATGACAAACGATGCGTTAGGGGTCATTTTAACAGGGGATTGGTGGAGATTGTTCTTCCCAGCCTTGATGATCTCACTTACTATGTTCGCCTTTAACGTTTTCGGGGATGGCCTGCAGGATGCATTAGACCCACGGATTCGTGAATAATCTCACCGGGGGATAGGAGGAATCAGACATGACAGATCATTTGCTGCAAGTAGAGAACCTCCGGGTACATTTTAAAACCTACGGAGGAGAGGTTCAGGCGGTCCGAGGGGTGACCTTTCATGTGGATCGCGGCGAAACGGTTGCAGTAGTCGGCGAGAGTGGCTGTGGCAAAAGTGTTACCGCCCAAGCCATTATGGGATTGATCCCGAACCCGCCTGGGCGAATCGTCGACGGGAAGATCACTTTCGACGGAAAATCAATCACGGAGATGTCCAAAAGTGAACTTTTAGCCGTACGTGGTTCAGAGATCGGGATGGTTTTTCAGGACCCGATGACCGCTCTCAACCCAACCATGAAGGTCGGAAGGCAAATTGTGGAAGGGTTTGTGCGGACACATAACGTCAGCAAAGAGGAAGCGCGCAAAAAAGCGATCGAAATGCTGAGATTAGTCGGAATTCCTGATCCGGAGAAGCGGGTGGACCAGTATCCGCATGAATTTTCAGGCGGAATGAGGCAGCGTGTCGTAATTGCCATTGCGCTCGCGAATACACCTAAGCTCGTCATTGCCGATGAACCGACGACAGCCTTGGATGTGACCATTCAGGCACAGATTCTTGATCTGCTCAGAGAGCTGCAAGAGAAGCAGCAGCTTTCCATCGTCATCATCACACATGATCTCGGAGTCGTTGCGGAAATCGCCCATCGTGCGGTAGTCATGTATGCAGGAGTAGTAGTAGAAACAGGCACGGTTGAAGATATTTTCGCGAGTCCGAAGCACCCGTACACATGGGGCCTCATGCGCTCCTTGCCACGTATTGACGGTACAGAAAAAGAACGGCTGGTTCCGATTGTAGGATCTCCGCCTGACTTGTTTGATCCGCCAAAAGGTTGTCCGTTTGCAGCCCGTTGTCAATTTGCGATGGAAATTTGCGAACAGCAGATGCCATCGGTCACTGATTTTGAAAATGGTCATCAGGCTATATGCTGGCTGCACGATTCACGAGCACCCAAGATCGACGAACTGGTGGCAGCAGGGAGGCAGGCAGGATGAGCGAAGCGTTGGTTGAGGTAAAAAATTTAAAAAAGCATTTTGAGATTGGAAATGGGGTTACGTTGAAAGCAGTGGATGGCGTGACTTTTACCATTAACCGGGGCGAGACCTTGGGGCTGGTAGGGGAGAGCGGATGCGGTAAATCCACGCTGGGCAGGACGATGATTCGCCTCTATGAAAATACAGATGGCGAAGTCCTATTTAAAGGAAAGAATGCACACCAGATCAAAGGAAAAGACGCCGCTCAATTTCATCGAGACGTCCAAATGATCTTTCAGGACCCGCAAGCAAGTCTCAATCCGCGAATGACCGTCATGGATATTATTGCCGAGGGGCTGGATATTCACGGATTGTCCCGCGGAGCGAGAGCGGATCGGGTGAAGGAATTGCTGGAGCTTGTGGGGCTTTCCAAGGCCCATGCAAGCCGATTCCCGCATGAATTCAGTGGTGGTCAAAGACAGCGTATCGGGATTGCCCGCGCTCTCGCTGTGGAGCCGGAGTTTATCATCGCGGACGAGCCAATTTCTGCACTCGATGTGTCCATTCAAGCTCAGGTTGTCAACCTTTTGGAAGACTTGCAGCAAGATAGAGGCCTTACTTATTTGTTTATTGCTCATGATCTATCCATGGTTAAGCATATTTCGACGAGAATTGGTGTGATGTATTTAGGAAAAATGGTGGAAATGGCGAGCAGCTTTGAGCTGTATGCCGAGCCACTGCATCCCTACACACAGGCACTTTTATCGTCTATTCCGATACCAGATCCAACAGTTGCGCGGGAGCGAATTATTTTACAGGGGGATTTACCGAGCCCTGCCAATGCTCCTAGCGGCTGTGTATTTCGAACACGCTGCCCGAAGGCTACGCCGCAGTGCGCTGCGGAGGTTCCTGAGTGGAAAGAAGTAGGGTCTAACCACTGGGTAGCTTGTCATCTCTATCAGTAGTTCGATTTTATCTTAATTATACAGGGGGAAACATTGTGAAGAAATTTGCAGCCTTCGCTTTGTCGCTATCACTTGTTGTGCCAGCTCTTGCAGCTTGCGGTGGCGGCGGAAGTACAGCTCCGGCAGGTGGAGGAACATCCACGAGCACGCCTGGCGCTGCGGTTAAACAGGAAGTCGTATTTAATGCCAAATCTGAGCCACCAGACTTGAACCCGCTCACATCAACTGACACCACATCCTTCTGGATCATGGACCACTTGGGTGAAGGTCTGTACACAAAAGACAAAGACGGCAATCCAGTTCTGGGTACTGCCAAAGAAGTAAAGCTGTCTGACGACAAATTGAAATACACATTCATTTTGCGTGATGATGCCAAATGGACAAATGGCGAGCCTGTAACTGCTGAAGACTTCGCCTACACATTCATGAAGCACATCGATCCAGCTACAGCTTCTACGACTGCTTACCTGCTGTACTACATCAAAGGTGCAGAAGCGTATAACAAAGGTACAGGGAAAGCAGAAGATGTAGGTATCAAAGCAGTAGACGAAAAAACGCTGGAAATCGAATTGGTAGCTCCGACTTCCTATTTCGATAAAATGCTGGCGACACGCTACTGGCACCCAATCAATAAAAAAGCGGCAGAAGCAAACCCAAAATGGGCTGCGAATGCAGACAGCTACATCTCCAATGGCGCGTACAAGCTAGTTTCTTGGAAGCATGATTCCGAGCTGGTCATCGAAAAGAACGAAAACTTCTGGAACAAAGACGATGTGAAGATGGACAAGATCACTTGGAAAATGGTGAACGACGCGACAACTTCGTATCAAATGTATAAGAGTGGAGAGCTTGATTTTAACAAAGAAATGTCATCTGACATTCTTGCCCAGGCAAAATCGAGCCCAGACTACAAATCCGTTCCTTACTACGGTACTTACATGTACATGTTCAACGTAACAAAGGAGCCATTTACAAATAAAAAAGTACGTCGTGCATTTGCAATGTCGGTCGACCGTAAAGCCTTGACAGAAATGGTTAGCCAAGGTGGAGAAACACCTGCATACTCCATGGTACCTCGTGGAGCAATCACGCCATCTGGAAAAGACTTCCGTGAAGAAGGCGGCGACTACTTCAAAGAAGATTTTGAAGAGGCGAAGAAGCTGCTAGCAGAAGGTATGCAGGAAGAAGGCTGGTCTACACTGCCAGAAGTAACTCTCATGTACAACACGGATGAAAGCCACAAGAAAATTGCTCAGGCCATGCAAGAAATGTTCAAGAAAAACCTTGGTGTAGAAGTAAAAATGACGAACCAAGAGTGGAAAGTATATCTGGATACAACGAGACAGAAAAACTACCAAATGGGCCGTATGGGTTGGGTAGGTCAAATCAGCGACCCGGCATTCAACCTCGACTACTACCTGGGTGACAGCCCGAACAACCGCACTGGTTGGGTAAACAAAGACTATGATGCTTTGAACATGGCAGCAAAAGTAGAACAAGATCCTAATAAGCGTATGGAACTCTTGCACAAAGCGGAAGAAATTTTGATGGATGACATGCCATTTATCCCGGTATATCACTATCAACAAAACTACCTGGTGAAACCAGGCCTCGAAGGTCTGACTTACCCAGTTAACGCATTCCCAAGTGCACGTTGGGCAACAAAACAGTAATGACTGTTTTGTTTGACCGCAAGCGGTCACATCTGCTTTTATGAAAAACGTCGAGACGTTTTTCACAGAAAAAAATAAGAAAAAAGAGGAGATTCTCCTCTTTTTTCTCTTTACATACGAACACTAAACATATAAACACCGACAAGAGAGGATGATTTCCCATGATCATGGACTATCTACAAGTGAAATCAGCATATCAATTGAAGGTGGTACCGAAAAAACGAGAGCTGACTTTTTTGAGCAAATTGACAGGTATCGCGCAATTGTATCGATGGAATGAGGAGGGCCTGACAGCCGAGCAGATCACATCTTTGCCGGATCGGGTTGTCGAAGTGGATCATTCTCCATGCGGAACAAAAACGATAGTGGGCATGGATTGTAAAGGCGACGAGCGGCAGCAGTTCTTTTTGCTGACGGAAAATGGGACAAACGTAAAACCCCTCACCGAAGCTCCAGCCTACTTTCACTATTTCGGAGGCTGGTCGCCATGCAGCCAAAAAATCGCCTGGTCGAGTAACCGACGTCATCCGCGCTGCTTTGATATTTTTGTTCAGGATGTGGAGACTGGCGAATATGAGGAAGTGTTCCGCTATGACGGACGATGTGATCCAGTAGGCTGGCTTCCGGATGGCACGGGTCTGATCTTTAGTGTCCAAGAAACCAACATCGACAATTCGCTCTATCTTCTCCATTTGCAAACGAAGGCAGCTCAGAAGCTACCGATTTGTACACATAATGCCCGGTATCATTCGTTGCAGCTAACCAAAGACGGCAAGCAAGGGTATCTTGTCACGGACCGAGACGAAAATACGATGGCGTTATGTCGCTTTAGTCTCGATAATGCCGACCTGCAGCCACTAGTTCATGTGCCAAAATGGGATATTGAGGAAGTGAAGCTGTCTGCGGATGAAAAGACATTGGCGTTTTCTATTAATGAAGGCGGCAGATCGACTCTTTCTCTGCTCCAGGTAGATGACAAGCAGTGGCAAAAGATTGAAAACGTTCCACAAGGAGTCATAACTTCACTGTCATGGATAACAGAAGATCAGCTTGGATTCGTGTTGAAAAGTCCTACACTACCAGGAGACGTGTGGACGTATACGATTTCCACGAATACCAGTAAGCAAGTGACGACAATCGGACGGTCGGAAGCAATCGAGGCAACCTTGATTGAGCCAGAATTACGCTCCTTTGCTTCATTCGATGGTTTGGAGGTTCCGTATTTTCTGTATGCAAAAGAACAGAAAGAAAATAGTCCTGTCGTGATTTATGTACACGGTGGACCAGAAAGCCAAATCCGCGCTGAATACCATCCAGTGTTTCAATACTTGGCTAACCAAGGCTTTACGGTAGTAGCTCCAAATGTCCGCGGAAGCATGGGATACGGTCGAGAATACGTAAAGCTAGACGATGTACGCAAGCGGATGGATTCAGTAGCTGATTTAGCATGGCTAGTGAAGGACTTGTCCAAGCTAGAAACGGTGAATTCACATGCAATCGGGATTATGGGCAGAAGCTACGGGGGCTTTATGGTCTTGGCAGCGCTTACGCATTATCCAGATCTGTGGGCAGCTGGTGTCGACATCGTCGGGATTTCGCACTTCCGTACCTTCCTCGAAAATACGGGTGAATGGAGACGCAAGCTGCGTGAGGTAGAATATGGCTCGCTTGAGCACGACAGCGACTTCTTTGAAGAAATTGCGCCACTCAATCACTCAGAAAAAATCAAAGCGCCGCTGCTTGTGTTCCACGGACGCAACGATACTCGTGTGCCAGTGACCGAAGCAGAACAGCTGGTAGCAGACATGCAAGATAGAGGACAGCAGGTGAATTTACACATTTTCGAGGATGAGGGTCACTTCACAGAAAAGCTGGACAACCATATTACGTTGAATCAAAAGATCACCCAGTTTTTTATGCAGCAATTAATGATGTCCACAAATGAAAAGGAGTGAATGATGCATGACAGCGATCAAACGTGGTATTACGGCAGAAGATTTGTATCAAATCCGGTATACAAGTGATCCACAGCTATCTCCTGATGGAAAAGCGGTTGCTTTTGTGGAGACGATGATTGACGAAGACCGCCAGTATCGAAACCATTTGGTATTACAATCACTTGATACAAAAGACCTGACATCCTTGACCACAGGCACCGTGCGTGATACGTTTCCTCGCTGGTCACCAGATGGTGAGACTATCAGCTTTGTTTCTAACCGTTCAGGTACGCCGCAAATTTGGTTAATCGATGCAAAAGGAGGGGAAGCACGACAGCTGACCCACTGCAAAACGGGCGTATCGAACCCGGTTTGGTCCCCGGATGGCAAACATATCGTATTTTCATCCATGCTGTCCCCGGAAGACTCGTTTTCAGATGTAGAAGGGGAAGCAAAAAAAGAAGCCCAAAAGGCAATCGTAGTTAATCGGATGAAGTACAAGTCTGATGATCATGGATACATCTATGACAAATGCAAGCAGCTCGCCATCGTCAATGTAGAGAGCGGAGAAGTGAAAGCGATCAGTGAAGGCCCGTACAATCATACAGTTGGAGCATGGTCTCCAGATGGCGAGTGGCTGGCGATTACT
Source organism: Brevibacillus reuszeri (assembly GCF_002897295.1). GTDB lineage: Bacteria > Bacillota > Bacilli > Brevibacillales > Brevibacillaceae > Brevibacillus > Brevibacillus reuszeri_A. The sequence goes on from NZ_BEXF01000006.1 coordinate 18,690, forward strand.
GCAAATCGAGCTGAAAATCCAGACAAGCAGCATAGCATCGATGTCTACCTGGTTCCATTTTCAGGAGGGGATTGGAAAAAGGTACCGAAAAGTAAAGGAACATTCTTTTTTCCGACCTGGTCACCTGACGGGAAAAAGCTAGCTCTTATTGGCAGCGAATCGGATACACATCTCCATGCTGCACAGAAAAGAGTTTGGGTCTACAACCTCGAGAATGAAGAGCAAACATGCATAACAGCCGAGTGGGATGTTCAAGTGGGAGATTCGACGATTGGAGATGTACGCTCTCCGGGTCATCCGAATCCTGGAGCTGTGTGGACAGAAGATGGCAAAGGATTGTACTTCATCGCGAGTGAGCGTGGTAATTCCGGTATCTATCATACGACTCTGGACGGGCAGATCACGCAGATTGTAGGAGGAAATCGTAATGTATACGGCTTTTCCCTACATGAAAAAGCACAGAAGCTGATTTTGGTCGTAAGCGATACCGCAAGCCCGGGAGATTTGTTTGAGGTGAATCTCGGTACCAAAGAAGAACAGCGCTTGACCGATGTTAATCATGACCTGTTTGCAGAGCTGGAGCTGCCTACTGTGGAGGAAATCGAATTCGAAGCGGAGGATGGCTGGAAGCTGCACGGGTGGATGATGAAGCCAGTTGGCTATCAGCAAGGTCAGAAATATCCGATGGTTTTGCAAATTCACGGTGGTCCTCACTCGATGTACGGAAACACGTATTTTCATGAATTCCAGGTTCTGGCTGCAAAAGGCTATGCGGTTCTCTACACAAATCCACGCGGCAGCTTTGGTTATGGAGAACGTTTTGTCCAGGCGTGCTGCGGCGATTACGGCGGAAACGATTACAGCGATCTGATGAGTGCCGTAAAATACGCGTGCAACCATTTTGACTTTGTCGATGAAACCAGACTCGGAGTTACGGGAGGCAGCTACGGCGGATTAATGACCAACTGGATTGTAGGTCAAACCAATCAATTCAAAGCAGCCGTTACCGATCGCAGCATTTGCAACTGGCTAAGCTTTTACGGGGTCAGTGATATTGGCTACTACTTTACAGCGGAAGAAATTATGGCAAATCCGTTTAACAACCCGGAAAAAATGTGGCATCATTCACCGCTCCGCTTGGCTGCTAATATCGAAACTCCTTTATTGATCATGCATGGTGAACAAGATCATCGTTGCCCGATTGAGCAGGCAGAGCAATTGTATATTGCACTGCGCTACCATGATAAGGCACCCGTTTCGTTCATCCGTTTCCCTGGCGCTAGCCACGAGCTGTCGCGCAGTGGAGATCCAGAGCAGCGTGTCCTTCGCCTGCAGTATACAGCAGACTGGTTTGAAAGCTATTTGCTGGCGGCTGAGAAGGCGTCGGTATAGTAGACATTCTAATTGGAAGCGATAAGGAGGCATTCGGTTATGGAAAAAGAACAAGTGCTCGGTTATGTGAAAGAAAGCTTGCCAGAAGCAGTTGAAAAGCTGAAAGAATATTTGCGCTTCCCAACCGTCTCTGCTCAGCACAAAGCTATCCCAGAAACGGTAGAGTATGTCGTAAAAATGATTGAGGACATTGGCGGAGAAACAAAGGTGTTGAGTGGGCTCGGTGGCAATCCTGTCGTTTACGGATTTTTTTCCGCAGGAAGCAATGGTGATGCAAACAAAACATTGCTTTACTACAACCACTATGATGTTCAACCGCCAGAGCCTTTTGAAGAATGGAATACAGAGCCGTTTGAGCCAACGGTCATTGATGGCAAGCTCTTCGCACGTGGAGCAGCAGATAACAAGGGCGATCTCGTAGCCCGCCTGACTGCCATCCAGATTCTTCAGCAAGCTGAAGGGGGACTGCCGTGCAATATCAAATTCATGATCGAGGGCGAAGAAGAGATCGGAAGTCCAAATCTAGAGCCGTATATTCAGGAGTATAAAGAGCTTTTCGCCGCCGATGCATGCATTTGGGAATTCGGCGGAAAAGATGAGGCAGAGAGAATCGGCATGGTGGCCGGAATTAAAGGTATGGCCTACATGGAGCTGACATGCGTCGGAGCCGACATCGACATGCACTCTTCAGTCGGAGCTTATGTCGATAATGCGGCATGGCGACTTGTGCAAGCTTTGGGAACGATGAAAAATCAGCAAAATGAAATTCTCGTGAAAGGCTTCTATGATGGCATCGTAGAACCGACGGAAGATGAGAAAAAGGTCGTTGCCGAGCTGCCATTTAACGAAGCTGCGGTTACAGAGCTGTTTGGACTGAAGCGCCCGTTAATTACAGAGGCAAAAGGAATTGATCCCCGTGATGCGATGGTATTTCATCCGACCATGACGATTTGCGGTCTGGTTAGCGGATACATTGGCGAAGGAGCCAAAACCGTTTTGCCGAAAAGTGCAAAGGCAAAGGTGGACTGCCGCTTGGTCCCTGGGCAAGATCCCGATCACATTCTTGCGTGCATTCAGCAGCATTTGAATGATCACGGATTTACGGACATTCAGGCAACAATGATTAATGGACAAAAAGCGTATCGCTCCGATTTCCACCATCCGTTCGTAGCACACGTACTAAATACTGCCCGCCAGGTTTATGAAAACGAGCCGGTGCTTGCACCTAATGCGGCAGGTACAGGTCCGATGTTTGCATTTGGCGAAGCATTGCAGCTTCCGATCGTGAGTACAGGGGTAGGTTGGGTAGGCTGCAAGGTGCATGCTCCAAACGAGTCTATTCGCCTAAAAGATTTCGAAGAAGGCATTGCCCACATGGTATTTCTGATCTCCGGCTTTGCACAAGCACTTGATCGCACAAAATAATCAAGGAAAAGGCCTCGCACTTTTTGTCGCGGGGTCTTTTGCAATCTAACAGTTACAGAGTGGACTTTCTTTTGCAAACCATGTACAATCAATCATAATAATGATGCGTACAACCTTAGGAGGCGAAAAGCGTGAACAGTGAAAACTCCCAATTTGAGATCGCTACCTTTGCTGGTGGATGCTTTTGGTGCATGGTCAGTCCATTTGACAAAATGCCAGGTATTGTGAAGGTCGTCTCAGGCTATACGGGCGGCCATGTTGAAAATCCGACGTATGAGGAAGTCTGCTCCGATACGACAGGGCACTATGAAGCCGTGCAAATTACATATGATCCTGCTCTTATGCCTTACGAGGAGCTGCTGCAAATCTTTTGGCGCCAAATTGATCCGACAGATGCAGGTGGTCAATTTGGGGATCGCGGCCAATCATACGCTCCCGCGATTTTCTACCATACTCCAGAGCAGGAGCGTCTCGCGTTGCAGTCCAAGCAAGAGCTTGATGCGAGTGGCCGCTTTTCCAAACCGATTCAAACTCTGATTCTGCCTGCGAAGCCTTTCTATCCGGCAGAAGAATATCACCAAGACTACTATCAAAAAAATCCACTTCGTTATCAGTATTATCGCGCTGCATCAGGCAGAGCCAAATTCACCAAAGAAGCATGGCGCGACCATGCAAAGCTGGAAGAATTGAAGAAAAAGCTTACGCCTTTGCAATACGAGGTTACACAAAATAGCGGAACCGAGCGTCCTTTTTCCAATGAATTTTGGGATCATAAAGAAGAAGGCATTTATGTAGACATCGTTTCGGGTGAACCATTGTTCAGCTCGCTGGATAAATTCGATTCTGGCTGCGGCTGGCCATCCTTTACGAAGCCGATGACAGAAGAAAATGTTACAGAGCACATCGATCTTACTCACAATATGGTGAGGACAGAAGTTCGCAGCAAGGGAGCAGACTCTCATCTTGGACATGTTTTCGAGGATGGACCTGGTGAGAATGGACTGCGTTACTGCATTAACTCCGCTGCCCTTCGCTTTATCCCGAAAGACCGCCTGGATGCAGAAGGCTTCGGGGCATACAAGCGTTTATTTGAAAAGAACTAGCGATAAATCGCATTGTTCCTTGAAGTGAATACCCGGCCGCCACTCTCGCACAAGCTGAGAGAAGGCGGTCTTTTTGCACAAAATAGTAGGAGTAGCATCGGGCACAGCACGAGGAGGGGCTATGAAAGGCAAGGGGAAATATCACATCTGGCTGATCGGCATGTTATTGGTGGCAGCAGCGTCATTAACCGCCTGTACTTTCGGTCAAAAGCCATCAGAAGAACACAAGCTTCCACCAGCTAAAACGGTTGTCGAAGGCGGGACATTAGTCATCGCCCGCAAGTTCGATGCAGGAAATCTGGACCCTCATTTTATTTCTACAATTAGTGCAGCCAGCGTTGTTTATCAAAAAGTTTACGAGGGACTAGTCACGCGAGATATCAATATGGTGATTCACCCCCAGCTTGCTACGGAGTGGAAGCAATTAGACGACGTGACCTGGGAATTCAAGCTGCGTCATGGCGTTGTTTTTCACGATGGTACCGAATTTAGCGCTGATGCGGTGAAAAAAACGTTTGATCGTGTACGTGACCCACGGGTAGGGTCAACCAGAGCGGCTATGTTTGACAAAATAAAAGAAGTGAAGGTCTTGGACGACTATACCGTACAAATTCGACTTTCTGCCCCGTTTACCCCCATTCTTTCCATTTTGGCAAGTCATGAAGGAAGCATCCTGAGTCCCAAAGCAATAGCCACCTACGGAAAGGATCTTTCGCATCATCCCGTTGGCACAGGACCGTTTACGTTTTCGTCGTGGACAGCGGAGAAAGAAATAGTCTTGAAAGAGAATCAGCAGTACTGGGGCAATAAACCCAAGCTAGATCAGATCATTTTTCGCGTGATACCTGATGATGGAGAAAGAATTGAGCTAGTAGAGCAAGGAGATGCCCAGATTGCCGAATCTATTCCGGTTACAGAGATCGAGCGGATTCAGTCGTCACAACAGATGAGGATTTATCGCAGCGAGGCGCTCGGCACTGAATTTGTGGGGTTCAATGTCGCTAAAAAACCGCTAAATGATTTACGCGTTCGCCAAGCAATCAGCTATGCAATCGAAACGAGCTCCATCATAAAAGGGGTATATAACAATGTCGGCACACAAGCGAATTCCACACTTGGCCCCAAAGTATTCGGGTACTCCTCCGTACTCAAGAAATATCCATACGATTTAAATAAAGCGAGAGATTTGCTTGACCAAGCAGGTTATCCAGACGGGTTTTCTACTACGATCCTTACCTATGACAGAATGGACCGTATCAACGTTGCCGGAGTTATTCGATCTCAGCTAAAAGGGATTGGCATTGATGCCAAAATTCAGGTCGTCAGCTATGATGCCTTCGTGGATACGCTGGAAAGAACAAAGGAGCACGACATATTTGTAAGCGGCTGGGGCAATGCCACTGGTGATGCCGATTACAACCAGTACAATCTCTTCCATACGATGGGTGGAGGGAGAGGGAATAGCTTTATGTACAGCAATCGCGAGCTGGATCAATTGATTGAAGCAGGAAGAGAGGAAACAAATACACAAAAGAGATTGAGCATCTACGCGAAAGCGCAAGAGTTGGAAATGAAAGAAGCGTTGATCGTACCTTTTCGCAATCTGGAAAATCTGGCAGCCATCCATAACAGCATCGAAGGCTTTGCCATGAGTCCAGCTGGTTATCTCATGCTAGATAAGGTCATGATCAAGAAATGAGCAAAAAGACACTCTTCATTTCAAGAGTGTCTTTTCGTTTCGATGAAAAACTATAAGTACATAGTTTATAAGTATAAACAGAATAGTGATTTTTTATAGAATTGTGAAAAGTGGTGCAGTATAATGAAAAATATTTTTAATTAAAATAAAAAGTGGGAGAGAGACAAAGTGAACACCGTAGAGAGAATAAGCAAATTTGTTGGGGGCACTTTTTCCATTTGGGTAATTCTGTTTGCCATTCTTGGATTTTTTGCACCTGAAGCTTTTATTAGAGGAAAAGGGTATATATCGATTTTGCTTGGCGTGATTATGTTCGGAATGGGGCTGACTCTATCATCGGCTGATTTCCGAGAGGTTTTTCGTCGTCCGGTTGACGTTCTCATTGGAGTGGTTGGACATTATCTCATCATGCCATCGCTTGCCTATGTCTTGGCTGTCGTTCTCAATCTACCGCCAGATATTGCAGTTGGGGTAATCTTGGTAGGCTGCTGTCCAAGTGGTACCGCGTCCAATGTCATGACGTACCTTTCCAAAGGGGATGTAGCCTTAGGTGTTTCCGTTGCAGCTGTATCTACGCTGATCGCACCGATCGCCACCCCTGCACTCATTTCGCTACTGGCCGGTCATTGGATGGAGATCAATACGCAATCATTGTTCATGGATATCGTAATGGTCGTCATCGTTCCGATTGTGCTCGGCGTCATCGTCAAGGCATTATTTCATAAACAGGCGGAAGCGAGCGCAAAAGCATTACCACTCATTTCAACCATCGCAATTGTATTGATCGTGGCCATCGTGGTTGCCATTAATAAAGGTAAGATCGTGGAAACTGGCTTAATCATTTTTGCCGTTGTCATTTTGCATAACGTATTGGGCTATTTATTGGGCTACCTATTTGCTAAGCTGTTTGGCTTGAATCTTGCGAAGCGTAAGGCCATCACTTTAGAAACGGGGATGCAAAACTCCGGCCTTGGAGCTGCCTTGGCAGCGGCTCACTTTAATCCGCTTGCGGCTGTACCAAGTGCCATTTTTAGTGTATGGCACAATATTTCCGGATCAGTTCTGGCAACCTGGTTTGCCAAAAAAGAAGAGAAGTAATCATAACCCTCATGAGAATCAAGGCAAGCAATTGATTTTCATGAGGGTTTTTACATGATGGTTTACATTTTTGAAAAAATGGGAATTTACAGAAACATAGCTTGGGATTGTGTCGGGACATGAGATTTTTCCAAAAACATGTGATAGCGAGGGACGTTTTTGATCAAGGTAGCTTGGGTAATCGGTAAACTGGTAGCTGGTATTTTTCTGTCAATTTTCTATATCAAACTCCTCTTTCATCATCACGTATTTACATTTTCGTTATTTGGTACGGATAATCGAAACTTGAATTACTATTTCCCTGCTCTTGTAAGTGGACCGCTTTTGGTTTTCCTGCTTTCCAGCAGAAAATGGAGTGTGGCCGGGTTTATTGTTCTTCTGCTCATGGTTGTGCTACCTAGCATCGATGTTCATCAGCAAGCGGCAATAAAAGCAGAAGAAGAAAGAGAGTATCAGGAGCATTTGCGCAGACAAATGGCAGCGGAACAGTCAGCTCTTCCTGTCATTGCAAAAGCATATCCAGGGAAAATAACCAATCAAGAATTTGATGGTGGTCCATGGGGAGATTGTACATCCATTCTTGCTCGTGTGGAAGGAAGCCGAGGAACGATCTTGTACGATTACGATATCGTGCAAGATCGAATAGTAGGGAGCTTGACGGAGGACTTGTTTAAGCCCGCAGTTCTCAAGTACCTTCCCGACGCTAGTGAAATTCATGTTACAAAAACCAGCTTTGGCTTGATCGAATTTACGTTTAAGCATAAAGGGAAGGAAAGGGAAGCGACCGCATTTCTAGAATACGGTTGTCAACCGCTGTCATTGGTGTCCATCCTGTACGAGACAGATGAAGACTACAATGAAATTCCAACTCCGTATAGCTTTTTGGATACGCCCTAACAGATGTTTATTGGAAAGAAATAAATTTCAATGTGATAAAATGTCAGGTTCATGTGACGAAAATAGGGGGAACTATGTCATAATGAGTAGGTACTCTGCTTGCGGTAGGGATCCACAATTAGTAAAAGGGCTCTCCGCTTCACCTAGCCCAAGCGAAAGGAACGTCACGATGAACATTCTACATAACCGAAAAAAGTACCAGCTTGCACTGGTGACATCTGCCATCGTATTACTCGCTGGCTGCAGCAGTCTGGCTGCACCTGGTCAACCCGAAACGAGCACGCCTGAAACGCCTAGCGTGCAGCCGGAACCATCCCCACCAGCGGAAACTAAGCCGACAGAGTCGAATGAGTCTGGAGCTGAACCGGTAAAAGAGCAACCGGCAGAGCAAGAAAAACCAGCCGAAACTAAACCGCCCGAACAAGAACCAGCAAAAAAACCTTCTGACTCGATAGAACTGCCAGACTTAGCGGTTGTAGCTGAGCCACAAAGCATGACAGTACTGGTCAACAAACAGCAGAAGCTGCCAGAAAACTATACACCAAATGATTTGGTATTTCCCAATGTTCCGTTTTTGCTCCCGGAAAAGAGTGAGAAGCGAAAAATGCGCAAGGAAGCGGCAGAAGCACTTCAACAATTGTTCGCTGCTGCGAAAACGGATGGTGTTTCACTGGCAGGCGTATCTGCTTACCGCTCTCATGCCTACCAAAAAGCTCTGTTTAATCGCTACGTCCAAAAAGACGGGCTGGAGAAAGCACGTACGTACAGTGCAGTTCCTGGTACCAGTGAGCATGAAACAGGTCTTTCGATTGACGTCTCCGGTATTAATGGAAAGTGTGCCGCTGAAAGCTGTTTTGGCGGTACTAAGGAAGCAGAGTGGCTCGCCCAGCATTCCGCGGAGTTTGGTTACATCATCCGCTATCCTGAAGGAAAAGATGGGATTACCGGCTATATGTATGAGCCATGGCATATTCGCTACGTTGGCGTTGATGTAGCAAAAGAGATTAGTGAAAAGGGGATCACACTGGAAGAATACTTCGGTGCTGTTCCTGTCACGGCAGAAAGCAATTAAGAGGCAAATATAACGAAAACAAAGAGCTGGCTAGACCGGCTCTTTGCTTTATCGAGACCTCTCACTTCACACAGTCTGATTTTTGAAAAACTATGCTATAATGATCACGGGTGAAGATAATGAGCGAAAAATCAATCAGAGAACGAATTATTGAAACATCCATGCGCTTGTTTGAAGCGAATGGGTATCATCGGGTGACCGTTGATCAGATTGTAAAGGAAAGCGGAACATCAAAAGGGGGCTTCTACCACAACTTTAAGTCCAAGGATGAACTGCTCTACATCATTCATGATCAATTTATTACATACGTATTGGAAAAGGCAGAGGAAGCTTACGAGCAATGGGATACGCCGACAGAACGACTGCAAGCGATCGTGAAATCCTTCGTAATGATGATCGATTTGTACCGCTCACAGGTAACCATTTTTTACCAGGAGAGCTTATTCCTCTCTCCAGAGTACTTCAAGGATATCGAGGTAAAAAGGGATCGCTACAAACAAATCATGTTTACTGTGATTCAGGACGGTATCGCATCAGGTGAATTCCGCCCCGAGCTGCCTGTCCCGATTGTATCCATGGCGATTTTTGGAATGGTCAACTGGATTTACAAGTGGTATCAAAAGTCAGGTACGTATTCAATCGAACAGATTGCTGATATTTACGCGGATATGGTGCTGCATTCGGTATTAAAGCGTGATGCGATGGAAAACCCGGATTTTAATCGCTTTTTCTTACAACATCCGGAATTTCCGTATAAGCCATTGTAAGGAAAAAGGTGGATGGCCAAGGAAACAGCGGCTATGCTCAGCTAGTGTAGAACAGCAGGGTCCTAGTCGCTTGGCAGCCTTATTTTAAAAAATGAACTCTACAGACCAACTGGTTGGTCTGTACTATTATTCAGACATTTGGTATAATGATCGTGAGACCAACTGGTCGGTCCTGCGCGATAGTACAAAACCAACCAGTCGGTTTGTATCGAATTACAAGCTGACATGGATAACAGGAGGAATCATTGTGCTTACCATTTATGAACTGAGAGAACTTGTAAAGCTATTGGAACAAACCGATGTAGAATCATTCGAAGTGAAAAATGAAGATTCTCGTTTATCGATAAAAAGAAGACTTGGCGAGCAGCCTGTAGTGGTTCAAGCTCCTGTAACTCCGGCAAAGCTCGCTGTTGTTACCCCAATCGCCCCACCAAAGGCAGAGAAACCTGTGCAAGCCGCTCCATCTGCCACTCCTGTGCAACCACCTGCTTCGCAAGTTGAAGACACAGAAAACCTGTACAAAATTACGTCTCCCATGGTCGGTACTTTTTATGCAGCTCCAGCAGTAGATGCAGCTCCATACGTCTCTGTACATGATCAAGTTCAACCGACTACAATTGTATGTATCGTGGAAGCCATGAAGCTGTTTAATGAAATTGAAGCTGAAGTCAAGGGCGAAATCGTCCAAATATTAGTGGAAAACGGCCAATTAGTCGATCAGGGACAGCCATTGTTCTTGGTAAAGCGGGTATAATAGCGATAGCATTGAGTGAACCGGGGGAGGTCAGGTTTCGTGAATAAAGACACATTGTTTACAGAATTCTCTGTGCCAACGTATGAACAATGGAGAGCAGCTGCAGAGAAATCACTGAAAGGTGCTTCATTTGACGCAAAGCTCTTGACCAAGACTGTTGAGGGGATTACGTTACAGCCGATTTATCGCAAAGAAGATACGGAGAAAATACCTCACTCAGCTGACTTGCCAGGAGTGGCACCCTTTGTGCGCGGGACCAAAGCAATTGAAGAACGGCAGACGCAAAGCTGGCATGTCAGCCAGGAAATTGTGGCGAATACAGCGGAAGCATTTAACCTAGCCGCGCTTCACGATTTAGCGCGCGGACAAACAATGGTAAACATAGTTTTGGACCGGGCAACTGCTATCGGTCTGGACCCGAGCGAAGCAAATGCGGAACAGGTTGGAGATAGAGGATTATCCCTTTTTCGCAAAGAAGATGTAGAGGTGGCTCTTCATGGGATTGACCTGGAGAAGGTTCCTCTTTATGTAGAGGCAGGGGCACTAGGTTTACCAATACTTGCGCTATTTATTGCTCATGTCGAAGCTGCTGGCAAGGATACAATGAAGCTTTGTGGATGTATTGGTCAAGATCCCTTCAACGAATTACTTACAGCTGGAAAACTGCCTTTCTCAATAAATACCGCATTCGATGCGATGACGCATTCTACCCGATGGGCGAGCAAGCATGCACCCCGACTGAAAACGATCCTCGTTGGGGCTCACCCGTATCACCAAGCGGGTGGGAATGCAGTCACAGAGCTTGCCTTTTCATTGGCGACCGGTGTTGAGTATATTCAGGCATTGCTTGAACGTGGGTTGTCAATTGATGAGATTGCACCACGCATTCAGTTTTCATACGCCATTGGATCTGACGTTTTTATGGAAATTGCCAAGCTCAGAGCAGCAAGAATGCTTTGGTCAAACATCATATCTTCCTATGGCGGTTCTACTGAATCACAAAAGATGACGATACATGCGAGAACCTCTGCTTGGACAAAAACGGTACTCGATCCTTATGTAAACCTACTTCGTTCTACTACGGAAGCGTTTTCAGCGGTTGTTGGCGGAGTAGACAGTCTGCACGTCTCTGCTTTTGATGAAGCGTTTCGCCCAGCGAATGAGTTTTCAAGGCGGATCGCGAGAAATACCCAAATTATTTTAGAACAGGAAGCGCATTTGTCCAAAGTGGTTGACCCTGCGGGCGGTTCCTGGTACGTAGAATGGCTGACGGATGCGCTGGCCAAAAAGGCGTGGGAGCTTTTTTTGCAAACAGAGGAAAAGGGCGGAATGCTAGACTCCCTGAAAGCAGCAGCCCCGCAAACTGTGATCGAACAGTTAGCTAAAACCAAGTCCTCCAGTATCGAGCAGCGGAAGGCAAGAATCGTAGGTACAAACATGTACGCAAATGTTCAGGAGCAATCGCTTCAGAAAGAAACACTGCCAGCTATCTTCGATGAGCGGAAAGAAGCGTTAGCATCTCATCGAGCTGAGAAGGAGCAAAGCATTTTTGCCAAACAGCTGGAACAACTGGCTGGAACAAACGACAATCCGGTAGAACTAGCGGTAAAGGCAGCTCTCGCAGGAGCAACCATCGGAGATTTATCCAAAGCAGTGAGAAAGTCGGATCAGGTAGAAACAGTCATTCAGCCATTGCGCTTGCATCGGGCATCAGAGGCATTTGAAGCATTGCGCAAGCATTCAGATATCTTTTTGGAAAAGACAGGAAAAAGGCCGGGAGTCTTTTTGGCCAACATGGGTCCTGTCTCTAAACATAAGGCAAGAGCAGACTTTTCTGCAGAGTTTTTTGCCGTTGGCGGTTTTAATGTCATTCGCGAGCACCAGTTTTCAACACCAGAGGATGCAGCGCAATCCGCTGTACAGTCAGGGGCAGCAATAACGGTAATTTGCTCCGATGATGCGAGCTACCCGGAGCTGGTACCTTCTTTGGCACAAGCGATCAAAAAGTCGAATCCGCAAATGATCGTGATGATCGCCGGAATACCTGACGCAGAACAGCTGGCGAGCTATCAGTCACATGGAGTCGATGATTGTATTCATGTCCGAACAAACTGCTACCAAATGCTGCGCCAACTCCAGGAACGGATAGGAGTGATCTCATGAAGCTGAGGCCTGATTTTTCAAAGGTGCCATATCGTGCAAAACGGGACATATCCGATTTGTTCCCGAGCCAAGCATTAAGTGACGAAGCCAAGAAAGTATTGGATGAGCAAATATGGCAAACGATGGAGAAAATTCCCGTTAAGCCTCTTTATACAAAAGAAGATATTGAAGGAATGGAGCATCTAGGCTATATGCCTGGTCTGCCACCTTATTTCCGTGGACCGTATCCGACGATGTACGTGGCACAGCCATGGACGGTTCGTCAGTACGCCGGATTTTCAACAGCTGAGGAAAGCAACGCCTTCTACCGCCGCAATTTGGCTGCTGGGCAAAAGGGGCTTTCCATCGCATTTGACCTGGCAACACACAGAGGCTATGATTCCGATCACCCGAGAGTCGTGGGGGACGTAGGAAAAGCAGGCGTAGCTGTTGATTCGATTCTGGACATGAAAATTTTGTTCGACGGTATCCCGCTGGATAAAATGTCGGTTTCCATGACGATGAACGGTGCTGTGCTCCCAATCATGGCGTTTTACATTGTGGCAGCCGAGGAGCAGGGCGTTTCCCAGGCTGAGCTGACCGGAACGATTCAAAACGACATTCTCAAAGAATACATGGTGCGCAATACGTACATTTATCCACCAGAAGCATCGATGAAAATTATTTCCGATATATTTGCGTACACCTCCAAGCATATGCCCAAATTCAACAGCATCAGTATTTCCGGGTACCACATGCAAGAAGCAGGGGCAACTGCTGATATCGAGCTCGCGTACACATTAGCGGATGGGCTGGAGTATGTACGAACTGGTTTAAAAGCAGGAATCGATATTGATGCCTTTGCACCGCGGTTGTCCTTTTTCTGGGCGATCGGAATGAACTACTTTATGGAGATCGCAAAGATGAGAGCTGGACGCCTGATTTGGGCGAATCTCATCAAGCAATTCAATCCGAAGAACGAAAAGTCGATGGCACTGCGAACACACTCGCAGACTTCCGGCTGGAGCTTGACTGAACAGGACCCATTTAATAATGTTGTCCGTACGTGCGTGGAGGCGATGGCGGCTGCCCTCGGGCATACTCAGTCATTGCATACCAACGCACTCGATGAAGCGATTGCCTTGCCGACAGATTTTTCCGCACGCATCGCCCGCAACACACAATTATTTTTGCAAGACGAGACGCAAATCACCAAAGTCGTCGATCCGTGGGCTGGTTCCTACTATGTCGAATCACTGACCAAGCAATTGGTCGAGCGAGCCTGGGAGCATATTGAAGAAATTGAGGCACTTGGCGGCATGGCAAAAGCGATCGAAACCGGATTGCCCAAAATGAAGATCGAAGAGGCAGCAGCACGCCGACAAGCGCATATTGATTCAGCTAAAGAAGCCATTATCGGTGTGAATAAATATCGCCTCGATAAGGAAGATCCGCTGGAGATTCTCGAAGTCGATAACACAGCTGTACGTGAAGCACAGCTGAAGCGATTGCAGGAGCTGCGGGCAAATAGGGACGAAGCGAGAGTTCAGACAGCATTACAAGCAATTACGAGATGTGCCGAGACTGGAGAAGGCAATTTGCTGGAACTAGCGATCGAAGCGGCTCGCGCGCGAGCATCTTTAGGTGAGATCTCGGATGCTTATGAAAAGGTTGTCGGTCGCCACAAGGCTGTCATCCGTTCCATCAACGGTGTGTACAGCTCAGAATATGCGGATGCTGACGAGGTAGCTGCGGTTCGCAGGATGGCTGACGAGTTTGAGCAATGGGAAGGTAGACGCCCTCGTATTATGATCGCAAAAATGGGTCAGGATGGACATGACAGAGGTGCCAAGGTCATTGCTACTGCATTTGCAGATTTAGGCTTTGACGTTGATATCGGACCGCTGTTCCAAACGCCAGAGGAAACGGCTAAGCAAGCGGTAGAGAACGATGTTCACGTCATTGGTTTTAGCTCGCTGGCAGCAGGACACAAAACATTATTGCCTCAGCTCGTTGACGAACTGAAAAAGCTTGGTCGCGAGGATATTGTTGTCGTCATCGGTGGTGTCATTCCGCCACAAGACTACACATTCTTGAAAGAACACGGTGCGGCGGCCATTTTTGGACCGGGAACAGTGATTCCGATCGCGGCTCAAAATGTACTGCAAGAGGTTGTGCGCCGCCTGGAGGCTGGGAGTCTATGAGTGATGGTGCAAGCGATAAAACTTCCTTGACCTTTTCTTCGAAAGTCCGTCTACCCAAACTCAGCGTTGATCAGTTTGTACAAGGTGTTCTCGAAAACAATCGGACGATCCTTGCTCAAGCGATCACGCTCGTAGAAAGTAATTCACCGGTTCATATGGATATGGCGCAGGAAGTGATCAAAAAGCTTCTAGCCCATACCGGCAATTCGATTCGAATCGGGATTACGGGGGTTCCCGGTGCTGGAAAGAGTACGTTCATTGAAGAGTTCGGCACCATGCTTTGCGAAAAAGGACATCGCGTAGCCGTTTTAGCCGTCGATCCGAGCAGTACCGTGACACGCGGCAGTATATTAGGAGACAAGACGCGGATGGAGCTGCTGTCGCGAAATCCGCATGCCTTTATTAGACCGTCTGCAACAGGTGGCACATTGGGTGGGGTCAATCGGAAAACGCGAGAAACCATGCTCATCTGTGAAGCTGCAGGCTACGATGTGATTTTAATAGAGACAGTCGGTGTCGGGCAAAGTGAAACGACAGTCAGGTCCATGGTCGATTTCTTTTTGCTACTCATGCTGACAGGAGCTGGAGATGAGCTGCAAGGGATCAAGAAGGGTGTCATTGAAATCGCGGATGCCCTCTTAATCAACAAGGCAGATGGAGAGAACCGCACACGGGCACTGATTGCAAAGGGCGAGTATAATCGTGCTCTGCACTATTTGCAGCCAGCAACGGTAGGTTGGGAAACAAAAGCATATATGTGTTCGGCTCTGACCGGTGAAGGGATCGAGGATATATGGCATGTCGTGACAGATTTTCGCGATAAGACGACACAGACAGGTGGCTTTGCTGCCCGCCGCAAAGCACAGTCGCTCGATTGGATGCACAGCATGACGCAGGAATATTTACGAAGCATGTTTTTCAACCATCCACAGATTGCACACCTTCTGCCGCAAATGGAGGGGGCAGTCACGAGTGGTCAGCTGTCTCCTACGAGTGCCGTACAGCAGCTAATTGCTGTCTTTGAAAATGCAATCTCGAAAAAGGAATAGAGAGAAGGTCGGACGTGTGAGCAATATGTATGAAAAAATCGATGAGCTGATGGAGCGAAAGTATAAAATCCAGCTGGGTGGTGGCGATGCAAGAATCGACGCACAGCACAACCGTGGCAAGTTGACTGCACGTGAACGTATCGAGCTGTTGCTTGACCCGGACACCTTTATGGAGCTGAATCCGTTTGTAGAGCACCGTGCTACCCATTTTGGGCTGGATCAAACGGAAGCGCCAGGAGAAGGCGTGGTGACAGGCTACGGAAAAATTAATGGTCGCCCTGTCTATTTGTTCGCCCAGGACTTTACAGTATTTGGCGGTGCGCTTGGCGAGATGCATGCCATGAAAATTGCCAAAGTGATGGACCTTGCGGCGAAAAATGGGGCTCCTTTCATCGGGCTAAATGATTCTGGCGGTGCGCGCATCCAGGAAGGAGTCAGCTCACTGGATGGCTACGGGACGATTTTTTACCGGAACGCGATTTACTCGGGCGTCATCCCGCAAATTTCTGTGATCCTAGGACCGTGTGCAGGTGGCGCCGTATATTCACCAGCAATTACAGATTTTGTGTTCATGGTTGAAAAGACAAGTCAGATGTTTATTACAGGACCAAAGGTAATTGAAACGGTAACAGGTGAGAAAATCTCTGCTGAAGATTTGGGCGGAGCCAAGGTTCATTCATCGGTGAGTGGAAACGCGCACTTTACAGCTGAATCCGAGCAAGAGGTATTGGAAGGTGTGCGCAGACTGCTGAGCTTCTTGCCACAAAACAACCAGGATCGTGCACCAGTGGTAGAGCCAGGGGCTCGCGAGGATTGGCAAGAGGAACTCATCGAGCTTGTCCCTGCCGAGAGCACCAAGGTGTACGATGTACGCAAGGTCATCGAAAAAATCGTAGATCATGGCGATTTCATGGAGGTTCAGCCCAATTTTGCCCGTAACATCGTGATTGGATTGGCACGTATTGATGGACATAGTGTAGGAATCATCGCCAACCAGCCAAAGGTCATGGCAGGTGGACTCGATATTCATTCGTCCGATAAACTGGCTCGTTTCATTCGCTTCTGCGATTGCTTCAATATCCCGCTGTTGACGTTTGAGGATGTTTCTGGCTTCTTCCCGGGTGTCAATCAGGAGCACGGCGGCATCATCCGCCACGGTGCCAAAATTTTGTATGCCTATTCTGAAGCGACTGTGCCGAAAATTACCGTGATTTTACGCAAGGCTTACGGCGGAGCTTATGTTGCCCTCAACTCCAAATCGATCGGTGCCGATGTCGTTTACGCATGGCCGAATGCAGAGATTGCTGTAATGGGTCCAGAGGGTGCAGCGAACATTATTTTTGCAAAGGAAATTGAGCAAAGCGCTGATCCTGTGGCGACAAGAGCTGAGAAAATCGCCCTTTACCGTGATAAGTTTGCGAATCCATATGTGGCGGCGAGTCTCGGCATGGTCGATGATGTCATTGATCCACGCGAAACACGGAAAAAGGTTGCAGAAGCACTGGAAATGCTGCGAAACAAAAAAGAGGAGCGTCCCTATAAAAAGCATGGGAACATCCCATTGTAAGAAATATAATTGCTTATACGTAGAAAAGGGGAGAATCGGGAATGAAGCTTCATGACCTACGGGAATTTATCAAGCTGGTGAACCAGTCTTCCATTGAAGAGCTGGAGTGGCAAAATGGCAAAACCAGCATCGTAATTAAAAAGGGAGCGCCTGTAATTATTGCTTCCTCTGAACAAACTTTGCAGGTGAAGGAAGCAGAAAGCGGCTACCAGGAGGCGGCCGCTACTGCAGAAGCAGCTGTGGAACCACAAGAACAACCAGCTTCGGTTGAAGAGACACAACTGGTTGTCTCACCTGGCGTTGGACTTTTTCATGCTGATGTGACTCTGGGACAAGCGGTTACAGCCGGTGAACGGGTCGGGCGTTGTACAGTTGATGCTTTGCAGCTAACCTCCGACATCCTTTCTCCCGTTAACGGAGAAATTACAGAAATACTCGTGATGGATGGCCAGTTTGTAGACTTTGGTAAAGCATTACTGGCGATCAAACCATACTAGGGAGGGGCACCGAAATGTTTACAAAAGTCTTAGTTGCCAACCGCGGTGAAATCGCCGTCAGAATTATTCGTGCTTGCAGAGAATTAGGAATTGCTACCGTTGCCGTTTACTCCGAGGCAGATCGTGAGGCACTGCACGTGGAGCTGGCAGACGAAGCGTATTGCATCGGTCCGACAGCCTCCAAAGACAGCTATTTGAATATGGCTCGCATCATGACGGTCGCTTTGCATACAAAAGCAGACGCAATCCATCCTGGATACGGCTTTTTAGCTGAGAATGCGTCATTTGCGCAGCTGTGCCAAGATTGCTCGATTACGTTCATCGGGCCTGACCCAGAAGCGATTTCCAAAATGGGAGATAAGTCGGTAGCGAAAACGACGATGAGCTTGGCAAACGTTCCTTTGGTCCCTGGTACAGACGGATTGATTGACGATATCGAGGAAGCACTCGAGGTAGCAAAAGAAATCGGGTACCCCGTCATTGTAAAAGCGACTGCTGGTGGCGGCGGTAGAGGAATGCGCGTGGCACATGACGTGGAGGAGCTGGAAAAATCCATCCGTCAGGCGCAAAAAGAAGCAGAAACGGCATTTGGCAATGCCGGTGTTTATTTGGAGAAATACGTGGAGGAGCCTCGCCATGTAGAAATTCAGATCATGGGCGATAAACACGGCAATGCCGTTTACTTGGGTGAGCGTGATTGTTCCATCCAGAGACGTCATCAAAAGTTGGTCGAGGAAGCACCATCTCCAGCATTGGACGAATCGCTTCGAGAAAAAATGGGGCAAGCCGCTGTAGCTGCAGCAAAAGCTGTAAACTACCATGGTGCTGGAACGGTCGAATTTTTGCTGGATAAGCATGGACAATTTTATTTTATGGAAATGAATACACGTATTCAGGTTGAGCATCCCGTAACAGAGATGATTACCGGAATTGATCTCATTAAAGAACAAATTGCCGTAGCAGCAGGCAACCCGCTTTCCTTTTCACAGGAGGATGTACACATTGATGGTTGGGCGATTGAATGCAGGATTAATGCGGAGAATCCAGCCAAAAACTTTATGCCTTCCCCAGGGAAAGTAGCAAACTATTTGCCGCCAGGCGGGTATGGAGTGCGTGTAGACAGCGCGGTATATCCGGGTTATGAAATCTCTCCGTTCTACGATTCCATGGTAGCCAAGCTGATCGTTTGGGGCAAAGATCGCAATGAAGCGATTGCCCGTATGAAGCGAGCGCTCGGCGAATTTGTGATCGAAGGTGTCCACACGACGATTCCTTTCCATGAAAAGCTGTTGGAGCATCCTGATTTTGTAGAAGGCAATTTCGCTACTAACTTTTTGGAGAAGCATACGTTGGAGCTGTAAATGGCGCCTGTAACGATTAAAAGCTTTGTAATGGCAATTTCCTTGCTGTTACAGAGCTTTTTTCCATCTGGTACTTCCCGAGGTCGTTATTTTGCTGACTCTTTCAAAAGTTACCTCGGGGATCATCTTTGTCGCGAGGGGCTATTGCTTCGACGAACGAAAGAAGAAGTGTTAAACGAATTGCTTCCTAAACGTCGAATTGTCCACGAAATAAATGATGACGAAAAGATATGACTTACCACTACGGTAATTTGGAAAAGTACTAGTTGGGCCTGCAAAAATCGGAGAAAAAATACCTCACCAACACAGGTGAGGTAAAAAAGTAATTTTAATATTCTCAATATCCTATTGGAAAATTACTGTGTAACTGATCCTACTTGTCACTCCTTTGCTATCGGTATGACATATGAAAATTGTGGTTCGGACTACATTTTGAAATATTTGTGCAGCAACACATCACTCGATTGGTTAAATACGGTGAGCAACGGATAAGAAAAAAATTTACAACGGGCAACTTTAGCATATGTCAATCTTTCAATACTGTCTTCTAAACGAATATAGTTGCAGCTTTAGATATGAACCAAGTTAAACAAAGCAATCAATTTGCTATTAATTTTGGTGGTTTGGAATAAGTAAAATGGCTGCACCTACTGTGCTGGGCAGCCATTTTGCTCGTATGATCTGGTTTTTAGATGTCGTGCCGCAGTGGACTATACGTTATTAGGACGATCGCTCAGCAATCGAAGCAGCGCTTCAGGCAACTGAAATTGCTGGTTGCTTATACTGATCTGCTTCAAATCTTCTCCCCATTCCTCTGCCTGCGCATCCTTTACTTCACTGATCTCATTATGCAGGCGTTCCATTTTTCGATCGAGAGCAGCGGCAGAGTCGGATGCTTCCTTTAATTCCTGAAGAAGAGTAGGGGGGACTGTCCGATTGTATTTGTAATAGATTTTATGCTCCAGACTTGCCCAGAAATCCATCGCGATTGTGCGAATCTGTACTTCGACGCATACGTTTTCCTGTCTGTCAGACATGTAAATCGGGATCTCAACCAGCATGTGCAGACTGCGGTACCCGTTTTGCTTCGGATGGGAGATGTAGTCCTCGATTTCGATAATTTTCAAATCACTCTGGTTTTGCAGCATATCGCTGATCCGATAGATATCGGCGATAAAGGAGCAGGTAATTCTGATTCCTGCGATGTCGGTAATATTGGCTTTGATACTTGGCAGCGAAATGTCGAGCCCTTTTTTATACAGCTTCTTCAAAATGCTTTCAGGCGATTTTAACCTGGATTTCGTATGTTCGATTGGATTGTAATCGTGAAAAAGCTGAAATTCCTCGGTTAGGATGTCTATTTTTGTTTCGAATGCATCTAGGGCAAATTTATATGCCATCAAAAATCGAGTAATGTCGTTCTTGAATTTGCGAAATTGTTCCACTGGTAATGTGTTCATCGTATGTATCCTTTCAATAGGGGATAGCGTCCAAAAAAACGGCTAAGCTCTACGGTAAGCTGTACGTGTCGTAGAGCGAGATATGTTTTTGGCAAAGGACTGCTTCGAAGTATTTACCTAGCTATAGATAATACGGCTGTGCGTGGAGGTTAGTTACTCCTCTCATAGTATAACGTCTCGGCTCATGCAAAAGCCAGTTCGTGGGTCATCGATTCCTTGCGCAAAGTGTTTCTAGTATTTTAAATGGACGGCATACTAGTTGTCCTGTTTTGTCTGCAGTGGTCATATCCTTTAGAGAGGTAAATATACTACGGGGTGGTATCATGGACGCTACAGCACAAGTGTTGTTCTATCTGATTTTCACATACGTATGCTTCACTTGGTTTGTTTGGCGCAAGCGAAATAAGCTCGAACCGATGATCTGCATGGTAAGTGGAATGACTCTCGGGATGATGGTTGGACTGATCGCTGGACTGGTACTGGGGGTCTTGTTCAAAGGCGAGCTTGCCTATTCGACGATGCTGTCCATTGCGATAGGTACTTTTTCCGGATTGATTTTCGGAATTCCTCTATCCATTCTGACCATGATCGAAGGAGCACTTGCAGGGTTAATGGCTGGAATGATGGGGGCGATGCTCGGGGAAATGGTTCCTTACGAACAGGTAGAGCCTCTCTTATTTTTGTTCATCATGCTCTACACGTTTTGCATCATGCTCCTGACCAGACAGATCGCGATTTCTACAGATGAGAAGGGTCATCCACAAAAACGCTTTGGCTTGCAGCATCCTCTAGTTGGGGCAATGCTACTAATTGGCGTGTTTCTATGGTTTCAATCCTTTCCGGTGTCATCCCATCCTCCTAGGCAGGAAGCAAAACAAAGCGTCGAGCTCGTGGCATCTGATTATTTCTATCATCCCCAGCAAATTGTGCTGAAAAAGGGGGAGGAAGTAAAGGTGACGTACCATAATCAAGGAAAGCTCGAGCATGTCGTAGAAATCGTCTCTAAAGGAAATATCGTCGTGGTACCAGACGCAGACTCTTCCGCGCATGTGCATATGCATGACGCCAAGTCGACAGGTGAGCTGCATTTGTATGCGCAGCCTGGAGAGAGTGTATCGTATATGATTCGAGCTACGGCTGAGGGCGTGTACCCTTTTTACTGCACGATACCGGGTCACAAAGAAAAGGGAATGGTAGGGAGCCTGATTGTAAAATAGACGGATTGTCTTTTCCGGACCAGATAGCCGTTCGAATATGCCTTTTTCATGTTTATAAAATAAAGCCTTATACCAAGGGAACTTTTTCATTTCGAGAAAGGTCTAATGCGGTGAAAGGAGGTCTTATATGAAGGAGCATCAAGATTTTTCCCGATTAGAAAAATCTCAGCTGGTAGAAACCATGACTGCGCATCAACAGGATGTCTGGAATTACGCTTACTTTATCACGGGGAAACAAGACTGGGCTGATGAAATCACGCAGGAGGTTTTCTTAAAGGCATGGAAAGCATTGTTTTCATTCCGCCAAGAATCCTCGCTTAGAACATGGCTGTTTACCATTACCCGAAACGTATCCCATGATTACAGACGCAAATGCTTAGACAAGCGAATAGGGCTGGAAACCACGACTCTCCGATATATCGAAGCAAGTCCTTCCGCTGAAAACGATTTTTTAAGAATAATGACAAAAAGACAATCTGCGAGCTAGTAGGTACGCTGCCTTCAAGCTTTCAGGACGTATTTGTGCTGGATGCAAAATATGAGAGGAGTATGGAAGAAATCGCCCATATTCTGCAAATTTCTATTGGTACTGTTAAATCGAGGCTACACAGAGCGCGGCGACAACTATCTAAACTGCTTATGAGTGAAGGTATTCAGGTTAGAGCAGAGGACTTGATTATTCAAAACGGAGTAACGAGGGGCGTATAGGATGGATTTTTTGTGGAAAGAAAAAGTCATCGTCATTATTGGGGGAACCTCAGGCATCGGATTCGCCACCGCACAGGCAGCATACACGAAAGGCGCTCATGTAGTCATTGCCGGGCGTTCAGTGTCTAAGCTAGCGGAAGCTAGAAAAGCAATTGGGCATCGTTTACAAACCTTCGTGGTACAAATGACAGATGAATCCTCCGTTCAAAATATGTTTGCACAGTTAGAGCATGTAGACCACTTATTTATATCCGCAGCCGATGTTGTCATGGGCCCAATCCTGGAAACAGATAGTGACGTATTGAAAATAGCGATGGAGAGCAGATTCTGGGGCTCCTATTACGCGGCCAAATACGCGGCACCAAAAATGAGTGAGAATGGTTCCATTACCTTTATGTCCGGTACGTCAACGTGGAAACCAACATCTGGGGGTGCAGTTGCTGCAGCGTCAGGGGCTGCAGTTGAAGCATTGTGCCGAAGCTTAGCGGTAGAGCTTTCTCCGATCCGTGTAAACACGATCAGTGCTGGAGCGGTCAATACCCCTTTGCTAGACTCTATTTTCGGTGAGAAACGAGATGAAATGGTGGAGCATTTAGAAAAAACGTTACCAGTAAAACGCATAGGGAGGCCAGAGGATATTGCAGATGCCGCTCTGTACCTGATGCAGAACCGTTACACTACAGGCACGGTACTGTCAGTCGATGGAGGGTCTCTCCTTACTTAGTAACAGAGCAGCCCATCATTCCAATTAAAAATTGGGCTCATGCAATAGGAACGAACACCCATAGTCGCTTCATAAATGTAGAGTAGCAACACGAAGTGGCGGAGGTGAAAGGGATGGATGATTTTAAAAAAGAGGTAAAAAAGCTCAAAGCAGCTGAATTCAAGTCAGATAAAGTAACACCTTGGGATAAGCAAAGTATAAACGAAGGCACTATGGTACGACATGGTTGTAGTCATGGAAGATGTGGTGGATTTGGACGCTGTGGTCGCTGTAGTTGCAGTTGCTCGTGCAGTTGTTCATGCAGCTGCTCGTGCAGTTGTTCTTGCAGTTGTTCATGCAGCTGCTTCTGTACCTGCTCATGCAGTTGCTTTGTAGTCATTCCGATATCCAACCGTTGTAATACGAATTATTGAAAAGGTTAGCCTCCAGTACAAAGCTCCTGTCAAGCGTTACAAAAGCGACAGGAGCTTTGCCTTTTTCTGTTGGAATGATGGACAAAGAGCGAATCATAGAATGAGCGTGACACACACATGACGCAAGTGGTAGAAGATTCGAGGTAAGGAGGGATAATATGGCGAATTTGAATCCATCGATGCGTCTAAAAGTGAAGCGTGACACGTTTTATTTGCCGAATCCGGATGGAAGCGTGTATTTTCGCAATAACATCGGAACCTTTCAGATGGAAGGTGAAATGATTGACCAGTGGGTCGAGCAGCTGCTTCCTGTGTTCAATGGGGAGCACACCCTCGAAGAATTAACGGACGATCTGCCGGAAGAATACCAGAAGCATATATACCAAATAGCAAGCAGTCTGTTTCAGAATGGATTTGTTCAGGACAAGAGCGAAGATATACCTCATCAGTTGCCCAATCATGTACAAGAGGTATATGGAGCGCAAATCGCGTTTTTAGACGAGCTGAAGGGTTCTGGGGGGTATCGCTTTCAGTCGTATCGTAGCGAAAAAGCTTTGGCTGTCGGTTCTGGACCGTTTTTTCTTGCCTTGATATCGGCATTGCTGGAGTCTGGGAAGGCACAATTTCACTATTGGATCACAGACAACGATCACACCAATCGAAAGCGTTTGGAGGAGCTGATTGCCTATGCGCGACAAAATGATCCCGATGTAGAGGTGACCGAGCTATACATGGGCGAGCAGACACAAGCTACGTGGCGGGAGGCGATATCCCCCTTTTCAGCTGTCTTATACGTATCGGAGAAGGGAGAGCTAGATGAGCTTGCAGCCCTCCAGTCGCTCTGCAGAGAGAATGGTAAAGTATTTATCCCGGCAACGTTTTCTTGCCAGAGAGGGATAGCAGGTCCATTGGTTCACTCATCCTCCGAGGCATGCTTTGAAACGGGATGGCGTCGCTTGCATCAAGGCTCGCATAACGAGGATACCAAGCAGCATTCTTTTTCAATGACGGCTGCTGCGCTTTTGGCAAATGTGATTGTTTTTGAATGGTTCAAGTACACAACAGGAGTATCTACCTCCGAAACAACTAACCAGCTGTATTTATTGAATCTGGAGACATTAGAAGGGGGATGGAAATCCTTTTTCCCCCATCCGCTGGTAAAAGGACCGGAAAAGCTGCAAGAGGTTAATCCAAGCGAGCTGCTTTTGCAGGCTAGTGAAAAACAACAAGCGTCGGGGAGCTACCATTCCGTTTTTCAGTCGTGGACGTGTGGGGAAACAGGAATTTTTCATACCTGGGAAGAGGGAGAGTTAAAGCAGCTGCCCCTCGCTCAATGCCAGGTTCAGTCAGTGGATCCACTTTCGGCTGGGCCCGCTGAGCTTTTGCCAGTTGTTGTGTGTGCCGGTCTCACCCATGACGAAGCGCGCAAAGAAGCGGGCCTGACTGGTGTAGAGATGTATGTGTCGCGGATAGTTCAACAGCTACTGCATGAGCAAAAGGATCTGCCTCTCGCATTCCAAGAAGCTGTTGGCATCGGGGCGGGAGAAACGGTGGAGGAGGGGCTTTGCAGGGCGCTTCGTCACTGCTTGACAGAGGTATATGGGAAACAACAGGGGAGAAAAATCACGAGAGCTACACGGGTGCAAATCACGTCGCTGGATGATGAAAGGTCTCAATTTTATTTGCGTTCACTAGCTACCTTGGGAGAAAAGCCGCTCATCGGGATAGGTGAGAAGGTACTGGGATTTCCTGTGTATTGGGTTTGCACGAAAAAAGGCTGGCATGGCAGTGTCGGTTTGGATGATACACAGGCTTTGCGCAGTGCCTTGCTATATGCACTGACGGAGGTACAGAATCAACTGATGTACAACAAAGAGATGTATTCCTTGTCAAGACATGCGATTAATTTGACCGAGTCAGAAATAGAGTGGGCATTCTCTTCCCAAAATGGTGTGACGGAAAGCGATAGATGGAAAGAGGCGCAAATCATTCTGAAGCGACATAACAAGTACCCAGTTGTATGTTCTGCGGCAGTTGAACCATTCTTGAAAGAAGGACTCGGTGGGGTGTTCGCTCTGTTGCTTAGAGAGGAGGGGACACCGTGAAAAACACGAAAATCACAGTGATTGGTGAAGGTTTACTGGCAAAAATGGTATCTGAGCATTTAGAAATGGAGTACGATATCATTCGCCAATCAGTCTGGAACCCGGATATGCCTCATGTGACTCTCGTACTTGACATGCATGATGCTTGGCATCCTACCGAAAGTCTTGAGATGGAAAAATGGCTGCAGTCCGCAGGCATTACATGGTTACGTACCTTCGTTTCGTTCGGAGAGGCAATCGTCGGTCCCGTGGTACGTCCCGGTATTCCTGGGTGCTCTACGTGCGCGGATATGCGGCGCCTCATGGCAGGCAGAGATCGCAAGGAGATGTGGGGGATTCAGTCCAGGCTCAGCACAACCGGTGGGTTTCAAAGAGATGCTTGGATTTCTCATAATGGTCTCATACAGGTTACCGAATATGTAAAAGCAGAAGTACACCGGCTTGTAAAGGGGGAGAAACTACAGCTTCATGAACATGTCCAGATCATTGATTTGCAGTCGATGACGAGTACGCGGCACTTTTTTCTCGCTGATCCCTTATGTCCCGTATGCAGTCCATTGCCAGAAGACACACCGGAACAAGCGCGGATTACCTTACATGCGAATCCAAAGCCAAATCCGGACAGCTATCGAACAAAATCGATGCATGACTTGAAAAAGGCATTGGAATCAGAGTATTTGGATTCGCGAATCGGCTTTATAAATAGAAAAATGCGTGATCTTACCTCCGTGTTTGCAGATGTCAGCGTCAATTTGCCTTTGTTCACGCAGGATGAAGGCACGGCTGGCAGAACGAATTCGTATGCAGACAGCGAGTTGACGGCCATTTTGGAAGGGGTGGAGCGATATTGTGGTCTTGCTCCGCGTGGCAAACGCACGGTCGTTCATGACTGCTACGAAAATTTGGCAGAGCATGCCCTTGATCCGAGATTGGTTGGCTTGCATTCAGAGGAGCAGTATGCCCAGCAAGGCTTTCCTTTCCGCCCTTTTGAACCCAAGCGACCGATGAACTGGGTTTGGGCTTACTCTTTTTTACAGGAGCGCCCTATTTTAGTGCCGGAATTGATCGCTTACTACAGTCTGGGCTACGGGGAAGGAATTGTTTTTGAGACATCCAATGGCTGTGCACTCGGCGGGAGTCTAGAGGAAGCGATTTTTTACGGAATCCTTGAAGTCGTCGAACGTGATGCGTTTTTATTAACTTGGTATGCACAATTGCGCTTGCCGAGACTTGATCCGTCTTCTGCAGAAGATCGAGAGCTCCAATTGATGATCGATCGACTGCAGACTGTTACTGACTACGACTTTTTCATCTACAATGCGACGATGGAAAACGGTATCCCGAGCGTCTGGACAATCGCGAAGAACCGTACGCAAAAAGGGCTCAATTTGATTTGCGCTGGTGGAGCACATCCAGATCCGATCCGTGCGGTGAAAAGCTCGCTTCATGAGTCAGCAGCCATGTTGATTGGATTGTCTGACAAATTCGAGGCGAATCGGGAAAAATACCTCCGCATGCTCCACGACTCTTCTCTTGTGAAGAAAATGGATGATCATGCGATGCTCTATAGCTTGCCAGAGTCAGAGGAACGTCTTCATTTTTTACTCGATGACACCAGACCGATGCAGACATTCGCTGAAGCGTTCACAGCAAGGAAGAAGCATGAAGACCTCACAGATGATTTGCGTGACTTGCTCCAAATTTTTCGGAACCTGGATATGGATGTGATTGTTGTTGACCAAACTACCCCTGACGTTCGGAGAAATGGACTGACTTGCGTACGTGTGCTCATTCCAGGGATGCTTCCTATGACATTTGGACATCATCTCACACGTATAGATGGCTTGAAAAGAGTGCGACAGGTTCCTGTTACACTGGGGTATGTAAAGGAACCACTTCGCGATGACCAATTAAATCCGCATCCCCATCCATTTCCATAAAGATCAGCTGGGAGGAAGCAGGATGAGTCTGGATTCCTTTATCCACCACCTTCATTTTGACATTGAAAAGGTCAATCCTCCTGACATAGATGTTGACTGGGAGGATGCTCCGCTCCCATACAAGCTGTATCGGGGTTTGCCCACTCTATCGCTTCCTACGGAAATTCCGTTGACGCTCATGAAGCAAAAATTGCTGAGTGATTGCAATGAGCCAAGCTTTTCACAGCTAGGTGCTATTTTGTGGTATACGTATGGTGTTACGCAGCTGAGCCAAGATGTGATGCCAATAGCTTCCGAAGAGGATGAAGTTCTATATTTCCAGTCTAAACGGCGGTTTCTTCCTTCGGGTGGGGCGTTGTATCCTAGCGAATTGTATGTATATTTGAAGCTGAATGACCTTGGTCATGGTATCTATCACTACGATGCAGCGCACCATCGCTTGGTACTCTTGCGAGAGGGTAATTTTGATTCGTACCTCACCAGGGCAGTAGGAGGGAATTGTGACCTGAACGCTTGTTTTGGAGCTATATTTATATCTGCCTTTTTTTGGAAAAATTTCTTTAAGTACCATCATTTTTCGTACCGACTGCAGGGACTGGATGCGGGCGTGCTGCTCGGGCAATTGTTGTCTGTGACGAAGGAGGTTGGTATTTCATCTGGGATTTGCTTTCAATTTTTGGACCGTGCGGTTAATCATCTGCTTGGGTTATCGGAACAGGAAGAGAGCGTCTACGCCATAGTCCATCTTAGTGTACATGATTTGGCTTGGGATTCATTAAAGAGGCAGGAGAAAGCTGTAACTGCGTCAGAGCTAATCAAAGAGCTGCCACAGCTTTTTCATGCTCATTACGTGAAATCGAAGAATAGAAAAGATCCGCTGCTGCCCCGCAGGATGAATGAGGCCGCGATGCTCGAATCCACCGGCTCTTTTTCCAGTGTTGTTGTCACCAATCCGTCAAGAGTAAATGGTTCACGAATTTCTTTGCCTGTTGAGGATTGGCCGGAGATCAATTTTGCACAATATTGTCGGAATCGATTATCGCCTGAAATAGACTTTATGAAGGGAACGATCCAGCTTTCACAACTCTCGAGATTGCTGCATGAAGCCATAGGCTCCTTCTCGTACCGGAATGATCTGGGAGACGGACAGGAGATGATAGCGAAGCGTTTAGCGTTATCTGTTTGTCTTCATCAGGTTGAGGGACTTGTGGATGGGGCGTACCATTTTGATTACCAGGGTAACTCGCTTGCTCTCATTCAACACGGTGATCATCGACTAAAGCTACAGCTGGGATTGTCGATGGATAACGTGAATTTGTATCAGGTTCCGTTGTGCTTTCATGTGATTGGCGACATTGATCATCAGATGAGTCAGAGCGGGCCACGGGGTTATCGTATTCAACAGATGGAGGCAGGCATAGTTGTCCAGCGCTTGCTGATGTCTGCCTATTCGTGCGGTATGGGAGGGCATCCTTTGCTCGGATATGATGCGCGTCTATGCGACGAAATTTATCAAATCCGATCCAAACAGAAAACAAGCCTGATTCAAATACCAGTAGGTCCTTATCGCCATCGTCCGCGGTTGCAAGGAGGCTTGCATGGATAAAAGACAGATCAGATACAAAGCTGCCCATTTCCAGTAGAACTGTACTGGAGGTGGGTATCTTTTTTTCAAAATGATGTGAAAAAGAAGTATACTAGATATGTAGCCATGAACATAGAAAAGCGGTCATTCGTTTTTCATAAGCAAAGGAGAAATGTATATGGAAAAGGGAAAAGCCCAACAAACTGTATATGTGAATACCTTTATTAATGGCATTTTAGATCCTTCTCTGCCGATGCTCGGTCCCGTAAAGGATGGGGGCTACATCGTAGCAAATACGACACCTGGATGCTGGGGTCCTATGATTACGCCAGCTCTTCGTGGCGGTCATGAAGTCACGCAGCCCGTCTTTGTGGAAGGAGCCAAGGTGGGCGATGCGATCGCAATCCGCATAAAATCAATTGAAGTGACATCCATGGTGACTGCTTCTGGTAATGAGAGAACCATCGAGGGCAGATTTCTCGGTGACCCGTTTGTTGCTGCAAAATGTCCTGGATGCGGAGCTCTATACCCTGCAACGCGAATTGAAGGAATCGGCCCTGAAGCAATTCGTTGCGCTGAATGCGGCTCGGATACAACACCATTTACGTTTACGAATGGATATACGATCGGCTTTGACGAGACCAAGGAGCTGGGTGTAACTTTGCCAAAGGAAGCGGCTGAGAACATTGCTCAGAATGGTCGCTATTATATGAATACACCGGAGAATTCGGTGCAAAATCCGATTGTGACCTTTGCTCCTCATGATCTGGTTGGGGTGGTGGCTCGGGTACGTCCTTTCTTGGGTCAATTGGGGACAACTCCATCACAGCCGATGCCAGACTCGCATAATGCGGGAGATTTCGGTTCGTTCCTGATCGGGGCACCACATGAATACGCATTAACCAAAGAACAACTGAATGAGTATAAGACGGATGGGCACATGGATATTAACCGCGTGAGAGAGGATGCCATTTTGATCTGCCCGGTGAAGGTACCTGGTGGCGGCGTTTACCTAGGTGATATGCACGCCATGCAAGGTGATGGAGAAATTGCCGGGCATACAACAGATGTTTCTGGAATCGTGACGTTGCAGGTTCATGTCATCCCTGATTTAAAAATCGACGGTCCCATCCTGCTGCCAGTGGAAGAAGATCTGCCGTATTTGGCAAAACCATTTACACAAGCGGAAAAAGAAAAAGCGTTGAAGTACGCAAATAAGTGGCAGCTAAATGAAATCGAGGATTCCTTGCCTGTATCCTTTATCGGGACAGGGGCAAATCTGAACGAAGCAACTGAAAACGGATTGAATCGCGCTGCCGAAGTCCTTGGTGTTACGGTGCCAGAAGTATTGAACCGGGCTACGATCACAGGCTCGATTCAAATCGGCAGACATCCGGGAGTAGTGACCGTAACCTTCCTCGCACCGACAGAACTGCTGCATAAAATCGGGATTCTGGATTTGGTCAAAGAACAGTACAATCAGAAATAAGAAATCAATAAGCGCAAGTCATTTTGCAGGAAACACACGAAAGACCCGAGACAAATGCATCTCGGGTCTTATTCGTTGTCAGGTACAGGTAGGTGATCAATTCGCCACTATCTCCTGTAATCCACGGATTAATCGTTCTACTTCTTCCTCTGTATTATAAGGAGCGAGTCCCGCGCGAATCCAACCGCCATTCTCATTAATACCGAGCTTTTCTGCCAGTGTTGACGCGTAAAAATCACCGTATGCAATAAAAATGCTATGTTCCTCGCAAAGTCTCGTGCAAATATCATGTGGTTCAAAGCCATCTATTCGAAATGCGATGGTTGGTGTCTTTGGAACATGGTCCTCCGCTTGATACAGTGTGAGACCATCGATTTTCTTCAGACCGCTACGCAGCTTCTCTGCAAGCTGATTTTCATAGTCTTCCAGGAGAGCAAAGCCAGACCGAATTTTCTCGCTAAGCGCATCACCAGTTCCAAAGCTTGCTACGAATTCAATTGCTGGTCTGATTCCGGCGATCCCTTCATGGTTTTGAGTACCTGTTTCCAGCTTATCAGGGATGAAGGCAGGGGCAGGTGCCAGTTTATACACGTCAAGTGCTTCGAAAAGCGGCTTTCGTATAACAGCGATTCCGACGTGAGGCCCGAAAAATTTGTAGGCAGAGCAAAGCAGTAGATCGGCACCGATCTCATCTCGATCGATCGCAATATGAGGAGTGGCATGAACAGCGTCTACCGCAACGAGAATGCCTTTTTCCCGAGCTTTTTGGGAAAGCAGCGGGAGATTGTTAATTGTCCCCACCGCGTTAGAAGCGAGACCGACAGCGATCAGCTTTGTTTTGGAGGTGAGAATCGTGTCCAGCTCATCTAGCTGCAGCGTCAGTGTGTGAGGATCGACTTTCAGCCAGCGAACGGTCATACCGCGATCCTTTGCAATGGCGAGCCACGGGTCCACATTCGCGCGATGATCCAGCTCGGAGACAACAATTTCGTCGCCGGCCTGCCACTTTCGGCCAAGTGCACGCGCAATCGCATATGTAAGAGTCGTCATGTTTGCGCCAAAGGCAACTTCCTCAGGATCAGCGCGAAACATTTGTGCGACAGCTTCCTTCGCGCTTGCGATTAGCTGCTCGGTTTCGCGACTGGAAGGGAAAGGACCGTGTAGATTCGCCCCGCCATTTGCCATATAGGCGTAAATTGCATCCATCGATGACTTCACAACTTGAGAGCCGCCGGGTCCATCCAAATAAGCGACAGGCTTTCCGTTATATATTCTTTTCATTGCAGGGAATTGCTCGCGAACAGCCTCGATAGGGAATCGTTCGGTCGTCTTTGTCATACGCCACGTCTCCTTTATTCATCAATGGGAATAGCTGTCTATCTGCCTTTATTATTATCCGTCAATTCAGAATTATCAACGTATTTGTCAAAGATTACTCATCCGTTAGAAGTGTATGAGATACGCGTTTACTGTATAAAATGAAGTTATACGAGAAATAATTATTGTATTACAGTAAGTTTGTGTAGTAATATCGTAACAGATGAAGAATATATGGAATTGTCATGCTACTGCCTCAATTCTGTAAGTAAATGAACGGAAGGTGAATCCATTGGACGACATTCACAAGAAAATCAAGGAAATCCGTCTGGAGCAGGGACTGACACTTAAGGATTTAAGTGAGAAGACAAGCCTCTCCGTAAGCTTTTTGTCCCAAATTGAACGAGGAGCGTCATCTGTTGCCATTACGTCGTTGAAAAAAATCGCAGATGCCTTTGGGGTGACGATGACGTTTTTCTTCGAAGAGCAAGTGCATTCCAATTACCACGTGAAAGCCGAACAACAAAAGCCGTTTCAGGTTGAAGGCTCCGCTACTTCTTTTGTTCGACTAGGCGGAGAATTCCCCAAGCGTTCGCTGGAGCCGATGATCGTCAAGCTCGCACCTAATCAGAAAAAAGAACAAACCTTTAGCCATCCTGGTGAAGAGTTTTACTTCGTACTGAAAGGTTCTGCGTTATTTGAAATTGCAGGCGAGGAATACTTTGTTCGTCAAGGAGAGTCAATTCATTTTCCATCTCACATCGAGCATGAATACGAAAATCCTCTGAATGAAGAGACGATGTTGCTTTGCGTATTGACTCCGGTCATTTTTTAATGCTGAGTTGCACTACCCAATCAGACATGATCTTGCATCGGTATAAAAGGGAGGATTCCTATGAGAGTGGCAACAGATATTGGCGGCACGTTTACTGATCTCGTATACGTCGACGAGCAAGGGGATATCGGGGTTGCAAAAAGCCCCACGACCCCGCCAAATTTTGAAAAGGGTGTCATGGATGTTATTGAAGTGAGTTGTATTGACAAAGAGGCGATTCATACATTTATCCACGGCTCCACTGTCATCATCAATGCGTTGACAGAGCGAAAAGGGGTAAAAACAGGGCTGATCACCACAAAAGGCTTTCGAGATGTGCTGGAGATTGCCCGCGGAAATCGCCCCGATCTGTTTAACATTCGCTACGACAAGCCTGAGCCGTTTGTTCCGCGTCATTTGCGAATGGAAGTGGAAGAACGCTTGAATTATCAGGGGGAAGTCGTAACACCGCTTCAGCACGGGCAAATAAAAGAGCTGGTAGCCTACTTTCAAAAGCAAGATGTGAAAGCGATTGCAATTGCTTATTTGCACGCCTACGTAAACCCAGTATACGAGCAGGAGACAGCTGCCCTAATCAAGGAAATGTGGCCAGACGTTTTTGTAACCGCTTCCCACGAAGTAACAAAAGAATGGCGCGAATATGAGCGTACAAATACAGCAGTATTGAACTCGTATGTGAAACCGACTGCTGCTTCCTACATCGACAAGCTCCAAGGAAAGCTGAAAGAAAATGAGATAAACAGCTTTAACTTCATCATGCAATCCAACGGTGGAACAACAACCTTTGAGCAAGCGAAAGAGACACCGATTAACATGGTTGAATCTGGTCCTGTAGCTGGAGTATATGGAGCGGCAGTCCTGGGAGAGCTGATTGGAGAGACGAACCTGATCGCATTTGATATCGGCGGAACGACTGCCAAATGCTCCCTGATTGACAAAGGCGAAGTAAAGGTTTCCACGGATTATTACATCGAGCGCTCTGAGAGAAGTGCAGGCTATCCGATGAAAGTACCTGTCGTAGATATTATCGAAATTGGCAACGGTGGTGGTTCCATTGCGTGGATTGATGATGCAGGCTCGCTAAAAGTTGGTCCAGAGTCCGCGGGCGCTCTGCCTGGACCTGTAGCCTACGGGTTAGGTGGTACAGCACCAACGACAACAGACGCTAACCTCATCGTTGGCCGATTGTCGGCACGCAATTTTGGATATAACGTCGATCTGGAAAGGGTAAAGGCGGCGATAAAAGAGACCGTGGCAGACCATTTCGAGCTTTCTGTCGAAGAAGCGGCGCTCGGAATGATTCGAATTGCCGACTCCAACATGCTGAATGCTCTGAAGCTCGTTTCTGTACGAAAAGGATATGATCCACGAGACTTTACTCTGGTAGCGTTTGGCGGTGGAGGTCCGATGCACGCCCCGATTCTGGCAAAAGAGCTGGGTGTAAAAAAGGTCGTCGTTCCAACAGCATCCTCCGTTTTTTCTGCATGGGGTATGCTCATGACGGACTTGCGCCGCGATTACATCCAAACCTACATCAAACGCTTGGGACAACTAGACCCAGCGGAAATCAATCAGGCCTGGGGGGCACTGGAGGCTGAAGCGTGGCTCCAGTTCGAAAGAGATGGGCTTGCGCGTGAAGCTGTTGTATTCTCCCGTTTTGCAGATATGCGCTATGTTGGCCAGGAGCACACGGTAAAAGTACAGGTGCCGAATAGCGAATGGACAACTGAGAGCTTTAAAGAGGTAGTGAAGAGATTTCATCAGCTCCACGAGAAAACCTATACGTATAAGCTGGAGCAAGCCGAGGCAGAAATTGTGTCCTTGCACGTAACAGCGTTTGGCAAAGTGAACAAGCCAACTCTCAAAAAGCTCGAGCAAACTGGGTTCACAGTCGAAGAAGCCATCATCGAACAGCGTGATGTTTACTTCCAGGATGCTGGTTGGGTGAAAACAAATGTGTATGACAGGACCAAATTGTCAGCAGGAACAAGCTTTATGGGGCCTGCTATTGTCGAAGAGCGTTCTTCGTCAACGGTGATGCACCCTGGGCAGTCACTTGTTGTGGATGAGTACGGCAACCTGATTATCCATACGGGAGTGAACTAAGATGATAGCGAAGAAAGTAGACCCATTTAGCCTTGAAATTGTAAAGGATTCCTTGATTGCCATTGGTGACGAAATGTTTTACACACTAGGGCGCACTTCCATGAGTCCCATCATCTATGAGGTTCTGGATTATGCGTGCGGATTGACGGATTCTCGTGGTCAGTTGTTGACTCAGGGACATGGGATTGCTGGATTTATCGGTAACCTCAGCTTCATGGTGCGGGATACAGTGAAGAAATTTGCCATGAGCAATCAACTGATGCCAGGTGACATTATCATCATCAATGATCCGTACAGCGGTGGTGGCTCCCACTTGTCTGACGTAGGACTTGTCATGCCGATCTTCTATGACGGCGAGGTCGTTGCTTTTTCGGCGAACAAAGCCCACTGGACGGAAGTGGGTGGAAAAGACCCAGGTTCCTTTACCAATGATGCCACAGATATATATCAGGAAGGGCTGCAATTCCCGTGCGTGAAGCTGTTTAATGCGGGAACCGTCAACCAGGCGCTGGTGGATATGATTCAAGCAAACGTGCGCTTTCCAGATCTTTCACTCGGCGATATGTGGGCACAAGTAGCGGCATTACGTACGGGAGAAAGACGCTTCCAGGAGCTGTGCGAGAAGCATGGCAAAGAAGTGGTGCTGGCTTCCATCGATCATTTGCTAGATCACGGTGAACAAATGGCACGTAAAGAACTGGGAACCCTGAAAAAAGGTGTTTACGAAGCAGTTGATTACATCGATTCAGATGGCATGGGCAACGGTCCATTCCGTGTACAGGTAAAGGTTACCGTGACGGATGACGAGTTCATTTGTGACTTCAGAGGCAGCCACCCACAAGTAATGGGACCAGTCAATTGCTCCTTTACGACACTCGTATCGGATGTGCGTACGATCTTTTTGGCCATCACCAATCCTTCCCAAGATATTAATGACGGTGTATTCCGTCCGCTTACAATTATTACTGATCCCGGTTCCATTTTCTCGGCTGAGCGTCCTGCGCCAGTATCCGTTTATTGGGAGAGTGGCTCTGCAGGCGGAGATTTGGTGTGGAAGGCACTGGCTCCGATATTACCGGATCGCTTAAGTGCAGGCCATTTTCTCTCCGTTTGTGCCGTTACCCTTTCCGGGAAGCACCATGTAACAGATGAACCATTCCTGATTGTAGAGCCATCCGTAGGGGGATGGGGTGCAGGGGACGGACAAGACGGTGTTCGTGGACAATTTTGCATCGGTGATGGGGAAACGTACAACATGCCTGTAGAGATTGCAGAGACGAGATATGGCGTGATGGTTGACGAGTACAGTTTGCGTTGCGACGGCATGGGTGCAGGTGAGTACATCGGAGGTTCCGGTGTTATCCGGTCCTATCGTGCTATGACAGACAAGCAGGCCGTTACGGTTACCTTTGGGCGCAATAAATTTTTGCCATGGGGAGTTAACGGGGGAGAATCTGGCTCACCGAACGAGTTTTATGTAGAAAAAGCCAATGGTGAAATTGATGGACCTTTTGGGATTTATGCCCGCTATCCGCTGAACA
The DNA here is from genome assembly GCF_002897295.1 of Brevibacillus reuszeri. GTDB lineage: Bacteria > Bacillota > Bacilli > Brevibacillales > Brevibacillaceae > Brevibacillus > Brevibacillus reuszeri_A. The sequence continues at coordinate 55,157 of NZ_BEXF01000006.1, forward strand.
AAGGTGACGTCGTGAAACTGGTAACTGGCACAGGGGGAGGATATGGTCATCCGTTAAAACGTCCGGCAGAAAAAGTCGCAAGTGACACGAAAAATGGCTACATCACGGTCAAACAGGCTGAGGAAAAATACGGTGTCGTGCTCGACCCTGATACGTATAGCATTCGTAGGGTAACCACTGAGCGCCAAGAGTTTCATCCATAATACAAAAATGAACGTGCTATTCATCCACATCACGAGTTCACTTCTTTGATAAAGCAGCAAGCTGCGGGAGTGAAGACAGGAGACCCGTTAATCTCCCGCACATGCTTGATATCGATCCAAACTGAGGAGGAACGGGAATGAGTACTAAGCTTCTGTATATTGATCCCATTTACAGTGATGTGGATGTGGAGCTGTTTGAGTCACATTTTCGAAAAATCGTGGAGCATGACACTAAAGTCGATGTCATTTCCTTGGGCAACAAAAAAGGACCACTTCATCTGGAGTACAACTGTTATGAAGTTTTGGCTATGCCAGATTTGATACGCAAAGTCATAAAGGCAGAACAGGATGGATACGATGGCGCCATCATCGGCTGCTTCTACGATCCTGCGCTACGAGCTTGCCGTGAGGTGTCTCGCAAAATGATAATCAGCGCACCTGCAGAAGCCTCGCTACACCTGGCAGCAACAGTGGGAGAGAGCATATCGATCATCGTTGGACGGCAAAAATGGATTCCGCAAATCAGAGAAAATGTGCACAAATATGGATTTTTCCATAAACTCGCATCGATCAGACCTCTAGAAATGGGCGTCCTCGATTTCCAAAAGGATCATGTATATACGATGAACCGAATTCACAAAGCTGCCAAGGAAGCAATCGAACAGGATGGGGCTGACGTCCTTGTTTTAGGATGCACGGCAGAGCTAGGCTTTTATGAGCAATTGCAGGAGGAGTTCGGAATTCCCGTTATTGATGTGAGCTTGGCTGCTGTGAAATATGCGGAATTTTTGGTGAATGTCGGAAGAAGGTTAGGGTGGAGTCAAAGCAAACGCGTGGGTTTTCAATCGCCTCCTATGGTAGAGGCAATTGGCTTTGGTCTGTTTTCTTCCTGATGTCTATTATAAGAATGCGTCTACTTAGAAGGAGTGACAGCAATGGAAGTCTCCCAAAACAACAAGTCCACTACAAAAGTAGGGGAATTGTTTGAGCGTATGCCGTTTACAAAAAAGCACTTATTTGTAGGAATGGTTTTGTTTATTGTCTCCGTCATTGAAGCATGGGAAATGATGTTGATCATCTTTTTAAGCAGTTCGATAGCGGCAGACTTCCAGCTTACCCCTCTCCAAGAGGGCTCGTTAATCGGTTCGATTTACTTGGGGATGATTCCGGGGACGTACATCTGGGCTATTATTGCAGACCGGATCGGTCGACGCAAGACGCTCATGTTCAGTTTATTAAGCTTTAGCGTGATATCCTTGTTAACCCCGTTTTCCACGAGCTTTCTCATGCTGTATACGGTTCGCCTAGTCGCAGGGATAGCACTCGGAGGCGTAATGGTTTCTGGTTATCCGTATTTTGAAGAAATGCTGCCGGTTAAGCAGCGGGGAAAAGGTGTCGTTTACTTATCCGCAGGGTGGCCTCTGGGAATGCTTTTAGCACTCGGCATGACTGCCTTTTTTATGCAAGGAGATGGTATTCTCGGCGGATGGAGAGGCGTCATAATCCTTAGCTCTTTAGTCGGTCTATGGGCGCTGATGATTCGCAAAATTCCTGAATCTCCTTATTGGCTCGCTAGCAAAGGCAGACAGGAAGAAGCAAAAGCGGCGATTCGTTATCTCAGCGAGGGCAAGCTTGAGATAGGCGAGCATGAACAGTTGTGGGTAGAGCCAATGACAAAAGCGAACTACTTTACGATTTTCTCCAAGCGCTTCCGCAGACTGACCACGCTGCAATCGGTAGTTAACTTTGCTTTCGCCTTTGGCTATTGGGGATTGTACACCTGGATTCCGACCTTGCTTGAACAAAAAGGATTGTCCATGTCCCAGAGTTTGACGTTTTTGGCCCTGTCTACACTTTGTCAGATCCCAAGCTACATGGTTGCGGCATGGTTAACTGGCAAATACGGACGGAAACGGGTCATGGTTAGCTTTGTTGCTTTAGCTGTTGCGTGTGGCTTCGGCTTTGCTTATTCCTCGAATATGGTGGAGCTGTACGCTTATAACTTTGCCCTTGCATTTTTCAGTTTGGGAGCATGGGGCGTATGGAACACCTGGTTCGGTGAAATTTATCCAACAAATGGTCGAGTAGCAGGATACAGCTTTGGTGCCGGGGCACAACGGTGGGCGAATACACTCGCACCCTCAATCATCGGGATGGTTATCGGTTGGGGCTGGGCATTCAATTCGACGGTTTCCTTTATTCAAGTATTTATGGTCATTACTTTGCTCATCATTTTGTTTTTGCCGGAAACAGAAGGACATATTTTGGAGTAGGGAATAAATGAGAAAAACCTACAGCTAGAGTTGGGAGAAGGGAGAACAAGCATTGCGGATTTTATCGTTACAAGAAGTGGAAGACATGCTTTATGGAGCTTGTATTTTTGGGACAGGTGGAGGAGGCAGCCTGACTGAAGGCTTGCAGCTAGTTCGCAAACTGTATGCGGAAGGCCAGACGGTTTCGATGATCGCGCTGGATGAAGTGGAGGATGATTGGCTGGTTGCTTCTCCGTATTACGTCGGCTCCGTCGCTCCGCCATCAGATGAAGTGAAGCAGCGGCTGGCAGGACTACCGATTTTACCAGATGAAGTATCGACACTTGCTGCCAGAGCACTACAAGACTATTTAGGCAAAAAAATCATGGCAGTTGTGGCAACTGAGCTTGGTGGAAATACGGCATGTGCGATTGAGACAGCCATCAATCTGCAAGTTCCGCTGGTTGATGCTGATCCGGCAGGTAGAGCAGTTCCGGATTTGGCTCACACTACTTTCCATATTCATGACGTATCCATCTCTCCATTTGCGCTGGCGAATCGCTTTGGTGATACCTTGATCGTCCAGCACGCTGTAAATCACGATCGTGCTGAGCAAATTGCTCGCTCATTTGCAGGTATTTCGGGCAATCTCGCTGGGGTCTGTGATCATCCAGTGTCTGGTGAAAGATTGAAGGGCTCGGTTATCAAAGGGACGCTTTCCAAATCCCAGCAGGTAGGGCAGGCAAGGCGGGAGGCGAGAGAGCGAGGAGTCATCCCGGCAGAGGCAATAGTTGCAGCAGGAGGCGGAAAGCATTTGTGCCACGGAATCATCCGCGAAGCGAGCTGGAATGATGTTGGTGGCTTCATCGAAGGCGAAGTCTCGATTGAGTCGAAAGAAAAAGATGAGCTTCCACTTACCATCTGGTTCAGAAATGAATTTATGATCGCCAAAAGAGGGGAGGAGCTTCTGTCCGTTATCCCTGAGCTGATCTCCATTCTCGACCACAAGACAGGGGAGCCTATCTTAAATCCGTCTTGTCAGGCTGGCATGATCATTGATGTCGTGACATTCCCGGCACCACCTGACTGGGAGACGGACAAAGGGTTATCGATTTTCGGACCTGAGTATGTCGGGCTGGATCGAAAGACTTATGAAAAAGTGAAAGGCAGGAAGTGAACTATTTTAGGAAGTCGATTGTAGGAGAAGAAGAGACGGGGAATGCAGCACGCTTTTATGGTGCTGTGTTGCTCGTTTTTTTGTTAAAGGATCATCATGAGTCTGCATTTCTACTAATTAAAAATGGATAGAGGTTCAGAGGTTCATCTGAAGACCCTATCCATTCTTATTACCTAGACACCCTGCTTTCGCAAGTAGTAATCATACCACCAAAGAGGAAGTGACGCGACAGGAATATCCATATACAATGAACGGTATCACGGTCCTCTATCGAAAAGGACCAGCTAACCCCATTATTTGCTTAATCAGACCTGTTGTTTTTCTGTGTTCGGTTTTGGAGATTTTTGTGCATTTTTACCGAGCACGATTCGATCCAAAGGCAGTACCTTATTTAGCACATTGTGAATGTGCTTCGATTCCTTGGTTAACACTGGGCCTAAAATGGCGAGAATTAACACGTACAACGCTGTAAAGGGCTGCAAAATGTCCAGTAGACCGCCAGCTTTTCCCATGTTCGCGATCAGAATGGAGAATTCGCCACGCGCTGTTATCGTCAAACCAATGTTAGAAGAGGCACGAGGTGAGAGTCCTGCACTGCGCCCTGCCAAAAGTCCAGCAGAGTAGTTACCAATTAATGTAATAGCAACTGCACCGAGCGAGAGCCAAACGGCACCGCCTAATGCCAACGGATCAATCGATAAACCGAAACTGAAGAAGAACATCGCGCCAAAAAAGTCGCGGAAAGGAAGAATCATGTGCTCAATGCGTTTCATGTGAACTGTTTCAGCCAGAACCAAGCCGACGAGCAAAGCACCAATTGCTTCCGCTACGTGAATGGTTTCAGAAAAACCGGCAACCAAAAACAATCCGGCGAACACGGTAAGCATGAACAATTCATTAGATTTGATGTTAAGCGCACGATTTAAGAATGGTACGAGCTTGCGGCCGATGATGATAAACAGCAGCATATAGCCAAGTGCTATGAGAGCCGATGTGACGACACCCATAACCGAGGTAGCTCCGCTGAGCACAAGACCAGACATGATGGAGAGATAGACGGCGAGGAACAGATCGTCGAACATGATCATACCGAGGATCATTTCGGTTTCCGGATTTGCCGTACGTTTGAGGTCAACCAATACTTTTGCCACGATGGCTGTGGAGGAGATAGTAGTGATTCCTCCGATAATCAGGATTTCTTTGAAAGGAACACCTGCAAAATAACCGAAGAGGAGCCCCATCGTGAAGTTGATGGCGATGTAAATGGAACCACCAATTGCAATGGAACGACCCGCTTTGATCAAACGGCCTACAGAAAATTCAAGTCCTACATAGAAGAGGAGGAATAGGACACCCATTCTTCCCATGAAATTAATGAGTGGTTCACTTTCGATAAAACGAAAATCAATTAAGCCAAGTGAGGCTGCATGCGGCCCCACAGCCATCCCGATGAGGATGTAGAATGGCACAATCGAAAATTTGAGTTTCGTCGAGATGAAGCCTGCTAGTGCAATCAAACCAATGGCTAGACCAACTTCGAATACGATGTGCTCCAAATCAAGCCCCCCCTTTTATGAGCGTCGCTTTTAACGCTTTCACCTGCTTTCTCTCTCCTGCAACCACAAGTGTTACCCCTGCTGCAATTACACTATCCGGTCCAGGACTCACCTTTTGCTTTTGATCTTTTTCAATGATGGCAATCACCGTTGCCCCTGTTTTTTGACGAATATCAAGCTCCCCGATGGTTTTGCCGATGCAATCAGACCCTGGTTCTATCTTGTACCATTCAATCACTAATTCATCCAAAGCCATCTCGATTGTTTCCAGTGCTTTTGGCATGTAGGTCATCCCACCAACGATTCCAGCCATTTGCCTGGCTTCTTCGTCATCGAGTGTGATCATGGAGATACTCTCATCCCAATCGTCTTTGTCGAAGTGGTAGATCTCCCGCCGCCCGTCATCATGAATGACGATGATCAGTTTATCGCCTGCCCTGGTTTCGATCTGGTACTTTCGTCCAATCCCTGGCAAGTCAGATTCCCTGATATTGAACATGTAAACGCCTCCTTCTGATCTCATAATTTTTTGTAAATAAGCAAACGAAACTAAATAAGCATTCGTTTATATATAATTTTACACGTAACTGTGTCAAAAAGTCTACCTAATGAAACAGTTTGAAAAATAAATTGACACGTAAATTAATAAAATTGACTTATTTTCTTTGCAGGAGAGCGAAAAAGGACTACCTGTTACTTTTTGCTAATCGCATCGTAATTATTCTCAGAAGGAAAATGAGGAAATACTTCTTTCCCTGATCTATCTGTTTTCATTGTGCTATGAATCATACAACTCTATACTTATAGGATAAGCATCGGATTCTAACTGTGAGGGATAACATGCAAAACTGGATGACCGATTTTATTGAACAATACAGCTACTTGGGCATCTTTTTGATGATGGCCCTTGAAAATATTTTTCCGCCTATCCCATCAGAGGTGATTCTGACTTTCGGAGGATTTATTACAACACAGTCCTCTTTGACGATAACGGGTGTTGTCTTATCTGCTACGGCTGGTGCTGTCATCGGGGCAATTCTGCTGTATGGCATCGGCTATTATGTTGACATTAATAAAATAGAAAAGATAGTAGAACGCTGGGGGCATTTTTTGCGAATCAAAAAGGCGGATATACATAAAGCAAATCGCTGGTTTGAAAAATACGGCTATTGGACGATTTTAATATGCCGGATGATTCCGTTGGTTAGAAGCTTGATCTCCATTCCCGCGGGGATGACGAAAATGAACATATGGTTGTTCCTGCTTTTCTCCACGATCGGTACGTTTATTTGGAATATTGCCCTTGTCTGGCTTGGAGCGATTTTGGGCCATTCCTGGGAGGATATTTTGTATTACATGGATGTGTATTCTACGATTGCGTATGTAGGCATTGGTTTGGGGGCAGCCATTTTCTTGACTGTGTTTATTACAAAAAGAAAAGCGAACTCCTAAGTAAACAAAGTGTTAAAATCATGGCCATCCTTTCTTTAAGAGAGGGTGGTCTTTTTAGATGGCATTGTCATAGGACGGTTGTGCCAGCGACTACATTCGGTGTCATGAAAATAAGTAAAAATATTATAAAAAGTAGTAATTTTCTTGCAAATAAGAGTAACCCATTTCCTTTATCTTGTAAGAGAAAGGGTGTCTCGTGAATCCGAAATACCCTCACTTCTTGGCGTGGAGGCGATGAAAGTTGATCGATTTATTACTTGTAAACGGGGTTATCGTCACGATGGACAAGGAACGGCGCGTTCTGCAGGATGGTGCTGTGGCCATTCATGAAGGAAGGATTCTGGATGTAGGGCCGTCAGCGGTTTTGCAGGAAAGATATCAGGCAAGTAAAGTGATTGATTGCGTGCATCATTGTGTTCTGCCAGGCTTTATTGATGCGCATGGCCACGGTGGGCACTCCTTGTTCAAGACCATTGCCACTGAAAATATCAACGACTGGATGCCGATCATCACCAATACGTACAAGCATTTTGTGACAGATGAGTTCTGGTATTATGAAGGCAAGCTTTCCGCTCTGGAGCGGCTAAAAGCCGGTGTGACGACCGGGGTCAGTGTGATGGGGTCGATGCCTCGATCTGATGATCCGATTTTTGCATTAAACCATGCCAAGGCGTACAACGAGGTCGGTGTAAGGGAAATTGTCTGTACTGGCCCGTGTAATCCTCCCTGGCCACATTCCTTTAGTCGCTGGATTGAGGGGGAGAGGGTGACGCGGGAAGTTACGTATGAGGAAGTGCTTGCAGGGGCGGAGGCAGTCATCGAGGCATTGAATCATGCGAATGGTGATAAAACTAGAGCCTATATCACACCCTTTGTCATTGTTACCTCTGTCAATCCTTCGGCACCGACGCCAGTTGATCAATTATTTGGCTTGACCGAATTCGACCGTTATCAGGCGAGAAAGATTCGTGAAATCGCGAAAAAATATAAGACACGTATTCATTCGGATGCATTTGGCGGTATGATTCATATGGCGATCCAGGATAAAGAGTATGCGCTGCTGGGACCTGATGTCCATCTCCAGCATTGCCGCGGTATCTCCTTTGATGAAGCCAAAATTCTGGCAGAGACGGGAACAAACGTCAGTGTATCACCGGGATTTGGACAGATTAATGCTCGCACGCCAGTGACCGAGCTGATTGAAATGGGAGCCACAGTCGCGATAACAACGGACGGGACTTCCCCAATGACGCCATTTGATATGTTTCAAGCGATGCGGAGGATGCTGCTTTTGCAGCAAGCCGCTCTCCGTGACTATTTTTATTTGCCTCCCGGGAAGCTATTAGAAATGGTGACGATAGATGCAGCGAAGTGTGTGGGCTGGGATGATGAGCTTGGATCATTGGAGATTGGCAAAAAGGCAGATGTCATCACAGTAAACATGGCTCAGCCACATCTGAATCCGGAAAACATGTATGTCCATCGGTTAGTTTACCAGGCTGTAGGTGGTGATGTGAATCATGTCATCGTAGACGGTCAATTAGTCATGGACGAGCGCAAAGTCCTCACTGTGGATGAAAAACAGATTTTGCAGGAAGCGAACGAAGAAGCAAATCGCACGATCGAAAGGGCCGGTCTCGACATTTACATGCAGCCGAGCAAGTACTTTTGGGGTCATGCCCGTGCTTATTTGGATGAAAGACGTTTTGTTCCTAGCGAAGGTTAATCTGCCTGTCCACTTTTGCATGACATAAGGAGGATTTATGATGAAGAAACACCGTTTGTGGGGTACCGTTTTGGCTATCGCATTGATGATGACTTCACCATTACTTGGCTGTTCAGCTCCCAAGCAAGAGACAGCTGCACCGAGCGCAGCCAGTGAGACCAAAAGTGGCAAAGAGTTGGTTGTCGCTCGAAAAGTGGACGCTGGAAACATTGACCCTCATTTTATCTCCAGCACACAAACCTCCAATTATGTTTATGGAAAAGTGTACGAAGGACTTGTTATGCGTGACAAGAATACGCAATATCAACCCGCTTTAGCGACAGAATGGAAGCAATTAGATGATATCACCTGGGAATTCAAGCTACGGCAAGGCGTTACGTTTCACGATGGAGAGCCGTTTACAGCAAACGCCGTAAAAGCCACATTTGATCGCTTATTGGATAAAGACACTGCTTCGCCACGTGCGACGGTCTTTTCCATGGTTCAGGAAACAAAGGTGATCGACGATGCCACGGTTCATATCGTCCTCAAGTATCCTTTTGCGGCGCTTCTCTCCATCTTGGATAGCAGTGAAGGCAGTATAATCAGCCCCAAGGCGATCAAGGAGCTAGGGAAGGACCTCGCTAAAAAAGCAGTAGGTACCGGGCCTTATCGCTTTGAATCCTGGGTGCAAGGACAACAGATGGTTCTTATACGAAATGATTCTTATTGGGGTAATGCAGGAGAAATCGAAAAAGTCATTTACAAATCAGTGCCAGAGGATTTGATACGCGTAGCGATGGTGGAGTCAGGGGAAGCGCAGGTTGCTGATCAGGTTCCTGTCACAGAGCTTGAGCGGATCGAAAAGTCGGCCAATTTGAACCTGCTGCGAACAGAAGGGTATGGAGTGGAATACATCGGATTTAATTTTCAGAAGAAGCCTTTTGACGATATCCGCGTTCGCCAAGCCATTGCCTCTGCAATTGAAAAGGACTCGATTATTTCTGGTGTTTACAACAACGTTGGCAAGAGAGCGAATTCGACTTTGTCGACCAAAGTATTCGGATATAATCCCGACCAAAAAGAGTTTCCATATGACTTGAACCATGCGAAAGAGCTGCTCAAACAAGCGGGATATGAAAATGGATTTACCGCTACAATCATTACAGATGAGCGCAAGGAAAGAATTAATTTGGCCGAAGTACTTCAGTCTCAGCTAAAAGGAATTGGTATTGATATCAAAATTACAACGATGGAATACGGTGCTTATCTCGATACACTCGCAAATGGGAAGCATGAGATGTACATTGGCGGATGGGGGAATGCGACCGGGGATGCAGACTACAATCAATTCAACGTATTCCATAGCAGCGCGATAGGAGAGATAGGGAATTATTCGTTCTATGGCAATCCGGAAACTGACAAGCTGATTGAAGAAGGGCGTCGGGAAAAGGATCAGCAAAAGCGCAAAGAGATCTATGCCAAAGCGCAGGCTAAGGAGCTGGAGGAGGTTGTGCTTATACCGATACGGTCGATTAGTCACCTCGCCATCACGACGAAAAATACGGAAGGACTGTGGATGAATCCGGTTGGCTTTTTCATTTTTAATGAAGTGACCGTCAAATAGGAGCTGAATAGAATCAACGGCACCTCGGTTGTTAGCTCACCTAATAAGTGGAGGTGCCGTTCGTGTTGGATTAAACCTGCTTCACGCGCTGTACGATTATCCTTGCTGAATTCTTGAATCCGTCTTTTTCCCGATCCGGAGAGCCGTCAGAGTCATCAGGATGATGATGACGAGCATTCCCGCTAGGGCAGGTGTGAAGCTGTGAAACAAATCAGCAGTGAACCCGACAAGCAGAGGACCAAGTGAGCCTAGCAAATAACCTACGAATTGCGTTATGGCGGCCCAAGCGGTTGCTTCTTCGGCATTTTTGGATTCCTGTATTGGCAAAAGCAAGGCTAGGGGAAAGAGTCCGCCTGCGCCAATCCCTAAAAATACTGTTGCTACGACTGGGGAAGCTTCCACTAACAGTAAGGTAACGCCAATGAATTCGGAAGCGGAGCAGATCAGCAGCCACATCTTTTTTTGCTGATATTTACCAGCCAGGAACGGAATTAGAAAGCTCACAGGAATCTGTATTAGCGTGAACATGGTAAGGATGTAGCCTGATTCTGAGCGTGGAAAGCCCATTGTCTGGACAATCGGAGCCAGCCAGGCGGTAATGGAGTAAAACATCGCTGCCATGCACCCGAAAAAGATCATGAGCACACGTACTCGTCTATCACGCAAACTTACTTTTTGCCGATGCCCGGATGGGAGTCCTCTCTGTTCACTTTTCACAAGTGGCACTAGCAGCAAAGAAGCGATGAGTGCTAAAATACTCCAGAAGCTCAACGATTTTTGCCACGAATCATTCAGCTTGTGGAGAAGCGGTACCGAGAGACTCGATGCGACCGCTGCGCCGATTACCATAGAGACAGAATATACGCTTGCCATAAACGGGCGCTGTGGGAAGTGCTTTCGAATAAAGCCAGACACCAATGGACCTGCGATCCCAATGCCAATCCCGGCAAATAATGCGGTAGATACGAGCAAGATCGGCTCCGATACATAAATGCGTAGGAAGGTAGCAATGAGAATACAGAGCATCGCGATCAGCAATGACCATTCAATACCGATCCGTCGATTAAAACGAATGGCCAATACGGAAAATAGGCCCATACAAAAAACGGGTAGAGTGGTTAACATACTAGACGCGACGCCATTCATACCCAAATCTTTTTGGATAAGATCAAGCAGCGGACCAACCGAAGTGATGGATGGTCGCAAATTGAGCGAAACCAAGAATAACACGACAACAAGATAAGCAAACTTCATTTGTAGTACCCCCATTTCGTCTTGCTGGGTGTAGTGTAACTCCCGCAAGCACGATAGGACAATTCTATTTTTTCTATATAAATGATAGTTTGAAGCTATTGTTTTGAGGTGATCATATGGAAATCAGGCAAATCCAATACTTTTTGATGCTATGTAATGAACTTCACTTTACAGGAGCTGCTGAAAAATTGGGAATTTCCCAGCCAACCCTGAGTCAGCAAATTCGCGTGATCGAAAATGAACTCGGTACGCCGCTATTTGATCGAATTGGGAAAAAGACCGTAATGACTGAGGCAGGGCAGCTTTTTCGGCAATACGCATTGCAGATGGTTCAACAGCTAGAAAATGCAAAGACGGCGGTAACAGAGCTAACCAGCCAAAATTCAGGGCAGCTGCGAGTAGCTGTCCTGCCTTCAGATCTGGATTATCGGTTAACGCCGCTGCTTATCGACTTTCATCGCGATTTTCCCAAAACAAGGGTCCAGGTCATTCCATCGATGGATATCACAAATATGGTCCTGGACAATGATGTAGATATCGGTGTCGGGTTAGCTATCCAACCAGATAGCCGTTTGGAGCGAATCCCTTTTTATGCGGAATCATACAGCCTGTTTGTAAATGAGCAGCATGAATTTGCAAAGAAGGAGATCATTTTAGCCGAGGATTTGTCGAAAATACCGCTCGTGATGTATCCCCAAGGGTTTTACGGACGAGATTTGATAGACTCGTGGTGTGCGGAACATGGTATATCTATCAGCACCATCCTGGAGACCGGTACGGCTACCTCCTTATTTCAATTTGTCAAAGAAAATATTGGAGCTACCATCCAACCGAGTCAATTGATTCATCATTTTCAATCGATGGGGATTCGTGCTCTTCCCATAAAAGATTCGCCAACCAGAAAACTGGAGATGTTTTATCGAAATGATAAGTATTTGAATCTTGCTGCGAAAACTTTCATGGAAAGAATGCAAGCCTTTTTCGGTACGTAAAAAGATCAAGACTGCTTGTCTAGCTGCGAAACCAAACGTTTTTGTATTGTATACAGCCGGTTGAATCAAACGATATCCCATCTACAGAAGCATCATAGTGTACTTGCAAATTTTCTTGATATAAAAAAAGCAGGCAGCAGGTTTCGATTAGTTGTTCATTTATTTTTTCTACATACTTTTGCCGTGTTAGCTGATTCTCTTCTTGCCATAATTTTGCGATTTTTGAATGTATGCTCTGAGCGAGCAGGTTATTCGCCAGCTGACTGATAAAGCTATTATCGGCGATGTAGGACTCGATGAAAGAGACTTCCCAATTATCTATGAGCGCTTTCTGACTTAAAAGCATGTCCGCACCAAGTATTTTGTCTGACTGAAGAAGCTCCTGGAGCAGCATCACGGTGACATCAATGTGGATACCAATTTCTGCAAAGTGTTTTTTCAACCAGAGAGCATCCTCTTCCAATGGAGCATAAGTGAACAGATGGAGCGGCTCGCCTTGATACCCGAGCTGAGACAATATGCTTTTTGCTGCTGCAGGGTCGTAGCTGAATGGATCGTCACTGGGATAATGATTGGCAAAACAGTTTGTAATTGGAAGACATTCGTGCTTTCTTGTTTCCTCTAGCATTCTCGAACGATCCATCCCGAGAAATAATGCTTGACGAAACTGTTTGTCTGCGAGTGGACCTCCTATTGCTGTGTTGAGAGTGAGAAATGTATAAGAGGTGCCTGCAAAAGCTCGTTTCCAGATGGAAGGGGCTTTTTCCTTTAGAATCGTATTCTCGGTCTTTTTGCCGTGCAAACTCGTATCGGTATACTGAACGAAATGGGAACCTGTTCCGAGCCAATCGGGACCCTCTTGTTGCTTCGCCATGTGCCTTATTTCTACGTGGTCAACGAGAGCGCGCTCTTTAAAGTACGACTGATTCGCTTTCAATAGAAAGCTTTCCTTTTGTCTGACCAATTGAAAGGGTCCTGTTCCTATAGGGAAAGTATCCATTCCAGAAATTTCCGAATGATATCTGTCTTCTGGTACGATTGACGCCTGAACTCTACTCAAAAAGGGTAAAAACAGAAAGTTTGGTTCTGTGAGAAGTACTTGCAGGGATAGATCGCTTAAAATGTTCATTTCTTTTATGCAAGCATACATCGCATAGTAGGGTGGGCGAAGAGGTTGGTTTTGCTTGAGACGATTGAGTGTAAATCGCACGTCATGAGCAGTCAGCTCTTTGCCATGATGAAAATAAATCCCTCTGCGCAGGAAGAAAGTATAGCTTGTACCTGCTTCATCGGCCTCCCAGGCGTGGGCGAGGTGAGGGACGATGCTCTTGGTCTGCTCATCAAACAGCACCAAAGGGTCGAATATGTGCTGTAGCAGATGTCTTTCCGAGGATAAGGACATGAAAGCAGGATCAAGTGTGAGTACCGTTTCATCGAACAGAACGACCAGGCTGTCCGTTTCGGGCTTTGCATCCTTATTTTCGGAGCCCCGGCTATGCATAAACCAATGCAAAAATTGCTCATTCACGCGATTATTGGCGCATTTATCAATAAAGCGAAAAGCCTCTTCTACTTTCCTTTCCTCTGCCAGTTGTACGGCAATCTGCACGGCTAACTCTTCTTCGCTAATATGAAATGTCAGCTTCGAGCTATTTCCTCTACCTTGACCAGAAACCCAACTGATCCACTGGTATTCCTCCATTTTTTTCAGGAGATTACGTGTATTGCGATCCGAGCTGTACAATACGTCACTTAACTGATCGAGCAAGACTGGGATCTGTTGATCAATCGCGACGGTAGAAAAATGTTTGCGAAGGATCTGATAGTATTCGAACAACAGCATAGGTCAAGCCCCTCCAGAGTTGGAAAAGGGGAAAGATTTGGCCGAACCCCTTCCGTCTTTAATCCAGAATATTCTTATATAATCATTCTAGTCAAACAGGCGAAATTTGTAAGGGGGACTGCACATGAAATTATTTAAGCGTAAAGGAAGGACGATAAGTGCCCTCGTTCTAACCGTTGGTATGGTCATGCTTGTAGCTTCAGGCTGTACGAACTCGCCAGCACCTAACAGTGAAAAAGAAAGCGCTTCAATACCTACAGTGGGTGGGACGATCAGAATAGCCATCCCAGAAGAGCCGGATACGCTGGATGTACAGCAATCCGCGATGAGCATGACAGACAAGATTTCCAGATTTTTCGGGAGTAATCTCATATCGATGGACCCGGATACGAAAGAGTTAAAGCCGACATTGGCGGAAAAATACACCGTTTCCGAGGATGGGAAGTTGATAACGTTTAAACTCCGCCCCGGCATCACCTTTCACGACGGAACACCATTAACCGCAATGGCTTACAAGTACACGTTCGACAGACTATTGGACCCAAAAACGATGGCAAAAGGGATTGCACAGCAATTAAATATGATAGAGTCCGTTTCCGTTACAGATGACCAGACATTTGTTGTGCACCTAAAGGAGCCTTTTGCCCCTTTTCTATACTACCTCAGTACCAATGCTGGACAAGCTCTCTCCATGGAGACAGTGAATAAATACGGAGCAGAATACGGCAGAAACCCAGTCGGGGTGGGGCCATGGAAGTTTGAAGACTGGAAGAGTGGTGAAGCGATTACGTTTGTCAGAAATGACGGCTTTCAATGGGCAGACCCTTTCTATGAAAATCAAGGCCCAGCACGAGCAGACAAGCTACAATTCAAAATCATCAAAGATAAGCAAACAACAATTGCTGCCCTAGAGAGTGGCTCAGTCGATATTGCCCCTTTTGTCGAGGCTAAGGATGTGAAGAAATTACGGAATCATCCGGATTATTACGTCGTGGAGGAAGTGAAGAGTGGACTTGGCTTATTTGTTTCCTTGAATACAGAAAGTGAGCTTCTCGTGGACTTGCAGGTGCGAAAAGCACTGAATCTGGCTATCAATAAAGAGGCGATTATTCAGGCGCAGCTACAAGGAGAGGGAGTCGTTGCAGATGGTCCCCTGTCACCGTCCGTATTTGGGTATGATCAGGCTGTAGAAACCTATGGCTATACTTACAATTTGGAAGAAGCCAAGGAGCTCTTGGCCGCGGCTGGATGGACCAAAAACGCTAGTGGTCACTTGGAAAAAGGGGGAAAAGAGCTGACACTGCGACTATTGACGGACAACACCTACAGCAAAGCGGCACAGCTCATACAAGCGATGCTTGGAGAGGTCGGAATTGAAGCCCAGATTGTAACGATGGATTTTGCAACATTGTTGGAAAAGGGAGCAAATGGTGACTTTGATCTGGCATTGATGGGATATACGTACGAAGATCCGGATATTCTGTACCTACTTCTGCACTCCAGTCAAATAAACGGTTTAAATTTGAGCAGGGTCCAAGATAGTCAATTGGATGCTCTCCTAACAAAAGGCAGGAAAACGATAGATTCGAGCGAGCGAAAAAAAATATATGCAGATGCCCAGAAGCGAATTGTCGAACAGGCCTATTGGATTCCAGTGTACGCGGATAAGCAATTTCACATCGTAAACAAAAAAGTACAGGGTGTAAAGGTATCTGCAGGGCTGTGGTTTTTGCATGACAGCTGGGTAGCAGACAAGTAGTGCCTTTGGGGGAATAGGAGGCGTTCCTTAGTGAGTGAAGCTATCGTACAAAAGCAGGTTGAGGCTTACAACAGCCGCGATGTGAATCAATTTTTATCTTACTACAGCCAAACCATAACCATTTATCAGCACCCCGACGAGCTTCTTGTGTCAGGACTTGCCCAAATGAAGCAGCGCTATGGACGCTTCTTTGAACAAAATCCAGAGCTGCACTGCGAGATCGTAAACAGAATCGTATTTGGCCCTTATGTGATTGATTTTGAAAAAGTGACAGGAACCACTGAAAAATGCGTCTTGGAAGCTGTCGCAATCTACAGAGTAGAAGCGGGGTTGATTCAGCAGGTGTATTTTCTTTAGACATCATCGAGATGAAAAGGAGTACACAATGAAAGCAGTCTGTGTCAAAGAAAGGAGGAGCATGTATGAAAGTATCACTGTTTGTTACCTGCTTGGTGGATGTTTTTTATCCCGAAGTAGGCAAGAGTGTGGTCGATATATTGGAGGAAAGCGGCGTCGATGTTGATTTTCCCATGAGCCAAACCTGCTGTGGCCAACCGGCTTTCAATAGTGGATACCAGAAGCAATCGAGGGAGACAGCTAAGCAGTTGATTCGTTCATTTGCTGGAAGTGAATACGTGGTGGCACCGTCTGGCTCGTGTGTATCTATGATCAAGCATTATTACCCAAAACTATTTGAGGATGACCCAAGTTGGAGGAGAGAAGCTGAGGCTCTCGCCAAAAAGACGTTTGAGTTAACTGATTTTTTAGTCAATGTGCTCAAGATGACGGACCTAGGCACTGCCTTGCAAGATAGTGCGACCTACCATCATTCCTGTCATATGAACCGGGAGCTTGGGGTCAAGGAGGAACCGCTACAACTGCTTTCGCTAGTGGAGGGCTTGAAGCTTGAAGAATTGTCGTACTGTCAGGATTGCTGCGGTTTTGGCGGAACCTTCGCCGTTAAAATGAACGAAATCTCAACGGCGATGGCGGATGAAAAAATAAAGCAGATCGAATCTACTGGAGCCAATCTAGTAGTTGGCGCTGACATGGGTTGCCTCATGCATTTATCTGGACGAATGCGCAGGACAGGGAAAAGTATGCGAGTCATGCATATTGCAGAAGTTTTGGCAAAGGGAGGAAAGTCATGAACCTGTCTGCTGATTTTTTTCGCAGAGTTGAGTCGGCATTGACCGACGAGCAGCTGCAGAAGGCGTTGCCATTTACCCAAGATCGGTTGCGGACAGCGCGAATACAGGCAGCGAAAGAGATAGATCATTTTGAAAGCATGAGAGATATGGCATCGGAAATGCGTATGCATACGCTTGAGAATTTGGACAGTTATTTAGAACAATTGGCAACCAATGTTCGTAATCATGGGGGACAAGCTCATTTTGCACGAAGAGACCGTGATGCGGTTGCCTGTATTCAAGACATCATCAGAAAAACAGGGGCTAGCTCAGTCATCAAGTCAAAATCAATGATGACCGAGGAAATACATCTGAACAAGCATTTGGAGAACGCGGGAGTCAAAGTGATCGAGTCAGATTTGGGCGAATATATTATCCAGCTTGCGGGTGAGTCTCCCTCCCATTTAATAGCACCTGCCATACACAAATCCCGAAAGCAAGTATCCGAGCTTTTTTCCAAGGTAGCTAACCGTGAGCTGTCGGATCGGACGGAAGAATTATGTCAGTTTGCTCGTGAACAGCTCCGCAGTGAGTTTCTCCAGGCGGATATAGGAATTACTGGCTGTAACTTCGCTGTGGCGGAGTCAGGAACAATTGTACTCATTAGCAACGAAGGAAATGCTCGCCTGACTACGACAATGCCCAAGGTGCACATCGCCTTAATGGGTATCGAGCGGATTGTTCCTACTTGGAATGACCTCGGGATGATTGTACCTATGCTAACGTGGAGTGCCACTGGGCAGAAAATCAGTGTATATATGACAGCGATAACAGGTCCCCGTCACCAAGAAGATATTGACGGTCCTGTCGAGTTTCACTTGATAATTCTCGATAACGGTCGATCAGATATTCTCGGAACGGCCTACCAAGAGGTATTGAAATGCATTCGTTGCGGGGCTTGCTTGAATGTTTGTCCGGTATACCGTCAAATCGGTGGGCACGCGTACGGCGGGGTTTACAGCGGGCCAATTGGTTCCGTATTAACTCCACTTCTTGGCGGTTATGAGGAGTGGGGTGAGCTACCTTACTCATCCAGTCTGTGTGGCGCTTGTACCGAGGTGTGCCCGGTGAAAATCCCTTTGCACGATCTGCTCCTGGAACATCGAAAGGATGAGGTAGAACAAGGACATAGCCCTTTCTTGGAAAAGGTAGCGTTTCAAACCTTTCAACAAGTAACCAGGCACCCTGCTTTGTATCAGGCAGCGGTAAGTATGGCTCAGGTTGGATCACGACTGTTCGGCTCTGAGCAGCATATCACCGATGCTCCTGGTCCGCTGGCGAATTGGACAGAGACACGGGATTTACCTCAACCAGCCAAACAATCCTTTCACAGCTGGTGGAAGAAGGAAAGGGAGAAGAAGCATGAATGAGCTCGGCGAGCAAGAAGCTTATCAAATATGAATACTAGCAAGGTATCTACTTTCATAAAAAAGCTGGAGGAAGATCAGAATGACTGAATTAGCTGTGAAACTCAAAGAACTCACAGAGGCTTCGGGAGTTCCCGGCCAAGAACAGGAAGTACGAGAGCTGATGCACACGTATTTACAGACGCTTACCGAGAACATTTGTTCAGATCAGCTCGGAAGTATCATCGGCCGCAAAACTGGATTGGCAAGTGGGCCCAAAATTATGATGATGGCTCATATGGATGAGGTTGGTTTCATGGTGTCCAATTTGAGCGAGGGAGGATATATTTCCTTTCAGCCATTAGGCGGGTGGTGGTCTCAGGTGATGCTAGCCCAGCGTGTGATCATCAAAACACGTAAAGGGGATATAATAGGGGTCATCGGCTCTAAGCCACCTCATTTATTGTCTGACGAGGAAAGGGATAAGGTAGTGAAAATCAAGGACATGTTCATTGATGTTGGCGCAACGAGCAGGGCTCACGCAAAAGAAATGGGGATCAGATTAGGCGACCCGATTGTGCCGATATGCCCCTTTACCGTGATGACCAATGAGAAAATGTACATGGGTAAAGCATTGGATAATCGGGCTGGCTGCCTGGTAGCTGTCGAAGTATTAAAAGAATTGCAAGGACAAGATCATCCGAATGTCGTGTTTAGCGGTGCCACTGTCCAGGAAGAGGTAGGCTTTCGCGGCGCTCAAACAAGCACGGCCACGGTTCAGCCTGATGTATTTATCGCCTTGGATGTAAGTATTTCATGGGATAGTCCGGGATTAGCTGACGGCAATACGGAAAAATCCAAAAGCGGTAGTGGTCCGATTCTGTTTCTCTATGACGGACATCTCATTCCGAATACAAGATTGCGAGATTTGATTATTGATACGGCAGAAGAAAAAGGAATCCCGTTGCAATGTGAAGTGTTTTCCGATAGTGGGGCGACTGATGCCGGACGTGCGCATCTGACTGGACAGGGAGTTCCGTCTATCGCGATTTGCATGCCAGCACGCTACATTCACAGTCATGCGTCAATCATGAATCATGATGACCTGGAGAATACGATTCAATTACTAGTTGCTATCACTAAAAAGCTAGATCAAAAAACCGTCGATTGGATCAAGGATGGGAGAGTGCGACCATGAAGCTGTTTATTTCTGTCGACATGGAAGGAATTTCGGGAATCCATGATTGGGACGATACGCTGCCAGGAAGAAGGTCATATGAATTAGGTCGCAAGCTGCTCACCGAGGACGTCAATGCAGCCATTGAAGGCGCCCTGCAGGGTGGTGTAACAGAGATTCTCGTAAACGATTCACACGGTCCAATGAAAAACGTGCTTGTCCATGAGCTCCATCCAAAGGCTCGTCTCATTCGCGGATTTTATAAGCCGATGTGCATGATGCAGGGAATCGATGAGAGCTTTGACATGATTTTTTTCATTGGCTATCATGGGATGGCTGGAGCCGCTAATGCAGTATTAAATCACACCTTGATGGGCAGCTGCATTCAGCGTTTTCGGTTAAATGGCAAGGAAGTAGGGGAAGCGGGGCTCAATGCTGCGATCGCTGGCGCATACGGGGTTCCGGTGGTACTCGTTACAGGGGACAACCACACAGTACAAGAAGTGGAAGCGGGTATTCCTGGGGTATATACGGTTGCGGTCAAAGAGGGGATTAATGCGTTTACGGCAAACTCGCTTCATCCAACTGTCGCCCATGAAATGATAAGAAAAGAAGCGAAAAAAGCGGTAGAAAACTACCAGCAAGTACGACCACTACGCGTTTCTTCATCAAATACGATTGAGATTGAATTCAAATCGACCAACATGGCCTTCGTCGTCAGCTGGCTTCCAGGCATGGAGCTAGTCGATGGGCGTACGGTACGATATCAGTCAGATGATATTCGAAAAATGATACCCGTGCTACAAGCGATACTGCTGCTGGCCCTTCAAGCTTCTCAGCCACTTGAATAGTATTGGAACGCTTATAAATGGAATAAATTCTATACACATAGCCATTACTATATTCAGGAAAAATCAGTGAATATCAGTTCAAAACAACTGCTGCCTTGTATAGGCAGCTTATTTTTAATCAAAGAGGAAAGTAACTGCGCTTTTCGCTGGTAAAAGTAGTTAAAGAGGCATTTCATCATGTAGATGGAGTGTCTAATTTTTGAAAATATAAGTAGGTTTCACAATATTTAGGAATTATGGCACTATCAAATAGCAATGAGATGTAAATACAATAGTACGGGATCAAAGAAAGTGAATATAGTCGATTACTTTTTCAGCGCATTGGTACTCATATACTGAGAAAAAAGGAGAAATGTAGCATGGGAGTTTCTGTTTATTACACTTGTAGGAGAAACCATAACCTTACTGACAGTGAGGAGCAAGAGATAAAAGCCATTATTGATAAATACAATGCGGGTTTTGAAATGAAGGATATTGGAGAAACATTTTGTGTCTATGACTATGAGCAGGATGAACCAACAGTGATCTTTGCGGGTTCAACAAAGCTGCCCTTTTCAGATGATTTTGAAGATACATTGCATGCGCTATTTTATTGGTTGACCTGTTTGACAGATATTAGAAGAAGTATTTCTAATGGGGATTGGCATGTGCATCTAGATGATACGGATGCCATTTGGGATGAGGAAACGGGTTGGCAAATGCCAGGTGGGGTCTGATAGTACAATGACAACAGGCTACCGTCACGAAAGGTAGCTTTTTTATCGTTTGGAGGATAACAGCAGACAGAAGCAATTCGAGGGTGCCCGCCAAAGGACCGTCTGACAAACGAACAGCAGAACCTGGACAAAGAGGATGCCGGTCAACGAAATGGCATCGTAGGCAAATTTGAAGAAGGCTAGCGCAAGTACGGGTTTGACCGTATTCAAGCGCGCCTTCTCTTTTGTTTCATTTTTGCCCTACTGCACCGCCGCGCCCGGACCTGAAATTCTGATAAACAACCGTTCAGCAAGCCCTAATTAGAAAAATCTAATAGAACCTGGCTTTGTAAACAGCCTAATGACAAGATTAGTGCACTTTATTCTGCGTTACAGAGACAACTAAAGAAAGACCCTGAATTAAAAAGTGGACTAAAAATTGGCAACCAATTTGACAAAAAGCTATTCTACTTTCCAATGACATAAAAAATGCTGAATACATTTCAAGAAGACGGATTGGAATATTATAAAGAATAAGGAAATGCTGCAGCTAACAAGGTAGTGCCAAAACCTGCTAAATATAAGGGTGGTAAATAGGAAAATGGTGAGAATAGAACAATATGGACACTAAAAAAAATATTGAAAATATCAGCCTATTAAAAGAGAAAATATCTGATTGGCATAAATTGAGTGATGAAGAGCTGTTTCTTGCTGTAAAAGAGTTTGAGAAAACACCCAGGTTAGAGGTTTCCATTTATTATCAAGATTTATTTAATGATCCGAAGTTTTCTAAAACCCTTCTTGATATTTATAAAAAGCATAAGGATAATACTAAACTTGTAGTTCTTCTTGTTTCAGCAATTGGGAATATGATTCAGAGATATGATCTTCCGGAAACTAAGGAAATTTACGAATTCATGCTGGAAAATTCGGATAAAAGTAACATAGGTCCTTATGTCGCAATATTTCTGCCAAAATTAAGAAATTTTGAAAATTATGATAAAAAGTGGAATTACTTTATGAATATTAAAAAAATGTCACCCAAAAAAGTAGCCGAAAGTTCTTTTGAGACGATAATGGATTTGTATTTAGAAAAAATTCCGGAACAATATAAAAATGAGGCCGTAGAATATTTTAATAAAAAAGTAGAAGAGTCTAAAAATGAATACGGTAAACAATATTATCAGGATATCATTAATAAAATTAGGTTTTCTGAATGCTCGAAAAATCGCTAACAGCCGCGTTACAACAAGGGTCTGACAGGTTTTAAATTAAATAGAGACGCTCAGTTTTTTAACTCCGATGAGGAAGTGTTTTAACATGAAAATATTTAGAACGGCATCAGAAGGAAATGATTTGGCACAATATGTTGGAGTAGATTATATTAAGTTTTCTATTTCGACAATTGAGAGCGTAGCTGAATGGATGAAAAACAATGATGATATTGCACAACCACTTCTGGCAAATATCGAGTTATTGTTAGTGATTTCTCATAAATATACGACGGATGCTAACTTGTTGTTAGAAAAAAGAAAAATACAAGAATGGAAGCAGGTTTTTTATGATTGGTTTGCGCGCTGTGAAAGCAAAATACCTGCTAAAT
The DNA here is from genome assembly GCF_002897295.1 of Brevibacillus reuszeri. Classification (GTDB taxonomy): domain Bacteria; phylum Bacillota; class Bacilli; order Brevibacillales; family Brevibacillaceae; genus Brevibacillus; species Brevibacillus reuszeri_A. The sequence continues at coordinate 77,839 of NZ_BEXF01000006.1, forward strand.
TTAGAGCTGGATTAAAAGAAAATGGTGATGAGCTTTTCAAAGAATTAGAACAATACGGACACTGATAATTTTGAAGAAACGATTAACCCCTTTTTCTGGGTAGCCCATGAAAGGACTATCGATATGGATATGATGATCGCTTTGGTGGATGATTATCTAGATCCAGCAGAAGCGCATTTGCTTGGATCAAGTTTGAAAATATGGGATGCGGTCGGAATGCGTAATTAGAGGAACATACATAATGATGTCGAATTTCCTAAAAAATGAAAACAAAATTGTTTGCAGAGATAACATTGTCAAAAAGTAATGAAATTAAGATTGTCATCGTTGAAGAGCATTAGTAACTGTTCTGAGGGTAGTAGAAACGAAACAAGAGGAGGGTTCACATGCCGTCAACCGCATTGGAAAAACAAGTAGGCGCTTTTCGCGAATTAGCCAAAAAAATTGTCAGCTATGGTCATACACTAGCCGTTCTCGATTGGGATATGCGCGTGAATGGACCGAGCAAGGGTATGGAGTCCCGCGCAGAAATGATCGGTGTCATATCTGGGGAACATTTTAAACTCTTAACTTCTAAAGAAATGGAAAGCTTTCTTGCCGAACTAAGCGAGCCTGATACCTTGGCCTCCCTTGATCCGGTCACGCGTGGAAGCGTTCTGGAGTACAAGAAAGAATTTGAGAAAAATCAAAAGATCCCCTTAGACCGTTATCAGGAGAATGTTGTACTAACCTCGCAATCTTCAACCGTGTGGGAGCAAGCGCGTGCTAAAAACGACTTCGCCATGTTCCGTCCTTATCTGGAGAAGGTAGTTGCCATGCAGATCGAGTTTATCGACTACTGGGGCAAAAAGGGCGACAATGTCTACGATACCTTGCTAGGCCATTACGAATCAGGAATGACTGTTTCCCAGCTGGATAAAATGTTTGGGCTTCTCCGCGAGAAAACCGTGCCTTTACTGCAGGCTATTTCAAATTCTGCTCATCAACCGGATGCCTCTTTCCTGACCAAGTACTTTGATGAAAAACAACAGGAAGAGTTTGGACGCAGGATCATCGCGAAGCTTGGTTACGATTTTCAGGCTGGCCGTCTCGATCGTAGTATCCATCCGTTTTGTACCATGTTTGGCTCCAGAGATGTTCGCATAACCACTCGTTTTGATCCTCACTTCTTTAACATGGCGCTGTTTGGGACGATCCATGAAGCAGGGCATGCAATATATGAGCAAAATATTTCTCCTGACCTGTTTGGTACGCCTTTGGGTACAGGAACATCTATGGGTATCCACGAGTCCCAATCTCGTTTCTGGGAGAATGTGGTTGGCCGCAGCCTGCCGTTCTGGAAGCATTTTTACAAGGATCTGACAACTGAATTCCCTACTCAATTTGCAGGTGTGGATGAAGGGCAGTTCTATCGTGGAATCAATCAGGTAAAACCTTCGCTTATCCGTGTAGAAGCTGACGAACTTACATACAACCTGCACATTATGATTCGATATGAAATAGAAAAGGGTCTGATCAACAAGACCTATGAGGTTGCTGATCTTCCAGAGATTTGGAAGCAAAAAATGAGTGATTATCTGGGGATTGATGTACCAACGGATAAGGAAGGAGTACTTCAGGACGTACACTGGTCAAGCGGGTTGTTTGGCTATTTCCCTACGTACTCGCTGGGCAATGTATATTCAGCCCAATTCTTGCATTCGTTGAAGAAAGAGATCACCAATTTTGATGAACTCATTGAAAACGGCGAGTTTACACCTATTCGCACGTGGCTCGTTGACAAGATTTATCAGTATGGCAAGCTGAAAAGTCCGAATGAGTTGCTGCAGGATATTACAGGAGAGCTTACAAACGCGTCCTATTTAGTGGATTATTTAGAGAATAAATATAAACAGATATACCAACTGTAAATTTCCCGGTATTCGCAACCTTCAGGCAAGGTGGAGGTACTGTTTGACCCTCTGTCAGAATGGCTGAATGGCTGGTGAATAATAAAATCTATTGGACAGACAGGAACTTTTACAGCGTATCAGGAATAGTAAAAGTGGTGACAAAAGAGGGATCGTGCAAACCGGATCTGAGCGTCCGTTCATTTTTTGCTACCATTCACATGCCGAGTAAGGGGAGGTCAACATTAGATGACGCACTCACAAGAGAACAAAGGAGAGTCCACAGCCGCATTGGAAAAAGACATTCATACGGACTTTAAAAAGGAAATGACCTACGGTGATTACTTGCAGCTGGATAAGATCTTGTCCAGTCAGGTCATGCAATCTACACATCATGATGAAATGCTGTTTATCATCATCCACCAGGTCAGTGAGCTTTGGATGAAACAAATTAGGCATGAGCTCGGTGCCGCTATGGAGAGTATTCGCAATCAGGAATTGGAGCCAGCTTTCAAAATGTTCTCACGAGTTTCACGAATTCAGCAGCAGCTCATCAAATCATGGGATGTCCTCTCGACTCTGACTCCTGCTGATTACATGCAGTTCAGAGACAAATTAGGCCACTCCTCTGGGTTCCAATCGTATCAAAACAGGCTAATTGAATTTATGCTTGGCTACAAAAACAGCCATGTTCTCGCTGTGTATCAGCATGATTCAGAATTGTATGCTCAAATGAACAGCGCGTTGCAAGCGCCAAGCATTTACGATGCTTCTATCATGGCGATGGCAGAGCGCGGCTTGCCAATCGACCCCAAATGTCTGAATCGCGATTGGTCTGAGCCATATCAGCCAAATGAGAGTGTCGAGCAGGCGTGGCTTACTGTATATCGGAATGTCAATCAGTACTGGGATCTATATGAGCTGGCTGAAAAGCTGGTAGACATCGCAAGTCAGCAGCAGCAGTGGCGCTTTAACCATATGACAACGGTGGAGCGGATTATTGGTCAAAAGCCGGGAACAGGCGGCTCCTCAGGGGTAAACTATTTGCGAAGAGCTTTGGATCATCGTTTTTTCCCGGAGCTATGGAGCTTGCGCACACAGCTGTAATAAGCAATGGAATACAGAAGACCGGTCTAAAACATTCTCACGCATGTTTTAGACCGGTCTTTTTGTGTTGTTATCACGAAAGACTATCTTGTACGCGAATGTGACATTGGGTGTTATATCGATCAGCTCTATACTTGGGAAGAAAGAGAGCTTGCAACTAGTACTCAATCCTCATGTTTTCACATACTTTACCTATTATTGGGACCAAATACCCTTTATTTCCCAAAGTCTGTATGGTTATTATTTTTTGAGATAGCCTATTATTTAGAAAAAGCGGAAATGGAGTGACAATTGGATGGAGACAATGAAGCCGCCAATGGAAGAATTATACGCAGCACAGCTTAGTGCGCTCAGATCCAATGATACTGGTGCCAAACCACCGAACTGGCTGATGTCACCGAAAGCGGTTCGTGACTTTATACTTGGGACGGATAAGCCACTTACATACGAAGGTGAAAAGATCGAAATCACAAAGAAATTTTACGGGGATGACGTCCTCATCGAACGAGCTATCGTTACACTGGCAGGAAATCGCGGCTTGATGCTGGTAGGTGAGCCAGGTACTGCCAAAACGATGCTGAGTGAGCTGTTGTCAGCAGCAATATCCGGAACGAGTACGAATACGATTCAAGGTACAGCGGGTACAACCGAGGATATGATCAAATACTCCTGGAATTATGCAATGCTACTGGACAAAGGACCTTCGCTGCAAGCGCTAGTGCCGTCGCCGCTTTATACGGGCATGAACAAGGGGATCATTACCCGTTTTGAAGAGATTACGCGATGCCCATTTGAGGTTCAGGACGTTTTGATCAGTATTTTGAGTGATAAAGTTATGAACATACCAGAAATGGAAGATGGCATTATATTTGCGAAGCCTGGCTTCAATATTATTGCCACAGCCAATCTGCGAGACAAAGGCGTGAATGAAATGAGCAGCGCCTTAAAGCGTCGATTTAATTTCGAGACGATCTCGCCGATTAATCATGTCAAAATGGAAGCGCAAATCATTGAATCCCAAGCAAAAATGCTTCTTAAGCAAAGTGGTGTCGATATCGAAATCGATCGTGATGTGGTTGAAATTTTGGCAACGACCTTTATGGAGCTGCGCACTGGCGAAACAAAGGAAGGCTACAAAATTGATTCCCCGCAGTCAGTCATGAGTACAGCCGAGGCAGTATCAGTCTACGTCCAGAGTGCAATGACGTCCCATTACTACGAAAACAAACCCATTTCCTTGGAGCGTCTCGTACAAAACATGCTGGGCGCAGTGGTGAAAGAAAACCAAAAGGACGCAAGCATCCTAAAAACGTACTTTACCAAAGTGGTTAAAGAACGGGCAAAGGAAGAGGGACTATGGGGAGCATATTACAACGAGAAGAAATGGATCAGATAAACAAGCTGGCAGCAGAAGAGGTTTATAACCTGAACAAGCAAGTCGTTTATTTTCCAATCAGGCATCATAGTCCAGCTTGTTCCTTCCATTTAAAGAAAACGATTGAAGCCTATCAACCTACGATCATATTGATTGAAGGACCGGATAATAGTAATCACTTGATCCCGATATTAGCGAATGACCAGACACAGCCCCCGGTGAGTATTTATTACGCATACACCACAGAAGAACGTAAATATGTCTGCTATTTCCCTTTCCTGTCGTATTCACCAGAGTACGTGGCATTACTAGAAGCGAAGCGCCTGCAAATTCCAGCTGCTTTCATTGATCTTGGATACGGGAGCAGGCTGGAGAGCCTAGAAGACGGTCACGATTTGAAAAAGCACAATGAGAAACAGTCGTATCACGATGAGCGCATGCTGTCGGGGTCCTCGTTTATTCAGCAGCTATGTGCGACGCTGAAATGTCGCAATTTCGACGAGCTGTGGGAAAAGGTATTTGAAATCGAAGGCATCCGCAAAACAACAGCCGATTTCGTCAAGGAAGTGTTTGCTTACTGCTACTTGTCACGCAAATGCTATGACGATGCTGCATTAGAGGCAGAGGGTGACCTGATCCGTGAAGCACACATGCGAAAAAAGATTGAAGAAGCCAAACAAAAGCATGACAGAATCCTCGTCGTAACCGGGGGTTTTCATACATACGGATTGATCGAGAACCGCTCCACTACCTACACGGTGAAAAAAGCAAAGGAAGAAAAGGTGTATCCGATGGTATACACCTATCAGGAAGCCGATCAATTAAACGGCTACGCCAGTGGGATGCCGTTCGTCCATTACTACGAAAATGTATGGCGTGCGCTGGAGAAGAAGGAGAGCGCCCCATTTACGAAGAGTGCACTCACCTATTTGCCCCATCTGCTAAAAAAGCTGCGCGATAAAGATGAAAGCAACTCCACAGCAGATGCCATCGAAGCTTACAGCTTGATGAGTGGCTTAGCTGTGATGCGTGAGAAATCAGAGGGTGGCGCATACGAGCTGCTTGATTCCGTACTGTCGGCTTTTACAAAAGGGGAAAGATCTATTGCTACGATTCAGCCGATAGAGGCCCTCAGAGAGCTCATGACGGGCGATGGGATCGGTCAGGTAGCCAAAAACGATCTGGATGTGCCGATTGTTCGCGATTGCAAGGAAAAGTGCAAGACGCACAAGCTGCAAATATCGACCACTGGTCGTAACCAAAAAATATTGGAGCTGTATGCGAAAAAGACGCATCGTCAGGCAAGTCATTTTTTTCATTGCATGCAGTTTTTAGGAACCGAATTTTGTCAAAAGGAAGCCGGTCCCGACTGGATGAACTACAAGCATGTCAATCTCGTGCGGGAAACGTGGCGTTATGGGTATTCCTCGTACGTGGAGGCACGCTTGATCGAGGCTTCTATCTACGGAGGAACGGTGCAGGAAGCAGCTGCCCAAAAGCTGGAGGATATGGTGAAGGAGCTGCCGCAGCATCAAAGTCATGAGCTGGCAAAGTGGCTGCTGCAAGCCATTGTCATGGGTCTGGAAGATCTCGGTGAACGGTTGTTCGAGCTGGTGGGGCAATCGGTCAAGCAGGACGGACATTTTTTATCCTTGTGTCAAACGCTCAAGGTGCTCACGATTCTGCATGAGCAAAAGCGCTTATTTGGTCTAAAGGAAACGGCCCGACTGGAGCGGCTCGTTGATGATGTCTACTATGAGGCAGTAACGAAAATTGCCTTGCAATCCAATCCCCATCCAGACGAATGGAGTCAGGTTGCAGAGCAGCTCAAGTTCCTTTATACGATAACTGAACAGAAGCAAGCGGAAGGCTCGCGGGAAATTTTTAGCGATCAGCTACAGGAACTACTGCACAGTGACCAGCTGCCAGCAAATCTCGTGGGAGTCGTGACAGCGATCTTGTGCAATTTGGCAGTGCTTGCGCGCGAAGAGGTCTCTCGCCGTGCCCGAGCGTATATGCTAGGAACTCCTGATCAGATTTTGCATACGGCTCCTTATCTCCAAGGGGTGTTTCTCGTCGCTCGCGACTATCTTTTTTACGAGGATGCGCTGCTGAACGATCTGAACCAAATGATTAGCTCCATCAGCTACGATGATTTTGTTCAGGTCGTCCCTGAGCTGCGCCTTGCTTTCACTTATTTTAGTCCCATGGAAATTATCATGCTCTCCGAGAAAGTAGCCGCACTGTTCGAGACTCCTGTTGAAGACGTATTGAGTCCGTTTGTCGATGAGAAAACCATGCGAGAGGCACGTCGGCTGGACCTGGGAATCAAGGAGGAATTTGCCAAATGGAACCTCATCTAAGCCGGGAAGCTCTCAACCGATGGCGCTTGCTGCTCGGATCGCATGCCGAAGATTCGCTACAAAGCTCGGAGCATTTTTCAGCCCAAGATTTTTCGTATCAGGAATTGGATTCGATCCTGGATTTTCTATACAGCAGAGAGTATGGAGAGGATCAGGGCTATCGCAAAGAGGGCGGGAGGGGCGATTCACAGCTGACCGTCCCGACTTGGCTCGGCAAGGTCAGGAAGCTCTTTCCGAAAAAAACAGTGGAAATCCTCGAGAAGCAGGCACTCGACAGATACGGCATGACCGAGCTGTTAACCGATAAAAAGGTATTGGAAAAGCTTGAACCCAACATGACGCTGTTAAAAAACATTTTGCAATTCAAGGGCAGGATGAAAGGCGAGGTCGTAAAAAGCGCCAAGGAAATCGTTCGTCAGGTCGTTGAGGATTTGCGGCGAAAGCTGGAATCGGAGGTACAGACGAGTATTGTCGGAAAGCGCAATCGTCACAGGCGCGGGTATACCAAAACAATGCGAAATTTGGATGTGCATAAAACGATTCGCAAAAACCTGAAAAACTATGACCGCAAAAAGAATCGCTTCGTCATCGATGATCTCTATTTTCACAGCAACATCCAGCATCACAACAAGTGGAACGTCGTCATTGTCGTGGATGAAAGCGGCAGTATGATGGATTCGGTCATTTACAGTGCGGTTATGGCGAGCATTTTTTACAAGCTAGCGGCGTTGAAGACGCATCTCGTCATCTTTGATACAAAGGTAGTCGATTTAAGCAATCGCCTGGATGATCCGGTAGATGTGCTGATGAGCGTGCAGCTGGGTGGGGGGACTCATATTGCACAAGCTCTCAAATACGGAAAATCCTTGCTTGAAAATCCTGCCAAGACCATCTTCATCCTGGTCAGCGATCTGGAGGAAGGCTATCCGATCAAAGAAATGTATCGCCAGAGCAAGGAAATCATCGACTCAGGTTGTAAATTTTTAGTGCTCACCGCGCTTGATTTTGAAGGGAACGCCACGTACAACAGACATGCCGCACGCGTCCTGGCTGATATGGGAGCGAATGTGGCTGCGATTACACCGAACGAGCTGTCACAATGGATTGGGAAGATCATTAAATAAGCGAGGGAAGATAGAGGAGGAGATTGAATTGGTACTGCGTAAAACAGTCGCTGATCCACTTACGAAACGATTTGTAGAAGAGTATATAAACATTGGGCACGTTAACAGCCAGCTGCATGATCAGATCGCTGACTACGTGACTGGTGAAACCGATGTATGCCCGCCTATCGAGGCCAATCAGCGGTTTTATGGCTATTCAGTTATGACCCAGCTCGACAGGCTGAAAAAAAGCGGAGATGAGCGGGCTTTTTTCCGTGCGGCAGAGCTGGTGTACCGGGCAAGCCATCGTTTTTATGAAAAGCAAGACGTCATGGAGAAATGCTTCTGGGATGCGATTAAACTGCGAAAGCTAAACGACGCTTCCAAAAGGCGCGCTTCCAAAGAGGAAGAAGCTTTCGAAGCTATGAAAAAAACGGTCGAGCATTTCGGACTCCCTATTTTCAGTGAGTTTATGGTGAAGGCTGCTGAGGATTATCGCGCCAGTATCAACCGTGACTATAATTCCGTATTCGAGCGGGCGAACCACTTGCTGCTCATTGCGTACGCTTATGAAATTTCGCCTACACTGCTGGAAGAAGCGAAGCAAAAGCTGGAGCCGATCTACTATCATCTCGTTACTGGAGACGAGAAAGCGTACATCAACCAATTATGGAATCTGGCAAAAAACATCACGATGCTGCAAATCAACAGCAATCATTCGGTCACAATTGAAGTGTTGCCCCCGGCATTTTTAAAAGAGAAAAGAGCGCAGATTCGGGAAACCTATTTCCCTGACGAGATCGTAAACGAAGGCTCTGTCTTGAACGACAAGCACAAGAAGCGTTATATGGAGATGATACTTAGCCTGGTGTACTACCGCGTGCACGTCGCGGGAGGGATTGAAGCTTTCCTTGCACAGTCAGATAAAAAGGATCGCGAGCTGCTTTCTGTCTTGACCATTCTCATGGAGCTTTTCCCACTAGATGTATTGGCGCAGGATGTACAATTGGCTGAGCTCGTACAGATTGACGAGCCGTACTTATTGCTACTGCAGCTGCGAAATCACCTTACTTCCGCGCCAGTTTCTTGGCGAGAGCTGGATGAATTGACGGTGGCGAACATCGACAAGACAAGACGGGCTTTCGAACTGACCACGCTTCCGATCATTAAGGGCTATCTGTTCAAAATAATGCAAGCCGAAGGTATCGATCTATCGGATCAGGAGCATTCCCTGGAGACGATCATTTTAGACTCGCTTCGCCGGTTGAAAGGGACAACCAAGCTCGCCAGCTTCCTGCAAGGTACTTGCACGCTTGAAGAGGTGTTGGGTTCATCCCATCTAGAGGACATGCAGCGAGTAGGACGGCAGATGTATTTGCTTAGTTTTTTGTCTATCGAGCACCCATTTATTCAGCGATTGCTCCAATTTTTTAGCAATTATGTCGATAAGTCTTCTCGTAAGGTCGGTCTTTTCTGCTTTGCTCATGCGTTTCAGGACCAACTGGGCAGTCTCGTTGATTTTTTCCGGAGTGACGAGGACATAGACCTGCAAAAGCTTGTCGTTCAGATATTGGAAAGCAAGGGCTCGTATTATTACTACACACAGGTCAACGAAGAGAACTATGCGACTCTGATTAAAAAGTGCCCAGAAATCTGCCTGGCCTCTTTTGGACAGTTTGATACGGAAGTCCGGATGTTCGTATTGGAGACCATGCTAGCGCAAAAGGAATCCTTGCCAGTTGATCTAAGAAATCAAGCCATATTGCTCGGAATGGGAGATACCTCGAAGAAGGTGTCGGCGATTGCGAACGCAGAATTCCTCCTGCAAAAGGATAAGGAGCTGTACGTGCACGTCTACACCACGGAGAAAAAAGCAAAAGTGAAAGAGCTGGCATTGGATGCTATCCGTGGGCTGGAAGATAGCAAAGAAATTTTCCAGGAGCTGCTTGCAAAAGAGAAAAACAACAAATTCAAAACGCTGCTGCAAGCCTTTGTGGATTCAGAGGAAAGCGGACCTGACGCAAGCCTGTCTAATCTCGGGAATCTGGTCGATAAGCGGAAATTGGTACGAATCAAATGGCTTCCTCTCGATCTGCTTCCTGCTCTTTGCGACATGGAAGGCAACGAGCTCGGCAGAGAAGTGATGGAGTACATTTTGACGAGCTCTATCGAAGCGCAAACAGCGCCGAATCCTCGCGTCCTTGAACTGAAGGAGCACTTGTCTGCGGCGTCACTGGCTGATTTTACAGCAGAGGTTCTGCGCGCATGGCTGGATAATGGAGCTGTCGCAAAAGAAAAATGGGTCATGCCGCTTTGCATCGCATTTGGCGACCGACGCAGTGTCGATACGATTGGACAGATGATCAAAGACTGGACCGATCATTCACGCGGAGCATTGGCTTCGGATGGCGTTCGCGCGCTGTCGTTTTCCGACGACCTGGCTGCCTTGCGCATCATTGACCACACGAAGAGATCCATCAAGAACAAACAAGTGAAAAATGCAGCAGAGGAAGCATTGAACATGGCTGCCACGAACCAGAACATCTCGACAGAAGAGCTTGAGGACCGATTGGTAACACAGCTTGGCTTTGATGCTTCCGGCAAGCAGGTATTTGACTACGGGGATCGCACCTTCACGGTCAAAGTAAACAATGAGCTGGAGCTAGAGGTTATCAACGATAGTACAGGAAAAGCTGTGAAAAATTTGCCTGCACCGTCTGCGAAAGACGATCAGCAAAAGGCGGAAGAGGCACGGGCTACATTTGCTCTGTTGAAAAAGGATTTGAAAAATCTGGTCAAAATTCAATCGCTTCGCCTCGAGGAATTCCTGTCCAAGGCGCGCTTCTGGTCTACTGTAGCGTGGAAGCAGCTTTTTGTAGAAAACGTGCTCATGCAAAAGTTTGCGATCGGACTCGTCTGGGGTGTTTACCAGGATGGAAAGCTCGTCGATACGTTCCGTTACATGGACGATGGCACGTTTAACACTGTGGATGAAGACGAATATGAGCTTGCAGATGGCCAGCTTATCGGCTTGATTCACCCGCTGGAGCTGGAGTCAGATACACTTGCTGGCTGGCGCACGCAGCTGGAAGATTACGAAATTACGCAACCATTTGATCAATTGAATCGTGAAGCGTTTCTGCCGACAGAGGAAGAGCTGAAGGTCCATGCCATCCTGCGTTTGCCTCAGGATTCGTACACGCCTACGACCTTTGCTAAAACGATGGAAAAATTCGGTTGGACAAAAGGAATCCCACAAGATGCCGGATTCTATTATGAGTTCCACAAAGTGTACGGGGATATTGTGGCAGAGCTTAAAATTAGCGGTGCGAGCATTTCGTACTATGACGGCATGGAGGATATCCAGCTGGAGGAGCTCGCCTTTTATTCAGCGAAAGACAATCAGTACCGCTATCATTACTACCAACCGACAGAGCGGATCAAGCTCACGGAGATACCTGCCCGCGTTTTCAGTGAAACCGTTTATGATGTGACACGGGCAGCAGGCAAGTAGTCATGGCCGATTTCAAGACGGATTTCCATCGATTTATTGCTCTTTGTAATGAAGAGTATTTGATTCAATACGCAAACAAAGGCATTTACAATCGTTCGCTCAAAGACATGGAAAAAGGGATATCGGTTTCCTACGAATTTGCGGATGATTTCGTCGAGTGTGCGCTGTCGGATGACAGCGTATGCCGACTTCATGCAGATATCTCACGGTTTTCCTGCTCATGCCCCTCCGATAAAATTTGCAAGCATGTGCTGATCGCCATCGTCTACTATAGAGAGAATATGCTCTCTGCGGATATACCCTCTCAGGAGGGAGAGAGCTATCAGCCCGACTTTGAATGGTTATTGCGTGTAACCCCAGAGCAAATAGCCAAAGCGTTCTCGGCCGCTCAGATTGAAGAAGTTCTTTTTCGACTGGAATATGATGATGACATCCAAATAGCTGTCACGTCCTTTCTTACAGTGACGATGACCGCGCAAAAAGTAATTGTCACATTTGAGCCTGATTCAGAAATCGCGAAGACGATGTGCAGCTGCAAGTCAAAAGGTAACTGCATCCACAAGTTGGAAGCCTTGCTGCGCTATCGGCACGCTAATCAGATTGATGACAGTGCGTCATTACAAGCAACCACCATGGAAGTAAGCTATGACGAGGAAGTAGTCAGGGAAACAAGAGAGCTGATACAGGAAGTGCTTGGCATTGGACTCGCGAAGCTGCCAAACACGATCTGCACACGGCTAGAACTGTTAGCTATAGCAGCTCATAACGGCAATCTGCCGAATGTGGAAACGGATATACGCGGACTTAATGGCGACCTGTCTCTTTTCTTTCAGCGGCATGTGCAGTTTTCAAAGGAAGGGCTGCTTGAAAGGCTGACACGGGTTTATCTGGGACTGGTTGCTCTGGAAAAAGCAGAGCACCATGATCAGAAGAAGCAACTGCTTGGAAGCTTTAAAAGCAAGTACTATACGATCCCGCAGCTGCAATTGTATTCGTTGGGAGCGAATCCTTGGGAAACACGTTCAGGATACAAGGGAGTTACGTACTACTTTTTCTCGCTAGACGACAAGCGCATATATACGTACACAGAAGCACGTCCGGTTTATTATGAAGGAAATTCCTTCTCCTATATGAACAGCTATAAAGGAAAATCTCCCTGGAGCGATTTGGTGACGATGGAGGAGCTGTCGAGATCACAGGTTGTCTTGGCGCACCCCAAAACCAATCGGGAGCAACGTCTTTCCTCCAGTGAGGAAACTGAGCTCACGCTTCAACCAAGGCTGCACATAGAGGATATCGACCTGGGAGAAACGCTCCTTCGTGACTGGACGAACATCTCGAGTCTTCGGAGGAGAGATTTGTTTGAACAGTCAACCGATACCATTTTCTTAGTCCTGGCAAAAAAAGTAAGTCATGTCGAGTTTGATGATGCTACCCAGCAGCTGTCTATCACGATTGAAGATGATCACGGCTATTCATTGGAATTGGTAATTACGTATCAAGAGAAATTTGCTCGCTCGCTCAATTCTCTGGAACGAAATAAGCGATTGCTGGAACTGTGTGATGTGTTTGTGCTGGTCCAGAATCTAGGGGACAGCTATGTTCCGATCAGCTTCTTGCAAGGAAGCTCGCTCACCAGTATCAAGCTGGATTTATAAGAAATGAGGGGCGTGCACCAGATGGAACAGATGCAAATGTTTATGGATAAATTGACAGACTGGCTGGAGCGACTCCTGCTCAAGGGCATCTATAAAATAGATGGACGTGACATCGATGAGCTGCTTCATTTTCAAGAAACGGCACAAACATACGAGATGAGCTTTCTGGCTGGCTTGCTGGAAGAATTGGCTAGTGAAGGAAGAAGCTACACCCGTTCCATTCAGACGGACGCCGAGCCACTAGTTACTCGTTTTTTGTACGTTACACAATATTTATCCATGCTGAAAAGAACTGCATAATGAATGTAAAATGGAGTCTTATCCCGTTAAGCTAGCTCGGGGTAAGGCTCTTTTGCATGTGCGTGGGAAAGGATTCAAAGATGCGAGGATGTCTTTCAAAAATGAAACAAATAATTTCAAAATTGAAATAATGGGTCGTATTTCCTAGCGAAAACCTGACAAGAATAGCATGGCACAGAAGTTGCTATTTATGAGTGTAACAGCAAGTCTATGACTTCAGCAGGGAAACAAGACAATAGACAGCGGGGAGTGAGATTTGTGAAACTCGAGCATACATACACTTTTGACATTCCAAGAGATGTCGTTTGGAAGCTTATCCAGAACGAAGAAGTCTTGAAAAAATCGATTCCAGGCTGCAAATCCTTTGCCCAGACGGACGCTGGCATTTATCAAGCCGAAATGGGGGTGAGTGTTGGTCCGGTAAAAGGAGTATTTACAGGGCAGGTGCAGCAGGTGGACCAGAGGGAACCTTCCTCCTATCGCTTGCTCGTTCGAGGAAAAGGCTTGCCCGGCGAGATTGACGCCGTGGCAGACATGCAGCTCGACGAGGTGGGGCAGGGCACACAGCTCACTTGCTCCACAGAAGTACAGGTAACAGGTGTTCTCGCCTCAGTCGGCCAGCGAGTCATGGGCGGTGTCGCCAAAATGGTGCTGGGTCAATTTTTCAAATCGGTGGATAAAGAAATGAAGCAACTGGCAACGCATTCAGAGTAAGAATCAATAAGGAGGTGCCGGAGATGACATGTAAAAAGAACATTTCCCTATCAGTAAATGGGGTCACACGCCAGGCTGAAATCGAACCAAGACTGCTCCTTGCTCATTTGCTGCGCGATGAGCTGAATCTTACAGGTACGCATATCGGTTGTGATACCAGTCAGTGTGGAGCCTGTACCGTCATGGTAGATGGTGATGTCGTAAAATCCTGTACGGTCCTCGCAGTGCAAGCTGATGGAAAAGAGGTTACCACAGTAGAGGGCTTAGGCGATATGGAGCAGCTGCATCCGATTCAACAAGGATTTTGGGAAAAGCACGGCCTGCAATGCGGTTTCTGTACGCCAGGTGTGATGATTTCCATGGTTGGTCTCCTCAAAGAAAATCAAAATCCATCCGAAGAAGAAATTCGCGATGCACTGGAGGGGGTCATCTGTCGCTGTACCGGATACCAGTTTATTGTAAGCGCAGTACAGCATGCAGCACAACTGATCGCAGAGGGCAATGCTGTGAAAGAGACGACCTTGAGTACAGGGGAGGGACGTTAAACGATGGCAAAGCTAATCGGAACTCCACAGAAACGAAAGGAAGATCCCAAGCTTATCACTGGCAATGGCAATTTCACGGATGATATCAAGCTGCCCGGTATGCTTCATGGGGCTTTTGTGCGCAGTCCTCATGCGCATGCGAAAATAGTAAGGATAGATGTGTCCAAAGCACTCGCACTGCCCGGTGTGGTAGCCGTTTATACCGGAGATGATCTCGTCGGGAAGGTAAAGTCTGTGCCGACCATGTGGCTGTTGCCAGGAGCAGACCTGAAGCCCAAGGATCGCAGTGCACTGGCACAGGGCAAGACCCGATACGCTGGAGAGTGTGTGGCACTCGTTGTAGCAGAAAACCGCTACATAGCGCGGGATGCCCTTGATTTGGTCGAGGTAGACTACGAGGATTTGCCGGCGGTCGTTCATCAGGAAGCGGCATTGCTCGAAGGCGCACCACTTGTACATGACGATGTTGCAAACAACCTCGCTCTCTTATGGAAAGCAGGCGAGGTTCCCGAGGAAGAATTTCAAAACGCGGAGGTCGTCGTCAAGCAGCGCTTGTACAACCAGCGTGTGATTCCCAACCCGATTGAGACACGCGGTGCAGTCGCTCAGTACAATCCCGGCAGTGGCGAATTAACAATTTGGTGTACCTCGCAAAATCCACATATTCATCGCATGGTTTACGCAGGTGTACTGGATATTCCCGAATCGAGATTGCAGATTGTGGCCCCTGACGTCGGTGGAGGATTCGGCTCCAAGATCGCTACCTATAATGAGGAAGCAGTCATTGGACACGCAGCCAGGGACCTGAAGCGACCAGTGAAATGGATCGAGGATCGAAAAGAACATTTCATGGCGACCACACATGCGAGAGACGAGGTTATCGAAGTAGAGCTGGCGGGAAAACGGGATGGTACTTTCACGGCCATTCGTGTCAAAAATACGGCAAATCTAGGTGCCTACCTGTCTACGTTTGGAGCAGGCTGTCCAACGATTGACTTTGGATTGATGGTGACAGGAGCCTATACAATTCCCAAAGCATCTGTGGTCACGTATGGGGTTTACACAAATACGACCCCGACAGATGCGTATCGAGGTGCAGGCAAGCCGGAAGCAGCGTTCCAAATCGAGAGAATCGTTGACCTGTTTGCTCAAGAAATCGGGATGGACCCGGTGGAAATCAGGCAAAAGAACTTGATTCCAGCAGAAGCATTCCCGTATGGAACGGCAATGGGCGTAAGCTACGACAGTGGAAACTATCATTATACGCTGGATCGTGCTCTTGATATTGCGGACTATGCATCGCTTCGGGCGGAACAAGAAAGACTCAGAGAGCAGGGAAAATTGCTCGGGATTGGAGTGTCAACGTATGTGGAGCTTTGTGGATTCGGTCCGTCCAAGGTAGCTGGCGCAATCGGATTCCAGGGTGGGGTTTGGGAAAACAGCACGGTTCGTGTCCATCCAACTGGAAAGGTAGCCGTGTTTACAGGCACATCTCCACATGGTCAAGGAACAGCGACCACATTTGCCCAGGTCGTTGCCGAGAAATTGGGTATCCCGATCGACGATATCGAGCTTATCTCTGGTGACACGCGTAGCGTATCAATGGGCTGGGGCACCTACGGCTCAAGAAATACGGCAGTGGGCGGAGCTGCGGTAGCAATTGCCACTGACCGTGTCATCGAAAAAGCAAAGACGATCGCTGCCCATGAATTAGAAGTGTCTTTGGAAGATTTGGAATTTTCAAACGGTACATTTTCTGTAAAAGGTGTCCCGACTCAATCGCGCTCGTTTCAGGAGATTGCGAAATCCGCCAACTTTGCATGGAATTTACCAGATGGGGTAGAGCCATCCTTGGAAGGTCAATCGTTCTTCGATCCGCCGAACTTTGTCTATCCGTTCGGTGCGCATATATGTGTGGTCGAGGTAGACGTGCAAACGGGTGAAGTTGAGCTGAAACGCTATATTGCTGTGGACGATGTTGGACGTGTCATTAACCCTCTTTTGGCAGAAGGACAGGTTCACGGTGGAGTGGCGCAAGGGATTGGGCAAGCACTGTGGGAAGGTGCGGTCTATAGCGACAATGGACAGCTTCTGTCTGGCACGTTCATGGACTATACGATGCCAAAAGCTCGTTTCTTCCCAACGATCGAGTCGCATTTTACTGAGACGCCGTCACCCGTAAACCCTCTTGGCGCAAAAGGTGTGGGAGAGACCGGTACTACTGGAGCACCACCAGCAGTTGTGAATGCAGTCATGGATGCGCTGCGACCATTCGGCATCAAGGATCTGGATATGCCGCTGACACCGGAAAAAGTATGGAGAGCCATGCAGACTAGGGGGGAAAACGCATGATACCTAACGCATTTGATTACGTCAAAGCAGGTTCAATCGAGGAAGCCATCCAGCTCATGCAGGAGAGTGACGGAGAAGGCAAATTTCTAGCAGGTGGGCATAGTCTCGTTCCGCTGATGAAATTCCGTTTAACCAATCCTGGCAAGCTGATTGACATCAGCAGCATTCAGGAGCTGAAAGGGATTCGACAGGAAGGAAATAGACTCATTGTAGGAGCATTGACCACACATAAGCAGCTGTATTCAGATGCTCTGGTAAAAGAGAACATTGCTGTTTTGGCAGATACAGCCAGGACGATTGGCGACATGCAGATTCGCAATCGCGGTACTGTTGGCGGAAATCTGGCTCATGCTGACTCTGCTGCGGATTTGCCTGGTGTCGCACTGGCGCTGGAGGCCCTCCTGGAAGTCCAAGGAGAAGAAGGTAAAGAAGTCATCGACATTGACGGATTTTTTCTCGGACCACTGGTGACAGCACTTCCTGAGACAAGCGTGCTAACGTCTATTTCCTTCCTCATCCCACCGGATCATACAAAAAGTGTTTATTTGAAATACGCTCATCCGGCCTCTGGATACGCTGTAGTCGGCGTTTGTGCCATCGCAGGAGTCGGAGAGGATGGACGGATCGATTTCGTTCGGATCGGCATAAATGGAGTTGCAGATGTCGCTTACCGGGCTACCTCCGTCGAGCAAGCACTGTTGGGAGAGCTGCCGACAGTGGAAACGATCCAGAAGGCAGCAGCCCTGGCTTCAGAAGAGGGAGAGATTGGGAATGATCTCTTTGCTTCTGAGCAATATCGACGTAACCTTGCCACCGTTTATACCGAGCGAGCGCTGTCCCGCATTCTTTTGTGATGACTGGGATCAAAGAGCATTTGATTAGTCTGACTGCCATTGAAGCTGCCTTTGCCAAGAACGGATATGTGACAGACAGCTCTACGGCAACTGCACTCAAGCTGATGATTTCCTTGCAAAAGCCACTTTTGATCGAGGGTCCAGCAGGTGTAGGAAAAACGGAGATTGCCAAAGCGCTCGCACAGGTCCTGCAAACACGCCTCATACGCTTGCAGTGCTATGAAGGATTGGATGTCCACTCGGCCTTGTATGAATGGAATTATCAAAAGCAATTGCTTCACCTCAAGCTAAGTGAAAACGACGGGCGGAGTCTTCGGCAAAAAGAAGCGGAGCTGTTTGATCAAGCATTTTTGCTGCGCAGGCCATTATTGGAGGCATTGACAGACCCAGTGTCCTCGCCCGTCCTGCTTATTGACGAGATCGATCGGGCAGACGAAGCATTTGAAGCATACCTGCTGGAGACGCTAGCGGAATTTCAGGTAACGATACCCGAGCTGGGGACGGTTGTGGCACAGCATCGCCCATACATCGTTTTGACCTCCAATCGAACGCGAGAATTGAGCGATGCCCTCCGCCGCAGGTGCTTGTACCAGTGGATTTCCTACCCGGACATCGAAAAAGAGATGCAGATTTTGCAAGCAAAGATACCCGACATAAATAAGGCTTTGGCTGAGCAAATCTCTCAGATGATGGAGCAAATACGCCGCTTGCCGCTGGTCAAAACACCGGGAATTGCAGAGAGCCTGGATTGGGCAATCGCTTTAATGACCTTACATCAAGGGGTTTTGGATAAAGAAACGATGCGAGAAACGCTAGGCTGCATTTTGAAAGACAGAGATGATTGGGAGCTCGTTCTTCACGAGATGAAGCATGGCGAATTCCTAAAAAAAACGCTGTCTGCAGGAAATGTGGAGCGATGAGTCTTGGCAGAGTAAGCTGTCCACCAACGAGCAGCCTGGCCAGGCATGTCACAATCTTTTGCCAAAAACTGCGTCAGCTGGGCTTTCTCATCGGTCCAGAGCAGACAATAGACTCGCTTCGTGCCATGGAGATCACAGGCGCGGCAAACGTAACGGATGTGAAGGAAGCACTTCGCCTCGTGCTTTGCTCAAGCCCTGATGAGCAGAAGCTTTTTGATGAGTTGTTTGAGGTACATTTTCGGAGCAATTCCTGGAGCTCACTCGACCCCATTAGCATTGAGCCGCCTTCTGAGGATAATCTCCTGGCTATGGGCAGGAAGCAGAAGCCAGTCGATTCAGCCTCTCAAGCTGAGAAAAGAAAGAGCCCAACTGTGAAGTCGCCTTTTAGTCAGGAGTTATACGGCATCGATACAGGCATTCCCAGTGAAATGGATTTACTGGAAGCAAGAGATGCAGGAAGCTCGTTTCTGACTTCCATACTGCACAGAGACGCCGCTACCCATGCACGCATTCCGGTTGATGATTTAGAAATGGCGATGGAAGCTGCAAAATTGCTCCTAAATCGAGCGAAGCGGGAAACAAGCCGCAGGCTGGAGATGGGCATGAGGGGAAGCCAGCTCGATTTTCGCAGAACGCTACGAATGAATAGGCAGGGAGGCAGTGAGATCTTTAAGCTGGCTTGGAAAAGTCCGAAGCCAAAACCGATACGATTTGTGCTCTTCTGCGACGGCAGCCGTTCGATGAGTGGTTTTGCAGAACGATTTTTGCAATTTGCCTACGCCTTGACCTGCTGCTCTGCCCATGTCGAAGTCTTCCTCTTTTCCACGCACGTGAAAAGAGTGACTGCAAAGCTGTATCGGACAAAACGGCATGAGCTTCAGGCATTGTCCGTTCAAGGGGCAGAATGGGGAGGCGGTACGCGTATCGGAGAATCACTGGCAACCTTTATACAGCTAGAGGGACGCCGCATACTCGGAAAAAACACAGTGGTCATGATTGGCAGTGATGGGCTTGAAACAGGATCAGTCGAAGTGCTGCAGCAATCGATGAAGATCATTCATTCTCGCAGTGCGAGCGTCATTTGGCTGAATCCGCTACTCGCGATGCCGGGCTATGAACCAACAGCTCGAGGGATGCAAGCGGCACTCCCCTATGTTGACACGTTTTCGCATGCCCATGACGCTCGTTCATACAAAAAAATGGCTGCTGCCTTTAGATGTCGGAGGTGATCATATGCGGGAGAATGAGGCAGTCCTGCACACGCTGAATGAAGCGATACGGGCAGGGAAAAAAGGAGCTCTGGCAACGGTCGTAAAGGTAAAAGGATCGGCATATCGTCGCGAAGGTGCAAAAATGTTTATCGATGACACGGGTCACTACGTTGGCTTAATATCCGGAGGCTGTTTGGAAGCTGATGTAGCTGAGGTCGCCAAAGGTGTCATTCGGGACAACAAAGCAATCCTGAAGCGCTACGAGCTGGATGAGGATCTGGTTTGGGGGCTTGGGCTGGGATGTCCGGGGACGGTAGACATTTTTATCGAGCCAATAGCTGGACAGGAAAAGCTGCAACCTGCATTTTCTGTCTGGTCTGAAGCGATTCAAAAAGGGGAAGCCGCAGCTTTATGTACGGTAATCGGGATGAACGAGACCGCTTGCGAGTCAGCGAGTAAACGGCTGGTTCTCACAGAGAAAGGAAATGTTACAGGGAATCTGGGGAATACAGGGATAAACCGCTACGTGGAAAAATGGGCCAAGGAGCTTTTCCATAAACAAAATCCCCGATCGTCCAGCCAATCTGTCGTTCTCGAAGACGGGACCTCACTGAGCCTGTTTCTTGATGTTGTCGTTCCGCTTCCGACTGTCTTTGTTTTCGGTGCAGGAAACGATGCCATACCGGTTGCTAGACTCAGTGCAACGCTCGGATTTCCTACAACTGTCGTAGATCCTCGACCGGGCTACAATACCGCGGAGCGCTTTCCACTCGCGACTCGCTTGCTCATTGATTCAGAAAAGTATGCGGAGCAGCTCGCTGTTGGGAAAAGGTCTTATGTCGTGATCATGAATCATCACATGGAGAGAGATCAGGAAGCACTAAAATTCGCTTTGCCATCTGAGGCACCGTATATTGGGCTCTTAGGACCGAGATCTCGACGCGAGCGAATCATGGATTCACTGGAAAAAGCGGGATCGCCCTTTACCGCGCGGCAACTGGCACGACTTTGCAATCCGATAGGGCTGGATATTGGTGCAGACAATGCAGAGGAGATCGCCGTAAGCATTTTGGCTGAAATCATTGCGAAACGGACAGGACATGAGGGTGGATTGCTCCGCGACAAAGCGCAAATCCATCAAAATACAGTCATTGCTGGCTAGCGTGAAAAGAAGGTGAGGGTCTTTTTATGCATCAGGGGTGTGCAGTCATATTGGCTGCGGGTACAGCGTCCAGAATGGGCAGTGCGAAACAGCTCCTTACACTGCACGGATGTCCGATGCTGGAGCAGGTGATCAGACTGGCGATTTCCATCGATTTTTCCCAGGTCGTCGCAGTTATTGGTCATGAAGAGAATCGTATCCAGCAGAGCATCCATGTTGCCGATCCGCGTTTTCGGTGGGTGGTTAATCCTCATTACCAATCAGGACAAAGCACCTCGTTTCGGATGGGCATCGAGCAAGCGTTGCCGAACCATCGATCTGTCACAGTATTTCTGGGGGATCAGCCCTTTATCAAACGCGAAACCGTGCATCGACTTTGGGAGCGGGGGCAAGAGAGCTTGCTCGAGCTTCAAATGCCTTTTGCCATTCAACCCATGTACCTGGAGAAGCCCGGTCACCCCGTTTTTTTGGGCAACGTGTACCAAGGCCAATTTGATTGTGTAGAGGGGGATCAGGGGGCTAGATCGGTGCTGGCTGCGATGGAGCAACGCTTCTTTTTACCTGTTGATGATCCGGGCATTCACGTGGACATCGATACGCCAGAAGATTTTGAACAAGCATTGCACATATCATGAGCCCTTGATGAGTATGCATTCTTTGGAGACACAAAGCTATGGAGGTGACGGATCATGAGTACGATGAAAACCTTATACGAATACGGCGGTGACGAATTTATTTTCGTCCAGCTTTCCGAAGAGATGAGCCTGGAATCCAATTTTACCGGCATGGCGATTACGAGAAAAGTGAAGGAGAGACAGATTGATGGAATATTGGATATTTGTCCGTCCAATGCTTCTTACATGATCCGCTTTAATCCTGATATAGTCGATCCAGCCGCTCTGATGGACGAATTAAAGGAAATTGAAAGGACGACGGACCCGTTCGACGTGACGATTTCCTCTCGGCTGGTCGATGTCCCTGTTTTGTTTGAAGATCCGTGGACACATGAGGCCTTGATGCGTTTTCGCGACAGACATCAAGATCCTGAGGCTACCGACCTGCAATATTCTGCACGTATTAATGGATATGACAATACAGAGGATTTCATAGCAGCAATCACAAGCGCACCGTTTCTCGTATCCATGATCGGATTTGTTCCAGGTCTGCCCTGGTGCTTTCAGATGGTTCAGCGTGAAAAGCAGATCGAGGTCCCTAAATACGTTCGCCCAAGAACCTTTACGCCAGAGAGGGCTTTTGGTTTCGGCGGTGCCTTTTCCGTCATCTATCCGGTACAAGGGGCTGGTGGATACCAGCTCTACGGGATTGCCCCAGCGCCGATTTATCAAAAAGAACAAACGCTGCCTGATTTTAAAGATTCGATGGTGTTTCCGCAGCAGGGCGATATTTTCCGCTACCGCAGCATTAACCGTGATGAATATGACGACATTCGTAAGCAAGTCGAGAACGGTACGTTTACGTATCAAAAGAAAGACTTCACCTTTACCCCGAAAGAGGTACTTGCCGATCTGGAGTCATTTTCGGAGAACGTCATGAGGAGGTTATACCATGATTAAAGTCATCAAAGCAGGTCTGCAAACAACTGTGCAGGACAGGGGCAGAATCGGCTTTTACGAAATCGGTATGCCTCCCTCAGGAGCGATGGATCAGTATTCATACACAGTAGCCAATCTGTTGGTGGGCAATGCACCGCATGCTGCTGCGCTGGAGATCACGTATCTCGGACCCGAGCTGGAATTCGGTTCGGATACACGGATCAGTCTGACAGGTGGCTACCTTCCCCCAAAAATCAACGGGCAAGCCGTACCGATGTGGGAAACGCTGGAGGTCAAAGCTGGGGATGTGCTGTCCTTTGATTTCGTCAAGTCAGGGGCGAGGGTTTACTTGGCTGTAGAAGGCGGCATTGACGTACCTGTCATCATGAATTCTCGCTCGACCTATACACTGATTGGTATCGGCGGCTTCCAGGGAAGACCGTTGGCAGCGGGGGATATCGTGCATACAGCAGACATGAAGGAAAAGGATGTGCCAGTCGGCAGCAAAATTGCGGATACGGATATTCCCGTTTTCAGCAAATCGCATGAAATCAGGGTGATTGTCGGTCTTTGTAGCTATCGCTTGACAGATGAGAGCAAAGCAACGTTCCTACATACCGAATGGACGGTAACACCGGAAGCCAATCGGATCGGTTATCGGCATCGCGGTGAGCGGCTGCAATTCGTCGAGCGGGAGCAGCCATTTGGGGCGGGAAGCAATCCGTCCAACGTAACCGATCTCGGGTATCCCATCGGTTCGATACAAGTACCAGATGGCGTCGAGCCAATTGTCCTGCTACATGACGCTGTTACAGGCGGGGGATATGCGACGATCGCTACCGTCATCAGCACGGATTTGAATCGGATGGGTCAAATCAAGACGAATGATAAAGTCCGTTTTGTGGCGGTTTCCTTGGAGGAAGCACTGCAAGCGAGACGTGAAACGCAGGAAAAGCTCTCGCGAATTGCCGCCTCATTATGACAAAACAGGAGGAATCAATATGAGTGAGAAAAAAGTAATTCTTTCGCCGCTTCCCGGCATTTTCTACCGCAAGCCAAGCCCTGATCAGCCGGACTACGCGCGGGAAGGTGACACAGTCAAATCAGGTGATATCGTCGGTTTGATTGAAGTCATGAAAAACTTTTACGAGGTAAAGGTCGAGGAAGATGGCGTGATTGACCGTTTTTCGGTTGAGAACGAAACCATTGTCGATGTCGATCAGGAGCTTGTCGTCCTGAAATAGGCGACCACATTGTCCGCGAAAACAGCTTGGATAAATGGAGGACTTCATGAGTCATTTCAAAAAAGTGCTGATTGCCAACAGAGGTGAAATTGCCCGCCGCCTTATTCGGACGTGCAAGCGTTTGTCGATTTCTACTGTCGCTGTTTATTCGGAGGCTGATGCAGCTAGCCTGTTTGTGAAAGAAGCTGATGAGGCAGTTCTTATCGGTCCTGCACCCGTGAAAAAAAGCTATCTCGATCTGGAAGCCATTATTCAGGCTGCCAAACAAACGGGGGCGGATGCAGTTCATCCGGGATACGGCTTTTTAGCTGAGAATAGTACCTTCGCTGAACGCTGTGCGGAGGAGGGAATTATGTTCATCGGTCCCTCCGCCTCTGTCATACGGTTGATGGGCGATAAAATAGCGGCACGCAAACAGATGAAAGCGGCAGGAATCCAAATCGTTCCCGGTGTAGATGGGGTACTCCGTTCTATTGATGAGGCCAAGCAGGTGGCAAATGAAATCGGGTATCCGGTCATGCTCAAAGCAAGTGCTGGTGGCGGTGGCATCGGAATGCAGATCGTACACAGCGACCAGGAGCTGGAAAAAGCGTTTGAGAGTACAGCGCAGCGAGCCGGATCGTATTTTGGTGATGATACCCTCTTTTTGGAAAAGTATATTTCTTCTCCACGTCATATCGAGGTACAAATTGCGGGAGATGTTCATGGAAACGTCGTGCATCTATGGGAGCGGGAGTGCTCGATCCAGCGGCGCAACCAAAAAATCATCGAGGAAGCACCATCACCATTTCTTGATCCCGTTGCACGAGAAGCATTGTGTGCCGCAGCAGTAAAAGGGGCAGAGAGTATCGGCTATACGAATGTCGGCACCATGGAATTTATTGTAGATGAACAAGGCCAGTATTACTTTTTGGAAATGAACACCCGTATTCAAGTGGAGCATCCTGTCACAGAAGAAATCAGTGGCATCGATTTGGTCGAGTGGCAGCTAAAGATTGCGGCAAATCTTCCGATTGATCGAGGGGCTATACCGTCCAATCCGTTAGGCCATGCCATCGAGTGCCGGGTATATGCAGAGGATGCTCGGACGTTTATGCCTTCACCTGGCAAGATCGACGCGTTGGTAGTGCCAGTAGAGGCTCGACTGGAATTTGCGGTGACAGAAGGAGATCAGGTGACTCCTTTTTACGATCCTATGATTGGTAAGATTATTACGCATGGAGCAAGCAGAGCGGAAGCGATTGAAAAAATGAAGCAGGCATTGCAGCAATGCATCGTTGGCGGGATAAAAAGCAATCTGCCCTTATTAGCATCCATCATGGATGATTCAGCTTTTCAGGCGGGTACCTACAATACCAAATTTGAAGAGACGCTTTTAAAAGGATGACATCAGGGGGGATAACATGAAGGTCGATTTGAATTGTGATATGGGGGAGAGCTTTGGCTTATACCAGATGGGCAATGATGAGGAAATGATCAAATATATTTCCTCAGCCAACATTGCGTGTGGCTATCATGCGGGGGATCCTCATGTGATGCACAAAACCGTTCAAATGGCAAAAGAGTACGATGTCGCGATCGGCGCTCACCCGGGCTTTCCCGATTCGATCGGCTTCGGAAGGCGATACATGTCCTGCACGCCAGATGAAATTCGAGATTATATTATGTATCAGGTAGGAGCTTTGCGAGAGTTCGCTTCCTACTATCATATGGAGCTTCAACATTGCAAACCGCATGGTGCCTTGTACATGATGGCCATGGATGATGAAAAGCTTGCCCGAGCCATATTGGAAGCGTTGGGCCGGGTATCAAATAGAATGATCGTATTCGCCTTGCAAAACTCGGCAGTTGAAGAAGTCGGTAAGCAAATGGGAATCCCGATTGCACGGGAAGTATACGCGGACAGGGAGCATACAAAGAATGGCTCGATTGTCCTGACGAGGACGGGACCCACGATTGAAAATTACGAGATGATGGCTGCACGTGTAGTAAGGATGGTAAAAGAGGGGATCGTGCTGACGCCAGACGGGGAAGAAGCAAGTGTTCATGCCGAGACTGTTTGTATTCACGGTGACACTCCAGGAGCCCCTATCCTTATCAAGCATATTTACGAGGCTCTGCGCGCCGCAGAAATAACGGTAGCACCGATTCAAGCAAGCTGATCGCATTTTTTGCGGTCAGCTTCTTCTTTTTCGTAATAATGCTCCCATACATATGAAAAGATTGGTATGCTAGAGAGGGTGGAGTTTTCTAAAAATTCATGCTTTCGGAGGGGATAGCTTGCTGGTATGGAACGATATCTTGCATCCGGTTTCAATCCATTTACCGATAGAAAGTACATTACAGGAAGCTCTCGATTTCATGCAGGAAAGTAAATTGACGAGGCTGCTGATAGGAAATGAGCAACAAGGAATTGTGGGGTACATCGATCGCAGCTCTCTGTTAAAGCAAATACAGGCGTCAGGCAATCTCCTGGAACAGGTTGAATTCCAAAAAGATATCGTGAAGGTTCCGGTCGATAGCCCGATCACTTTTTATCACAACATTTCTGTAGTACTAGGTGTTGACCAGACTGGAAATATCGTTGGCTACACCAGTGCGCGAGATGCGCGGGATCGGCTGGGACAGTACAAGCTAGAACAATTAAACCACATTTTCAACAGCTCAGGAATCGGAATCATTACGACGGACTCTCATTTTGAAGTCTCCTTCATGAATGAAACGGCTGAGCAAATTCTCGGTTTGCCCAAAAGCGTGCTTCTATACCGAAATTACAAGACACTACTCACCATCGACAAAGACCTGGATGAGGTATTGTCTGGAAAGCAATTATTGAGTGTGGAAAGCTCGATTAATTTTAAACGGACGAGCGGTAACTTCTCTCCTTTATACGAGCATGGCAAAATTATTGGAATCGTACATATTTTTTCTCATCGTGAGCGGTTGGGAGAAGCTGTGAACGAGCTGGAATTCGTGCGAAATATTACGGATGATTTGCAGGCAATCTATTCTTCGGAGAACGAACAGATCGTGGTTGTGAATCATGCAGGTAAAATTGTCAGGATCGCTGGCACGTTCCTACAGGAATTTTGGCAGGTGAAGCACCCTGAGGAGCTGATCGAAAGTGATGTGTACCAATTAGAAAAAGCAGGCATTTTTTACCCGAACATCGCTGATTTATGTATGACGCAAAAGAAAAAGCTGTCACTGATACAAGAATCAAATAGTGGCCGAATGGTATGGTCTGTGGCAACACCAGTCTTTCATGGAGACAAGCTGGAAAAAGTCGTCATCCTGTCGCGTGATATTACAGGCATTCATATGCTGCGTTCGGATTTGGAAGTGACGCCTGCATCAGATGCCTCTGAGCTGGCGACGAAGCAAGTAAATCACAAGAAGCTCGTCTATCGGTCGCAAATCATGGAGAGCTTGGTGGATGAGCTGAAGCATATCGCCAAAGTCGATTCGACGGTTTTACTCGTGGGGGAATCAGGAGTAGGAAAAGAAGTTTTTGCGCAGGCCATCCACGAGTTCAGCCTGAGAAAAAACGAGCCTTTCATCCGCGTAAACTGTGGAGCTCTCCCGGAAAGCTTGATCGAAAGCGAGCTGTTCGGTTACGAAAAAGGAGCTTTTACGGGAGCGGACCAAAAAGGCAAGCCAGGCATGTTCGAAATGGCGCACAAAGGAAGCATATTTCTTGATGAGGTCACGGAGCTGCCTTATAACATGCAAGTGAAGCTGCTTCGTGTCTTGCAGGAAAAAGAGATTATGAGAGTGGGCGGGACACGTACGATTCCCGTGGACGTCAGGATCATTGTGGCGACAAATCAAAATATGAAAGAATTGGTAAAAAATCAGAAATTTCGGGAAGATCTCTATTACCGACTGTATGTGGTTCCGATTGAAATTCCGCCGCTGCGCAAGCGTATCGCAGACATCATACCGCTCGCCATTCATTTTTTAAAGGAGTTCAACAGGATGTACGGCTTGGAAAAGAGCATCAATCGGGATGCACTACATATGCTGGAGGGATATTCGTGGCCAGGCAATGTACGCGAGCTGCAGAACGTCATTGAGCGACTCGTAGTAAAGACACGTGCAGATAGCATCGGTACACAGGATGTCATTCCGAATTTGTTCAAGGAAGAGTCGATCGTTCGGGAAAATAAAGCAGTCGTGCTCGATATCATGCCGTTGAAAGAAGCGGTGGAGGAAGTGGAAAACCAATTAATCTCCCTGGCGCTAAAAAAATACGGCACAGCTGCTAGAGTCGCCAAAATTTTAGGAGTCAGTCCCGCAACGGTAAGCAGACGCATGCAACGACGACTTCAATAGAGAGGAGCAAACCGTATGTTTACCTTGCCAGAAACCCGCTTCGACTTTGGCGGCGACGAATATATTTACGCGGAAATCTCCGGGGATATGAGTGAGGAAAGCAATTTCAAGGCGCTTGCGGTTACAAATGAACTGCGCAAACGGAATATTCCAGGCGTGCATGACATTTGTCCTTCGAATTCTTCGTACATTATTCGCTTTGATCCGGAAGTCATTTCTCCAGTTGATTTACTCGAGTACTTGAAAGAAATCGATATCACGAAAAGCAATCCCTCTGAACTGAACATGCAGGTGCGAATCGTAGAAATTCCGATCTGGTACGATGATCCGCTGACACAGGAGTACAGCCGCAGATTTTCCGAGCGCAATATTTCGCATGACGCCATCAGTGATTTTGAACTGGTCAGGAAGCTGAACGGCTTTTCGACTAAAGAGGAATTCATCGAGGCGCATTCGTCCAGTCCTTATTTGATCACCATGATGGGATTCATTCCAGGTACAGCGTGGGAGTATCCGTTAGGTCTTGAGAAAAAGCAAATCATCCAAACACCTAAATACAGTAGTCCACGAACGGATACACCCAGTCGGGCCGTTGGGCTTGGCGGTGCATTTACCGTGATCTATCCACTGAATGCTCCTGGCAGCTATCAATTAATTGGGATGTGTGCTGTGCCCATCTTTGACCAGTCGCAAAAACTATATGATCTGCGAGATACTTTCTTTTTGGCAAGACCTGGCGACATATGGAAGCATCGTCCGGTCGATGAGTCGGAATACAACGAGATCGTCCGGCAGGTAAAGGAAGGGGAGTATCGTTACCGCATCAAAAATGTCGATTTCTCCACAGAGGAGTATTTTGCAAACAAGAAAGAATACTTGACGCACTTGATGGAGGGATTTTAATGCTGTACATCCTGGACGGTGGACTGCAGACATTGGTGCAAGACATGGGACGCAAAGATTACTATCATCTGGGAGTCCCTCCTTCGGGTGCTGCTGATCGATACTCCTACGTTCTAGGAAATATTTTATTGGGAAACCCAGCCGATTACGCGGCTTTGGAAATTACACTGCTCGGTCCTAAAATCGAGGTTCGGAAAAAAACAGTCATTGCGATAACCGGTGCGCCACTGGATGTCAAGCTGAACGGGACAGCTGTGCCCATGTGGGAGACCATTTGTGTACAGGAAGGTGATATTTTATCGCTTCGTACCGCTCAAAAAGGAGTAAAATCCTACCTCTGTGTTTCTGGAGGTATACAGGTGCCTCACGTACTCGGCTCTCGTTCCACCTACACAATAAGTCAGCTCGGGGGCTTTCAAGGCAGAAAGCTTTTGGCAGGAGATGAAATCACGATCGGAGAACCGCTGCCAGGTGTTTTTCATCATGTAGGCACGCGAATACCAGAGGAGTATTTGCCCAAGTTCTCATCGGCTGTTGATATTCGCATGGTTATGGGTATCTCCAGCTACCGCTTAAGCGATGAAGGTGTCAGAGCTTTTTTGAATTCCGAGTGGCAGGTGGGACTTGAGTCCAACAATATCGCATATCGGTATTCCGGTGCATCCGCGTCATTCAAGCTGATTGATCCGCCATTTGGTGCCGGCAATAACCTGTCCAATACGGTTGACATTGTTTATCCGATCGGAGCGATTATGGTTCCGAATGAAAAAGAGCTGATTCTGCTCTTACGTGATGCAACGACGGGCGGGGGATTTGTCACACTCGGAACGACGATCAGTACCGACCTGGACCTAGTCGCACAGTCGAGGCCGCAGACGAAAACACGTTTTATTGCCGTTACGATGGAACAAGCTATCGAGGCACGGATGAGCAAGAAAAAGAAAATTTTAACACTGCAGAGCCTATTGAAGTAAGTAAAGTGCCACACTTGACCACCAGCGTTTATCGCATGATACAATACCTTACAGTCGCTGGATCGATTCGGCGGGAAAGGTAGACGAGAATGGAACTCCAATTGCAGATTTCGGATATACATGATTACTATCCGCTCTTTTTGAAATCCATGCAAGGGACGATGCGAGACCAGAAGTGGGAGCAACAGGCTGTTATCCCGTCACATATCGGCTCTGGAGAGATCACTCGTATACGCATACGACCGGGCATGGAAATCGTCATCACCGATGTTTGTTTGGTTGAGGACCTAAAGATAACGATACAGGAAAGCTGTCGCCTGCTTGAACTTAATTACAGTCTTAATGGTGATACGTATTGTGCGTGGAACGGACGGGAACGACATATTAGCCGTCAACAAGGCAATGTCGTGTTTCTGGAAGACAGCCAAATCTATGTTGAAAGAAAGGCACTTGTCCGCAATCAATTTTTAGAAATACGCATGAGTCCTGAGCATTTGTTCGGCTATACCGATGGGGTAGAGGACAGGGGCTCTATGGAAGCTTTTTTACAGCGGCATACGGACAGCATCGACGCGTTTGACGTGACCCCAGCTATTGAAAAATGCGTCCACGACATGTACTTTTGCACATATCAGGGACCGCTGAAGAAGCTTTATCTGGAAAGCAAAGCGATGGAAATCATTGCGCTGGTCAATCAGGATCACAGCTTTGTGCAGCCCTCATCGAAAGCCAAGACCAAGTGGCGAAAGCAGGACCGGGAAGTGATAGAGCAGGCTCGTGAGCTCATCCTCACGCATTTGGAAAATCCGTTTTCGATTCGTCAGCTGTCACGACAGGTTGGAATGAATGAGTTCAAGCTAAAACAGGGCTTTCGTGAATTGTACGATATGACGATCTTCGAGCAGGTGAGAAAGGCGCGTCTGGAAAAAGCACTGTTGCTGATGGAAACAGAACAGGTAAACATCGGACAGGCGGCAATAGCTGTTGGTTATAGCAATGCCAGTAACTTTACGACAGCCTTCCGAAAACAGTACGGCTGTAATCCGAGTGAATACGTGAAAAGGCACTTTGATTATTGAAAACAACCTTGCTGCGGCACGGTTGTTTTTTTGTATGATGACCGCCGCTCACTCTTGTTACGAGATAGCGTAGTCCGATTTACGAAATTGCTCCCGCTGTAGGGATAAATAATCCTGATGCAAGTAGAGGCAGTGTTTCCTAATCGTTGATAATCGTTATCAGAAAGGAGAGGAACACGGTGAACAAAAACTTTCTGATGATTTTTATCACAGTACTTGTCGCTATGACTTCCATCGCCACCTTCAATCCGATCTTGGGATTACTGGCGCGCAAATTGGGCTTTACAGAGATTCAAACGGGTAGTCTGGTGACAATTACTGGCTTGTTCTGGATCATGGGCAGCTTTTTATGGGGGAAATGGGCACGCACCAAGCGAAAAAGGGTCATGGTGATTGCGATCACTGGCTATCTTTTGACACTCGCGAGCTTTGCTTATTTATCCGATCAGGCACAGCATGTCACGGCAAATCCCATCGTTCTTTACTGGCAGTTGTTTATTTTGCGGGCAGTCGGTGGATTTTTCTTTGGAGCGATTCCAACGCTGGCTCAGGGCTATCTCATGGAGTGGACAACTGCTCAAAACCGGGCATCCGGGATAGCGTTGTTCGGGGGAGCGAGCGGCATGGGATTTGTACTTGGGCCAGCTTTGGGGGCGGCATTGACCTCCGTTGGCTTCACAGCACCTATGTATGCATCGGCTGCGTTGCTTATTTTGGTGGCGATTTGCTTTGGGTGGATCATTCCTCCCCAGCAAAAGCAGTGGGAAAAGGCAGTGGGTGGTAAGCTGTCGGCTACTGATCCGCGCATCAGTCTCTATGTAGCGATTGGCCTGTTGCTGTCGACTGTCATGATCATTCTGCAGGTGACGTGCGGGATTTATATGGAGGATCAGCTGGCGTTAACCGCGATCGATGCAGCTATCAAGATCGGCGTTGGACTTTCCTTGGCAGGGATCATTGTTGTGGTCGTACAGCTGATGGTAGGACGCTACCTCAGATGGAAGCCAGCTCGTTTGCTTAAAATCGGCATGACATCATTATTTGCCGCCTTTGCGCTATTTTTGTTGGCTCCGACGTTGTACCTAATCGTGTTCATTTTGTTCGGAATCGGAATCGGGTTTACACTGCCTGGCTATATTACGGCGGCATCACTTGCAGTTCAGGCGAGTGAGCAATCAACCGTTGCCTCCTATACAGCAGCGGTTCAAGGGGTGGGCTCGTTTATCGGACCTTTGACTGGAACCTTTTTATACTCGCTTCATTTGACGATTCCGTATGCGGTTTGCGCCGTATTGCTCTTCCTGTTTTGTATTCGTATTTTTACAAAGAGAAGAGTGGATACAGTGGTAGCTAATTCGTAACTGAATTGGAAAATCAAAGAGATATTCAGGAGGTAAACTTACATTCCTGGATACCTCTTTTTATGAAACAATCGTATCCGATTGCGCTTTTGGATCTCGTGCTACCACCCGAGTTTGCCAAAATGTCAAAAGATATCTGTGAAAGAACGCTTTATTTGCTTTTCTTATTGTAGTATTTTCATAATATTAGGGAAATAGTAGTACATGATAAAGGCGTCGAATATAACGAAGGGGGAATTAAATGAGGATAGGTGTACTTTCAGCTCTCTTTCTTGCATGTACTTTATTTATTGGTTCTGTCAGTGCGAATTGGGCGTATATGTTCGTTGTCAATGACGGAAGTATATATGTGATTTCAGAGGAGCATGTAGATCCAAAACAAATCGGTTCGAGAATCGGAAAGGTTACTACCTATTCGGATCAGGAAGGTACGTACTCAGGGAATTTTTCGAACCGATACCCAAAAGGAACTGAATATTACGAAATTATTGGACTTGATATAAAGGATGCAATCGCTGTGAAAGAAAATAAAGGGCTTTTTATAAAGGCAGCTTATGAGGGTCAATATGCGGGCGGTAGGTATGGCTGGTCAGACTTTTTACTGTACGTTTTCGTAGTGCTGTTCGTATTAGTTGCTTTTTACTTCGTTAAAAAGAGAATGATTCGGTAGCTTTTCGAATGGATCGAGCTTGAGAACCTCTCAAATGAAATGGGCATAAGCTGACCATATATGTTTGAGAGGATGTCTTTCACATGTTTCCTTATCGCCCAGAATTTTACCAATTTACCTATCCCGAGTATAGATATTTGCCAATCAGGTATTATTCCTCCCCTTATTCAGAAGGATGGTTGCCTTGGACCAAGGGTGTACATGGTTCGGATGTAGGCCACCAATCACCTGCACAAAAGCAGCTAACCTTCGTGCTCGTGCATGGATCTTGGGCAGACGCCCACTTCTGGGACGGTGTAGCAGCGGTACTGCGGAATCAAGGTCATGTGGTCTATACACCAGAATACGCCGGTCACGGCAACGATCCAAACAAAGATGTCACACATGCGATGATTACGCAGTCAGTCGTTGATTTTATAACGAAGCGGGACCTGCGTGACTTTGTGCTCGTCGGGCACAGCTTCGGCGGATCTGTCATCCAAAAGGTTGCAGAACAAGTGCCGGATCGCATCAGGCGTCTAGTCTTCTGGGACGCTTTTGTACTCAAGGACGGTGAATCAGTTTCTGACGAGTTTCCACCCGAAATGAGGCAAGGCTTTGAACAGCTCAGAGCCAGCTCAACGGACGATACGATCATGCTCCCTTATCCGTTGTTTCGAGATGCATTTGTCAATACAGCCACTTTTGAGGAAGCCAAGCACCTGTATGCAAGCGTCGCACCGGAACCAGCTAAGCCACTTTTCGAGAAGCTGGATCTTAAAGCGTTTTACGCGCTGTCTACGCCAAAAAGCTATATCTTTTTCTACCAAGACAACACATTGCCACAAGGAGAAGGCTATGGCTGGCATCCGCATATGTCCAGACGACTTGGACAGTTCCGGTTGATCGTCGGCGACGGGGACCATTTTACGGACACGCTTACGAGACCAGCGATGTTGGCGCAGAAGCTATACGAGGCGGGGCGGGACTGACGCGAAAATTAGTGCACATAATAAATATTATGTAAACAATAATGATAATGATGCGTGCGTAACATCAATTAAAAACATTTCAATGTCCAAGGGCTGGTATGCGCCGGTAATGGTTAAAAAACGGAGTAGCTGCTTTCGTATCGTTTACGTTGAATAGTTTCTTTATTTGATCAGCGAAATCACGGCACAATATCCCAGATTCCGCATAGAAAAAGCCTTGCCGCTATAAAGAGCGCAAGGCTTCTTCATTGTTCATGACGGTAGAAACAGCTTCGAGCTTAGGCAATTGATCAATAAATGCCTGAAGCGCACTCGTCACATAGGTATCTTTTCGTGTAATGAACTCCGTTTTAATAAGACGCATGGATTCAGGGATTTGATGCGTGGCGATCATGCCTTCCTCTTCATGCTTGCTAATTACCTTTCTGGGTAACAAGGAAATTCCGAGACCAGCGGCTACCCCACCAATAATGGCCTCCAATGTTCCCAGCTCCATAATAACAGGCTGATCGAGTCCCATCATTTTCATCCATTGCTCCAATACAGCACGATAAGAGCAGCCCTGAGTAAAAACGAGAATCGGCTTTTGGGAAGCCTGCTCGATGTCGATTACGGATGCAGCAGAAGCGATGATCAACTCTTCTTCAAAGGCTGGAACAGACGTGAGCTCGGGATGATTGCATTCACAGCCGATAAAGGCCCCGTCGAGTTCATAGTGAAGCACCTGATTCATTAAAAACTGGGTATGCCCCGTTGCCAAAGAAAGACGGACATTAGGGTACTTTGCATAATAGGAGGCAAGCAGCTTAGGGAGCCGTACCGCAGCAGCCGTCTGTGTCGAGCCGATCGCGAGCGGCCCGCTTGGTTCACTGGATGAAGAGAGTGCGCGCGTAGCCTCATCAAGCAAACCGACGATTTTGCTTGCGTAGTCGAGAAGCATTTTCCCACTGGAGGAAAGCGTCATTCCCCGATTATGGCGATGAAAAAGCACCGTACCGAGCTCAGCCTCCAATTGTTTTATTTTTGCTGTAACATTAGATTGAACATAGCCTAAACGAGCGGCTGCCTTTGTAATCGAGCCCTCTCTTGCCACCATTTGAAATACCCGCAAATCGGAACTCTCCACAAAGAACCCCTCCTGATTCGTTACTCCATCGACACTCTCGCGAACGAAAAGTCTTGCTATCAGAATTGGAGATAACAAGTATCTTTTCTAATCATTATGCATGATAACAATCCTCCTTTACAATAAAAAACATCTCAAGCAAAGTGGAGGAGAGCAGCAATGAATAAATGGAGTTACTACGGGTTAATCCTTCTCACGACTTTTATGATGGGGATTGCGTTTCCAATTGGGAAAATGGGGCTGGACTATGCGCCGCCATTCTTGCTTGTCGCTATCCGTTACTTATTAGCAGGCGGAATTCTCGCAGTGATCGTGTCCAAGAGACCAAAGCCTCGAGGCAGCAAACAGTGGCTCCAGGTTGGTACCATTGGGCTCTTTCAATCAGCGGGAGTTATGGGCTGTGGCTTTTATAGCCTGCATTGGATCACGTCGAGCGAATCCGCCATTATTACCTTTGTCAATCCATTGATTGTGATCATACTGGGGACTTTCGTGCTTGGCAAAGTATACCGCGCGTATCAATGGTTAGGAGTGGCCATAGGCTTTATCGGTGTCGTCTTTACCTTTGGCTTCCATCTGAATTTGCAGCCTGGTACCTGGCTTGCTTTTGCCGCAGCTGTTAGCTTTGCGGTAGCGACCCTGCTCATTAAAAAGTGGGGAGGAGCTTTTGATACGATGGTGCTCACTGCTTATCAAATGCTTGCTGGCGGGCTGATCATTTTGCTTCTGAGTATGTTTACAGAGGAACCTGTTTTCATCATCAATCCAGTATCACTCTTCATTCTGCTCATGCTCGTAGTTGTTTGTTCAATCTTACAGTTTTCGGTATGGTTCTATTTATTGAAAAAAGGGGACGCGACCAAAACGAGTGCCTTTTTGTTCCTCGTGCCATTTTTCGGAGTTCTCAGCAGCTGGTGGCTACTGGGTGAGCAGGTGCAATGGTACGTCATCGCAGGTGGTGCACTTATCTGCGTGGGTATTTTTCTCGTCAATTGGGAGAAAAAAAGCTTGGCGCCCCAAACTGTGAGCAGACTTTTGACAAGATAAAAGACCAGCTTTATGCAGCAGGGACAAGTACTGAAAAACAGCAGGAGGGGAGGTGGAACGTTTTCAAAAAATCTTGTTGACAAGAAAAAAGACGTCTTTTATATTTGTTGTACATACAATAATTCGGAGTTGAGGATTCATGGCTGATGAAAGCTTTTTGCATGACTGCCTGTTTTTTACAACGAATCGGTTGAGCCGTGCGATTACCAAGATGGCAGAGGAAGAATTTGCGATGACAGGACTGACCCCGATGTACGGATATGTCATTCGTCTCGTAATCGGAAATCCGGGAATTCCTCACAAAGAGGTAGCAGAAAAACTATATATCTCTCCTTCCACATTGACGCGATTTGTTGACAAATTGCAGAGCAGGCAGCTGGTGGAGCGACAGGTACAGGGCAAGCATGTTTTTCTTTATCCAACTGAAAAAGGGCTGGAGCTTGAAGAGACGATCCGTGCTGCGTCGAGGAATTTGTGCAGACGCTATCAAGCAATCCTTGGGGTGGAACCTACTGATTTAATGGCAGCACAAATGGAATTGATGAGTGAGAAACTAGAGAACGAGTAATTTTTTTGAAAATATAGTTGTATGTACACACAACAATAAATAGGAGAGTGGAGGAGTCTTTTCATGCAGTTGAAAGAAAAAGCCCCAGGTATTTATTATGGTTGGATCGTAGTCTTTCTTACGTTTCTCACGTTGCTAGTATCAGCTGGCATCAGATCTATGCCAAGTATCCTGATGCTGCCGTTTTCAAATGAATTTGGCTGGAGTCGAGGGAGCATCTCTGGTGTTATTTCTGTCGGAATATTCTTATATGGATTGACTGGACCTTTTGCGGCAGCGTTATTGCAAAAATTCGGGATACGCAGGGTGATTGTGATATCCCTCGCCGTATTGGCAGGCAGCTTGGCTGTTACGCCACTGATGACTTCACTTTGGCAATTTGAGCTTCTTTGGGGCTTGGTATCTGGGCTTGCCACCGGGATGATGGCCAATGTGCTGGGTGTCACAGTCAGTAATCAATGGTTTGTGCATCGCCGAGGCTTAGTGGTCGGTCTGCTTACTGCGAGTGCTGCTACGGGACAGCTGCTGTTTTTGCCCTTGCTTGCAAAAATTACGGTGGAGTTTGGTTGGCGCTATGCGATTTTTACCTCAGTTGCAGCACTGGTGATCGTGATGATCGTTGTTGCGATCTGGTTTCGTAACCATCCGCACGATGTTGGACTCGCTCCATATGGTACGGATAAAGTTGCTCCGCCAGTGCCGTTTACAGGGAATATTTTTCTAGCACCGATTAAAGCTTTGCTGTCCGCATTGAAAAACAAAACGTTCTGGCTGCTTGCAGGTACATTCTTCTTCTGTGGCTTTTCGACGAATGGTCTTATTGGAACGCACTTGATTCCAGCTTGTGGAGATTTTGGAATTCCAGAGGTGACGGCAGCAGGTCTTTTAGCTCTGATGGGGTTGTTTGATCTCGTAGGCACGACTCTGTCGGGCTGGCTCTCAGATCGTTACGACAATCGCAAGCTGCTCTTTATTTACTATGGACTGCGCGGTCTGTCTCTGATGTTTTTACCTTATGCGCTTGATGCAGGTCCAACGATGCTGCTCATCTTCTCGATCTTCTATGGTCTCGATTGGATTGCAACCGTTCCACCTACTGTGAAGCTGGCTGCGCAAGAGTTCGGTAAAGAGAATTCGGGCATGATTTTCGGCTGGATCGTGGTCGCTCACCAAGTCGGAGCTTCGGTAGCTGCGTACGGAGCAGGGGTTATGCGTGATTGGCTGGGAAGCTACTCGACCCCATTTATTATTGCCGGACTGGTATGCTTGCTCGCTGCGTTGATGGCGATGCGCATTGCCAAGGAGAATACGGCTTTGACTGTGGCAGGAATAAGCAAATAACGATAAGTTGTCAGCAGGAAAAACAAGATCATTTGAATACCAGAAATTAAGAGCCAGCTCGAATTGAGGTAGAAGTCAATCAAAGCCAGATCAATACTGCTTTTGCTCAGATTGATCAAGAAATTGCTCAAGCAATTGTAGATATGACTGCCTATTACGAAGCCAAGTACCCCGATTCTTATTACGAGAACGTTTCTATTACAGTTAATCCAACAAGTTGGAATGCACAATCTAATTCCATGACTAGATGGCCCGGTTCCTTCCCAATGACTGTACTTGGACCTGGAATCGATAGAAACTACTCGTTGAATCCGAAATCTGCTGTGCAAAGTCAGATCTACGATGGTACAACAGTACCAACATTAACAACATGGGCCCTACAACTAAATGCTGAAGATTACGTTGTTAAAACCGAAGCATTTGAAATTGAGGTACCTTACAAGGTGGATTTTGAGATCAGTTATGAGTTATGTTCCGGAACGAGCGATCCATCTGATCCAGACGCTCCAGCTGGAGATTGCGCACCAGGAACAGATCGTGGCAGCATTCAAAACACGTTTACCATTAAAGTTACTGGGGATGATACCAAGTTTGAGGTATACGAACCAAATGCAAAAGGCTATTGCTGCACACACCAGAATGGATTGATAAGCATTCGAGAGACCGGTACAAATCGAGTACAAACAGCTCTTACTATGCTGGTGAAACCATTCTTACCCATATGATTTTAGAGCCACGACATAAGCATCCTTTCTCCAATCAATATCCAGTCATCCTGTCAGCTACATCCTGGATGCAAGAAAAAGGCGGAAAGAACACTGACCTACGAAACTCGCTCAATCTCGTGAAAGTAGGACAAGAGTGGCACGGTCCATCCATTTCCGTACCGAAACTGGGTAATCGAGAAAATGGAGTGGATACCTTAAAGATGGGGGATGTATGGAGTGGTTTGCAGCTAGGGAACTATGCTGTATACTTCCTGCCCCGCTTCAAGTTCGGGGTCGATAAAGGGTATCCCGTGTATGATAAGACGCAGCTGCGTGGTCACAACATGGATGATTACAAGTTGCCTATCGAGATCCTTGGGAACGCAGCGGAGTGGATGGCCTACAAAACCCATTACAAGTAAACCATGGAATTACTAAATGGTAAGAGATGGCTGATAATGGCCATCTCTTGTTTTACCTCAAAATACGAAAGAAAAGGGGAAATACTATATGCATAATGTGAAGAAGGTGGGATTGGTATTATTTTCAGTGATGCTGACGATCATGTTCATGGTTGGCGTTGCTATTAACTATCAATCCGAGACAGCGCAAGGATTATCAAAGCACAACACTCATCATGGTGGTGAATGACAAATCCATTTCACAGAATAATAGTGAGGTAGTGTAAAAGGCTTTTCCTCCATCCTTCCTCTTAACTCTTGACTTCTGCACATGTCATTGCTACTTCAGCCTGTTAGTCTGAGTGTAGCAAGCGATCTATCCCTCATTTGATGCTTCGGCAACGATGCAACAGTTGGGAAAACTCATCAAATTTAACTTGTGGAGGGGGATCTAACGTTTAAGAAGAAACATCTAAAGTGACGATGGATACTCCAAAACCCTTTTTGCGGCCAAATCTCCTTCAGGATGGAAGGCCTTAAAATCAATCATCTCGTTTATAGTTACGTATTCCAATGTTAGAAATTTCATACCAAAAAGCCTCATATGATGTTCCGCTTCTATGATCCCTCCAATACATCGGCCCAAGCCGATTCTTGAACGTTGTCGCCAGCAAACGTAAATATACGCACTGAGGAGGGGGTCTCATTTGATGCTGACTTTAGTGACAAGAGGAACTGCCGGAAACCCAGCAACACAACTAAATGGGAACGTCAGCAGATTTAGGATACACTATACTGGTTTACTATCTGCAATGAGATGCCTACAACTTGGACCACCCACGGCAAAGGAATTACTAATCACCGAGCCCATGAGAAAATATCAAACACAATGAAAACAGCCTATTCCTCATTGGTAGGCTGTTTTTCATTGTGTTCATAAAATATGGGATACATCCTATTAATTGGAAGTATAGGGTAAAAAATTATTGTTTTTCTACACCATTAACAGCCCAAGTTTCCCCATTCTTCTCTAATGTGATTTCTATCTTTTCCCCTTTTCCTTCTTCTCTTTCAAATAGAATTTTTGCAACATTTAGTTCCTTATTGACAAGTACCACAGGAACTAAATCACCTTTTTCACGCACATCAGTGATAGCTTCTAATACCGTATCATTAAATGAAGTGGCTTCTTTTTCGTTCATTTGTTGTGTGATAAGGTCTGTATCGAAATAATCATATGCTTTCCACTCGTTGTCTGTGACCATAAATTCAGTTTTTAGTTCTTCCCATGAATCGTTAAGCTTATTATTTTCTTGTTCGCTTCTAAGCTGGCTCATTTTGCCTTCGTTGGCAGCGAGCTTTGCGGTGGAACTTGCTTTCGATATTTCTGCTTTAGGTTCTCCATAAGCGTCCCAAATTTTATGGTTTGTTTTAGCGGAATAATTTGTATGTTGATTGGTTACTTTAACCACTGCATAAGAATAGGATCCTGACACTTTACCGCTATCATCATTGTCTTGGAATACGCCATTTTTATAAATTTCGATGTACGTTTTTGAATAATGAACATCTAATGGTTTACCTTTTGTTACCCCTAATGCTGACATATAGACGTTATTGGAACCTGATGGGTAAATTTGGGTATAAAAATTATCAAAACCAAATGCAGCATAAGCAGATGAAACTGGAAGTAGTAATGCAATCCCTATCCAATAGATAGTACTTTCTTTTTCATAAATTTACCTCCAAATGTTTATGTTGGAAACAATCCTATTATATTCTAATTTTTTACAATTAATATATTGTTACAA
Source organism: Brevibacillus reuszeri (assembly GCF_002897295.1). Taxonomy (GTDB): domain Bacteria; phylum Bacillota; class Bacilli; order Brevibacillales; family Brevibacillaceae; genus Brevibacillus; species Brevibacillus reuszeri_A. The sequence continues at coordinate 118,997 of NZ_BEXF01000006.1, forward strand.
ATACGTGAATTTTTCATTGTTTTGGAAATTATTTTTATCTATAAAAATATAACACATGAATACTAAAGGATTCTTTTTGTACACTCTGTGTGAATGATACATTTTTCCCGACCATCCAGTGTTATAATCGTGTTAATATTCTTATGTTGTTCTAATTTAGGTAGTGATCTCATCTTTAGGATAGAAATGAAATAAAATATAATATATTCACCAAGAAGTGTTGAAGAGGAGTGGGATATGGATTATGGAATATGTTAAATATCTCTTTCACATTCTATGTATAGCCATTTTATTTCCAACCGCTATGTCTATTGTTTATTCGATTAGTAGCCCGGTTGCTTCTTCGCAAACGAAGCCATACATACCCGTTGAAACGAGACTTTACACTGAAAAGCAGCAAAGAAATAATGATCAGTCGACTGTTGAGTTCGATGATCATATTAAGCGTTCATGGTCCAAAGGAATAAACCGACTTAATGTGTCTACCACAAATTATTTACAATTCAATTACTTTGATACCGATAAGATTACTCAAAAAATGGGGGATGAAGAAGCAACCTCATTTAATGATACTTTGCTGAACTCTTTAATCAGTGTGAGGAAAAAGGGTGACTTAGTTCCTATAGTTTTAATAAATAAAGAATTAAGTGAGGCGATTTTGGTTTTTCAAGAGAATGAAGGAAAAGGTGGATTTGTAGGCATCTTTATGTCTGTTAATTCAATCACAGGAAAGAAAAAATGGCAGCTCGATTCAATAAAGAATTTGTAATTGCAAAGAGTCCAAGAAACGATGGACCGGGCGCAGCTTCGCTCGGAGGAGCTCAGCAGCATGGACGTTCAACCGGAGCAGCAGCAGCTGTCCCGGTATGTGGAGGCCTTCGAGCAATTCGATATTGCTGCTCTCGTCGCGTTGTTCCACGAGGAAGGCTGCATGTCGATGCCGCCCTTCGAGATGTGGATCCGCGGCAAGGAAGATTTGTCCGCCTTCTATTCGCTTACTCGCTTGCATTGCGAAGGTTTGCGATTTGGGCCCATTACGGTGAATGGCGGTTATCCGGCGTTGGCCCAGTAAATGTCGGGCAAAGAGGGCTCTGGCCTGGTACCCTGGGGCATCCACGTCATCGAAACCAAAGAAAATCAAATCCTGCACGTTTAAAACTTCATTCATATACCATTATTTTCGCGATTTGAGCTGCCTGAGCGAATTGACCAATGAATTTCGTCATTGGCTTACGTCTATATCATTGAGAATAACCAAACGACGAATATCATGAGAGAGGTGTCTATTTAAAATGGAAACGAGTCAACCGACGAAAGTAACCGTGCAAGCCGTCATTCAAGCCCCTGTCGAGAAGGTATGGCGCTATTGGACCGAGCCGGATCACATCACGAAGTGGAATCAAGCGTCAGAGGACTGGCATGCGCCGAGAGCCGAAAACGATCTGCGGGTCGGCGGCAAGTTTCTGACACGGATGGAAGCGAAGGATGGCAGCATGGGCTTTGATTTTGGCGGCGTCTACGATGTCGTGAATCGGCATGAGGCGATCGGCTACATCATGGAAGACGGAAGAAGAGTGGATATTGCTTTCGTCGATCAAGGGAATGAGACGAAGGTCATTGAAACGTTCGATGCGGAAAGCTCCAATCCTGTCGAGTTCCAGCAAGCAGGCTGGCAAGCGATCATGGACAATTTCAAAGCCTATACCGAACAAAACTAATCATCGCGAAGAAGACGCCGGGGGAGATGCCCGGCGTCTTTCTTTTGAACCCTAGTACGAGCGTGCTCTCCGTTAGCCTTAACCTTGTGCCGCATTCATGTTCATGTAGTTAATGGCCCACAGATGCCGTCCAAGTCCACGAAGCCCCAATGATACATGAACCCATGATCTTCAGGTTCAGCGTGCAATTTCCCTCCCAAGGAGACCGCGGTATTCACGATTTCATCGACCTTTTCCCGACTCTCGAAGGCCAATGCGATCGTCATCTGCGCATACTTGCTCGTATCGACGGATTCCTTCTCCGTGAGCGTATTAAAGAATGCTTGATTGATCAGCATGACCTGTAGGTTGTCGCCGATCACGATGGCTACCGAATTCTCATTCTCGGGGAATTGCGGGTTGAGCTCGAATCCGAGTCCGGTGAAGAACGCTTTCGATTGTTCTACGTTTTTTACAGGCAGGTTGAAGCTCGTGAATGCGGACGTTAATGCCAATTTCAAAACACCTCTTCGTCAAATTAGTTTGTGTTCATTTTTGCCTTTGTTTATGAAGACGACAGTCGATCCGGGAATTCGTCGGTCTCATGGATTTGGAAGCGTAAATTTTGAAAAATAACTTGGTATTGAGTTCGGATACCCGCTATTCCCCTAAGGTTGCTTATTCTTATTGTGCAGGGACGTGAAAATACTCGGAAAACGAAATAAGTTGTTGAGGGTGTATTCAAGAAGTGGGGGTGGAGTCCTGGAGCAGTCTTTAAATTGGTCAGAGTCGTTCCCGTAACATTTTTGAACGAAAGATCGTCATTATGGGTAAGGGGTGTCACGAAGTAACAGGATTCAAGGTTAAAGATTATATACAAGACAAAACACTAAAAGGAGGAGTGTGGTTCGATATTACTTTTTTTCCAAATTTAAACTTTTTGTGAACGTCACTTTTCGACATATTTTTCCAATAAAAAGTGATAAGATACAAATAAGGAAAATAATAGTAGTTATTCTTATCACTTATTGTCAATTGAGTTTCTCATTTCGACTGCCTATAATAGCGACTGAATGGAAAGTGTATATTTACTTTAATATGTGCAATGTCACTATGAAGGGACACTTAACAATTAGTAGCTCTTTATGGAAGAAAAGAAAAATGGGCTACCCCCTTAGTACAACAACTTCAATAAAATATACTAACTGAGAAAGGGATGGGTCGATTATGAAGATGAAAAAAAGTTCACTTACGGGTGTAATAGTGACTTTGGCTTTAGTGATTGGCGTACCTACTGTATTTTCAATACAAAATGCTGTGAAAGCTAACATTTCAATGGAAAAAGGCGCATCTAATTATCCTGTTAACGAGCAAGGACAAACCCATGGGTCAGTACCTTACGCTTTTGAATCAACAGAAACACTGGACAAAGATGCTGATAAAACGAACTCTTCGATGGAAGAAGATGCATCTAACTATCCTGTCAACGAGCAAGGACAAACCTATGGACCAGTACCTTACGCTTCTAAATCAACTGAAACACCAGATTTAATTTCGGCAACAGGAGAAAATGGCGTTGTTGGATATGTAAAAGCCACCGATTTAGATCCAAAAGTTTCTTCACCAGAAGAGGCTATGGCCTACCAAAAATCTATTGAGGCTATTGGTTACAAATCTATCCCACTGTATGAGGCAGATGGTAAAACTGTAATCGGTGAATTTAGATTATCTACTTCAAAAAGGGATTAATGACATTAACATATAATCCAAAAAAATACTTATGGTGAGGAGAAGAAAAATACAATGAATTTATTAACGAAGACTAGTAAAATCTTGATGGGCAGCGTTTTAGCAATGACTATGCTAGCAATACCAGTATTCGCTGACACTTACTCCCCCCTTTAAAAACACCTGAGATCTATGGTAAAAAGTATTCTTTTACATCTGAGGTATGGGTTCGTTATTTAAACCCAAAAACAGTAGAAGCAGTTGCCTTCGTTGAGTCACTAAACGGGGATGTGCCAGTAGGATATATGGGTGGACAAGCTTATTTGTATGATAAAGCTGGCAATTTAAAAGCTGGAAGTACCATGGTTTATAACTCAGATAGTATTTCTGCTTTTCACGTGTATTCGCCTCGTATTAGCACTTATGGCGAGTATTACGCTTTCAGTAGAGCCGATTTCTATAATGGAAATGGATACACAAGGTATGCAGGTAATAAATCGCCAATTCAAACATTAAATAGCTCAACTTTCGCAAAAACAACTGAAGATTCCAAGGTTATTGAAGACTTATTGTCTAAAACGGAGTACGATGTTAATGATAACGGAGAAACCTATGGTTCTGGCTTATCCATATTAAGCATTGGTGAAGAACCAGATTTAATTTCTGCAATTGGTACCAATGGGGTTAAGGGATATGTTAGAGCTATTGATTTAACACCAGAAGTTAGCTCTATTGAAGAGGCAATTGAGGCTAATAAAGATAATGGTGACATTAGCACAATTCCTCTTTATGATGTAGATGGAACAACTGTACTTGGGGAATTTGAGTTGGTAACTAACTTTGAATTAGATCCTGAAAAAAAATAACACCAGATTAGTTCTGAATAGTTGGGTTATTTTAATAATTGCCAATAAACCCTCAGCCGTTTTGGTTGAGGGTTATATGCGCTAGAAAGTAATGCTAGGCTTACATATCAGTCCAGTGTAAGACTTTATTTTCCTTGAACACTCGAAACGGATCTAGTTGAAAAAAACTAAAATTAACTTGAAATATAACCATGTAATGTCAAAATATGTATGTCATCTGCTTGAAAATTTTGACAAGTGGTGTCAAAATTGCCACTTATTTGTTTTCGTAGAGGAGGCCGGTCTCTCGCATACCTATTTATACCAAAGATTTGAAAAAATGGAGGTTTTCGTATGAAGAGCAAGTGGATTTACCTTATCACATTTCTTGTTATGTTAAATGTTGCTTTTATTAATGCAAATCCTGTACAAGCATATCAGCAGAAAGAGTGTGATAATAATTCAACAAAATGGTATTGTTCTGATTGGTATTCTGGAGATTTTGAGTATGAAGAAGACTCTGATTCAATTGGAGGTGACTACCAATTAAATTATGACGGGGCGGGTGTTTATTACTGGGAAATTGCATGGGATGAGATTTTAATGTTATCTGAACCTCGATTATGGGTGCACTTAAACGAGTCAAAATTTAGAGCTGATGCTATGTATATGGTTTTGTATGACGACTCTGGGTTTGGAGCGGAAATGATAGGTTCAATTGATCAAAATACAGCACCAGGAGGATGGAGCTATATTGGGAGAGGGGATAGTAATGGAACTGGATCAGAATATACTACCATCTATGTGTATGCACTCGGTGGAGATGACAACCTAGGCGCTGATGCAATAAGAGTTCGAGAAAATTATTAATTACAGGGAGGTAACATAATTTTGAAGCGACTATCTATTATAGCAATTCCTATTCTTACGATTATGCTTTTAGGTGCTCAATTTAACGGTGGAGAAGGTTTAGCAAATGCTGCAAGCAAAAAAGTAGATATTAAAGAAAAAATGTTAAATTCAATTGATTATTACGAGTATGTAGAAGGTGTCTTTACGTATGATATTGGTGAAAAGAAATACAAAGCAGAGTTTTCTGTTCAGGAAGGTAGCAATCCAGGAAGTCGTACTCTTGTCAAAGATTCTTCTGGACAAAAAGTGCAGGAATTGATTGCTGACGATGACAATAATGTCCTACAATTAAACACAATGGCTAAAACTTACGTGAAAATGAAAAGTTCGAAAGTCAAAGAAATACCAAAAGGTGATCGAGTAAAAAAAGACAAGAGTCCTGATGGTAAAGAGATAAATGAATATATTTACCGACAAGACCCTGCAAATGCTCTCATAGCGAAAACTGTAACATTTCCGCAGGAATATGCTTTTTGGTTAGATGATGAATCTCAAAATTATGAAATTCTTGGTGAAGAAAAGCTATTGGAAAGAAACTCAGTTGTTATCTCCGGAGACCTATCTGAATATTTGGCAAAGAAATTAAATTCAACTTCTTTTAAAATGTGGGTTGATGAAGAAACCGGGGTTCTATTAAAATTAATTACATTAAATAAAGATAATAAGATCGAAAATAGCATTGAAGTTTTAGAGATTAATTTTGACACGAAGCTTGCCAAAACTGCGCAAAAAAACTTTGATACAGATGACACCAAAGGGTATAAACAGATAAAGTTTGACACAAAAAAACCAGAGAAAACAAAAAAGTGATTGTTTAAATTCAATTAAACCACAGATTAACCAACCTTACTTCTTCAAAAATGGAGAGTAAGGTTGGTTAAACTCATTAGTAGAGGTGAGTTATTCATAAAAAAGCAGTGGTTGTCCTACATCCTAGTCTTGAGTATCCCTACTTTAATTGTAGCTTTAATTTTCAGTCAAAATAACAATGAATCAAAACCTCAACTCGAAACTGTTTCTGGCTATCAAGAGGAGAAAACAGATCTAGATTTAATGAATCCACTATGGGAGCAAGATGACAAAGCTATTGAATTAGATGAAAGGAACTATATAATCCATGATGGATTTTATTATGTTCCTATTGATGAAGAGGTCAATGAATCGCAGTTAGATACAATCCTCGGTACAGTGACTAGAATAGGAGAATGGGAGGATAGGCGCGAAGGAGATACCAGACAGTATATACCGGGTACCAAATACTACAGTATAAAAGGAATAAAAGATAAGGATAAAATTGCGATAGAAATACTTTGGCATACAATTTATGAACATAAAATTCTAAAATATCAAGTGATGGAAAGAGAAAAACCTATATCAGAGACACCTCAACATGGACGGTAAAGGTAGAGCATATATCTATATGTGTGCTGATTTAGCATTTTCAGCTTAAGCTATTTATTTTTGGAATCGATTAAGATTAAATGTAGCCTGGCAGAATGTCCAATAAGGTTTCGAAAACATTGTCTTTAACCAAGCAAACTGTCGATTTTAGGTCCTACAGATTCGAAGTACAATTCAGATGTGAAATCACTTATCACAGTATATTGGAAACCGTTATTCGAATGATAAAAGATGATTAGGTTACTAGGAGGAGGCATTATGAAACATTCTGTTACTATGACGTTGTTTCTTGCCTTTATAATAAGCGGTTGTACAGATACAAATGCAATAAACGATAATCATTCAGATCAGCCAATAGAAAATACTAAAATGATAGAAGCTGAAGTTTCTGTTCAACGGTCCGACACACAACAACAACAGATTAATAAAGTAGAGGCACGTAATGAACAAGAAACAATATATGGACCACCTAAAAAAGAGGAAAATTACAACGATATGACAAAAAAGGAAGTATTAACAAAGCTTCTAAATACCGTTGATCACTTTGATACAGCAATGGGGAAGTTTGAACTCTTAAGAAACGGGAAAAAGGTGCAGGTTGAATATCAACTGAGTTTAACCAAAATGTCGGGTGGATTCAGTAAGGTAACTATAGATGAATCAAGCTCAAAAGATCCTAAAGTTCAATATATTTATTACAAAGACGGTATTTTATGGAGAACTGACGAAAAAAAGCAGTCATACGACATGATAAAATACTCAGTAAATAATAAATCAGAGTCAATTACTCCAGAAGAGGCATTTAGTGTAGATAGTGAAGGAAATAATGTTACAACATACCGTGAACGTCCACCTATTGGCTTAGCTCAAGTTTCTCTGTTTCCTTACGAACTAGCATCTAACTATACAAGGGTATATGGAGACTGGGAAGTTGAAAAACAAAATGAAGATGTGTTGGGTCATAATACAATAGTGTTGAAAGGAACACTAAACAACTATGCCTCTATTAAGCAAGGAGCGAAAACATTCCGTTTTTGGGTCGATAAAGATACAGGGATTCTTATTAAATACGAATTATACGATGAAAATAGTGTAGTTGTTAACTACATGCACTCAATAGAACTTCAGGTAAACGTCCCAATTGATACAAAAGAATTCGAGCCAAAAACAGCTAAATTAAATTAAAGGGCTATGAATGAATTGTGGTCAGCATTACAGCATGAATTCATTTTAATTTATCGAAGCATTGCGTCGCTCGTCATCATAAAACGCTATCCTTTCGTTAGTCTATCTACCGAGAGAATAGCGTTTTTGTTTTGAGGATCATGTCGAAGCGATGTGGCTCATGCTGCAACAGGAAAAACGGAATGACAGACAAACCTATTGCAAGAATCGAACAATCTTTCACTATTAACAGGTCAGCCTATTAGTGAGCTGCAAGAGAAGTGAGTCTCCTGATTTCTTATAAAAAAGCAGAAAATTCAAGTTTATCTGAATATTAAATCTTTTGGCACGCCGCTTGCTTGTGTAGAAAAGTGCATATGGTCCAAACGTTTTCAATCGAAAGGAGGCTTCATATGAATCTGGTAGCTAACATCTAGCGAGGAGAAAAGATAGAGAGCTCACATCTCGGCCACATCCTCGAAATAGTTAGGGGAAATAATCGTTATTGGACAGTATAACCATTCCTTCACAAAGAAAAAGGGGGTCAATCATTCATGAAGTTACGAAAAGGGTGGAAGCTGCTTAGCTCAGCAGCTCTGGCAACTGTTCTTGCTGTGACAGGCTGCAGTCAAACGGTAGCTCCGACGCAGCCAGGCACAGAGACTACTAAGGGACAGGCGCCGCAAGATGACGGTGGACAAGCTGACATGACCGCGATGCTAAGACTCAATTTGAAGACGGAACCACCTTCTCTCGATCCGCCAAAAGGTTTTGACACCACATCCAATGAAGTGTTGAATGCCACCATGGAAGGTTTGGCACGTCTGGACAAGGATCACAAGCCACAACCAGCGATGGCAGAAAAATGGACCGTGAGCGAGGATGGAAAAACCTACACGTTCACTCTGCGTGACAGCAAATGGTCCAATGGAGATCCGGTTACTGCACAGGATTTTGAATTCGCTTTCAAGCGCATCCTTGATCCGAACAATGCATTCCCTTCCGCTTTCCTTGCATACTACATTGCGGGTGCAGAAGAGTACAACACTGGCAAAGGGAATGCAGACGCAGTTTTGGTGAAAGCGCTAGATGACAAGACACTGGAAGTGAAACTCGACGCCCCGGCAGGCTTCTTTACGCACATCCTCACCCAGCCGACTTTCTTCCCAGTAAATAAGAAGGTCGTCGAGAGTAATCCGAAATGGGCTGAAAATGCTTCGAGTCTTGTAACCAACGGACCATTCAAAATGGAGGATTGGGTGCATGACCAGTCTATCAAAATCGTCAAGAATGATGGCTATTGGGACAAGGATTCCGTGAAGTTAGCGGGAATTAACTGGGTCATGGTGAATGATGAAAATACCCAGTACCAAATGTATAAAACAGGTCAGCTAGATAAGGTGTCAAGCGTCCCGAATGACATGAAAAAGCAGTTGATTGACTCTGGCGAAGCCAAAGTAGAATCAGACGCATCGATCTATTACTATCGTATGAACACAAAGATGCCCCCATTTAACAACGTGAACATCCGCAAGGCTTTTGCGCTCGCCATCGATCGCCAATCGTTGATCGACAACGTCGTACAAGGCAAACAAACTCCGGCTTTGGCCCACGTACCATACGGCTTCCCTGAGCCTGCAGGCGGTGATTTCCGCGAAAAGGGCGGGGAGTACCTAAAGGACAACGACATCGAACAAGCAAAAGCACTGTTGAAAAAAGGCATGGAAGAGGAGGGATGGACTACTCTGCCACCGGTAACCATGACCTACAATACGAGTGATGGACATAAGTCGATCGCACAGGTACTGCAAGAAATGTACAAGAAAAACCTCGGCGTAGATGTAAAGCTGGAAAACAAAGAATGGAAAGTGTTCCTGTCTGACCAGCGCGCTCGTAATTTGCAGTTCTCCCGATCAACGATTCCTGCAGACTATGGCGACCCGATCAACTACCTGGAGCTGTATGTAACCGATCACCCAGGAAACCGGATCAACTACAGCAATAAAGAATACGACACACTGGTAGAAAAAATCCGCAACACAGGAGATGAGACGGCGCGTTTCAAATTGATGCATGACGCGGAGAAAATATTTATGGATGACATGCCGCTCGTGCCGATCTACTTCGCTACAAAAATATTCATGGATCAACCAAATGTAAAAGGCATCATTCGTCACCCTGTTGGAACGACAGACTACAAGTGGGCAGAGGTCAGAAAAAAATAGGAAGATATATGAAGACAAGAGCTCTGTTATTAGGAAGCTCTTGTCTTCATTTTACTTTCTGGAGCGAGCGAGAAAGAAAAAACAGCAGCCTTTTTGCGAAATAGGTCTTACAGCGTAATATCCAAGTCCTTCAGCTTTCAGCATACTCTCCCGATAGCTTTCCTTGATCCCCATTTCGATTTTTTCCTCGTCGGATACCCATTCCACCGAGCGATCGTCCATACACTCCAAGACAATCCGCTTGATGAAGTCTGCGGCTTGTCGCTGTTTTTGATCGCCAGGATCAACCAAAATCGCAAAACGCTCCAATGAAACCGACTTTTAAAGAAGCGAACGGTCGGTATATCGCTTGTCACTTGTACGAATAAAATAGCCTGTTTTCCTAAGGAGGATGTACGAATGACGTCAACGAACTATATGAAAGAGATGAGCTGGACCGCCTTTGTCGAGCGCACCACGGAAACAGGGAGGTACCTAAGCAAAAAGATCTCTTTCCCGAAATAATAAAATATTCCCGTTATTCTACAAAAACAGAGTCGGGCGTCATTGGCAATTCTACAGCAGCAACGAGTCAAAAGGGCGAGGTGCATGTCCAGCGTTCCGTCGATCGGATCGTTCATTTTTTGCATGATACATGGGACATTCCTCATTCCTAGTACATAGTAAGTGGTCACTGCGCTCGATGTAGACAGGAGGATTACTGATGACAATAAGTGAAAATCAGGTGAGAGTGGCTGTTGTGCAAGCATCCCCAGTGATCATGAATTTGACAGAGTCGATCGAAAAGCTACGCACGTTGACATCAGATGCGGCCAATCAGGGAGCCAAACTAGTGCTGTTCCCGGAAGCTTTTCTTTCCGCATACCCAAGAGGACTCACCTTTGGATCCAAGATTGGAAGTCGTTCTGAAAAGGGACGAGAAGACTGGTATCGGTATTGGGAAAGTTCTCTCGCTGTACCAAGCGCAGAAACTGATCAACTTGCTAAAATAGCAAAGGACTATGCGGTGTATCTCGTCGTAGGGGTAACGGAAAAAGATCATGGCTCTGGTACGCTCTATTGCAGCGTTCTTCATTTCGGACCGGATGGTACATTACTCGGAAAGCACCGTAAATTAAAGCCTACCGGAATCGAGCGGCTTGTTTGGGGGGAAGGAGACGGGAGCACACTGCCTGTTTTCGAAACGCCGCATGGGAAAATGGGGAGCTTGATCTGCTGGGAAAATTACATGCCCTTGGCACGAATGGCTATGTACAGTAAAGGTGTGGAGCTCTATTTGGCACCAACGGCGGATTCCAGAGAAGTGTGGCAATCGACTATCCGCCATATCGCTTTGGAGGGACGTTGCTTCGTTTTGTCTTGTAATCAATTCGTTACGAAGGATATGTACCCGACTGATTTGGCTTGCTACGACGAGCTGGAATCTGAGCCAGAAGTAATGTGCAGTGGCGGAAGCGCTATCGTAGGACCACTCGGAAACTATGTGGTAGAACCTGTTTATGGAAAAGAAGACATCTTGCTTGCTGATCTCGATTTAAGCCAAATTGTGAAAAGCCGTCTCGATTTTGATGTGAATGGGCATTACTCCAGACCGGATGTGTTCCAGCTCAGCATCGATGAGAGACCGCGTACCAATACAAAAAGAGATGAGTAGCGAGTAACAAAAGAAAAGACAACCATTTGCATGACAGCTCCTTGTTTGGAGTGACAGTAGATGGTTGTCCTTCTTTATAATGTACATCGTTCACTCTACGTACAACCCACCGGTATACATCGCAGTTAGATTCCGAGCGATCTCACATACCGAATGGTTATACTCATTTCGGACGATGTCCCACAAATACATTTCGTTTGCAAAAAACCATCCTCTGGCGATCAAGATGTGGTCAACATCCTTGCGAGCTAGGCCGTTTTGCTGGGAATAGACGATATCCTGCGAAATGTGCATGATAAATCGCTCACGAATTTCTTTCCATTTCTGATTCACATCATCGGATAGCCGTATGCCTTCCTCAATCACTTGCATCATGGCACGCTCCTGATTCGCCATTTCGAGAAAAAGTCCCGCCTGTTTTTCAATCATCGCACAAGCCTCTTCTTTTGTTCGGGGGTGGAACGGCAGCTGCGCAATGGCATAAAACTGGTTCATGACCTCATCCATTAAGTGGATCAGAATTTCGTCTTTTCCGGTGAAATGCAGATAGGCAGTGCCATATCCGGTTTCAGCCTTTTTTATAATCTGCGTAATCGTCGCTTTTTGAAAGCCATGCTCGATAAAAACGTCTCGTGCAGCGCTAAGCAGCTTAGCCCTGGTCTTAAGGGACCGTTGTTTTCTTGCAGAGGCTTGCTCATTAGATGGATTCATGTCGAGTCCTTCCATTTCTTTGATTTGTAACTGACACGATGTCATTGACATGATGTCAGTTATAGAATATTCTAAATTCATTAGTGAAATCAAGTCAAAAAGGGTGGTTACGATGAAAGAGTATACGTTCGATCCTTCGGTAGACTGTGCACATGCAATGGATAAGGCAGATGAATTGGCAGCTTTTCGTCATGAATTTTACATAAAACCAGAACGAATTTATTTGGATGGCAACTCGCTCGGATTGCTCTCCAAAAGAGCAGAGCAGTCGCTTTTGGATGTATTGGACACATGGAAGGAGTACGGCATCGACGGATGGACGGAAGGCCCTAATCCATGGTTTTATTTATCCGAGAGTCTAGGAGAAAAAATGGCGCCGCTCGTAGGTGCGAGACCTGAGGAAGTAATTGTTACCGGTTCGACCTCCGTAAATTTGCATCAGGTGGTTGCAACGTTTTATCAGCCAAGCGGCAAGAAGACGAAAATACTAGCAGATGAATTGAATTTTCCGTCGGACATTTACGTGATGCAAAGCCAGCTACAGGCAAAAGGCTATGATCCCAATGAGCACTTGGTTCGAGTAAAAAGCCGTGATGGTCGTTTTATCGAGGAAGAAGATATTATTGCCGCGATGACAGATGAAATTGCATTAATCGTTTTGCCAAGTGTTTTGTACCGCAGCGGACAGATACTCGATATGAAACGACTGACCAAAGAAGCACACGATCGCAACATCTTGATCGGCTTTGACTGCTGCCATTCTGTTGGTGCCATTCCGCACTACTTTGATGAGTGGGGCGTCGACTTTGCCGTCTGGTGCAACTATAAATACGTGAATGCGGGACCAGGGGGCGTTGGCGCCATTTACGTCAATCAGAAGCATTTTCATCGGGTGCCTGGTCTTGCGGGATGGTTTAGCTCTAGCAAGGAAAAGCAGTTTGACATGGAGCATGTGCTGACGCCTGCAACTACGGCCGGAGCCTTTCAGATTGGTACCCCACATTTGCTCAGCATCGCTCCCTTGATCGGATCACTCGAGATCTTTGCGGAAGCGGGCATTGACCGGTTGCGGAGCAAGTCGCTACAGCTAACAAACTACATGCTCTATTTGATCGGGCAAGAGCTGGATGGCATGGGCTTTACGATTGGAAATTCGTTGGAAGAAGAAAGACGTGGAGGCCATGTATACCTGGAGCATGCAGAGGCAGCGAGAATTTGCAAGGCGTTGAAAGACAACGGTGTGATCCCTGACTTCCGGGCTCCAAACGGGATTCGTTTGGCTCCGATGGCTTTGTATAACACTTTTGAAGAAGTGTGGAATGCTGTTCAAATACTTGCCAAAATCATGCGAGAAGAGCAATACAAGAAATTTGAGAATAAACGGGGAGTCGTCGCTTAAAACGAGTTCTCCAGTACAGCGTGGTAATAACAGGACACCCCTTTTACACTGAAAAGTAATTACAAAAAAATGATCTGCCCGAAAAGAAGGGAGCAAAACAAAGAACCGGAAGCTGATCTGTCTTCCGGTTTCTTCTGTTCTCTTCCAACGATCTGGTGTTAGCGCACTTTTTTCATACCGAGCAACGTGATTTCCCCTTGATCATCACGGGAAAACGTACAGCTCCAATCTTGCCACATATGCTGGAAAGAGGCTTCTGATCGTGGATAAAGCGGAATGACTGTCTCCTCATTCCAAACTAACAACCACTGCTCTCCGACTTGCTCCACGCTGGCTGTACAGCCAAAGCCTTCATATACTCCCATGTAAGTGTCGAACGCTCTTTTTTCAAGCGGATATTCTGGTGGACGCCGAGGAACGGAGATGTCCTTCCCAAAAAGCAAGGTACTCAAGGCTTCCACAAGTTTGCGTACAGGTACAAAATCATAGTTGGTCAGCATAATGACTGTGGCCTGATCGTCTGGGAACCTGTGCAGTTCACTTCGATGCCCGCGGTATGCACCACCGTGATGGACTCTTCTGTGTCCAAGATACGTGTCCAGAAACCAGCCAAAACCGTACCCTGCACCGGTTGCTTGAAAGGCCAATTCTCGTGTCTCTTTTGAAACTATTTTTTCGCTGTACAACGCCTGGTCCCAGAGGTAGAGATCATTGACTGTTGAATACATGGCCCCGGCGGAAAAGCTGGAGCTCATGTCCATATATTCGCACAAGATGAGATCATTCCATGAAGAATCATAAGCCGAGCTCATATGAGGGATAACCTTTCTGTTGTTGTCTAAGCCCGTGTCATTCATCCCGAGGGGAGCGAGTAAATGCTTGCTCAAAAAGTTTTCAAATGTCAGTCCGGTTATTTTCTCGATGATCATCCCAAGCAAGAAATAGCCCGAATTTTGATATGCGAATGTAGAGCCTGGTGTGAAAGCAAGCGGCTTATCCACAAATAAATTAAGAACCTCTTGTCTGGACATCCTCCGTTTGTTTCCATACTTATTGTATTCAGGCAGTGACGAGTAGTTGATGAGCCCGGAGGTATGGGTCAACAAGTGTGAAATGGTAATATCTGGAGCCTGGCTGAGTTCGGGAAAGTAACGATGCAGTCGATCATCTAAAAGAAGCTGTCTTTGTTCAAATAATATCAAAATAGCCATCGCCGTAAACGATTTGGTAATCGACCAAATCCGAAATTTCGTTTCTGTGGTGTTCGGTACATGATGCTCGAAATTCGCATAGCCATACGCTCTTTTGAGGAGAACTTCCCCTCGATGGGCGACTAACACCGTTCCGCTCAAGGGCCAATCACGTTCATACGCGTTTATATATGTTTCCAACCGTTCCGGTAACCCAATCATTTCCATACCCACCGCTAATTAACCCCCACCTGTTTTTTCCAACCGCTACATTCGATTAACGTAAGTTTGCATTCTTTATCGCTGCTTGAATATAAGTCTCCAAGGTATCTATAAACGCTTTGGCGGCATACCCCAGATATTTGTCCGAGCGATAGACAAGACAGATGTCCTGACTGGGAGTAGGATTCAAGAGCGAAACAATGGCAATCTCCTTTTTGGCCAGATTTTCGAGAAGCAGGCGAGGCAGTACACATACACCGATCCCTTGTTCTACCAACGAAAGAAGCGAGGATAGGGTAGTGGTTTCAATATGCGGCTGCAGTCGGAAGCCTTCTTGCTGGCAATACTGGCTAATGAGCTGTCTAACTTGATGATCGTGTGGGAACATAAGCAGTTTCAAATCCTTGAGCTGGGAAAAGGGGACTGCTTTGTCTATGGCAAGGGAGTGGCCCGCCGGAACAGCCAAGGCGAATTCTTCGTGAAATAAGGGAATGACAGTCATTCGCTCGTCAGAAACAGGCATCGTTGTAACGCCAATATCGATCGTCCCTTGGATAATCTGCTCCAGAATTTTCGTAGATTCGATGACGGACAAGGATAGTTTGGGATAGGTACGGTGAAATTCGATGAGCAGCGCGTTAAATATCAAATCTGCGTCTCCGGGAAGGACACCGATTGAAAGGGAGCCGCTTTGGACGTTCTGGAGTTCAGCGATGGCTGAACGCGCGTAATCAAGATGTGAAAAAACATGGCGGCTTTGCTCCAGCAGCACTTTTCCGGCTTCGGTCAAACCAATGCGTTTTCCCAGGCGATCAAAGAGCGGTACACCAAGCTCACTCTCCAAAAACTTGATTTGTTGACTGAGATTGGATTGCGAGGTGCACAGCTTTTCGGCCGCTCGGGAGAAATGCATTTCTTCACAAACGGCGATAAAAAATTCTAATTGACGTAGCTCCATGTATCCATCTCCTGCGTCTCATCGTTTTTATTAATCATTATAATCGGAAAGGCATGATTGTTGGCTCTCTTTCTAACAGGTACACTGATGTTGACGATAAGCGCGCGCGAGTCAAGAAACGATAATCATTGGAGGGATTGCCCCATGTCTCAAAACATTATTCATACGGCTGTATCTGTTCGGCAGATTGCATTGCAGCAGGTTCAAGCGATTCCAGAGGAGCTCTTTGACGTTCATCCTCAGGCATTTGCTAATACCATTCGATGGAATGTGGGACATCTCGTCTTTTCCCTGGATTATTTTCTCTCGCTCTGCCTGCCTTTTCACTCCAATCTACCACAAGCCTATGCGACATTCTTTCATACGGGAACGAAGCCGGCGGATTGGACTCTTGCCCCTCCGACAAAAGCAGAGCTTGTACAGTACCTGACAGGTCAATTAGAGAGACTTGGCCAACTAGCTCCAGAGCAATTCGATCAGCCGCTGCCATCGCCTATTGAAATGGGGCCGTTGCGATTCGAATTCGCGGGAGAGGTTGTCAACTTTGCCATCGTCCATGAAGCCATGCATCTCGGGACGATCTCAAGTCTCGTTAAAGTGATCCAGCACGAGCTTGCGGATAGCGTGAAATAACGAAAAGAACAGAAAAGGAAAATCTAGGACGGGTGCTGGTCATCCGTCTTTTTTGCCAAAGGATGGATCTTCAAAATGAATATCAAGATAAAAGGGATTGGAATGATTGTTATATTCGCGTTCCTGACTGCTTGTACTGTAAATGAAATTAATCAGGAAACATCTCAGAGTAAAGACGTTATTACTGCGCAACAGTCTAATACAAGTGAAGCTAGAATGAATGCAGCATCCATACAAACTCCTAGTGAAGATCTGGTAGGAACGCTTGGTACTGGGGCAAGTAACTCTCCACACAGCTTCACTTTGGATTTTTCTAAAGTTGACTGGGAACAACCATTGCCTCAAGCTACTTTAACGAATCATCTAGGAACAGTAGTCGAAAAAAAGCAAATAAACGATTATGTAGTATTCCTCTATCAAAAAGACCAAGAAAATTTATATGCCGCAATCCAATCAGGCTCATCTACTTTTGATATCGGTCAAATTGGATACATACTACAACAAAAGGATTCCATATCAATTGAGCAGATAGATGCATTTGGTAAAGACTATGTGAAAATTACGGGCTTTTGTGGAGCAAATTGTCCGATCACTAATTATGTTCAAATGGACAAGAATCCCCCAAGTCTTCTCCAAATTCAAGCCCATACCGTAGAAGCGGATTTGAATCAAGACGGGGTAAAGGAGATTATTGCCACAGTTGGTACGTTAGCGGAGACATCGATCTATCGATTAGGCCAGGAAAGGATGGAAACTGTAAATCTAAATGAAGCGATGAAGGCACAGGTGGTTATTTACAAGTATGAGACGAATACGTTTGAAGCGAGTATACAGAACGAATCGATGTCCGTTTGGAAATATCTCGATGGAAAAATGGTATCACTTACTGTGATGAGAGGAGACTGATGAAATTCCGTCGACTCAATGCTTCTCCTTATTTTCTACATCATTTCTATTTATACTGAGAAAGAGTAACCCTCGCATCGTGTTTGGAGGTGTAATAGATGTCTTCCATACTAATCGTGGATGATGAGCCGCAAATTTTGGAAATCCTCTCGTCATATTTGAGAAAGGAGGGCTATCACGTTCTCACCGCGTCAGAAGGAGGGCAAGCGTTGGAGATAGCAGCGACATATCCATTAGCTTTGATGATCCTCGACCTCATGCTTCCTGATAAGGCAGGTGAGGAGGTATGCATAGAAGTGCGCAAATCATCCCGTGTACCTATCCTGATGTTGACCGCAAAAAGCGGGGAAGCAGACAAAATTAGGGGCTTGGAGATTGGTGCCGATGATTATTTAGTCAAGCCATTTAGCCCACGTGAGCTGGTAGCAAGGGTTCGTGCCATTTTGCGTAGGATGGGGGATTATCAGTCTTTGAGCGATCTCGTTGAAATGGGGGAGTTGACTGTATCCTTGGGGGAAAAACGGATTTTTCTGCGAGGAAAGGCCGTAGAGATCACACCCAACGAATTTCGCCTGCTGGCAACGCTTGTTCGATACCCGGGTCGTACGTGGACGAGGGATGAATTAGTAGAGGAAGTTCTGGGAATGGACTTTCTGGGAAATGATCGAACGATCGACACCCACATCAAAAACTTGCGCCAAAAAATAGAGGATGACCCGAGACAGCCAGTCTATATTAAAACGGTTTACGGGCTGGGCTATCGCTTCGACGATCCTGACAAAAGTCGGGGGTAAGAGATGAAACGTATCTGGGTGAGGCTCGCCCTCGTTATTTTACTGGTGAGCGCGAGTGGCATTTTGATTTCAACAATTCTTTCCATCAAAGAAATGCAGCATCATTTTACGCTCTATGTGCGTGACGTAAATCAAGTCCATAAGCAAGACCTGGTTACGATGCTCACGGACGAATATGCGATCCATCAAAAATGGGAGCAAAGTGCTTTTCAAAAGCTAGAGGCCGCTTCCCAATTGCTCGGATTGCAGCTCATGCTCTATGATGAAAACCTCCAGCTTCTCCGGTCTTTTGGGGATACGCTTGCCGTTACTATGACTGGTGGTGACGATGAGCTGACACAAATAGTGGAGCAGGGAAAGGTCGTCGGTTCTATACGCATTCATTTTACTAACACCGGAACCACTTTTTTGGAGGAGCATTTTCAAATCGCCCATACAAATGCGATGCAATGGACGATGCTTGCTCTGTTCATCATTGTCTGTCTGGTCAGTATCGTCACTGCTAAACGTTTCACCAGACCAATTGTCACCATGAGTGAGGCGGCAGTAAAGGTGGCAAAAGGAAATCTGTCAACGAGAATTATCGTTCCGCCTGGAAAAGATGAGCTTGCCAGTCTGGTAGAATCGTTTAACAACCTGGTGAATAGCTTGGAAAAGCAAGAGGAGCTGCGAAAGAGACTAACCTCCGATGTTGCACATGAGCTGCGTACCCCTCTCAATACATTGCTGGCGCAAACGGAAGGGATGATTGATCAGGTTTGGGAAGCCACCCCGGAGCATCTCGAGGCGATCCGCGCAGAAGTGCTGAGACTCATTCGAATCGTTAGTGATCTGGATCAGGTTATGCAGGCCGAAGCCGGGGCCATGACGATTTCCAGGGAGAGAGTGGACATGGGTAAATTGGTTGAGGCAACAGTTGCATCGATGACCGCCGCTTTTCAACAAAAGCAAATCGCGCTATCAAGCGAGGTTCAATCTGATGTTAGGGTGATGGGCGATGAGCAACGGCTAGCGCAAGTGCTGTCCAATTTACTGACGAACTCGTTCAAACATACCGAGAGTGGCGGTAAAGTGCTCGTGACTGTCCAAAAAGCAGGCGCTTTTGTCGAGATACAGGTGATCGATAATGGCAGCGGTATTTCACCGCAAGATTTACCATACGTGTTTGAGCGTTTTTACCGTGGGGATCGATCGAGAAATCGGGGGCGCGGAGGTGCTGGATTGGGTTTAACCATCGTCCAGGGAATCGTGGAAGCGCATCTGGGAGAGGTTCTCATCAACAGTAAAGTCGGGGAAGGTACGGTGGCTATGGTTCGTCTACCGGCAATAAAAGAAGAAGGGCAGGAAAAATAATTCCTGCCCTTTTTGCATGTGATTACTCAGGCTTGTTATTCACTGTAGGATCGACTACAAAATCTCTTTGGAAGCCCTCGTATTTTACTTCTGACATCATCCCTTGAGCGGCGTGACCTAAATCATGACAATGGAACATCCATTCTCCGGGATTATCCGCAATAAAGGCTACGACAAACTCCTCTCCAGGCAGTAGATTTAATGTGTCTTTTACTAATGGCGAAACGGAAACGGGCTGTCCGTTTTTACTCAGTACTTGGAAAAAGTGCCCGTGCAAGTGCATCGGATGAAGATCCTTTGGAGACTTGTTCACAAGCTTTACTTTTACTAAATCTCCTTTTGTGACCTGCAGTGGTGGCGTGTCTGGATAGGTTTTGCCGTTTATCGTGAACGTCATTTCTCCGCTTTTCATTTCGGTATTCAAATCCATCGTATACTCGATGTCATACGAATCGTCGAGTGAGAAATCACTTTTTGCAGCTTCCCCATATTTCGTAATATCGATCAGAGGCAAATCGCCTTTTTCTGCCTTTGGCTTGGTAGCCTCATAGCCTTCGTACAAGATCGGAACGGTCAAAGATGCGGCCCCAGGATTTGAGCTGCGTTCTTCCAAAAGCCAGCTTCCCGGATTGTTTGCTACAAACTCTATATCGTAGCGTTCGCCGGGAGCGATATTCAATAACTGACCACTTACGAGTGGCGGATTGTTGATCGGCTGACCGTCCGTAGAAACAATTTTGTACTCATGTCCCTGCAGATAAAGCCGATGGGATAGAAAGCCCGCATTAATCAAACGAATTCGTACTTTTTCTCCCTGTTTGATCATAAGTGGCGTAATCGCCGAGCCTGTTTTGCCGTTCGCGGAAAAAATCGTGTACATCAGTGGCATCATTTCAGCATCACTCATGGGCATTTCACTGCTATTGCTGTTCATCATGGAGGAATGATCGCTAGTTGTTGTGCTCATGCTCATTCCTGCATGTCCACCACCGTGACTCATGCCAGCCATGCTATCGTCTTTCAACCACTCATCTACTACAAGGGTGAAGTCTTTATCGACCGACTGCTGTTCTTTTGGCTCAACCACCAAGGAGCCGTATAGCCCTTTATCTACTTGGACAACTCCGTTTTGATGCGAATGGTACCAGTACGTTCCGGGGACATCTACTTTGAATTGGTAGGTAAAGCTTTCGCCGGGTTTAACCGCATTTTGGGTGACACCCGGAATTCCGTCCATGTTGTTTGGGACGGGGAGGCCATGCCAATGGATCGTGACAGGCTCAGGTAACTGATTTTGCAACAGTATTTTGACTGTCTCACCTTGTTTTACGCGAAGCTGTGTACCGGGAACCGTACCATTATAAGTCCAAGCCGTTTTCATCGTATTGTCATCCAGATGAAGCATGCTTTCTTTTGCCGTCAGTGTAAAAGTATTTCCTGTCAATACTTCCATGGCGGAATCGATTGCCGCGGACATGGTTTTGGGCTCAGTAGCTTGTTGCGGTGCCTGGGACATATTTCCCATGTCATGACCTTGATGATCCATTGGCTGACTGTTGGCAGCACAAGCCGAAAGCAGCAACGTAGCTGTCAGGATCAACGGCAGGGCAATCCGTTTTTTTCTCAGTTGCTTGGGAATCACGTGTATACCTCCTTTTTACTGATGCAACCAAGGTAGCACATGACTATGAAGAAAAGATGGAGAACTCAATACTCACTTGACCGCTGGGAATAATCAGATTAAACTAATGGATAATCTAGCCGATCAGACAGCTGAAGGCTCCCATAGCTTGCATGGCTTCAAGCAAGTGAGGGGGCTTTTTTGCTTTTTTACAGAGAAGCTGTTAGGAGGATGAATATGGAGTATAGATGCCCGGATTGCCAACAGATTTTTCAGGCTGAAGCTGAGTTATGTCCTCATCTGATGCAGTTTTTAGAAGCGCTCCATGGGCAAAAGGTATGGAGAATCCGCTTCCTGCACCGATATGCATTTGAATTTTACAGTGACGCGCAGATCCAGGATATGGTGAAGACAGAGCCCTTGAATGTTTCCGAGGTGATGTGCATCGAAGCATTCAATGCCAAGACGTTTCAAGGTGTAAACTCCCTAGGAAAACGGATCTCACTTTTTGAATAGGTCCAAAATATGCATGTCCGATGCAGCCGATTGCGACAAATTACCTTTTACAAAATAGAAGGAGGCGATTGGATGAATATTGAAAATCTCGAGGCATTTGTTTATGTCGTCCATTTCAACAGCTTTAATAAAGCAGCGGATGCCTTGTTTTTATCCCAGCCATCTATATCGGCACGTATTCAAACCTTGGAGCGGGAATTGGATGTGAAGCTGTTTCTGCGGGAAGGCAAAAATTTTTCTTTGACGGAAAAAGGAAAGCAATTTCTCCCGTTTGCCCAGCAAATCCTGCAATCGTACCGAAAAGGCAAGCAGCAGCTGCGACGCGAACAGACCACCCTGCACGAGCTGAGGATCGGTTGCACGGCCTCCGTTTCCGCCTATATCATGCCAGAGCTGCTGCCCGCACTTAAACAGCTAAATCCCGAGCTGCAAATCAAGCTGTTAACAGCGCCAAGTGAAACCATACTCGAAAAAGTACTGCAAAAAGAGATCGATTTGGGACTTGTACGCAACATTAGCCATCCCCTGATCGACTCTGTTTTGTTCTATGAAGACCCGATTCGTTTGTATGTTTATCAAGGACATCGATTTAACGAGCAGCATCCAAGCACACTGGACGAGATCGGTGGGGAGAAGCTCGTTTTTTTCGAATGCGGATCGCTTGACTGGATGAAGCTGCACAGCCTGTTCGAGACTTTGCAGCGGCAGCCTGTCATCGATTTGAATATCGACAATCATGAGACAGCCAAAAAATGCATTGCTAAAGGAATGGGGATCGGATTTTTGCCTGATCTTTGCGCACGTAAAGAAGTGGGGGATCAACAGCTGTTTCCGATTGATATTCCGGCCCTTGCAAGCCTTTCCTTGCGTACGAACATTATTACGTTAAAAGGGGAAGGAGGAGAGCTTCGCAATCACTTTTTAGAGCTGATCGGGCATGTTCGCCATCCGACAGAGGCTGAATCGAATCTTTCTATGCATCAATAGAAATCCCTGATTGGGCAATGGATTGACGACAAGAGGGCGTGGTGATAAAGTTTGGAATCATAAAACCAACTAATCTTATCGGTTTTATCGAAACAAAACTTCACTCATCTGGGGAAGGAAGATCGATTCAATGAAATTTGCTTTGTTTAGTCTGATGATGAACATTCCAAATGCAGTAACGGGGGAAACATTAACGACACAGCAAAAGTTCCAAAATGTTTTGAAGCAGGCGGTTCTCGCCGAAAAACTGGGCTTTGAAGCGTATGGAGTAGGAGAGCGACACGGCGAGCCTTTTATTTCCTCAGCTCCTCCAGTCGTTCTAACAGCCATCGCCGCACAGACATCAAGGATTCGCTTGTTGACCACCGTGACAGTTCTCAGCGTGCTCGATCCGATCAGGGTAGCTGAAGATTACGCGACACTCGATCATTTATCAGGCGGACGCCTGGAGCTGATTATCGGAAAGGGCAATGACCCACGTCACTATCCATTGTTCGGCATTACGGAGGAGGACCAGTGGGATTCACTGGCAGAGCGATACGAGCTGCTCTTACGCTTATGGACTGAGGAAAATGTATCGTGGAGTGGAAAATACAGACCGCCACTTCATCAGGTGACTACTCAGCCAAGGCCATTTCAGGCGAAAATTCCTGTCTGGCATGGGAGTGCTTCCAGTACGCTCTCCACTGAACTGGCAGCGAAATATGGCGATCCGATCTTTTCGTCAAACGGGTTTCACCATATGAGCAAATACAAAGCACTGATTGATCATTACCGGGAGCGCTGGGAGTATTACGGTCACGATCCGAAGGAAGCTGTAGTAGGAGCAGGGGGTGGAGCCTTGTACCTGGCGGATACTGCTGAAGAGGCTGTCCGGCGCTATCGTCCCTACTACAATGCTTTTCATGCGACGGACTCTTCCAAGCACAATCAATCTCCTTTTACAGACCTGGAAGACAATATCGAAAATGGCCCGGCTTTGATCGGAAGCGCCGATTTTGTGATCGAAAAAATCTTGAAATACCACGAAGCATTTGGTCATCAGGTACTCAGCATCAGTGTGGACGGTCTGACGGAGGCAGAGCAGCAGGAGCAGATCGAACGTTTTGCAGCCGAAGTCATGCCAGTACTTCGCAAAGAGATCCCGAGTACCGTTTGGGCAGATGGCCCGATACTGAAAAGAGCAAATGAAGTGGCTATCGCAGCCAAATAAAGGCACAAGAGAATCAGTGTGAAAAACAAAATGATGGTTTCATTCAAAGTTTAAACTGACTAAATACATCTGTTTACTAAGATAATAAAAAGTTTTATGGGAGGTCATGTAATCATGAGCCAAATCGATATTCAAGCCTATCTGGACTTGCACGGACAATTAATAGAGGCGATCAAAGGGTTAACAAAAGAAGAGCTGCATTGGAAGCAAAAAGCAGAATCCTGGAGTGTGACCGAAGTGCTTACGCATCTACTGGATCACCATATTGTGGTTTCGTTTCGGATTCGTGACGTACTTGCGGGTACGACAGTGCAGCTTCCGGCGTTTAACCAAGACCAGTGGGTCCATGGACAGAAGGGTAATCAAAGCGACCCGGAAGACATTCTAGATACCTATCGTTCGTTGCTCCAATACAATGCAAAGCTTTTTGGAAGACTGGCACCTGAGGAATTGGAAAAAACAGCGATTAACCACAAAGGTGATACCGTGCGTGTCGTCGATATTGCAGCTGGCTTCATCAAGCATGTGCATCACCATCTCGGACAAATAGAACGGATCAAGCAAGCACAGGCTGCTCAAAGCGTAGGCTGACCTGAGACATCAACCAATACACGAATAAGGGAGTAGAACGACAGTGAAGACCGAACGCACAAACAAATGGATAAAACATACTGCTCTTTCACTTGTGACGGCAGCACTGCTTGCCGGATGCGGATCAAACCAAGGACAAAGCTCAAATCCTTCTGCGCAAGCGGATCAGACTGCTGCCTCGGCAGGAAACGAGCAAGGCGGCGAACTGACGTATGCCTTGGCTACTTCTCCTGATACGCTTGATGCTGGCGCGAGCGGATTTGCGGTGTCCCATCGGGTGTTTCGCAATATCTTTGACAGCCTCGTGTTTCAAGCAAAAGATGGTACCTACCAGCCTTGGCTGGCCAGCAGCTGGACGAAATCAGAAGACGGCAAAGAGTACACGTTCAAGCTACGTACGGATGTAACCTTCCAAGACGGCACGCCGTTTAATGCGACTGCGGTCAAAGCGAATTTTGATCATATTTTTGCCGGAGGACGCGGACAGTCTCGCTCCTTGCTCGGTACGTTCTCGTCAGCAGAGGTCGTGGATGAGCATACGATCAAAATCAAATTGTCAGAGCCGTTTGAACCGTTACTTGCTGGACTTAGTTCAGGTTTTCTCGGCATCTCCTCACCCAAGGCATTTGAACAGTATGGGGATCAATATGGCAAGCATCCCGTTGGCACTGGGCCGTTCAAATTTGTGAGCTGGACGGAAAATGACCAAATCGTGCTCGAAAAAAATCCGGCTTACAAGTGGGGACCACCAGGGGCTGACAATAAAGGACCATCACAGCTGGATACGATTACGTTCAAGATCATCCCGGAGGAGGCAACGCGAATCGGCAGCGTACAGAGCGGTCAGGTGCTCGCTGCGGAGACCGTTCCACCACAATTGATTACTGCACTTAAAAATGATCCCAACATAGTCGTAGATCAGTCGATCACAAACGGTACTGCGTTTTCGCTTTATCTCAATACGAAAAATGAGCCTTGGAACGAGCTTAAAGCCCGTCAGGCTGTCCAGCTGGCAGTAGATGTGGATACGATTGTTCAAACGCTCTATTTGGGCACATACGAGCGTGCGTGGTCCGCATTGACACCGGGTATTCTTGGCTATGATTCTTCACTCGAAAACAAGGTGAAACAAGATATTGCCAAAGCCAATCAACTGCTTGATGATTTGGGCTGGAAGCAAGGTGCAGATGGAATTCGTGAAAAAGATGGCAAAAAGCTGATCCTTCGTTATCTCGATGGTTCGCCAAACCGCGAAAAACGTAATGATATCGCTGCAATTGTTCAGCAGCAGCTGAAGCAGATCGGGATTCAGGTCAATCTGAACATTACTAAAGATACCAATACACCGATTACAAACGGTGAGTACGACATTTTCGGCAATTCCCAAGTAAAAGCGGACCCTGATATTCTGCGCAATCTGTTCCGTTCAGATAAGGTTTTTACAAAAGGCGGAACGAACTGGTCTAATGTGGCAGACCCAGAAATTGACGAGCTGCTCGATCAGGGCGCATCAGAAAGCGATCCCCAAAAGCGAAAGGAAATCTACGCCCAAATCCAGCAGTACATGATTGACAGAGCAATTATCCTTCCGATCTATGTCTTTCCGTATACCGTCGCTCATTCGAAAAAGGTAGAGGGATTGAAATTCGATCTGCTTGGCTATCCGTTATTGTACGACGTCACCATTCGCAAGTAAGAGAGGAGGTAAGTTTTGTGACTGGAACGATTGCTACTCGTCTGCTGACCTCCCTTCTCGTTGTCATTGGATCGTCGATGCTTGTCTTTGTGATTATGTTTGTGCTACCTGGTGATCCGGTGCTGCAGCTGCTCGATGGCAACGCAACAACTCCAGAGGCAATTGAGCAAATGAGGCAGCAGCTCTGGCTTGATCAACCGTTTTACGTCCAATTTATGCAGTATTTCGTGCAGCTTTTGCAGGGGGATTTTGGTGCGTCGCGGATCGACAGCACGCCGGTCCTTCCTAAAATCCTGGAGCACGTGCCGGCAACGCTCGCCTTGACAGCGGTTAGTGCTGCGGTGTCCGTATTGGTAGGTACGATACTGGGAGTGCTTTCTGCCATTCATCGAAATGGAATCATTGATTTGATAGCAAGGTTTGTTGGCTTGTTCGGGATTTCCATGCCAACCTTTTGGACAGGAATTTTGTTGCTCCTTTTGTTTTCCATCCATTTGGGGTTATTCCCGATAGCAGGGTCGGACGGATGGAAAGCACTTGTTTTGCCAGGTATCACTTTGGGCCTGGTCGGGGCAGGGTTTATCGTGCGGATGGTGCGAAATACGATGCTGGAGGTCATTAGCGAGCCGTTTATTGTGACCCTGCGATCGAAAGGCTTGACGGAAAGAGTCGTTATGTACAAACACGCTTTGCGAAATGCTCTCATACCAGCCCTGACGATGATCGGTGTTATGGTTGGCGAGCTTTTGAGCGGAACGGTTGTCGTGGAGACTGTTTTTGCACGGCAGGGAATCGGGCGAATTCTCGCGGATGCCATCATGTCGAAGGATATGCCAGTCGTACAGGGTGTGGTCTTTTTCACTGCCATCATCTATGTACTTGTCAATTTGCTGGTAGATGTCTCGTATTCCTTTGTCGATCCACGTATTCGACGATCGCAGTGAGGGAGGAGGAAGCGTAAGTGAAAGAAACGACGATTACGAAACCACTTGGGACGACAGTCCAACTGCACAGGTATCGGCTGAGACGGTTGGAGCCTTCACAGTTTTTCCTGTTTGGGGCAGGACTGGTTGTACTGTTTTTAACGATATGTGCCATTGCTCCGCAGTGGGTGGCACCTTATGCGCCGACGATGATTGACCCGACCAATTTGCTGCAGCCTCCGAGTGTGAGTCATCTATTCGGGACGGATTATTTTGGGCGAGATGTCTTTACGCTTGTCGTTTACGGCAGCCGAGATTCTCTGCTCATCGGACTTGCTTCTGTCGTCGTTGGCGGAGTGTTGGGAGGAGTGCTCGGGGCAATCTCCGGTTATGTCGGTGGACTCGTTGATCTGATCATAATGCGTTTCATCGAGGTGCTGATGACCATTCCGGGCATACTTTTGGCTCTGGCAATCGCGGCGGCACTGGGACCCAGCACACTCAATATCATTTTGGCAATTGCCTCTGGGACGATTCCGCGTTATGCGAGAGTAATGCGCAGCTCGATTTTAACGGTGAAGCATCGCTCCTATGTCCTCGCCTCGCGCTCGATTGGTAGTTCAGAATTTCGCATCTTTTGGAAGCATGTTCTGCCTAACTCAACTGCCCCTTTTCTGGTGATGGGGACAATCGGCATTGGGACGTCCATTTTAACCGGATCTGGCCTCAGCTTCCTTGGACTTGGGGTAATCAAGGAAATTCCGGATTGGGGTACGGTCTTGTCCCAAGGGAGAGGATACTTGACGGTTGCCTGGTGGGTTTGCACCTTTCCCGGGCTCGCCATTGCCCTATTTGTCCTCTCTGTAAATGTGATTGGAGACCGGATTCGAGATGTGCTGGACCCGAAAAAGAATAACGGATGATTCAAAGGAGGCAGCTGATGTCACAATACCTTCTCGAAATCAAAGGGCTGACGGTTGAATTTCCGACATCTGAAGGATCAGTAACGCCTGTAACAGATGTGTCGTTTCATATGGATCGTGGAGAAACCGTATGCCTCGTCGGCGAGTCCGGCAGCGGCAAAACGATTACCTCCAAAGCAATCATGCGCCTGATTGACTTTGAGCGGGGCCGAATTTCTCAAGGTACGGTCAAGCTGGATGGTGAAGATCTGACTACTTTTCCCCAGAGTGTTCTGCAGTCAATTCGGGGAAAACGAGTTGCTATGGTTTTTCAGGAGCCGATGGCCGCCTTCGATCCTGTATTTACGATCGGGACACAGATTGTTGAAACGATCCGCAGGCATGAAAAGCAAAGTGCAAAGGAAGCCCGTGCTCGTGCCATTGAACTTTTAGAGCGAGTGGGACTGCCTGAGCCGCAGCTTCGCTTTCAGCAATATCCGAATGAAATGTCAGGAGGGATGCTGCAACGAGCGATGATCGCAATGGCGCTCGCCTGCGGCCCAGAGCTACTGATTGCGGATGAGCCGACGACCGCTTTGGACGTGACGATCCAAGCGCAGATTTTGACCCTGCTTCGTGATTTGCAAGCAGAGTACGGGATGTCGATTTTACTCATCACGCATGATCTTGGGATCGCAGCAGAGATGGCGGATCGCATGATTGTCATGTATGCGGGCAGGATTGTCGAGCAAGCTCCGACGCAAAAGCTGTTTACAGAACCGAAGCATCCGTATACGGCAGGTCTGCTGCGTTCTATCACGACGATGGACAGTGATCGCTCGGCTGTGCTCTATACCATCGAGGGCACTCCCCCAAATGTAGCTGATTTCCCTTCTGGCTGCCGCTTTCATCCCCGTTGTCCACTGGCGACAGAGCATTGTCGAACTACCACACCGCCACTTGTTGGAACAGGTGATCATGAGGCAGCGTGCTGGCATAGCGATCTACTGTCAGCTGGGCGCGACCTAGGTCAACACGGAACCTCTGTAGCAGAGGTAGTGGTTGGAGAAGAGCGATCTGCTGACAGTCATCCATCAGATCAGGAATCGCAGCGGTTGTTTGAAGTGGAAGGACTGACGAAGCATTATCCAGTCCGGGGGTCATTCGGTCAAACGAAAGCAGTGATTCACGCTGTAGACAATGTCTCGTTTACGATTCATGAGAGGGAGACGTTTGGACTTGTAGGTGAATCCGGCAGTGGCAAAACTACGCTAGGGCGTGTATTGATCCAGCTGGAAAAAGCTACGGCAGGCTCAGTGCTTTTTCGTGGAGAGGACCTCGGTAGGATAGAGGCATCAAGGCGTAGATCGCTTCAACGTGACATGCAAATGATTTTTCAAGATCCTTATGGCTCCGTAAATCCGCGCTGGACGGTAGAGGAGACGATCGCAGAGCCACTTTCCGTACACAGTAATATAAGCCGTACGGATCGCCGAGCGAGGGTAGAGGAGCTGCTGGAATTGGTAGGGCTGAACCCGACTTGGGCGGATCGTTACCCGCATGAATTTTCCGGTGGTCAGCGCCAACGAATCGGGATCGCGCGTGCTATCGCGTTGCAGCCCAAATTCGTCCTTGCAGATGAAGCAGTATCTGCTCTCGATGTATCGGTTCAGGCTCAAATCGTAAATCTCATGCAAGAATTGCAAAACAAGCTGGGGCTCACGTATGTATTTATTGCGCATGGTCTCAATATCGTTAGACATGTTTCATCGCGTATTGGGGTGATGTATCTCGGCAACCTGGTGGAAATAGCACCGGCAGAGGAATTGTTTCAGCATCCTGCGCATCCCTATACAGCTCTGCTCATTTCATCCATTCCTTGGCCAGATCCTAGCCGTAAAAGAGAATTTACTCCAATTTCGGGCGAGATTCCATCGCCAGCGGCTCCACCATCTGGTTGCCGCTTTCACACCCGCTGTCCTGCCGCGACTACGCGATGCCGGGAGCTTGCTCCAGAGCTGCTTCCGATTGGACATGGCCGCATGGTAGCCTGCCATTTTCCTATCTAAATCCAAGCATAAATGACTAGTAGGGAGGAACATCCAATGAAATTTGCTCTGATGAGTCTGATGCAAAATACGCCCAATCCTGTGACAGGTGAAGCTTTTACTCAGCAGGAGAAATTCCAAAACATTCTGAACCAGGCCATACTCGCTGAAAAGCTCGGCTTTGATGCTTATGGTGTCGGTGAGCGGCATGGAGCACCGTTTATTTCCTCCTCGCCACCGATTGTTTTAACTGCCATCGCGGCAAGAACCTCGCGTATTCGTTTGCTGACCACAGTTACCGTTTTGAGCATCCTCGATCCGGTGAGGGTAGCCGAAGATTACGCAACACTCGATCATCTCTCGGGAGGACGGATCGAGCTGATCATAGGTAAGGGGAACTTTGCACAGCATTATCCGCTGTTTGGGATTAATGAAGAGGAGCAGTGGGATTCCTTGGCTGAGCGTTATGAGCTGCTCAGTCGGTTATGGAACGAGGAAAACGTCACGTGGGAAGGAAAGTATCGACCAGCTTTGCAAAATGTCACGACGCAGCCGAGACCATATCAAAAGAAGATACCAGTCTGGCATGGAAGTGCATCCAGTAAGCACTCGACAGAATTGGCAGCAAAATACGGCGAACCTCTTTTCTCATCAAATACATTGCATCGTCAGGAGAAGTACAAAGCGCTGATTGAGCACTATCGTGAGCGCCTCGCCTATTATGGTCATGATCCGAAAAAGGCAGTTGTAGGGGCTGGCTCAGGAGGTAGTATCTTTATAGCGGATACGACAGAAGAGGCGATTAAGAGATTCCGACCTTATCACGATGCTTTTCGGGCCAGACTTACGCAGCCACACGACATTCCTCCGTTTAAAGATTTGGAGGACAACGTGAAGAATGGACCTATTCTCGTCGGCAGTCCCGAGCATGTAATAGAGAAAGTTCTCGATTATCACCAGGCTTTTGGTCATCAAGTTCTGAGCATCAGTGTAGATGGACTTACAGTAGCAGAGCAAAGAGAGCAGGCGGAGCGCTTTGCACAAGAGGTCATTCCGGTATTGAAGCGAGAGATTCCAAGTACAGTCTGGGAGACGAGTCCAGTGATATTACAAGAGAGTGTCTCGTAGCGCTATGCATTCTGGCAAACTTCGCGTGAAAATTGGTTTACGATACAAGGGCGATTCCCAGGGAGGGGTCGCTTTTTTGCTTTGACACTTTCTAGGTAAATAGATACATAAGAAAGGCAGGATATCAGATGGATAAGTCGAACTATTCAGAATATATATCATGACACTTACGTATCCACTGTTAGGAGGGTGTAAAGATGTCTCTGTCCATTCAATTAGCTTATATGTCTGCCAGTGAACTCGCATCTCGTATCCGGCGTCGTGAGCTTTCGCCTGTCGATGTGACCCAGGCTTTTATCGAACGAATTGAAGAGCGGAACAGCAGTATCAATGCCTTGATTTACTTTGGCTTCGATGATGCTCGTAATGCGGCCAAACGAGCGGAGCAAGCACTCATGTCTGGCGAGGAAATTGGTCCTTTGCATGGTGTTCCCACAGTGATCAAAGATTTATTCGATTTTAAACCGGGGTGGGTTAGTACCTTTGGAGGAATTCGAGCATTTCGGCAAAACGTCGTGGATTTTTCGTGTCTGTATACAGAGCGTATGGAGAAGGCTGGGGCAATCATTGTTGGGAAAACAAATAGCCCCTTGCTAGGCTTTCGAGGTACTTGCGATAACTATTTGTTCGGTCCTACTCGCAACCCGTTTGATCTGAGTAAAAATAGTGGGGGTTCCTCAGGAGGAAGTGCAGCTGCGGTGGCAGACGGTCTCTTGCCAATCGCCGAGGGCACAGATGGGGGAGGCTCTATTCGCATCCCTGCCTCCTGGTGCGGAGTCTATGGCTATAAGGCTTCATTTGGCCGCGTTCCGCATACGGGTCGACCTAATGCCTTTGGCGGGACGATGCCATTTTTGTATGAAGGCCCGATTACGCGAACGGTAGAAGATGCAGCTATTTCGATGAATGTATTGTCTGGTTATGATCCGCGCGATCCGTTCAGTTTACCGGATGAAATCGATTTTACCAAAGCACTGACACGCTCGGTGAAGGGCTGGCGAATTGCCTACAGCTCCGATTTTGACATTTTCCCTGTCGATCCAAAAGTAAAAGAGGTCGTGGCAGTAGCGGTGTCTGCTTTTACCGAGGCAGGCGCACATGTTGAAGAGGTTCGCTTAGGCATCAAATATACACAACGGGAGCTAAGTGATTTGTGGTCACGGCTGATTATGCCGGGCAGTGTACGCATGCTGGACAGCATGAAGGAAGGTGGCTTGGATTTGCTGGCAGACCATCGTGATGATTTTCCACCGCAAGTGCTGGAGTGGCTTGAAAAAACGTCTCGATTATCTGCCCAGGATGTAATTCGTGATCAGGAAATGCGAACGCATATTTATGATGCGATACAAGGAGTCTTTGAAAAGTACGATCTGCTCATTACACCGACGCTGGCATGCTTGCCTGTCGACAATGCAGCAGACGGGAATACTGTAGGTCCAAGCATGATTAATGGCGAAGAAGTCGATCCCTTGATTGGCTGGTGCATGACGTATTTTATGAATTTTACCGGTCATCCTGCGGCATCTATTCCAGCTGGGCTGGCAGATAATCATCTTCCTGTAGGAATGCAGATTATCGGAAAACGGTACGCGGACGCCGATGTTTTGACAGCAAGTGCAGTATTTGAAAGAATACGCCCATGGCATCAGCATTATGAGCGCTGTGCAAATCGATTAGTAACGAGCTGAGCTGATAAAAAAACCGCTCCTTCATCACGAGAAGGGGCGGCTCTTTTTATGGGGGTCAATCAATTCCATACCGTGCGAGTGCTTTTTCGGATGACTCTAGCATTCGTTCTTTCAATTCTTGACCACTGACGATCCTGACTCGCTTTCCCAGGAAGCGCATTTTCGAGAGGATATATTCGCGATCATCCATGAGAAAAGTGAGGGTAATTCGGTACGTGTCCGTATCAGCTTCGTATTCGACATCCTTTTCAAAGCAGGAAAAGGAGTAAAGAATACGTGACAGCTCCTTGTTATAAGAGCGTACCA
Source organism: Brevibacillus reuszeri (assembly GCF_002897295.1). Taxonomy (GTDB): domain Bacteria; phylum Bacillota; class Bacilli; order Brevibacillales; family Brevibacillaceae; genus Brevibacillus; species Brevibacillus reuszeri_A. The sequence continues at coordinate 152,408 of NZ_BEXF01000006.1, forward strand.
CCTCAATGACAGCCTGTTCCTTTTTGGAATCAAGAATGGTTTCGATTTGTGCTTTTACAATCTGCATTTGAGCATCATCGAGCGCTGTCTTTTCGACGGACAGGATATTTTGGAAGCGGGTTGCCATAAAAGAATGATGCCGCAAATGGTACCATAGCAAATACCATTCACGTTTCACCATCGAATACTCCAATTTGTAAGGAAAGCCTGATTGCTCGCTTCTGATTCTCCCATTTTTGTTTTGGTACGTGATTCGTACTCCCTGATTGCTGGCGATGATGCGACGCAGCTGACGTAGCAAGGGATGATAAACCTGCTTCTCTACGCTTTTTGCCTTTTCAATCAAGCTGCTGGCTATGTCATACGTTTCTTCTGGCTCTAGGATTTGTTGAAGCTTGCTTAGTGTATTGGGTTCAAAAGCTTGTGCAGCAGTGGGGTGAGCAAGCATCGTTTTTAGCCATGTACGCTCCTGTGCGGTAATCGTAACAGTACTCGACTCATGGAGCCTGGCAAACAGTTGATAATTAAAGATTTTCTCGAATGGATTCATAATACGATTGAATCTCCTTCCATTCTGCAATAAATTCTCTCCGTAAATAAGAAGGTTCCAATACCTCGCAACTGGAGCCAAAACTGCGGAGCCACGGTCTGATCTCCATCGTTCCATTTACGATAATTTCAAAAACAAACGATTCCTCATTTTCCTCGGTGATCGTTCCCCACTGACCCTGCTGCTGAACACGATGCTTGATAAAATTAGGCTCACCACCCTCAGGATGATAGAAGCGCACCTTAATTTTTACTGGACGACCAGTATCAATCAACCAGCTGAATCGTATTTTTTCATCAAGCTCCGCGCATTTACGGGAAAACTCCTCTTCGGGCACACTCTCCTTTTCTTCTATTTGCGTCAGCCCTTCCACCCGATATTTCGTGATTCCAACTCTCCTGCTATTTCCGAGCAAATACCATCTACCGTATTGGTGGTCATAAATAACCTTCAAGGGGAGGACGAGCTCCTGTTTCCCAGATGATTCTTTTTCAAACAGAGGATTCGTGTTTTGGGATGTGTACCGCTTGCCTGATTTCGGTGAAAAATAAAGAAACGACAGCTTTCGTCTGTGACGGATCGCCCGAAATAAGGTATACAAGTGAGCTTCATCCAGGATGCGAGAATAAAAATGATATTTATACAAAAACAGCTCAGATGCCGTGTCAGCATGCTTCCTCACTTTTTTGAGGTTATCGCGGAGCAGGTATCCTTGGACAGAGGGGACTTGTGTGTTGGCCATCACGTCAACAAAGTCGTACAGATCGGTTAATTCCTCGTCGGTTAAGCTTGTCACGATTTCATTATGAATACGATAGCGATAAGGGCGTCCGCCTGGTTCCTTGCAAATGACACCGACCTCCTCCAAGTATTTGAGATCAGAGCGGATCGTTTTCTCATCGGGGACAGGGAAATCGGCAGGGAGCTGCTCGTTGCATACGTCGATTAATTCAGCAGCAGTCGACGCTTGCTCTTGAATAGCAGTCAGAATGAGAGACAAGCGCATACTTTCAGATTCCTTTAAAGATTTGGCGCGGAATAGAAACAGAAGCATCGGATCTGATGAATCGTAATAGCTGTAACGCAGCATCTGGGTAAGCTCTTTTTCCTGATGGGCAGGGAGCTCGTTGGACATTGTATAGATGATATCTTTTAACCGCTTAATCGTTTTATCAAAAGTATGTACGGAAATCCCTAATCGCTCGGCAAACTGCTGCCGAGAATAAGCGCCACTCGTCAAAACAAGCAGACGCAAGAACTGGATTTCTTTATCAAAGCTCTCTCTAGCCATATCATTTCCTCGCTTTGTGCGTAATTGCTATCCCTTATTGTAATGGGAATTCGGGAAGAAAAGGGGGAAAATGGTAAAATTATCTGAAGTCGTAATACTTTCGCCATGTTCGCTCACAAAAAAATAAGCGATGATAAGCGTGTGAGGTCAACACAACAGCTGATGGCCACACACCAGGATCATTGAGGCGCATGGATGGGTTACTCCGCCTTTTAAGCGACGTGTCGTTGGTTCGAGTCCAACTCCTGTCTTTGCGGCAGGATAGCTCAGTTGGTAGAGCAGTTTGTACCTATCCGCCTTTTTCCTCAATGATCACGATAAAAAGTTGCTGAAGCGAGGCGCACGAAAGGGATCCTTCGATAAAATCCAAAGTATTTGACAGTGCCAAGCGGGCACTGACCGACCTTTTCAAACTTTTCCTCGCTTCAGTCTAACATTTCAGATTTGGCGACACACTGGACAATTCATTGAACTAATCTCCGCTTTTCCCGCAAGGTCTACCAAAAGGGGGAGTACATATGGGAATGACGCGAAACATTTTTCAACCGCAGCCACCAACTACGAAAAACAAAGAGGGGTTCTCCGCTTATACACGTTCCTTAGAAGAACAATATGTGCAGACACTCTTGACCAATACACTTGGCAACACGTTTTATACTGACCAGAACCAAATGATCGAGGAAGCGACACAGCTGCATCATGAGATCGCAAAAGAAAATCCGCATTTTATGGCAAAGGCCATTGTCTTCGCTCGCAACGAGGGATTCATGCGACTACAGCCTTTGTTTGGCCTCGCGTTATTGTCTCTTTATCGTCCAGACTTGTTTTCTACTGTTTTTTTGCAAGTCGTGCGAATCCCCTCAGATTTGTCCGATTTTCTGACCATTCTCCAAAGCATGGGGAGGGGAGAAGGAGGGAGAGCGGTAAAAAGACAAGTGAACCGCTTCCTGGCCAATGTCTCTGAATATTGGGCGCTGAAATACAATGGGCGGGGACGGGGCTATAGCTTGGGTGACGTCATCGCTACGGCCCATCCAAAGCCAATCGACCTCAAACAACAAGCATTGTTTCGCTACTTGCGCGGTCATGAAGTCAATAAAGCACTTCTGCCACAAATAGAAGCAGTGGAAAAGCTGAAGCAGGCAAAGACAGAAAACGAACAAATCGAGTGGATTCAAACGGGAAAGCTTCCTTATGAAACAGTGACCAGTGCGATCAAGCCTACAAAAGCCATCTGGGAAGCGCTACTGTATCAAATGCCTGTCTTTGCTTTGCTTCGTCACCTGCAAGCTCTAACACGGACAGGAGTGTTTGAAGATCAGTCTCATCTCGACTATGCAGTGAAACGTTTAACGGATCGTCAAGCCTTGGAGAAAACCAAAATATTACCGTTCCAGTTTGCCAAGGCGTTCAAACAGATAGAGCATCCGGAGCTGCGAGATGCCTTGCGTGTAGCGGTAGATTTGACCTTTGATAACCTGCCAGAGCTCGGAGAGAAAACAGCTATCTTTCTCGATATTTCTGGCTCCATGAGCGGAGACTATTTGCAGATCGGGTCCGTCTTTGCTTTGGCTTTGTATAAAAAAACAAAAGGGAACTCTCTCTTTTGGCTGTTCGATACCAATGTAGTGGATGCGAAGCCCTCCCGTTTTGATAGCATCCTAAGCCAAGCGGATAAGATTCGTGCTCGCGGCGGGACCGATACGGGTGCACCTGTAAGAAAGCTTACGCAGGAGCGCAGGCTAGTTGATCAAATTATCATCATTACGGATGAGCAGCAAAATAGCGGAAGTCCGTTTTATCGTGAGCTGCTTAACTATCGTTCTGTCGTAAATCCGCATGTCAAAGCTTTTATCGTTGATATTGCGCCATATCGACATGCGATGGTACCTCCACAGGATGAGAAAACGTTTTACATTTATGGGTGGAGTGATACCGTTCTTTCGTACATTGCGCAAGCAGCTGCAGGCTATGACACGATCGTACAGAAAGTAGAATCGCTCCCTTTATAAAAGATCAAGCTGGCCGGGAACGCATCTTGTTCTTTGCCTTATTTACACAACAAAAGAAAGGTGGGCCCAGCATGCCTGATTATCAACAATCCATTCGAAACGAGCTACACAAGATTGAACAGGAAGAACAAGTCCGCATCCTTTTTGCTTGCGAATCAGGTAGCAGAGCGTGGGGATTCCCATCTAAAGACAGTGATTATGATGTGCGATTTCTATATATCCGGCAGCCATCCTGGTACTTATCCATTTTTGAGAAGCGCGATGTGATTGAAAGGCCGATAAGCAATATGCTTGATGTGAACGGCTGGGATTTGAAAAAGGCACTGCAATTATTTCGGAAATCAAACCCACCTCTACTGGAATGGCTGCATTCGCCGATTCAATATGAGGAAAAGTACTCTGTTGCGGAGCAGCTGCGACAATTAGCCGTTCACGCGTTTTCCCCCAAGTCATGTCTGTACCACTATTTGAACATGGCAAAAGGAAACTACCGCGACTATTTGATGGGGGACCAGGTAAGGATCAAAAAGTATTTTTATGTCCTACGTCCTATCCTCGCGTGCTGCTGGATCGAGAAGTTTGATAGCATGCCACCTGTGGAATTTGAGCGTTTAGTTGAGGTGTTTGTTTCAGATAGCAGTGAGCTTAAAGCAGTTATCGAGAGTCTATTGGCACGCAAGAAGGCCGGAGATGAACTGGATTTTGAGCCCAAACTTGAACCAATTCATGCTTTTTTGGAGGAAAGAATTCATTATTTCGAGGCGATAACAGGAACGATCGCACAAAAATCAGTACATGTAGATGAGCAATTGGATCAGTTATTTCGTGAGGCTTTACAAGAAGTATGGGCTATCGAGCAAAACAGGTAGTCGGGGGAGAAGATAAAAATGGCAATCGTTCAATTGAAATCGCAGAATCCGGAATTTTCTTTTCTGATAAAAAAGAACCCGAACTCCGGAATGCTTCTGCGATCAATCCGAAAAGGTATCGGTTATGGTTGGTATACAGATGATACGACGTTCAATGTGTACTTTAAGGATGCCGACAATGAAATCTCGTATAAACAGTCTGCTGATGATCGCTTTGAATATTTAAATGTGTCTCGTTACAATACTCCTTTATTTCCTTTGCATGCGATCAATGAATTTTTTTCTGCTCCGTTAAAAGTAAAGGATGACCGTGACGTAGAAGGATATGAGCATTCTTTTTTCATCAACATGGTTCATATCGAATTGGTTCATTACGTCGGTTTTTTTGAAAAGCATTTACCCGATTATACGTTTGAACTAAAATCTCTCGCGCATAAGAGCTATTCTCTTACTGTAACTACAAAGAAAACACTATATGAACTGCTGCACACCGTCAGCGTATTATGTTTGTTCTTCTCCATGTTTGGCAAGGAGCATCTGGATATCTCCGAAAACCTATTAGATAAATACGTAAATAGCATTCAAGTAATCGATGCACCGTTCTACATTCGCAGCCTGTTTGCCCGCAATTTTCTCACCTCGAGACAATTATTCGGTAAATACAAACCGGAGCTGGAGAAGACGGAGCGGTACGACATTCAGTTTGACTATGGCAGCACCGCTCACCAAAGAAGAAACTTCATAGAAGGTGTCCTTTCATTCAATAAACCCATTATTGATATTGGATGTGGGGAAGGGTTTTATGCGATTCGCTTCGCTGGAAAGCTGGAGGATTTTTATTATGCGGTGGATACAAATGAGGAAGTGCTCTCTACTGTTTCTCGCAGAGCAGAAGCAAAAGAGATCGATAACATCATACCTTTTTCCTCTATTTCTCATTTCATAGAAAACTACGATGGTGAACAGGTAGATGTGATTTTGACCGAAGTCATCGAGCATATGAGCCTGGACGAAGCTGGCTTGTTTATACAACAAATCGTGAAGGCTATTAACTTTGAGCGATTCGTTGTTACAACACCGAATGCTGATTTTAATCGCTACTATGAACTAACTGGATTTCGTCATGACGATCACCAATGGGAACTGGGGCAAAAAGAGTTTCGAGAGTGGTTTTTAGAAGTGATCGGCCAAACTGAATTGCAGGTTGACTTTATTTCGATAGGGGATAAGGTAAACCAGATTCAAACCACACAAGGCGTGATTCTCAAGAAAGGGGGGCATGAGCGTGGAAATACGGACTAATGTCCATACGATTTTTATGCTGATTGGACCCACAGAATGTGGAAAGACAACGTTTGCCAAGGAGGTGCTTATCCCGGGGCTTCGTTTTGTGGACGAATCTAGAAGAATAAAGGCAAATGTTCAATATATTTCATCGGACCAGCTGCGGCAGGAGCTTCTGGGATACGAATTTGATAAATACGATCAAGTTATGCTGGAAGCGAGTGAGCAAGCTTTTCATCTCTTGTTTGAAAAAGTAAAAATGGTCACTTCATTTCCAATCAATGCTGAATTTGTTGTGGTGGATACAACAGGCTTGTCAGAAGACTTCCGTGCCAAGGTCCGTGATATCGCAAAAGAAAATAATTACAACCTGGATGTGATTGTCTTTGATTATCGCAAACGCGAAGACTATTATGCGTCAGAGCGTTCGAAAAAATTGATTACTTCGCATACGCACCGAATGAAAAAAGAGGTTTTACGAGCGCTCTCAAAGGAAGGCTACACGCGCATTCACCGAGTCCGTGCGAAAGATTTTTACGGAATAGATACGCAGCAGGCAACTCCTGCATACAGGGTAGTGATCGAAAATGGAGACGACTATGCTTCTACGATCCTGCCAAAAGACCAAAAGTACATCATCGTGGGAGACATTCACGAGTGCGTGGACGAACTAAAAGGACTCTTGCTGAGCTATGGCTTTCAAATAGAGGGGAATCGGGTCGAGCTGACTGAAAGAGTCCAGAATACCAAGGTAATCCTCGCAGGTGACTGGATTGATAAAGGTAAAAAGACACAAGAGATCATTCACTTTTTATACGAGAATCAGGAACACTTCTTATTTGTCATGGGGAATCACGAGAACTTTGTCTATAAATATTTGCATGGAGAGATAAAAGGGATTGAGCAAGAACTTCTCCATAACTTTTTTGATTCGATTCAGGTATTGATCGACGATCCAGGGCTGCAAGAGAAATTTTTCCACCTGCATGCAAAATCAAAACCTTTTTACAAAGGAAACGCTATTTCGGGACCGACCTTTTATGTTACCCACTCGCCATGTAAAAACAAATATGTAGGAAAGCTCGATACGAACTCTGTGCGACGTCAACGTAATTTCCGGATTGACCGTAGCGCGGTACTTGAAGAACAGCTCTCCTTTATTAAAGAGGAAGCGACTGGGAACCATCCTTATCACATCTTTGGTCATGTGGCCGCCAAAAACGCGATTCGTATCAAAAACAAGCTGCATATTGACACGGGATGTGTACACGGCAATGCGTTAACAGCTGTTGAGATTACGAATAAGCCATATTTCAAGTCACATAAATCTACTTCTGCAGTATTCTCTGAGGAGCTCCGATCCTTGTTCCAGGAGGAGCGCCGCGTATCGATTCACGATTTGGCAGACGAGGAAATCCGTAGATTACAGTACTGCTCGCAGCACAAAGTAAACTTCATTTCGGGCACCATGTCTCCAGCTGACAAGGATGAAGCGAATAGTGATCTGGAGTCCTTGCGATCAGGCTTAGCCTATTTTGCCGGACGAGGTGTTCAGCAGGTAGTGCTGCAACCCAAATATATGGGCTCGCGGTGCAACATTTATTTGCATCGGGACCGGGAGCTTTGCTTTGCCGTCAGCAGAAACGGATACAAAATCAATCAGATAGATTTAGCTGAGGTATACAATCAGCTATGGCGAAAGTTTTCTACGTACATGCAAGAAAAACAGATTGCCATGCTCATACTGGACGGAGAGCTGCTTCCATGGCGAGCGATTGGAGAGGGTTTGATTGAAAGGCAATTTACCCCGATTGAAAAAGCGTTGGAGAGCGAATTGGAATTTTTGAAGCAAACAGGCTTTGATCAAGCAATCGACAAGCTCGCTACTGAGTATAGAGAAAGTGGCTTTGAAAAAGATCAATACCACACTTCAAAAGCGGAACTGACCCAGCGATACGGATCGAGGATGTATCAAACATTTAAGTATGTACGTGACGCACTTGATACCTACGCGCCAGTCGAGGAGCATCAAAAGGCTTTACGCATTTACCAAAAGCAGCTCACTTTGTATGCCGGTGAGGCTGAACTAGAATATAAGCCGTTTGCGTTATTAAAAATCGTCTATAACAATGGTGATGAGGAAGTACCAAGCTGGAAAACCTCGGATATGTATTCGTTCTTATCGGACGACGAGTGTATGTCGATAGATTTAACAGAAGCGGGCGCATATGAGCACGCGGCTCAGTTTTTTTCAAAAATGACAGTAGAAAATCAGATGGAAGGGCTCGTAATAAAACCCGAAGTTACTACGGGAAAAGCGGTGCCTTATATGAAAGTACGGAATCCAGAGTATTTATCTATCATTTACGGGTACGATTACCGTTTTCCGCATAAGTACAGCAAGCTGTTTAAACAAAAAAACATTACTCCAAAGCTGCGTACATCCATGCAAGAATACAACCTTGGATCGAAAATGCTTTCTGTACCATTTGACGAGATTTCTCCTACCAATCAATCGTATCGGGAAATCGCAGCGAATTTGTTATTTGAAGTCGCAAAAGAAAAAGAAATAGACCCGCGCTTGTAAAGCGCTGCCTAATTAGGAGGATAAAATAACGTGTATCAAACGATCAACAACGTAAGAGTATGGGGTAATCCGTTAGAAAATGCCGTATCACAAGCAGTTACATGCGCCAACCATGGAAATGTCGTACAGGTACTGCTAATGGCGGACCATCACAAAGGTTATTCGCAGCCTGTCGGCGGGGTCGTCGTGTACGAAGGACAAATCTCGCCATCTGGCGTCGGTTACGATATCGCGTGCGGGAATAAAGCAGTCAAAACAGATTTGAAGTACGAGGATATCAAGGGAAAAATAAGTACAATTATGGACTCTATCTCAAAAAAGATTTCGTTCGGGATTGGACTCTCCAATAGTAAAAAGGTAGAGCATGATCTGTTTGACGATGAAAACTGGTCCGTTTATCGAGAAATTGGGCAGCAAGAGCATGATACTCTCAAAGCATTGGCACGTAATCAGCTAGGTACTGTCGGGAGCGGCAATCATTTTGTTGATATTTTTGTAGAAGAGTCTACGGGAGATGTTTGGATCGCCAATCATTTTGGCAGCCGTGGCTTTGGTCATAAGACAGCAAGCGGATTTTTAAATTTGGCACAAGGAAAAAAATTCTCAGATAAAGCAGCCGGGGAGAGCATGGATCAAGCTCCAACTCTGCTTGACCTAAATAGCGAGCTAGGAGACATGTACTTCCGCGCCATGACGCTGGCAGGCAGGTATGCCTACGCTGGACGCGATTATGTAAGCGACCTTGTCTTGTCCATTTTAGGCGCGAAATCCGTATTTGAAGTCCACAATCATCACAATTTCGCCTGGAAGGAAATGCATAACGGCAAAGAGGTCGTCGTCGTGAGAAAAGGAGCAACTCCATCCGCTCCGAATCAATTAGGCTTTATTGGTGGAAGCATGGGTGATTTCTCGGTGATTGTAAGAGGGAAGGACTCCGAGGAAAATGCGGATGCTTTTTATAGTACCGTGCACGGGGCTGGTCGAATCATGAGCCGTACAGAGGCAGCTGGCAAAATGAATTGGAAAACAAAGACGCGAAAAGGAGGAAAAATCTCCGTCGAGCAAATGAGAAGCGCGATCAAGCAATTTGGAGTCGAGTTACGCGGTGCGGGAACGGATGAGAGCCCCTTTGTCTATAAAAAGCTCGGAGATGTACTCGATGCGCATCAAGAAACGGTAGAGGTATTACATGTGTTAAAGCCTATCGGGGTGTGTATGGCTGGCGCAGATGAATTCGATCCCTATAAAGACTGATGTTTGTTCGATGAGAGAAGGAACGACGCCTACTTATTTCGAAATAATAGAGTAGACCTCACGAATCAACGGAAGATAAGTATTGAAAACGGGAGGGAGAAAATGAATTCATTCGAGCAAAACATAGAGAAATATGCGGATTTAGCCGTTCGGACAGGAGTGAATTTGCAACAAGGGCAGACGCTTGTCATCCGCGCTCCGATTGAAGCCGTTACTTTTGTTCGTGTATTAGCGGAAAAGGCTTATGATGCTGGCGCGAAGCATGTCCATGTGGATTGGAACGATGACGAGCTATCGCTGATCAAGTACAGGAAAGCACCAGATGAAGCCTTTACGGAATATCCAGCTTGGAAGGCAAAAGGCTTCGAAGAGCTGGCAGCTGGCGGAGCAGCATTTCTCACTATTTACGCACCAACACCTGGACTTCTGAAAGACATAAATCCAGAGCGAATCGCTACGGAAGCTAAGACGACTGCGGTTGCGCTGGAAAAATACCGGAACTACACAAAGTCAGATGGTGTGAGCTGGTCGATCATCGCGTTTCCGACAGAAGCCTGGGCAAATAAGGTATTTCCCGATCAACCAGTCACACAGGCAATCGAATCTTTGTGGGATATCATTTTCAAGGTGACACGAATTTATGAGCACGATCCGATTGCAGCGTGGAACGAGCATAATACCAAGCTTGCCAATATCGTGGAGTACTTAAACAAAAAGCAATACAAACAGCTGATCTACGAGATGAATGAAACAAAGCTGTCCGTTGATTTGCCGAAACAACATGTTTGGAAAGGCGGAGCTTCTCGCACACAGCAAGGAATCGTCTTCAATCCAAACCTGCCAACCGAAGAAGTATACACCATGCCTCACAAGGATGGGACCAATGGAGTCGTTCACAGTACGAAGCCTCTTAACTACGGAGGCAATCTCATAGACCATTTTTCACTTGTGCTTGAGAACGGAAAGGTGATTGATTTTTCAGCGGAGACAGGCTACGAGACACTGCAGCATTTACTGGAAATGGATGAAGGCGCCCGTCATTTAGGAGAAGTGGCGCTTGTCCCGTACCGTTCGCCGATTTCCTTGTCAAATCTGATTTTTTACAACACGCTTTTTGATGAAAATGCCTCCTGTCACTTTGCACTGGGGCAATGCTACCCGACAAATATCAGCGGTGGAACGAGCATGACGGACGAAGAGCTAGCGCAGCATGGAGGCAATAAAAGCCATATTCACGTTGATTTTATGATGGGCGGAGCAGAAATGAATATTGATGGCATCACGGAGGACGGGAAGAGAGAGCCGATCTTCCGCGATGGCGAGTGGGCGTTAGACGGTCTGTAATCGATGGGAAATAGAATCCTTTCAAGACGAGGATTCTTTTTTCGTTGACTTATCATTTTTGAGAACTTTTTCTCATTTTTTGTAAATCTGTTGGAGCGATTTTCTAACATTCACAGGCAATTGGAAGAGATGCTGCCACGAAATAAGAGGGAACTAAAAGTGGCATTAGAATTGCAAATGCTTTGGAAGTGTTTGCTGGATGCCGCTACTAAGAGGAGTGTGTGCCATGAAAACAGTCAAAACCGTATGTCCGCATGATTGTCCAGATACATGCTCGATTGTCGCACAAGTAGAAGACGGCAGAGTTATTTCTACAAAAGGCGACCCAGCTCACCCATTTACACGTGGTGCTTTGTGTGCAAAGGTTATTCGCTACAGTGAACGGATCTACTCTCCAGATCGTCTTCTATACCCATTGCGCCGCGTCGGGGCAAAAGGGGAGGGGAGATTTGAAAGAATTTCCTGGGATGAGGCTTTGGATGAAATTGCGTCACGATTAAAGCAGACCATTCAAGAACACGGGAGTGAAAGCGTTTACTGTTTCGAAGGAAGCGGCAACATGGGGATTATCCAAATGAACGCGCATTCTCCCTTTTTTCATAAGCTGGGAGCGAGTCAAGGACGAGGAAATCTGTGCTCACCAGCTGCGGATGTTGGATGGAATTACACGATTGGCGCCATGCTTGGAAGTCGGCCGGAATCTGTGAAGCAAACAGACCTGTTCCTTGTTTGGGGATCAAATATGGCTTCGAGCAACATGCATATGCTTGCTTTTTTCAAGGAAGCAAAGAAGCACGGTGCACAAATGGTCGTCATTGATCCGTATAAAAATCGCACGGCCAAACAAGCGGATTGGTACGTCCCGATTCGCCCGGGGACAGACGCTGCTCTAGCGCTTGGCATGATGCATGTGCTGGTAGATGAGGGACTTATCGATCAGGCTTATATCGAAAAATATACGTTGGGCTTTCCTGAATTGAGCGAATCCCTTGCCGATTACACGCCGAAGAGGGTGGAGCAGATTACAGGAGTACCAGCAGAGGATGTGAAGCGTCTGGCGCGTATGTACGGACAGGCGCGTGCACCGTTTATCCGGATCGGAATTGGTGTCTCGCGCAGTCGTAGAGGCGGGATGTCCATTCGCACGATCTCCTGCTTGCCTGGTCTCGTAGGTGCATTCCATAAGCCAGGAGGAGGGGCATTGATGTTTACTTCTGGTGCCTTCCCCATCAACATGGAGGCGATTTATCGCTCTGATCTGTTGTCAAAAGAGACGCGAATTCTGGACAATGTGCGGTTAGGGTACAACCTCATGAATGAAGATGTTTCTCCGATAAAGTGCTTGTTCGTAACGGGGAGTAATCCGGTCTTGTCTTGTCCGGATGCAGGGATGGTCCGCAATGGCCTATTGCGCGAGGATCTGTTTACGGTCGTTCACGAGCAATTCATGACGGATACAGTCGCCTATGCTGACCTTGTCCTGCCAGCCACGACATCCTTTGAAAGCTTTGATGTATTTAAAAGCTATGGGCACACCTATTTGCAAAAAGCGGAACCAGTGATCCCTCCACTCGGTGAAGCGAGAAGCAATTACGATCTGTATACCGCACTCGGCAGGCGGATGGGCTACACCGAAGACATTTTCTCAAAACCGATAAGGGACCTAGTATGGGACCTATTTCCTAGCTTACAAACGAATGAGACGCTGCGTGATGATCTTCAACAAGGGAAAACGATTGAGCTGTTCAATATCGACGATGCGTTCGCAGACGGATTTCCAACTCCTTCTGGAAAGCTGGAATTTTACTCGGAACAGATGAAAAAAGATGGCTATCCTCCGCTCCCGACCTATCTGGAGGTTGATGAGGAGGAAGGAGACCTTCATCTATTGACACCACCTGCTCATTTTACGTTGAATACGTCGTTTGGTGGAGTGGAGGCGTTGCGTGAGAAGGAAGGCAAGCCAACGCTGCAGGTACATCCTGTTGATGCGGCAGTGCGGGGAATTGAAGAGGATGGCTGGATAGAAGCGTACAATCAACGGGGAAGCGTACAGCTATGGGCACGTCTGACAGAGGAAATACCCCCAGGTACTGCGGTTGCAGAGGGAGTATGGTGGAGCCGTGACACGCCAGACCAAAAACCGATCAATTTGCTTACGAGCGATCGGTTAACCGATATGGGGTGGGGGAGCACACTGCACGATAATCGTATTTTCATAAGAAAACCTTTATCGAAGCAAACTCAAGGGTGAGCGACCGCGTTTTAGCGGTAGGTTATTCTTGCTAAATCAGGATGAAGGTACGTGAAGATTATACTTTCTGATTTAGTATGAAAACCATTATCGAAGAATCTTCAGGGGTGAGCGACCGCGTTTTAGCGGTAGGTTATTCTTGCTAAATCAGGATGAAGGTACGTGAAGATTATACTTTCTGATTTAGTATGAAAACTGGCGCCAGACAGAGAATAGCGCTAGTGAAATCAAATTATGCATGGAATGGGAGGCAGTAGGCATCGTCCACACAGCTAGGCAAGCGAACAAAGGAGGTGATACTTTTTAGAATTGAGCGCCATTCGTTTGATGCAGGTGATACCAAATGATTTATTGTGAAGGGGGTAGTTCATTTGGAAAAACAGCTTTCATTCAATCGTTCGTTGACGCTGCTGCCAGTTGTTTTGTTTGGACTCGCCTACATGGCTCCCATGACTGTCTTTTCAACCTATGGTGTGGCATCAGAAGCTTCGCAAGGGATGCTACCTGCTGCCTATCTGGTGGCTTTGATCGCCATGATGTTCACTGCCTACAGTTACGGGCAAATGGTAAAAGCGTATCCAGTAGCAGGTTCGGCCTATACGTACACACAAAAATCGATGAACCCTCATATCGGATTTTTGGTTGGCTGGGTAGTCTTGACGGATTATTTGTTTTTGCCCATGATCAATTTTTTGGTAGCGGGTATTTACTTGTCTGTCGCTTTTCCATCTATTCCTACCTGGATATGGGTCCTGCTGTTTATTTCCGCAATCACGATTATCAACCTGCTCGGAATCAAACTGACGACGAACATCAATGCGTGGTTAATTTCCTATCAGTTTCTTGTCATCGCACTATTTATCATTCTTTCCTTCAAAGGAATTGCTGAAGGGATGGGGACTGGCACGTTTTTTTCCATGCAGCCCTTTTTTAACCCAGATGTGTCTTACTCATATGTTCTTGCCGGTTCTGCGATTTTGTGCCTGTCGTTTCTTGGCTTTGACTCTGTTACGACCCTCTCCGAAGAGACGATCGATGCCAAAAAGACGATCCCTCGTGCCGTTTCTCTTATCGCCCTGATCGGTGGCTGCATGTTTATTTTCGTATCATATATTGGTTATATGGTTCATCCCAACTATACTTTTTCTGATCCAGATTCAGCTGCGTTTGAGATTGCGCAGTACATAGGGGGAACCTTGTTTAGCTCGATGTTTCTCGCTGGGATGATCGTATTGTGCTTCGCATCGGCCCTTTCCTCACATGCCAGCGTGTCCCGACTTCTCTTTGCCATGGGACGCGACTCCGTTCTTCCAAAAAAGATTTTTGGTCATCTGAATCCTCAGTTCAATACTCCGATCTACAATATCATCATTGTCGGCATTTTTTCCTTATCAGCGCTCTTCATTGATTTGGTTACAGCAGCTTCCTTTATCAATTTTGGGGCACTCGTGGCCTTTACCTTTGTAAACCTATCTGTCATTTTCCATTACTTTATTAGACAAAAAAAGCGTTCGCCAAAAGAGTCCATCCGTTACTTTGTACTGCCTCTGATCGGCTCCCTTTTCAACATATGGCTATGGACAAATCTGAATGTGAACTCCTTGTTGCTTGGACTGATTTGGGGGGCAATCGGACTGATTTACCTGATGTATTTGACGAACATGTTCCGAAAGCGCCCACCCGAAATGAATTTTGAAGATAAAGAATCTTCTGTCGAAACGCGTGTTCCAGCATCATAATATTACCCGTGCAATGGGAAGAGAGGAAAGAAGGGGAGACGATTGGCAGTTCGTGAAAGAGAAAAAGCAGATCTGGTCTTGGCAAGCCATGCGATCTTTACCGGAATCGATGATCAGGTGAGGGCAGGCGCAGTGGCGATTACTGGCAACCGGATCACAGCGATTGGTTCAATGGAAGAGATAAAGCCATACATCGGTCATGAAACTCGTGTGTATGATTTCGGTGATCAATTGATTATGCCTGGTTTTCACGATTTTCATCTTCATCTGCTGCTCGGTAGTCTGTATCACGATTGTGTCAACTTGCTGACTGCAACTTCAGAAGAGGAAGCAGCTCAGATGGTCAAACAATTTGCGGATAGCCGGCCGGAAGATCCATGGGTTTTCGGCTTCAGCTGGTACCATGTCTATTGGAACAACAAGCAGCTGCCACATCGTGCTACGCTAGATCACCTCATCCCGGATCGCCCTGTCTTTCTCTTCAATGCAGAATGTCATGGTGCTTGGTTAAATACGAAAGCGCTGGAGCTATTGAACATTACGAGAGAAACGGAAGACCCGCCGTTTGGACATATCCAAAAAGACGCTCATGGTGAACCAACCGGATTTTTATATGAAACGGCGATGGGGCTGGCGAGAGAAGCATTCCAATTACCAGACCAACAAAAAAATAGATTGCTGCGCGGATTTATGAACCAGGCAGCGAGCCTGGGGATTACATCTATTAATGACTTTTTTCCTCTACCGGGCTTGGAGCTTGGAGATTTAGAGCTGTATCAGTCTTTTGAAAAAGCAGGTCAATTGAAAGCCCGGATTCATTTTCTCGCGGCACTCGATGGCAATTTGGAAAGACCTCGCTTCCTGCGGAGGCAGTATGCTTCAAGCAAGCTACGGTTTTCTGGGTTAAAACAGTTTTTAGATGGGGTTCCTACTACGTATACAGCTTTGTTAGTTGATCCGTATTCTGATCGGCCGGAAAGCATTGGCGATACGTTAATTCCACCAGAGACAGTGAAGCAATGGGTCGTGGAAGCGGATCAAGAAGCGTTTCGTGTGCGGCTGCATGCCTGCGGGGACGGTGCGGTACGCTTGGGACTGGACTGCTTTGAGGCTGCAAGAAAGCAAAATGGAGCCAGAGATTCCAGGCATACGATTGAGCATATCGAAGTGATCCATCCTGATGATATTAACCGTTTTGCACAGTTAGGGGTGATCGCCTCGATGCAGCCTGAACATATGGCAGCAGCGCAAACATTTGCAGACAACTGCTACCTAAATCGTTTTGGCAAAGAACGTGATCCGTATACATGGCCGATCAAAACCTTGTTGAATAATGGAGTATCTCTTGCTTTTGGCAGTGATTATCCAATTGTGCCGCTAGACCCCATGACAGAGATTTATCGGGCAGTGACGAGATTGCATGACGATCATCAGCCAGCGGGCGGCTGGAATCCGCAAGAGAAGATCACGATGGCAGAAGCGTTGCGTGCCTATACACAGGGGCCTGCATATGGCGTTTTTCGAGAGCACGAGCTCGGAACGCTTGCCTCCAATATGCTTGCTGATGTGATCGTGCTTGACCGTAATCTGTTTATGGTAACCTCTGATCAGATTCGAGAAACAAAAGTGGTCCTGACAATCATGGATGGCCAAGTCGTATACGACAGAGATACTTCAGAGAAAGGATGACTTCTCACTTTTAAGAAATGCTTCTCACCTGGAATCGATGCGTTCTGAATAGAAGAGCGCGAATTTCCGTCATAATGGTCGTTTCATTTCTAAAAAATGAGAAAAAACGTGCGGAAACAGATTGAAAACCGGGCTTTTTCGTGTGGCACCATTCTTGCAATTATTCCTAATTGTGAAACAACTACAAACGAAAAGGATGGATAAGTATGGAACGCAAGACAAGAGAAGAAGCACTGGAATTGGCGGCAGAGGTGCTGGAGTTTATTCAAAGTGAAACTCTTTCAGTTGATCAAAAGAAAAAAATCGTATCTGATTCTGTAGATAACTTTAGCAACTATGTAACCAAAGCGATACTGGCTCATCGCAAGTCTGTCTCCAATGATTTTTCCGTCGTCGAATGGGAGGACGAGGCAGCAGTATTCCGTGACACGATGGGAGATGAGTACATTGATTGCCTTGGTGGCTACGGCGTTTATTTGTTAGGGCACCGTCATCCAAAGGTCGTCAAGGCTGTTGAGGCGCAAATTAAGCGATATGCGCTACATAGTCAAGAAATGGTTGATCCTCTGCGCGGGTACTTGTCAAAGCTCGTTGCGTATATCACACCTGGGGACCTGCAGCACTCCTATCTTGTAAACTGCGGAACAGAAGCGAATGAAATGGCATTAAAGCTGGCGCGTCTGGCAACGGGGAAAAAGTATTTCATTTCGACGGAAAAAGGCTTCCATGGCAAAACGTTTGGATCTTTGTCTGCTTCGGGAAAAGGCACGTTCCGTGAGCCGTATTTGCCGCTCGTCCCTGGATTCCAGCACGTACCCTTTGGCGATGCTGATGCGGTTGAGCAAGCGATCCGTATTCTGATTAATACAGGAGAAACGGTGGCAGGGGTCATTGTCGAGCCGATCCAAGGCGAGGGCGGCGTTAATATCCCACCGGACGACTACTTGCCACGTCTGCGTGAAATTTGCGATCGCTACCAATGCCTGTTGATCGTCGATGAGGTCCAAACCGGGATGGGCCGCACAGGAACGATGTTCGGGGTCGATCACTGGAATGTCGTTCCCGATATTATGACTTTAGGAAAAGCGTTTGGCGGCGGTGTGATGCCGATTGCAGCGATGGTTGCCAAGAAAAAATGGTGGGGAAAAATGGAAGAAAATCCGTTCCTCCTCGGATCGTCCACCTTTGGCGGGAACCCGCTCTGCTGCGCTGGAGCGATCGCTGGCATTCATACGATTCTGGAAGACAACATACCGCAAATGGCGAAGGAAAAAGGCGATTATATCATGAAACAGCTAAAGGAAATCCAAAGCCGTCACGCTGATATTTTTGTCAATGTCCGTGGCAGAGGGCTCTTGATCGGAATGGAGTTCGCTACAAACAGCTTCGGCTATACGTTGGCAAAACGTCTATTCGGGAAAAAGATCCTGGTTGGCGGTACGTTAAACAACGCTACAGTCATTCGCCTGGAGCCACCTGCCATCATTTCGTACGAGCAAATTGATTACGTACTGGCTTGCATCGAGGAAGGTATTGCACAGCTATCCAAGGAAACAAAAGTGCTTCGTTAAGGGGGATTCATCCATGTCTAAGCCGATAAAACAGATGTACATCGACGGAGAATGGGTCTATTCTCAATCGCAAGAAACCTTCCCAGTTGTCAATCCTGCGACAGGCGAAACGATTGCCATCGTAACCAAAGGCGGCAGAGAGGATGCCCAGAGGGCGATAGCGGCTGCCAGGCGTGCCTTTGATGAATCGGGATGGGCAGAGACTCATGCCCGTCAGCGGGCGGAGATTTTGAACCGTGTTGCCGATTTGATTGAGCAGCGAGCGGATGAATTTGCGAAGCTGGATACACAAAATAACGGGAAACCGTTACGGGAGTCTACCTATGACGTTTCTGACGCAGTCAATCAGTTTCGTTATTATGCTGGATTATGCACAAAACCGACTGGACAAACGTATGACGTGCCAGATGATATTCAAGCACTCGTCGTGCGCGAGCCGATCGGGGTAGTAGGGGCAATCACGTGCTGGAATTACCCGCTAGTCATGAATGCGCAAAAGCTAGCTCCAGCTCTGGCTGCTGGCAATACGATTGTGTTAAAGCCTGCTGATCTGACACCACTGACGACGATTTTACTATTCGAGTGCTTGGAGCAAGCAGGCTTACCCGCTGGTGTTGCTAATCTGGTGACGGGACCTGGCAGCGAGGTCGGGGACGAGATATCCAAAAACGAGCTGGTAGACAAGGTAGCGTTTACGGGTGGAACCGACACGGGAATTGCCATCATGAAAAATGCTGCGGATACGGTCAAAAAGCTATCACTTGAACTAGGGGGCAAGTCGCCAAACATCGTATTTGCCGATGCTGATTTTGAGACTGCCGTCGATTATGCCCTGTATGCGATTTACGCAAACCAAGGTGAAGTATGCTCGGCAGGGTCACGCTTGATTCTCGAAGAAAGTGTTTATGATCGCTTTCTTGATCGCTTGGTAGAACGCGCCAAAAAGATTGTGGTAGGCAACGGAATGGACGAAGAAACCGAGATGGGACCACTCATTTCCGAATCTCACATGAATCGTGTATTGTCCTATATCCAGCTCGGAGTCGAAGAAGGAGCGAAGCTGTTGTGCGGAGGAAATCGCCTGGTGGAAAACGGATTGGGAAAAGGGTTCTTCGTTGAGCCGACCATCTTGGAGGCTGCTGATCCATCCCTTCGAATTGTACAGGAAGAGATTTTTGGACCTGTGCTTGTCGTGCAAAAATTCCGCTCAGAAGAAGAGGCAATCCGTTTGGCAAACGGCACGAAGTACGGTCTGGCGGGAGCTGTTTTTACAAATGACGGTGCCAAGGCTCAGCGTGTCATTCGCAAGCTCAGAGCAGGAATTACCTGGATTAATACGTATCACCCTACCTTTAATGAAGCACCTTGGGGTGGATACAAGCAGAGTGGAATTGGCCGTGAGCTAGGGACTTTCGGTTATGAAGCGTACACGGAGGTAAAGCAAATCAACATTAATTTGCAGGTAAAGCCGACTGGATGGTTCCGCAATTAATCACATAGCTAATAGAAAGGGAGGTACACCATGTACCTCCTTCTTTATGTCATATTCTCATCGATAGTGAGCTGATGGACATCAATTTTCCGATACAGGGTGGCAAGCCCAATATCTAGCTTCGCGGCGATAAGTCGTTTCGCTTCCAGTCCATGTCCATACTTTTTCAGCATTTCAATCAGGATTTGTTTTTCGTGATCCAAAAGCATATTTTTCAGCGACTGTTCATCAGTTTCAGCGGTTACTGGTTGAGAAGCACTGCAAGCATTTCGAATACGCGGAAGAATACTGTCCATATCGATGTAGGAGGACATTGTCATATTCACAGAGTATTCAATCGCATTTTCCAATTCGCGCACATTGCCTGGCCAATGGTAGCTGCTAAAAGCGCGCCTGACGGCAGGCGAGAAAGTGAGCGGGCTGTGCTCAGACATTTGGCTGTATTTTTCGAGAAAATAATCCATGAGCACGGGGATATCCTCTGTTCTTTCAGACAAAGGCGGCATGTACAGCGGGATGACATTCAGACGGAAAAACAAATCCTCGCGAAACTCCTTTGTTCGTACCATTTCCTCCAAATCTTTATTAGTGGCAGAGATTACACGAATGTCTACAGGGATAAGGCGATTGGACCCAACCCGCTCTACTTGCTTGGATTGCAGCACATGCAGCAGCTTTACCTGTAGATGCAGAGGGAGATCGCCGATTTCATCCAAGAAGATCGTTCCGCCATCTGCCAGCTCGAATTTTCCTGCTTTGCCTTCTCGTCTCGCCCCCGTAAAAGCTCCGCTCACATAACCGAATAGCTCGCTTTCTAATAATGTCTCGGGGATAGCCCCGCAGTTGACGATAATAAAAGGCCCGGTCCGCCGGTTACTAGCAGAATGGATAGCAGCAGCCATCATTCCTTTGCCTGTACCGCTTTGACCTGTAATCAATATATTGGAGGTTCCTCTAGCCACCTGCTCTGCTTGTTTTTTCACCAGCGAGAGGGCACGGCTCTGTCCATAGATTTCCGTAAAAAAGAGATCCTTCTGTTCACTGGTCAGCTCATACGCCAATCTCCGAGCATCCGCCATCCGGCGAAAGGTAGCCACAACGCCGACAACCTCATCCTGAATCAGAATCGGACGGGCTGTGACGATTAGATGCATGTCATGCTGATCCAGTTGGTAATGCTCTTCCTGCTGAATATAGCCTTTTCCAGTCTGAATCACCTCTAGCATGGGAGAGTTTGGCCAGATTTGTTCGATCGGAGTGTTGATCAATTGCTGTTTATCCATCTGGACAAGCTGCTCTGCAGTTTCATTACAATTCGTAATGATTCCATGTTCATCAATCGCAATAATTCCTTCGTGGATAGAACCAATCAAGACCTCCAGCTTTTGGGTAGTCTTAATCCACTTGTTGAGAGCGGCTTGCTCGGAAATTTTACTGGTCAACAATTCCGACATGCGCTGCAAATAGGTGAGCAGTACGAGCTTATTCATGAGAAGCGAGCGACGCTGGATTTCATCAAAAGCAATCAGGCCAATGACCCCGATCACGGCACCATCGTAATGGATGGGAGCACAAACCTCAGCTAGCTCTTCGGTACCTCCAGTGAGGACGGACGGATCGTAGGAGGGATCATTGCGTGCATCCTCCACAAAGAATGGCTGATTGGTTCGAATGACGCGTCCATACAAATATCCCGCTTCAACCTGGCCTTCTTCCTCCTTCATATTAATCATATCCTTGTATTTTCCTGTCCCGGCGATGATCGTCATCTCATTATCGACGATTTCCGTTTCGATCTGCAGGACCGCGGATATTGCTTCTGCAACTTGCTGGACTGTGTGCTGAATCTCTTTTAGCAGACTCACGTGTACACCTCCATCTATCCTTTTTCTATTAGGACCTCGTCAAAAGATAATAAATAGTATTTTCCCTCTTTTTAGAATAATACCTCTTTCTATTTCAGTTATTATTTATGAGAATAGGGAGAAGAAAAAAAAAAGCAGATCTCATGGCAGCCAGAAGGGAGCGAAAGCAGCAATGAACATCCAAAACATCAAAGCGTTTATTTATGTCGTACAATTCGGTAGCTTTAACAAAGCAGCGGAAGCCTTGTATTTATCGCAGCCATCTATTTCAGCACGCATTCGTTCATTAGAGAACGATGTCAGCCAAAAGCTGTTTATCCGGGATCGCAACAAGTGTGTGCTGACGGAAGCGGGAAAAAGCTTCTTGCCCTATGCTGAAAAGATTTTACGTGAGTACCAGGAATCGGTTTATAAAATGAATCAGCAACTGTATATACCGGATCAAGTTAAAATCGCCTGCTCCATTTCCATCTCAAATTATGTCATTCCCCAGATTCTTCCTGTCTTGCAAAGCAGGTTTCCGGCATGTCGGTTTAAGATCGTTTCGGACCATTCGGAGTCCTCGCTGTCCAAAGTTTTGAATAACGAAGTGGATTGTGGTCTCATTCGAGAGATTAATCATCCACGCATCGACTCCACAGTGTTGTTGAACTATCGTGTAGGCTTATACGCACATCCTGATCATCCATTAGTGCACCAGGAGAGCGTCACAATCGAACAGGTCGTAGAGCACAATATCATTTTCTATGACCATAATTCTCCGGAGTGGTTAGGGATCAGGAGCTTGCTTGAGACGGTCAAGTTTCAACAGCACTTAATTGTCGATATTGATAACATGGAAGCGGCTAAAAGACTGGTCATGAAAGGAATGGGGATTTGCTTTCTCCCGGAAAATGCCGTCGAGGATGAAGTGATTAGCCAGCGTTTGAAAAAAGTACCGCTCGTTCTTCCTCTCGAATTTACAACGAGCATCGCGCTCGTTCATCTAAAAGCAGAAGAAATATCGCCAATCGTGTCCGATATCAAAAGAATGTTTGTGTGAACAGCGAACCAGCGCGCAGGAAATAAGTCCGAGCGCTGGTTTTCTATCGGATGGGGCAATGACATGGCTACTAATAAAGTTTATCTATTAGTTGATAAATCTCTCGGATTATTTTTGTTTCCGCTTACATGATAGTCTTGGACATAAGACGTCTGAATCTTTTGATAGAAAGGGGATCCATGATTTGTGAGCTTACAAGACGGGACATTAGGGATTAATCTGCTTACCTCAACAGCCATTGGTGTGATACTGCTTTTATTTGGGATGTGGATTAACAAGAAGGTTGGTTTTTTTCGAAAGTACTGCATTCCAAGTCCCGTTATCGGCGGATTTAGTTTTGCAGTCATTGTCTGGCTCTTAAAAGAGTTCGAGATTGTGCAGGTCAAGGTCGACAATACGATGGGCGATTTGCTTATGTTTGTTTTCTTCGTAACCATCGGATTGGCAGGAAGTCTTTCCTTGATCAAAAAGGGCGGGAAGGTCTTATTCTATTACATTCTCGTTTGCTGGGGACTAGCAATTTTCCAAAATGGATTTGGCGTAGCACTTGCTATATTGCTCGGTATTGAACCCTTGCTTGGGATTGCATCAGGTGCTGCTGCATTAGAAGGCGGTCATGGTATGGCAGCAGCGATGGCACCCTCCATAGAAGCAGCGGGTGGAACAGGGGCTTTAACAGTGGGACTTGCTGCAGCGACATATGGCTTGGTTGCGGGAAGCTTAATCGGTGGGCCTCTTGGAAACTGGTTGATTAAAAGGAATAAGTTGAAGATCGAAACGGACGACAGCTGGGAGAAAAGCGTCGATCTCTCTGAAGAAAAGAAGCCAGAGAAAAACATCAACTATATAGATGTTGTGACGGTAATCGCTGTCGTTCTCATTGTTCTGGCTTTCGGGACGAATGTAGCCAAATGGCTGACGAATATCACAGGGTTTACGATTCCAGGACATGTCTTCAGCTTATTTGTTGGCTTGCTTTTTGCCTCCTTTAATAACAAGAAAAATATCGTCAAGATCGATAGCAAAACTCTTGATGTTGTATCTGTAGTCGCACTTGAGCTGTTCCTAACTATGGCGATGATGAATTTGAAAATTTGGGAGCTGTATGATCTTGCAATTCCTCTACTCATTATCTTAGTTGCCCAAACGATCGCTATCATTTTGATCGCATGGTTAATTATCTTCAAAGTGACTGGAAAAAACTACGATGCAGCATTACTGGCAGCCGGTTTTATCGGTCATGGACTAGGCGCGACAGCAAATGCTTTGGCAGTAATGGATGCGGTAACAAAGAAGTATGGTCTGGTTTCACGTAAAGCCTTTTTCATTATCCCCGTAAGTGGATCAATGCTAGTAGATATCGTTGGAGTACCATCCATCGTTATTTTTACGAATCTATTTGCTCATTAAACTACTAACTCTACCATTGGAGGTACGATCATGAAAAAAGTAAACATGCCGATTACAGGAATTTGCACGTTCGCGAAATACCCGATTTGTGATGATCTCGAAAAGCTGGATGCAGATGTTGCGGTTCTCGGGGTTCCTTATGATACAGGAGTTGGTTTTTTATCCGGATGTCGTTTTGGTCCGAGACGTATTCGTGAGGTGTCCACGCACTACGGACGAGGAGACGCAGGCTTTTATGATCCGGAAAGAGATGAGGTATTCCTGGGCGCGTCGGTTAAAATCGTAGATGTTGGTGATGCGGATGTCGTTCACGGAGATATTCAGGGCTCCTTTGATGCGATTGAGTATGCTGTCAGCAAAATTAGAGAAAAAGGAGCGATACCAGCCATCATGGGTGGCGATCATTCCATCTCGATACCAATCGCCAGAGGATTAAAGGATGAAGGGGAAGTGACCGTCATCCAGCTTGATGCTCACCTGGATTGGTCAGACGCACCTGGCGGACAGCGCTTCGGAAATGGTAGCCCGATGCGGAGAATGTCGGAAATGAGTCATATAAAGGAAATGGTGCAAATCGGATTGCGTGGTCTCGGCAGTAGTCGAAAAGAAGACTTCGAAGCAGCCAAAGCGTACAACAGCAAATTGATTTCAGCGAAGGAAGCTTTGCAGCTTGGCGTGGAAGGCGTCCTGGCGCAAATTCCAAAAGCAGATAAGTACTACGTCACCATCGATATTGATTGCTTCGATATTTCCTTGGCAACAGGAACAGGCTCGCCATCGCCTGGTGGCTTCTCCTACGACTTTTTAAACGATATTTTGATTGGAATCGCGGAAAAAGGCAATGTGATTTGCTTCGATTTGGTTGAAGTAGCACCACAGTACGATCCTACAAACGCAACTACACGCGTAGCAGCTATGACCATGCTTAATTTTATGGGGCACATTCTGAAACAAAAAGAAAAAAGAGAAGCGAAGTAGTACTTATAGTCATGGTGGAGAAGCGAAATCTCTATCATGGCTTTTTTTCGTACTTCATGCTAATTCGCTTCGATAGAGTTTTTTTATTTGGGCGATATCCTTTTTTGTTAACAGAGAGTACGGCTATAATGAATCATAAATGAAAAAGCTTGTGCTGAGAGGGCTGAACATGACAGATCAGACAATCAAGGAAAGAAAGCTGCTGCTGCAAGAAGTTGAGGGCCTGCTGTCGTTAATCACCTTACCTGTTCTGGTTGTCGATACGACTGGAGTAGTCATACATGCCAATCCAGCTGCAGAGCATATATGGCAGCGCTCTCAAGTGGTACTTCTCAATCAGACTCTTCAAACACTCGTGGATACACCCAAGCTGCTTGAATTTGTTAAAAAAGGAAAGCCCTTGCGCGATTTCGCAGTTGAGCTAATGGATGGAAGGGGGAAGAGGCATGCGTATGTATGCCGCTTGCATCCTCTTTTTGTAGATCGGCGTGTAACGGGGGCTATTCTGCAATTTACGATTCAAGTAAAGGAAACAGAGTCCGAAAAAAATCGCAAATTTGTTACGCGATATAACTTTGAAGATATTCGTGGACATAGCCCAGCGATTCTGGCATTAAAAGAGCAGGCAAGAACGATTGCGAAAAGCGATTCAACGGTTTTGATTCGTGGGGAGAGTGGAACGGGAAAAGAGGTGCTCGCCCAGTCTATTCATCGCAATAGCGAACGGAAAAATGGACCTTTTGTTGCGATCAACTGTGCGGCAATCCCGGAAGCGCTGCTCGAGAGTGAGCTTTTCGGTTATGAGGATGGAGCGTTTACCGGAGCCAAAAAGGGCGGCAAGCCCGGTAGATTCGAATTAGCACTAAACGGAACGCTATTTCTGGATGAGATCGGTGACATGCCGCAATATCTGCAGGCAAAACTGCTGCGGGTCCTGCAAGAGCGTCGGATGGAAAGAGTCGGCGGCTCCGAAAGCATCCCGGTAGATGTTCGCTTAATTGCCGCCACTCATAAAGATTTGGACGCGATGATTGTCAGTGGTCAATTTCGTGAAGATCTGTTCTACCGCCTAAATGTTATTCCGCTTTTTGTCCCACCGTTGCGGCATCGTAAAGAGGATTTATACGATTTAATTCAATTTTATTTAAAATGGTTCGGTGACCGATTGGGCAAGGAACCAAAGCGATTCTCGACGAAGGCGATAAAATGCTTTATGGATTATCATTGGCCAGGTAACATTCGCGAGCTGGAGAACACGCTGGAATATATTGTGAATTTGGAAATTGGAGATCTCGTTACGATCAGCAGCTTGCCAGCTTCGATTCGAGGGAATCAGGCAAATGATGAAATCTTATCTGTGCCACTACAACACTTTCCGTCTAGCCCTCATGCTATGGACAATCAAGGGGCTGCCGTTGAGGGCGTACTCGAGCAGAGTGAAGAACAGCTGATCATTGAGGCCGTTCGACGATTCGGCAAGAGCACCGAAGGAAAAAGAAAAGCAGCTGAGTTTTTGGGCATCAGTGTTGCCACACTTTACAGACGCCTGCAAAGGATCAATCGAAAAGGATAGAGGGGAGGGGGTGCGTGAATGACTACAAGTATCGATGAGCGCTTTGTCGATTCACTTGCTTGCGGCGCCATGTTTCTGGGCTCAGGCGGTGCAGGTGATCCAGCTTTGTTACAGATCATGGCGAAGCAAGCCATCCGCGAGTTTGGTCCTGTGCAGCTCGTATCTCCTTTTGAACTGCAGGACGAAGATTGGGTGGTGACGATCGCACTGATGGGCTCACCTGCCATTCACTATGAAAAAATGATGTCAGGTCATGAAATGGTCATGGCACTGAGAGAGATGGAAAAAGCAGAGCGGTGTAAAGCCCATGCCATTACTTCACTTGAAATTGGCGGGATCAATGCACTCCCTCCAGTTCTGACGGCAGCGCTGACAAATCTTCCGGTAGTCGATTGCGATGGGATGGGCCGTGCATTTCCGGAGCTGCAAATGACTACTTTTCATGCATTTGGTGTTCACGCAAGTCCGTTAATCCTTTGCGCGAGCAATGGTTATTCAGAAAAAATCATCAGTCCATCGAATATCGAGATCGAAAAAATAGGACGGGTATCCATGACAAAAATGGGAGGCTCAGTCGCGACAGCCAGCTTTCCCATGAAGGCAAAAATGCTGCAGGAGGTAGGAATTCCGCATAACTTCCTGCTGTCACAACGGATTGGCGAAGCCGTGCTGCATGCAGGGGCTGACGTTCATCGCGTCTTTACGAATCTGGCTCGAGAGCTGCAAAATTCAATCTATGGTCGGCCTTTCAAGCTGATCGAAGGAAAAGTAGTCGAGCTTCAACGATACTTGAAGAATGGACTGCTGCGCGGAGAGTTTTTCGTAGAAGGAACTGGTTTCTATCACAGTGAACAAATTGAGATCCAATTTCAAAGTGAATATTTGCTCGCCAAAAAAGGGGAACGAATCCTGACAACGGTACCTGATTTAATTTGTGTGCTGGATTCCGACACCGGACTCCCCGTTCTAATAGAAGATCTAGAATCGCATATGAATGTTTGGGTAATCGTCATTCCTTGTCCAATCGTCTTGCGGCATTCCAAGATGATGGATGTTATCGGTCCGTGGAACTTCGGCATTGCCGACTCATACACTCCAGCCGAACATCTATTAGCTGAAGAGGGGAATGGAGATATTCATGCACCGGTTAGGTATTGATGTAGACAAAGGCTCCACAACGGCTGTCGTCATGGACCAGCATGGTATGATTTTGGCACTGGCCAAGGAAACGACAGCACCGGATAGTTTGGTGAAAGGAATAGGGACAGTTCTGGAAAAAATTTTAACGCAGATCGATCAGGTACACACGACGATATGTGATGTGATCATTGGTACTGACTATTTTGCCAATGCGCTCCTGGAAGGAAAGCATCTTGCCAAGGTTTGCTCCATTCGGATCGGACAAGCAAAGAGCACGATACCCCCTTTATACGGAGGACCCATGCTCATCCATCAAGCTTTAGGGCTAGGCACTTTTTATGTGCAAGGTGGGCACGAGCTGGATGGGAGTCCAACCTGGATCGAACCGTGTAAACAAGACATAGAAAAATACTTACGATCCACCCATCACTTGGGCTTTGAGGCATTTGCCATTACGGGATCGTTTTCGCCAGTGAACCACTCCCATGAAAAGCTCGTCGCCGACTGGATTCACGAAATCTTGGGCGATGATTACCCGATTACCATGTCTCACGAGCTGGGAAGTATCGGGTTTTTGGAACGAGAAAATTCTGCGATTCTCAATTCTGCACTGTCCAAAGTCATCATCCATTCGCTAAAAGGCTTGGAAGACTTGATGAAGCAATGTCGCATCGATGCGAATATATCCTTTACGCAAAATGATGGATCGCTTTTGTCGTACAAATCTGTTTTGTATCATCCGATTCGCACGTTTGGCTCCAGAATATCGAACAGCTTTCGCGGTGCTTCTCTCCTGACGGGCCTACAGGATTGTGTCGTTGTTGACGTGAGTCATTCAGATGTTTGTGTTGGTGTGATTGAGGGTGGTTTTCCACGTGAAAAACGACGAAATCAAAAAATGGCGGGAATAAGCGTGAATCTTCAAATGCCGGATATCACACGTTTGCCACATCGCGGTCAGCTTATTGTTAATGATGAACTGTTAGATACGGTCTACCACGCCATTCAGAGATTCCAACCTCGCTTTGAGCCGCTCCCGATCGTTTTTGTAGGAGAAGAAAGTGCCCCTCTCGCAGCTGCTTTCAAGTATCCGTGGGCAGACGTGCTTCATCCCACGCATTATGAGAATGCGAGTGCGATCGGGACCTGTATCGCTCCGGTCAGTGGGAGTGTCGATCGGATTTACTGGCTGGAGGATATGAACCGTGAAGAAACGATTCACTTGGCAAAAATAGAGGCCATTCAATCGGCGATACACGCAGGAGCGATACCAGAAACGGTGTTCGTTCAAACGGTTGAGACGATCCCGCTTTCCTATATGCCAACAAAAGCGTTGCGTATAAAGGTGAAGGCAATTGGTTCACTTCAAACGTGTACTGGTATTGGTTCAGCCGGTTAAGCAGAGCTTGCCCTTAAATAGTGCTAATAAAATAACTGGATTCAAAAAAGGATGAGCCGTCCTTTTAGATATCCAGTCTTTTTTATGCTTATTTTTATCAAAAAATTATCAAATTGATAAAAACAGAGAAAAAATGCGAAATCATGAGAAATATCATTAAATATGGACATGATATTCAAATTTAGTACGTGTTCATAGCTCGAAATAACGCTTTTCCTTGAGAAAAAATAGAAAAATCGTTCAAAACCGCTCTCACTTTCTCAAAATGAGGTCAACAAAGGTTGGCATGGGAATTGCTTTTTAAAATTGTCAGACAGTAAACAATATTCCAATTCAATTCTCGTAAATGACTTAGCTAAGAAAGGAGCTGTGCAAAACCAAACTTTTTGCATGTTTGTTTCTCACCATAATGACAAAGGAGGGCGGAGATCATGGCTGGTAATTCCAAAATGGCGGACGATTTCTCACTGACGAGGGTACCAAAAGAGGCGAGAGTACCTATGTGGGAAATACTTGTGATTCGGATCGGAGCTTTTACATCGCTCAGTCAATTTATTTTAGGAGCGTCGCTCGGTTTTGGGATGACATTCTGGGATGCGGCAATAGCGAGCTTTCTCGGAGTAATCCTGCTGGAGGTCGTTACTTTTTTCATTGGAATTGCCGGCATGCGCGAGGGACTTTCGACAAGCATGCTTTCCAGATGGACCGGATTTGGAAAATACGGCTCCAGTATGATTGCTTTTGTGATTGCCGTTGGTACAATTGGATGGTTTGGCGTTCAGAACTCTGTATTTGCAAATGGTTTAAATGATGCTGTAGGTGGGATATTAGGATTTCCGTTAGCGGCAACGATTACTGGACTATTTGTAACCATCATTGTGATTTTTGGCTTTAAATGGCTGGGATTGACAGCGAAGATTGCCGTTCCCGCGTTTTTGCTCTCGATTGCGTACGGAATCTATCACGTATTTGAGAGTCACTCACTGAAAGAATTGATTGCGTCAGCTGCCCCAGGACCTGCTCTATCCATTGGTACCGCTGCCACGATCGTAGCTGGGAGCTTCATGGTGGGAGCTATTCTCGCGCCAGACATGACTCGCTACTGTCGCAATGGCAAGGATGTATTATGGTCAACCTTGATTTCCGTTGTAGTAGGGGAAATTGGCATTAATTTAATCGCTGTATTGATGGCCCATGCTGTGAATAGCAGTGATGTGGTTACCATTGCCCTTCAAACGTCAGGCTGGCTCGGAGCTGCGACTGTTGTGTTTGCCACTGTAAAAATCAATGATATCAATTTGTATTCGGCCTCATTAGGTTTTACCAATATTCTGGATAGTGTGTTTGGCAAACACGTAAATCGTGGGCTCCTGACATTGATTGTCGGTGTAATCGGAACCGTACTTTCTGTCATGGGGATACTGGATCAGTTTGTTAACTTTCTGATTTTTCTTGGAATATGGGTACCTCCTATTGGTGGCATCATGGTTGTGGATTACTTCATTCTTAAAAGGAGTAGACAGCTCCTGGATGAGAGCCGCGCACAAGGAGAATTGACAGAATCTTGCGAAACCTGGAATCCGGTTTCAATAGTTGCATGGGCTCTCGGCTTTGGCATCGGCTATTTGTTTGACTGGGGGATTCCATCGCTTAATTCGCTAATCGTTGCAGGGATTTCTTACTACGTCGGAATGCGCTTATTTGGAGCCACGCTGGACCAAAAGTGGAAAAGCGTAAAAATGGACCAGGCAGGCTAACGCTTGGAAACAAAGGAGAGGGACACATTGAGACAAATAGGCAAACAAGAAATTGAAGATATCGCAGTTGGTGCAGCGCTATTAGGCACAGGAGGAGGAGGCGATCCTTATATCGGCAAGCTGATGGCTATCCAGGCATTCGAAGAATTTGGTCCGATTACCTTGCTGTCCGTGGATGAAATTCCAAACGATGCACTAGTGGTCGCCTCTGGCGGCATGGGAGCACCAACCGTGCTCGTGGAAAAAATTCCAAGTGGTCAAGAAGTATCCAAGGCATTCAAAGGCTTAGAGAAATATATGGGAAAAGAAGTCTTCGCCACATACCCGATTGAAGCAGGGGGCATCAACTCGATGCTGCCACTGGCGCTCGCCGCTCAGCTCGGATTGCCAGTAGTGGATGTGGACGGAATGGGCCGCGCTTTTCCCGAGCTGCAAATGACAACCTTTTATCTCGATGGAATAAACGCTACACCAATGGTGCTTGCTGATGAAAAAGACAACGTCACGATCATGGATACGATCGACAACTCATGGACAGAGCGGCTTGCTCGAAGCGTAACAGTTCAAATGGGGGGATCAGCAACATGCGCGATTTATCCGATGACAGGTAAAAATCTCAAAGACAGCGGTATTCACAACATCTTGAAATTGGAAGAAGAAATCGGTCGTGCGATCCGCATGGCCAAGGAAACAAATTTGGACCCGGTCCAAGAAATTTTGAAGCTAACGAGTGGATATGAATTGTTCATCGGGAAGGTCGTAGATGTGAATCGCAAAACAGAAGGCGGATGGGCGCGCGGCACAGCAAAAATAGAAGGTCTTCTGGGTTACAAGAGCGAGGAGCTTGAGCTGAGCTTCCAGAACGAGCACTTGCTTGCACGGACAAAGGACCATTTGTTATGTGTGACTCCTGATTTGATCGCAGTAGTGGACTCGGAAACAGGACTGCCGATCACGACAGAAGGACTCCGGTATGGCGCGCGCGTTGTTGTCATTGGAATGCCATGCCACCCAAAATGGCGCACACCAAAAGGCATCGAAACAGTGGGACCTCGTTACTTCCGCTATGACGTGGACTACACCCCTGTAGAAGAACTGGTAAAGAAAGGGAGTGTTGTAAAATGAGCTATCGAATCGGGATTGATGTAGGCGGCACTCATACTGATGCCGTTTTACTGGACAAAGATTATCGCGTACTGGCAAAGACAAAAACTTCTACTACACAGGATGTAAGCTCGGGGATTTATGCGGCCATGCGTGAGGTAATCGCAGAGTCAGGGGTTCCACGTGAACAAATTACGTATGCCATGCTGGGGACAACGCACTGCACCAATGCAATCGTAGAGAGAAAGCACTTGAATCAAATTGCGGCAATCCGTATCGGAGCTCCAGCTACTTTAGCCATAAAGCCGCTAATCGGTGTTCCCGATGATCTGAGAGCTCATCTTGGCAAGCATGTGTATATCGTGTCAGGTGGGCATGAGTTTGATGGAAGAGAAATCACAAAGCTGGATGAGGCAGAATTATATCGTATTGCTAATGAAATCAAGGACAAGGTAGATTCTGTTGCAGTCGCCTCCGTTTTTTCACCTGTTTCCAAAGATCACGAGCTGCGCACGGCCGAAATCTTGCGTGAAGTACTCGGAGAAGAAGTTCCAATTTCTCTTTCCTATGAGATCGGAAGTGTCGGTCTCCTGGAGCGGGAAAATGCAACCATCCTGAATGCCGCTATCGTCAATGTTGCGAAGACTACGGCAACTGGGTTCATTAACGCTCTGAAAGCAGAGAATGTGGATGCGAGGGTCTTCTTTGGTCAAAATGACGGAACCTTAATGAGCATTGAGTACGCGATGAAATATCCGATTCTGACCATTGGCTGCGGACCTACGAACAGTATCCGCGGGGCATCCTACCTGTCTGGGCTGGCAAATGCACTCGTAGTTGACGTAGGAGGCACCACGACTGATATCGGCGTTCTCGTCAATTCCTTCCCTCGCGAATCCTCTCTTGCGGTAGAGATCGGAGGGGCTCGTACGAATTTCCGCATGCCGGACTTGATCTCCATCGGACTTGGCGGAGGAACAATCGTACGTATTCAGGACGACGGCAGCTTCACGGTTGGTCCTGACAGCGTGGGCTACCAGCTTCCGCAAAGAGGGCTGGCGTTTGGCGGCGATACACTGACAACGACAGATGTTTTAATCGCATTAAAGAAAAGTGATCTGGGGGATGCCGAGAAAGTGGCGCATCTTGATCAGGACATTTTGTTGAAGGTGTACGACCGAATCGTCGAAATGGCTGAAGAAGCAATCGACAAAATGAAAACAAGCGCAGAGCCGGTACCCGTTATTCTCGTTGGAGGCGGTAGTATCCTGTTCCCTGATGAGCTAAAGGGGGCATCCCAAATCATTCGACCTGAAAACTTTGGGGTGGCCAATGCTATCGGGGCCGCGATCTCACAAATCAGTGGTCAAATTGATCGCGTCTTTTCACTGGATGAGATGGGCCGTGACCAGACTTTGGCACTGGCAAAAAGCATTGCTGTAGAAGAGGCCATTGCTGCTGGTGCGGAGCCTGCGACGGTTGAAATCGTCGAATTCGAGGATATTCCGCTCTCTTACCTCGGCAATGCGACGCGAATTCGTGTCAAAGCAGCGGGAACACTAGCATCCGTAGATACTGCATCAGCGTGCGAAGAGGTCAGCAATTCCTAATAGGTTGATGGCGTACACCTGGTAATCTGAAAGCCAGAAGCGTAGACAACAATGCATCGGGCAACAAGGGAGGCTTCTGAACCTAAATCACTTTTGAAAGAGGGTATTGGGATGAAAATCAGAGTCTTATTGCCGATTGTTGTTGACATTTTTAACGAAGAGGTACACCAGGAGTTCAGAAATTACTTTCCAGAAACCACCGAAATAGAAGTCTGCCATCTCGACTATGGACCTGCGTCTGTAGAAGGCGAGTACGACGAAGCGCTATGTGTACCCAACATGCTCGAAAAAGCTATACAGGCTGAAAGAGATGGCTGCGATGGCGTGATTAGCTTATGTGGTGCTGATCCTGCGGTTAAGCCAGGGCGTGAAGTATTAAACATTCCGATTGTCGGCGCAGGAGAAGCATCGATGCTCTATGCCAGTCTTTTGGCGAAGTCATTCTCGATCGTAACGGTGCTGCCGAATGTCATTTCCATGGTGGAGAATGTCAGTAAAACGCTTGGTGTCGACACCAAATTAAACTCGATCCGCTATGTAAACATACCCGTTTTGGAATTGGTAGATAAACAAAAGATGGAAACATCGTTGCTGGAGGAAATGGTGCTTGCGATTGAGCAAGATAAAGCTCACGCCCTCATTCTTGGTTGTACCGGAATGATGGGCGTTGCCTCTACCCTACAGGAAAAGCTGAAAGAACGAGGCTATGATGTACCAGTAATTGATCCGTCTTTTGCAGCTGCAAAGCTTTTGGAGAGCCTGATTTCAA
The DNA here is from genome assembly GCF_002897295.1 of Brevibacillus reuszeri. Taxonomy (GTDB): domain Bacteria; phylum Bacillota; class Bacilli; order Brevibacillales; family Brevibacillaceae; genus Brevibacillus; species Brevibacillus reuszeri_A. The sequence goes on from NZ_BEXF01000006.1 coordinate 186,991, forward strand.
TGAACATCAAACAGAGCCGCTTGACTTATATGACGCCTACCAAAAAGCTGTACAAACAACGTGAGCAGTAAATACTGGCTTGAAAAACGATCAATGGAACACCGTACTTTTCTAAATAGCATCACTACTGATAAAAGAGGGGGAAATTGAGTTGAAAATCAGAGTCATTTTGCCTACCGTTGTAGATGTTTTTGTGGAAGAGACGATTCAGGAATTCAAGCATTACGTTCCAGATTCCGTTGAAGTTGAGGTATGTAATCTCGATTATGGTCCAGCTTCTGTAGAGGGCGAATACGACGAGGCTCTATGTGTTCCAAATATGCTTGAAAAAGCGATCGAAGGCGAAAAAGAAGGCTGCGATGGAATTATTAGCTTATGCTTTGGTGACCCAGGAGTAAAGCCAGCCCGCGAGGCAGTAAACATCCCAGTTGTAGGGGCAGGAGAAGCTTCTATGCTCTACGCCAGCTTGCTTGCACGTTCATTTTCAGTGGTGACTGTACTACCAAACGTTGTGCCCATGATCGAAAATATTAGTAAAAAGCTCGGGCTGCACTCCAAATTGGCTTCCGTCAGATATGTGAATATACCTGTTCTGGAGCTGGTCGATAAAAAGAAGATGGAGGATGCCTTGCTGGAAGAAATGATTCGCGCGATCCAAGAGGATAAAGCTCATGCTCTTGTTTTGGGCTGCACAGGGATGATGGGTGTAGCAACCTCGCTCCAGGATAAACTGAAAGAGCATGGCTATGAGGTTCCTGTCATCGATCCTTCCTTTGCTTCAGCCAAAATGCTGGAAAGCCTGATTTCCATGAACATCAAGCAAAGTCGCTTAACCTACATGCCCCCTACCCAAAAGCTATATAAGTAAGTAGGAAAATGCCAAATCACCGGTTATCCGGGTAGTGGTAGCTCCCTCCTGACTTCCTTATTTCAAATGTGGCTACAGTAGGACTTGCGCATCGCAAATCATAATGCATCATGCAAATTCCAGCCCTTTCTAGTAAAGAGTGCCTCGAAAGATACATTTTTCGGGGCTTTTTTGTGTGAGCATGGCTAGCGTTTTTGATATGATAGAGAGGTGTAAGAAATTGATCAGCAATGTTTTTGGAGGTTGTCATGAGATACGACGTGATCTTATTCGATGTTGACGATACATTAATGGATTTTAAAATAACGGAAGAAAACGCATTACAAAACACGTTTGCGGCGTTTGGGTTACCTACAGGACTTGCCGATTATGGTGCCCAATACAAAGAGATTAGTAAAGTGCTTTGGCGAGATTTAGAAGAGGGCAGAATCACAATCAGTGATTTGGGTGTAGAAAGATTTCGGAGATTGTTTGCTGTAGATCAGCCTGAGCTGGACGCAAATGCGTTTGGACAAGCCTACTTAGAGAACCTGGGAAAAGAAGTGCACCTCATCCCGGGCGCGGTAGAATTGTGCAGCAGGCTCGCAGGCTGTCGGCTTGTAGTCATCACAAACGGCTTTGCATCCGTGCAAACCGCGAGAATTGGTGCTTCACCGCTGTGTCAAACATTTGAAGAATTGATCATTTCCGAACAGGTGGGCTACAAAAAGCCTGATCAGGAAATTTTCGAATATGCCTTTTCCAAGCTGGGGTTAACGGATAAGACCAAGGTGTTGATGGTTGGGGACTCTTTGACCTCGGATATTCAGGGAGGCAATCGTTTTGGTATCGATACATGCTGGTACAATCCGCTGCAAAAAGAAAATCATTCCGAGATTCAGCCAACCCATGAAATAAAAGAGCTTGGGGAACTGCTTGCCATAGTAAACGGAGAATAGTGATTCTCGGTGCAGTTTGAGCTATTCTCATCCGGTAAGTGTAATTGCGAGGTCTATCATGTAACATGGAAGAAATACGGCTAGCACGTGAATCTAGCGATAGGAGCCATTCAAATATGTATCGTACGTTAGAAGAATGTATTCTTGATTTGGAGAAAAATGGACATTTGGTGCGTATTACAGAGGAAGTAGATCCGTACCTGGAGATGGCCGCCATCCATCTGAAGATGTATGAAGTGGGCGGTCCTGCGCTGCTTTTTGAAAATGTCAAGGGCTCGAAGTTTCGAGCGGTGTCCAACTTGTTCGGTACAATCGAACGCAGCAAATTTATTTTCCGTAGCACGTGGGCAGCGGCAGAAAATGTAATTGCACTGCGCAACGATCCGATGAAGGCGCTTAAGCATCCGTTTAAAAATATGGAGAGTGGCTTTGCTGCTTTGAAAGCATTGCCGATCAAAAAATCGACGGGCACACCCGTTACGTACCAAGAAATCAGTATCTCCGACCTGCCACTGATCCAGAGCTGGCCGATGGATGGAGGGGCGTTTGTTACGCTACCACAGGTTTATTCGGAAGACCCGGAAAAGCCTGGTATCATGAATTCGAATTTGGGCATGTACCGCGTTCAACTGACAGGCAATGAGTACGAAATCAATAAAGAAATCGGCTTGCACTACCAAATTCATCGCGGGATCGGCGTCCATCAGGATAAAGCCAACAAGCTTGGGACTCCACTGAAAGTGAGCTGCTTCGTGGGCGGACCTCCTGCACATACACTTTCAGCAGTAATGCCTTTGCCAGAAGGAATGAGCGAGATTACGTTTGCAGGCTTGCTCTCTGGTAGGCGTTTTCACTACAGCTATGATGAGGACGGCAATTGCATTAGTAATGATGCTGATTTTGTCATCACTGGAGAAATTCATGCCGGGGAGACGAAGCCAGAAGGACCATTCGGCGATCATCTGGGCTATTACAGTCTGACACACCCGTTTCCTGTTATGCGAGTAAAAAAGGTTTACGCAAAGGAAAACGCAATTTGGCCGTTTACCGTGGTTGGACGTCCACCGCAAGAAGATACTTCCTTTGGTCAGCTGATCCACGAATTGACGGGCGATGCCATCAAGCAAGAAATCCCTGGAGTGAAAGAAGTTCATGCGGTTGATGCAGCGGGTGTCCACCCATTGCTTTTTGCCATCGGCAGCGAGCGGTATACTCCTTATCAACAGGTGAAGCAGCCGACGGAGATACTTACCATCGCTAATCGGATCTTAGGAACAGGTCAGCTGAGTCTGGCTAAATATTTGTTCATAACAGCGGAAGAAAATCGACCAATCACGACCCATGATGAAGTGGACTTTATGACCTATATTTTGGAACGGATCGATCTGCACAGAGACATTCATTTCTATACGAATACTACGATTGATACCTTGGATTACTCAGGTACAGGCTTGAATAGTGGCAGTAAAGTTGTTTTCGCGGCTTATGGCGAGCAAAAAAGAGAGCTTTGCAAGGAAGTGCCAGATGCTTTGAAGGAGCTGCGTGAATTCGGCAATGCGCAAATGATCATGCCAGGTGTTGTCGCCATCCAAGGCGCTTCATTTACGGATTATGCGAGCGCGCAAAAAGAGATGCAATGCTTGTCTGATGCTATTAAAGACAGAGGCTCGATTGCATCCTGCCCGATGATCATTGTCTGTGATGACAGCTCGTTTTTGAGTGCTACGCTATCCAACTTTTTGTGGGCAACCTTTACACGAAGCAATCCGTCGCACGATATTTACGGCGTCAACAGCTACTATGAAAACAAGCACTGGGCATGTGACAATGTCCTAATTGACGCCCGTGTCAAGCCACATCAAGCACCGCCGCTCATTCCAGACCCCACTGTGGAAAAAAACATGGAGCGATTGTTTGTAAAAGGGGCAAGCCTGGGCGGTATTCTCTAGCAAAATTTAATTCGTGTGGTTCCTTTTGTAACACACCGAAACAAAACAACGGTTCTTTGATGACCGTTGTTTTGTTTCATCACGTATACGGGAAGGTGAGGGGCTCGATGGATTTTTCCGACTTTGAGATCACCGTACAAGCGGATGTTGTGATTGGTGGTCATGTGAATAATGTAAAGTATTTGGAGTTTTTGGAGTCAGCGCGTCAGTCCTGGTACGAATATTTCAACAGTTTGGGCTTTGTCTCATTCATGGCTCACTTACGCGTGGATTATAAAAAAGAGGCTTTTCTCGGTGACCAGCTGCACATTCATACTGATGTACACCAGGTCGGAAATACTAGCTTCGTACTTAAACAAATGATTAAAAATCAACACGAGGAAGCTGTACTGGAAGCAGAAGCTACCTTTGTCTCGATCTGTCAGCAGACAGGACAAAAAATCCGCGTTCCCGATGAGCTGCGCGATCTTCTGTAGACTACATCGGCCCCGTCATTTTTTTCATTTTTCGGTAAACGGTACTGCGACCGATTCCGAGCAATCGTGCCGTCTCGGAAATATTGCCGCCTGTCTTGTGCAGCACATCCACAATCGCGTCATTTTCAAGCTTTTCCAGCTCGCCGGTCGGCGCTGTTGTTTTTGTATAGGTTGAGAGAATGTACGGTGGGAAACAGCTGGTGTCTACGAATCCATCCTCTGATAAAAACGCGGCTTCGCGTAGTGCTGCTGTCAATTGGCGCACGTTGCCAGGCCAGGGATAATTCTCGATCAATTGCTCAGCAGCAGCTGAGAGCGAGAGGGTGCCCTGGTTTAATTCTGTTTCGATGCCAGTGAGCAAAAGGCGGGCTAGCTGTAGTCGATCTACTCGTTCGCGAAGTGGGGGAAGAATGATATGCACACCTTGCAGACGGTAAAACAGATCGGCTCGAAAGCTGCCTTCCTGCACTTTTTTCCACAGGTCCGTATGTGTCGCCGTAATGATCCGTACATCTACATGAGCAGGCTTGGTACCTCCAACACGGGTAACGCTCAAATCCTGTAGCACCCGCAGGAGTGCGACCTGCATTTCCATAGGCATTTCCGCGATCTCATCCAGAAATAGTGTGCCTCCGTGCGCTTGTTCGATTTTTCCAGGCTGTCCGGTTTGCTTTGCCCCTGTAAAAGCGCCAGCCTCATAACCAAACAACTCACTTTCCAATAAGCTTTTCGGGACTGCTCCACAGTTAATTGCGACGAAGGGCTTGTTTGCGCGCGGGCTGGCCATATGGATCGATTGGCTGACGATGTCTTTTCCAGTCCCGCTTTCTCCTGAGAGCATGATCGTGTAATCCGTAGTCGCAGCACGTTTGGCGAGACGAACCGCCTTCAAGAATGAATCGTCGCTTCCAAAAATGTCATCGAAGGTAAATAGCGTGGAGCCATCAGCTCGCTTTTGCTTCTGTTTTACTCTTGATATAGCACTCCACGTGGTGAGAGGTGGCCGAGTATCAATCAAAACGGATGCTTGCCATCTGTTATCGACGCCATTCCCATTCCCCACAAGCAGCGTGTCCGATCGAAGCGCGCCTGCAGGCCTTTGTAACAAAGAATCCATATCGGTCAACAGATCAGATAGTTGAATATTCCCCATCAAATGCTTGTCCAAGTGGAGCAGCATCTGTGCTTCCCGGTTGCCGCCTGTGACGACGCCATCCTGATTGACCGCTATTAATGCCCGATGCTTGCCAGGCTGCTGCGGTGAGAGGGAAATCACGAGTTGACGGTCAGGGCGATGGATGAGAAGCCAATCCTCGATTTTTCGTGCCATCGCATCAACCATCCCGAGTAGCGATGGATGATACTTTACTGATAGTCCACTGAAGTCCAGGACAGCAAGCAATTCTCCATATGGATCGAAAATGGGAGAGGCGGCACAGTACAGCATGTGATTCGCTTCCAAATAATGTTCTGTGCCTACAACGGCAAGTGGCTTTTTTTCAACGATTACCGTTCCAGCCGAATTCGTACCCCGTACCTGCTCAGACCAGCAAGCGCCTTGGTGAACCTGAATCTTTTCCGTATCCTTTAAAAACGAAGGGTCGCCTTTACTTTCCAATATGTATCCGGATGTGTCACAGATAATCACAATCGAGTACGACGACTTCAGCCAATAGGCCAAATGCTCCATTGTTGGAGCGATCTCTCTCATGAATTCTTCTTTTTGCTCCCTGTACTGCTTGAATTGAGATTGTTCAAGTATGGCATCCTTCGCAGTTAAGGCATTAACTCCATTCATTCGACTGCGTTCCCATGATTTTTTCAGCAAAATACTAGTGGGCTCCAGCAAGGTTTTCACCCCTCGTAAATAAATGGAAAATTCTAAAAATATTGTACCACAAATCTAGTGAATTCGAGCAATTGTATCGACCAGATGAAGCAACTGTTTCATTTTGAACCACTAATTGTTTGCGCAAAAGCCATGTTGTAAGCGTTTTCTGATTGGCACAAAACATGCTTCTATCAATCATCGAAAGCACAACAAATAGGTAGAGGAGGCAATCGGATGGCAGAAACGGTAAAAGTCGCATTGGACCCTCGAGTGGAAGCATTCCTCGCTACAGGTCCGAAGAAGCTGTTTATAGGTGGGGAGTTTGTCGAGTCGCTCTCCGGAAAAACCTTTGAGTCTGTCGATCCATCAAATGGCGAGATTATTACAACCGTTTACGAAGCAGATGCTGCAGACGTGGACAGAGCGGTAGTGGCAGCCGAGCGCGCATTTCATGGAGATTGGGCGAAAGTAAGCCCGAGCGAACGCGGGCGAATGCTTTGGAAGCTCGCAGATTTAATGGAAGAACACGCTGAAGCACTCGCCCAGCTCGAAACGATTGATAACGGTAAACCGGTTACGCACGCTCGTGCCGCGGATGTACCTCTTGCCATCGATCATTTCCGTTACTATGCGGGATGGTCTACGAAATTGTCTGGAGAAGTCATCAATAATTCTGCTGGCAGAAACATGCTAACATACACACGCCGTGAGCCGATTGGTGTCGTCGGACAAATCATACCTTGGAATTTCCCTTTGCTGTTAGCGGCATGGAAGCTAGGAGCTGCACTCGCTACGGGCAACGTCGTCATTTTAAAAAGCGCCGAGCAAACGCCACTTTCAGCCATTTATCTGGCGGAGCTGATTCAGCAGGCAGGCTTCCCAGAAGGCGTGGTCAACATCATTACAGGCTATGGTCCGACGGCTGGTGCCGCGATAACGAATCATCCCCGCATTCGCAAGGTCGCGTTTACTGGATCGACCGAGGTCGGGAAGCTGATCATGCAGCAAGCCGCTGGCAACCTCAAGCGAGTATCGCTTGAACTAGGTGGAAAATCTCCGAATATCATTTTCCCGGATGCGGACTTTTCCAAAGCGATCCCGGGGGCTTTGATGGGTATATTCTTTAATCAGGGACAGGTTTGCTGCGCGGGTTCACGCTTGTTTGTACATAAAAAGGTGTATGACAACGTGCTGGCTGACATGAGCAGCTTTGCCGCCAAGATGAAGCAGGGTCCTGGCCTTGATGAGTCTACGGAGATCGGACCGCTTGTTTCGAGCGAGCAGTTTGAGCGGGTCTCCGGTTACTTGCAAAAAGGCTGCGATGAGGGTGCAATGGCACTCACAGGTGGCTCTCCGCTGGACGGAGCAGGTTATTTTGTTCCACCAACGATTTTTGCTGATGTGAATGATCGGATGACGATTGCCCGTGAAGAGATCTTTGGACCTGTCGTTGCTGCTATGCCATTCGATGATGAAGCGCAAGTCGCTGACGTCATCCGCCAAGCTAACGATACGGAGTATGGGCTAGCCGCCGGCGTGTGGACAACGGATATACGCAAAGCGCACAAGGTTGCGCATGCCCTGGAAGCCGGAACTGTTTGGGTGAACTGCTACAATGCCTTGGATGCTGCAGTGCCATTTGGCGGCTACAAGCAATCTGGATACGGACGGGAAATGGGTTCTTATGCGTTAGACTTGTATACAAACGTGAAATCAGTTTGGGTCAACCTCGATTAACCAAATACGTGTTAAAAGCTGAAAGGAGGAGTATGTGATGAGAGCTGCACAAATTTTGGAGCATAGAATGCCACTTCGTATTGGAGAGGTGCCTGACCCAACTCCAGGACCAACGGATGTCATCGTACGTGTAGAGGCATGCGGCGTATGTCGAAGTGACTGGCATGCATGGATGGGAGACTGGGCCTGGATTGGATTAAGTCCGCAATTGCCGATCATCCCGGGGCACGAGCTAGGGGGAGTAATCGAGGCTGTTGGCAAGGACGTGAAAAACTTCCGTCCAGGTGATCGTGTGACAACTCCTTTCCATGAGGGCTGCACTCACTGCTCTAATTGCCTGAGTGGTCATTCCAATCGATGCGACAACCTGGCGATCTTTGGGTTTAGCTACGATGGTGCTTATGCAGAGTACGTGAGAGTGCCAAATGGAGATTTTAACCTCATTCGCCTCCCTGATGAAGTGGATACGCTGACTGCTGCTGCAATCGGTTGCCGATACATGACAGGGTATCACGGAGTTCTGCGTGGAAATGTACAGCCTGGAAATTGGCTTGCGATTCATGGAGCAGGCGGTGTTGGCTTGTCGGCAGTGCAGGTGGGGAATGCGGTAGGTGCGATGGTGATTGCAGTTGATGTGGATGATGCCAAGCTTGCCAAAGCAAAGGAAGAGGGGGCAGTTGCAGTTGTAAACGCCCGGAAAGAAAACGTAGTAGAAGCGATCAAGGAAATTACAAAAGGGGGCGCTCATGCATCCATCGATGCCCTCGGAATTCGGGAAACGATTCTCAATTCGGTATTAGGCTTGCGCAAAGGCGGTCGACATGTGCAAATCGGCTTGACGACAAAGGAAGAGGGAGGCATGGTCGACCTGCCCATCGACGCGATTACAGCGATGGAGCTGGAGATTGTCGGCAGCATCGGAAATCCACACTCTGCCTATGACGGGCTGTTGGCTTTGATCGCGCAAGGCAAACTGAATCCAGGCTCGCTTGTTTCAAAACAAGTCGCTCTTGATGATGTATCGGGTATCCTGGACGACATGACCAACTTTCAAACGTTTGGCTTTAACGTCATTACGAAATTTAGATAATAATGGAGAAAAAGTCGGCAAAATTGTCGGCTTTTTCTGTATGCAAAAAAGGCTTCCTCTTCACGCTTGCTGAGGAGAAAGCCTTTTGCCTCATTTATATAGAACCGTGTTTATAATCTACCAGTGTAGTGTGTTCTACTGCACCATTTTCGCGAGCCATCAAGTAGTGAAGCCGTGCGTCCGCCATAACCACTAGCTGTCCATCATCTGTGTAGCCTCCGATGGGACCATGTGAAATAGCTAACATGATTGCGCCGTCCGGGGAAACAAAAGGCTCATGGATGGCCCCTGCGGATTCACAAGTATAGTAACCTGCATACCCCTTGTCATCTCCTTCATCATAATAAAAACCGCCTTCGATAATGAATGCTTCTGTGTTATGAAGATGCCAGTGCACCGCAGCTTTTATACCCGGATCTACCTTTAGGAGCATCGTAAAATTGCCGGAGACGAGATCACAGAAAAAGAGTTTGAAATAAGTACCAGGCATGAGCCAGTCAGTCCACGGAATCCAGTCGGGATTAATAAAATCGCGCCGTTCTCCCTTAGGTGTCAGTCCCGGATTTTGCATCCAGTACATAGGGTTGAACTTCTTTGTTTCATTAGGATTGATTGACATGTGAATCGCCCTCCTGTAATCGTTTTCAAAAGCATGATGTCATCGTATCTGGGCGATCTTACAATAGTCTTACAAAATGAGCCTGATTTCTTCAATTTTTGGCCTGCTTCTTTTATTGGACAAAAGAAGTTATAATTTTCTGTAATATCAAATGATTTGTTCGGTGGAAGGAGCGGTCATGATGAAGATTTTCGAATCCAAGCTGAGTCCCCCCGAGATGAGAAAATGTCTTACTCGTGAGCGGCTGTTCCAATTCCTTGATCAGCATCTACATAAAAAAGTGATATCGATCACGAGTGAGGGGGGCTACGGGAAAACAACACTCGTTTCCAGCTATGTACGCGCGAAAAAGCTAGCAGCGGTGTGGTATCGGCTGGAAGCGTCTGATCGCGATCCTCTTGTTTTTTTATCGTATCTGAATGCGGGACTACTGACACATGGAGAGGGGCGTCATAGAGGTGATGTGCAAAAAGCAGCGCAATTACATGATCTGGCACAGCTATGTGAAGAGGTGATCGAGCGGCTCGAAGCAGTCAACGATCGGCTGCTGATTATTTTAGATGACTACCATAATCTGAAAGAGAATGAGGAAGTAAGGAAACTAATGATAGATTTACTTCGGTCCGCTTCACCATACGTCACTTTTATTTTGAACGGTCGAATGAAGCCTGATTTGCCTCTCATACCTCTAAAATTGCGTCAGCAGCTAGCAGAATTATCCTCGCAGGATTTAGCATTTACAAAAGAGGAGACCGAGGTCTTTTTTCGAGAGCTGTTTGAGCTGAATGTATCTGCAGAGGAAATACTCTTGATTCTCCAAAAAACGGAAGGCTGGGCAGCGAGTCTCGTGTTACTGTGGGATGTGCTCAAAAACTTAAATGAACGCCAGCGAAAGCAATTTATTACACACATGGATATCACCGACGATATTTACAGTTACTTAGTGACGGAGGTTTTGGGGCAGCAGTCAGAGGAGCTTCAGCGTTTTCTCCTACATACAAGTCTGCTTGAAGAACTAGACCCTGTCATTATCAACCGTTGGCTTACGATCACGGACGCTCAAAAAAAGCTGGATCACTTACAGGCACATCATCTGTTTTTATATAAGGATCATCGCGGCTTATTTCGTTACCATCAGCTGTTCAAGGCGTTTTTGTACCAGCATTTAAAAGGAGAGCTCACGCAGCTTGAATTGAATCAGAAGCATGCCAGACTAGGAGAAATCTATGAGCAGAATCACCTGCTGCTACGGGCATTTGTCCATTACACATGGGGCAATGAATATGTGGAGGCAGCTCGACTAATGCGAACCATGGTGAATCGTTATCGGCCAGATTGGTTTCTACATGTAGTTGATGGTGCATTAGAGTCCTTATCCCCGGAGCATTCCCTAGCGACGACAAGTCTTTTTTTGTTCCGCTGTGTTCCGCTTGAAGCATTGGAGCCGCTTATTCCAGTGTTAGAGGAAAGCATTGATCGCCATCAGCATAGCAGCACGATCGTAGCCCAGCTTCAGCATCGCTTAGCGAATATTCTGTTTTATCGAGGAGACCTCGAGCGTGCGCTGGTTTTCTTTCATTCTTCTGCAGCTACGGCTGAGCAAGTCCACGATTATGCACTCGTCGCTTTGAATTTGTCGATGGCTTCGCAAGTATATCGCTTGCAGGAGTACCATGACGACGCCATTCGTTATGCACGCCAATCTCTATCATACTCGGAGCAACATGCGATACCGCCACATGTGCTGATGCACGGACTGTGGAATTTGGCAGAGGTGTTGTTAGAACGAAAAGAGACTGAGTCCGCTGAAATCTTCATTATACAGGCAATGACAGTTTCAGAATCATGCGATGAGGCATCCAAGGCGTTTCCGTACAGCTCGATGGGGAAGTTTTACAGACAGCGCAAAGACTATGAATTGGCCGTCGAGTGGGGACAAAAAGCAGTAGATCATGCTGCGCGATTTTCCATAGATACAGATATGGGTTGGGCGAGCAAGGAGCTGGGTATCACCTATTTGCATACCAGGCAGTTTGATTTGGCAGAGCAATACCTACGAGCAGCACAGCAATCCTTTCGAGCTTATAAGTACCTGCACGAGATCATGGGAAAATGGTTATATACATTGACTCGCAAGCAAAGCACGGATTCCCGGGCAGAGACAGATGGAGCTGTAATGCCCCCTCAACAGCTTTACGTTCAGGCATTAGGAGAGCTGCACATTAAGAGAGGTAACAGGCAGATGAAAATAGCTAGAAAAACGAGTCTGTACTTATTCCTTCTCTTACTGACCCATCGTGGCAGCAAGCTTACCAAAGATTACATCATCGAACAATTGTTTCCTGAGGATGAGTGGGCGGCGGCTCAAAACAAGTTTTACGTGTCGTTGTCCATTTTACGCAAAAGCTTGGAGCCAGAGCTTGAGTACGGTCGCAAGTCTGCTTATGTGAAGCAGCAGGGGGACAACTATTTTTTATGCATGGATAGCATTTCGGTGGATACAGATGATTTTTTGAAAGGGGCCATGGGTAAAGAGTCAGGAACGGCTCAGCCACAAATTGATCAGCTTCTACAGATAGAATCCTGCTATCGGGGTGATTTTGCCAGAGATTTTCCGTTCCAATCGTTTCTTGCCATGGAAAGGGAGAAGCTGCGTGCTTGTTATCTCCAGCTTGTCGAACGGATTGCCAGACACTTTTGGGAAAGTCGTCAATTTGATCAAGGAATGTACTTCTATGACAAAATATTGACGGTTGATCCATACTGCGAGCATATTTATCGTGAGTATACAGATCGGCTGCTAGAGGAAAAGCTCGTCATCAAAGCAAAGAGTGTGTATGACAAAGCCAAAAAACATATGGAAGAAGAGCTAGGAATTCCGTTAAAGCTGGCATCTTTTAACGACCGAATACAAAATCCTGTAAGAAAGAAATGAGGAAATGTAAGACTCTTGTAAGAACTACTCGGTACCTTTGAAAGCGTTATCAATACGCTTGATGAAGGGACTGACTAAGATGAGTACATTGAAAGGTCAAGTAGCGGTAGTAACCGGCGGTGGAAGTGGGATTGGCAAAGCTATCTCTCAACAGCTGGCTGAGCAGGGCGCACATGTATGGGTCACGGACATTCAGGAGGTATCTGCCACCCGCGTAGCAGAAGAACTCAGCCAAAATGGGAACAAGGCTTCTGCGTATCGATTGGACGTAACCGATGCTGAGGGCGTTAGAGGATTCTTTGAGCAAGTGGACCAAGAATGTGGACGTGTCGATATTCTGGTCAACAACGCAGGAATCGCTGGCAATCCGTCCTTGCTCGTGAACATGAAAGACGAAGAATGGATGAAAATGTTCGATATTCACGTAAACGGCTCCTTTTACTGCCTGCGTGAAGCCGCCAAGCGTATGATTCGCCATAACTATGGCCGAGTCATTAACATGTCTTCTCTGGCAGCTGTAACCTCGCTGGCAGGCTTTGCCCATTATGGAGCAGTCAAATATGCGTTGGTTGGCTTAACCCAGGCTGCAGCAAAGGAGCTAGCTGCCTATCAGATTACCGTCAATGCAATTAAACCTGGAGTCATACGTTCTGCTTTAACCGAAGGGATATTGGCCATGGCAGAAGAACGACTGTCTGAGGCAACTCCTGTGAAAAAAATCGGCAGCCCTGAGGATATTGCCAAAGCCGTATTGATGTTTGCACAGACTGACTCGTCTTTTGTTACGGGCACGTCTCTGGTCGTAGATGGTGCTTTTAGCCTGATGAATGAAATGGATCGTGTGATGCTGGATGCCTTGCAGCAGTAAGGGATTTCCTTCTCTCTTGGATGTGTGAACCCGTTTTTGCTGTTTAGCCGTTTCGTGATCTAAACAGCGTGAATACCCTAATAGGGTTAAGAACGGCTCACGACATCGTGTACAGGGGGAGAGGGATGGATCAGTACTTGGTAAAGCCGTGGCTCGTCAGGGGGGGGAATGAAGCTGTCTCTGCTGACTGGGATGTGTCTGTACCACCCGAGATAGATGAACTAGCAGAACGTGTTATGGGGTATTACGACATGTACGTGAGCGAGCGAGTATTAATTACCTCTAAGCCAGATAAAGGCGGGGCTATTTGGCGAATCGAAACGGACAAAGGGAGTCGCAGCTTGAAATTGCTGCATCGGAGCCCGGAGCGAAGCTTGTTTAGTGTCGGTTTTCAGGAATATATCGTTAACCAAGGCGCGCGAGTACCCAGGTTGATTCCTGCAAAGGATGGAAAGCTGTTCGTCGAAATGGGCGGGAAGCTGTGGATCGTCACGGATTGGATCAGCCTCCAGCCGGCAACAAAGGTTGATTTGATTGGTGCCCAGGAGCTGTGCTACGGCCTCGGTGAGTTTCACCGTCATTCAAAAGGGTATGTCCCTCCTGCAAATGCCAAAAATTCATCGCGCTTATTCCGCTGGCCCGCTTACTACCAAAAAATTGCCAAAAAAATTGGCTGGATGCGTGATATGGCAGTTGCGTATGAAGATGCGATCGCTAGTCGCTCCATTTTGGCAGTCGTGGATCAATACCAGCAGCAAGCGCTCGATTCGTTGGCAAAACTGAACGAATCTGCTTACGCAAATATGGTGGCTATGGGAGAACCCTACTGGGGACTCGTGCATCAGGACTACGGCTGGTCAAATGGGCAGAATGGACCTGGGGGGCTATGGGTAATTGACCTTGATGGCGTAGCCTATGATCTGCCATTCCGGGATTTACGAAAATTGATCACTAGCACAATGGATGACATGGGCGTCTGGGATGTAAGCTGGATGAGGGGAATGATTGAAGCCTATCATCAGGCCAACCCGCTGGATGCCGAGTCCTATGATCTACTGTTGAATGACATGGCGATGCCAAATGAGTTTTACAAGCACTTGAAGGAAATGTTTTTTGATCCCGTCCAGTTTTTGAATACAGAAGCAGAAGGCATTTTGCAGCGCGTAGTTGCAACCGATCAATCCAAGTCACAGGCATTGGCAGAATTAGCCCAGAATCGGAGCCTATATCAATCCGGGAATTATGAAAGCGTGCAAGAAGCTCGCCTGACACAGCCTGCTTCTTCAGAGAGAGTCGTGGAGGCAGGCAACTGGCAACTGCAGTCACAGGGATCAGAAACTGTAGCGTGGGAAGAAGGAGTCATTGAGGAAGAGTCTGGTGAGTCTGAAATGGCGTTGCCAGAAGAAGTGGCTTTTGTAGAAGAGGCGGTTGAGTTAGAGATCGCGTTACCAGAAGAGATTACTTTTGCGGAAGAGACAGTCGAGTTCGAGGTAGCAGTACCGGAAGTAGTTTCTTTCGAGGAAGAGGCAGTCGAGTTCGACATAGCACTACCGGAAGTAGTGGCTTTTGAGGAAGAGGCGGTCGAGTTCGAGGTAGCAGTACCGGAAGCAGTTGCTTTCGAGGAAGAGGCGGTCGAGATCGACGTAACGCTGCCAGAAGAATTGTCTATTGAAGAAGAGGCGGTCGATCTTGATATAGCAGTACCGGAAGTAGTTTCTTTCGAGGAAGAGGCAGTCGAGATCGACGTAGCAGTACCGGAAGTAGTGGCTTTTGAGGAAGAGGCGGTCGATCTTGATATAGCAGTACCGGAAGTAGTGGCTTTCGAGGAAGAGGCAGTCGAGTTCGACGTAGCAGTACCGGAAGTAGTGGCTTTTGAGGAAGAGGCGGTCGAGTTCGACGTAGCAGTACCGGAAGTAGTGGCTTTTGAGGAAGAGGCGGTCGAGTTCGACGTAGCAGTACCGGAAGTAGTTGCTTTTGAGGAAGAGGCGGTCGAGTTCGACGTAGCAGTACCGGAAGTAGTTGCTTTTGAGGAAGAGGCAGTCGAGTTCGACATAGCAGTACCGGAAGTAGTTGCTTTCGAGGAAGAGACAGTCGAGTTCGACATAGCAGTACCGGAAGTAGTTGCTTTCGAGGAAGAGGCAGTCGAGTTCGACATAGCCCTACCAGAAGAGGTGACTTTTAAAGAAGAGGCGGTCGAGACCGAAAAAGCTATACCAGAAGTAGTTGCTTTCGAGGAAGAGGCAGTCGAGACCGCAAAAGCTATACCAGAAGTAGCTGCTTTCGAGGAAAAGGCAGTCGAGTTTGACATAGCCCTACCGGAAGAAGTTGCTTTTGAGGAACAGGCAGTCGAGTTTGACATAGCCCTACCGGAAGAAGTGGTCTTTGAGGAAGAGGAGGTCGAGACCGAAAAAGCTATACCAGAAGTAGTTGCTTTCGGAGAAGAAGTTGTCGAGTTCGACGTAGCCCTACCAGAAGTAGTTGCTTTCGAGGAAGAGGTTGTCGAGTTCGACATAGCCCTACCAGAAGTAGTTGCTTTTGAGGAAGAGGCACCCTTCGACTCAAGCTTAGCCGAGAAAAAAGAAGTTTCTTCTCAAGAACCGCCAACACGTTCCTATATAGTTCAGCCGTTAGAGAAAACCATTCAAAAATCACCGGTTTTCTCAAGCTTGGTTCCATCTAGTCCACCAAAAAGAAAAGAGTCCATTGACGTTCGGCCAATCGCCAGTATCGAAGCACAAACCGACAACCAGCAATCGCAGATCGTATCTATCAGTAAGAAATCAGGGAAATCCCGAACCTTCTCAGTACGTGTCGAAGATGATTCAGTAAAACCAAAGCAAAAGAAGACAGCAAAAGAAGAAACGATAAAACAGGCGCAACCTAAACCTAAACCGGTGCAAGTCGAAGAAAATTTGCTCAAAGTCAAACCTAAGACCACATCCCAAGTTGAGAAATCAGCAGTAGCAAAAGAAAAAGTAGAATCGGCGGAAGGTAAGTCGGAAAAAACACCAAAGAAATCAAAAGACAAAGCGAAAACAATCTCCATCGTAAAAGAAAAGAAGTCCACAAAAACAAGGAAAAATGTAGACACGGAATCCAAGCCAGTTGTTAAGCGTGCAAAGGTGGAGGATAGGGACCAGGAAATGACTGAGAGTGTGCTTGAATCAAACGAGAGCACGCCTGAACAGCAAACGACCACAACAAGGAGTAAGCAAAGAAAAAGTAATAGCAAAAAAACAGCTCGACCGTCTTCGGGAATCTCCAATGAGAATTCTATGGCTTCGGGGCTGCAAAAGAAAAATACAAGCAACAAGCAGAAAACGGTTCGAAAGAGAGGGACACCTGCGAAGCGGAAAAAAGTGGTACATCCAAAAAGGTCCCCCATCACCACAAACAATCCGATTTTAAAAGTCTCTCCACAGCAAACCAGTATCGTAAAAGCAAGAAAGCAAGAACCAGCAAAGCAAGCCCGCCCGGCCAACAAGCTAGGAAAAAAACAAGCTGCCGCTTCCAAAAAACAAGCTTTTTCAAAAGTTCCAGCACCCGTGCAGCGGACGAAGAAACGTCAGCCAGAGAAGCTGCGAGCTAGAAAAGGGAAGAAAATTGCGTAATTGAAAGAAAAAAATAGGATGGTCTTTAGCCATGACAGCTTTTAGCCTCGAACGGTCTTTTTCATGTTCAGGGCTGGAGCTGTCATTTTAATCTCGATCGACGACGGTCATAAGCGGAAGGGAACTAAGCCATCTAAATCGAAAAAGTACTTGAAACATCGTTTATTACAAAACATGGCTGGAGGTTCATGTGAGCAGTCATCGTGCAAATTCAAATACATCTGCTATTCATGTACTCAGTAAGGTATCAATTGCTCTAAGTGAAACGCTCAGTCTGGATAAGCTATTGTACAAAGCAGTGGCCCAATGTATTGAAATATGCAGCTTTGATGCAGCAGTAGTTTATTTTCTTGAGCCTTCAGGTAATTATTTTGAAGCCCAACATTTCTATGGGATTCGATACGAATCAAGCGAGCAGTTAAAAAAATTGCCGACTGATTTTATCGGCGGGATTGTCATTAAAAATGGTAAGACAATTGTTACAGAAAATTTGGCGCAGCATTATCAGCAGCGCCCACAACTCGAAGACTTCCAATCCCTTATCTCCGTACCGATCAAAGCAAGAAAGGAAACCATTGGCGTGTTAGATGTATTCACTAAGAATCACCGTGATTTCTCACAGGAGGACATTTCATTAGTCGAATCGATTGGTTTGCAAATAGGTGTAGCTAGTGAAAATGCGAAACTGTTTGAATCCGTGGAGAATGTGACGACAAAGCTAAGGGAACTGGTCACTCTCAATCAGCGCATTGCTTCCTGCTTAAACGTAGAGGCACTCATCCAAGTACTGACGACGGAATTAAGTTGTGTTTTTAAAGCTGATATCCTTTTTTTAAGTAAAAATGACAGTCCAATACTTCAGGTAAACGCCTCTAACCAATATGAAGGTTCCCAACTCACCTCTGATTCTCTCATAGAAAATATGCTGCTACAGGAACCAAATAAGATACATCATTACAAGCGAAGGCAGACCCAACAAGACCTGGATGCAGTCTTTGAGAGATTTGAGATCCAGCGAGCAGAGTTTATCAATTTTTCATACAGAGCAAATCTGCACTGTCTGATCATCGCAAAAGAGCAATGTCACCAATGGACGATCGCCGAGCAGGAAGTGATGGAAGGAATTACGAAAACGATTTCATTGGCATTGACGAATAGCTATCTATTTCTTGAGGTTGAAAAAAGCAGAGAACGCAACTCGAATCTGCGTGCGCTTCAAACTTCTGCTCAGGAAAAAGAACGCCAGCGAATCGCAGGCGAAATCCATGATTCGATCAATCAATCTCTGTCTGGACTTTATTTCCATTTGCAATATTGTCGCGATGAAATCGAGCATTCTCCAGAAAAAGTAAAAGCTATTTTGGATAAGTTGCTGTCGATCACCAAGGATAACATTAATGAACTCAGACAAATCATTCACGACCTGCATCCATTGGCAATCCAAAAATTCGGATTTGTTGGGGCAGTGGACGAATTGGTGAAAACCTGCTCGATGCAAGAGATCATGAAAATCAAGCTGTCTGTCGTAGGTCAACCTGTCAGGTATGAGCCGGAGATCGAGATTCAGTTATACCGTGTTCTACAGGAATGCATGAATAATGCGCTAAAGCATTCAGAAGCAGGAGAAGTAATGATCAGCATGAATTTCGAGCTCGCCAGGTTGCGCATCATGGTCGAGGATGACGGTGTAGGGTTCGTTCCCTCCGAGCAGCTTAGCGATAATCATGCCTACGGAATCATGGGGATGGAAACGAGGATTCGAGATATCGGAGGCACGCTGTCTATCTTCAGCCAACGTGGAAGGGGGACAAAAGTAGAGATCACACTGTAAAAGAAACGGGTACAAGGGGGAAGATAGCTTGAGTGTGACGCGGGTATTTATCGCAGATGACCATAACATTGTTCGCGAAGGCTTGCAGCTATTGTTTAGTACGTCTCCATTTCAAGTTATAGGGGAAGCGTCAGATGGCGAGTCGGCCTTACGCAAAATTTTGATAGACTTGCCGGATGTAGCTATTCTCGACTTGAATATGCCTGAAATGGACGGTATTGAGGTAACGAAGCGTATCAAGGAGAAGGCTCCCGAAATTAAGGTAATCATTCTCACCATTTATACAGAAGAAAAGTTTTTGGTGGAATCGATGCTCGCAGGGGCGGATGGTTACGTCTTGAAAACAATTAACAAAAACGAGCTCTTTTACGGGATTGAAGAAGTTTGTAGAGGTCAAAAGTACATCGATGGCAATCTCATGCAGCGCGCGTTTTTTCAAGTCATAAGAGGGGAGCAGAAAGATTCGGTTTTGACAGATCGAGAGCTGGACGTCCTGAAACTGATGGCACGTGGGAAGACAAACAAAGAAATTTCTTCGGAGCTGTACATTGGCTCAGATACAGTGAAAGAGTATGTGACTGCCATTATGAAAAAGCTGGATAGCAAAAATAGAACGGATGCAGTTGCCAAAGCGATCCGCAATCAAATTATTTTATAACGTCTAGTGAATGGAAAAACTGGTAATGTGAGAGGAGTATTTACATGGGAGCATGGGGATACAAGGCATTAGAAAGTGATGAAGGCTTGGATGTAGTCGATTTCTTAGAGGATTTTATACAAAATCATTCGAATGCAGGTCATATTCAACTATCTGAAATCGTTGCTGCGATGAAAAATAGTGGCTTTTTTGGAGAGACTTATGAGGAAATTGACTTTTTCTACGACACCTGTGCAATCGCACTTACAGAGCTCTATACCATGTATCTTGATAATGGGGAATTTACTAATTTGGAAAGTGTATCTGGAAAAGTAAGTTCATTCACAGCAGACGAGGGAGCGCTTACGTTTTTATTACGCTATTTAACAGATATCAGAGATGAAGTTCCGGAATCGGATGATACAAGAGAAATTATCGATTTATGGCGTGATTCCGAGAGCTGGGCAGAATGGAAAGCCAACCTGGAATTTCTGATTGCGAGAGTTGAAAAAGAACTCAGCCATTTTTCAAAAACTACCTAGAGAACAAACAACCTAAGGAGCGTTAGACATGGCACGTGTTTTATTTATTAATGGTGGATCAGAAGGTCATATCAATCCAACTGTTGGGGTAGTTCAAGAGCTCATCTCGCGTGGGGAAGAGGTCGTGTACTTTACGATAGAAGCTTATCGAGAACGTATGGAAAAGACGGGAGCTACTGTACGCACTTTTGACGGTCAAAAATTTATTAAAGCGTTCATTTCAGGTGGAAGAAATTATTTACTAGAAAGAGTCAACGGTCTTTTACTTACGGAAGATATCGTCATACCTAGCGTTCTTGAACAGATCAAAGGAGAGCATTTTGATTACATCATCCACGATTCCATGTTTGGGTGTGGGCGGTTGCTGGCCCAGATTCTGCAGCTTCCCGCAATAAATTCTTGTACTTCTTTTGCGCAAACAAAGGAATCATTTGATCAAGAGCTGGAACGATTTTTTAATGAAACCCCTACTGAAATCGTGAGGCCAATCCAAGATCAATTTCATAGCCTTACAAAAATGGTTAAGGAAAAATATGATGTGGAGATCTTTTCTCCTTCTGAGGTTTTTTGTAATCCTGCACCACTTACCATTGTTTATACGACCAAGGATTTTCAACCTTTTGGAGAAACATTCGACCAATCGTACAAATTTGTAGGTCCATCCATTTCAACTAGATACACACAGGAGTACTTCGACTTTACTGCACTCAAGGGAAACAGTCCGATTTATATTTCACTTGGTACCGTCTTAAACCAATCGATCGATTTCTATAAGCTTTGTTATCAAGCATTGGGGAATACGGACCATACTGTTGTCATGTCCATTGGGGATAAAGTTCACATTTCTGATTTAGGAGAAATCCCCGCAAACTTCATCGTAAAAAGCTATGTTCCTCAAATGGATGTTCTAACATGTACGAAATTATTTATTACGCATGGTGGAATGAATAGTACCAATGAAGCTCTCTATTTCGGGGTTCCGCTGGTCGTAATTCCACTAAGTGCGGATCAACCAATCATTGCGAGGCAAGTGGCGAATATCGGAGCAGGTGTGACACTGCAAATGCAGAGCTTGACTTCAAGTAAACTACGTGAAACCGTAGAGCATGTGTTAAACCACCCATCTTTTCAGATAGCTGCTGCAAATAGTAGCCAATCCTTTCAAAGCTCAGGTGGGTATCGTCAAGCGGTTGATGAGATTTTCGAATTGAAACGTCAATATCATATCTAACTGAAAGTAGATCTAGTGTAGCGGTAGTCTTGGACATTCGTTTCTTGTCGAAGGACTGCCGCTTTTTATGTTGAAAAATCCCCACTCGGGGAGCATGAGAACCATTTTAGGGGGAGGAAAGGTTGCAGGATTCTTTGTAAAGTAAAGTTATCCACATAAAAGAAACGGGATAGTGCTCCCGTATTAACAACAGTTGAAACCGATTACATAGGAGGGTTACACGCATGAACTACCGCAATCAAGTTAAAACCAAACTGAATATTGGCGAAGAATTGTTGTATTTGAGCATGCAGGATGTAATAGATACCGGCATTACTGTAAAAGAAGTAATCGAATTAACCGAACAGGCAATGGTTTCTTACAGTACAAAGAAAGCGGAAATGCCAGCAAAAATCGGGCTGCATCCACAGCCGGACTCATTGATGCACGCGATGCCAGCGTATTTGCCAGATCAAATGGCGTGCGGGATTAAGTGGGGAAGTAATTTTCCGACGAATCGGGAACGTTTTCCGGACCTAACACCAACGAATTGTCAGATCATTTATAATGATCACGAAACAGGACTTCCCCTCGCATTTATGGATGCTACATGGATCACAGAAGTGAGGACCCCCGCCGTAACGCTAGTCGCTGCCAAATACATGGCCAGTCCGGATGCCACTACGTTTGGGATGTATGGATGTGGTATCCAGGGTAAGGCTCACGTCAAAATGATCGAGCATGTACTGCCCAAGCTAGAAAAAATTTATGTATTTGATGTTTTCGAAAAAGCGATGGATGACTTAATAGAACGCTGCCAGCCTCATGTTCATGCCGAAATCATCAAGGCATCCTCCTACGAGGAGGTAGCAAAAAGGTGTGAAGTCATTGCATCAGCGATCCCTATCCACCATCATCCCAACCCTATGGTAAAAAGCGACTGGATATCGAATGGACAAACATTAATTACATGCGACTGCCACTCTGTTTATGAGGACGCCGTTTATAAAAGGGCGGATGTTTACACAGTAGACAGTGAGGAGCAGCATCGCCTGTTGGAAACATATGGGTATTATCCTTGGGGGCTTCCCACGATTCATGCAGAAACGGGCGGAGTTGCTGGCGGAATTCATCCTGGTAGAACGACTAAAGATCAATTGATCGTATCCAACAACGTCGGTATGGCGGTAGAAGACATGATCGTGGCAAGAAGAGTATTTGACAAAGCCTTGGAGCTCGAAATTGGCCTTAGATTGCCCTTGTGGAAACGAACAAACTAACTTTTGGTGAAAGGAATGGATTCTGATGATGGACCCCCGAGAAATCAATTTATCCGATCCGAAATGGCTTCCAGGTGAAAAACCAATCGTGAAAAACGTTCGAGCGGCTGCTAGCTCTGATAATGCTGTTGTCACACATACGATGCTGAAAGTCATGCAGGAAGGCGGAAATGCGGTAGATGCTGCCATCGCTGGGTGCATGGTTCAGGCAGCAATTGAGCCTTTTATGACCAATCATGCTGGAACCGTTACATTCCTCTTCTACCATGCCAAAGAAGAGAAGTACTACCAATTAGATTCGACAGGTACATTCCCGGCAGATTTGCCTGCCCATATGCCTGTACCCCAAGGGATGGGTCCATATGCAGGAATTCCGCCCCGTTCAGTCATTCCTGGTTTCATGCCTGGCTTAAAAGCCATTCATGAGAAATTCGCAACAATGGCTTGGGACGCACTCTGTGAAGACGCAATCTGGTGGGCTGAAAACGGACACCACGTCTCCGATTTTGAGCACGAAGTCAACCTGTTTGGTGAAGACTTCGTTACCTTCTTCCCTGAGGGGCGAGCCTTTTATATGCCAGACGGAAGATTTCCCCGCATAGGAGAGCGATTTGGATCGCAAGACATGGCCAAAACCTTGAAAAAAGTCGCGGAAGAAGGCCCAGACTACATGATTACGGGTGAATGGGCAGATGAATTTATAAAAAAAGCAAACGAGCTTGGCTGGATGATTACGAAGGAGCATATGACGGAAACTCCTGCAAGATGGATTGAGCCGATCCGCTTTGCAGTAGGCGAGTATGAGATCGTTTCCCTTGCCCCACCACAGCAGCAGGGTGTCTTTATTGCTCTGGTCCTAGTGATATTAGAGAAGGTGGGTATCAGGGATGTACAGCCTTACTCAGCGGAGCATATCTTTTATATGGGCCACGCCTTAAAAATGGCGCAATACATGTGTGGCTATTGCCAAGACCCGCACGTTATGCAAACGAGTAGTAGCTCCTTTTTGGATGAAGGATTGCATGTGTCACTTGCGAGCTTGATCAAAGGAATGAAGCCGCAGGTAGATTTGACCAGTCATACAGCCTTTACAACCGGATTCGGAGGTGGTTCGCCGTTTGTAGATAGCATGACTGGTGGGAAAATGCCAACGGCGAGGCAAAACAGTCACCATGACCAACCGTCAGGCAGCTGTGAGCTAAGCATCGTGGATTCAGAAGGAAACTGGGTCCAAATGATGAACACGCTCCAGTCAGGTGGCATCCCCGGACAGGTAGTCAAAGGTATTCCGATGGTTGGCTCGCACGCACTTCCTAATGTCCAAGGCAGCCCGATGCAGTATTACCAAATCAAAGGCGCAAGAATGAGAACTGTTATGGGGAATACAATGGTACTAAAAAATGGGAAACCGATTTTACAGCTCGGCTCTCCTGGTAATGTTCATGTTACTGTTCCATAGGTTTTGTGTAACCTTTTGGTCTTTGGCATGGAGCCGTACGAAGCGATTCGTGCTCCACGCATGCTTGCTCTGCAAGAGGGAGGGTCGCTTCTCATTGAAGACCGAATACCCGAGAATGTACAAATGGATTTGCTTTCGCTTGGCATTCGGATGAAGGTTTCCGGCGTTTGGGACTATCATATGGGCTCTTTTCAGATTTGTTACCTCGATCAAAAAACGAACGAGCTTTGCACGATTGCAGATCCGCGAAGATGCGGTGTTGCGGATGGTATGAGATAAGTGGTATTTAGAGAATAAATACAGCGAAATATATGGATTAAAAACGACCAGCAGCTGAGAAGTAAATTGAAAGAGGAAACGAAGAAAAGCCCGAAATCGATTCGGGCTTATTTCGTTTAGAGGAATAATCAGGAAGCTTGTGCCCTGCGGGAAGCACCTTGAAGGTAAAGGAGTGAGCAGGCAATCGCAATAAGGATGACGATAGACATACCCCA
The DNA here is from genome assembly GCF_002897295.1 of Brevibacillus reuszeri. Lineage (GTDB taxonomy): Bacteria > Bacillota > Bacilli > Brevibacillales > Brevibacillaceae > Brevibacillus > Brevibacillus reuszeri_A. Next base: position 211,366 of record NZ_BEXF01000006.1, read on the forward strand.
AAAAATGTTGCTGTACGCTTGAGCTATGGGAAGCTCCTTCTGCCAAACCAGAGCAGTAGCGGTCATTGCCACTCCGAAACCGCCACTGAAAAATTGGAGAAGCTGAAATAGTCCAAGTCCAGAGCCAATTTGGGAAGGAAGCAAAATTCTTGACATTTCATTGGAGATGCTGCTTGAAAGAAACGTAAATGCGATACTCATCAGCATATAAATAGACATGACAGCGAAATACGAAATGTGTTCAAACAAAGCGAACAAGACTACAGACATTAGGAAAAGCACAGGAATATAGCGGATAATAGGTGAATTCCCTCGCAAATCAATGACTTGACCCACATATCGGGACAGAATCATAGCTAGTAATGAGCCCGGGAACAGTACGAGCCCTACATTAATAGCACTCAGATGGTATTGGTTCACCATAATTTGCGGGATCAGAAAAAGGGTAGAAAAGCTGCATAAATACGCTGCGATACCAACGGCTGCAAGTGTGAGATACGACCGATTAAGAAATAAGGACGGGAGTACAAAAGGATCCTTCGCCGACCGGATATTCACGATAAACAGGGCAAGAGCGACTAGGCCGATCACCAGCGCGATCCATGAACGATTCGTTAAAAACAGGAGTGTACCCGTTGTGCCTACTCCGATAAAGATGGCGCCCAGCACATCGAAAGAGCCTTTCCGGGCATTTTCTTTCGGAATTAATGATAAATACAGTGGCACGAGAAGTAATGTCACAGCAGTCACAATAAACAAGGTATGCCAACCTGAAAACTCAACAATAGCTCCACCGATAACAGGGCCTAAACCAAGTCCCAACGAAACTGCGGACATAATCACTGCCATCGCTTTTCCACGTCGTTCTGTTGGAATGTAGCGGGCGAGTAATACCATAGATAAGGCAGGTATTGAGCCTGCTCCAGAAGCTTGAATGATGCGGACGATCAGGAGCATGATGAAGCTGTTGGTGAACAAGCCAGCGATAGATGCAAGACTTAAGGATAAAATTCCAATTAAGTATAAACGACGTATAGGAACGAAGTCCGACAGTCTGCTGTACGTAATCGATGATATGGCAAAAACAATCGAATAGCCGGTTACAATCCACGAGGTCGAAGAAGGTGACAAGTGGTAAGCCGCGGCTACATCTGGCAATGCCAAGTTAAACATCATGGTATTCATGATGACAAGTACGATTGTGATTCCTAGCAGTAGAATAGCAGGGCCTTCCCTTAGCGGCACTCTTTCTGGCGTGTGGGTTTGAATTTGCGGAGTGGCCATTTTTATATACCTCGCTTCTTTTCTTATTTCGATTGTTATCGAACAACAGAAATATAACATGCGTTTCGTTCATTTGCAATCATTTTGAATCAACTCCAGCTGTGACAACTGTAAAAGAAGGGGGAGGTGAGTTTCCATTCGATAATTCGATTGTTATGGAAGAATAGGATTAACGCTAGTCCTGTGATAATATATAAAGGGAAGGTATATCAAGTCAGGGAGGCGCTACCATGAAAATACTCCATCACCCGGACAGATCCGAAATTCATTTGTCTTCCGTGCTCTATGCATTAAGTGATCCTGTACGGCTATATATTGTGTCTGAAATAAAAAAAGCGGGTGAGCGTACTTGCGGAGATATGTCCGTTCCCGTAGCCAAATCGACGTTGTCTCACCATGCTCGAACTCTCAGAGAAGCAGGGATCGTAAATGTTCGCGTCCATGGAACACAGCGTCTATTATCTTTGCGAACAGAAGACCTTGAATTTCGCTTTCCAGGCTTGCTGAACGCCATTCTGGATGCTTTTGAATCTTCTTTCGAAAAAGATCAGTTCTTGAATTCATGAGACCGAGTGGATTTACCTGAAAGCCCTCCTGCTAGAAAAGAGCCAACTAACGTTGCCGTTACATCAATGCTGGCAAGCAGCTCTGGTTGGCTCTTTCTTAGCAGGAGAGACTTCAATGATAAGGGTGGCGATAACCCTATGAAAGATGCGTTAATGGAGAGATTGAAGATTTTCCTTCATCGGGAGGATAATAGCACACTAGTAGGAATTCCGGCGAGCGAGGAGGAAATTGCTAAGGCACAGCAGCAGCTAAATGTAAACTTTCACGAGGACTACGTGCATTTTATCCGGACATTCGGTGGAGCATATGCAGGTCTTGCGGTGCATGCATTTTCTAATGCCTCTAGTCTCGGAAATGAAACGGTTGTCGATTTGACGCTGGGGTTCCGAGAGCAATTCAAGGAACTTCCTTTTGCAGAGGTGTTACAATCCAATTATGTCATTTCCATGGATGGTTCAGGCGATCCGATTTTCATCAATTCGGCAGGAAAGGTTTTCATCTGTTATTACGATTCCGGGGAGATCAAGTTGTTAGCGGATTCATTCGAGGATCTGATCGAGGATAATTTTTTTGAATGGTGAGTAATCCCATTTGGTAGACAATCTGCCTATGGCGGCGGTTCTGGAAATAAGCAAAAGAAGGTTAGCGGAAAAGCGCCACGGCAGATTTTTTACCAATATTAGGTCTTCCTGGCAACAATGAAATATTCTTGAGAACTTTTCTTTAAGCAATCCGATTCGACAATTGAAAAATTCGCTTCCTCAATTGTATCCACTAAATTACGTATTTTAAATGATCTTATGCTCGGCACTAAACCAACCCTACCTGCAAAGAATAACAAGTTTCTTAGAAATATCTTTTCGCCAATGCATGGTGTTGCTGAAATCAATAATCCTCCTGGTTTCAACAATTCATTCATTCTTAGCAGGGCAATATGCACATCCTCCAACAAATGTAGAACATGAAAGACCAGGATGGCATCAAATGATCCTTTCTTATACCTTTCATCAAAAATGGTTGAATGAGCATAGTTTAGGTTTGAAATGCTTCGCTCTTTTGCTTTTTTCTCTGCAATTTCTATCATAGTAGAAGATATATCAATCGCATGAATCGTTTTCACATATTCTGCAATTTCGTTTGAGATCAATCCAGTCCCACAGCCGTAATCCAAAACAATGTCGTTTGTTTTGAGGTATGTTTTCGTTCTTTTTATGATGTCGATGTATGTCTGTTCATCCTGCATCTCTATTTGATCATATTTACTTGCAGTTTTGTCCCAATACCTCTCCGATTTATTCAATTCAGTTACACCTTCTTTTCTAGTGCCTTCATCTTATTTGGATACAAAATCCTGTTCCACGCGGTTAAATCCTTTAATGATTAGCCATACAGCCAGAGCCAATTGTTGAAAGGCTATTGGAATGTTAAGCATCATGTAAGTTGAATCTAGACCGATAAAACGAATCATGAATAATAAGCTTGCCAATATGGACAATGTAGACCCAATCAGACCTAAAACTGACAACCACTGTGGAACTAACTTTGTTTGGTAAAATATGCAGGTAAACAAGAGCATAGCCAATACAAATGCCAGCGTCGTTGCGACATGGTTTACCAAATCCCGTCCTTCCCGTAACAATCCACCAAGGGTCTGAAAATAAGATACATTCAGTGTTCCACCTTTTGCAAATTCGTGGCTTACTGTCAATAACAGCAAAAGAATGATTACACCAATAATAATGAACACACCGGCAATGATTCCGAAAGCAGCAGAGCCAAGAGCTAAGCCTTTATGATGCTTACTTAAAATCGGATACAAAAAAATGGGAATTCCTACATATGCAGCAACCATTAACAACTGGAAAAACGCTCCTATAAGTACCTGATTTTCATTTATAGATGCCTCGACAAGGTAGTCTGCCCCATCAATAACAGGAACAACACTAAGTATACCTGTAACCAACCCGGTTAGTAATAACACCCCAGTAATTACTGCAGACCTTCTGCCTGAATTTGTACTTTTCCCGAGCATGATTAGCCTCCTTATCATATCTTCATTTGGCGGATGTTTACGGGACGTGCTAGGAGGTGATCTCCTAATTAAAGTATATTTCACAACATGCAAAATAAGCTATACATCATCTAATTGAAACAGATGGACAGCAACAACCTATCGAATGATGGCATCAGGGATATGGGGCCAACGCATGAGCAACAGAAGCGTTCCAATCACATGCTTGATACTCGGCTTGACCGATGACTGGAAAGTAGTTATTATAGACATATATAGTCTTTAATTGAATTGTTTTATTAAAAAGAAGGATATTAAATATCTGTTATATCAGATTTCTTGAATAGATTTGTGTGGGAGGAAATCACTCAAAAATAATCCTGGTAGTATTTTAATCATAGGGGGTCAGTGAGGATGGAAAACATTTGGAACGAGCGTTTTAACTCAGAAGAATATTACTACGGGGAAGAACCGAACGTATTTATTCAACAACAAGCATTTCGATTAGAACCACGTCAAAAAGTTATTGCGTTTGCAGAGGGGGAAGGTCGAAATGCTGTTTTTTTAGCAAAAAGAAATCTGGAAGTGACAGCCATTGACTATGCGGAAAGCGGTCTGCAAAAAGCAAAAAAGCTAGCTCAGAAGCATGGTGTTGACATACACACCCAAAAAATTGATCTTATGGTTGAGGATGTGGCGAGTGAAGAATACGATGCCGCTATTATGGTATTTGGACATTTTCATAAAAACGCCCAGACCATGGTTCTTAATAAAATGAAAAAGTCGATAAAGCCTAAAGGAATTCTCATGCTTGAGGTATTCTCCAACGAACAATTAAAGTATGGTACTGGTGGACCGCCAGAACTTGAAATGCTATATGAACCAAAAGATATACTAGCTTGGTGCGAAGGTCATGAGGTGATTCATTTTTTCTATGGCGAGCAAGAACGTGTGGCAGGAAAGGTGCACAATGGATTAGCTCATGTCATTCAGCTTGTACTCCGAAAATAAAGAGATTCTTCGTTCCTCTCACCAAAAAGAGGACACGACAGGATTGAGCCTTGACCCGCGAGAAGACACTTAGAGTGCTTCTTCCCTTATTAAGCTTCCTTGACAGACAGAAGCGCCGAGGCTAGGATAAAGCATCATGTTCTAAGAACCGGAGAAGGGGAGAAGCGTCTTGCAGGAAATCAGCGTTACGGATCTTAACGCTTCATTGGAAAAAGAGCAATCATTTGCCGTGTTTGTATATACACCGATGTGTGGTACATGCAAGCTGGCAGAAAGGATGCTTGGGGTGACTAGTGAAGCATTGCCTGCTATCTCGATTTATAAGCTCAATATCAATCTTGCGCAGGGACTGGCAGAACGTTTTATGATCACGAGTGTACCAGCACTTTTGTTATTTCAAAACGGCAAGCTATTAGAGCGGCATTTTGCCATTCAATCGGTCGGCTTTTTGTACGAGGTGCTGAAGCCTTTGGCATAGACGTACACCTAATTCCTTCACTCTGAATAACATAGAAGAGAGACATTGTGTGAAGGAGGAGGCGCGCATGCAAATCCATGTGGTGGAAAGCGGACAATCCTTGTCCAGCATCGCGGAAACATACGGTACAACCCCAGCGGCGATTCAAGAAGCGAATGATTTGCCGAACCCGGATGATCTCGTCATCGGACAGGCGATGGTGATTCCGATCGTAGGCAGTTACTATTGGGTCAGGCAAGGAGACACGTTGTATACGATTGGGCAGCGATATCAAATTAGTGCTGCCGAGTTAGCCAAGGTGAACGGCATCTCGCAATATCGGCCATTGCAAGTCGGGCAAAGACTCTACATTCCACCTCGCCCGAGAAGAGCAGCAGACTTTAATGCGTATGCAGAGCCTAGGCGCACGGTATCGCCCGAGCTGGAAGCTGATGTTCGTCAGGCGGCACCCCATCTTACGTACTTGGCACCCTTCAGCTTTCGAATCAAGCGTGATGGAACACTCCAGCGACCTGCGCTGAACGATTTTCAGGCGATCGCAAAAAACAACCAGGTCGTTTTGATGCTCGTCGTGACGAATTTGGAAAAAGATCAGTTCAGCTCAGAGCTGGGCGGTCTCATTCTAAATAATGAGGAGCTGCAAAACAAGCTGTTGGATACGATAATCCAGACGGCGCGAGAGCTAGGCATGGGAGATATCCATTTTGATATGGAGGCCCTGCCCGCACAGGATCGGGACGCGTATATTCGCTTTTTGCGAAAAGCTCGGGACCGGGCACATGCGGCGGGTCTTATGATGTCCGTCGCTGTAGCTCCCAAAACGAGCGCGGAGCAACAGGGCAAATGGTACGCAGCTCATGACTATAAAGCGATTGGCGAGATTGCCGATTTTGTGGTCATTATGACGTATGAATGGGGATACAGCGGTGGTCCGCCGATGGCTGTCTCACCGATCGGGCCGGTTCGCAGAGTATTGCAGTACGCTTTGACGGAAATGCCTGCCGAAAAAATCATGATGGGTCAAAATTTGTACGGATACGATTGGACGCTGCCTTATCAGCCGGGAACGACAGCAAAAGCACTGAGTCCACAAGCGGCAATCGCTTTAGCTGCTAAGCAAAATGTGCCGATCCACTATGATTACCGTGCTCAAGCACCGTTTTTTGAATATACGGACGATCAGGACAAAAAGCATCAGGTCTGGTTTGAAGATGCCCGTTCTATTCAGGCGAAGTTCAATCTGGTTAAACAGCTAGGACTTCGAGGTGTCAGCTATTGGAAATTGGGTTTGCCATTTCCGCAAAACTGGCTTCTTATCGAATCCAACTTTCGGGTACGGAAAAGAGCATAGATGCAAGGCGTACAATCCACGGGCTTGTACGCCTTTTTTTCGCCAGGAGAATCATGGTATGATGGCGTAAAGCCTATCATGAATGAGGGGGACGGATCATGGGTGAGTGCAAGCTTGATCATAGTGTAGAGGATGTACATAAAAAGCTGGTAGAACAAGCTCCTTTTTTACCCAGCTCGCGGGTGGAGCAGCTGCAAGCATTATTTCAAACAGAATTGTCGCAGGATAGCCTCAACAAATGGTTCCACCTGCTGAAAAAGTACGATTTGGCGAGTCCAGAGGAGCGTTTAAAGCGTGAAGAAGAGATGGACCAGCTGCTAGGCTAAGCTAGACGTGATCGACAAGCCGCAATCTGGCTCAGTCGATTCGTTTGCGACCTGCAAAGCCTTCATGAAGACCGTGATAATGTGTAATCGCGTCTTCGCCGGCGCGCCAGCACAGCAGGACTTCCTCGCCGCCCATCATCGCTGGAAAGTCGAATAACCCGATGTCAATATCCTTGACCTGGATTCCTTTAGAAATCAGCTGCGTGATATGCATTTGGGCTTCCAGCTCCATAAATTCGAGACGGCATTCCAGCGTAAACAGCTCTTGTTCATCGAGGGGCTGTTGCCTTTTTATCTGCTCACGCTTCTGGTAGAGATTATAGAAAGAGCGCTTCGCTTCCTGTAAAAAGGAGAGCTCTTCGCGTATATACGGTAGCAGATCATTGGCTTCTTCTAGCGTAAACAGTTTTTTGGTCAAAGAAAACACCTCCTATCTCTATTATACTAGCAACGACCAGCGAGAGAAAATGCTGGAGTAAAAGACAAGTGTGGAATGGTTCCATACGGCAAGGAGTCATGATGAACGATAGATTGTATTACCAAGATGCCTATATTCAAACATTCTCAGCGCAAATCACGAAAAGAGGAACAGAGGAAGATGGTACTGCGTATGTAGTGCTAAGCGAGACCGCCTTTTACCCTACAGGTGGCGGACAGCCGTGTGATTTGGGGCTGCTCAGCGGTATTCAAGTGGTGGATGTCGAAGAAATTGGTGGCGAAGTGCGTCATAGGCTGGCCTTTCCATTGTCAGAAGAGATTACCGAGGTAACTGGGCAGATTGATTGGGAGCGCCGGTTTGACCATATGCAGCAGCATGCAGGTCAGCATATTCTCTCCGCCGCTTTTCTAGAGGTAGTACAAGCGGAGACCCTCGCTTTTCATTTGGGCAAAGAACGCGTCACAATCGATGTGCGTCTGGATGAATTGACGGAGGATGTGTGGACAAAGGTAGAGCAGCGAGCAAACCAGGTTGTCCTAGAAAATCACCCGATCATTGCTCGTTTTGTAGATGAGGCAGAGCTGGCTGCACTTCCATTGAAAAAACAGCCAACCGTGACCGAAAATATTCGCGTGGTCATGATTCCTGATTTTGACTACAATCCATGTGGCGGAACTCATCCTGCGCGGACAAGCGAAGTCGGCATGATTAAAATCTTGGGCTGGGAACGCCATCGCGGCAATATCCGTCTGGAGTTTATTTGCGGCTGGCGAGCATTGCGTGATTACACCCGCAAGCAAGCGACCGTTCGTGAGCTGGCGCGCCATTTGCTCACGAGTGAAGCAGAGCTGATCGAGCAGACACAGAGAGTCATTGCAGAGCGGGATCTCCTGAAACAAACGCTTATGGAAAAAGAAAAGCTGCTGCTAGGCGTCGAGGTGCAAAAGCAGCTCGCATGCGCCACAGCACTAGGAAACGTCCGCTTGATCCAGCTTGCCTTTACCGATAAAACGATCCAGGAGCTTCAGCAATTTGCCCAAATGATGACGGCTGAGGCGCCAGATACAGTATGTCTCCTGGCTGCGACAGGGGAAAAATTACAGCTCGTATTTGCCCGCGGACAAGACGCTACGGTAGCAGTCAATCAATTGATAAAAGAAACGCTCCCGCTCATTTCTGGAAAAGGTGGCGGGAATCCTGCTATGGCTCAAGGCGGCGGACAACCTGTGATGGCTGCCGAAGAGGTACTTGCTCACGCACGCAAGCTATTGGAAGCAGCATTGGAAGCATAAGTAATGGAATAAACGATACATTTCACTGAGGAGGAGATCAAGATGATGTGGAACCCGGGAGATATCGTACGTGTCACACAAAAAACGGGAGAATATATTACGGAAGTGCTAGAAAACCATGATAGCAAGCTGTTGGTAAAGGTATTGGCAGTAACCAAATTTCCGACACAAGGCGACCTGCACACGTCGTTTGAGGTGGACGTTCCTTTGTTTCATCAGCGCCCAGCCTTGTCTTATCAAGAAAAATTCATGACTTCATCTGTAGGACCGATTCGTTATAATGGGGCGATTCCTGATTATAAGGAGTCTGTTCGCGTGGCAATGGAGCGCGAGATGGACAAACTCAGAAAAATGTCCGTCTGGGCAGAGCGTTGTCTGGTTGAATTGGAAGCAATGCACAAGGAAACCTTTACAAACACAAAATAGAGTGGTACTGTAGAAATCGAGCAAGACAACTGAATAGGTTAATTACCAAACGGGGGCCGAGCATTGTTGGCTGAGATTGTAACGAATGTGTTACTGACCGTTGAACCTGACCTGGGTCATGCCAGCGGAGGAAGAGGTATAGCGAATCGTTATCACTAGAAGATGTCTTTTTGAGTGCATCCACACTTAAATGAGAACTTCTTCGAGAGGATCGAAACTCAACCATCCCGAGGCGGATGGTTTTTTTATTCACCATTCGCTTTAGGGTGTACCGTTATTCGGCTTCTTCTGTCTGACTGGGTGTAAACCAGCAGGTGGGGGGAGCCTTTTTTTGTACGTGGAGGAATAGGCGAAGGTGCAATCCCCGGGGGGCGACATGAGAAGGAGGAATACAATGGTTGTTCAACTGAATGGAAAAAAAGTAGAGTTGGCAGCAGAAATCGGCACTTTGCGTGAATTGCTGGCATCATACCAGCTGCAAGAGAAGATTGTAGTGGTAGAGCAAAATGGCGACATCATCGATCGTTCCCAGTATGAGACGACCCCCATTGCTGATGGGGATCGCATAGAAATTGTTCACTTTGTAGGAGGAGGATGATCATCATGGATACATTGAAAATTGGACCATACGAATTTCGCTCGCGCTTGCTTTTGGGTACTGGCAAGTTTGCGGATCTGGATATACAAGGAAAAGCGGTGGAAGTATCAGAGGCAGAAATTTTGACATTTGCCATTCGCAGACTCAATTTGGAAAATCCGCAAGAGCCTAATTTTTTGGAACAGCTCGATCTGAAAAAGTTTACGCTCTTGCCAAATACAGCAGGTGCTTATACTGCTGAAGAAGCAGTCCGTATCGCTCGCCTGGCAAAAGCATCCGGTCTGTGTGACATGATCAAGGTCGAGGTTATCGGTGATCCAAAAACGCTGCTGCCTGATCCGATCGGCACGCTGGAAGCTTCGAAAATCCTCGTAGAAGAGGGCTTTATCGTTTTGACGTACACCAATGACGATCCGATTCTGGCACGACGCCTGCAAGAGGTTGGCGTGCATGCAGTTATGCCAGGTGCTTCTCCGATTGGCTCCGGACAAGGAATCGTCAATGAAAACAATCTGCGCTTTATCATTGAAGAAGCGAAAGTACCGATCATCGTTGACGCAGGAATTGGTGCCCCAGCGGATTGTGCAAAGGCAATGGAACTGGGCGCTGATGGCGTACTACTCAACACAGCAGTCGCTCTCGCAGACAATCCCGTACTCATGGCTGAAGCGATGAAGCTCGGTGTGGAAGCTGGACGCAAAGGCTTTTTGGCAGGTCGAATCGCCAAAAAACGATACGCGTCAGCGAGCAGCCCAACGGAAGGGATGATCGAGTAACGTGGACCGTCTACAGGAGGCAATAGCAGCGATTGCTAACCGAAAAGAAGAGATGTTCGCGTTGTTGCAGGAGTTGGTTGCCCATCCGACGGTTAGTCCACCTGCACGAAACAGTGATGACGCACAGTCCTTTCTGGCAAATGAACTGCAAGCAATGGGCTTCGAGATCGATCGGTGGGAAGTGTATCCTGGGGATGACAATGTCGTAGGTCGGCTCCAGGGAACGGCTGCGAGCAAAGCCCATAGCCTCATTATCAATGGTCATATGGACGTCGCTGAAGTGGGAGACGACAGTGGTTGGACATACCCACCCTTTTCCTTGACAAAAGGGGAGGATGGGCGACTCTACGGCCGTGGTGTAGCAGATATGAAAGGCGGTTTGGCTGCTTCTCTGTTTGCGATTAAAATGCTTCGTGAGCATGGAGTGGAGCTACGAGGCGATCTGATGTTGCAATCCGTCATCGGAGAGGAAGCAGGAGAAGCCGGAACACTGGTAGCGATCGAACGAGGCTATACGGCAGATTACGCAGTAGTTGTCGACTCGAGTGACCTGCACATGCAAGGTCAGGGAGGCGTCATCACTGGCTGGATTACAATCGAGAGCCCAGCGACTTTGCATGACGGTATGCGGTCTAAGACCATTCACGCTGGGGGCGGTGTTCGTGGAGCCTCTGCGATTGAAAAAATGATGAAAATCATAAATGCACTGCAAGAGCTGGAACGAGATTGGGCAGTGATGAAATCGTATCCGGGCTTCCCGGCGGGTAGCAATACGATTAACCCTGCTGTGATCGAGGGTGGGCGCCATGCCGCTTTTATTGCAGATCGCTGCGCACTGTGGATCACGGTCCATTTTTACCCGAATGAATCGTATGAACAGATCATTCGTGAAGTGGAAGACCATGTGCAAAGAGCTTCAGCTGCTGATGTGTGGCTGCGGGATCATCCGCCAGCTTTTCGCTGGGGCGGCCGCTCTATGATCGAAGAGCGCGGAGAGATTTTTCCATCGCTAGAATTGGATCAAAATCATCCTGCACTTGCCATGCTGCGATCTGCCTACGAAAACCAGCTTCAGCAAGCTCCAGTGGTTGACATGTCTCCGAGCGTGACCGATGTGGGGTGGTTTGCCCATGCGGGAATTCCTGCCGTTCTGTTTGGGCCGGGAGAGCTAGAGAATGCTCATTCCGTCGATGAATCTATCAATCCGGAACAGCTTGTCCAATTTGCCCAAGTCATGGCAAGGTTCATCGCCGAATGGTGCAATACGGCAAAAAATGCGAAGGAGTGAATGTATCATGACAAAATTTACAGATCGACTGTGGAAGAGTGTGGCTCCGATTTGGGAACAGACGCATAAGCATCCGTTTGTTACCGGACTTGGGTGTGGCACCTTGCCAGTAGATTCGTTCAAGTTTTATATGAAGCAAGATTATGTTTACTTGATCGATTACGCCAAAATGTTTGCCCTGGCAAGCACGAAAGCCTATGACTTGACTACAAGTGCCAGATTTGCAGGCTTGCAGGAAGCGACGCTGAATGGAGAGATGGAGCTGCATCGACAGTATGCAGAGCGCTTTGGCATCTCGCGTGAGGAACTGGAAGCAACAAAGCCGTCCTTTGTGATGCTGGCTTATACTAGCTACATGCTGCGCGTTGCTCATCAAGGATCATTGGCGGAGCTAGTTAGTTCCTTGCTGCCATGCACGTGGAGCTATTGGGAGATCGGCAAGCATTTGGCAAAAGTAGAAGGCGCTCTGGAGCATGAATTGTACGGTGAATGGGTGCGGATGTACAGCTCCGATGAGTTTGGACAGCTTGCGATTTGGCTGATTGATATCATGAACGAGTTGGCTGACGGCAAGAACGAGCAAGAGCTTGCCCGACTCGAGGAACATTTCCTGTACACGACAAAAATGGAGTACATGTTCTGGGATATGGCGTACAGAAAGGAAATGTGGCCGTGCGAGATCAACTAGCCTTTGCTGGTGTACGATTTGCCTATGGTGATCAACCGATTCTCGACAACTTTGATCTAAACGTAGCCAAAGGCGAATTTGTAAGTTTGATCGGACCAAGCGGGATTGGCAAAAGCACTTTGTTTCAACTGATAGCAGGGCTCCTGCAGCCACAAAAGGGAGAGATTCTGCTAGGAGGAGAAGCGATGGCAAATCGACTGGGGCAAGTAGGCTATATGCCCCAGCGAGATTTACTGATGCCGTGGCGTACCATTGTTGAGAACGCTGCATTACCACTGGAAATCCAAGGCATCTCCAAAAAAGAAGCACATGAGAGAGTGAGAAGTGAGCTTCCCCAATACGGTCTGGAAGAATGGGCGGACGCTTATCCCGCACAGCTGTCTGGTGGAATGCGTCAGCGCGTGTCTTTTTTACGTGCTCTGCTGTCAAGCTCAAGCATGATGCTTCTGGATGAACCCTTCAGCTCGCTCGACGGGATTACCCGGATGGACATGCAAGAATGGCTGATGGCCAAGTGGCAGGAAACGGGAAGCACGATGCTGATGATTACGCATGATATCGACGAAGCGATTTTACTGGCGGATCGGGTTGTTGTACTCACGGGTAAACCGATTACGAAACCAATTGAGCTTCGGGTCTCGATTAATCGCCCGCGTTCGTTGGTCAGTCGCAATCAGTCTGGGTTCCTCGCTTTGCGTGAGGAAATATGGGATTTGCTCCGCAGCCATCGGAGCCAGCCTTCCTTGGGGAGGGAAGCGTAATGGGACATTGGCAAAGAGGTGTCTGGTTTGGTTTTTCCATCGCCCTGTTCCTAATCGCGTGGGAGCTCGCATGCCAGTTGCTTGCGATTCCACCGTTTATTTTGCCCCCACCGAGCGCTGTGGCTGTTTCTTTATGGGAGCTGCGTGAATCACTTTTGGGTCTGCATTTATGGGCGACGCTGAAAGAGGTTTTGATCGGGCTGTCGATTTCCATCGTGTTTGGGATATCGCTTGCCTTTGCAATGAACGCGAGTCGCATTGTCGAGCGATTGGTCTACCCGTATATCGTCATTTCCCAAACAATACCAATTATAGCATTATCGCCCGTTTTTATTTTATGGTTCGGCTATGATTTGTCGGGAAAAATCGCGGTTACGATCTTGTTTACTTTTTTCCCGATCGTAGTCAATACGTATGACGGGCTGCGATCCACAGATAAAGATACGTTGAATCTCCTAAAAACGATGGGAGCCACACGCGGGCAGATTTTTACCAAGCTGCAGCTGCCATCTAGCTTGCCGCACTTTTTTAGCGGACTAAAGGTAGCTGCTACTTACAGTGTCGCTGGAGCAACCATCGGGGAGTGGCTTGGGGCGAGTGAAGGTCTCGGGTATTTCGGCCGGCGAGCCTCTGGTAATTTTCAGGCACCAGCTTTGTTTGCCTCGGTTCTGCTGTTATCTGTGCTCGGGATGCTGCTCTTTTGGCTGGTAGGAAGAGTCGAACGGCATTTTAGCCCGCAAGTAAAAGTGAAAAAAAGCAGCAACGTGAAAAACTAGGAGGAACACCAATGAAACGTGTAAATACGTGGACGAAAACAATAATGGCACTGACGCTCGCTACAAGTCTGGCAGCCTGCAGTAACCAAGCGGGAACTAGCTCAAGCCCATCGACGCCAGAAGCAAAAGGGGGAGAACCGACAGAGCTGACCATTGCACTTGATTGGTATCCAAATGCAGTTCACTCCTTCCTGTATGCAGCGGAAGACCAAGGCTTTTTCAAGGAAGAAAACCTCAAGGTAAATCTGCAAATGCCATCGGACAGCAATGATCCGCTAAAAATGGCAGCTGCGGGGAAGGTTGATTTGGCTATCAGCTATCAACCACAGGTGGTTCAAGCCCGCTCAGAAGGAATTCCTGTTGTTTCTGTCGGGGCGCTTGTACGCCATCCGCTCAACGTCATTATGACACGCAAGGATAGTGGCATCGACACCCCGCAGCAGCTTGCCGGAAAAAATATCGGTTACCCATCCATTCCACTGGATGAGTCGATCGTTCGTACGGTAGTGAAACAGGCAGGGGGAGATGATTCAGGACTCTCGTTTACGGATATCGGTTTTGACATCGTGCCTGCTCTGACTGCTAAAAAGGTAGACGCCGTAGTGGGAGGGTACATCAACCACGAGCAATTGATTCTCGAAAAAAATGGGGTAGCTGTAAATGCCTTTAAACCATTTGAGTTTGGTGTGCCGGACTACTATGAGCTTGTGCTTACTACTAGCGACGATACCCTCGGCAAAAAACAGCAAGCAATCGAAGCGCTCCTGCGCGCAATCGCCAAAGGTCAAGACTACGTGAAAAACAATAAGGAAAAAGCTCTCGACCTGCTCCTGGCAAAACAGGCAGGAGAGTTCCCACTTGAAAAAGACATCGAAACAAAAAGCCTGGATATCCTGATTCCGTTGATGGATGCTGGTGATAAGCCATTTGGCTATCAAACGGCAGAGTCATGGCAAACGCTTATTGACTGGATGAAAAGCGAAAAACTGATTACAACAGATGTAAAAGCTGAGCAGGTCATGCGCGATCTTATAAAGTAAGAACAATTTCAGCTTTCATACCTTCTCCGATCGTACTCGCCAGCACAAGCTGCCCTCGATGGGCTTTGGCGATCCTTGCGACCATCGGCAAACCAAGTCCGTGTCCGTTTTGGGCCGGGCTTTTTCTTTTTGTGGAGTAAGGCAGCTCGAGCAAATCGGAGAGCTCGTCTGACGGATATCCCTTGCCGTTGTCTGTAACGATGATTCGACCAAACAGGTTATCTGCTGATAGCTCTGTGCGCATGACAATTCGACAGCCTTTCGGATTGTGCGTGATACTGTTTTGAATCAGATTGGTGACAGCCCGCGTCAACAGCTTTTCATCCCCGTTTACCACGATACATTCATCAGAAAGATCAACCTCAAGTGTATAAGAATCATCCAATCCGTTATTGAGAAATTCAGTAGCAATACTCCTGGCAATGGCTGATAGCTTCAATGGTTTGGTGTACAGTGGCTGCATGTCATACTCCAGCATAGAAACTAAATTCAAATCATGTACAAGTGAGCGCAGCTTTTCGCCCTGCTTACGAATGATACCAGCTTTCTTCTGCTCCTCGATGGGTATGCGCTCGCTTTCCTCCAGCTCACTTGCATAGCCTAGAACCATGGAGAGCGGTGTGCGGATATCGTGGGAGATTCCAGCAATCCAGTTTGAGCGTGCTTCATCTCTTGCTTTTAGCTGTTCATTTTTTTGTTGGAGGAGTGTCGACGTTTGGTTCATGCTTTTAGCCAGGCTGCTTAATACACCTTTGGGCTCAACATAGGCTTGCTGTTCATCTGCAAGTGCATGAATACCGCGAACGAGAGGCCTAATCGACTTAACAAATCTGGAGCCGATCAACAAGGCCACAAGCAAGGCAAGTACTGCATTGCCAGCCAGCAAAGCCAAAAAACGATAGGGGAGATTGCTGATCCATTCAATCGGAAAGACAAATTGATATTTGGCAACACTGTCTTTCGGAAAGCCTACGACGACGAGTCCTTGTTTATGCTCCCAGACATATACTGGATAATCCTGTAAGTAATTCCTCGAAAACTGCGCGACTTCCACCAGTGAATAGGAATGAGAAAGCTCGCTGGGGAGAGAGTAACTCCACGCGATCTGTCCTTGAGCATCCAGCAGCATAGCCCAGGCATAGTTTTGGCGCAGAAGTTTTTCAGCCGCAGGTTCCAAAGAAAAACGAGATTCGGAGATGGTTAATCCTTCTGTGACGTGCTGTGCGATGCTTGCTGGAGGAAGCCCCTCATTCATTCCAGCGAAGAACCACGTTCCGAGAAAGATAAAGTTAAGAATGAGCAAAAACACTGCGATCACGATTGTGGTACCGATATATCGATGTAAGATGCGAGCAACACCATCCATTTTTTACTCTTCCTTTATGTCTAGTTTGAGCCGAGTCCTCTAGCGGTGAGCAAGTATACGGGAGAGGAAGGGGTGGCTTCAATCTTTTCCCGGATCCTTCTGATATGTACCATTAGTGTATTTTCATAGCCAAAATAATCGTCGCCCCACACCGCTTGACAAAGAGAGTCGCTCGTAACGATTCGCCCACGGTTTTCATAAAGCTTTACGAGGATGGCAAGTTCTTTTGCCGTCAAGGTTAGCTCGCCTTGTTCTCTGCGAACCACAGCAGCATTCAAATCGACTGTTTGGCTGCCGAGGTTAAATATCGGGTGGGGCTCATCCATAGGTGGAATATACACGCGGCGCAAAATAGCAAGCAGGCGCAGAACCAGCTCTTTTGGCAAAAAAGGCTTGACCATGTAATCGTCGGCACCTAATCCGAGCCCGAGCAGCCTGTCTTCATCTTCGCCTCTTGCGGACAGAAATAGGACGGGAATCTGTGAGAAGCGGCGAATAGAAGATAGCAGGGCAAAGCCGTCGCCATCGGGAAGCATCACATCCAGGATGGTAATGTCAGGCTTTTCGGTCCGACATGCAGTCAGGGCTTCACCACAGCTTCCAGCTTGAAAAATACGAAAAAAGCCTTCCTTGCGTAAAAAACCATCAATCATATTTCTGATTTCCGGCTCATCATCTACGATGAGTATTTTTTTGGATTTTACATCTTCAAACACATTCATCACCTGCTTCCATTATACTGGCTATTTGCAATGCTTCTACCGGCCAGCTTCTCTTTCTAGTTGATTTAAGGTTACTGTAAGGTTGTCGTCAGCTTGGGGTAGGGTGCCGCGTATATGCTTTTCCTGTGAAGCAAATATCGTGTATATGAAAAGACAGGAGTGAACAGCATTGGATACGATTGTTACTACGCGTAGCCTGACAAAACGATACGGGGCCGATTATCGGGTCAATTCGGTCAATGTAGAGGTAAATGAAGGGGACATATATGGTTTTCTTGGCCCGAATGGCGCTGGGAAGACAACTACCATCAAAATGCTCTTGGGTTTGGTGAAACCTACTAGCGGGCAAGTCTTACTATTTGGAAAAAATTTCAGTGAAAACCGCCAAGCGATATTGAAACAAACGGGATCGTTGATAGAATCACCCTCATACTACGCACACCTTACTGGCCTGGAAAACATGAGAGTAATTCAACGTATAAGAGATGTGCCAGACAAAAACATCACAGAAGCACTACGCATCGTGCGGTTGGAAAAGCAAAAGGATAAAAAAGTAGGACAGTATTCATTGGGGATGAAACAGCGGCTCGGGATTGCGATGGCGCTTCTCCACTTTCCGAAGCTGCTCATTCTCGATGAGCCTACGAATGGGCTTGACCCTGCCGGGATTGGCGAAATTCGCGAGCTGATCCGTTCACTGCCAGAGCGGTATGGCATGACTGTCTTTCTCTCCAGTCACTTGCTTACAGAAATCGAACAAATAGCGACGAGTGTCGGTATCATTCACGATGGGCAGCTCTTGTATCAGGGAAGTATGGATGAGCTGAAAAAGAAGCATCAAGCGGTGATATCCATCAAGACAGGTGATAATGAACGAGCGATGGGACTTCTTTTCCACTCTGGATTTGAAGCAGCATGTACGGACGGTTTTCTGCGTTTGCCTGCTTTAACGGACAGCGAGGTAGCAGAAGCCAATCGCGTACTTGTTCATAGCGGAATTGATGTCATACGGATTTCCGAACAGAAAAAGAACCTGGAGACGATCTTCCTGGAGCTTACCGGAAAGGAGCGGAGCCTGTAGATGAATGCATTTGGGCTGGAGTTTTTCAAGCTTCGACGCAAGCACCTGCCGTTGATGATTGTACTGTTTTTATGTGTGGAGCTCGGCTGGGTGTTTGCGTCCGTCAGTATGTCACTTGCAAGAAACCCGGATGGAACAGGATGGGAAGCGATGCTGGCGACAGTTTCGTCGATGAACGGGCTGTTTTTGCCGATCCTTGCGGCAGTTGTCGTTTCTCGCCTTTGTGATATGGAGCACAAGGGGAACACCTGGGGACTCTTGATGGCTGCGGCTGTAAACAAAAATCAATTGTATGCTGCCAAATACACGTGTGCAAATGTATTGCTGTGCTTTGCAGCCATGATGCAGGTGATGGTCGTCGTAGGTATCGGCTATGGACTTTCATTTACTGATCCAGTGCCGTTTTCGCTACTGATTGCCTATTTGTGGGGAACAGTACTAACTAATCTGGTGGTTATCGGCTTACAGCAATGGGTATCTATTATGCTCAATAACCAAGCGTTCTGCTTAAGCCTAGGAATGATCGGTGGTTTCATCGGGATGACCTCAGATCTTTTCCCGTCCGAGATTGGTCGGCTATTTATTTGGTCGTATTATTCGGGCTTGAGTCCGGTTACGTACCAGTACGTCAATCAATCAATGGAGTTTGTTACGAGAAGCAGTGGAGTCGTTTTGCCAATGGGTGTACTTGCCATGGTCGTGGTTGTTTACGGAGCAGGTAGCTATTTTGCATCACGGCGAGAAGTTTAGGAATGAGGAGGCCAGACATGCTGACTAGATGTATCTCTGCAGAGTTTTTAAAGCTGCGCCATTCAAGGATGTGGCTAATTCTTCTAGTCCTTCCTGTGATCAGCGCGTTCATTGGCTCTGCGAACTACTACTTCAATCGAGAGGTTTTGCAAAAAGGGTGGTACAGCTTGTGGACACAGGTAAGTCTTTTCTACGGTGAATTTTTCTTGCCCGTCCTGATTGCGATATGCTGTGCGTATATGTGCAGGCTTGAGCATACGAATAAAAACTGGAACATCGTGATGACTGCCCCTGTGCCAACTACATACGTGTTTTTGGCAAAATTGACGGTCATTAGCGCATTTATGTTATTCGTACAGAGCTTGTTTCTTTTTCTCTTTTACGTGGCTGGTACAGTATTTAAAATCGATACGCCCTTTCCTGTCGAAGCATTTGGATGGATAATGCGAGGCTGGCTTGCTGCTATGTCGATCGCCGTGATTCAGCTGTGGCTTTCGATTCGCATCCACAGCTTTGCCACTCCGATCGGGATTAGTCTTTGCTGCGTTTTTCTCGGATTGGGAATGTACATAGCGAAACTCGGTTTTTTCTTTCCGCACTCGCTCCTTACCATCGGGATGGGAGTGCTGAGCCAGGAAAGCTTGACGAGCGTTGAAACGATTCAGTTTTTTGTGATGAGTACAGGCTATTTGGTGATAGGTTCTGTTCTTGCTATCCGCTGGATGTATAAAACAGATGTAGCGACCTAGCAAGCAGAAGATTCTTTCTTTATTCACAACCTTCATTTCCTTTTCGTAGAGATTCACCTTATAATAAAAGATGAATGCTTGTACGAGGAGTCGTTTTGATGAGCGATAATCAGAACAACAATAGCAACAACAAATTGGTCATTTTGAGCTTTGTCGGTGTCATTGTTGCATGTGCAGTCTCCATGGTGATCTTTATGTACGCAATGGCAAACTGAATTACCCATAGCTTTGCATGCAAAAAGCCGCTCGGCAGCTAACGAGCGGCTTTTTGCGTATGTAATGATAGGAACGTTTACGGCGCAGCGCTCTTCAGCTTCAGCTCAAGCTCTGCTAGAGATAGCTGGTTTAATTCAGCAAAACCAACGCCCTCAAGCGCAATGGTCCGCCCTTGATACAATGGGTAGACTCCCTGCCATAGCCCGGTGATGCTGTAATAAGAGGTTCCTTTGACCGGTTGGAGAAAGAGTACATAGTTCCCTTCACCAAGCGGCCCTGGATATTTGAAATTGAGAGGACTTGATGCGTCAGGCATAGGCTCTACACCCGTGCTAACCACATTCAAGAGCCGTGGTGGAGCTCCTTTTAGAACTTTTTTGATTTGCAAGGTCTGGGTGTAGTTTACTAGCTTTCCCTGTTCGACAGTGTGTCTGGTTGGATAGGAGTGCCCTGCACTATCTGCCCAAGCAATCACGATTAATTCACTTCGTTTCACTAGCTCCTGCCATGAGCTGGCTGTGGTAGCATCTACTTCTAAATCTCCGATAGCCGGAGCTGCAGAGACAGGCAGCAACACGCTTCCAGTCAGGATGAAAAGGGCTAGTAAGACTCGATAGAACATCGTTGTTTCCTCCAGCTCTTAAATAGTCATGACAATTAGTATAGACAGCGACAGTTATGTTAATCAGATTTTAGTATTATGGTAATATTCCGAAAATACAAATTACATGCTATCATGGGAGCGAGTTGCATATTTTGGTGCAAATGAAAAGAATAGGATGAGGAGGTTATCATGAATTACCTGAGCATCAGACGAGTCTGTATGTGGCTTCTCATGCTGATTGTGGCACTGCAGATGGCTGCAGTTCCTGCTTATGCAAAAAGCACAGAGGTGGCAAGCCCGCTGTCCGCAAGCATTGAGAAATACCTCTCCGATTTAAAGAAAGACGAGAACAGCATGGGCTTGCACGCAGGGATTGCTGTCTATGATCTAACGGAAAATACATATCTGTACAGACACAATGTAGCGCGAAACTACATCCCGGCCTCCAACATGAAGCTTTTTACAACCGTAGCAGGTCTTGATAAACTGGGCCCGGCTTATCAGTGGAAGACGGAAGTCTATGTAGCTGGCAACCTGACGAATGCTGGAGTACTAACCGGAGATTTGATTTTAAAAGGATACGGAGACCCGAGCTTAACACCTGAGGATATCAAGACATTGGCGGCTACGCTAAAGAAAAAAGGCATCAAGCACATTACCGGAAATCTGCTGCTTGATGATAGCTATTTCGATGACACTCGTTTGGGCGTAAGCTGGATGTGGGATGATGAAACTTTTGGGTACAGCGCTCAACTAAGCGCGCTGGCTGTCCACAAAAATTTTGTGACCGTAACCATGACACCAGGCAAAACAATAGCAGCTCCTCCCGTGCTTTCGATGGAGCCTGCGAATACGTATGTGAAGCTAAGCAACCAGCTCAAAACGGTTGATGGTGACAAACGCAGCATTACGGTAGAGCGTCGGCGAGGAAAGAATGAAGTCATTGTATCGGGGACGATTGGTATAAAGGCCACGCCGTATCAAGAGGATGTGACGATGGAGGACCCAGCATTCTTAGTCGGGGAGCTGTGGAAGCAGGAGTTAGTTGCTCAAGGGATCAAGATCAATCCAAATTCGGAAATGAAAAAGACAACCGTGGCAAATGGTGTCCCTTTTCACACACATCTATCTAAGCCACTCCGAGAAATCATTGTGGAGCTAAACAAAGAGAGTGACAATTTTTATGCCGAAATGCTGTTGAAAACGTTAGGAGCGACGCAAAAAGGAGAAGGCAGCTTTGAAGCGGGGAGCGAAGTAGTAGCAGATGTAATGAAGACGGCCGGGATCGCAACTGGCTTTACGCAAGTAGACGGTTCAGGTCTATCTCGGTTTGATTTGATTACACCCGAGCAAATGATTACTCTTTTAAAGTTTGTACAAGATCAGGAATATCGCGACGTTCTGGAACACTCGCTCCCCATTGCTGGAGTAGATGGCAGCTTGCAAAACCGGTTAAAAGGAACAGCTGCTGAAGCGAAAGTCCTGGCAAAAACAGGCTCCATGGGCGGTGTCAACAGCTTGTCTGGCTATGCTACAGCCAAAAATGGAAATAAAATCGCATTTTCTATCTTGATCAACGGAATTTACAAGTCGAAATACGCCAGGGATCTGCAAGACTATGTAGCAGTCCTATTGGCTTCCTACCCAGAAATAAAAGAACCTGAGGGATACGTTCCCGAAGCGGAAAAGACCTACAAGCTCTCTACGCTGATCGATCCGATTTTGGATCAGCCTGAAGCAGCGGGTATCATCGCTGGCGTATTGGTCAAATCACTCGATTCGTCGGGAGAAGAAGCGGTCTGGTATGAACGGGATGCAGATGCATTGCTTACGCCAGCTTCCAACCTCAAATTGCTGACTTCAGCTACTGCACTCAAGCAATTGGGTCCTGATTATACGTATAAAACCGAAATTTACGGAGATGCTCCTGTTACAAAAAATGGAGTGCAGCAAGGAAATGTCTACGTAAAAGGATATGGAGATCCTACGCTGCATACTGAAAATGCACTCAAGGCGCAGGATGGCGTTTCAATCGAACAAATGGCTGCCTGGATCAAGGAAAAAGGAATCAAGCAGATCAACGGCAATCTGATTGTTGATGAAAGCTATTTTGATCAGCAGCGATTGGGACTCGGCTGGGCATGGGATGATGAAAGCTATTATTACAACCCAACACTCGGCGCACTCGCTTTAAACAGGGATACGGTCATGGTTGAATACAAGCCAGCGCAGAAGCCCAATGAGCGAGTAGTGCTGAATTTGTTGCCCAAAACCGCCTATGTAAAGGTGATTAACGAAGCGGTGACCGTAGGTGCGGGCGAAGAGAATACGTTTGCCATTGAACGAGATCGTGGGACCAATACGATTCGAGTCACAGGCCATTTGCCACAGGATCATGGCGGTGATTACGAGCGCATACCTGTTGAAGAGCCTGCCAAATATGTAGCTACCGTTTTAAAGGAAGCTTTGGCCAAACAAGGAGTGACCTTTAGAGGGAACAGCACGATTTTGGTTCAACCACTTCCTGCCTCCGCAGTGAAATGGAACGAGTTTCATTCACGCCCCCTACGAGAAATCGTCCACTATATGAACAAGAAGAGTGACAACTTTTATGCAGAAATGCTGTTAAAAACAGTCGGTGCAGTCAAAAAAGGGGAAGGAAGTGCAGCGGCCGGAGTGGAAGTCGTGCTGGAAACCGTGTCATCGCTTGGTGGCAAAACGAATTTCGATATGATTGACGGTTCTGGTTTGACTCGGTACAATCTCATCTCGGCAAGACACATCCTTTCTGTTTTGGAGGGCATGAGTAAACAGGCAGAGTTTGCAGTATTTGACGAATCCTTGCCGGTCGCTGGTGTAGATGGAACACTAAAAAATCGTCTGCAGGATACAGCAGCGGCCAATCATTTACATGCGAAATCAGGATCAATGACAGGTGTGAACAGCTTATCAGGCTATATCACGACGAAAAGCGGGGAGCGGTTTGTCGTATCTATCATCTTGAATGGCTATGCTGAAAACCGATGGCTCACAGCTATCCAGGATCAGATCGTAACGCTTCTCGCTGAATATGAATAAAGGCGTAACAGAAAAAAGGAATGCTCCTTCATGGGGTATTCCTTTTTTTAGATCAATGACTGTGTCCGCACCAAGGGCGTGAACATATCTATATTCAGATCAGGATGGGAACGAAGGGGATGCAGGTTGAAAGGGGAGGGACATCGAAAGTGATTCCAACACGCTTCTGTTGGACCAAACTGGAGACGCTCGCTACGGAAGTATTCAAGCAAACAGGCGTTTCCGCAGCGAAGGCCAAGGTGGTTGCAGAGTCGCTCGTGCATGCTGATCTTCGAGGTATTGAGTCACATGGCCTATCGCGAATGCCGATCTATGTAAAGCGGATTGAGGCAGGGTTGATCGAACGAGTGGAGGAACCACAGCTTGTCATACAAGAAGGAGCAACAGCTCTTGTTGACGGAAAAAATCAGCTTGGTGCCGTGGTCGGATTGATGGCACTAGAACAGGCAATAAAGCTCGCACGTCAGACAGGGATCGGCTTTGTAGGGGTACGTCACTCCAATCATTTCGGTACATGCTCGTATTACGCGGAACGTGCGATAGCAGAGGGTCTTATTTTGTTAGCTTTGACGAATGCTCCGGAATCGATGGCGCCCTCAGGGGGAATTCGTCCTTTTTTGGGTACAAATCCGATTGCTGTAGGTATTCCAGCTGGCCAAGAGCCTTCGTTTTTACTTGACATGGCCACGAGTGTGACTGCGCGCGGAAAAATTGTAATGGCGGCAAAAAAAGGAGAAGCGATACCGGCGGATTGGGCAATCGATAAAGATGGCATGCCGACTACGAAGCCAGAACAAGCACTGCTTGGCTCTCTGCTTCCCATTGGAGGAGCAAAAGGTTATGGACTCGCCATGTTTATTGATTTGTTATGCGGATTGCTGACTGGCGCTGCATTTGGTCCAGGCGTCAAAAGTCTGTATGACAACTGGGAGCATCCACAGAACGTAGGACATATTTTTTTCGTAATCGATATTCAGAGGTTTATGCCTTTACCTGTCTTTCAGCAAAACATGGACGAGTACATTCGCCAAGTAAAAAGCGGGCCTAAAAAGGAAGGAACGTCCGAGATCTTGATTCCAGGCGAGATTGAGAGCAGAAAAAGGCAGGAGCGCTTGAAAAACGGGATTCCTTATTCGGCAAATGTCGTGGAAGAATTGACACAGCTATGCGCTACTTATGGCATTAACTTTGGCGATGCCCAATTGACCTCTTGAATCTGCTATTAGCTGATGGCTTCTGGTTTCACGGACATCCCTTTCCACATAGACTGGTGTCAGTGGTTGGAAAGGAGAGTATGGGCATTGCAACGACATATGTGTAAAGGAAAAATTCATCGTGCAACCGTAACGCAGGCAGAACTAGACTATGTAGGCAGCATTACGATTGATTCCCTACTACTGAAAGCGGCTGACATCAAGCCATATGAAATCGTGCAAATAACGAGTTTGCGCAATGCAACGCGCTGGAAGACATATGCTTTGCCAGCACCAGAAGGAACGGGAAAGATTTGCTTGAATGGGCCGCCAGCGCATCTCTTTTCCCCGGGAGATATTGTGATTATTCTCAGTATGGGGATGTACGATGAGTCAGAGGTAGACAATCTGGTGCCGAAAGTGGTATTTGTCGATGAGAAAAACCAGATTACGAAAATAGAGGAGCACCATCTCATTACGAATGGGGAGACATCGCCATAAAAGCGCCAAACGTAGGGAAATGGGGCAAGCATCAACATCTGATAAAAGATGAGTTCCTGTTAGAGCATCTGCCAAGAACGCAGCTGTTTACCCCAGAAGGCTTGTGGGAGTATGCAGAGACTTATAAACGAGTGATGCTGAAGCCCTCAGGGGGAGGCGGTGGAGCGGGAATCATCCAGCTCACGAGTAAAGGAGAAGACCAATATCTCGTGCACGCAGGTAGTAGCAAGCGAATCGTGGAAGGGAAAGAGAAAACGGTTCGTTATGTGAAATCTCTTTTTCGTCCCAAGCTTTACTTGCTCCAACCACGTATCCCTTTAGGAAGAATTGACGGGAAGCCATTTGACGTACGCGTGATGGTCCAGCGAGTAAATAAGAAATCACCATGGATGATCACAGGCTGGGTCGCTAAGGTAGCAGGGGCAGGGTATGTCGTGACCAATGTAGCCAGAAGCAGAGGAAGGGTATTACCGATTCGTACCGCCATTCGCCAATCGAATGTCCCCCCTTCTATGTACCTGTTGCCGGAGGTGCGGAAAGTATCGCTTGCCGCTGCAACCTGTTTGGGAAAAGCGTACCCGAGTCTGCGAGAGATCGGATTGGATTTGGGCATCGATATCCATGCAAAGCCGTGGATCATCGAAGCGAATTTTCGCCCATCCTTATCTCTTTTTCGCCAACTAGAGGATCAGACTTTCTATCGTCGCATCAGAGCGATGCAGGCAAAATACTAAAAAATGCTTGAGAGGTAAAAAAAGGGAGCGCCAGTCCAATGGCAATCCCTTTTTTGGTTATTTCAACTGCTCCTGGGAGTGATGAAGCAATAATTGATCGATTGTTTCAAATTCATGAAACAAAGTAAAATCAACTTGCAATTTCGAATAAGGGATAAGCACTGGCATATGCGGAAAAAAGCTGATAGAATCCAGCTGATTATGATGGGGGGATGTATACTTCTTGAGAACAGTACTATCAAAAAAAGACATCATTTTTGTGAGCTTTATGCTTTTTTCCATGTTCTTTGGTGCCGGTAACCTCATTTTTCCACCTTTTCTCGGGCAGTCTTCTGGAGATCAGGCGTGGTTGTCTCTCATCGGCTTTATTCTGTCAGCGGTCGGGCTGCCCATTCTCGGCGTGGTTGCCATTGCAAAAGCTGGGAGCTTTCCAGGATTAGCAGGTCGAGTCCATGGTCTTTTCGCTCTTATTTTTCCGTTTTTGATTTATGTTTCAATCGGACCTGGTTTGGCTATTCCGCGTGCAGGCAGTCTTGCTTTTGAAATGGGGATGGAGCCTTTTTTACCGGTCCAATGGGCTCATTCCGAATCCAGTCTTTTGTTGTACTCATTGGTTTTTTTCGCTATTGTCTGGTGGTTCAGCTTGTCGCCCTCCAAATTGGTAGATCGGTTTGGCAAGCTGCTGACGCCGACACTGCTGGCGTTGATCGGCATCATTTATGTAAAAAGCTGGATTACTCCGCTTGGGAGCGCCACTAAGCCAACTGGCAACTATGCATCTCAACCTGTCATCCAAGGGTTTCTGGACGGGTATTTGACCATGGATGCATTGGCTGCTCTTGTTTTTGGTATCGTGGTTGCTAATACGCTCAGAAATAAAGGTGTTGAGGATAAAAAGAGCTTGTCTTCCTACATGGTGATTGCAGGTCTTGGAGCAGGTATACTTTTAACTGTAATTTACGTGATATTAGGCGTTCTCGGTTCAACACATCTTTCTGAGGAGAAGGCTGAAAATGGTGCCCAAATCTTGACGCTACTGATGAGTAAGCTGTTTGGAGAAAGCGGTACGCTTATTCTAGGTGTCATTTTTACCGTCGCATGCTTGTGTGTATCGATCGGGCTGGTCACATCGTGCAGTCAGTACTTTCATCAGCTTTTTGGCAAGCTAAGCTACTCATGGTGGGTGACAATCCTCTGTATCGCAAGCATGGGTGTTGCAAACTTGGGATTAACACAGATTTTAAGCGTATCTGTACCGATACTGGGACTGATCTATCCGATGGCGATTGTCCTGATTCTCCTGGGGCTAGCAGAACGCTTCATTTCGCCACATTCGTTTGTGTATATTACAGCAGTTGGGGTAGTTGCCTTATTTGGCCTGGTTGACCTCGTTAATACGACTTTTCTTGGGCATCAATGGGACAAGTGGTTAATACAGCTTCCGTTTTACAAGGAAGGTGCGGGGTGGGTGATGCCTGCCTTGCTGGCAGGATGTGCAGGGATGCTATTCGACTTCAAAAACAGAACGAGAGAGTATTGAGACTGGCAGGAAGCCTAACGAAAAGGAGGCTTCCTTTTTTCTGTGAAAAGCGTCGAGAGGGGCCAACGGTCATGAACGTTTTGTTACTTTTTTCATTTCCAGTCGTAATAAGAGTGTACTGATATAACAAGTGGTAGAGAGGAAGAGAAACGTGAGAGGTACTCCTGTGCTGGAGGCAGATCGCATCCATCAGCTGGATGGTATACGAGGTTTTGCTCTGTTTGGGATTTTGCTAGTTAACATGCCGACTTTTTTACATCCTATCTTATTTCTTCCCCCGAATGGACTTCCTTATGATCACTCGATTTCAGATGCATGGATACGGTTGTTGTTTGATATGTTTGTACAAACAAAGTTTTACACGATTTTCTCTTTTTTGTTTGGCGCGGGGTTTTATTTGTTCATGAGTCGTGCAGAGCAAAAGGGAATGCCGATGAACTCGATGTTTTTGCGAAGAATTACCGTCCTGTTTTTATTGGGGGCCATTCATCTTGTTTTTTTCTGGTATGGAGACATATTGCACACGTATGCAATTGCCGGTATGTTGCTGTTGTTGTTTTATAAACGAACGGATAAAACGATTCGTAATTGGGCCTGGTCTTTGCTGATCATGGTGCAAGCCATGTACGCACTCTTGTTATTCATTCCGTCAGATCCATCCGTGGTCGGTAGTGATTCACATGCGATTGCCCAAAGGGCGGTGGCAGCTTATTCAAGTGGGAACTGGGGCGAATGGATGCAATTTCGAATCGCTCATGAACTCCCCATCGTCGCATCCAATGAAATTCTAGCCATTTTGACTGTCTTCCCGCTTTTTTTGTTCGGACTGCTCGCTACCAGGCACGGTGTCTTTTCGGCAAATGGACAAAACCGCGATGCTATTAAACGAGTCTGGTGGATGACATTATTGCTCAGTTTTGTTTTTGTTGCGCTCATTCCACTAGTGAAAAATGGATATGTCCAATTCCCTGCACCAGATAATGTGGCTGTACTCGTATTTGTGAACTGGAGTGGCCTTACTCTAAGTGCTTTCTACATTTGTTCCTTTCTCTTATTATACGAGAAAGATGCCTTTCAAAAAGGAATGAGGCATTTGGAGGCAGTCGGTAGAATGGCTCTCTCCAATTATTTGGCACAAACCATCGTTACACTTGTGTTGGTTGCGGTTTTCAAGATGTATGGATCACTGAGCTTACTGGTCGGGCTTGTGTACTGCTTGCTCCTGTTTCCACTGCAGATTGTGGTGAGCAAATGGTGGCTGACTCACTATCAGTTTGGACCAGCCGAATGGCTATGGCGTTGTTTGACCTACGCGACAGTCATGCCCATGAAAAGAAATGGAGGAAATCATGAGATTTGATACGATTTTGACGATTGCGATCGTTCTTATCTTGACATCCTGTTATTGTTACCTATGGAAATGGTTGCGTTCAAAAGCGTCCAGCTAAGCTGGGCGTTTTTCTTTTTGGGAAAAAGCGCGGTCGCTCATCTGTGAGAAGTCCTCGATAGAGGTTTTTTTACGTGTAAGAAAGTTTAATTACTTCACCGTGCGAAAGCGTCATTGCTTAAATTTTCTGGAACGCATAAAAACCAACCGCTAAAGCGCGGTCACTCATCTTTGAGAAGTCCTCGATAGAGGTTTTTTTATGCATGGAAATAGCAGGATAAAACTGCTGCTAAATGGGCAAAATTTCCCTATCTTCGTCCGTGGATCGTCGAGAGGGGGTGGCTAGGTGAATCGGAACGCACGCAAATGGTGGAGGATGAATAAACAAAAGCTGCAACAGCAACAGCAAAAGCCCGAGTCAAGCACACAGATAGCCAAAGAGCTTGCAGCGAACGAAGCTATTCTGCGTGAGCTATACACCAATTGTGCGGATGTCGTTTACCGATCGTTTCTTATTGGCGGCTCGACGAAAGCACTTGTTATTTACATAGATGGCCTCTCAAACACTGAGGAGCTTGACAGAAGTGTCCTGTCCTCCTTGATGAACGGGAAGGTATCTAAAGAGACGAATGCACGCAAGCTCGTGGAAAAGACGATTACGGTCTCAAAATGGCGAGAAATCACTACGCTTGA
This sequence comes from Brevibacillus reuszeri, assembly GCF_002897295.1. Classification (GTDB taxonomy): domain Bacteria; phylum Bacillota; class Bacilli; order Brevibacillales; family Brevibacillaceae; genus Brevibacillus; species Brevibacillus reuszeri_A. Next base: position 241,092 of record NZ_BEXF01000006.1, read on the forward strand.
AGATTGTCTAGAATCCATCTCAAACGGCTGTCCAGTTCTTTTGATCGATCAGCAAGAAGCAGCACTTTCTTTTGGGTTGGAGAAGTGGGAGAAGCGTGCCATCGAAGAGCCAGTCGCAGAAGGAGTCGTGAGAGGACCGCGTGAGGGCTTTACTGAATCCATAAACGTCAACACCTCATTGCTCCGGAGACTCATCAAAAGTCCAGCGCTGAAGATGGAGCTGATGCAAATAGGCGGGTACACAAAAACAAAAGTAATTCTCGCCTATATTGATGGCATTGTAGACCCGACTCTGGTAACAGAGCTCAAGGCTAGATTAAACCGAATAGATATTGATGGCGTGTTGGAAAGTGGATACATTGAAGAACTGATAGAAGATCATCCTGCCTCACCGTTTCCACAAATATTGAGCACGGAGAGACCAGACGTTGCGTGTGGGAACTTACTGGAAGGTCGAGTAGTGATTCTGGTGGATGGTACGCCGTTCATCTTGATTGCACCGACCACATTGATAGCCCTTTTGCAATCGAGTGAGGACTACTACCAGCGTTCCTTTGCCAGTACGGCGATCCGCTTGCTGCGATATGTATTTACACTCATGTCTTTTTTACTGCCATCCCTTTATGTAGCGCTAATTACCTTCCACCACGAGATGGTTCCAACCTCGTTATTAATCAGTATGGCATCCTCGCGGGAAGCTGTTCCGTTCCCTGCATTAGTTGAAGCTTTGCTTATGGAGATAACCTTCGAAGCCTTGCGTGAAGCGGGGGTGAGACTCCCAAAGCAGGTAGGGGCAGCGGTAAGTATCGTCGGAGCATTGGTTATTGGGCAGGCTGCGGTTCAAGCTGGTCTGGTTTCTGCTCCGATGGTTATTGTGGTAGCCATTACGGGTATCGCATCCTTTATGATTCCGCACTACATCGCAGGGATTGCGATCAGACTTTTGCGTTTTCCCATGATGTTTCTCGCGGGTACGTTAGGCCTTTTGGGCATCATGCTAGGTATTATTGCGACGGTCGTCCACTTGTGCACGATCCGCTCCGTTGGCGTGCCATATTTGACTCCATTTGCCCCACTGAAAGGAAGGGAACTAAAAGATGCACTTGTACGTGCACCTTGGTGGATGCTAAATACAAGGCCGCGGTTGACTGGAGAATCAAATATGTACCGGCAATCTCAGGGATTAAAGCCTGATCCATCGAAAGGAGGCGACAAATCATGAAATGGGGGCTGTTGTTGGGCATGAGTACGTTAGTTGGGCTAATTATCATTTACGAGTGGCCCAAGCTAAAGCCGCTCCCGAAGAAAGACAAGCTGAGCTTCTTTGTTCTTGTGTTTATGGGGTGGTTTCTTTCGCTGTTTGACCTTCCCAATATTCCAGGCCCTACTTCAATGATCGAATCACTCTTCAAGCCGTTTTCGAAAATGCTGGAGTAATGATAGAAGAGGGTGGGAAGGTGCTAGGTAACGAGAAAATATCGGCCGGACAGATGGGCTTGTTGATGTTTTTTGCCATCTCCGCTTCAGCTGTAACAGTAATCCCCGGGATAACTGGAAAATACGCTCAGAATGATCTGTGGCTCTCTCCCATTTGGGCGTCACTCATCGGCTATGTAACAGTATATATCGCCTATCGGCTACACCAGCTTTATCCGAAGCAGTCCATCATCCAATATAGTCAAACCATTTTGGGGAGCTTTCTAGGAAAGGTCACAAGTCTCTATTTTGTTTTTTTCTATTTACATCTGACGGGTCTGATTGTAAGAGGCTACGCAGAATTTGTCGTCGGCAATTTCCTCACGAGAACGCCAATTAGTGTTGTCATGATCAGTATGGTGATGGTCGCTGCACTTGCTGTCAAAGGAGGGGTTGAAGTATTAGGGAGGACAGCGCAATTGTTTTTCTTCATTTTTCTGTTACCTGTCGCCCTCATGCCAACCTTACTCGGTTCTATGAAGCTTCAATTCCTGTTTCCCATCCTGGAGCATGGTCTAAAACCGACGTTCCTGGGGGCGGCTTCTCCGCAAGCATGGTTTAGTGAGATTTTTATTATGGCATTCTTTCTTCCTTTTGTATCAAACCAGGGAAAAAGTATGCGAGCAGGCATGTGGAGCGTATTTGGGACGATGATGTTACTTACGATTATCAATGTGTTTATTTTACTTGTCATGGGAAGACAGGTCGGAGATTTTCTGTACCCAGTAATGGTTGCATTTCGCTACATCAGTGTCGCCGATTTCTTTCAGAATCTGGATTCGGTTGTCATGGGTATTTGGATTATCGGGATGTTCCAGAAAATCAGTGTCTTTTATTACGCTTCTGTTATCGGAACGAGTCAGCTGCTAGGGCTTCGTGACTATCGTCCACTTGTCCTGCCATTTGGCATATTGGTCGTAATCATGGGGTTTTGGTCAGTCCCGGACCAGCTTCACGTTAGCGCATTCGATACTTTCGCCTTTCCATTCTACGGCCCACTCGTTCAAACGGTCTTTCCTATTCTGCTGCTGATCCTTGCTTTTTGGCAAAAAAGAGGGCAGGCAAGTCATGCAGGGCGCACCGCTCTGTCAGATGACACCGAATCATAGTCAGGGGGATCAACGATACATGCTGGAGACAGGAAAAATATCAGCCTTACAAATGGGAATGACGATTTATCCGGTCATGATGTCTACGGCGATGCTAGCTGGACCAAATATTATGGCGAGGGAAGCAATGAATGACTTGTGGATATCACCAATCTGGGCCTCTCTTATCGGATTTCTTAGCGTGTACACTACTTCCCAGCTGCACGCAAAATATCCCCAAAAAACGTTCATCGAGCAGAGCGAAGAAATCCTCGGGAAGCTATTTGGCAAGTTGCTCAGTTTTTTCTACGTCTGCTTCTTGCTGCAGATTAACGGCTACATTGTTCGCGAATACGCAGATTTTATTTCTATCTTTTTGATAAAGACTCCACTCAGTATGATTTCTGGAGTCCTAGTGCTTGTTTGTGCCATGGCGGTGATGGGAGGTGTGGAGGTTATGGCAAGATCAGCACAGTTTTTTTTTCCGCTGTTCGTCATTCCTTTGCTGGTCATGATTGGGCTGATCTTCCCGGATTTGGAGCCGCGAAACATTTTTCCGATTCTAGGGAATGGCTTGATCCCGTCATTAAAGGGAGCAATTACACCCCAAGGATGGTTCAGTGAAGTGTTTCTCATCTCCTTTTTGCTGCCCTTCCTCACTGACGAGAAAAAAGGAAAGCGATACGGAATGATTACGGTTGGACTGGTCATGATCTCTATGATTATGGTAAATCTCGTTACATTTTTTTTGATGGGAGATGCTACAGGACGAATTCTGTTTCCCGTCATGGACACAGCCAGATATGTAAGTGCTGCTGACTTCTTTGAAAATCTAGAGTCGGGAGTCATGGCGATATGGGTGATTGGCGCGTTTGTAAAAGTCTCCATGTTTTACTACGCTACGGTCCTCGGAGCTGCTCAATGGCTGAATCTTACCACGTATCGACCGATTGTTCTTCCGATTGGACTTCTTACCGTGATCTTCAGTTTTTGGGGCTTGCCTAATTTAGCCGTAGTAGGGGATTTGCATCTTTTGGTCATCCCAGTTCTGCTTGTTTCGTTTTGTTGTCTAATTCCAGTCATCCTGCTTGTCATTTCTGCTTTTAAAAAAAGCAACACTGCTTACAAAGGAGCAAGGTCAGGATGAGTGCGAAGTATATGGTTCTTGTCTTTTGCAGTTTGTTGCTTGGCGGGTGCTGGGACCGGACAGAAATCAATGATTTGGCGATTGTCACCGCAGCTGCTATCGATAATGAGGAAGACCAGAAGCTCAGATTGAGTATTCAGGTGTTTATACCGCGAGAGCTAACGAGTGGACAAGGAGGGACAGGTAGTGGTGGAGGTGAACTGACAACTGTTTACAGTGGGACGGGGGTTAATATTTCCGACGCAATGTCCAAAGTTCAAGCCAAGCTTCCCCGTAAAATTTTTTGGGGACATTGCAAGGTATATCTGTTTGGTGAGGAAGCGGCAAAACAAGGAATGGCGGAGCATATCGACTTTCTCGTCCGACATCCCGGTCCCCGCAATCGAGCCTATTTGTATGTAACAAGGGGAAAAGCAAAAGAAGGGCTTGCCCTAAAAACGGTACTTGAGCGCTCTTCTGCCGAGGCTCTGCGCGAATTCGCGAGTCTCCATATTGGAATGGCGGTGACCCTCGTCGATTACCGAAACATGCTAAAAAGCGAGTCAGAGGCGGTCGCTGTCCCAATGATCGAGAATGGATCGAAGCTACAAACGCCAGCGCAAATCCAAACTAAATCCATATTAATCGGAACAGCCGTTTTTAAGAAGGATAAAATGATCGGTCACATTTCTCCAAAGGTAACACGCGGACTTATGTGGCTACGAAATGAAGTTACCGACGCAGCCATTACGATACAACCACCACATGTCAACGGCATTGTTTCCGTAATCCCTAGCCGTTCCAAGGTAACACTGGACCCTCTCATAAAAAATGGAAAGTGGAGTATATCGGTCAAAGTCGACACGGAAGGTGATGTCGTAGAAAACGGTACATTGCTCAACCTCATGAATCCTGACTTGCTCGCTATCGTCCAAAAAGCAGTCCGCGATGATATTCAAGCGCGAATCACCTTTTCACTCGGTACCTTGCAAAAGGAATTGAAGGTAGATGTGGCAAACTTCGCGGGTGCTTTTCACCGGAAGTATCCAAAAGAGTGGGAGCAAAACAAAGATCAATGGGAAAAGATTTTTCCGGAGGTAGAGGTCCGAAGCCAAATCAATGCTAAAATCCGACGACCTGGATTGATCTCAGCACCTGCGGGTGTTCCTCAGGAGGACGTTATTAAAGAGTAGGCTTTGGATAAAAAAGGTCCAGAAAGGGGGCAGAGCATGGATGGTAGATGGATTCCCTTTTTCATAGGCTCTTTCGTGGGAACGATTTTTTCCGCGATTTGTCTGAGTCTGATTCTGTTCCTGTTTTTTCGCTCCATTACTCAATGGATGCTGGGACGTTTCATGAAGCGTCTGATGTCTGATCGTTACCCGGAGAATATCTTTGAAATGGTATCTGCCATGACAAAGGTAAGCCCACGGATCATTCTGGAAAACAGCTTGCGTGCGACTTCAGGTCAAGCGATCGAACGACCTTTTGGCAGTCCGCGTAAATTCCTTAACTTTGACGGACTTATCTTTTCTGCCGCTCAGCTGGCTGTCTTGCCTGCCCATGAGGATAAAGAGGTTGACATGAGCATCACGATTGGTCCCATGGCCAAAAAGCCATTGAAGCTCGATATCCCGGTGATGGCAGGGGCAATGGGGTTTGGAATCGGGGTTAGTGAAAGTGTGAAGATCGCAATTGCAAAAGGGACAGCCGCCGTAGGTACGCTGACGAATACAGGAGAAGGTCCACTCCTTCCAGAGGAACGGCAATTCGCCAAGCATTTGGTGATTCAATACAACTCCGGTAAATGGTCAAAAGAGCCGGAGACCTTAAAGCAAGCCGACGCGATCGAAATTCATTTTGGACAAGGAGCGACTGCTGCGGCCGCGAGCTTTATTCCTGGCGAGTTTCTAAAAGGCAAAGCTAGCAAATTGATGGGGGTCGAGGGTGAGGAAATGGTGGTTATTCCTTCCAGACAGCCAGAGGTTAACAATCAAGAAGATCTTTTGAAGCTCGTTGACAAGCTGCGAACGATTACGGGAGGAGTACCGATCGGGGTCAAAATTTGTGCAAGTGCCATTCTTGAAGCAGATTTAGAGATCGCAATTCAAGCGGGGGTAGATTTTATCAGTATTGATGGAGGACAAGCGGGCACCAAAGGTGGTCCTCCCATCCTTGAGGATGATTTTGGTCTGCCAACCATTTATGCTTTGACACGTGCTGTTCGTTATTTACAGGAGCGTGGGGTAAAGGACAAAATCACGCTCTTGTCCGGTGGAGGTTATAACAATCCCGGAGAATGCTTAAAAGCAATCGCTTTGGGGGCGGATGGCATTTTTATGGGAACAGCGATGCTTTGGGCGATGACTCATGACCAGGTGACCAAAGCAATTCCTTGGGAACCACCAACGATGCTTACCAATTATCCAGGTACGCTGAAGGAAAAATTCAATGCTGATGAAGCAACCCATTTTTTGACCAACTTTTTTCTAGCTTTCGTAGATGAGATGGAAATCGCTCTGTTAGCCATGGGAAAAACCTCTTTGGCAGAAGTCTCGATTAATGATCTAGTGGCTTTAGACGAACTGACAAGCAAGGTAACGAGGGTCCCTCTGGCGTATCAAGCCCCCTCGGAAGGAAAAAATGGGGGATAAGAGGGCTTTGGCGAGGAGGGATTCATATCAACCGGGAGATCATCCAGATTAAAAAGCCTTTTCATAAGCCAGGATGGATCATGACACAGACCTGGGAGCATTTATTGTTCGTTCACTGGGCGGTTTCGCCAAGCATACTCCGAGGTCTCATTCCAAATGAACTGGAGATAGATACGTATAATGGTATGGCGTGGCTTGGAATTATACCGTTTTTGATGAGCGGTGTTCGGTTACGGCGAATGCCAATCGTGCCTTTTACGTCTACCTTTCCAGAAATCAATGTAAGAACCTACGTAAAAGCGAAGCAAAAGTCAGGAGTGTATTTCCTCTCGCTAGATGCTTCTAATCCGCTGATAACAGCAATAGCAAAGCAGTGGTATCGCCTGCCCTATTCCCATGCCAGCATGCGCTTTTCCAGGCAAGGACAAACCATTGACTTTGAGTCGCGCAGGATAGACAAGAATAGCACATCCGTACAGTTTTCGGGCAAATATGAGGCAAGTGGACAGCCGATTGCAGCAGCAGCGGGAACCATCGAGAATTGGCTCACAGAACGCTACACGCTTTTTTGTCAGTGTAGCCGTTCAAATCGCCTCTATTACGCAGATGTCTACCACGAGCCATGGGTCTTGCAAAAGGCTTCTGTGCATATGAGGGAAAATACGATGACAAATAGCTTATCGATCCCTCTTGCCATAAATCCCGATTATGCTTTTTACGCTCGTGGTGTACAAAGCTATGTTTGCCAATTACTAGGCTGAACTGAGGGGGAGGTCGAGTAAGCTGATGAAAAGAGTGCTTCTCATTCCGGTTATTTTTCTCTGTACGCTATCGCTTGCTGGATGCTGGGATCGAATCGAAATTAATGATTTGGCCATTCTTACCGCTGTGGCGTTTGACAAGGTAAACGAGAAAGAAATTGAGCTGTCCGTCCAAGTCTTCGTTCCCCGATCGTTAAGTGGCAGCAATGGAACCACTGGCGGAGGAGGAAATTTTCCTACGACTCTTATGAGAACGACAAAAGGGTTAAATGTGGCCGATGCTTTATCTAAAATGCAGGAAAATCTTCCGCGAACCATTTTTTGGGGACATTGCAAGATATACATGTTTGGAGAAGAATTGGCCAAACAAGGGATTGTTGAAATGGTGGACTTCCTGACACGACATCCGGAGCCGCGTAATCGAGCATTCATGTTAGTAAGTAAAGGAAAAGCAAAAGAAATGCTCAAATTAACACCGCGGCTAGAAATGAATTCGGCAGAAGTGGTGCGGAAGCTGACAGGATTGGATGTAGGCATGCAGGTGACACTTCTGGAGCTGCAAAAGATGCTGGAAGGGAGCGCGCGAACGGCTGTTATTCCGATGATATCGATTATGCCTCCAGAAAAGAAGTCACAACCACTGAAAACCAACCCTTATCTGATCGGAACGGCCGTATTTAAACAGGGAAAAATGAGCGGCATGTTATCGGAGCGATACACCAGAGGAGCCATGTGGATTCGAAACGAAATCTCCACTACAACGGTTACCGTAAAAGCGAAGGGAGTCAAAGGCTTTGTCTCACTAAACCCGATTCGGGAAGTAACAAAGCTAGATCCCATCATTGAAAATGGGAAATGGAAAATGGTAGTTGAGGTGGAGACAGAGGGCGATTTGATTCAAAATGGCACCAATTTGAACCTTACAGTACTCAAGCTGATGAAGATTATGGAAACAGCACTGAGAGAAGATATTGATACCCGAGTCAAAGGTACACTCAAGGTAGCACAAAAAGACCTCAAGGCAGATATTTTTGATTTTGCTACTCATTTTCGACGTAAGTATCCAAGAGAATTCGCGGCAGTGAAGGACAGATGGGAACAAGTCTTTCCAAATATTGAAGTCGAGACAAAAATTAAGGCTTATATACGTCGTCCAGGGTTGACTACGATTCCAGGAGGAATTCCTGAATCTGAGGTGAGAGAAAAGTGAAATGGGCGGCTATTCTCGGACTTACCTTGGTCGTTGTAATCATCTGGATGGTGGACCGAAAAGCAGTAAAGGCAAGCACAGGAAGAACGAAATTAACGTTTTGGTTTTTGAATGTTTTGGGCTGGGTGATTGGAGCTCTCCTTTTCTTTTTTCCAGATATGCCTGGTCCTTCACAAGTGTGGTTATTCATTTTTAAGCCTCTCTCCAACATACTAGGACTACATTAATAACTTCAGGGTGAAGGACATGGCACAAAAAACAACAATTTCCGGAATGCAAATGGGACTCCTGTTGTTCCCAGTGATAGTGGCAACAGCAGATCTCATCGTTCCTACCATAACAACTAAATATGCAGGGCGGGATATGTGGCTGTCGCCCATTTGTGCCTCCATCGTTGGTTTTTTGACGGTCTATCTCATTTTCAAACTACATGAATTTTATCCGAGACAGACGATTATCCAATACAGTTCGCATATAGTCGGCGCTATTCCAGGGAAAATCGTAGCGTTTATTATTTGGTACGATATTCTCTACACGAACGGCAACATCTTGAGATTGTACGGGGAGTTTATTGTTGGCTCCTTTCTATTTAAAACGCCTCTAGTTGTTGTTATGGCAAGTATCCTTTTGCTTTGTGCGTTTACGATTCGAGCGGGACTGGAGGTACTCGCTCGTGCTGCTCAGATATTGGTTCCTCTCCTATTTTTGTTCTACATGGTTGTCGTTCTTTTAATGATTCCGTTTATGAAAACAGAGAACTTCTTTCCCGTCCTCGAGCATGGTTTTATTCCTGTATTGCGTGGGGCTATAACCCCTCAAGGGTGGTTTAGTGAAGTCATCTTGTTTTCTTTTTTAGCACCATTTTTGTCCTCTCAAACAAAAGGTATGAAAGCCGGCTTTGTAACAGTGATATTTGCAGTTATGGCTCTGTTTTCTTTGAATCTGTCAGCGCTTTTGATACTCGGAGGAGAGGTAGGCGTGATGACATACCCCTTCTACACAGCCATACAAATGATTAGTTATGCGGATTTTTTTGAGAACTTCGATGCCGTAGTGATTGCGATATGGGTAGCTGGAGCTTTTGTTAAAATGTCGATGTTCTATTATTCCTTATCCCTCGGAACAGCTCAATTGATGGGAATAGACGACTACCGACCTCTTGTTTTTCCGCTTGGTTTACTGCTCATTTTGCTCAGCTTTTGGACGGCACCTGATATGTCAACGTTATCCGGTAATATAGCAAAAACGGCTGGCTTTCAAACCTCACTGATTTTTTCGTTCTTGCCATTATTGCTCTATATCGTCGCACAGCTGCGAATGAAGCACAGATCAAAAAAGGGGAATGCCTGCGCTGCCGATTTGAAAAAATAGGGTGGAGATAAGTAAAATAAATCAGGGAAACGAAGAGAAATGAAAAAGGAATTTGGATGAGCGATGGAAAATAGTAGGAGGGAGAAAAGGAAGGAGAGAGAATGCTATGCTGCTTGCCTACGTTCAATTAGCGCTATCCATGGCTTTTGTAGGCATTAACATTTCCATCGGAAAAGAAATTGTCGCGCATGTTCCTGTTTTTTTGTTTTCTGAGCTCCGTTTTTTAATTGCCATCCTGATCCTGCTGCCGCTGCTTGCCTCGCGTGGAGAATGGAAAACCTCCTGGACCCGGGAAGAGGGGAACGTATTATTTTGGCAATCGTTTTTCGGCGTATTTTTGTTTAGTATCTGCATGCTTTACGGCGTACAGTGGACGAGCGCGACAGCAGCGGGGATTATTACTAGCACCGTACCCGCCTGTATTGCTTTGTTCTCGTTTTGGATTCTCAAGGAAAAGCTGCAAATAAACAATATGCTCGCCATTTTCCTATCTGTAAGCGGTATCGCGTTCATCACCTTCACAGGTGGAAACGTAGAGCAGTCGTTTGCAAGCATGCTGGGCAATTCACTTGTATTCCTAGCGGTTGTCAGTGAGGCGCTATTCACTATTTTTGCAAAACGACTGGCTGGCAAGATTACGCCTTTCCAGATGACAGCTGCGATCAATGTGATCAGCTTTGTCTTATTTTTACCTTTTGCCATTTGGGAGGGACTTCGCTTTGAATGGGGGAGTGTACCTGTTGGTGTTTGGGGCTTAATCTTGTATTATGCGATTACGGCAAGTGTTCTCTCCTTTTTCCTCTGGTATAAAGGTGTTGCCAAAGTCGAAGCATCCAAAGCGGGTTTGTTTACAGGGATGATGCCAATTAGTGCAGCACTTGTAGCTATGTTGTTCCTGAATGAAATTTTCACGTGGATGCATGCGATTGGGATGTCTCTGGTTCTGGCATCGATCGTCGTTGGAACGATGCGCTTTCGGCAAAAAGATTTGACTGTGGAGAAATAGGGGTAGAGAACTTGATTTTTCCTGCCTTTTGGATAAGAAAAAAGCGTTCTGGCTTTAGGGCCAAAACGCTTTTTTGGTTATTATTTGGTCAGTACATTTTCTAAATCTTTTACACCGCTGTAAATGAGGTTGAACAGCTCGTCAATTCCATTTTCCTCGATGCAAGAGAAGGCAACGCGCAGGTCAGTTTCACCCAGCGCAATCGTACCGACTCCGTATTGATCCAACAGGTGGTTACGCAATGCTTCTGCATCTACTGTTTTCAATTTGAGGCACATAAAGTAGCCGGAGTTGAACGGGTAGTAGCCCCATGCATCATCAAACTTGCCAGTATCCAGCAGTTGTTTGACTCGATTTGCACGGCCTTTCATGATCTCAAATTTCTCTTGCTTCTGCGCGTGGAATTCTGGCGAAGTGAGAGCGTGCAGAACAAAGGTTTGGGAAGGATGTGCACCACTGGAGATTGTCGCACGGATGATACCCAATGTTTTTTGTTCGAGCGCACTTAAGAGATCGCTGGATGGAGCGGCATAGGTAATGAAACCAACACGGAATCCCCATACATATTCTTCTTTCGTTGCACCATCTACTTTAATTGGCAGAATACGTGGATGCAAATCGCACAGGTTTGCAAACATCGACTCAGTCATCGAATCTTCAAAGAACAGACCGAAGTAAGCATCGTCTGTTACAACCACGAGATTGATACCAGCCTCAGCGCCTGCTTTCAGTGCTTCTACGATTTGTTTTCCTTCCTCAGCTCCAGGAGTATAGCCGGTTGGGTTGTTCGGGAAGTTGAGGATAACGATTGCTTTCCCTTTTTCTTTTTGTGCCAGAATCGCGTCACGCAATCCAGCAGCATTAAACTTCATTTCATCGTTATATAATGGGTAATACACCATTTCTGCACCACGGCGGATGCCGAAAGTAAGCTCGTAGTTTTCCCAGTTTTTATCTGGAATGATCACAGTGTCACCATGATCTGCATAGAGGTCAGCCACAACGCTCAATCCGTGAGTCAAAGCATTGGTCACAATCGGATTGCTGAATGATTTTGTAGCCAGGGAAGGCTGCTCTTCAACCATTTTTTTGCGCCAAGCAGCACGCAGTTCAGGTTTTCCTGCGGGAGGAGCATATTCGTACAAGTCTTTTGGCGCAAAAGCAGACAGGTTATCCTGAATAACCTTCAAATGCATAGGCTGCCCGTTTTCGAGAGCAATCCCGATCGTAGCATTGTATTTTTTTGCTTTCGCTTTTGCTTCAGCAGACTGGCTTAGAATCCCTTCTTTTGGGAAATAAATCTGTTTTCCGATGTTGGACAGCATGTCAAAAACGTGTGGATTTTCCCGCTGAATCGTTTCGTTCAGCTGTGTTGCTATAGAATGCATGATAGCCTCCCTCTTCATTTAGAACATCTGTATGTTTACCAATAAAGATAGCGTATCTACGCGCATTTGTCATCTACCATGGGACGATTTTTCAGATTTTTGAACGGATTTCCTTTGACACGATGGGGTGGCTTTGCTACCTTGAAAGCGACGAAGTACGTTGTGCGGGAGGTTGAGGAGTTTGGCAGAACACACGATTATCCGCTTGGGAGATCCGGTTTTGCGCGAAGTCTCAAGAAAAGTCTCAATGTACACCACACATACGGTAAAGATTTTAGATGCTTTGGCACGTACGATTTATGCTGATAAAGGCAGGGCGGGCTTGTCTGCTGTTCAGATTGGAATACCGAAACGGCTGATTGTTATGGACTGTGGCAGTGGCTTAATTGAGCTAATCAATCCCCGAATCATCGAAAAAGCAGGAGAGCAGACTGGACCAGAAGCATGCCTCTCGATTCCAGGTGTGGTCGGTATCATTACCCGAGCAGCATATGTAAAGGTCGAAACGCTAAACCGCAGAGGGGAGACTGTTACGATTGAGGCAGATGATTTATTGGCGCGCTGTATTCAACATGAACTGGATCATCTCGAGGGAATCCTATTTATTGATTACGTAGATGAGCTGTATTCAGCACGATCGGGAAAAAAACTGAAGCCGCGAGACGCCCATCCCATTTTGCTTCAAAGAAGATTGATTCAGAAAAAGTGAGACGACGGGGTGGAACAAAGATGAGAAGATGGAACATTGTCATTACGGGATTTGGGTCAGTAGGCAAGCAAGTGGCTCGATTGTTAGAACAAAGACACACTTCTTATAAAGAAAAATATCAGGCAGATGTCAGGCTCGTAGGCATCGCTCGCTCTGGGGGTGGCTGTCTGCAAGCTGATGGCTTGACTGCTAGGCAGTGTGAGGACTTCGGGTCGCAGCGAGCTCAGACGAGTGGCTCTTTTGATGGAGCTGCTTTTTTGGCTGCCAGTCATGCGAATATTTTAATTGAAGCTGGTCCCACTGACATTCAGACAGGGGGCTCGGGACTGCTTTACATAAGACAGGCTTTAGTACAAGGGATGCACGCCATCACGATCTCAAAAGGGGCACTGGTCGTTGATTATGCGGGCTTGTCAAAACTGGCTGTGCAAAATAACGTCATGCTCAAGATCAGTGGAGCAACAGCAGCCGCTTTGCCTACCATTGATTTATTGCAGTACAACCTGGCAGGGTGTGAAGTGCGGGCGATCGAGGGAATTTTTACAGGGACGACCAATTATGTATTAACTAGCATGATGGAGAAAGGCTTGTCGCTTGAAGAGGCGATTCGGAGTGCTCAAGAGCTGGGGATCGCTGAGCCCGATCCGTCCTACGACATAGATGGCTGGGATACGGCCTGCAAGGTCACTATATTGGCGAATGCCGCTTTCGGTGCCTCTTTGCAGCTAGCAGATGTTCCAAAAATGAGTGTGCGGGACGTAACGCCGGACCAAATCGCGCATTGGAAGGAGCATGGAAAGCTCCCTAAGCTGGTCGGTAGTATACGCAAGACAGACAACGGACTTAGCGCAGCAGTCGTTCTGCAGCCGATAAATGCGTCACATCCATTTGCCAATGTGACGGGTACGACGAAAGCCATTCGGGTCGAAACAGATGTCATGGGTGATTTATTGGTCGTCGGAGGAAAGTCGGACCCGATTGCTGCTGCAGCTGCTGCTTTGAAGGATCTTGAGCATATTATTAGCAGGTAAAGTACTTCTCATGAAACGTTTTTTCGCTTCCCATCGTTTTGTGTGGATGCCCAAGGTAGATTCGTTCATACTAAGCAGGCAACAGAGTAAAACCACTCTGAGGAGGCCTAAGGGATGAATAATCATTCTGATTTCAATGCCGAGCTGCAGCAAGTATCTGCTTATCCAACCAAACAAAAAGTTGGTCAGGAAGACGTGGCACTTCTGAATGAACAGGACAGCTGCTGTTGTTCCGGGCAGTCTAGCTGTGACACGACAAAGAAAGTACAGGCTTCCAAGGCTGAACAAGAATAAGGCTGAGCATGAAGAAAGCCGAGCTCTCTACAGAAGAGAAGCTCGGCTTTCGCTTATTGAGTGATTATCCGATAAATTCTTGTACCCAGTAACCATTCGTATATCCAACACCAATTTTAGTGAAGGCAGGATTCATAATGTTTTGGCGGTGACCTTCACTGTTCATCCATTGATTCATTACTTCTTCAGGACTGCGTTGACCCATGGCAATATTTTCACCTGCAGTCATAAAGGAGATGCCATACTTTTTCATCATATCAAAAGGAGAACCGTATGTCGGGCTATTATGATCGAAATAGTGGTTGTTGGACATGTCAGCAGCTTTCGCAAGCGCTACATCCGAGAGAGCCGAGTCCAATTGAACAGGCTTGAGACCTGCTTTTGCACGCTCTTGGTTGACCAAGTCAGCAACTTGCTTTACGAAATTGGAGGCTTGAGCCTGGTTGGTTTCGTTAGCTGGTGTAGCTGTTGGTTGTGCTGGAGCTTGCTGTACTGGAGCTTGCTGTACAGGAGCCTGTTGCATAGGCGCTTGTGGCACTGGAGCTTGTCCAGGTGCTTGCTGAGTTGGCTGAACAAAATATTGCTTCGGCGCGAATTGTTGGCCATTTACGAAGTTGAACGGCTGATTAGAAACGGGCTGTGAATACGTTGGCAGAGAAGCTTGATTCGATTTCTGCATTTGCTGCAGGAAAGGCATTAATTGAGATTGAAAGTTCGATTGAACTGGGCAATTTGTAGATGCAGCAAAAGCTGAGGTGGAGAAGCCTGTTAGGGCCAAGCCCAATCCTAGAGTCATAGCGATGGTAGCTGTACCAAAGCGTTTCATATTCACATCGTCTCCTTTTTTTAGCCTACGAGGTTAGTTGTCGGATTCGGATTGAGGAAACAACCCGTCGCCTGTGGCGATTCACCCCATGCAGATTTCTCCGCAAAAAAAAGTCCCCCGCACTGCCTTTGACTGGAAGTTTCGGCTTATTGGTTTGGCATGACCCAGAATATCAGACTATCCCACCCGAAATAAAGGAGTAATATTTGGCAGCTAGCTACTCTTTCTCGTTATTCTCTTCGTTCCAGGCGGTGAGTCCGCCTAGTAGTGCCGCGGCTTGAAACCCATGCTCACGAAGTAGGGCAGCAGCCTTTTGTGCTTTGTTTCCAGTTGTACAAATCGTTACGATCTGTGAACTTTCCAATTCCTTGGCCGTGTCCTCGTCAAAAGGCTTATCCTGTTCCTTCATAATGAGGTAAGGTACGTTTTTTGTTGGTGTTTTTGTACTATATATACTACCCATAACGAACTTGTCGTTGTCCCTCACATCTAGTAAAATAAGGTTCGAGTTGTTCTCTAACATCTGTTTTAATGTTTTACTATGTATGGTGTCTGTCATGATCAAAATCCCTCCTTTCATCTATTGTAGCAGATTCGCAAGGGCTTGGAAGGGCTTAAGAGATATTGATTTAATTGGACAGCCATGGTAGAATGATGATGCTACTTGAAAAATCGAAGCCCATAAATTCATCGAGGTGTATGCTCATGGATAACGTTTTTGAATCCCCGATTCACACTGGCGCGGTCATCGGAGCCGCAAGGATGAAAGAGAGGAAGGGCTTTCGTTGTTTTAGGTTTTCAAAAAGCTATACTTTGCAGTTCCGTCATTACGACAATCACATATAATCGAAGTAGATATTATTCACATATCATGAAGGCATATCGCTTCTAGACAAGGGATATTTCTTCATGATATGTGAGTTTTATTGCTTCGGTAAATATGACTAGCATATTCAAATTGACTTTTTGGAGGTTTTTTTAAATGCAAACGAACGGAACAGTAAAATGGTTTAACGCAGAAAAAGGTTTCGGTTTCATTCAAGTAGAAGGCGGAGACGATGTATTCGTTCACTTCAGCGCGATCCAAGGCGACGGTTTCAAAACTTTGGATGAAGGTCAACGCGTTCAATTCAACATCGTTCAAGGCAACCGTGGTCCACAAGCTGAGAACGTAGTAAAACTGTAAGTCTCCTTTATTAAAAAAGCTGTCCGTTCGCGGGCAGCTTTTTTAATTTGCTTAGACATCAAAAACCAACCCCGTTTGATTTGAACAAAGCGAGGTTGGTTTTTTGTTTTGGATTAAAAGGGGTCATTGGCATAAGGACCTTTGGTTGCCATCCGGAGCAGGTTACTTGCCATGTACTTAGGCGAATAGCTCATATCATTCTCCAACCACCAGATGACGACTCCTAAAAAGGCAGAAGCTGTGTAGCGGATGACCATTTCTTTGGGAACCGTCAATGCATTTTCTTTTGCCAGAACTGAAGACATCCCTTCCTGAATAAATCCAGCGAGAACCTCCTGCAATCGTGCGACAAAGTAAGGAATATGATGCTTGGCGAGCATGACTCTGTAAAAGTCAGCGTGTTTGGCAATCTGTGCAAACATCCCGACAAAGGATGGTGGAGGTTCCTCGAGATCGACAAAGGAAACAACAGGTGTATTCGTCATATCCAAGTTCGTGATTAGTTCGTGGAGAATATCGTCCGTGCTCAAAATGAGTAAGTCATGCTTGTCCCGATAATGAAGATAGAACGTTGCACGATTAATGGTAGCACGGTCTGTAATATTCTGAACCGTAATACTATCATATCCACTTTCATCGATAAGTGAAACGAGAGCATCCCTCAATAAGTGACGCGTACGAATGATCCGGGGATCTACTTTTCTTGCTTTTGACAACAAAATGCAGCTCCTTGTTTAACTTTTGTAGGTTGATCGACAAAATCAACTCGGGTGTTGGATAAGCGTCATGACGAGATGTTCTGTTGTTTGTCGAACAAAATTGGCATTGCTATAATTATGTACGACACAGTGTCGCAAAAACAACTAGTTGTTTATTAAATATCATTTTATTATGAGACACAACTAACAGAAAGGACGGATCGAGAATGAATCGTCTAGCTGGAAAAGTAGTCATCATTACGGGAGCTGCGATGGGACAAGGAGCAGCGGAAGCAAAAATGTTTGCGCAAGAAGGCGCTAGTATTGTTGCAACAGACATGCAAGAAGCAAAGCTGCAAGAAGTCGTTGGAGAAATTACGAGTGCAGGTGGCAAAGCTATCGCTGTTAAGCATGACGTTGCCTCTGATGCAGACTGGAAAAACGTAGTGGAAAAAGCGGTACAGGCTTTTGGTAAAGTGGACGTCCTGGTCAACAATGCAGGAGTTAGCACCGATAAAAAGCTGGAGCAATTCGATCTAGAGCATTGGAATAAAGTTTTGAACATCAACCTGACAGGGTGCATCGTCGGAATGAAATATGTGGTACCAGAGATGAAAAAAGTTGGAGGTGGCTCCATCATTCATATTTCATCAATTGCAGGACTGGTAGCATTGAATTATACAAATGCCTACACTGCTTCCAAAGGGGCCCTGCGTGCATTGGCCAAAGCCTCGGCAGTGGAACTCGCCCCGGATAACATCCGCGTAAACTCTGTTCATCCGGGTATTATTGTTACCCCGATGATTCAGGAGGCACTCGATCAGGGAGCGCAGCAAATGTTTGAAATGGGGACACCACTTCCACGTTTGGGCAAACCGGAAGATATTGCGTATGGCGTGCTTTTCCTCGCTTCAGATGAATCAAGCTTTGTAACCGGTACGGAAATGGTGATTGATGGCGGTTGGACTGCACAATAATAACAAATCAAGACGTCGGGAAATAAATCCTGGCGTCTTGTTTATTTGCGGGAACAGTTATGCTACAATACGTATTCCAATTCATGTAAATTACCTGTACGTTCCTCTTTACATGGCTACAGGCAGGAGGAGTTACCATGAGTGAATGGCTTGACCAGCTGCAAAAAGAAATTGCAGCCCTTAGAAGCTCAATCCGCATCGAAAAGATTCTAAAAGGATTTTCTACTGATGAGAAGTACCGCGTGTATTTGTCTAATGGAGAGAACCGGTTGCTGCGTATTTTTAAGCTTGACCAATGGGATCAGAAAAAAGCCGAGTACGACATGATAAAGACCATTCAAAACCTTGGGGTCAAAGCGTCATTACCCATAGAACTCGGAATGATCCCAGCAATGGACATAGGCTACATGGTTTTATCCTATTTGGATGGGGAGGATGCTCGTGATGTCCTGCCAGAATTGTCCGCAGAAGAGCAGCGACAAATTGGTTACCTAGCTGGCTGTGACTTGGCAAGCATGCATCAGCTTCCCGCTCCAACCTACGTTTCTTCCTGGTATGAGAGGTGCATCCAAAAGCACCGGAATTATGTTCGTGCCTACCAGGAATCCTCCCTCGAAATTACGCACGCTGACAAAATCAATGCTTTCATCGAAGATCACCTTACCTATTTGAAAAACAGGCCCAATCGTTTTTTGCATGATGATTTCCATGTTGGAAACTTAATTGTTCATGAGCGACAATATGCAGGTGTCATTGATTTTAATCGCTATGATTGGGGAGACCCCATTCACGAATTTACTAAGCTAGCTTTTTTCAGCAGGGAAATCAGTGTTCCCTTTTGCAATGGACAGATTACGGGCTATTTCCACAATGAAGAGCCGCCAGACTCGTTTTGGATTTTATATTCGGTATACACGGCCATGACGATCTTCTCCTCTGTCGTTTGGACGGGACGTGTGGTGCCTTCGCTGCTTGATGATATGAACCAGCGAGTCAATAAAGTCATTGAGGAGCATCAAGCATTCGAACGCACCATTCCGGTCTGGTTCTGCAGGTCTGAAGCACACACGTAAAAAAGGAACTATGAAAAAATCATAGTTCCTCCTCAGGTATAGAACGGATTAGAAACAAGTATCAAGTGTTACAGTTTGGAATTGGCTGTCGAGTACAGTAAGACCGTTCACGATACCTCCGCCAACAGATGTCCGGCCATAAGTGGTGAGAAGAACATTTTCTTCAGCATTTCGATTGCTGTTATTGTTGTTGTTGTTATTGTTGTTGTTGTTGTTATTGTTGTTGTTGTTGTTATTGTTGTTGTTGTTATTGTTGCAGCCGACAGTAAGGCGTACTTCATAGTGAAAGGAAGCAGGTACTGTTGCATTAAACGCAATGCGAGTATTACCAGCAAGCGTTTGAGTGACATCGAGCAGCGTGCTGACGGGATTGGTTTGCACTACAGCGTTACCCCAGTTTAATACCTGTACGCGAACCTCTACTTCATCGTTGTTCAAGTTAACCAAGTCAAGATGTGCTGTTAGTGCGACGGCGAGGTTATTTTGCAAAATTCCTGTCGTTCTTACTTCTTGTCTTCTGTTTTTTCTTCCTCCATCTGACATTCACGTTCACTCCATTCATGATGTTTTAATTAGTGGGACATAATACTTTATTTCATCTTGTACCTTTTTGTAACGGCGAACGCATGGGGACGAGTAACCATTTCGAATAGGAAGGCGTGGAAATCGTTGATTTATGCTAATTTGTTCAAGCAAGCGGAATATAGCGCACGGTTTGAATGGGGATATGAAGGGGCTCGGCAGCTTGGACTAGGATCTTCACTCATAGTCATCATCGATGTGCTCTCGTTTTCTACATGCGTCGACGTGGTAGTCGGCAGAGGTGGCAGTGTATTTCCCTATCGCTTTAAAGATGAAACAGCCCGTCTCTACGCGGAGCAAAAAGGGGCGTTGCTCGCTGGGCGAAGAGGCGAGCGCATATCTTTATCTCCTGCGGCTCTACAATCAATACCCGTTAACAGCAGGATTGTTCTGCCATCGCCAAATGGCTCCACATGCACGGTGCTGGCAAAGGAAAGCAAAGCAACGGTCATCGCTGCGTGTTTACGCAATGCTTCAGCCGTAGCCAATTACATACGTGAGCGGAAAGAAACGGTAACAATCATTGGCTGTGGAGAAAGGTGGCCAAACGGTGCCCTGCGACCAGCCATCGAGGATATCATCGCTGCAGGAGCCATCCTGTATGAATTAAGCGAACACACACTTTCCCCGGAAGCGCAAATGGCTGTCGCTACGTATACCTCTGCAAAAAGAGAGCTCGCATGGTTCTTGGAGCAATCAGGATCAGGGCAAGAGCTGATTCGCAGTGGGTATCTTGAGGATGTACAAGTGGCGGGGCAATTAAATAGTAGTCAGCATGTTCCTGTTTTAAATGATGAAGGCGCATATGAGGCAATGGAGCTGGATTGATTTCCAAATATTTGTAACAACTAATGCTGTCCGAACGTCTTACATAGATAACAAGAAAGAATGTGAGGAACAGGCGAATGAGGAAGAAAAATCGTACCTCCTTTATCATGCTGTCATCTTTAACGATCGGGATTGCCATAGCGGGTTGTTCGCAAGAGAGCCAGCCAATCAAAGCCAGCCAAGCACCAGAGAAGCAAGCTGAGACAGTATCGAATGCAGTATCTGTGAATCAGCAGATTCCTTCGCAGGTAGAGCTAGCTGCTTGCAGCTCCGAAAGTATGCAGCAGACGACTTCAGTAGATCCAACCGTAAAAAAATGGCGCCAGCTTGGAGATGGAAGACCACTCAGTGGCATCGCTTCGATCAGTGTTGATCCTATTTTTGATGGGGCTGGATACGGGTGGAAGCCAGGAACGTCATATGCGATAACAAAAGACGGGTCGGTGTGGAAGTGGGGATATGATAATCGTCCAATAGATTTTCCTGTTCGAGTAAAAGGGATAAACGGTGTCAAGCAAATCACTGAGTCGTTTGCGCTGACGAATGACGGCCAGGTGTGGAGGCTAAATCAAGAGGGGACCGCTGAGAAAATAAAGGAGCTTAAAAACGTTGAATCCATCCAGCTTGGTGAGATGTTTGATGCTCTGTATGTACTGAGAAAGGATGGGACTCTCTGGAAACTGGATAATGATTCCGACAAGCCTGAGCAGCTAACTGGGATCGCAAACATGCAAAAGCTGTACGCCTCTGCTGACTCGTTATATCTCATTGATCGGACTGGAACGCTCCATTATTTGAGTGGACGCGAGGGGCCATTCAAAAGCGATAACAAGCAAGTGATCCCGCTTCCTGGAAAAGTGAAGCAATTTGTGGTGAGCTATCGGGATCATGCCCTCATTCAAATCGAATCGGGGGAGGTGTACGCTTTTTCAGCCCAGGAGCAGCAGCCAAAGCACATGCCGTTAGCAGATGGAGCAAAAAGACTGGCAGTAAATGCCGATGGCATGTACCTGATGGTCAAAACAGATGGATCAGTCTGGGGGTGGGGGACAAATACAAATCACATGCTTGGAGAAAGTCAGCCAAAGACCGTTGAAAAGCCGGTACCGATTCAAACACTAACCGACATCATCGATATTCAGGCAGGGACAGATCATGCATTGGCACTGGATAAAAACGGGCAAGTTTATTCATGGGGGAGCAATATGACCGGCCAGCTCGGCAGATTACCTCTATTTTTTGCAAAGTGGACTGAGCTGGGACAATTATCCGACATTCAACAGACTGTAACGAAACTGGAAAAGCCACATTTCCTGCGTAGAGACGGTTCCATCTGGAGCATGCATGAAAATCGTACGACTTATAAAATAAAGGGTCCCGCACACATACAAAAGCTGGACAGCATGCTTGGTTTTCCGGTAACAATCGACCAAGCTGGCAAAGTGCAACTGTGGCAGAAGGATTTCTTATCCTGCCAAACACTTACGCTTCCTTTTTCAGTCAAAGACATGGTCGCAGGTGATGACCATTTGCTGGTGCGTACAATAGATGATCAATACATGGCGATCGCATTCGATTATGAATCTAAGGAGTCAGACTCCGTTCAGATTGTCCCTGGCAAGGTGGAAATGGTTAAGATCGACTCTTCCCTCGCCCCTCAAATAAAGAATCTGTATGCGAATCTTTATACTTTTTTGGCTCTAACCAAAGAGGGCGAAGTGTTTTATGCAGATCGCACCAAAGGCGTTCCCTACCAATTTAAAAGGGTTCAGGGCTTACACAATATCATTGCGTTAGCTCCAGAATTTTTTGTTCGTGCAACGCATGACCCTGCATCGGTATGGGCTCTGGATGATAAGGGGCGTGTCCAAGAGCTGCTGCTTCAACCAGAGTTTGAACGATCAAGAATCACGTCGATTCAAGCTGAGATAGGGACTAATGTAGAAGAGGGAATTGACAAAATAAGTGGTAGACTTCGACTGACAAAAGACGGTCAAATTTTTGAGCATGACTGGAGTCCTTCAAGCAAAGAACGGATATCGGAGTCGGTTCGCTTGGTTTCTTCAACGTATCGATATTGGATCGAGGGACCTGGCTCTCATTATCATTTATTAG
The DNA here is from genome assembly GCF_002897295.1 of Brevibacillus reuszeri. Lineage (GTDB taxonomy): Bacteria > Bacillota > Bacilli > Brevibacillales > Brevibacillaceae > Brevibacillus > Brevibacillus reuszeri_A. The sequence continues at coordinate 263,491 of NZ_BEXF01000006.1, forward strand.
TGACGGAGAGCGATAAGATCATTGTCATCGGCTTTAATCCATTTGGTCAAAGCGAATCGGTTCCTGAAAAAGTGATTACACCATAATGACCATATTGGCAGCTGTGGGAAAACATCCCATACCTTCCACATTTCACGGATGGAATGGAATCATTTGTGAATTCCTGATAAAATGATTGGAAAGCCCTTTCGGGGGCTATTTTTTAAGGAGGGCTTTTGCATGAAAGATTTTACTCTCGTCAAAATTGTTTATGAAAAACAACTGGGAGGTGACATTTATTATGAACCATAGCATTATGAGCGGCACACGCAAACATTTGATTAGTCAACTTGTTTTCTTTGATGAGCAGTATTCGCTTTTTTACGATCAATACGTTCGTGATTATGGTAAGGATAAACAGATTGTAGATAGCTTGGTAAAACGTTACAAGGAAACACTGGAAAAATTACTTTCTGGTGACGACGAAGCTTTATCAAAGTCATTGCATGGAATTACGCTCCTGGGTAGCAGTGTAAAGGTTCTATTTGAAGAGGATGGATATGAGGAATCATTTACTGTGGTTTATCCAACAGATATTGATCCTGACAACAATCGAATTTCGTTCTTATCCCCTATTGGTAGACAATTACTGTTGGCTGGGCCTGAAGATTCAATCGTTTTAGAAAGTCCTGTCGGTTCCAGCCATGTACAGATCAGGGAGATAAGGTTTACATATATGGGCGGATTTTCGTAACATCAAAATCGAACAACGTATTTTGGAAAAAAGACACTACGAGCTAGTGTCTTTTTTTCCGCTAGTAATGGCTTTGAGCTTCAGGAAAATATTCTTCGAGGGTTGGGAATATCCGGTATTATTCATAAAGACGAGTCGTTTTCCATATTTCCCTTTCGATAAGGAGTGGCTATGTTTACCTACCTTTGTAGTGGAAGGGAAGTAAATTGGTCAAAAGAGGTTTCAGACGGATGAAAATAAAAAGTGCAATGCGAATTTCCCTTTTTCAACCACTGAAAACTACAAAGCCATCCTCACGATTTTTGGATAAACTAACGACGACAAATGACCTCATGAAAGGAAAATAAGGCTTTGAGGAAATGGAAATGGAGCTACGTTCTCCCCATACTTCTGATTCTTCTTCTCAGTGCAAGCCAAACATTCAAACCAACACAGCCTGAGCCAAAATCTTTTAAGCTTGACCAAGCACAGGGAAATAGAGGTACACCCGAGCGAATTGTTATGGGCTGGAATGCTTTTGGAACGACGGAAACCTATATCGAGCAAAATCGTGCTTCACCAAATTTGAATGTAGTATCTCCCCGGTGGTTATCGCTGGATTCAGAGCATCTTGTCACAGGGGAAGTAGATCCAGCGTATGTAGAGTGGGCACACCAATCGGGCAAACAGGTTTGGGCTTTTTTTGGAAATAAATTTGACGCTGAGCTGACCGATCAGGTACTAAGTGAGCGGAACAATCATGTGAAAATAGCTGAGAAGCTGGAAAAAATACTCACAGAAAATAAAATAGACGGGATAAACGTCGACTTCGAAAATATCAATATGAAGAATAAAAATGACTTCGTGGCGTTTGTTCGCCAACTAAAACAGTCACTTTCCCCACACGGAATTGTCGTTTCCATCGATATCACGCGTGAAAATCCAGATCCATTCTGGTCAGGCAGCTATGATCGTGCACAGCTTGGCAAGATTGCGGACTATATCATCATGATGGGGTACGATGAGGATTTAGGTGGTGGGGAAAAAATAGGTTCTGTCGCGTCATTGCCATGGGTAGAGGAAGGAATCCAGCTGTTAATCAAAGAGGTGTCACCCTCAAAGATCATCTTGGCTGTTCCCTTTTATACGAGAGAATGGGTTACGAATTTGAAAACGAAAAAGGAAACGCGGTACGACCGAACTATGATTGAGGTCGATGAAATCATCCAAGACAAACAGTTGCAAAAGAAATGGGACAAAAACGTCAAACAAAATTACGTTGAGTTCGTCGAAAACGATGAAAAGCATCAAATTTGGCTCGAAGACAAAGATTCCTTGCAGCAAAGAGTAGATCTTGTGAATAAATACGACTTAAAAGGGACAGCAGCCTGGTTCATTGGGCAAGAAACTCCGGAGATATGGCCGGTTTTCCATACCAGTCCATAAATGATGATAAAAAAACCTCTATGAGGCATGCCCGCCGAGAACCGCCCTTTTTGTAAAGGATCAAGGGCGGTTTTTTTATGTGGAAAGCTATTTTGCGTCGCGCTTTTTGCGAACAAGCGTAGAGATGTTTACTTTCAGCAGGTCGGCACATTCCTGCATCGTTTTGGTCTGAGCGAGCATTCGATGAATGTACTCCTTTTCAAAGCGTTGTACAGCTTCTTTTAACGGTATAGGGGCATCGAATTGCTCGATGTTTACTGGAAGCGAGGCTTTATTGGAGCTTTGGATGGAGGCAGGCAGCTGATCCACCTTTATTTTTCCGTTTTCACACATATGGTAGGTGCGTTCTACCACGTTTTTCAATTCTCGTATGTTTCCCGGCCAATCATAGTGGGTTAATGTTTCCAATGCTTCGGGATCAATTCGTTTTTCCTGTTCGTATTTTTGCTCCATCTTTTTCAGGTAGTAGAAGACTAGAGCAGGAATGTCCTCACGCCTTTCTCGCAGTGGCGGAATCGTGATAGACAGAACGTTTAACCGATAATACAAATCCTGGCGGAATCGTTTTTGCTCCACCATCGCTTCGAGATTACTATTGGTCGCAGCAATAATTCGCATTTGCACACGTCGGACATTTTTGCCGCCCAGTCTGCGGATTTTTCCATCCTGTAGCACATTCAACAGCTTGACCTGAAGTGGGTAAGGCAGGTCGCCGATTTCATCGAGGAATATCGTCCCTTTGTCAGCTAGCTCAAATAAACCCTCCTTGGCATGGTTTGCCCCTGTAAAAGCTCCTTTTTCATACCCGAACAATTCGGATTCAAGTAAATGATCGGGGATTGCCCCACAGTTGATTTTGACAAGCTCACCGCCTAGACCACTCTGGTTATGGATGTAGTTGGCGAGGACATCCTTTCCGACACCTGACTCGCCTAAAAGCAGCAAGGGGGAGTCGTTCTTGGCAAAGCGTTGGGCCAAAGAAACGATCCGATGCATGATGCCACTGCGATAGACGAGCTGTTCATTTGAATCGCTGCCATTTTGGATTTGCTCTAACGCCTTCTGAAACTCCACATTAATCTGGCGCGTTTCTTCGAGTTCTTGCTGCAGCTGATTTAATTCCGTAATATCCCTGACATTGCCCACGACATACAGCAGCTTCCCGTTTTCATCCAGTACAGGTGTAGCGGTATTGATCGTTTTGCGTCCATTTCCGTATTCAATCGCGGTGCTGTAAATCTTTTTTGTTTGGATCGCTTTGACTGCAGAGGAATCAGAGACAATTTCCATATCTAGCTGTTGAATGAAGCTGTAATGATCCAAGATATCTGCCGAAACACCAGTCAGCTGCAAATAAGCTTGATTATAAAGAAGTACATACCCGTTTCGGTCACATATGGCTAAACCGTCGTGGGACGTATTGAAGATGGTGGAAATGAGACCGAGTAGCTCGTTCTTATCATTGGTTTGGAAGTACTGGGTTTTATGCAAGCAGGTCCCCTCCTATTTACCCGAGAAAATACAGTTCACACATATTAGAAAGAAAGCGCGTACATATGAAATAGTCAAAAATAATCATCCATGTGCAAATTTGCATATGCAAATATGATAGTTTTTATCTCGAATCCTTGTACATCACTCAGCATTTGGCAAAAAACGAATTGGCATACTTTTTGCTCTATTCATTTTATATGATAACGGCCAAATATCATATGGTTTTCATTCCGTTGAAAGCGAGGGATTGTAATGAGTGATTTGATGAATTTGTACCAAGTGCTGACTCCAGATGGAGAGCTCCTTGAAAATATAGGTGACAAGCTAAACGATGCGATGATTGTAAAAATGTATGAGAGTATGGTGCTGGTGCGCGCATTTGACCGTAAATCCGTACATCTGCAACGCCAAGGGAGGATGGGGACATATGCTCCCTTCGAAGGACAGGAAGCGGCTCAAATTGGAAGCGCTTTAGCATTGTCCCCTGGAGACTGGCTGTTTCCGACTTATCGGGACCATGCGGCGGCGATCGTTCACGGTCAGTCACTGTCTCGCGTCTTTTTATACTGGATGGGGCATATGGAAGGCAGCATTAGTCCGGAGGGAAAAAACATCATGCCGCCGTGTGTGCCGATTGCTACTCAGATGGTTCATGCTGTCGGTACGGCATGGGCAAGCAAGCTTAAGCAGGAGAAGCATGTCAGTCTCGCATTTTTCGGTGACGGAGCCAGCTCAGAGGGTGATTTCCATGAGGCGCTGAATTTTGCAGGTGTGTTTAAAACGCCTACGATCTTTTTGTGCCAAAACAACGGGTATGCGATCAGCGTTCCGTTAGCACAGCAGTCTGCATCCAAAACGATTGCGCAGCGTGGAGCCGCTTATGACATTCCGGGAATTCGCGTAGACGGAAACGATGTTTTTGCGGTCTGGTTGACGATGAGAGCAGCCATCGAGCGAGGACTTGCTGGGCTTGGACCGACTCTGATAGAAGCAGTCACCCATCGCTACGGAGCACACACAACAGCAGATGATCCAACCAAATACCGAGATCAGCACAATTTGGCAGAAGAGTGGAGAAGCAAGCGCGATCCGATTGATCGACTGCGCAAATATATGGAAAAACATGGTCTTTGGAATGAAATGAGGGAAGCAGCTTTGAACAAGCAGGTAGCTGAGCAAATCGATAAGGCACTAGTCGAGGCAGAAAGCTATCCAAAATCCAAACCGTCTGATATGTTCCAGCATGTCTACGCTGAACCGACATGGATGATCAAAGAACAGGAAAAAGAGCTTCCGATGCCAAAAGGCGAGAGAGGGGTAACAGCATGAGCAGAAAACTCACGATCATTCAAGCAATAACGGAAGCAATGGATCAAAAGCTGGCAGACGATCAGCGAGTCATGCTGCTCGGTGAGGATATCGGCCTCAATGGTGGCGTATTTCGTGCAACAGATGGCTTGCTCGAAAAGTATGGTCCTGAGCGGGTAGTCGATACCCCACTTGCAGAAGCAGGCATCATCGGTTCAGCTATCGGCCTCGGAATGAACGGAATGATTCCCATTGTAGAAATTCAGTTTCTTGCTTTTATTTACCCAGGATTTGAACAAATTGTCTCCCATGCAGCGCGGATGAGATATCGTACACGTGGTCAATACCATGTTCCGATGGTGATTCGCACGCCATATGGTGCTGGTATTCGCGGTCCGGAGCTCCACTCAGAGAGTGTAGAAACCTTCTTTGCACACGTTCCAGGGCTGAAGGTAGTTGCTCCTAGCTCACCTTACGACGCCAAAGGACTGCTCATTTCTGCTATCGAGGACCCGGACCCTGTCATCTTTTTAGAGCCAACGAAAATCTATCGTGCCTTTAAAGAAGAGGTACCAGAGGAAATGTATCGTGTACCAATCGGAAAAGCAAAGGTCGCTCGTGAAGGCAATGATTTATCCATCTTTGCTTGGGGAGCCATGGTTCGGGTTGCGGAGGATGCCGCGAAGCAGATTGAACGCGAGCGCGGCTGGTCATGTGAAGTTGTCGATTTGCGTACGATTTATCCGCTGGATCGCGAGGCGATTGTGAAATCTGTGAAAAAGACAGGTCGCGCGCTCGTTGTTCATGAAGCGCATAAGACAGCAGGCATGGGTGCCGAAATTATCTCGATTATTAACGATGAAGCATTGATCTATCTGAAAGCTCCCGTCAAACGGATCGCTGGTTTTGATGTACCCGTACCGCAATTTTCGATCGAGGACGATTATTTACCGACGAGTGAACGAGTCAAACAAGGGATCGAACAAACCATTCAATTCTAGCAAAAGGAGGTGCTTGTTCTATGGTGGAGTTTAAACTGCCGGATGTCGGAGAAGGCATGCATGAAGGTGAAATATTGCGTGTCCTCGTCAAAACTGGCGAGTTTGTTCAAATGGATCAACCGATTTTAGAAGTCCAGACAGACAAGGTCAATGCGGAGCTGTCTGCGCCTGCATCAGGTGTCGTCACGGAGATTTTCTTTGCCGAAGGAGATACCGTTCATGTAGGAACGACACTTTTGACGATAGATAATGGGACGAAAACAGAGGAGGCTCCACTTCCTAAAACTGAACAGACAAGAGCAGTTGAAGCAAAAGAGGTGAAAGAGCCCGTTTCTGCCAAATCCGCTAGCCAGGGAGTCAAGCGTGTCCTGGCAACTCCGTTTGTACGGCAAATGGCCCGTGAGATGAAAATCGATATCGAGCAGGTGCAGGGAACAGGCCCGATTGGACGAGTAACAGAAGAAGATTTGCGCCGTTTTGCCCAAGTCCCTCATGCCAAACCGTCGAAGGAGAAAACCCTGGAACCGGCAATGCAGACTGTATCTTCGCCAGCGAAAGGCTCTTCCGCTTCCAGAGAGAAAATAGAAGAGCGAATCTTGCTCAAAGGTATCCGCAAAAAAATCGCTGAACAAATGGTGAAGTCTGTCTCTACGATTCCACATGTTACATCCGTTGACGAGTTTGAGATGGACGAACTGAAAGCGGTTCGTGAGCGATTGAAGCCATTCGCTGAGAAAAAAGGTGTCAAGCTGACGTTCCTGCCCTTTTTCATCAAGGCACTGGTGCTGGCGTTAAAAGAGTTCCCTATGCTCAATTCTTCTCTTGATGAAGAGACAAATGAAATCGTACTCAAGCATTATTATCACATCGGTATTGCAACGGATACGCCACAAGGCCTGATCGTGCCCGTGATCAAGGATGTCGACCAAAAATCGATTTTCGAGCTTGCTGCCGAGATCAGCAGCTTGGCACAGCTAGCCCGGGATGGAAAGCTGAAGATGGAACAAATAACAGGCGGTACCTTTACGATCAGTAACGTGGGTGCGATCGGTGGTTTGCAGGCTACACCGATTATTAATCATCCGGAGGCGGCGATTTTGAGCCTTCATAAAATGGAGAAGCGTTGGGTGGTTCGGGAGGATGAAGGGGTAATTCGCTGGATGATGAATACATCTCTTTCCTTTGACCATCGGTTGATCGACGGAGTGACTGCTGTGAAATTTACCAACAGGATCAAGGAACTGATCGAGGAACCGAATCTGTTGTTCGCGGAGATGATATAGATGGTAGTCGGTGAAGTAGCGGTAGAAACAGACGTAGTCGTGATTGGCGGAGGACCTGGGGGCTATGCGGCAGCGATTCGACTCGGGCAGCTCGGTAAATCGGTCGTTCTGATCGAAAAAGCAGAGCTAGGGGGAGTCTGTCTGAATAAAGGCTGCATTCCCTCAAAAGCATTGATCCATGCTGCTGGTGAATACCACAAGCTCTCTCATGTCTCGAAAATGGGGATTCGCTTGCCACAGGGTGAGTCCTCGTTTCACATGAGCGAATGGCAAGGGTGGAAATCGTCAATCATCTCCCAGTTAAACAAGGGTGTCAGCCATCTTTGTGAGGCAAATGGTGTAACCGTCGTGAAAGGAGCGGCAACCTTTTTATCGGATGATCGGATCGGTGTCGAGACTGGTCATGATTTTGAAACCTTTAAATTTGAAAATGCGATCATAGCCACTGGTTCACGGCCATTTCTCCCTGGCTTTCTTGAACGGGACGGAACCCACATTCTTGACTCTACTGATCTATTGCAGCTCACAGAAGTTCCTGAGAAGCTAGCGATCATCGGTGGGGGTTACATCGGTATGGAAATGGGTATGGCGCTTTCCAAGCTTGGAGCAAAAGTAACGGTTATTGAAGCTGCTGAGCGGATTCTGCCCCAAATCGGTGCAGCTTTCTCGCAAGAAATTCAAAAACAGGCAAAAAAGCTCGGAATGACGATAAAAACCTCTACGAAAGTGGAGACAGCTACTGTTGTCGATGGACATGTGGAGCTTCGGCTAAATTCGGAAAAAGACGGAGAAGAGCTGCTCATTCAAGACAAAGTCCTCGTCACAATTGGACGTAAGCCAAACACAGAAAAGATGGGACTATCCCAAGCAGACGTTCATGTAGATGAGCGAGGCTACATCCCTGTTGATCAGTCGTGCCGTACCAATCGCCCTCATATATACGCAATTGGTGACGTGACTCCTGGAATGGCGCTTGCACATCGCGCTGCAAAGCAAGGTATAGTGGCAGCAGAAGTGATCTCAGGCTTGCCAAGTGCGAACGATTCCGATCTGGTACCATATGTCATCTTTACCGAACCGCAAATAGCAGGAGTCGGGTTGACAAAGGAAGAGGCCGATCAGCTTGGATATCACGTCAAGTCTGCTGCTTTTCCATACGCGGCAAATGGCAGGGCACTGGCAACCGATCAGGGAAGCGGCTTCGCGGAGGTAGTTGTAGATGCAGAGAGCCATCTCCTATTGGGAATGCACGTCGTTGGAGCGGAAGCCTCGAATTTGATCGGAGAAGGAGTACTCGCTCTGGAAATGTCCGCTCGGGCGGAGGATTTATCGATGACGATGCACGCTCATCCTACGTTGAGTGAAGTGTGGATGGAGGCTGCAGCAAGTGTACTCGGACATGCCATTCATGTGGTTAACAAGAAGTAATTAACAGGATGCCTAGAGGCAAGACCTCAGTGAATCAGCTCGACTTTGCAAAAAGTGAGCTGAAGGAGCTGGGGTTTTTTTATGATGATCCATGAGACTTTTCAAGCGCTTTAGCAAAGCACAGAATAACCGAACAAAAGGACAACCGAATTAAAGGATAAACGCGTCAGCGTGTGCATTTGCACAGAATACATGTGGATAGTACTATCAGATTATTCCAATAAAGAGAACGCTTTCAGGAGTGAACGAAAACATGGGGAACAAGGTTCGTTTTTGTCCTTGCAATCAGCTTACGAGCGCTTCAGAGCTAAAGGTAAAATTGAGAGAAATGCCAGATACCGAAGTAGAAGATCATAGATGCTTGAACTATTGTGGACAATGCCTGGTAGAGGCTTTTGCAGTGGTAAATGGGAAAAATATTAGAGGGTGTTCGGACGATGACCTGATGAAAAACATTTGTCACTATCTGGGAGAGTAGGTCACACACAGGGATTGGTGCCTGCATGACGAATAGGATTGGATAGGATAGGAGGACTGTCCCCACAATGAATTCTCTCTGCTCCCGATTTTTATTAGTTCTTTTGACGACTAGTCAGCTATTCTGATTCAAGATGTGCATCCGAGGAGGAGAAACCGTGATCCGTTCCTTTATAGAAGTTAGCCCAGATTCCCATTTTCCTATTCAGAATCTTCCGTACGGTGTCTTTCGTCCCAAAAAAGGCGGCGGGAGCAGAGTCGGTGTTGCGATTGGTGAATTCATCCTCGATTTATCTGTGATCGATGATGCTGGACTGTTTGTCGGAACGACTGTAAGTGGCAAAGAGATTTTCAACCAGCCTTCTTTAAATGCGTTTATGGCGCTTGGAAAAGAGTCTTGGGCAGAGGTTCGCACGAGTATCCAGCGATTGCTCAGTGCTGAAGTGCCCTCTCTGCGGGATCGTCCTGTGCTTCGAGATGCTGCGCTGCTGCGACAAGCAGATGTCCAGATGCAGCTGCCCGCACAAATTGGTGATTACACGGATTTTTATGCGTCCAAAGAACACGCAACCAACGTCGGAATCATGTTTCGTGGTAAGGAAAATGCCTTGATGCCAAACTGGCTGCACTTGCCTGTTGGCTATCACGGAAGGGCCAGCTCTATCGTGGTAAGTGGAACGGATGTGCATCGGCCAAAAGGACAAATGAAAGCACCAGATGAGGCCACTCCTTATTTCGGACCCAGCCGTCAGCTCGATTTTGAATTAGAGATGGGTTGGTTTATTGGACCTGGCAATGAGAGAGGTGAAGCGGTCACAGTTGAACAGGCAGAGGATCATATTTTTGGCCTTGTTCTCGTCAACGACTGGAGTGCGCGAGATATTCAGTCGTGGGAGTACCAACCTCTCGGGCCGTTCTTGGCGAAAAACTTTGCTACGTCCATCTCGCCTTGGGTCGTCCCTATGGCAGCATTGGAGCCGTTTCGTGTGGCAGGTCCAAAGCAACAGCCGGAGCCGCTTCCTTATTTGCGAGCACAAGACAAAGCCTCCTTTGATATTCGACTAGAGGTGCATTTGCGAGGGGCAGGTATGGCAGATCCAGAGCGTATTGCGACAAGTAATTTCCGACATCTGTATTGGAGCATGGCACAGCAGATTGCACATCATACCGTGACCGGATGCAATTTGCGGCCGGGAGACTTATTGGCGTCGGGAACGATCAGTGGCCCGGAAAAAGACAACAGGGGCTGTCTTTTGGAGCTCGCCTGGAGAGGAACAGAGCCAATTGAGCTTGGAAGTGGCGAGAAAAGGGTATGGCTAGAGGATGGTGACCAGCTTACTCTGACAGGGTGGTGTCAGGGGGATGGCTATCGGATTGGTTTTGGTGAGGTAACTGGCCGTATTTTGCCTGCTTTTGAGTGAATGATAGTACGAAAGCTGAACAAAAGAGGGTATCCGCACTGGATGCCCTCTTTTGCCTGTTACATCTGATCGCCGCACTCGCCCGGCTCGTAGTTAAACTGCCATTCGATCCCGAATTTATCGATTAAACTGCCGTAGCATTTACTCCAGAAGGTTTCCTGCAGCTCTAACCGCACTTGAGCGCCTTCTTTTAACTTATGGAAGTAGGATTCGATTTCTTCACGATTTGCACTGACCATCGCGAGGCTGAAATTGTTTCCTGCTTGATAAGGCAGGCCTGGAAACGCGTCGGAAAACATGACAGGACTTCCATTGATCATTAGACGTGTGTGCATGACAAGGTTCTTCGCTTCCTCGGGAAGTGCAAAATTCGGATCGGGTGGTGTATCCCCGAACGTCATCATTTGCGGGATATCTTGACCAAAAACATTGGCGTAATACTCTACCGCTTCCCGACAATTCCCGTTAAAGCTTAGATATACATTTATTGCCATTCGTTTCATTCCTTTGTTTTTCGAATTTGTTGAAAGACGCCTCGATTACGTCTCTAGCTTGTTGCGAATTTCTGGTAAATATACCTAGGAATGCGAAATGGGGAGAAGGGATTGGGCGACGGATGTGGAAAAGTATTGGCTGGACATTTCCTGATCGGAGGAATCAGAATGACCGTACAAAAGCCCGTTGGATTAACAGCAAGCGTAGGCTATCAGATTGGCGTGAGAAGAACCATTCCAGCCGAGACGAAGCATGTCTGGGACTTCTTTTTTTCACCAGAAGGCTTGTCTATCTGGCTCGGAGACATTCAGCATATCCCATTGCAAAAAGGTCAGTCCTTCCAGACAAAAGATGGGTGTTCGGGTGAGCTTCGCGTGGTAAAGCCGGGTGGGCACGTGAGAATGACCTGGAAAAAGGCTGATTGGGAAGAGCCCTCCACGCTCCAGGTTCGTTTTTTGACACCGAGCGCTGAAAAAACGACGATCAGCTTTCATCAGGAGAAGCTGGCTAATGCGAGTACAAGAGAAGAAATGAAGGAGCATTGGGAGCAGGCTTTGGCGAAGATCGAAGCCCGTCTTCGCTGAGATAAGCAAAGAAGCAGAGCAGTTGTGAAAGCGTGCAAATTACACTCCTTACCGGGCCTGACTGAATGGTTAGGTCCTTTTTTATGTCAATGTAGCGCTCATTTTGCCGTTGACTTTACCCCTAGGGGAAGGCACATAGTTGAAGGGGAGCAAAGCGGCATGCAACATGCTACAAAATCTAATAACAAGTGAAGAATGGAGGGGAAGGGTTGCTCTCAATTGGCGAGTTCTCGAAGATATGCGAAGTATCTACAAAAACGCTTCGCTATTATGAGGAAATTGGATTATTGAATCCGGTGGAGATTAATCCTGATAGTGGTTATCGGTATTATTCCATCGGGCAGTTAAAAACGATGCTCTTTATTAACCGGTTGAAATCATATCATTTTTCTCTGGAAGAGATCAAAGAGATTCTCAATACGGAGGACGATCATACAGAAGAGAAGCTTTATTCTACCCTCACTCGCAAACGAAGCGAAATACAGGAGAAGCTGCATGCTCTGGAATATACCCTCAAGCAAATAGGTAATGACCTTCACCAATTGGAAAAGGGCTTCCCCGTTATGTCCTACCTCGACGAAATAGACGTACAGCTTGTAGAAACAAAGCCCATGACGCTCCTGTATACGAGGAAGCTGATGAATAGAAACGACTATACTGCAGGTTATGGAGAGTATTTTAGCAGGCTATATGAAAAGGTAGCGAAGGAAAAACTCACGTTGCTAGGAACACCCATGACCATTTATCACAGCTCTGAATACAATCCAAACGGGAATGATACAGAGTTTGCCATCCCTATTCTGGAAGCGGTTAAGAGAACAAGGGATATGCCTGGTTTTCTTTGTGCGAGGTCTATTTGGAAGGGACCCTATTCCGTTTTGACATCGATTTACGCCAAGCTGAGAGAGTGGATCGAAAAGGAAGGATATGAAATGGTGAGCTCGCCATATGAAGTGTATGTAACCGACCCTAACCAAACGAGTGGTGCATCTGAGGATATGGTTACGGAAGTTTACTTTCCTATTAAGAAAAAGTAGGTACCGTGTCTGCAAACTAAATGAAAAGCACATGCTTCAAAACAAAAAAACGCTTATTGGGGAGGAGCCTGTTTAATGAAAAGTAGTTACTTGCCCACTACTGAATGGCAAGCCGTAGACCCTGCGACCGCGGTAATGGATGCGAAAAAGCTTGCAGAGCTAGAACCTCTAATAAAATCTGACTATGGTAACATCAACGGCATCGTAGTTGTACAAAATGGTTATCTCGCTTATGAAAAGTATTTTAACGGATATGGACCGGATGATACTCACCATGTGGCATCAGTTACAAAAAGCGTCCTGTCTGCACTCGTAGGCATTGCGATAGAAGCAGGATATATCAACGATGTCGATCATAAGGTGTTGGACTTTTTCCCCGAGTATGTTCCCATCGCTGCTGGATCACAAAAGCGGGAAATCACGATTCGCCATCTTCTCACGATGACAGCTCCTTATCCATTTGAAGACTGGCAAGAGCCATTGGACCAGCTGTGCATGCAGCCTGATTGGGTCAAGTATACGCTGGATATGCTGGGCCAAAATGGACAGATAGGAGCTTTTAAGTACTCCACTGCAGGAGTACACCTGCTTTCAGCTATCGTTACGCGAAGCACAGGAAAAAGTGCTCGCGAGTTTGCTAACGAACGCTTATTCAAGCCGATCGGCATGCAAGAAATTCCGGATTACGAGATGCAAGCCTTTGCATTTGATGATTTATTTGGGAGCAAGGTGAGAGGGTGGGTGAAAGACCCAAATGGAAACTCCACAGGTGGGTGGGGACTTACGCTGCATCCGCGTGATATGGCACGCTTTGGCTTGCTCTATCTCAATCATGGCATGTGGGGCACTCAATCGATTATTTCCAAAGCGTGGATTGAAGAGTCGACTGCGATGAATCCTTATCATTATGGCTATCTCTGGTGGCTGCGTGAGGAGGACGGCATTTTTGCTTATTCGGCAATAGGTGATGGAGGAAATGTGATTTGCTGCATTCCTGAAAAAAACTTGGTGGTTGCCATTGCCTCACAATTCATGATGAATCCACGGGACAGGTGGACACTGATTAAGGAACAAATTATATCTGCAGTGGAAGGGTAGTGAAAAACTTCCCTTTTCTTATAGGGGATAGCCAAAATGGAGGACCTCATTTAACATAAATGATAGTAATTATCATTATCTGTTTGTTTTTAAATGGCATTGAGGTACATACAGGATGGTAAAACAAGATTGTCTTTGAAAAAGGAGGATAACCAGTTTGGGGCAAAACATATCGGGGAACAGACAGATGAGCGTCTTTTCATTTCTGGATATGACGCTCATCACATGTCGTTCCGATGCACTCGAGAGTGAGACATTCGTAATAAATTACACCTTGCTCTACATTCTAAGCGGCACAGGGCAGCTTTTTATCGACGGTCAAAAGGTTGAATTAGTTCGGGGAAAAGCAATCCTTTTACTGCCTGCGATGCTGATTAAATGGAATCAGAGCGCTAATCACCCGCTTCATTACTATTGCTTGACGTTCCAGGAATTGCGGCAAGTCGCGGAGGGCGAGCAGATCATTTCATTAGAAAAGGTGACAGATGGCTCTATTTTTCCGCAGCACAAGCAATTATCAGCGTCTTATTGCAATGAATTAGCTAGCCTACTTCCTGACATGCATACATGTCTTATGAGTGCGAACAAGGAACGGCCGTACAAGCATCAGGCTATTTTTCATCAAGTGCTGGATGCACTGATCGAACGAAAAGAGACGGAAAGCTCGATAGATGGGAATGCTTCCATAGCGCTTGCCACAGCTTTCATGGAGCAGCATTTCGATCAAGAAATGAGTCGAGATACGTTAGCTGGCATCGCCAGAATGAGTCCCTGGTATTTCTCACATAAGTTCAAGGAAGTAACGGGTCATAGTCCCAGTACTATGCTACGGGACATCCGCATTCGCATGGCCAAAAAGCAGCTGCTACGACAGGATTGTTCGATCAGTGAGGTGGCACATCGCGTTGGTTATCGTGATGATGCTTATTTTCGCAGCATTTTCAAAGAGCAGGTCGGATTATCCCCTACGATGTTTTTGAAGCGGAAACGGGATAAAATTGCAGCATTAAGCTATCATTACGCCGCCCATCTATTCACCCTAAACGTCGTTCCTTATGCAACCTATGTTGAGCAAAAACGTGAAAACCACCGTAGACAGTTTCATCCCTCCATTGCATACCATTTGAGACGGGCAAGGAAACTGGATAAAATTGATATGGAATATAATTTTCAAGCATTGGTGCAAGCAAAGCCGGAAGTGATTCTTTGTGATGAGTTCTTTGACGGGCAAGAGAAAAGCATGCTTGAAAAGATAGCACCTGTTGTGGAGATCCCTTGGCTGGGGCTGGATTGGCGGGAGCATTTTCGAGAGATTTCCGCTTTTGTCGGGAAAAGAAGAGAAGCGGATCAATGGTTGTCCTCCTACGAGCGCAAGGCGCAGCTTATTCGTAAACAACTCAAGCTGAGACTTGGCGACGAGCGCGTTGCGCTGCTGCATGTGATGAATGGGAAGCTGCTTGTATACGGGATGAGGAATGGGGGCTCTGTCTTGTATCAGGATTTGGCGCTCACCCCGGTACAAAATGCGAGTGACATTGAGGTTTGCGAAGAGATCGAGATAGATCAGCTATCCTTTTATGATAGTGATAGATTGATCGTCGTCATTGATGAAGACAAGCTATCCAAAGAGGCATGGAATGAATTGCTAAAGAGTGAGAAGTGGTCTGCACTACAGGCAGTGCAGCGTGGACATGTTTCATTTGTACGAGAAATTCCGTGGCTGGAGTATTCGCCTTTTACACATACGATGGTGCTCGATGAAGCAGCGCGCCTGTTTGGGTAGTTGTGACCGCACAATTCCCTCTGTTTATTTCGCACCGATGTCCATGGAGAGTAAAGTAGCCATGTGCTACAATCTTCTGTGATAATGAGAATCAATATCTCAGGAGGGCACCATGAACGGAAAGAAAAAGGGCAATTTCTTACTAGGCTTTATCCTTTTTTTCCTGTTATTCCTATCAGCATGCGGGGCTCAGGAGTCTCAAAGCTCAGCAGAGCCGCCTGCTGCATATGCTACTCAGGAAGCTGCAAGCGATGCCAAAGCGCCAGTAGAAAATACAAGCCGCACATATCAAGACATCATCGGAGCTGTAGAGATTCCAGCTGAGCCTAACCGAATCGTAGCTCCTTATGTAGAAGACTCTCTCATCACACTTGGAGTAAAGCCAGCTATGCAATGGGCGTTGGGAGATTTGGTTCAAGAATATTTGCAACCGCATTTGACAGACGTACCAAGGCTCGACTTTACAGACGGTGTGAACATGGAAGCCTTGATTCAAGCGAATCCGGATCTGATTGTGCTCTATACGAAAAATTTGGCTGAGAATGGAGCGTATGATCAGTTCAACAAGATTGAGCCTACCTATGCTTTTGATGATGCAACGGTCGATTGGAGGGGAACGTTACGAAAACTCGGACAAATACTGAATAAAACAGATGTCGCGGAAAAAGCGATTCAGCATTATGATCAGAAAGTAGCGGAATCAAAAGAGAAGCTGCAGCCCTATACCAATGGTAAAACGGTTGCTGTCATTCGAATCAAGCCAAAGGAAGTCTTGTTGATGGACGGCACTTACTATAGCGGTCCTGTTCTTTATCATGACCTAGGCTTGCAGCCGCACAAGCTTGTTCGTGAGTTATCATGGGAGTACCATAAACCGCTTTCTTTAGAAATTTTACCTGAGCTGGACGCCGATTATATCTTCTTACTCGTGCAGGGAGAGGCGGCGCAGGTAAAAGCAAAGGAATTGACAGACAGCTCGATCTGGAAGGGCCTGCCGGCTGTCAAAAATGGACATGTCTTTGAAGTTGACAATACGTATTGGATGGCAAGTGGGGCAATCGCTAATGAAATGAAAATAGAGGATGTAGTGAAGCATATTGTTGCACCATAATTTGTTAATCACTATCTGAATGTCATGCCAAATCCTGCACATACTACCTCTACACTCAACCAATAACATCCAGAGGTGGTAAACATGGCAAACTCCAACACGATTCTAAAATACCAAGCAAGAGCAGCGCTCGATCAGCTCAAGTACGAAATCGCTGCAGAATTTGGCGTGAATTTGGGTGCAGACACGACATCCCGCCAAAATGGTTCTGTCGGCGGAGAGATGACAAAGCGGTTGGTACAATACGCAGAACAGCAAATGTTTCGCCTCTAAAATCCCTCTCTGGAGGGATTTTTTCTGTAGAGAATAAAAAAGATCTCGACGCCTCCCTAAAATTTGGTATGATGATATGAATTACCTTCCATGGAAAGGAGGTGAGATATAGTGAAGACGAAGCTTATTGTAATGGCTGGCATTGCGGGTAGCGGTAAAAGTTCGTGGGCAAAAGAAATTGCCAAAAAAGAACGAGCAACGATCATATCTACGGATGAAATCAGACAACGGCTCTTTGGTGACGAAGACAGGCAAAAACGAACCGCGCAAGTTTTTTACGAGGTCTATTCCAGAATGGAAAACGAGCTTGCGCAAGGAAAGAATGTCATCCTGGATGCCACCAATATTGACCGCGAAAAGCGGATGAAGGTTCTGTCGAAATTTCCAGATACGCAAAAGGAATGCTACTATCTGGATGTGCCTTATGCGATTTGCCTAGATCGCAATCGATCCCGAAAGCGAAAGGTAGACGAATTCATCATGACGAAGATGAGGAAAAACTTCCACTTCCCCATTTTGAATGAGGGGTGGGAGGGCATTTATCTTCTGCATGAACCAATGCCTTATTCGATTTCGAAAGAAGAATTTGTCCAGCTTGTAAAAAGTGAACCAGCTTATGATGATTTATTCGAGAAATTGAGCATGATCCCAGTTTTTCAGGAGATGCGCGGTTTCAATCAAGAAAACCTGCATCATCAGCATACGCTGTGCAAGCATACGTACCACGTGCTGGATTATGTGAATGCTTTTTACACTGAATCGGATAAGTTTTTGATGCAGGTAGTTGCCTTGTTTCACGATGCTGGCAAACCGTTTTGCAAGACGTACAAACCGTTAAAAGGTCAATATTCTTACTACGGCCATGAGTACGTTTCGGCTCAAATCGCTTGCCACTTCTTGAAAGAATTAGGATTCAAGGATGAGTTTATATTCCAGGTCGCTAACTTGATTCAGATGCACATGAAGATCAATTACGGCACTCAAAAGGATCTGTCTGAAATTTATCATTTGCTAGGCGATGAAGCTTTATGGAGGTTGTATTTCTTTAAAGAAGCGGATGCCTATGCCAAGTAAGTAGGTGAATAAAGCATGAGGAAAAAATACCCGAGAACCTTCCATTTACCTTGGTCGCGAACTAGAACTGACGATGATAAAATCTTGCGAACCATCACTCACTTCGAGGGAAGGGAAGTCGTAGTCACTGAAAAACTAGATGGCGAAAACACTACGCTATACCGGGATTACATTCACGCAAGGTCTATCGATAGTAAGGATCATGAATCGAGGCATTGGGTAAAAATGCTTCACGGCACGATAGCCTTCCACATTCCCGATGGCTGGAGAATATGCGGGGAAAATGTTTTTGCCAAGCACTCTATTCATTATGAGACGCTCACAAGCTACTTTTATGTGTTCTCGATCTGGAATGAGAACAATGAATGTCTGTCCTGGGATGAAACGATCGAGTGGGCATCACTTTTGGGCTTAGAAATAGCACCTGTTCTGTACCGAGGGGTCTGGAATGAGCAAGTGGTAAAAAGCTGCTACACGAAAGTATCGAGGTTTGGCGGTGAGCAGGAAGGATACGTAGTCAGAGTCACAGAGGGATTTCGTTACGAGGACTTCAAATGGTCTGCAGCAAAATTCGTCAGAAAAAATCATGTGCAAACGGATAAGCACTGGTTAGCGCAAGCTGTTGTGCCAAATGGATTAGCATCTAGTGTTTAGCTACGCTTTGTATGAAGGGATTGAGAACCATGTAATAAGGCCGTGGGAGTTTCTGTTATGAAAGCTCTTCGTATTCGAAAGATGGTTTTATACAATTCCCACACGATTGGGGATTGTCGAAGCTATTTTTGTTGCGATTCTCTATAGGTAGTTCAAAGCATGAAAATCCCTTTTTGATAAGGAACTTTCATGCTTTTTGTTACGTTCTGTACGAGGACGATTAGAGATGTGAGCCGCCACTTGCATCGATTAACTGCCCGGTGATCCAACGACTTTCCTCTGAGGCAAGAAATGCTGCAATATCTGCCACATCGTCTGGCTCGCCCCATCTGTTAAAAACGGACAAACCAGCTGCATATTTCTGTCCATCCGGATTTTGTAAGGTTCCAGCATTCATTTCTGTATTAATGATGCCCGGAAGAATGGCATTGACCGTAATATTGCGACTTCCAAGCTGACGAGCCAAGGCTAGTGTAAATGTGTTGATTGCCCCCTTTGATACGCTGTAGGTGAAAACACTAGGGGAGGCAGCTCGTGTAACAAAGGATGAAATATTGATAATACGTCCGCCATCTCTCAGGCGAGACAACGCATGCTGCGTAACAAATAGGGGTGCTTTGACATTTATGTTCAGGACCTCGTCAACCGATTCCTCTGTCGCTTCTTCCAGAGTCAAAATTTGCCCGATCCCTGCGTTATTTACCAAAATATCAAACTGATTTTCCCCAGTACGTTTTTGGAGCTCTTCATCGAATGTCGTATATAAATCACGTATACCATCTTGTGTAGTCAAATTTGCACCAATAGTAAAAGCGAAGCCACCATGCTGCAAAATCTCATCAACCACGCTTGCTGCTTCTTTTTCTCTTTGGCCGTAGTGCACAGCTACGATCGCACCTTCCCTCGCCAGTCGCAGCGCAATTCCACGACCAATCCCCCGACTAGCACCAGTAACTAAAGCAATTTTCCCTTTCAGCTTGCTCATATTCTCATCTCCCTGTTTTGGATTCATGTCAGTTATATCACAGGGTGATGATGGAAAAGTTGCTCTGTCATTCCACAGTTCATACAGAACCTTTTTGGCGAGGTTCACGCAGAGTCAATCCCCAGAACAGCATTGCGACAGCACTAACAATAGCACCCAACAGACAAACACCGTACCAGCCAGCGTAGCCATACACAGTGGTAGACGCGATTGAACCTGATGCGCTGCCAATGGAATAAAAGATCATGTAGCTGGCTGTGAGTCTGCTGCGAGCCTCAGGACGGACAGCAAAAATGAGGCTTTGATTCGTTACGTGTACAGCCTGCACAGCAAGATCTAGCAAGATAATACCTGCCCCCAAAACCCATAAAGAATACTCAAACGAATAGATCGGCCACCAGGATAATAGTAACAACAAAAGTGCAATCCCTGTCGTCTTTTGCCCGAGTCCACGATCAGCGAGCTGACCTGCCCGCGCTGCTGCGATCGCGCCTGCAACTCCAGCTAAGCCAAAGGCTCCAATAGCGGTGTGGGATAAAGAAAAAGGTGCAGCATGAAGCGGCAGGACAAGCGAAGTCCACAAAATACTGAACACCATGAAAATAAGCAGAGCTAATACCGCACGGATACGTAAGATGCGCTCCTTGGCGAAAAGAACGAGTGTGGATGTAAGGAGTTGCTGGTAAGCTAGCGACTCTTTCTTGTGTTCATCCGAAGGGAGCTTCAAGTACAGAAGAATGGAGATTGCCACTGTAAGTAAAGCGGAAGCGAGATAAACGGAGCGCCAGCCAGCCAAATCAGTGACGATACCGGCAAAAGATCTCGCGAGCAAAATACCAATTACGACACCACTCGTGACAAAACCGACAACACTTCCCCTGTTGCTTTCTTCAGACAAGGAAGCGGCATAGGAGACAAGCGTTTGGGTAACCACGGCGAGTAGGCCGACGACAGCCAAACTTGCAAATAGCATGTAAATGGATGACGAAAAACCAACACCGATCAAAGCAAAAATCATGAGAATCATGTGAATCATGATTAGGTGCCGGCGATTCATGAGATCACCAAGTGGCACAAGAAAGAATAGTCCGAGAGCATAACATATTTGCGTAACGGTAATGACAAGACCCACAGAGGAGTGACTCATTCCAAAATCATTTGCGAGGTTATCCAGTAAAGGATGAGCAAAGTAAATGGTGGCAACAGCCATCCCGCACGCGGTGGCGAATAGAATAGTTAAAAAGCGCGTGAAGGAAAAGGCAGAGTGAGTAGTTTCTGTGACCGATTCTGAATGAGACAAATTCTTTTGCCTTGCAGAGATGTCGCGAATCTCTCCATCTTGATGAGGATCTATCATGAGGCATTCCAGCTCCTTTTTCTTTTGAGTAAGTGGCAATTAAGTTAACTACCGATCGGTACATAACGGCTGTGAGGCTACTTTACAATCCGATTCAATCGTTTGTCAATGGTCATTTGTAGTTTTGTGATCAAACAACTTTTCGGGAAATAAATGTTGTGAATCAATTAAAAATACGAATCCTAATTTCCTTGCTTTGTTCCATTTGACACGATAAGAGTTAGTTGGTACTGTAAGTGTACCGAGTGGTATTTAACTATCTATCCCTATTGAAAATGGGATTATCCATAGAGAAAAGAGGAAAATGCTATGGTGCGACCACGTGAGTTTCAGGAGGACAAGGCACTGGAGAAAGCCATGCTTTTGTTTTGGGAGAAGGGATATGAGGCTACTTCCTTGAGCGACCTCACAACCAGTATGGGAATTCAAAAGCCTAGTATTTACGCTGCATTTGGAGACAAAAAGGATTTGTTTGAAGCAGCCCTGCGTAAATATATTCACGAGCATGCGGCCTTCTTCAGACGCCACCTTCAGAGCGGCTCCTCTGTGAAAGAGACGATTCACACGCTTTTTCAAGAGATTGTGGCTCAAGCCTATCAAGACGGCCGGAATCGGGGATGCTTTTGTATTAATACAATGGTAGAGCTAGCCCCCCATGAGCCAAGATTTGAAGTTCTAACACGAGAACATCAGCTGTATTTGACCGTCATTTTTCAGGAGACGATTGAGCGCGGGAAAAAAGCGGGAGTGCTTGGGCCGCATATCAATGCAAAGGCTCTGGCAAATACATTGGTAGTGTCGTTAATCGGATTGACCGTCATGATGAAATCTCGTCCGGATCGAACGTTCGTTGATCAGTCTGTAGAAACTGTCATGCAATTATTGGAATAGTCGGTGGTTCGAAGCGATGCAAAAAGGGTGGGGTTTCGGTTAATAAGAAAGACTGTCGGTCTTACTCGTCGACAGTCTTTTTGTGATGGACGATGATTGTGCAACCATCCAGCAATATATGTATGGAAATTACAGCAAGCTCTATCGAAGGATCTAAAATCGCCACATGAAGAAGATTATTTGCATTCAAATTTGATCTACATAACAAATGTTATGTAACCTAAAACTTACTATTCATTGATTTACGTTTAGTCACTGTTATGTAAGAACAGGCTCTGAGACAAGGTGCACCTATGCCATTTCTGGATGTTACTTGGAAGCTAAGACAACAATCGAATCAATGAACACAACAACCTGCAGGAGGGCAACACAAAAAAGCATATAGGCCAGCTTTCGGTTTTTATAGAATTCCAACGATCCCAAAGAAGCCATGACTACCGCCAAGCCCAGCATAGTAGCTAAGTGAAAAAAGGAAGCCCTTGTTATTAGGGACGTAATGGCGATGACAATAACAATGATGGAGAGAAGATTAAACCAAAAAGGATTCTTTTTCATTAGATTCACCCGTTTCATGTTAGTTAATCGTAATGCGCGCAGCAAAAGCAGACCCTGTCCTTTCTCTAAGATGGCCAGCTGGGAACTGGTTTGAACCGAATCCAGAGGCTATCCTGGCTCTTAATGATGATTTGATTGTTCTCTCAGAGGAAACATACCAATCGTTACATAAAGACGCTGCTACAGTTGCGTTCCATATGGATAATAAAGTTCTAGACTGGCTGCGCGTTAAGCTAACGGATAGGGTAACGGAATACAGGTTCTGAAACAATTTGTACCCAGTTCATAAATAACACCTCGCTTGTTCGACATCCAGATAAATTTTTTAACGGGTTTCTCATTCTATCTAATCGTAGTGAACGATATGTTGAATCCCATCTGGTAATTGACGTAACGCTGATCGTAAGAATGCTGGATAGAGAGGAAGAACTTCTAACTCTTCTAGAGGGAACCATTGGAACACCAGTTCAACATCCTTTTCAATGCCAGAATGGATTCTTTGCTTGTCAAGGACATTTGGCTGGTTCTCAATGTTGACAAGGTAGTAAAATGATAACTCATGATATCGTGTGTGGTCATGATCAAAAAAGTTTTCAACAATCCAGAGTAGTCGTTCAACGTTAACATCGATAGCGAGCTCTTCTTGAAACTCACGCCGAATAGTTTTTTCGGATGATTCCATTAACTCTGCTCTGCCTCCAGGTAAAGCCCAAAAATCATCGTGCAGATTGCGATGTAAAAGCACATACCCATCGTGAATTACAACACCAACAATACGATGGTTAAAAACACCATCAGAAAATTCCATACGAATCATCGTGGACAATCAAATACCTCCTAATTTTATGACGGGTTTTATAACTATGTTCAAATTTTACCAAAAAATTGAATTAATACAATGTGCATGAAGTAAAGGGGAGGAATTGCTGTGAAAAATGATGTTCAATTGTCTGACGCTGAGTGTGAACTGATTGCGTAAATATTCTAGGGTATTAACTGCTGTAAATGCTTTTCACTGGGAGGCTGGGTTGGAAAGTCTTGCGGAAGAGAGCTTGAAAAATACTAGTGGAGGATTTGATGACTTAAACTGGGAACTTAATCCTTCCAATTCTTTTTATACATATATGTTTAAGATGGAGGTAGGGATTAACAAAACGGTAATTTAGTAAAAATAGCCCCCTAGGTTGCCCTAAGGGTTCGTTGATGGATTATTCAACCGTAAATGTTGCAACTACATCAGGATATCCAGTTGCTTTAAAAGTAAAGATATATGTTCCGGTAACAGCGAAAGTTGCAGAAGTTGTTGGTTTAAATGGCAAATTGGGTTTAGTTGTGTCATACACAGCGATTGTCTCATACGTTTTCGGCCCTAGATTCGGAATAAACATAACAATTGATGTGAGTTTACTCCGCCAATTTGGATTGTCCGGAGTAATGTTAAAAAGGATTGGACTACCGACATTTACTGTTTGTGATTCGACTGTTGGTGTTACGCTATTCTCGACTTATCCCCTATTGTGTTTGAGGGTTTTCGTTCGAGCCTACACCGTGCAGGCGACTTTCATCGCACACGGCGTTCCATCAACGAATAAGAAAGAAAATTTACAACGGGCAAGCAAATTATACAGCTCGCATGACCTGATTTATAGTAGTTGTTTTCGACACAATACGTCGACTTGTCACAACACACGATTTGATAAATAGGAGGAAATGTCCGTGAATCTTAAACAACTGCCAGCAGATGCCAAAGTCAGAGCGTTCGATATGATTATCGATCGGTAATCTAGAGAAAGTAACCGGTCTGAGTTTGGCAGGGATGAACAAGAAGTTATTAAGTTCTTGAAAGAAATGTACAAGTCATAAGGATGATTTAACTTAACAATCGATTTGTTATATCAAGTAATAAGAAAAAGAGGCTTATCAGCCCCTGTGATATAGCGAATTATTTGCTCGTTGGTTCTTCCATGAACCATAGAATGTATGAACATTGCTTGCAAATAAGAAAAGGTACTTCTATTTGCCAACCAACCCGAATAAGGTAGCGCCCTTTGTATATAACTGGCGATAGTCCTTGTCAAAAAGGAAATGTTTACAACAAGGGCACGATATCGTTTGGGCTGCAGCTTCAAATTGCAATTCAACCGACTCCTTTACTCTTTTTAAGTAAATACGTATGGTTATACCAATTGTTTCAAAGAAGTCCGCGCGGAGTTTTCCATAATTCATGCACTTCATACTCATTCCAAATATATTTCTCAAATGACCAACCTTTTCGGATCCAGTGATCTATCAAATTGATAATATCCCTGACTAGTGGCTTTGGATGTGAATCTGCTGTATAAGTATTTGTGGTAAAAAACAGAAACAAAAGATGCCGAATAAGATGATCAATTTCCGCATCGAAAAGTCACTCCTTTATCAGTAACTTTTCCGACTGTAAAGAAAGATATCAACAAAGTTCAGTTAACATAAGAGAAATTAGGTTAGATCACTCGTCACTTTTACTAAAAAATCGAAAAGCGTAAAAACTTCCAACACCTAACATGATTGCACCTGCTAAACGGTAAGCATCTATAAAAGATTGTTTCATGATTTGAAAGCCAGCGGTATCCATTGAGCCAAACATAACTACTCGTAGATATTCGCTGGCAGCATCGTCCCCAAGGGTAGGGCTTTTTATCAAAAGATAAAAACCTATGACGGATACGAGAACAGAAACTATTTTCAAAAGTGCTGATTTCTTCATAACACTCATCCTTTGTCAGAAAGATACAACGAAATTTATAACAAATTATGTAAATATACTAACAGATCAATATGTTAAATGCCCTGGTGAACGATGATGAATTTCTCCTGAACAGCCCGATCCGCATTAGCTGCCAAGGTTGTTAGAGTTTTAGTCAGATCATCTCTGGTGAATTCAATCTCTCGTAGTGGCATTACCATTCTCGTCTTATAACAAAGTCGCCAGTGAGTAGAGGGATGAAGGACACAGAGAAAATAAGTGTTACCGGCTAAAGCATATGTCTTTGAGAAGGTTAACACCTTCATGACGGATCAACGTAATACCGTGGTAAATTAATCCAATGGGGTTTACTTGGGTTGAGGGATTAAAGGCAGGAATAGTTATGTTTTAGCTAAGAAACTGGAACCTAATGGTGCCAGTTTAAGGATCGATATTTGACTTCTGGAAACAGGAGAGAATTAAGTATCCAAAAACGATACCGCAAATAGTGGAAAACTTTGTTCCAATCGAGAGAATCGAAATGAAAGGAAAGTATGCCCCTAATGGCGAGAAGTAGATGAGAAATACGGTAGCTCCGAAAAGCGTAGGTATTCCAACAGCCAAGATTCTTATCCAATCATAGCTCAAACGACCGTCTACTTTAAGTATTCGAACAAATTTTGGAAGGGCGAACAGTAACCCGATCAATATTGGATAAAGCGAACTGTATAAGTTTGACGGAAAGGAATTGTATGTTCCCTTTACTCGTTCAACTAATACGAGCTCATATTTCATTAGAACGTCCAGTATAAAATAAACAATAATCATATAGCTTATATTTCCAACAAAGCGCGTAGTTTTTCGAATAAGAATCCCCCTCCTATTATTTTGCGATGAAAGTACCTGTAGTTTTGGGTTTTAACTTAATTTGAAAGGAGGTTCATGTAAAAAAGATCAAGAAAACAAAGCAGCCATTCTAAGATAACTATTCGACAAGAAAAAATGTAATGGACATAACAACGATGTAATTGTATTCCTGATATTTTTTAACATAAGAACATTACCCAAAACATGATTTACCAAATCATACCATCAATATGTGGTTGTTAGCTAGAGATCAATGTAATTAGGCGTATCGACCTCAAACGTGGCGAGATCATAGAATCGAATGTCTGACAAAGCAGTGAAAATAAACGCTAGATGGTTTAGGTACATAGCTCGTTGTGACGCAAGCTTGCTTAAACAGCTGGCTCGAATGGTAAAGGATCAGGCTCGGAAAATCACAAACCAAAGATCAATCGGCTGCGGTGAGTATATGGTCGCCAGAAGCAAAGAGGAAGCACTCTATTTCTACAGTAGCGAAATCGCAATCGTTAAGAAGACGAATACGTCCGGCAACTTCATGATTTGGATAGTTTCAGGGATGAAATCGTGCTGAAGCACATGATGAAAGCAGAGGCTTTACCAGCCTATACTCATTCGGATTCGGCATATTAACACAACCGTAATTCCGGAAAAGACATAAAAAGTACTCAAGAAAAAAACCTCGGAATATCCGAGGGACTGTTGATGGAACAAAATTAGTCTACAGTTACCGTAAACCTGTTAATCGCCGTACCCCCTTTTCCATCAGAGGCAGTAATGGACACCAAAACTACTCCAGTGCCAATTTTAGTCAGTTGTAAATGACCCGGAAAAGATTCGGATTCTGTTACAGTAAGGATACTCTCATCTGAAGACGTAAAAGAGAAGGTTAATGGATCTCCATCAGGGTCAGAAAAACGTGTTTCGAAAAGTATGAGCATAGTGGCTGACATAGTGAAATCAAGTATTGGTGTCATTATAGGGTTTCGGTTTGTTGGTACGCTAATCTCGACTTATCCCCTTCTCTATGTGAGGGTTTTCGTTCGAGCCTACACCGTGCAGGCGACTTTCATCGCACACGGCGTTCCATCAACGAATAAGAAAGAAAATTTACAACGGGCAAGCAAATTATACAGCTAGTATGTCCTGATTTACAGTAGTTGTTTTCGACAGAATCATTAGTTAAAACGTGAACAAACCATACGTTTTGTAAAATGTAAAGGCTCTATACACACTAGTGATATAGAGCTCGTTAACGGGTCACTGTACCCAAAAGTAACTTTGTATTTTGAATTATATGTGATAAGGAACGGGATAGCTTGTCAAACATGGATGGTTGATTGATGGGGGCTAACACTCATGGTAAGTTCGTTTGGATTCTTAACCTAAATCAAAGTAGTTCCTTCGATTTTCTTCGTACCTTCGAAGCTGTTATGAGTTGCTTGGAACGTTCTCAGTTAAAGCACGTATGCATCTTTTTTGAAGCAGTCATGGAAGTCCAGTGGGTGAATATACGAATCGCGCGGTTGTATGGAGCAGATCCGCAAGCCTTGATCAGCGTGAGACGGGCATAATAATAACTTGGAAATTTAAAACTCCTCCGAACTTGGAGGAGCTTGTAACTACCTAAATTGGGGTTACTCGAAACATTCCTGTTAAAGAAGGATACTGATTAAAACCATATTTCTCATACAGTTTCTTACCCTCGTTAGAAGAAAAGAGACCAATGAAAGCTTTATCGGGAGCATTCCCTTGTAGAAAGGACATGAGTTTGTCCATAATCATTGTCCCAATCCCCGTATTTTGAAACTCCGGAAGTACAACAATATCTTGTAGGTAAAAATAAACGTAACCATCGCCAATAATTCGGCCCATGCCAATTATTTTACTTTTAGAAAGAACAACAACGGAATACAAAGAATTTTCAAGTGAGTCATTTATCACATTGAAATTCATCATCTTTTCCCAGCCAACTGAAACACACAATTGATGAAACTCTTCTAGAGTAGGGGTACGTTCTATAATCTCAAATGACATATAACTCCTCGCTTTCAAATTTTCTATGTCTGAGGATATATCTTCATTTGAGACACCCCCTAAGCGTTGAGTTGTAAAAATATTACCATTTTTTGTTTTAATACCTCAAGTACTTTTTAAAAGAACATTTATCTAAATGTGTTAAGAGTCTACCTACTTGTTTTTTGATTCGAATATTTCAAGTTCCTTTATCCATACTTGGATAAGTTTTTTCAGAAACATCGTAGAAATGCTGCATTTATATCTATATAAATGATTGTCTTCTATATTCTCAAATAGATAATTAATTACGTTTGTCGTATCACTAAAAATCTCTAGCCTGCAAGCATTGCCTCTAAATTGTTCAAAATTCGAAGAACAAGAGATAACCCTATCAATTGCGTCCAAATACCACTTTGCTGAATATACAGAGATATCCGAGGAAAATAGATCAGATAGTGATTCATAACCAACCGGAAAGACTACGCATAAAGTTATAATTCCGTTGCTCAATTCCATTTCCTTAATTTGGTAGGATAGCTCCATCAAGATACCACCTTATTAATCTAAGAAAAGCGATATTCATTTATTAAAATAGTTATTCATTTAATTCAAGGGCAGAAGCAAATAAGAATCAAATGGTGATGAGAGTGCACAACTGTAAAAATGGAACTAGACACGTCCTTGGTAGAAGGAAATTATAGGATAGTTTCTTATATTTCCAAACCTAGTTTTTCAACGAGACAGTCTCCATTTTCTATTTGCTAGTACGCTACGCGTTTTTCATTCTTATAATCCCAGCCATTTTGTAGAGCATGCTTTACTATTTTGGCACATGTACCTGGTGTACAAAAATTAGCATACCAATTTATTGACCAAGAAAATAAGATTAAGAAGTTGTTGAAGGTGCATTTGCTGATCGAGATGGAATACGTTTACATTGGAAAGCCATGAAAATGAAGATACTGTTCATTCAAGAATTCAAAGAGGCGGGAGCACATCGCCTCAAACATTGTGCAACTAAGCGTATCGTAGCCCATGACCGTTGAATAACTCGCGGACAAAAAAGAGACTAATATGTTATACCAATCTCTACCCCACAGAAACGTTTGGATGACTTCGTTCCGTACCTGTTATGCGTCTAACTCGATTCCTGCCCAGTTTCTGAGGTATTGTGATGCTCGTAGCTCCTCTTCGAATCTTCGGAATTCCACCTCTTGTAAATGTATGTCAGCGAGCATGTACTCAAATCTGGCGGCAAGATCCAACTCGCCCATGGCTACAGCAATTTCGGCCCGAGCAGCCAGTAGTCTTGCTCGCTCGGTACCACATTTGTCCTCCGTTTCTTCCAATGCACGGTCGAGAATTTTGGCTGCTGCTTGATCATTTGCATAGATATCACGTAGAAACCATACCTGATTGAGGATTTCATCTGTGTGATCTCGAGCTTCGAGGTAGAGGGGAGGCATATAATGCTTATCCATGTAAACTAGCATATTGCCAAAGGGGTCGAAGAGTCGAAACTGACTACCATCCCGTGAGCGTCGCGTAATACGGGGAAAACCGCTGAGAGGTACAGTCCCGAGGTTGTTCTTGAGATTATTTGCAAAACGATCATGGAATTTTACCAATTCGGTCACGTTTATGATGAGGGCACCAAACGCTTTCCTACCTCCAAATTGGGCATAGCTAGATGTCATAAGCCAAAGATCGCCATCCCGGACTTCCGCGAATCTGTATGGAAATGTCTCGTCACGGACGATTTCAAACCCAAGCGCACTATAGAATGCAACGCTTTCATCAACGTTGTCGCTCGGTATCATTGGTTGAACACTTATTGAATATTGCGCCATATCTTTCACTCCTGTTGAAATGGATTGTAAGAACTTTATACGCAATGTTTCGGTCAATATTGTTTTGAGTTGTGCGAAAACCATATTTTACCTTAAAAGGGTTGGTATTTCAATATGCTGGTGCTTACGTTCAGAAAGGGTTTTAAAAGATTCGTGAAGGTACACAGTAGTGCAGCTGCTCCGATCTAGAGACAGATTACTCAGAATGTATATAGAAGTGGCGGAATGAACGGTGCAATGGATCGCTGCTGCCAAAGAGAAGGTCAAAAAGGTCATACCGGACAATGCAACCTTCTTCATTTTGGAATCGGCGGATAAAAATACATTTACCTAAGGAAAAAATTTTGGACGTGGTGGACAAGCCGTGTATCTGGGGCCGGGATTAAAACCGCCCGTTGCGGTAACCAAATACATTTTTGAAAAGCAGTGGGTAGAGCTATCTAATGAACAGTTACCCAAGTATGTCCGAGACTATATCATCCTGACATCAAACGAGCGTATCATAGAAGACCTCAAAGCAGATCCGATCTGGTCGACTTTGGATGCGGTGAAAAACAATCGTATTTACACATGAAAAGAAGAGCGTTCCTGGTATTACCACCCGATTGCAGCCCTCTCACAGACGGAGCAGATCACAGACTAGTTGACAAAAGTACAACAAACAGAATAGTCGCATGTACAGAAAAGGGCTGCCTCAGGCAACCCTTATCTTCCTCTGTGCTTTTCTTTTGCTTTCTGGATCTTCAGCAGGTATTTTTTCTCCTGAAGCAGTTCATCTTTTTTCTTATTTGTTGCTTTTCTTTCCTTTTTACGTAACGCCAGATCGAGCTTCATGGCTTCTTGGGCAAACGTGGAGACGCCTGTCGTCCTCATTTCCTTGGCAACCTGCCTAGCGAGCCGCTTCGGATTGACTTTTTGCTCCGATGCCTTCCTGATGTCGACCTGCTCCTTACTGGTTGACAGGAGACCAAGCATCTGATGCTGCACAAAATCCATTACTTCCGCATCTTTTGGCTCAGGACCAAAAATAAACTGGGAAGCTTTTAATTTTGTCCCTTCCTGAAGCTCAACGACTCCTACCCAATACTGACCATTGAAAAATACGGTTAGTTTCAAGTTAACCGCCCCCTTTATTTGAATCCGAATGATGGACATCCCAAGGGGGGAAGGTTACTGACAGGGGATATGAGTGTATCTCACCTGCGTCCGGACTACCAACCGGAGCTGTGTTTTTACATTCTACGTCAGATTATCTAATCATTTTGTATTGTTTGCAAGTGGGGGAAGTCGCTTATTTTTATCCCTCAGCGAATGTGACAGGTTTATTTGTTCCAAAAAGGAGGCAAGCGACTATACCGCAATGACGTTGATCACGTATTTATAGAGAAGGTGCAATGGAAAAAGGAAATGAGTATCCCTCACAGCGGAGAGAAGGAGGTCAGAGATGGCTATCCCGAAGCGTACACCGGCAAAAAAGAAGCCCTATATCAATCATCAAGGATTCCAGAACACGCCGAAAGCGCCTCGACAAAAAGTTGCCCACGTAAAACAGTCTGAACAGCAGCAAGATACCGAACATGACAAGGATTTTCACAAGAGAAGCATAAATGGGCGTAAAAAATCAATTCCTCTCCAAAAAGGGCAGAAGAAATATTCAAAACCAGTAACGAAGGCTCGGTCAAAAGTGACGAAAGCCAGCTCACCATCATCGGCCCCCACTGTTTTCTTTCAAAAAGAGATGGATGATGACCAAAAGCCTGACAACCGGAAAGAGCATTCAGAACTACTGGAGGATACCACATCAGCTCAAGAGGGCGACCAATCATCCACCTTGCCTCTACAGGAGATCCGTAAGCCAGTACCAGATGATCACACCACGGAAAAACGCTTGTCTGAAAGCTCTGCAGCACCGCAAGCCAGAACTAACAATCAAGTAATCCTAGCAAACATTGCTTACAAAGACCAAGCTGGCGCTTCCTTGATCCAGGTACCGCTCCTGGAAGAAATATGGGAGGTGGATTGGGTCCAGTCGATTGATGTGATTTGGAAAAAAGACTGGGTAGAGATTCAAACAGATATAACGATCAACATTCAGGACATTCGCCAGGATTTCCATAAAAAAATTGTATGGATCAAGGGCGATTTAGAGCTAACGGCTAAAGGGACGTCCACTGAAACGAACAAGCTGGCACATGAAACCTTATACTTTCCTTTTACCTCTACGATTTTGCACCCTGCTATTGCGAAGCGAAGCATGGAACCCGATACGATGTCGGAACAACAACCCGCTGCACTAGACGAAAGATGGATGGAGACAGGAGACTGGAAGGCTATGCTTCTATCAGATCCGTTCAATCATTTTTCGTCAACATCGGGAGAGTACCATGGGCTGGCAGCAATTAGCGGGCGAGTATGGTGGTTTCGAAAACAATTCATCCCCTTGCACATGATTCACATAAAACCAGATTCCTAAGGTGGCAGCTATGTGAAGGATTTGTCACGTAAATGAGTGGCTAGCTATTCCTTTCCTTCCTTAAAAACGAGTTGTAGCCACAACATAGCGGGAATGACACTAGCAAATTTGCAATGGCACAGGGGATGAATCTTGAGCCACACGAAATTAGGACATGCCTCTATTCTCATGCTCATTTTAATCCTTTTGCCATACATAATCGCATCTCTTTACAAGAGCAAAAAAGGGCATTTAACGCTTGGCAATCGCCAATACCACTATACTGCCAAGCCATATAATAAAGGGAGGTATGGTAACTTCGAGGAGGAAGCCAAATGGGGAAACATGATGACAAGGGTAATAAATATAAAGTCGAATATTATTGTGAAGGAAAAGATGACGACAAGCACGAACATCACCACAAGCATGACAAGGATCATAAGAAAAAACCGCCATCGAATTCCTGTAGTGTAGAAAGCGTACGGGTATTCGGAACAACGACTACTGATACTGTGTATCCGAAAACCATTAAAGTACCTGTGACGCTTGCAGAGATTTCCGTAGTCGTTGCCGTAGAAGCAAATATCCAGTTGGAAAAGCCAGCGCTGGAAATCATTCGTGTATGGAAAAGTGCAATATTGCAGCAATGTGAACTGGTACCCACGTTTAATCCATACGCGGCAAAGCTTTTTGTAAAAGGGTTCATTCGCAAAAATATTGAGTATACAACCGTTGACCATACCTCAACAAGCTCAGTATGCGGAGATATTCGCCACATGACAGCTATGATTCCCTTTGATTTTTGTACAGATATTACCTTTCCGCAAACTGGACCATCATTACAGCTTTCTCCAGATTTTTCATCATCCGGGGAGCTGATCAATCAAAGCGGGAATGGACCTCTGCTGAACGAGGGGCTATTCGGTAACCGACAAGTTTACAATGAGAAGCCATATTGCGAGTTGGTCTTTACTGAATTCACTGAGCTGGATATCGGTCACAATCTGAAACATGTCTCCGGATTCGCGCAAGCATTTACGTCTGTTCAGGAAAATATTGTACTAAAAGTAGGGCTCAAAGTTTTGCAAATTCAGCAGGTTCCACTGCCTGTTATATGCCCTACACCTCCTCCGCATCCGCCACATTGTAAGAAAAAGTACTAGTTTCATGCCTCCCGAAAGCAGATCATGTAACGGAAAGGATGAAAGATGTGTCCAGGATGCAGGACAAATCTAGGTGCTCTACAAGACACTAACCAAGATGTTAGTGTCTTGTTTATTTTCCATTTATTCCTTTGGTTGCATCGTACTATAATAAGACCAACGTTAATTTTGTATAAATTGGAAATGTGGGATGAGTATGTGGAAAGTGAAATTTGTAATTTGAGGTATGGCAGTTACTTTTGTATAAACGATTTGCCTTTGTTAGACGAAGTAAAAAAAGAGATTGCCATTTGAATGAATCCAGATGGAGAGGACGTTGGTGGTACGATAACTGGTTAGGTTGAAAGGTGTATGTTATTTGTTTTGGTCGATTGAAACGTTCGGATAATTTTCGTTTTAAGTCATGGTGGTGAAAAAAATTACGGGGCTTATACTTTTGACATGGATGGTCGCATCGCGAAAACCCGAATGATCATTTCATTTGTTTTTCCTAAAACCTCTTTCAGAAGGTGATAAAAATGACGGATATTCTGGCGTTGACTCAGGAAAATCTTTTCGATCAGCACATCTGTTGCTCCCTATCAGACAAGGACAATCAAAACGGTGTCATTCTAAAAAAGCATTGGCTAAGCTGCCGCATGGAAGAAGGTCTGGTGTTTAAAAAGCTAGATGTTCGCGGAAAAGTATTTATCGAATACATTCCTGCCGAGTTTGCGTGGGTTCCGATTGAAGCACCAAATTACTTGTTTATCAATTGTTTTTGGGTTGCTGGCAGATATAAAGGGCAGGGAAATGGAGCGAGATTGCTAAACGAATGCATGGAAGACGCGATAGAAAAACAAAAACACGGCATCGTGGCCATCTCTAGTGCGAGGAAAAAACCGTATCTTTCAGATAAGAGCTTTTTTCTCAAGAACGGTTTTGAGGTGTGTGATACAGCTCCGCCTTACTTTGAACTCCTGGTAAAACGATTCGAAACCCAAGCCCCTGAACCGAAATTTAAAGCAAATGCTAAAAAAGCAAGAATCGATCAAACAAATGGGCTCGTTGTCATATATACCGATCAATGCCCTTTTACCGATTACTACGCGAATCAAGAGCTTGATGAAATCGAAAAAGAATTCCGAATCCCGGTTACAAGAATCAAAATAACCAGTAGAGAGGAAGCGCAAAATGCTCCATCACCGTTTACAACATATACGGCTTATTGGAATGGAGAGTTTCTAACACACGAGATATTGAACAGGAAGAAGCTTGAGGCGTTGATAAAGAAGGGGCTGGGATAGTAACCATGGGCGTTGCATATAACCTGACCTGCAATCACTGTACATACAAGCAGAATGTATTTTTAGGCATAGGTTTCCGATACGTGTATGTAACGGATATTCTGGAATGGTACGAAGATTCCGTAGGCAAGGAACGTATACGTGAATTTAGTAAGGACGAGAGTACCAAACACGTTTGTTATGATGGTCTTTATGTATGTAATGAATGTAAGTTCTTGTTAAATGCGGTATATTTGCACATGGAATCAGATTCCGACTCATATACCAATAGCTATGATTGCCCCCGCTGCTCAACAGTCATGCCTTCAAAGCCGATAGATGAAGAGATTGAGGTCGTGGTCCTGGCTTGTCCTGGTTGCGGCAATGAAAAGCTGACATGTCAGGCTTACATGGATTGGGATTAGGAGAGTATCGGAATATCGAGTTTTCAATGATAGCTTTACTTAATTGAGAGGAGAATTGAAATAATATGAACATTTGGCCAAAACCATTCTCTGATCCAGAAAAACTAAAGCAGCAGTTGCTCGGTTTAAGTGCGCTCGATATTATCCTGTGCTCAGAAGACTGGCTGCGTAGGTATCAATTTTTTCCGCAATGGGATGAAGGTGTAACGATGGCGAGCATCAGCAACGGCTCCGGAGATGATATGTACATCCTGTTTGCTCCCGAAGGTGTTATCGTAAAAGGATTCGATCATGAATCTGCGATGAGTCCGCATGCCCGAGACGATTACGAGGTATGGCCGGGCATTTACGACCAGGTACCTTCTGCACTTCTACATAGGCTGGAGGACGAGGCGCTTACAAAGGAAGACGTCACTTTTTGTTTATGGAGGGAGCCAGGTGACGCCGAGTGGAGAACAGGGGATATAGCGAATCCAGAACAACTCGATGACGGATCAGATTTTTTACTAGGCATGATTTATGAAACAGCGGAGGATTACATAGAGTGGGCCGAGGATTATTACGAAATCGAGCTTCCCGTAGATGTGGTGAAATCAATTTTTCAGAGTCATATGATCATTGAAAAAGCCATCTTGAAATTAAATCCGGAACGAAATGCGGAGTTAGCCGTAAAAGAATTAGAAGCGATTTGTATTTCTGTAAAGCGTGAGATCCAAAGCTGACGATAAATCGCGAGTTGTTCGCAGAACGGAATTGACACGGAACTGCCTATACGTAAAAACAAACAACTGAATGGAGCTGTAACCATATGCCAAAAGGCTTTTTTTCTCAAGGGATCGCTGTTCTCCTGTCTAAACCTGTATCGATTCACAGCATAGCAAAAGTACTGAAGGAATCGTTTGAAATTACGAATGTAAACGACTCAACCGAACAATGGGTGTTTAGCGGACCTAGCCTGCTCATCCCATATCGCCCAGAGGAAAACGGATATATTCAGGTGGATGTTGTAGACAATCCTTGGCCGGACGGAATGGGAGATCCAGCCGAGGATACGACTCTATTTGGTGCGTGGACGATGGGCTTTTTCGGACCTCATACGTACCCGCAAAACCTGGAGCGGGCTGCACAACAAGCATGGGGTTATCCGGAGGGGCGACAGGCTGTTGCCGAGCATACCGCGTTCATCCGCGTGCGTTCAAGCTATACACTTGGCCAGGTAGACGATCAGGCTCCCATGCTACCAGAAGATTATGACCCCTTCCCTGAGCTCTTGTTTGTAGGTGCAGTTGCTGAGGCCTTGCTTCAAATGCCGGAAGCGCTCTGCTACTTTAATCCAAACGGAGAGTCACTCGCTTCAGCAGAACTGATGCATGAAATGAAGCAACGCCATGAAGAGACACAGCTGCCTCCACTGGAGCTATGGTCCAACGTCCGTTTGTTCAACCTGCCAGAAGAGTGGCTCATGATGGATACAGTTGGTATGCTGCAATTAGATGCGGTCGATCATGAGGCGATTTTCCATCAAGACGCATGCGATCCGAATGAAGTGGCAGGTTTCCTGCGAAATATTTCCAACTATGTGTACGAGAATGGACCTGTTATTAAAGAGGGCGACACGACAGATGGTCCGGGTGGAATTCGTTGGCAAAGTACTTTGCTGGATGAGGGCTTGACGAACCCGCCGCGTGGGGTGATCAGATGGTACCCGCTCGATGGAAGAGAAAAACCGGCTGGCTTGGAGTAGTATGGTTTGCATACCTTAGTCAAAAGGGAGGTCGCTATGGAAATCTTGTCAAGGATCAAAGATATTTTAGCCAGTAATATTAATGCGCTGTTGGATAAGACCGAAGACCCGGAGAAAACCATCGATGACTTCATGAGGAAAATAAACAGCGATCTGGGGCAGCTAAAAGCAGAGACTGCATCTGTGCTGGCGAACGAAAGAAGGACAAAAAGCGCGCTTGATGAATGCAGCGCTGAGATCAGAAAGCTGCAGCGTTACGCTGAGAAGGCGGTGGAATCCGGAGATGAGGACAAAGCCAGATTGTTCCTGGAGAAAAAGGCTACGCTGGCAGAAAAAGAAGTCCAACTTCAAGCTGCTTATCAGGCAGCAGCTTCAAATGTCACTGGCATGCGGCAAATCGAAGAAAAGCTGCGTGCGGACATTGGCGAGCTGGAAGCGCGCCGTACGAAGCTGAAGGAGAAGATTGCGGCAACGAAAGCTCAGCAAAGCTTGAATTCACTCAGTTCTCCGCTGGGTGGCATAGAGAATGCATTTGACACCGTGGAGGAAAAGGTAGACAAAGCCTATAACGAAGCTATAGCCATTACCGAGCTTCGTATGGAAGCAAAGGACGATTTTGACGAGTTGTTTGCAGAATTTGAAAAAAGCTCCAAAACAACTGCTGAAGATGAATTGGCTGCGCTAAAAGAAAAAATGAAAAAGAAGGATTAACCAGCTTCTTTTAGAGGTGAGCGGATGCAAGTTATTGATTTCAAATGCCCGAATTGTGGCAGCGACATGGTTTATGACAGCGAATCAGGAATGCTGTCATGCCATAGCTGCGGGAGAACCGACGATATTAAGCTGATGCCCGATCCACTGAAAAGAAATGTTTTTTTAGAAGATGAGGCTACCGAGTACCATTGTAAAAGCTGCGGAGCAGTCGTTATCACTGATGCGGATACGACAGCGACGTCTTGCTCTTTCTGCGGTTCTGTCATAGTCCTTGGCGATCGATTGACGGGGAAGCTGGCTCCAGCCCTTGTCATCCCCTTTTCCATTAGCAAAGAAGAAGCGATGCGGGCTTTTCGAAAATGGTGTAGGAATGGTCGCCTGACGCCAAATGGGTTCATGACAGCGGATCGAGTAAAGGGTATAACCGGGATGTATGTCCCCTTTTGGCTCTACGAGTTAAATAATGCCGTAGAGGTTCACGCTCATGGGACGAGGGTAAGCACTTATACAAAAGGAGACTATCAGTATACAGAAACGCAGCATTTCGATGTCTACAGGAAGATTCGCTTGAATTATGTCGATGTTCCAATTGATGCCTCGGAGAAAATGAACGATGAACTGATGGATAAATTAGAGCCATTTCCTTATGATCAGATAAAAAGCTTCAAAACGGCCTATCTGGCTGGTTATGTTGCTGAAAAATACAATTTCGATGAGAAGGAGCTTTTTCCACGGGCAAAAAGTAAAATTCACCCGTTCATCGAAGAGTATATTCGGTCTACGATGACACAATATACCACAGTGAATTACACCAATAAGCAGATTGATACAAAGCTCGGGCATGCAGAGTATGCACTTTTGCCAGTGTGGGTGTTGCACTATGATTACAATAAACTGGAGTATACGTTTGCGATGAACGGTCAGACGGGCAAGGTAGTTGGTAAGCCGCCTATTAGTAAATCCAAAGTGATAGCTTGGTTTGCGGGCATCTCCGCCTCGTGCTTCCTTTCGCTGAAGCTGATTTCCTGGATGATGGGAGGCGGGTTTTGGTGAGAAGGAGCGGCTTGATTTTGTCGGTAGTCTTTTTCTTCTTCGCTGTTTTTCTTGCCTCTCCGATGGGAATGAAAGCGGCTGTGGCAACTACGTCGGAAGGGAAACAACTGATTTTTGATAAAGCGGGGTTATTAAACCAGGAGGAATACAAAGAGTTAACTACGCTTGCGAAACAGTATGGGGCACATCGAGAAACGGACATTATCATTTTAACAACGAACAATGATGTTAATGGCGACGTTATGAAAATGACGGAAGACTTTTATGATGAGTATGGGCCAGGCTATGACAAACCTCACGGCAATGCGGTTATTTTGACGCTGGACATGAAAAATCGAGAGGTGTATCTGGCTGGATTTTATAAAGCAAAGACGTATCTCGATGACGAGAGGCTTGATAAGATACGAATCAAGATTACCTCGGATTTGACAAGCGGAGATTATGCGCTAGCCTTCCAAACCTATATGCAGACAGTCGACAAATATATGGGGTATGAACCAGGTGTAAACCCTGATAATCCACTATTTAATGTGTGGGTTCAATTGGGAGCCTCACTCATCATCGGAGGGATTATTGTCGCAGCGATGGTCATCCGTTCGGGAGGCCGTATAACCATTAATCGAAGAACCTATGAGGATGCGAGCACATCAGGAATTCTCGATAGACGAGATCAATACATTCGAACTACGGTAACGAAACAAAAGATTCAAAGACAAGAAAGCAATGGCTCGGGCGGCGGCGGTGGTGGCGGAACGACTAGTGGCGGACACTCGCATAGCGGAAGCCGAGGATCTTTTTAGCTGGAAAGGATGGATTTAGAATGTCTTTTTTTGGGAATCAATTTGCCAATGTAGTAGAGTGGGAAGAGTTTAGAGATGACATGATTTTTTGGAAGTGGAGCAATCGGGAGATCAAAAAAGGCAGCAAGCTAATCATCCGTCCCGGACAAGACGCGATTTTTATTCATAACGGCAAGGTCGAAGGGATTTTTGAGGAGGAGGGAGAGTATCAAATTGCCTCCGAAATCATTCCGTTTTTATCTACATTAAAAGGGTTTAAGTTTGGTTTTAATAGCGGGATGAGAGTCGAGGTCTTGTTTGTAAATACCAAGGAGTTTACGGTCAAGTGGGGAACAAAAAATCCGGTTCTAATCCCTACTCCACAGCTCCCTGGGGGTATGCCGATTCGGGCGAACGGTACCTTCAATTTTAAAGTGAACGACTACGTCACCTTGATTGACAAAGTTGCCGGGGTAAAAGAAAGCTATCTGGTAGAAGATGTGAAAATCCGGATTATTTCCGTATTGGACCAATTGCTCATGAAGTGGATCAGCAGAGAAGGCAAAGATATGTTTAATCTACAAGCGAATGCGTTTGATATTGCCAAAGGGATTCGAGAAGATCTTGACATGCAAGTGATGGATATCGGAATGACGATCACAGGCTTCCAGGTCATGAGCTTCAACTATCCACCAGAAATACAAGATAAGATCACAAAAGTTGCCTCCTACGAAATGGTCGGCAATCTGCAAAAGTATCAACAGATTGCTATGACAGACGGGATGGCATCTGGAGATGTAAAAGGTGGTGGGGCGGCTGCAGACATGGCGGGCATGATGATGGGGATGAACATCGCAAACGAAATGATGAAAAACATGAATGCGAATCAAAAACCATCCAGTGATAAGCAGTCAGAACCGAATCCTGCACCATCAGCATCGTCGTCAGAGGGAAAGAAACCGAACTTTTGCCCAAACTGCGGTACGAAAAATGAAGGGGCGAATTTCTGCCCGAATTGTGGGGAAAAACTGGGATAAGTTTCAAAATAGTTATTGCTGGAAAGTACTAGCGTGACAAATGCCCCCGCGGCAGCACAATCCTGCACAACGTAGACAGACCCAAGTACCCAAAAAGCGGATACAAGAACATCAAAAGCTGGCTATACCCAATGAGGCAAAGCACGAATGCCGAGGAAAAGAGAAAGAGGTACAGACGAGATTCGGGGATGTTTACCAGCTCACGCAGCTGTTGCCCAATCCCGAACACATTCGAAATCAATGTGGTAAAAATCTCAGAGTATAGAACAAACACAAAGAACAGCTGCAGCCACTCGTTCCATTGCTCGGTAACAAACAGGATCGGGATGTCCATAAAGCGAACATCGTTCCAATTGGCAAGCATGGCTGTATGTACAACAAGCAGCATAAAGCCGAGGACAACACCGCCGATTACCGCGGCACGAAGCAGGATGACTGGTTCGCGAATCGCATAACCGATCGGGATTAAAACAGATTGCGCCATCGCTAGATTGAAGGACACATACAGGACCGTTTTCCATAGAAATTCATAGCTGACAGGAGCTGCGATCGGCAGCGGCGAATCGACCGTTCCATCTACTAATATGAGCAAGGCAAACAAGAACATAGACGGAACGACGATGGCATTTACGATCAGCAGCTGATCCAGCCCTTTGCGAAGGATCAGGAGAGCAAAAAAGGCAGTAGCAATCGTCCCTGCCAAATAAGGAATATGGAATTGCTCCTCCAGAACAGAGCCAGCTCCGGCCAGCATCACCGTAGTGACGCCAAATAAGGTAAGAAAGACGAGAATATTCATCGTTCTGCCGATCAAAGGACCGAACAGCTTTTGATTGAACGATTCGTACGAGGGTGTACGCAGCGTATGGGCCAGCCACATCATTTTATAGCCGAGCCAAACGAAAAACGCTGTAGCGATTAGGATGCCAATGGTTCCCGCATGGCCATAGGATGTGAAAAAGGCAAGAATTTCCTGTCCACTCGCAAAGCCAGCCCCCACTACTGTCCCAATGTATGTAGCGGCGACCTGTATACTTTTTCCCCACAACTTCATACGGTGTGTTCCTTTCCAAATAGGATGCTAGTACAAGTGTATGAGCCACCAGCAAAAACAGAATTTGATCGTAGAAAAAAAGGCGAACGGTGCAAAATAGCCACCATTCGCCTTTTCAAATAGATAGGCGTACTCTTATAGGAGAAACATGGCAACAATAGTAGTGACGAGCAAACCAATGGCCACGGGATATAGATTACGTCTCGCCAGTTCGAACGGATCTACTCCACAAATTGCAGCAGCGGGGATTAGCGCCCATGGTATAATCGTGCCCCCGCCTACCCAAATAGCTGAGATTTGACCAAGGGCGGTCAAGGTTGCGGCTCCTGCACCTAAAGCTGTAGCAAAAAGCTGTGCTAGCGAGCCAGCAAGAGTAATGCCAGAGAAGCCAGAACCGTCCAAGCCTGTAATGACACCGACAGCAGACACGGTGAGAGCGGCTACCTCTTTACTGATCGGGATGGCTTGAGCGAGGGCAACACCCAAGTCGTTCACAATTCCGTGCGACCCACTCGGCAAGACCTCACCGAATACTTTGAGAAAGCCGCTATCTCCCATATAGAAAAAGGCTGCGATCGGAATGACAGGACCAAACACTTTAAAGCCAAATTGAAAGCCTTGGATCAAATGCGTGGTTACTTGTTCGAGACCTTTTTTCTGATGCGCGAGCATAGTTGCGATGATCAAGATCAACAAAGCGGTTCCACCGACAAGTGCAGTCGCATCGCCCCCGCGTAAATCAAACGCAAACATGGCTACCACATCTAGCGCGAAAAGAATCGGCACGAAAAGAGCCAAGCTACGCCTCACACCATCTCGCAAGGGAACCTTTGCAGATGTAAAAACCGTATCCGGTATGGATGTGTCCTTTCCGGGTGCAGGAACAATCCCGATTTTCATGTCCTTGCGCAAATACCAGAATGCAGTGATCGTCGTTACTACCCCCATGACGATGACAAGCGGGATGCTCGCTGAAATCACGTCATTTACGGGAATGCCTGCTGCTTTTGCAGTTAATGTCGGAGCGCCCTGAATGACGAAATCTCCCGACAGAGCGATTCCGTGACCAAACAGGTTCATCGCAACTGCGACCCCAATCGCTGGCAAGCCCGCCCGCAAAGCAACCGGCAGCATGACGGCCCCAACCAAGGCTACTGCAGGCGAAGGCCAGAAAAACCAGGAAATGACCATCATGACAATACCGATGACCCAATACGCCAGTGTTGCATTCCGAACGAGGTGTGTCATGGGCCTGATCATGGTTTCGTTTACACCAGTATCTGTTAGTACATGACTCATTGCTACGATGATACAGATCACGAGGATCGTCGGTAACAACTCCGTAATCGCATAGATAAAGCTGCCAAAAATTCCGCCGATTGCTGTCGTGACAGAGCCTGTCGCAACGAGCCCAAGAAGCGCAATGCCAACGATACTGATCAGACTTGTGTCCCTTCGCATCACCATCATGAAAATAATGCCGAGCACGAACAATACATACAAACCATGAAGCCAAGCAAGCTCAATCCCCATGCGAAACCCTCCTTTTTCTGTACTCCGTCTTGCAGCCTTTTGCCACAGAATATGCGTCAGGGCAGATATGGGTGAGTGCACAGGCGGGAGGAGGATAATCCTTGTAGATAGAAAACTGGCATTTTTGTCCACATTATGCCACTATAAGAAAACGACTAGGACTCCAATCAAGAGGGGGGAAGCGGCGTTTTTTCTTACTTCTACCATGAGAGTGAGGGCGCCTATTGCTATGAACACACCAACACCTATTCAACGAAAAATGGACCAGGCCATCGAATTACTAGAACGCCGTTTTCTGGAGCGTAGCGAGCTCATTCGCTTGCTTATGCTCGGCATGATGAGTGGAGAAAATGCTCTCTTAATCGGACCACCTGGTACCGCAAAATCACAACTGGCTAGATCAGTCTCGCAGCTGTTTGGCTCTGAGCACTGGTTTGAATATTTATTGACCCGTTTCACGACACCTGATGAAATGTTCGGTCCTGTATCCCTGCAACAGCTCAAGCTCGATCACTATGTGCGTAAAACGGATGGGTATCTACCCGCTGCACAGTTTGCTTTTCTGGATGAGATTTTTAAGGCAAACAGCGCTATCCTGAATGCTCTTTTGTCCATCTTGAATGAACGAATTTATTTCAATGGAAGAGAGAAAGAAGCAGTACCCTTGCAATTTTTAATAGCAGCCTCAAATGAGCTTCCAGACGAGGACGAGCAACTGACAGCGCTGTACGATCGCTTCTTGTTTCGCTATGAAGTCAACTATTTGCAGCAGGCATCCAGCTATGAACGCATGTTTTCGTTGCCAACGACGACATTGCCAGTCGTTTTTTCGTTGTACGATGTAAAAGATATTCAGGCTGCAGCCCGGCAAGTGAAAATCCCCGAGCCGATCATCTATTTTCTCTACCGGTTGAAGCAGGAATTGGAATCGAAAGAATACATTTTGTCCGATCGTCGCTGGAGCAAAATTGCTCATGTATGGAAAACATCGGCTGCCCTGCATGGCCGTGAAGAGGTAACGATCTGGGACACAGTTTTTACACCGCATATGATGTGGGATGCTCCTGAGGATTTACCGGTGATGAAAG
Organism: Brevibacillus reuszeri; assembly: GCF_002897295.1. Taxonomy (GTDB): domain Bacteria; phylum Bacillota; class Bacilli; order Brevibacillales; family Brevibacillaceae; genus Brevibacillus; species Brevibacillus reuszeri_A. The sequence goes on from NZ_BEXF01000006.1 coordinate 307,723, forward strand.
AACTGTTTGAGCTGCAATTTACAGAAATGCTCAAAGTTGAGATGGAAACTGACTTGCCATTGCTTCGTTTCCAACAAGTAGCGGATAAATGGCGCGAAAAGGAATCGGAGCTACATGCCTTCCAATTTAAAAAAGAAGTAGGGGCAAAGCTAGGGAAGGATGCTTTGGAGCGTAGTAGACATTTGCTTGAACAAAGTCGTATCGAGCTTGAGGAAGCAGCCAAAGACCTCCGTAACCGCCTGATCCAGTGGCACCGTCGCGAAGAGGACTTGCAGCCTTTCGTTCTGGAAAAAAATCGCCTCATCCACAATGTGGAAAAATACACGGTCAAGTATGCCTACCTGCGGGTTGAGGGAGAACGGATCTTGCAGCAGCTGCAGCGTACTTATCGGACGGTGTTTGACAAGGAAATCGCTGGGACTGAGTACGACTTTACACTGTAGGAGGTGCGAGTCATGATTATTCGTGCCAGCGGTGTAGATCGGTATCTCTTTGAGAATTACCTCAAGTCATCTCGAACTGCGCAGGAATGGGTGGAAGAGGCACGCGCACACGCTTCTTGGTTTGATCTGGAGCTTCTCGCAGACTTTTTTCTCGTTTTTTATCTCGAAAAGGCTGAGGTTGATCAGACACAGGAAGCAACACCGTTCCATCATTGGATGATTCGGAGCTTGATGAAGCAGTACTTTACAAAAATGATTCAGCCACGGACGGTTGGGCAGGAGAGTGCTGCTTTTAAAACAGCGATCAAAGCGCTTCTCTGGTTAACTGAGACGTTTCACAAAGAAGTGAAGGAGCGTGAAAAGGATAACAAGCTTACTCCGCTTATTGCTGGACTCCAGCAGCAGCTAGGACAGGAAGGCCAGCAGCAAACCCAGATGGCAGAGCTTTTGTCTGAAAAGCAGATGGAGAAGCTTCAATTGGTTGGCTATACACTTCAGCAAGGGAAGCGCATGGTTGAAGATAAGCAGGAAGCGATCGACACCAAGCCACTCGTGAAGGCGGAAGTCAAGGCACTCCAAGAGCGGATCGCGAACCTTCGCGAAGAGATGAGCGTACAGTTTACCAAGCGGACGAAGCTTATGCAAAAAGTGAAAAAGCTGGAAGACGAGCTCGCCCAACGCGAAAAGCAGCTCGATCGTCTGCACAAGCAGGAGCGGGAGGCCGTAGCTGCTTTTGAAACCGAGCTGGGGCAGTGGCTTGAGCAAGCGCTGAAGGAATCGTTATCAAAAGAGGATATTGACAGCCTTTTTGTAAATGATCTCGTTACAGCAAGTCAGCGCTTTGCCAATCGTTCTTGGGGACATGAGCTGGGCAAGCTTCGGAGACAGAGCTTTGAGCATTATATGAAATGGATGGAAAAGCTAAAGCGCCATCCCGACCTGATCGCTTTTCTCAATGAGGTGGGGAGAAACGTTCATCATTTTCGAGTTCGACGCAAGGAAATTCGTTCCAAGCAGCTGCCCGAGGAATATTACGATTTGCGTCAATCAGGGGATATTGCACACATGCTCCCTGGGGAAGCGGTACTACTCGCCGATCCGGACTACGAGAGCTACTTTATGCTCAAATGGCTCGAGCAAAAGCTGATGACGTATGATACGTCTGGATGGGTTGAGCAAGCGCCAAAAGGGCCTGTTATTTGCATGCTGGACACCTCCCACTCAATGCGCGGTCATAAACTGAGGCTAGCTCAGCTTTTCGTGATGACCTTCGGGGCTCTTTCGATGCTGGAGAAGCGAGATTTTGTCCTTCTGTTGTTTGGAGCAAAGGGTGAGCTTCGTGAACAAGCTCTCTATTATCGAAAGCCTGACTGGACATCGTTTTACAATCTTGCGCAAATGGCTTTTGGCGGAGGAACTCATTTTGATGCTCCGATGAAAAGAGCCATCGAAATGGTCGAAGGTCAAAAATCGATGCAGGGTGCCGATTTTGTTATGGTTACGGACGGGATCGGTGGAATTTCTCCTTATGTGCAAGAAAAGCTTTCTAGTCTTGGGCAGCGAAAGCAAATTCGTCTCCACAGTCTAATTGTTGGCTCTGCTCGTCAGCATCTTATCCAAGAGTACGATATACTAGGGGTCTCCCACCGGGTACGTTTTGCATCCACTTGGGAAACGGATGGGGAAGAAAATACGGGGCTTCTGCTTGATGTTTTTCAGTCTGCTAAATAAAAAACCAAAAAACCCTGATTCCGCCAAAGACTTATGTAAGATGGCTGGTCAGGGTTTTTTATGCGTACTTTTGCTTGGTCGTGTGTAGGGGCTAGCTGACTCTGCTTGCCATCGTTCTTCCAAATTCCAGCTCGTCAAACTTGCTATGAACAGTAGCACGATCGTATTGCCAAGCTGCTTCCTCATAGGAAAAATCTACTGGGACATCACGAATGATCGTTGCGAGCCTTTGGCTGAGGTATACCAGCTCGCGATGCTCTTCCAATTTGCTCCGCATTTTCGGTGTGCAGCTATCCAGATTGGTGTATAGGTTGTCCAAATTACCGTGCTCGGTGATGAGCTTTGTCGCTGTTTTCTCTCCGATCCCCGGACAGCCTGGAATGCAATCAGAAGCGTCGCCCATCAATGCTTTTACATCTACTACCTGCTCAGGAGTGATTCCGCGCAAGGCCAAAAGACTCGCAGGATCATAGTGTTCATGCTTTCCGCCATTTTTTAGTATCTTTACGCTCACATTCTCAGAAACAAGCTGGAGGCTGTCGTAATCGCCTGTAGCAATAATCACTTGATGTCCGTCCAACGCGAGGCGAGTACTTACCGTGCCCAAAACGTCATCGCCTTCAAATCCAGGGCACCCCAAATTTGGTACCGAGAATGCCTGCGTTACTTCCTTTACTAAATCAAACTGCGGGATCAGCTCATCCGGTGCTGCTTGTCGGTTCGATTTGTAGCCATCGTACCATTGGCTGCGAACCAAGGACTCTCGTGAAGCGACATCCCAGCCAACAACGAGATGGGTAGGGCGTACCAGTTCAGCGTAGTCCAGCATCATTTTTGTGAAGCCATACACGGCGTTCGTGTACACCCCGGTAGAGGTTTGGCGATATCCACCTCCCCATGCCGATCCATAAAACGCGCGAAATAAAAAGCTCATGCCATCAATGAGCAATACTTTACCTGACTCGTTCACAAAAGCTAACTCCTCTCAACCTAAGCTATAAGCTATACGGATCATTATAGCATAATGCTTGCCCACAGCTTTGACAGATATTACATTTCGCTATCGATGTATGGATGGCGAATGTGGTGGGATGATAGTAGCACAAGAGGTAAACAAACACCTCTTGTACAACAACTTCCGGTCTCGAAAGCGAGAAGCAGTAATGCCGACGGTTTCATAGCCGTCCAGGAAGAAAAAAAGCGTCGGGAGGAATCAATCATGGCTAACAACAACTCTGGCAGCAACAACCTGGTAGTTCCTCAAGCGAACCAAGCTTTGGATCAACTGAAGTATGAGATTGCATCTGAGTTTGGTGTAAATCTCGGACCAGACACAACTTCTCGTCAAAACGGATCTGTTGGTGGCGAGATCACGAAGCGTCTGGTAAGCTTCGCAGAGCAACAAATGGCTGGTCGCTAAGCCTAGCCTCTACAAGTAAATAGCTGGATGTGGAAAGGTCCCTTCTACGGGGCCTTTCTGTTTATTGTAGCCCTTTTCTTCCTGTTATAGTGCAAACACACAAGCACATCCGCGGACTAGTCATATGGTGTAACGAACAGTAATCTATCTTTGTTTGTACATCGGAAAGGAGTGACAAATTCGCGGATGAAACGAAAAGAAGTGAAACGACTCTTAAAAGATAACCCTGAGTTTGAGGCGTGGGTATCTGAAGATTCTATGCGTGTCACGGCGGTGCGTAAAAATCCCGGAATGGCCGAAGAGATGTTCAAGCAGTGGAATGATCGGAAAAAAGGCAAGCTGGATTTTGATACCATTTCGCAAAAAACGAAGCGGGCGAGTGAAATGCTGACCGGGGTGCAATCCATCATGGATATGATGGCGGAATATACCAAAAAACTGTAAAACCATGTTTTTTGCCAAGAAGGCTTCCTATATAGCCTTCTTTTTCTTTTTCATTTCGAGTTGTCTTTTGTTATACTGGAAAATGGGAGGGAACGTGCTATGTTACATTCGATGGTCAGTTTCATGTTGGTCGCTGCATTGACTTTCGTTTCGGGGACAAGCACGTACGGCCAGGTGGTAGAGGGTGCTCAAGTTCAACTGGAAAAACAACAGCCATCGCTGAGCGTGTCGCCAGCCAGTACGTATCCGGGCGATGTTATTTTTGTGCGCAGTAAAGAAGCGCAAACAGTTACGCTGTTTTCGCAGTCCTATCCTCTACAGCCTTCTCAAGGAGAGTATACCCGCTTTATTCCGATCCCATTTAATGCGAAGCCGGGATCTTATCAGGTGCAATCTGCTGATAAAAAGCTGTCCGTTTCACTAACCATTTCACCTAAAAAATTTGAAGTCGATTCCATAACAGTCAGTCAAAAAATGAATCAAATGCGTCAAGACACAGCTCGGATTAACGCGGATCAAAAAAAGATCAATGCAGCTAGAGCTGCTTCTGCCAAGTCTGCATACTTTGACGGACCTTTCAAGCAGCCTGCTATTGGAAAGCTTACGACTCCATTTGGTTATCAGCGAGTCGTAAACGGAGTACCAGCCAATCGACACGCAGCAATCGATATCGCAAACAAAACGGGTACGCCAATCTGGGCTAGCAATCACGGTAAAGTTGTTTTGGCGGATTCGCTGTACTTAACTGGTAATACGATTATCATTGATCATGGCTTAAACGTCTTTTCAATCTATGCTCATATGTCCAAGCTCGAGGTTAAAACCGGGCAAGAGGTAAAGCAGGGACAGGTGATCGGGCAAATGGGCACCACAGGTTTCTCCACAGGTCCTCATCTTCATTACGGTATGCTGATCGGGAATACGTACGTGAACCCACAGCCGTTTTTTGAAGCATCACCTTTCCTCTGGAAGTAAAGAGAGGTGTTTTGCAATGAGAGCTACACATGTGCCAAGCAAGGTTTTGAACAATATGGTTCATTTTTTGGCACCTTATGAACAGGCAGTAGAAGAATTAAAGTTGAAATTAAAAGGGATCAAATACGGCTTTCTCAAAAGCGGTCGATATTCACCGATTGAATTTGTCGTAGGTCGGGTAAAAAAAGTAGATAGTCTCTTGAAGAAAGCAAAGGAAAAAGGCATTGATTTTCAAAATGCACAGTGGCAGGACGAGGTTGCTAAAGAAGTACAAGATATCGCAGGTCTGCGTATCGTTTGCCGCTATGTAGACGATGTGCGAGAAGTGCAGCAGCTTCTGCAGGAGCGGGAAGATATTACGATTCACGATATTAAGGACTATATCGCTACTCCTAAAGATTCTGGGTATCGTAGCATCCATATGATCGTTTCCTATACCGTTTACCATGGAAGCGAAAAGAAAACGTTGTACTGTGAGATTCAAATTCGTACGCTTGGGATGAATTTCTGGGCAACTAACGAACATGAATTACGCTACAAATACGATGGGAATATCCCGTCAGATGTCCTACAGCAGCTACATGAAGCTTCCGTAATCACTCATCAGCTGGATGTGTTGATGAACAATTTGCGGCAGGAGATTTTAACGCCTGCTGAGGTGGACTCGACACTCGAGGAAAAGCTGGAAGAAATTTTTTCCTTGTACGTCAAGCAGGACTTAGAATTGGCAGCCGCACTGTATCGAGAGCATGTAAGTGGTTTTGAAGAAGCTTTTGCGGATAATCCCAAGTTTAAAATGATTTATGACCTGTTAGGTAAGCGCCTTAAGTAGGGAAAGATAACTTCATACGAAACAAAAGCCATCTGTAAAATAGCGACAAGCAAGGAAAGGATATTGACTACCATGCGTTTTTTTCTAACGAACCTTCTCGTTGTGGCCACGCTTCTTTGGAGCTGTGACCTGCCTATGGCTTTTGCTGAAGAGGGGCAAGCACTCTCACCGGAAGCCATATTCGGAGAATCAGCCGTTTTGATTGATGCTACAACCGGACAAGTCCTGTTTGAAAAGAATCCCCATGAAAAGTTGTACCCTGCCAGTATTACCAAGATCGCAACTGGGATTTATGCCATTGAGAAAGGAAACCCTGATGATATTGTCACGGTATCCAAAAAAGCACGCTATGAAGAGGGAACTCGGGTATACCTGGGTGAAGGGGAGCAAGTCACTCTGCGAAAGCTAGAGTACGGTCTATTGATGCATTCTGGCAACGATGCTGCTACCGCGATTGCTGAGCATATGAGCCAGACGACGGAGAAATTTGCCGAGGAACTGAATGCTTACCTTCAAGAAAAGGTCGGTGTCACGGAGACTCATTTTGCAAATGCTCATGGTCTGCACGATCCGGATCATTACACAACAGCTTCTGACATGTCCAAAATCGCTCAGTATGCCATGAAAAACCCTATCTTCCGTGAAATCGTCGGTACGAATCGACTTCCTTGGGACGGAAAAGAGTGGAAATCGGAGCTGATTAATCACAACAAGCTATTGCGTGATTATGAAGGAGCGACTGGTATTAAAAATGGTTTTACGGATCAAGCCATGCACACGCTAGTTGGATCGGCTAAACGAGGAAACACGGAATTGATTGCGGTTACAATGAAAGCCGCATCGAGTCCTTATGCTTATAAAGATGTAACGAAGATGCTAGACTATGGTTTTGCAGGGTTTGAAACGAGACAGATCGCGACACGTGGTGCGGCTTACACTGAGTCAGCTGTTCCAGGTAACGACGCTGTTGTTACGTATACGGCAACGGATGATCTGTATGCAACCGTTCCGATTGGTAGTGAACCATTGGTTGAATTAACCAACGATGGACAGCTCTCGGTTCAAGCGGGTTCACTCTCTGCATTGTATCCGTTACATCGTAATTCACCACCTGCTGCACCTCAGCGGGCAGCAGAAGCTCCGTCAAACGAACAAGAGCATCCATTCGCTCGTTATGGTCTCATGTTTGTCTGGTTAGGAATGAACCTCTTTTTGATCGCATATACCTTTAGGAAAACAAGAAGACATAGACGTATGAGGCAGCGCTCATTACAACGCCGTGCATACTGACTGCACGCGATATATTCCCACTCAAGGGACGAAGAACTTTTCTTCGTCCTTTTTGTTGCTATTGTCAGAGTCAGCAGATGGGTATAGGTGCCGTGTCCGATTGTCGTTTGACAGCGTAAAGTAAGAGTATAACGAATTCTCTTGAGAGGGAGGGATGAGATGGACAGCCTAGACAATGCTCTTCCGGATGTGTCTGTCATCATCCCGTCTAGTGACGAATCCTCGACGATCCAAAGGACCATTCTATCAGTAAAAATTATTCAGCCGCCCTTAGAGGTAATTGTCGTTTGTCCTGGTTTGACATCCCGTACTACTCGCCACGCACTTGCAGCAGGAGCCAAGGTAATTCATTCGTACGCATCCGTTACGTACGACGAAGCAAGGGCGTTAGGTGCCTTGCACGCAAAGGGAGAAACGATACTTTTTTTAGAGGAAAAAAATAGCGCCTCTAAAGCGCTGCTGAACAACATCATAGACGCTTCGAGAAAAGGCTGGGACCTCGTCCTGACAGCCTATTCATCCTCACCGTCAAAACGAAAACAATCCGCACAACGACTGGCTGCTCGACTGCTTAACCATATGAGTGGGAAAACAGAATTGGAAGCGGCCTCTTTGTGCTTTGCTCCATATGCATTGAACAAAAATGCACTAAGGAAAATTGGCCATCAAATGCTTTGTACACCACCTCTTGCGCTTGCGTGCGCAGTAGAACAGGGGCTTTCTGTTACAACCGTAACGCCCCCTTCTACTTGGAGACGGTACGCAGGGAAGCATAGCGCTATGAAGAAGCAAACGCAGCTGATTTTACAGGAACACGCGGAAGCAATCTGTTACCTCATGCAAGATAAAGGACAGCGCGCAGGCTTGCCTGATGGAGAGCGGTTTCGAGTATTATTACAGGCCCCTGAATTGCTTCACTTGCGCTCCGTTTTCAATCAGGGACCTAGTGAAAGGGAGGTGGATGGATGGGGTGCCAAACGCAAAGCGAAGCGCTCGTCCCCCAAGAAAGCAGGGAGGAGAGCGCATAAACAACTCCGAAAAAAGTGAAAACCAAAGCAAGTTAAGCGTCATTCTTGGTGTATCCCAATCCGAGAAGACTTTGAAAAAAATATTGAAGCAGGTTGAAAAGCTTTGTCCGAAAGAAATCATCGTGGTAATGAACGGAAGCAATGATCGCTCCATTGATCTTGTCTTGTCTTATTCCACGTACGCTCTCAAGATTTATATATATCCATTTGCACTCGGAGAAGATGTGTGGCGCTCTATTGGTGCCCGTGAAGCGAGTGGCGATGTATGTTTATTCCTCGATACGGATACAATTGTTCAAGCCGAGGAGCTGCAGCCTTTTGCCATGGCGTGTTATAAAGGGGTTGACATCGCCTTGCAGCGGTCCCGGAATAGGATCATGGATGGAGCACAAAATATAGAGACAATCATGCTGGCGAGAACGTTTTTAAACAATTTGCTCTCCCGAGACGAATTAGGCACGTCTTCCATGTGCGATTTGCCTTTTGCCATTACTCGGCAGGCAGCTGCCCAGATCGGGTTCCAGCATCTGCTTGTTCCTCCTTTGGCGCATGCTATAGCAATTGATAGAGGGCTTCGTATTGAACGCTCTCATCGCGTCAAGGAGGCAGTAAGTGGAGCAAAAGGAAGACAGCCAGAAGGAAAACGAGCATGGCGGGAGCTCACTTGCTTGGGTGACCATATGGAAGCCATCCACTATATTACCGAACGAAATAACCATCTGATTCCATAGAAACAAAAATGAAAATGTGCCGATGACACAGTGTGCGTGCATCGGCTCTTGCAACTTTCATTTTGCAATGTTCGGTTTTTGTAGTACGATATTCTGGTAGGTAATTTTTTGAAAGTAAAGGGGCAATAAACATGAGTATTCATATCGGGGCAAAGGAAGGCCAAATTGCTGAAACGATCCTGTTACCTGGCGATCCGCTACGTGCCAAATACATTGCAGAAACATTCCTAGAGGGAGCAGAATGCTATAACAACGTTCGTGGCATGCTGGGCTTTACTGGTACATACAAGGGAAAACGCGTCTCTGTACAAGGTACAGGTATGGGCGTACCGTCGATTTCCATTTACGTGAACGAGCTGATGGAATCGTATGGTGTGCAAAACTTGATCCGCGTCGGAACATGTGGGGCGATTCAAGAGGACATCAAAGTTCGCGACGTCATCATTGCCATGAGCGCATCGTCGGACTCACAGGTGAACCGCCTGCTGTTTAATCAGATTGATTTTGCTCCTACAGCAAACTTTGATCTATTGCACAAAGCCTACCAAGTAGCTACTGAGCGTAACATGTCTGTAAAAGTTGGAAACATCTTTACGAGTGACAGCTTCTACCGTGAGAACTTCGATTTGTACAAAAAATTGGCTGCTTACCAGGTGTTGGCTGTAGAAATGGAATCTTCCGCATTGTATACACTAGCAGCGAAATACAAACGCAACGCTTTGTCGATTCTAACGGTTAGTGACCACATTCTTACGGGCGAAGAAACAACCTCCGAAGAGCGTCAAACGACATTCAACGAAATGATCGAGGTAGCACTAGAAGCAGCTTTGAACAAATAAGCACTAGGAATCAGATATCCCGCTGGCAGTAAACGTCGGTGGGGTGTTTTCTATTTAAGGAGGAGCATTGCATGAGTGTTACGTATCCCAAACTATTTGAAACAGCGTTCGTGGAAGATACGGCGTTTGAGCAAGATAACTATGAATATCGTCTATATCGCCAAGATCTTGGACATCTGCAGGTAAAGACGGGAAAGCTTATCGCTAACGATCCATTCGTCATGTTTGAAACGGAGCCGTTTAAGGAGTCGTTTCCAAAAGGCTCGTTTCCCGTTCAATTGGCCATCGCAAAAGTATCTCCAACGGCTGCTTCCTCTGAGGCGGAGGTACAGGACCCAGATGAGCGCGTAGCTTTTGCGAGAATTGTTTTTGCAGATAAGCCGGTTGTATCCTGGAAGATGGCAATTTGGGAGAACTCCGATGTCTCGCAATTGGCTGCAAACGAGTTTTTTGGGTACGGAGTAGACTCAGGAACAGGCTCCTTTATGGATGAAAGTGCCTGTCAGCTTCTTGAAAAGAAGATGGACAAAGACGACACGTATGTAGAACAGCTGTCGAAAGAAATGGATCATATATATAAGCATACACGTTCATGGCTGACCAAAGAAATCGGTGAAGGGAACAACATCATGATGTTTTCGACCGGTTGGGGAGATGGAAGCTACGCGAGCTATATTGGTTATGATGCAAATGGAGAGATTGTTCGCTTGGTGACGGATTTTTACCTGTTCGACTGGATGGAAATCGCGGGAGAATGAGGTAGAAGGGAAGAGAACTGCGAGTTTTTTTATCTTAGAACATCTAAATAGCTCCATACACGACGAAGCAGAGTGCCGCCCTTTGGCACTCTTTTCGTTTTTATTTTTTCTTGGTTCGCTCTAAGTAAATAGCCAGGTTGTTCAAAGTTTCTTCGTAAGATCTTTTCTTTGGTGTGGAAGAGGGGGTTTTCGCTTTTGTCTTTAGTTTTGTCATGGGGAGAGCCTCCGGTCATTTTTAAGTATAGTTATCTTAATTATAATATAAGTTAAAATACAATATTTGTAAATAGCGTTTTTTAAAAATATTTAATTTTTTTAATTGAATTGTATTTTGCTGATTATTGGAATTTTGGGTATGTATAAACGGTGGCTTGATAGATAATGAGGATTTTTGGTTGGATTAGAGATTTAAGCTTCGGGGGTTTGGATGCTATAAAGTTTATCGTGATCTTGTAGCCTGATCCGGACGGCAATTACGAAACGACTTATGAATATATGGTTTGTGTATTTGGATGAACACTTATGACGAGTGTTGACCGCATGTTTAAGCAGCGGATACGTAACTTCGGAGAAAGTCTTTTGAGGTGTTTATAGATGTACATGCCAGCTGTAATGAACACTTTTGTATGTTTCTTGAGATAATGCGGCAAATAGGTGGCTACTCTTCTTGTCATTTCCCTATTTCATTTTGAGTCCGATAATATATATTATGTAAACTTATAAAAAGAGCAAGTGGGACAATAACTCAAAGGTCTTGGTTCCGATGATGTCTGTTGACAAAAACATAGCTACATAATTGACATAAACATGGCAATTATTCTGTTCCAGTGTGAATGCTAATCTAATTCTTGACCACCTAGTGGTATAACGCTCATAAAAAAATTGACCACCTGAACACCTCTATCCTGTATCTTGGAGTTGTCGAGACAACAAGATATGGGAGGAAAGGAAATGC
>NZ_BEXF01000007.1 GCF_002897295.1 Brevibacillus reuszeri
TGATATTATCCCCTTTGAGTAGACAGTGTAAAAAGCCCGCCCACCTAACGGTGGGTGGTACACTCTACTTGGAGGGGATTTTTCCATGGCTAAAAAAGGTCAAACATTCAAGCGATATTCCGAGGAGTTTAAGCTGAGGGCAGTAAACATGTATCAAGAGGAAGGGATGGGTTATGAAGCAATAGCTAAAGAATTAGGGATACCTAGTAAAACTCAAGTTCGACAATGGGTACGAAAAAAGAATAGCGGCGAAAGTTTTGTGGATCAAAGAGGAAGGAATCGTTCGAGTGACACCCCATTTGTTGGTCGTCCAAGAACCAAGTTTACTACTGTTGAAGAGGAAAGGGACTATTTAAAGGCGCAGGTAGAATACCTAAAAAAGCGCAATCCCAGTCTACATCTGGGGGGAAGGTATGGAAAATAACTCGGTTTATGATCATGCACGAGATGCGTAAAAAATATCCACTTACTTGGTTGGTAGAAATCGCGCAAGTGTCACGGTCGGGTTTTTACAAATGGCTTAGCACCAAAGGAAGGCCGTCAGCAAGAAATGAGTCCAATCAAAATTTGAAAAAGCATATGATGGCGATTCATTTGGAGCATCCATACTACGGCTATCCACGAATGCAGATAGCATTAAAGAAGAAAGGATTGAATGCGAATCACAAGCGAATATACCGCCTGATGAAAGAATTAAACCTTCAATCCATCATCAGAAAGAAGCGCCGCTATTTTGGTAAAGCTCCTTCCATTGTATATCCTAACTTACTTAACCGTAAGTTTAGAGTGGATAAGCCCAATAAGGTATTTGTAACAGATATAACGTATGTTGCACTTCATAACCGTTACTATTACCTTTCGGTCATTCAAGACCTATTTAACAACGAAGTTGTTGCCTGGAAAATTTCCAAGCGAAATGATTTACAACTTGTGTTAGACACTGTAGAACAGCTAAACGATGAAAGAGACGTGCAGAAGGCAACCCTACATTCAGATCAGGGCTTCCAATACACGTCTCGACAGTACAATAAGCGAATAAAGGAACTTGGCATAAGTGGCAGCCACTCTCGCAAAGGAAACTGCCTTGATAACGCCTGCATCGAATCCTTTTTTTCGCATCTCAAAACTGAGACATTGTACTTTACTGAGTGTAAGACAGAAGAAGACCTCTTTCAAGCTATTGAAAAATACATATGGTTTTATAACCATGAACGGTTTCAGAAAAAATTAAACCAGTGTGCCCCGGTAGAATACCGAAACACACTGGCTGCTTAGGCTTTTTTAATTGTGTCTACTTGACAGGGGTAAGACCACCCTGCGTCGTGCTTTTTCTATGCTCTAGATGACTCCTCGTTTTTCGAGATAGGCAATAACCATTTGAACAGATTCCTCAATCGTTTGCTCATGGCTCTCGATGACTAGCTCGGCTGAGACCGGCTCCTCATAGGGGGAAGATATTCCTGTAAACTGGCTGATTTCCCCGTTCCTCGCTTTTTGATACAGCCCTTTTACATCACGTCGTTCGCACTCTTCCAACGGGCATTTTACATAGACCTCGATGAATTCTCCCTCGTCCACCAGACTGCGGGCCAGCTCCCTGTCTTCCCGGTACGGGGAAATGAAGGCTGTCAACGTGATGACGCCTGCATCCACAAACAGCTTGGCGACTTCACCGATTCGGCGTATGTTTTCTTTTCGATCATCTGGACCAAAGCCCAATCCCCGATTCAGGCCATGCCGTATATTATCGCCATCGAGTACATAGCTCGCCAAGCCCCGCTGATGCAGCTCATACTCCACTGCGTTGGCCAGCGTAGACTTGCCTGCACCCGACAAACCGGTAAACCAAAGGATTGCGCTCTTGTGGCCAGTCCGCTGTTGTCGATCTGTTTTCGTTACAGTAGTCGGATGCCATACGATATTAGCGGTAGTATCTCTGCTCAAAAGTATCACTTCCTCTCTCTTCTCCCTATCCAACAGAAAGCGGTCGCAAGCCCTCAATCAATACCCTCGCCACCTCAGGTCGGCTAAATTCCGGCGGCGGGGCTTCTCCTCGCGACAACATCTCTCTGACTTTGGTCCCGGACAGAGCAACATGATGCTCGACTCCATGCGGGCAAGTTTTCGTCGATGCCATATTTCCGCAGGTACGGCAGTAAAAGCTGTTTTCAAAAAATAACGGGGTGATCCCCAGCTCTTCTGGTGTAAAGTTGTGAAAAATGTGCTGGGCGTCATATGTACCGTAGTAGTTGCCGACACCAGCGTGATCCCGTCCGACAATAAAATGCGTGCAGCCGTAATTTTTTCGGACCAGTGCATGAAAAATTGCTTCACGCGGACCAGCATAGCGCATCGCGGCAGGAAAAACGGCAAGCTGAACCCGGCTTTGCGGATAATACTTTTGCAGCAGCACCTGATAGCTCTCCATCCGCACATTCGCCGGAATATCGTCCGCTTTTGTTTCTCCTACGAGCGGATTTAAGAACAGGCCGTCCACAATCTCCAGCGCTGACTTTTGGATATACTCATGTGCGCGATGTACGGGGTTACGGGTCTGGAAGCCTACAATCGTTTTCCAGCCCTTCTCGCTAAACTGCGCTCTCGTTTCGACGGGGTCGTAGTAGTGACTGGCAAACTCGCCTTTCTCGGTTCGTTTTACGAGTGTAATGGGACCGCCAAGATAGACATCTGGCCGCTCCAGCAGCTTTTTCACACCAGGGTGGTTCTCATCATCTGTACCATATACCTGCTGAGCCTCTCGCTGCTTATCTGGGTAAAAAATATCCACAATATCCAATAACCCGTAAACGATTCCATGATGGGTCAAGCGCACCTGCTGACCAATCTGCAGTGCTTCGGCTTTTTCTCGAGAGACAGGGAGCGTAATCGGTATACTCCATACGCTTCCATCAGCAAGCCTCATCCTTTCGACCACAGAGTCGTAATTTTTCTGATCGAGAAAACCGGTAATCGGGCTATAGCCCCCGATCGCAATCAGCTCAAGATCTGACAAGGAAAAGGCATCGATCTCCACATCGTGGGTCTGCAGCGACAAGTCTGCTTCTGGATCAAAACGATTTACCAAAATATCGTTGCGCTTGGTACTCTGACTCACTTGCACTCACTCCTCATCCCTATTTCGTACATGTTGACGCACAGTCGTCATCGCCATCATTTGGCGAGATGAAGACCACATTCCGTTTTGCCAAGCTGTGACCAGCGACCCGCGCGAGAATCCTCTCCTTCTTTGACAGGACGTGTACACGGTGCACAGCCTATGCTTGGATAGCTTTGGTCATGCAGCGGGTTGTACGGCAGATCAAACATGCGGATGTACTGCCAGACCTCATCTGTTTTCCAATGGATGAGCGGACAGATTTTCAGCGATTGAAACTTCTCATCACGATTGACGAATTGTACATCAGCTCTTGTCGCAGATTGCTCCCTGCGCAGGCCAGACATCCAGGCGACGGCGCCTTTCAGCACGCTTTCCATCGGGTCGACCTTGCGAATTTGGCAGCAAAGATCAGGCTGGCTTTTCCATAGCTCTTCCCCATGAATCTCAGCTTGTTGTGTAAGCGAAAGCACAGGCTCTTTGATCGTTAAGCGAAGCCCCGGATACTTGGCTCGAATCTGCTCGATCAGGGCGTACGTCTGCGGGAAATGAAGATGAGTGTCCAAAAATGTGACACGTGCATCCTTTTTGACTCCACTAATCATATCCAAGAGCACCATTGCTTCTGCCCCAAAGCTGCAGGAATAGATCAATTCATCGGAAAACGTCTCGTATGCCCATTTGATTACATCGATCGTGTCACCTTTTCCCAAGCTTTTATTGATTTGTGTGAGCTGTTCATGGGTTGCCGACGAATAACGCAAACTGCTCATATGCCTCCCCCTTGATCGTTGATCGAACTATTCTCCCTGCGTATCAACCGAATCAGTGCGACGAAGCCGAGCGTCGCGATAAAGACACTGACTAAAACTGCCAGCGTATACAGATCAAATCGCAGAAAAAGATGGACAAACGCAAACGATACGACTAGCGACGATACAGGTGAAACAATCCAGACCATCATGATCTGCTTGATGATTCCCTTTTGCCACAAAGCAAAGCCCTTTTCGGCCGTTCCGACCCCAAGTATGGCGCAGGTCGTTGCCTGTGTGAGCGGGACGGGTATGCCGAACAAGGAAGCGATGATGACGAGCGTCCCACCAGTAAAAGAGACGGCACTGCCCTGAAGCAGTGAGAGCGATGTGATTTTTTTCCCGTTCGTTTCCAGCACTTTTCCACCTAGCAGCATACATCCTAAGGCAACGGCAAAGCCGCCAAGCCACACGCCGGAATTACTCGTCATCAAGCCAGCCCCAACCAATGGACCAACGGCATTGGCAACATTGTTCATCCCAGCTGAAAAGGCTTCATAAACACCGCAACCCACCAGTAAAATGGACAGCCAGCGCTCTCCCTTTGAACCGGGCTCTTGCAGATGTGGCCAGCGCTTTTGCACGCGTCTGATCAGCTTGCCGGAGAAATAGGCTCCAATAAAAGCGACAGCAGGTACGAGCAGCCAAAAAGCAACAATAACGAGCAAATGCCCTGCGAAAAGCGATTGATAGGCAAGTCCCACACCTACGATCGAGCCTACTGTTACCTCACTCGTCGACAACGGAATTCCTAGCAGATTCGCTCCGAATAAAGTAAGCGTAGCGGAGGCAAGAACAATGACGACGACCTCGACACTCATCAAAGTGACCGGAATAATTCCGCCGCTGATTGTCTTGACTACCTCTTTTCCGCCCAAAACAGCTCCCAGAAGCGCCGCAATCGCTACCAGAAGCATTGCCGTACGTCTGTTTTTGATAGCACCACTACCATATGCTGCGCCCATAGATGCGGCTGTCCCGCTCGCTCCGATATTCATGGCGAAAAACAATGCAATGGCGATCGCGACATAACTCCAATCCACGAGCTGTACTACCTCCTGTCATGCGAATCTAGCAGCTTACCGTCTTTTCCGGTTCGAGTGAGGTCTGCTCAAGCTGTTCGAGTGAGAAGACATGCCAGCCTAGCTCTCTCGCTTTCCTCTCAGTCTCCTTGCCGGCGCATATCATCGGCTTTGTTTGCCAATCTGCGCCCGCAAATGACTTCAGCGCGGGCAAGTCGTAGCTGTCATCTGTCGCAAGCCAGTCAACCGGTTGCTTCAAAAGCCATTTGGCAGCTGGATGTGTCTGGCTCCACTCTAGCTCTCCTGCTTGGACAGTATGCGTTACCGTTCCGAGTGCGTGCAGCACAACCATGCTATCTCCATTTCTGAGATAGAGCAGACGCTCCCCTTTTCGCAGAGCGAGGTAGTGATGCAGGTGAGCCGGCTCCATCGCTTCATCCACAATTTCATCGGGGTAAAGTCCGTTTTGCTCCAAAGCCTCTGCTGTCTCCGCCCCTCGTGCTGCCAGCTTGCCTTTGAGCTGCCTGAGGTCGAATTTGCGACGACGCAGCTCTTGCAGGAAAAACGAAACTTGCCGCGCATCATCAAATACAAGCCATTGGTAGGAGAAGAAATCTGCAGGAATCCCCCTGTCGCTAGCTATTGCCCCTGAGCTTTCCACTAGTGGAATCGAGATCACTTCTGCTCCCAGCTGCTCTAGCCTGCTAGCGAGATTTTCAGCGTTTGATTCAGCCCGCTTCGATGCAACCGCGATCCTCTTGCCAAACAGCGGCCGTGACTCAAACCAATTCAGTGACTCCCGCAGTCGGACTACCTCCCCGATGACAATTATGGCTGGCGCTGTAAAGCCCGCAAAAGCCACCTCCTGATCAATCGTTTCCAGCTTACCCACGAGTGTTTGCTGCTCCCCCAGCGTGCCCCAGCGAACCAGTGCGACAGGAGTTTCCTTTGCCTTGCCGTGTGTCAGGAGACGTTCTTTCATACGCGAGAGATTTTTTACGCCCATATAGATGACGATCGTTTCTACTGAGGACAGGGCAGCCCAATCAGGCTCCTTCCCCGCATTTTTGTCGCAAAGATGACCCGTAACAAACGCAACAGAGGAGTTGTAATCCCTGTGCGTCAGCGGAATTCCAGCATACAGCGGAGCTGCCATCCCGGAGGTGACCCCGGGTACGATCTCAAACGGAATGGCATGCGCTACGCAAATCTGTGCCTCTTCGCCCACTCTGCCGAACATGCTCGGGTCACCCCCTTTCAGGCGAACCACTGTCTGCCCCTTTTGGGCTTCCTCAATCAATAGACGGTTGATCTCATCCTGTGGCAGTGTATGACGATCCGCTTCCTTGCCGCAGTAAATCAGCTTGGCTTCCTTATTGACATGAGTGAGGAGCAACGGATTGGCAAGTCGGTCATAAATGACAACGTCCGCCCGTTCCAGCGCTTCTTTTCCGCGGATCGTGAGCAGCTTTGGATCACCGGGCCCTGCTCCTACAAACAAGACACTGCCTGTCTTCATCCTGTCGTACCTCCTTGGTGCCATTTATGACCTGAATGATTACTCATGAATTAGCTGAAATGGGAGGTTTCCACTACGTACCCAACGCCTTGGCGGCCAAGCGGCTTCTTCTCAACCAGACTAAGCTCCTTGATGCGTGGGGGAGCTACCGTATGTCGCAAAATATTGTTCTCGGCGGTCGAAAACGCACGCTCATCTGATTTTGCTATCACGACTACTGTCAGCAGCCTGCCTTCCTCCAGCACGGCTTCTAGCTTGTAAAGATAGCTCTCTGCCTGTTCTTCTGCCATCGCATGTCCCTCTTTTCGTATGCCTTGGTCGCGGACGCTTTTACGCCGTTTGCAAAATGCTGTCCACCTGCTCCTGGATATGTGTTAGCCCTACACGTTCTACATAGCGCCAGTACTGCTCGCCTTCTTGACGTTCTTCCTTGTAGAGCGTAATCAATTGAGCGAGGAATGGGCCTAAGCGATCTACCGTAATGCGGGCATTCAGCTTGCGGTTAAATTGGGCTTCCTCCAGCGTTCCTCCTACATGGATGTCAAACGCCTCCACCATTCCGCTCGGAGTCTTCACGAGCGCACCTTGCAAGCCGATATCGGCAATCTGCCTTTGACCGCATGAATTTGGACAGCCAATCATATGAATGCGCAGTGGCGTATCCAAAACAACTGTGTCATCCAGATACTGTGCCAGTGAACGCATCCGCTCTTTCGTTTCGACGATAGCCAGATTGCAGTATTCTGTTCCGGTGCATGATACTGCATACCCGACAAATGTACTTGGAGTTAATTTGAATCGATTGACGATCAGCGTTTCTTCACGGAAAGCTTCGACTTTATCTTTTGCAATATTGCGAATCAAAACATTTTGCGTGTTGCACGTACCGATTGTTCCATCCCCGTACTCATCTGCGAGACGCGCCAGCTCGATCAGCTCTTCTGCATTCATCCGACCAACTGGAACCGACAAGCCCGCATAGTACAGACCCTCCTGACGCTGTTCATGAATCCCGTAAAAATAGCCACCATTCCAGCCCTTGAGCAAATCCTCACCGCCAGCCTCCAGCTCACCTACCAGCTGGATCAGCTCGTCTTTGAATTTCTCTGCGCCCCAGTCGGCTACGAGGAATTTTAGACGGGCATGAGTCCGTTTTTGCCGATAACCGAAATCGCGGAAGAGCGTCGTTACTCCTTCGGCTACCTTCACCACTTCTTCTGGGCGGACAAATATATCGAGCTGTTTGGCAAGATGGGGCTTTGCAGATAATCCCCCGCCTACCCATACATGGAATCCGATGATTTCCTCACCTGCAATCGTCTTCTTCGCAGGGGTGAAGGCGAGGTCGTTGATTTGGGCGTGAGCAGCATTGTGTATATTAGCCGATATGGACATTTTGTATTTGCGTGGCAAGTTGGAGAACTCGCGATTTAGCAAAAAGAATTTCTCCAGCTCTGATACGAGAGGACGTGTATCGATTACTTCGTGTGGATCAATCCCTGCCAATGGATTCCCCATAATTTGGCGCGGGCAGTCTCCACATGCCTCGAACGAGGATAGCCCGACAGAGGCCAGTCGATCAAAAATATCAGCCAGTGTCTCTACTGTTAGCCAGTGAAACTGAACGGCCTGGCGAGTCGTGACGTCTACCAGATCGCGTCCGTAGTCCTGGGCGATACGCGCAAGCACCCGTGCCTGCTCACTGCTCAATATCCCGCCGGGAATACGCACGCGCATCATAAAGTGACCGTCTTTTGGCCGCTGCTGGTAGACACCCGCCCATTTGAAGCGGTCCATATCAGAAGATTCAATCGATTGAAAGCCTTCTTTGGAATAGGTATTGACGATCGTCTCGATAACATCCAACCCGTCCTTTTCCAGCTTGGTGAACTCCATCTTGTTCAAGGAAGGATCATCTGCCCATTTCCACTGCTTTCTCTCTGCCATACTCATACACGCTCCTTTGTGTGTTTACTAGCGCCATCCGAATCGATTGGGCAATCCATTCTGCAATCAATGGATGGGGCAAATATGCACTACCCTCATAGCGATACGACAAGCCTTGCAGCCGTTCAGGGATCGCTCGACGAGTGAAGTAGCCTTGGCTGACGAACAACGGAAGTACAATGACCTCTCCTTTTTCCGCAAGCAGACGTGCCTGTTCCCGCAACGTATCGGGACGCAGGGTTGCATAGCCCGCCGCCGTGAAAGAAT
Organism: Brevibacillus reuszeri; assembly: GCF_002897295.1. GTDB lineage: Bacteria > Bacillota > Bacilli > Brevibacillales > Brevibacillaceae > Brevibacillus > Brevibacillus reuszeri_A. Next base: position 8,683 of record NZ_BEXF01000007.1, read on the forward strand.
AACGATTTTGCAAGCGAAAGGTTAAACGCAGAAGCAGCTTCTCCCAGCGTTCGTGACAGCCTGGCAAATCACTGCCATGGCCCACAAGCAGCAGGGATTCGTGCGCAGGCTCGCTGGATAGTTCAGCTATTCGCTGGGCAACAATTTGCTCCACTACAGGATGGTCCTCAAGCGGGGGACACCAGAGAATCCGTGCACGTGTCTCCACCGGAACTAGCTCTGTCTCTCCAGTGGTCCAGGCATCCAAGCCGAGCATACTGCGAATTTCCCCTACATGGTTACTCCCAGCTGTGGCAAATAGTGGCACAACTACAATCCTGCGTGCTCCTGCAGCCTCCAATCTCTCCCATTCATCATGAATGCTTCGCCCCTCTACTCCTCCCAGATAGGCTACCCGGATTGGCAAATGAATACGGCACTGCTGGACGGCTGATTCCACAAGGGCCAGCCAATCTGGATCGGGTGAACCATGAGCAATTACCAATACCGCTGTTTTTGACATCGGATAGTCCCCTTAATCGAATTTAATTTCTATTTCATATATGTTTACTCGGAATTATATAGGCGATTATTTTCCTCGTCAACAGCAATTTCCAATCTCCCATCAAGTTCATCCTTACTGCCTATTTCAGTTAGTTTGCACATAAAGAAACCAGTCCTACCCCGGTTAGGTATAGGACTGGTCCTCGCTTACATCTTCTTTTTTACTCCTCATCCTTTTTCCTCGTTCGACGATAGAGTAAATCTATGCTTTCCTTCAAGGTTTCATATTCTTGCTCGTTCAAGCTTTCGATTTGCTGTATGTGTCCGATCACCTGCTGCTTCATCTCTGCTGTCAATCGATCTGGCTCTTTCGGGGCTTTGGAATCATGCGTTTCTGTCCAATGGGTGGCAAAGTTAGCGGTCAATGCCCCTAGCATGCCGATTCCCGTCAGCATCAGAATCGCTGCCATAATCCTCCCGCCTGAAGTCACTGGAGAAATATCGCCATACCCTACCGTTGTTGTGGTAACGATCGACCACCAGAGTGCATCCTGAAAGCTCTTGATATTATCATTCACGCCGTATTCCAGCAAATAGATGGCGGTCGAGCTCCACAGCATGATAATCGTCACGACACCAAACACACGGCGCATGTTGCCGGACCGAACGATTCCCCACAAAAACGGGGATGCCCGAACAATACGAATCAATCGGACAACACGCATAATTCGTGCAATATAAAAGTACGAATCCAGTGGAATCATCGCAACCAGATCAAACCAGTTGGTCACTACGAATTTTCGCTTATTTGGCGCCAGCCATAGCCGGACCACGTATTCCACAACCAATAAGGCAATGAGAGCGTTGTCTACCACATGCATGAGTTCGTCCGTCAACAATGGATGATTGGAAAAGTCCGCAGACAAAAGAATCGCATACGTAATCACGAGCATGATCACAAAAATCTCATACATGATGCGCCAAAACACTTTTGACTCCTCCTAGATTCTCAGGTGTCTCACAAGCTGCCGCTAGTCGCTTACTTAGTAGCTGATGAGCGCTGCCATCAACAAGCCAGCTGCAATGCTGAGACGGGAGGCGAAAATGCCGACAGATACGTTTCCATTCGGAATTTCGGAGACGACTTTAAAAGGGGTAACCCATTCAAATAAATAAAAGATAAGCACTTGGAAAACCATGCCAACGAATCCCCATACGACCAGATCCAGCAGATTGACCGAGTGATACACAGCCGAAGCGAGGACAATGGCTAGACCAATGATCTTGCCTCCCAGATCGTGCGCGGCTGCTTTTGCAGCTGCCATTTTCTTTGGATCGTCAGTCTGTGAGCCTTGTTTGATCAGATCAAATTCCTTGTAAGGAGTGGTAAATGTAAAAACAAAAATCCCGATAACCAAAATCGGCAGCGTCACCGCCAAATACATCAAAAAATTGAGGATATACCCCCATTGAGAAAGCATACTGCTCTCCTCTCCTTTCCAATCCTTATCCGTCGATGCCTACCGGCAAATAATAGGACATATTGTTCGTAATGGGACCTCCGACACGGGCGACTAGTGCTGACGCTTTTCCGCCTATCCAAAAAGACCCCCAGAGCAGATGACCAGCATATGGCCCTTGCGCTGTTTGCACGCGAATATCCGGCAGCACCACCCGTTTTTGATAAATCATGGGCTGCTCCCAGTAAAACTCCTCCTGATCTTTTTCCAGGACGTCACCTTGTGCATCAAAAATCACGACTCCGCCGCCCTCCCGTCCAAAGATAGGCTTGGTTACGTAATCCGCAATCCCCGCAAAACGATTTTCAAAGTAAGTCGGCAGCATGTACTTCTCGATACTGTCCTGCTCCTCTGACGTAAAAAACTGATTGGTCTCATGCAAATTCCAGATGAGTGCCTGAAGTGCTTTTGTCTGAATAAGAAAGGCCGATGGCGGATTGATGATCGCCAGCTTGCGCTTCTCAATCAGGGAAAGAACATGCTCCCCAGTGGGATATCCATCTTCGTCCTGCTCCGTCGCCAGCTTTTCCAGCGCATGCAATCGATAGAGGACATCTACCGGAATCAGCTCATCGCCCTCTTTTACGTACAAACGATCTTCCCACACACGCAGCTGTTCCAGCGGAGCAAATCGCGCCGGAAGACCCGAGACGCCTAGCAAATACTGAGTCGTGCCTTTATCCTCCTCATGCCAGTCCAAGGAGCTAAACCAAATATTCTCAGTCCGGTAGCCACGAAGCTGATAATCCTTCAGAGCACCTGCAAATGCGGAGGTGAGATCAGCTTCCATCCCGGCATTTGGATCTTCGTGCCCAAAAAAGCGGCAAGCACGAGCATTCACATAAAAAGCTTCGACAATGCCTGTCGGGGTATCGCTGTTACATTCCAGCATTTTCAAGCCTTCGTTTGTTTGCGCAAAATCAAATCTCCCAATCACGGTTGGCTGTATCTCGTTCACGACTGTCCGGACTGCACCCAATGCCTCTCTCGGCACTCCCAGCTCAAGCAACAAAGAATCGTCTGCCCGCTGTAGCACAGGGACGACTTTGGAAAAAATATGTCCCAAACACTCGGTTGCCATAGACAGCTCTCGCCTGAAATCGCGTGTGATCAGGTGGATATCTGCCAGCGCATATTCTTCTCCATACATCCAGTCCCATGTAAATACGCCTTCCTCACGCATCGGTCTATACAGCTGTTCACGCCGATCCTGATCAGATGTCTTCATGAGTCACCCCGAGCTGGACGAGCCAGAGCTGCCGATTCCGCCTTTGGAGCCGCTCGTAATACCAGACGAATTGCTGTTGTACTTGCTGCCGCCTGAACCTACGTAGGTGGATGAGCCTCCACCTCTGCTGCCGCCATCGTCACAATATCCATCATTATTGGAATCGTAGCAATCATCGTCATATCCGTTCGCTCCAGACGAGCAGCCACTGACCGTCAAAGCAGCAGCAACGAACAGGCCGACTACTTTGGCAGACTTTGTTTGTGCCATTTTTCTTCCCCCTACGCTGTCGGCTGTGCGTAATAAATATACACATGCCTGTCTTCATCCACTTCTGCCGATGTTTTTTCCCATTCCATTTAGGAGCAAATAATCGCTTTGCAGATGCAAAAGCGCATCGTCATCATCCTTGAAATAATAGGTATGAACCAGTGGATAATCAGCTGTTCCTTCCTTATAGTGCCGCAGCTCGATCTGAATGCTCCCCCAACGTTTTGCCGCGTGGTGGAAGTAATCGACTGCTTGTTCCTCTGTTGAGCGCTTCACATAAATTACGTAGCAATTCGGCTCAATCGCGCAGGACGTTTTTTCATAGACGACATGCCCCTTGACCAAATAATCGCAGGCAAAACGCAATGATACCTCGTCCTTATTGATGTGATCGTAATAAAATAGCAACGGAAAGCCGTTTGCCTCATCCAGAAGCCGGTATTCTAGCCTCGCCAACCTATTCACCTCTTTGTCTCAAGTTGAAGGATAACCATATATACGCACCTCGAAATAAATGGTTGCCCTCAATTGAAAAAATCTGGAAAATCAGGAAAAAACTGATTCGCCAGACCTAATTCACTCGCGTCGTTCCTGCTTCTTTATTCGTGGATCATTCCGCGAATCTCCTCGTGCAGCGGTCCATTGCTGGCAACTAACGAACGCATATGCTCCGATTCAAATGCCTCATGCTGATAAGGAACTCCCTGCCAATCTGTGATGGTTGCTCCTGCTTCCTGGGCAATGACAATCCCTGCGGCGACATCCATAATCCCTGAGCGCTGCATCACGATATACTCAATCCAGCCATTTGCCAGCAAGCACCAATCAAGCGCTGGACCTACATTGCGCAAAACGCGTTTCGTTTCCATGACGAACGGCTTTGTAAACGCCAGCTCCTGTTCCTTGGTAATACTGTTTCGTCCACGAATGTACGTGCCCACAGCTCTTGTTTTATCCGTTCTTTTATTAACCGAGATACGCTTTCCATTTAAATAGGCACCCTTGCCTTTTTCCGCCCAAAACATCTGACCCGCGACCGGATTGTAAACGACCCCGAGGACAAGCTCCCCACGGTGCTGCAAGGCAATCGATACCGAGAAATAAGGGTAACCGATAAAGTAATTATTGGTCCCATCGAGCGGGTCGACGATCCATAAATACTCTTCATCTCGTGAAACCATTCCCACTTCCTCGGAGAAAATCGTATGGGTAGGAAAATGACGGTGCAATACCTCGATGATCCGCCGTTCGCTTTCTTTGTCCTCTGGCAGCTTTACATCGTTATGCAGCTCCTCGTCCGGAATGAGCTGTTCTAAAAAGCGTTCCTTTAGAAATTCTCCCGCCACGCTCGCTGCCTCTTTAGCAATCTCCAGCAATGATTCCATCTCCTTCTTCGTTTCCCGATTGTTTTCCCTTGCACTTATGCAGCAAGCTTTTCTATTATAGAGAGATACCCAGCGCCATGTCGATGAAGCGATCCTTCATCAGCCATAAAAACGATCCTATTTAAGGATGTCACGGCGTATTTGCGAGGGGCTAGACAAATGATAGAGATGCCCGACGCTGATCAAGGAGGGGAATTATGAACAGTAACTTCATTCGTCTGAAAAACATGGAGGGTGAGCTCAAATTCACCCAAATGAACAATAGTCTTGGCTGCACGGTCACGAGCAAGGAGCTGGTGTTTTTCAAGCCGCACATGACGTACCACCTGTTCCTGCACGATATCGTGAGTATGGTTCCGATCAAATTAAACGCAGCTCCCGTATCATTTCGCCAGCAAAGTGAAACGATTCAAGCGTCTTTCGGCTCGGATTATTACAAGCTCAACGTAAAATGGGTGCGTCTCATCTCCCGCTCTGGCATTGTCGAAAAGGAAAATATGGAATTTATCGTTCCGCTCTCCCCTAAATTGTTGTCCTACATTTCCCAATACAGCGGGCTGGTTGTGATTCGCTAAGCAAGCAGGAGAGAAAACAGGAGAAAACGCTCCTGGCTTTCTCTCCCCAGCTTTTCCCCTATTTCTTCAGCACGATAAAAGTCCCCGTTCCATGCGCTACCCGCTTGTTCCGCTCATCGTAAACGGTACTTTCCATGACGACCAGTGTTTGTCCCCGATGCAAGAAAGTCGCCTCAGCGCGAAGCCTCTTTCCTTTTCCTGGGCGCAAGTAATTGATTTTTAGCTCGGTTGTCACAGCGTACTCAGCAGGTGACAAGGACCGATTGATCAATGATCCCATCGCCGAATCAATCAGCGTGGCGAGGATTCCACCATGAACAGCCCCGCCTGAGTTGTGCATGTAAACAGTCAAGGGCACGTCGAATTGGTAGGTCTGCTTGGCTTCATCGACAAACTCGCCCTTTAGCCCGAGAAAACCGGATACATAGGAGCTACTGCGCTCGCGTTTCTGACGGATGGCTTGAACCGCCAGTTCTAAAATTTTGCGCTCGTCCTCTGTCCCTTCTTCCCATATATTTTTTAATTTCTCTATCATTTCGTTCACTCCAACAAAAAATATATTCGTTTTTCTATTTTAGCTCAAACGCACGATTTTTGCTATGATACCAAAGCTTATCTCGGTCGGAAGTGCCGCTGTCAAAGTGCTGGACTGAGCAAATGTTCAGACTTTTACGGTTGTTTCTAGTAATAAAAATTGATAAGATAGTCAAAACAAAAAGACAGGTATTTTTCTAACTGGAAGGGAGATTTTCAAATTGGCTAGACAACGCAGCGATATGATCAAAAAAGGCTTTGACCGTGCACCACATCGTAGCTTATTGCGCGCAGCAGGCGTAAAGGACGAGGATTTCGACAAACCGTTTATCGCGATTTGCAACTCGTACATCGATATTATTCCAGGTCACGTGCATTTGCAGGAGTTTGGTAAAATCGTCAAGGAAGCTGTTCGTGCAGCGGGCATGGTTCCGTTTGAATTCAATACCATCGGAGTAGATGATGGGATCGCCATGGGACATATCGGTATGCGCTACTCCCTGCCAAGCCGTGAAATCATCGCAGACAGCTTGGAAACCGTTGTAGCCGCTCACTGGTTCGACGGCATGATCTGCATTCCGAACTGTGACAAGATCACTCCTGGTATGATCATGGGTGCCTTGCGTGTGAACATCCCTACTGTATTTGTTACTGGCGGCCCGATGAAAGCCGGTAAAACAAGCGATGGCCGTTCCATTTCCCTCTCTTCTGTATTTGAAGGGGTAGGTGCGTATCAGGCAGGTCTGATTGACGATAAACAACTGGACGAGCTAGAGCAATATGGATGTCCGACTTGCGGTTCCTGTTCCGGTATGTTTACTGCCAACTCGATGAACTGCCTGCTTGAGGCTATCGGTCTGGCACTGCCTGGAAACGGTACTGTTCTCGCGGTTTCTCCAGAGCGCAAAGAACTGGTTAAAGCATCTGCTGAAAAACTGAAAAATCTGATCGAGCGTGATATTAAGCCACGTGACATCGTGACACTCGAAGCGATTGATGATGCATTCGCACTCGATATGGCGATGGGTGGTTCTACTAACACCGTTCTGCACACGCTGGCGATCGCGCAAGAAGCTGGCTTTGAATACCCAATCGAACGCATCAACGAAGTAGCGAAGCGCATCCCGCATATTTGCAAGCTCGCTCCTTCCTCTGACTATCATATCGAGGATTGCCACGAGGCTGGCGGCGTGTCTGCCGTTCTCAACGAAATCGCGAAAAAACCAGGTGCGATCCATCCAGACCGCATCACGGTTACTGGTCAAACACTGGCTGAGAACATCGCCAATGCCGAAATCAAAAACGATCAGGTAATCCGTCGTTTGGACAACCCGTACAGCGCTTCCGGCGGACTGGCGGTTCTGTTCGGAAACCTGGCGGAGCAAGGCTCCATCATTAAAACGGGTGGCGTAGATCCTTCTATTAAAAAGCACGAAGGTCCGGCGATTTGCTTCGACTCCCAAGAAGACGCACTCGCAGGAATCGCAGCTGGCAAAATCAAATCCGGCCATGTTGTTGTCATCCGCTACGAAGGTCCAAAAGGCGGCCCAGGTATGCCTGAAATGCTGGCTCCTACCTCGCAAATCGTAGGGATGGGACTGGGTAAAGAGGTTGCTCTCGTCACAGACGGACGCTTCTCTGGCGCTTCTCGCGGTATCAGTATCGGTCACGTATCTCCAGAAGCGGCTGAGGGTGGTCCAATCGCTTTCGTACAAGATGGAGACATCATCTCGATCGATCTGGAAGAACGCACGATTCATCTGAACGTAGACGAGAAAGAGCTGGCTCGTCGCGCAGAAGGCTGGAAAGAGTTTGAGCCAAAAGTGAAGACTGGTTACCTGGCTCGTTACTCCAAAATGGTTACCAATGCGAGCATGGGTGGTATTTTGAAAATCTAATCCGTGCCAATCACAAAAGCTCTTGTATGACGGGATCTCCCTCATGCAAGAGCTTTTTTTGATGCAGCGGATTAAACCGTGGCTTCAACCTGCCCGTCAGCCACTTGATCGCCTCGCCCCTTCTTCTCCTTTTTTTGCTTCTGAATGGCCAGTACGGTATACAAAGCAGGAACAACAACGAGCGTGAGCATCATGGAGAACAGCAGTCCCGATATAATCGTAATCGCCAGCGGTTTAAACAAGACGCTTCCGGCGATCGCCATAGGCATGAGTCCTGCGACTGCTGCAAAGCTGGTCAGCAGGATCGGCCTCAACCGAGCTTTACCCGCCCCAATAACGGCTTCTTTCAGCTCAGTACCAGCATGTCTTGCCTCCTCGATAAATTCGATCAGCACAATCCCGTTACGCACGACAAGACCTGCCAAGGAGATAAAGCCTGCTACGGTCATAAATCCAATCGGAATTCCTGTAAGCCACAGCCCAATCAGGCTACCAGCAATCGCCAGATAAACGGTGCTCATCACTAACACAGGAATCGATAGCGAATGAAACTGCACGAGTATAAGCAGGAAAATCAGGCATACTGCAACAACAGCCAGCATCCCCAAATCCAATAAAATATCTGTTTCCTCTTCTGATTCTCCTGTGACATTCCACGCGTAGCCTTTTGGCCAATCCAGTTTGTCCAGCTTTCCTTTCAGCTCCGTCATCACATCATCTGCGGTGCGGTCTTTCACATCACTCGTAATCGTTACACTGCGTGACATATTGTAGCGGGGAATACTCTGTATCGTTAAGGCTGGCTTTATTTCTGCCACCTGCGAGACAGGAATGAGCTGCCCCCGGGCATTTGGAACTGTGAGCTGAGAAATGACTTGCTGTGTATCCATTCCCGACTGTTCTGCAAACAACGTGATATCTATCAAGTTTTTGCTGTTATCGAATTGGCCTACAGGAATCCCTTGGCTAACAAGACGCAAGGTTCTAGTCAAATCAGCCTCATTGATAAATGCTTGATCCATTTTTCCTTGGTTCAGATGAAATTGGAGAGCATATTGTTCATTGCCAAGAGTGTCTGCTACATTGTAAGTACCCTTGGTCTCCAAAATCAGCCGCTTCACTTGTTCGGAAAGAGAGTACAACTCGTGCAAATCCTCTCCATACACCCGTATGGCTACAGGGCTGCCCGAATACATCCCCGCCTTTACACTGTACGGAATGATATTTCCTTCCGGGTACATTTGCTTGAACTCTTCCATCCACGGTTCTACTATTTTTCTCGCATCCATCCGTGTGTTATCGAAGGTCACGATGATTTGCGCTACATTTTCTCCTGATCCAACCCGCGGCGCACTTGTAAGCATTTGCGGTGCGTCCCCGCCGACAAAGGCAGAAACCTTTTCGATGTGTGGCTGCTGCTCTATCCAGTCTGAAACCCCTCTGGCGATCCGATCCGTTTCTATTAAATTACTTCCGATCGGCGTAGTAATATTGACAACCATCTGTGGCCTGTCATCATCGGGAAAAAGCTGAATCGGGATGAACGCAGCCAGTCCATAGAACGCGGTAGCAATCAATACTCCTGCCATTCCCGTTTTTAACGGGTTCTTCAGAATGATCGGCATCATCCGATCCCCGTACCAGTTTGTCAATGAAGTAATTTGTTTCCCCAATAACCCGGCTGGCTTGCGATAGTCCTTCTGCTTTCTGTTCCGCTTCTCGTTCCATTCTCTGTAAATCGGAATAATCGTGAGCGACATGAGCATAGACGCGAGCATCGTAAACATGATGATGACCGGAACCGGGTAAATAAACTGACCTGCGTCACCAGTCAGGAACATGATTGGTCCAAATGCAGACATGGTGGCAAGCGTCGCGGTAAGAATTGATACCGAAACCTCTTTCGTCCCCAGCAAAGCCGCCTTGGACGGTTCTTCCCCCAAGACAGACAGCCTTCTTTCAATGTTGTCATTCACAACGACAGCGTCGTCCACCAGGATACCGAGTACGATGATCAGTCCAAACACTGTCATCTGATTCAGCGTAATCCCCAAAAAAGGCAGGACGGCCATTCCAGCAGCCAATGAAATCGGGATCGCAAGTGCTACCATCAGCGATGTCGTCACATTCAAGCCTAATGTGCAGATGAATAATACGGCGGCAATGGCAATCACCATTTCATGCAGCAGATCGGAAAAGAGGTCATCAATGCGCTCCACCTGAGCATAGACAGGTTCTTTCTTGGCCCAGGATGGCAGCATCTCCTGCAATGTCTCCAGCTTTTGATCAACAGCCTTCTGGACGCGGGGAACGTCGCTTCCCAATTCGGCATTAATACTGACCGTAGCAGCAGGCTTTCCATTATAGTACGTTCGATATTCCAGTCTCTTTGTACCGTCTACGATCGTGGCAATATCCTGTAAATAGACGGGTGCTCCCTCGCTTGTACGTGACACAACGACTTTGTTAAAGATACTTACATCGTAGTTGACTGGCAATGTAAGCTGATACTTGCGGCTATCGATATTGACATCCCCGAGAGGTGTCGTTTCATTTTTGGTTTGAACAGCATTCATGACCTGTCCCCACGAAATGCCGTACTGTTGCAGTTTTTGTGCATGGACGCTGATTTTGACCTCCTGCTTGGGCAAACCAAGGATAGAGACATCCGAGACACCAGGCACTGTCCGCAGCTGATCCTTCCATAGATCCAACGTATCTCTCAGCTGTAAAATTTGTTCAAACGATTGCGCCGTAATCTGGAAGGACTGAATGAACGTTCTGCTCATGTCATCATTGATCGCTGGCTGCTCTGCATCCTCTGGTAAATCAGCTTCGGCATCCTTTACTTTTTTTCGCAGCTCTTCAAATACTTTTTTCGGCACGACGTTATTTTCAGTCTTGATCTCAATAATCGAGACACCTGAACGGGATTCGGATTGAATCGACTTGATGCCCTGTACCTCATTGATCTTTTGTTCAAGCTTTTTCGTGACGGTCTGCTCTACCTTCTCCGGAGTCGCTCCCGGGTAGATAGTCGTGACTACTGCCGTTCCGACAATGATGTCAGGCTGTTCCTGCTTCGGCAGAGTAAAGGTGACAAAAGCCCCCATCAAAACGATCATCGCAAAGAAGACCAAGGTTATTTTTCGCTTTTTGATGAAAAACTCAATCATGCTGGTTTCCTCCCTTTAAAGAAACCGCATCTCCATCGAGCAATCGATCCGCTCCTTTCAGAATCAACTGATCCCCGACGTGTAAACCAGCAGTAATTTCGAATTGATTGTCAATGAATTTCCCCAGTGAAACAGGTGTCTTTACTGCCTTGCCCTCTTTATATAGAAAGACAAATGGTTCGGAACCACGGCTAAACACGGACTCTGAGCGAACGAAGATCCCTTCTGCTTTCGCCATGCTGTGCACCGCGCTGACTACTTGCCCAGCAAACCAGTCCTGCTTAGTATTATTCAATACCACTTCTACACTGATCGTGCCCGTCTGCTCGTTTGTAGAAGGATAGATTTTGGTGACCTGCCCCGTTCGCCCACTCTCATATAATGTAAGCTCAACAGCATCACCCACCTTCCATGACCCGATTTGACTATCCAGTACAGGGAGTATCGTTTTCAGCTGCGTGATCGTACCGATGCGATAAACGGGAGTCCCAGGACTTGCTAGCTGGCCTACGTCCGTTAATTTTGACAAAATGGTACCTGCAATAGGGGCTTTTAGCTGGGCTTTTGCCAAGGTGCTTGCTGCTTGCTCCCTCGTCACAACGGCTCCCTGGTAGCTCGCTTGCGTCTGGCCGACATCCTCCGTGCGCGCCCCTGATGCTACAAGCGCGTATGCTTCCTCGGCTGCTGCTACGTCTTTTTCCGCAAGCTCGACTGCATTTTTCACATCTTCAAACTCCGTCTGGGAGATCGCGCCATTCTTATAAAGCTGCTCCATTCGCTGATAATCCTTTTGTACTTTGGCAAGTGTGATGCTCTTTGCCTCTACTACCACTTTTGCTTGCTGGATTTCTTGAAGCCTGGCACCATTTTTTACTTTCGCCAAATTAGCCCCTGCACCGTGTACATCCGCATTCGCCAAGGCTAGCTGGAGCGAGTAGTCAGTAGCATCCAGACTAGCGAGTACCTCACCCTTTTTTACAGTGTCTCCTTCTTCAAAGGGCAGTGAATTGATCTGTCCCGAAATTTCAAAAGACACAGTCGTTTCTTCGATCGGGGCCAGCGTTCCTGACAATTCGCTTACTTGCCCCAGCCTTTGCAGCTGGATCGGTACTGCTTCCACCAGCTTGGCTTGCAATTGTACCTCTTCAGTAGCTGCTGAAGACCCCTTCGTATTGCATCCCGTCCCTAAGAGGGCAATGGAGACAATTAATACAAGCCCAGCATATTTTCTCGCAGTGAATTTCATGATCTCCTCACTCCTGTTTTTTCTCTCTTCAAATCAAACGGAATGAACATTCATTCCGTTTTTACTTAAAAAGGAGGATCAGAATTAAATAACTCTGATCGCATCCCAGCACGCCTCTTCAATACCTGCCAGCAGTTCTGGCGACTCGTTCATTTCGCCATCCTGAAACGCTTTGCACAGTGCAATAAAGGTACCTCCAACGATTGCAATCAGCGCCTCAGCAGGTAATGGACGAATCTTATTCTTTTGCTGGCCTTGATCAATGAATACAAAAAGAAACTCTTTAAATCTCTTGTAAGAATCACGGCTGGCATCGTCCAAAAAATAACCGTTTGCATGTGCATCCAGAAACAGCACCGCATTCATGTTTGTTTTGGAGTAGGTAATCACGCTATTGAGAATATGATGGAACTGCTTGCGCACGTCATCAGACGAATGCGGATAGCCATTTTTCAAAGCGTCCAGCAGATCATCCATGCATTTTTGAAACAGCGTATTGACCAGGGCTTCCTTATTTTCAAAATAGCGATAAAGGGTGCCTGCACCGACTCCCGCTTTTTCTACAATCATCGGAACGGTCGTTCCGTCAAAGCCACGTTGTTCAAAAAGGACAAGCGAAGCATCCAAGATCAAATCTCGTTTCGTTTCCGACACACTCAATGCCCCCTCAAGTAAATCGGAATGAATTTTCATTCCGATTCGAATTATATAAAAGGATGCCCTCGTTTGTCAAATATCGCCACGCAAAGAGGAGAACCCTTCTCGGATTCTCCTCTCTCCTGATTATTTACAAATATTACTTTCGACCTAGACGCAACATCTTGCGTTTTCAGACGTATTATTAAGTAGAGTAGATTACAGGACGCGACGCGCTGAGACAAAGCGCTTCTCCCAAGACGTTCCTTTGAAAGAAGAGAAGGTAACGCCAGGTTGTCCATAGGTATGTAAGAGCTTGTTGTTACCCGCATAGATCGCCACATGTGTGATGCGCTTGGAGGTCGTAGTCTGGCTCGCCTTGAAGAAGATCAGATCGCCCTTTTTCAAATTGCTTTTGGACACGCTTATCCCCTTTTTTGATTGGGCACGTGAATCACGAGGCAATTCTTTTCCGACCGCTACACGAAATACGCGTTGTGTAAAGGATGAGCAGTCAAATACAGCCGTTGTATTTTTGCTCGCACCAAATTTATAAGGTGTACCCAAATATCTTTTCCCAGTCGTAATGACTTTGTCAGCCTTCGCTTGTGTCCAAGCTGCATGTGCTACGTTTTGATCTCCCGGCAATGGCGCTACGATAGCGGTCATACCTAATGTTAGGCCCATCAGGATTCCTACGAATGCTTTATGTAATTTCATGTTGTTCATCCTCCCTTTTGTTCGTGTTGAAAAGGTATCGTACGTGTATCGTACAAAAAGCTGCTAAGCTTCCCTTTCCGAAACGCGTTGCATGGTTTTATATGCAAAGTTTGGCTGACCTCTCACTTGTTCTCTACTTTACCAAAGCTATCACGCCTTGAAATTACCAAATTATTGCCAAATTACGTAACCACTTCTGGATATTTTTTCCCCTTGACGGCCTGAAGCCTTATTTTACAGGCATTCCTCAAATTTTCAGTAAATTTTATTTCCAAGATGTTCCTCGCAATTGTGCTAAATTTATCCTGCGCTTTTCCTCAAAACCCACTCGTCATGCGACTTATGTCCTAGTGCTCTTTGTAAAAAATTCCTAACTATCGATGCGGTCGGTGGACTTTGCTGGAATCCATAAACTCTTTCTTCTCTAGGCTTGCAACCTAGCAAGACTCATCGTAAAGTAGATAGGAGTTCGTTTTCATGAAGGAGGCACATATGCGACTGCGCAACATTCCAGGTGCCGAATCGGCCCTGCGTGAATATCCGACATTCGTTGATAACCCCGTTAGCTACAAGGGACGGTGGAAGGATCGCTTCGGAAATGACAATCCGATCCACATCGAAATCGGCTGTGGAAAAGGACGTTTCATTAATACACTGGCCGAGCGCCACCCTGACGTAAACTTCATTGCTGTTGAGCTAAAGGCTGAGGTCGTCCTGCGCGCTGTTCAGCGTACAGAATACCGTGAGATTCCCAATCTGGCTTTTGTTCAGTTTGATGCTTCAAAACTGACTGAACTGTTCGCTGATCATGAAGTTTCTCGTCTTTATCTCAATTTCAGCGATCCTTGGCCAAAAACACGTCATGCCAAGCGCAGACTTACCTACGCGAGCTTCCTCCAGACGTATCGCCAAGTGTTGAAAGAGGACGGCGAGATTCATCTCAAGACAGACAATGAGCCATTGTTTGAGTTCTCCCTCAACCAATTTGCTGGCGAGCGTTTCCAGATGCGCAATATTACGTTCGATCTGCATCAGTCCAAGCTCGCAGCAGATAATGTAATGACCGAGTACGAAGAGCGCTTCTCCTCTCGCGGACAACGCATCTACCGCGTAGAAGCCAGCTGTCAGATCAAGTAAACGGCACCAAAAACAAAATCGCCTGATCATCCAGAAGAGTGAAAATCTCTTCCAGTGAGGTCAGGCGATTTTTATTACTTTTTTCCCCATATCAAAGAAAGAAATGATAGAATAATGGGAACCTAAATTTTCCAGTTGGAGGTTGCATTATGTCATCACTCGGATTCACTCCTTTTCTCCCAGTAATCATTATGCTGGCGTTTTATGCGCTGGTTGTGTACTTGATCATCTGCGTCATCCGTTTTATGAAAAACAAGACCTTACACGACCAACAACAAAATGAGAAGCTGGACCAATTAATTCAGCTACTAAAGGAAAGAGAACGGCAGCAATAGCCGTTCTCTTTTTATTGATCATCCGCCTACACATCGCGTTTCTGAAAAACCCGAACCGCCAAGAGCAAAGCAACTACACCATAGCAGAGTGTGTAAATAAACATCGCCGTGCTCGGAGCAGACGCTGTCCCAAAAATTCCTTGTGACGCAAACGAAATAGGGTCATCAGCCGTATCAAACAACGCAATGGTCGATTGTCTGAACAGCGAATCGGTAGGAAATAGCAGGCTGGAGATGATACCTATATTCATCAACGAGCTATTGCCAATAATCGTGCCCAATTGCTCAATAAAGCCGCCAATAAAGCTGATGCCGTACAGGATGATCAAGATAATCCCGCCGGTCACCGTAGTTGTCATACTGCTGAGAAGCAGGGAGACGCATACAAGAATGACAGGCATCAACACAAAGTAGAAAAGGGAAGAGAAAATTTGTCCCACACTGACATCAACAGCCAGAACTCCTCCACCGACCCATTGATTAATCCCTAGCAGACCGACAAACATCAGAGTCGAATAAATGATGAGCATACTAGCGAGTCCGCCAAACTTCCCGAGCAGATACTTGTGCCGGGGCAGAGCACGCGCGAGCCATGTATCGATCTGATGACTTTCTACCTCAGACGCGATGCTGCCAACACTGCTGAGTATCGCCAGCAACGCCGTAATAAAGGAACCGAAATACAATCCCATCCCAAGCAGTTGGGTAGAGAAAAAGCCCTGCTGCAGCAGCATATCGCTGCCTCCGGTCATTTCGCCCATTTCCCGAGAAGCGTACCAGGTAGCCACCCCAAACAAGATCAGAAAAGCAATTGACATCAGGATCGTAATCGCAAATATCCGCTTGGAAATCATCTCTCTATACGTGATTTTTACGATCGGCCACATGCTCTTCCCCCTCCTTTTTCTGCACCCAGTACAGGAATACTTCCTCTAGCGACTGCTGCTTCTTGATCACCTCATGAACGGCGGCACCGGCTGCAATCAATTCTGCCAAAAGGGCTGGGACACGCCCCTCTTCGTCCAACGTGAACAGCCACGTCGCCTGCCCTTCGTTCTGCCTGAGCAGCCGCATATCCGTGACATAGGATGGGACATTGGCTGGCAGCCTGTCACTCACTTGCTCCAGCGTCAGCTCAATTTGCGGCAGAACCGCACTCAGCTTACGCCATTCCCCGTGAACGACCAGCTCTCCTCGATGAATAATGCCGACATGATCACACACAGTCTCCATTTCGCTTAGCAGATGACTGTTGAGAAAAATCGTCTTCCCTTGATCACGCAGCCTCGCTATCAATTCACGTACTTCCTTTCTCCCAATCGGGTCCAAGGCGGACGTCGGTTCATCCAAAAAAATCAGCTCCGGGTCAGACAGTAGTGCACATGCGAGACCGATACGCTGCTGCATACCTTTTGAAAAGCCACGGATTCGCTCTTTTTCCCGCCCTGCCATGCCGACCAGCTCTACGACATCGCGAATGACCGTTTTGCGCTCGCTGCGGGACAATCCACATAGCTCCGCATGATGCTCCAGCAGCTGCGTACCGGTCAACCAGTCAGGATATCGGAACAGCTCTGGCAAGTACCCGACCTTTTTGCGTGACTCTACACTCCCGATCGGGTGCCCAAGCATGACCGCTTTTCCATTCGTCGGATGCAAGAGCCCAAGCATCGTACGGACAAACGTACTTTTTCCCGCCCCATTTTGTCCAAGAAAGCCAAAAACAGAGCCTCGTGGTACTTGAAGGGTAATGTTTTTACAGCCTGCTTTGCCGCCATACTGCTTGGACAGCTCCCAGGTTTCGATAACGAAATCAGACATCCGTCTCCTCCACTTCCGCCAAAAACAGGATAAAGCAGAGTCTCCCTGATGGAAAACTCTGCTATCTCACTGTATTTACTTCAAATTTTTTGCCAATGCCAGCAGCTCTTCTTCCGTTGAATTACTGCCGCCTAGTGTATGGATTTGACCATTTTCCTGCCAGATCAACTGCTTGTGATACGAATTCGTGATCAGAACGCCTGCCTGACCGTGTACTTTTACTTCTTTCATTTTGCTATCGCCGTCTTCCAGATACGGAAGCGGGAGAGTGTGCTGCCAATCATCAATGCTTAGCATTTGTTTTTTCACGTTATTCGGGATAAAAGGCAAGGACAGCATGGTGTCTCGAAGCTGCGCCATGTCTACTCCCTCTGGCGCCTGCAGCTCAGGTGCGCTCACTACGGAATAAGCGATGCTATCCTTATCGTTTTTCATCCAGATGTTTTGCATGTTGGCTACGTGGAGCGAGAACCGTTTTCCGCTCAAATTTTCGTCAAAACGGTTTTCAACCTTCAGCTGTGCCAAAAGCTTGTTTGCTTTCTCGACATTCATTTCAAAATGGATCGTATACGGTGTGCTGACGTCTACACCCTCGAACGTCATATCACTTGGGATGGCTGGCAGCTTCACACCTGCTTTTTCCGCTGATTCTCTACTATTGTAGTATTTATTGTGCTCGCCTTTCTCGATCTTACCCTGTTCAGCCTCGTCAATCCACAGCTTGCCGATGCCCGCAAGCTCCATCTCGCCTGCCTTGCCGCTATTCAACCAGCCTTCAACCTGCGCCAGATCTTCTTGCGTCACTTTTACGAACTCGACTTTATCCATTCTGAAAATGGACAGGAAATCACTCGCAGCCGCCTGCACTTGTGGAAACGATAGCGATACAACGAGAACCGCTGCTACTGATGATCCTGTTACCCATTTCTTTGTCTTTTGATTCATGTTCTTCCAGCTCCTTTTTGCCACATGCTCTTGATTCGTAGTCTGATTTTGTGGAACAAAGCTTGTATTTTGCCCGATTCGTTGTGAAAAGGTCTGCCAGGCTGCCTCTGTATTTACCTTTACTTGATCGGTCGGACGAAATAGCTGCTGCTTAAGCGTCCCGTGGGTCCAGGAATCAAGCGCAGACAATGCTTCCAGCTGCTCGCTGCATTCTGTGCATGTCTCCAAGTGGGCGATGAACCGCTCGCTTTCCTGAAGTCCGCATTCTCCATCCAAAAATGACTGCATAAAGCCCGTATCTGCACATTTCATCCTTCTTCCCCCCTTAGCAGGTCGTACAGCTTGCGGAATTTACTCTTGGCTCTTGATAGGATCGTCCCCACGGAGCTGACCTC
This sequence comes from Brevibacillus reuszeri, assembly GCF_002897295.1. GTDB lineage: Bacteria > Bacillota > Bacilli > Brevibacillales > Brevibacillaceae > Brevibacillus > Brevibacillus reuszeri_A. Next base: position 26,987 of record NZ_BEXF01000007.1, read on the forward strand.
AACCCCTGTGGCCTTTGCCAATTCCGTATATGGATAGCCTGAGTATTTCATGACGAGCAAGGTTCGCTCTCTTTCGTCCAGCTGTGCCAGAACGTCACGCACCTGATCAATCGCTTCCTTTTCCAAGCACATCTCTTCTGAGGAAGGAGACACCCTCTCCTCTTCAGCTGCTCCACGCTCTTGTCTATCGTACCTGCGCTTTTCTGAACGCAAGTAGTTATAGGACGCATACAGGGCTGATTTAGTGAGCCATGCCGGGATGTGCTCAATAGCCGAACGATCTGTATGATAAAAGGAGAGGAAAACGTCCTGGGCGATATCCTCAGCCGTTTGCTGGTCTTTGACAATCCGCATGATCTGCCTGACGACAAAGGGATAGTACGTCGTAAACAAATCCTTGAAGGAATCTGTCTCATCTTGGACATGCACTCGATTCATCATCAGTTTTGCATGCACCTCCACTAGCTCTCCCTCCCCTCACTCATTTGCCTGCCATACGCTACTGACTCGTGCCAGCCGTGTATGGAGAGGCTGCTTTTTTGCTTCGTTCATCTAATAGAAACCGCCGAAGCCTTTTTTGTGACAGTCAGGAGAGAAATTTTTTTATTCCATCAGAAATTTGGCGGGATTCTCGAGAAATCGCCTTGTAATTTGATAATGCTCCGTCTCTTCGTAACGAATCTCTGTAAGCGGAGAAGCATCGAAGTTTAAGATAGTAGCACCCGGCAATCCCATCAAAATCGGAGAGTGAGTGGCAATCAAAAACTGCGCCCCCTCTGCAACCAGATCCTGCATGACATACAGGAATGCTAATTGACGCATGGGCGACAAGGCAGCCTCGGGCTCGTCCAAAAGATAGATCCCTCTTCCTTCGAATCGATGCGAAAACAAGGAGAGAAACGATTCCCCGTGTGACTGCTCGTGGAGGGAGCGACCGCCGTAATTTTTATAGCGTGTGGGACGAGGACGAGTTCGCTCCGTTTCATCTATATGACTGGCAAACTGATAGAAGCTCTCTGCCCGCAGAAAAAAGCCATTGGTCAGCTTGGGCATCCAGGAGAGGCGTATGTAGTCGCCAAGGCTCGCGTCTGACTTGTCTACGTCGTAAAAATTGTTCCTGGACCCGCCCGCAGTATGAAACCCGCATTGATAGGCGATCGCTTCAAGCAGTGTCGACTTGCCCGATCCATTCTCCCCCACAAAAAAGGTGACCGGATTCTCCAGCTCGATTTCCTCGATGGACTGCAGAGAGCCAAGTCCGAACGGATATTGTTTCGTATCGGGAAATTCGTCTCGAAGAAGCTTGATCGTTCGCAAGTAAACCATCTTTTTCTCCTCCATCCTCACTATTTTGCTCATCTGTGCCGATACAACCTAATAAGGGGGAGTATCGGTGGACAAGGTTTCGTTTTTACAAGAAAAAAGCGCGTTTCATATGAAATATCCGGATCAAAGCGACCTCTCCTTTTACCGGTGGTTTACCGAACAGCATCCCGATGAGGCGATCGGTTGGTATCATCTTGGCCGTGAGCGAGAAGCGCGAGGAGAGCCAGAGCTGGCACTTGCCGCACACAGACGCGCATTGCGCGCAGGGCAAGGCCCCTTCTACGATGATGCAAGAGAAGCTTATCAAACACTACTGCGAGCAAAACGACAGCAGGACATGAGAAAAAGAATGCGTTTTCTGCTGGCCTCGATGCTCTTTCTCTTCTTCCAGTTTGCCTATTCGCCAGGACTGTTGACCGAGCCTGACCAGGAGGCAACCTCTCCACAAACGGCTATACCAAAACCGGCGGCGGTTCCTGACCGGCCCCATGTAGAAGTCATTGCCGTTCCATCGAATCTCAGCATAGAAGAGAGAGCAAAGCAATTACGTCGCTATATGGAAGCACGGCGTCCGGTGCTCTCACAGCCATTTACAGTAATTGCTGTGCCTGAGGTTCCTGGCAGCCCATTATTTACGCCGCTTTTGTTTTATCAGCCAAGAGAAGTGCTTGGAGTCATGCAGTACAATCCCGTGAATCGAACCGTCACGAATCAAAAATGGTTTGACCATCCTGGTCGTTACGAACAGGAGCCGTTAGTTCTCGCGGCAAGAGCCGCACTTGAGCAGGAGCAAATGACACTCCAGCATGTTCTGACACTGCGCAACGCACTGTATCGAACGTATCAGCAAACAGGCTCGTTGCCTGCTCGCTTGGCTGATTTGGCGGCAGCCTACCCGAGCAACACACTGCCACAAATCCCAGCGCCACTAACGGAATTAGGTCTGCTCTCTTATGAATATCGACCGGGATTGTTCCGCCCTGAGACTGCCTGGGCAAGCATACGTGATGTTCTGCCTCTCCCTGGGTATCCCGAGCCGCTGCATGCACTGGAGCCGCTCCAGATTCAGCTGTCACAGTCGACCCGAACGATGCGGCTTGTAAGCGGCTCACATGTGGTTCGCAGCTATCCTGCTGGTATCGGTAAAAACGGCTCTACACCTGAAGGCTATTATACGATTCAGCAAAAAATCAGTCGCCCACGTGGTCATGACAACATCTATGGCACACGCGGCATGGTTTTTTCCGGTGATGGATACGCCATTCATGGTACCAATCATCCCGAGAGCATCGGGAGTGAGGTCTCACTCGGGTGCATTCGCTTGCTTAATAAAGATGTCGAAGAGCTATACAGCTTTGTCTCATTGGGAACAGAGGTAGTCATTTCAGATATAACGGCACCCGCTAAGCCGTGGAGCAACCCAGCCCTTTTCATACTGGCCGCAGGTCCAAAAGAGGAAACACCAACCATTACGTACAATTGGCTGCATTGAGGTACTTCACTCGCGCCCCCTTTGTAGGAAAGACGAGAGAGAATGGATTTCGTTACGCTAGAAAGTTTCTCCAGCAACCAGGAATCAACCAAAAAAGCGCGCTCCCTTTTCGTGGGAACGCGCTTTTATTATTATTTTTCTTCCTCAAGCTGGCTTATCGTTTCTTCTTGTTCTTCTTCCGCTTTCCAATAATCGAGCACTTTTCCTTGTAGAACTTTCCCTTTGATGAATTCCACTTGCTGCTCACTGAAATCCTGTGTCCATTCGACGCCCAGTTCCTCAGCCAGACGTACCACAGTCAATAGCTCCGACCATGCGACGTATCGTTTGTACCAGAAAAACTGAGGCTGTTCATTCATGTATGGGTATAGATCGTCAAAATCGGTGTGTTTACAGTCGAGAGCTCGCTCAAAATTCACCTTAGTTTGGCGCAATTGTTCAATGAAAAATGTGGGTAAATCCCTTTTTGCGTAGTCAGACATGGACTGTCCCCCCTGTCTCCCGATTTATTGGTATTGTACCACGCGGAAGAAGATGTGCAAATAGGTGAATCTGTTTGAGTGGTTCATTCTATGCTAGACGTCACCCATTTGTTCCTTCGGGAAATGTCTGCTGTGAGCCATCCTCAGGTGGTGGAGGTAATTCAATCCCCCCGGAGGAAGATCCTGGTTGATTTCCATTCGGATTCCCGATATCAGGTGGCGGTGCTTCTCCACCATTTGAGTTTCCTTGATTGCCTTGATTTCCCTGGTTGCCAGAATTGCCTTGGCCATCTGTTGGCTGACCATTTGTCTGGTCGCCGTTACCTGTGTCAGGCGGAAGCTGGCCGGAATCTCCATTTCCATTTTCTTCTGGTATACCACCTTGATTATTGCCGTCCTCGTGATGGTCCTGGCCGTCATTTATCAAGTTTTCCAGCTGCTTCGTGTTGATATCAACAATTGGCGAAGGTGTCTGTTCCTGCCCGTCCTTATTGCGTGGAATAACCATGTAGCGATATTTCACTGGGCTATCCAATACGTCTATATAGATCGTATCTTTAACATCAGCGGCGATTTTTTGGCTTTGACCATTCTCTTTCACTCGGTAGACGTCATAGGTGTAGTCAGGTTCGCCACCAATCCAGCTTAAAAGGACTTGCAGCTGCTGAGTGTTGCTATCCATCGTCATGGTCGCTTCCAATTGAATCGGCGGAGTTGTTTCTTCCTCTGGCTCTTCTTCTACTGCTCCACCAGGTCGGACAAAGTCTGTAGACTTCACGCCTTTAAGCCCCTCTGCCAATACTTTGGAAAACATCTGAGCTGTCAGACTGCTACCTTGACGCATCAAGTGATTTTTATCCTCTTTATCAAAGCCCATCCATACTGCACCCACGTATTCAGGGGTGTAGCCTACAAACCAGGCGTCCTTGTTGACGCTGCTGTCTCCGATCGTGGATTGGGTTGTACCTGTTTTCCCTGCTACATGACGCCCGGAGATACGAGCTGCTTTACCGGTCCCCTCTTGAACGGCCCTTTCCAGCATAGTGTGGACAGTCCACGCTGTCTGCGGCTTCAGAACCTCGGTTTGTTTTACTTCATACTCGCGCAAAATACCAACGGCTTTGTTTTCAATCTTGGTGATGGTGTGTCCCTCAGAGACGACGCCTCCATTCACAAAAGCCGTGTAGGCTTGCGCCATTTTCAACGGAGACGTTCCTTTGCTTAGACCACCCAGCGCGATAGCCAGGTTGCGGTCCTCAGGCTCCATTTCAATGCCGAATTTCTCTAAATATTTTAATGCAGTCGGGACTTTAATCTCGTTCAACAGCCAAACAACAGGAATGTTCAGTGAGTCAATCAATGCCCGGTTCATGCTTACAGTCTCACTGTACTTGTTGTTGTAGTTGCGCGGCTCATAGCCGTTAAAGCTCTGCTTTTTGTTGCTGAGAGATGAATTTGGACCCCATTTTTTACTATCGATATCAATCGCCGGAGCGTATACCGCGATTGGCTTGAAGCTCGAGCCTGGCTGACGCTTCATATCTGTCGCAAGGTTGAAGCCTTTTACAGCGTAATTGCGTCCGCCCATCATGCCTGCAATCCCGCCATTTTTAGCATCTAACACAATCATGGCAGACTCTACACTGCGCTCTGTTCCGTCTTTCGGGAAGTTTTTCGGATTGTCATACTCTTTGACCATGGCATCCTGGATTTTTGGATCAAACGTCGTGTATACAGACCAGCCGCCGCGGTACAGTTCTTCCTCTGTCACGCCATACGTCGCTTCTGCTTCCTCTACCATGTGATCAAAAAATGCCCGATAGCCTTTTTTCAGTCCCGATGAGCCTGGCACTTCAGACGGTTCCGTCGGCAGTGGCTCTGCCTGTGCCTCGATCTTTTGTGCTTCCGTAATGATGCCTTGCTCTGCCATCAGACGAATAACTGTATCCCGGCGAAGCTTTGCCTTTTCAGGATTGTTGAATGGGTTGTAGGTGGTCGGTGCTTTTGGGATCGCAGCCAGCATCGCTGCTTTTGCGATCGTAAACTTATCACTGTCAACAGACATTCCAAAGTAATAGCGGGAAGCATCCTCGACCCCGAATTCCCCTTTACCCAAATACACGCGGTTCAGATACATCTCCAAGATTTGATCCTTGGAGTATTTCCGCTCCAATCCGATTGCGATACTCATTTCTTTCGTTTTACGCCAAAATGTTTGATCTAGGGTGAGAAATACGTTTCTAGCTAATTGCTGGGTAATGGTGCTGCCGCCCTCTGCCAACGACCCTTTTTTGATGTCATTGATGATGGCTCCACCAATCCGAACCATGTCCACGCCTTTGTGATCATAAAAGCGTCGATCCTCAACGGCGAGGAAGGCATTGGTTAATATTTTTGGCATTTCACTAATCGACTTGTACTCACGGTTTTTTTCACGTATCAAGCTTGTGAGCTCGACACCGTTTTTGTCATAAATTACGGTTGGTTCTGCTTTTAGATCCTTCAGCTTTTGCTCATTTTCCGCAATCATCCGGTCTCCCGCGTACAGCAGCGAAAAGTATCCCCCGATGACGCTTAAAAGAAGGAAGACTGCAAACGATACGGCAATCATCAGCAAGCTGCTTTTTTTCTTCTTGACCTTCTTCTTGGCCTTTGTTGCCATTTTTTACCTCCTGAATTCTCTCTCCCCCACATCATTATAGACGATTGCATTCGAAAAAAGTTTCTTTGCGCGGGTAGCTATCTATCACTTGGTTGTATTTTGGCTGCTCAAACGAGGCTGCGGGCTGCTTTTTGGCTACCACGGGCTTCCTTTATGGTCGGCCAAAGACTGGCTGCCTATATCCTACCATTCTTTTTCGCGTTGTACGGTGGAAAAGTATTGGAAAAAGCCTATCTTCCATAATAGAAGATAGGCCTGCCCAGGAATCCGCTCGTTTACTTCAGCAATTTTTCAGCTTCTGCTACTACATTTTCAACCGTAAAGCCGTATTCTTTCATGATGCGATCTCCAGGTGCAGATGCGCCAAACTGGTTGATGCCGATTACTGTACCGCCATCTCCCGCATAGCGCTCCCAGCCCATTGGGGAGCCCATCTCTACTGCTACACGCGCTTTAACAGCTGGTGGAATTACGGAGTCACGATATTCCTTGGATTGACGCTCGAACAGGTTCCAGCTTGGCAGAGAAACCACGCGCGTTTCTACTCCACGAGACTGGAGCTGTTCACGTGCTTGCATCACTAGGGATACTTCTGAGCCAGTCGCAATCAGGATGAGCTGTGGCTTGCCGCTTGGTGCGTCTGCGAGTACATAACCACCCTTGCTCACGCCTTCTGCTGCTTTTTCCAGCGTTTCTGGCAAGACTGGCAGGTTTTGACGAGTCAATACCAAAACAGTTGGCTCATCTGTGCGAGATACTGCATATTTCCATGCTTCATTCGTTTCCACCGCATCTGCTGGACGCAGTATGTTCAAGCCTGGCATCGCACGCAGAGACGCCAATTGCTCGATAGGCTCATGGGTTGGTCCATCTTCACCGACAGCGATGGAATCGTGCGTGAAGACGTACACCACTGGCTGCTTCATCAGTGCAGAGAGGCGGATAGCTGGACGTACATAGTCAGAGAAGACGAAGAATGTACCGCCGTACACTTTTACGCCCCCATGCAGCGCCATACCATTCAGAGCCGCTCCCATCGCGAACTCACGAACCCCGAACCAGATGTTGCGGCCTTCGTATGTGCCCGGCAGGAAGTTGCCAGCGTCTTTGATCACAGTATTATTGGAATGTGCCAGGTCTGCAGAACCGCCCAGGAAGAACGGAACGCTCGTTGCCAAAGCGTTGATCGCATTACCGGATGCTACACGGGTAGCCAGCTTTGCGCCTGCTTCATACGTTGGCATATGGTTGTCCCAGCCTGCTGGCAGGTGACCTTCCCCAGCAGTAGTAAACTGTGCAGCCAGATCAGGATACGCTTTGGCATATTCAGCAAACTGGTCGTTCCAGGAAGCTTCAGCCTTTACGCCCGCTGCTGCCAGTCCTGCATACAGTTCTGCTACTTCTTCAGGCACATGGAATTCATTTTCATGTGTCCAAGCGTAACTTGCTTTTGTCAATTTTACTTCGTCTTTACCCAACGGTGCACCGTGGGAAGCACTGGAACCGCCTTTATTCGGGCTACCATAACCGATCACGGTTTTTACCTCGATCAGGGTAGGACGATCCAAATCCTGCTTCGCCTCAGCAATCGCTGCTTCAATCGCAGCCAAATCATTTCCATCCTCTACACGCAGGTACTGCCAGCCATAGGCTTGGTAGCGTCCAGCTACATTTTCGGAGAAGGAACGAGACAGCTCGCCATCCAAAGAGATATCATTAGAATCGTACAAAACGATCATTTTGCCCAATTTCAGGTGAGCTGCCAGTGAAGAAGCCTCGCTGGAAACACCCTCCATCAAGTCGCCATCGCCACAAATCACGTAGGTGAAGTGGTTTACAATGTCGAATTTGTCACGGTTGTATACAGCAGCCATATGCTTTTCAGCCATTGCCATCCCTACAGCCATCGCGATACCTTGTCCAAGAGGACCAGTCGTGGCATCAACACCAGCAGTATGACCAAACTCAGGATGCCCAGGTGTTTTGCTGCCCCATTGGCGGAAATTATGTAGATCTTCCAGAGAAACATCGTATTTCATTAAGTGCAGCATCGAGTATAATAGCATGGAGCCATGTCCTGCTGACAGGACAAAACGGTCACGGTCAATCCACTTCGGATTGCTCGGGTTTACCTTCATAAAACGGCTATACAGCACGTGTGCCATGGGAGCTGCGCCCATCGGCATTCCTGGGTGGCCGGAGTTGGCCTTTTCGATGGCATCGATAGCCAGCGTGCGGATGGTATTAATGGAAAGCTGATCAACAGATGTATGCTGAGTCATCTCGAAAAATCCTCCCTGCTTGTTCTTGAAATCACTACCTGTAACCGAATGAAAACATACTGTGCAATTATAGCACAGTTCAAGCCCATAATCATGTCTGCTTTCACGAAAAAAGGAGGTACCTATTATGTCTACTTTATATCTTATTATCGGAATTGTGCTGGGTGTCGCAGGCTTTGGCATGCTGCTTTTCGCCATGACAAGCTCCCCACTCGTGAAACAAAGGAAGCTGGAGCGCCAGCGCAAAGCGGCTGAAAATCACCGTCCAGAAGAAGGCGGCTTCTAAAAAGGGAGAGATAAAGGCACATGAACAAGGATCGCTTTACCATGCCGGTAGCCGTTCATCTTTTTCTAGTACGCGGCACCGAAATATTGCTGCTTCGCCGTTACAACACTGGCTATGAGGACGGCAATTACAGCGTGCCTGCTGGTCATTTGGATGGAGGCGAGGAAGTGGTGGCAGGAGCCATCCGTGAAGCAAAAGAAGAATGTGGCATCGCAATCGAGCCTTCAGATCTGCAAGTCGCAGGCGTCATGCATCGCCGTTCTCTGGACGAGCGAATTGACTTTTTTCTGGTCACCTCCCGCTGGAGCGGTGAAATCAGCAATTGCGAGCCTGAAAAATGCGATGAGCTGCGCTGGGTGGACATGGATCAACTGCCGACTAACGTCATTCCTTACGTTCGCCAGGGCATCAGCAATTACAGAACTGGGCAATGGTTTGACAGCTTTGGCTGGGTAAAGTCCTCCTCTATCGTATAAACCGAGAAAACGAAAAAGCAAACAACCACAATGGGATATTCGTTCCCGGTTGTTTGCTTCTTTATCCTTTCTCTATCCGATGAAGCTGCCGAATCACGGTATATACAGCGCCAATCACGCAAAGCCCGACCAGAGTAATTTTGCTGTACGCATAGACACCCGCCACCATTTCATCCATCCGATCTGCGAACAAATAACCTGCCAAATAATAATGAAAACTCCACAAGATGCTGCTCGGGAAAAAATACAGGCAAAACACCCGAAGCGGCAGACGGGCTGCCCCGACTACAAACGGAACCAAATGACGAACAACCGGAAAAAAGAAGCCAAGGCAAAGCATCCACCCCAGATATCGGTTCCACTCTTCCCGAGTTCTCTCCAATCCTGCCGGGATGATCCTTCTCATGCGCAGCCAGTCGACGATGGGGCTTCCTATTAATGCCCCGACTATGTATCCTGTTACTAGCACTATCGACACTCCCGCGTAAACCGAGAAAAATGCTAGCCATACATGTAAATCTATATGGGCAACCTGTGCACCTAATGACATCACTGTGATCTCATCTGGAATCGGCTTTTCTACCATACCTTTTACCATTGTGGCGAAAAGAGTAACATAGTCTGCTCCTACCACGATTTATCCCTCCCTTGCTCCCTGTCTCTATCCTACCGGGGAAACCTTTCAAAAAGAGAGAGATTCGTTTAAGAATGTTTAAAGGATTTCTGAAGAATTTCTTACGGAAATGCCAGTCCGGTACTGAAACGGAAAAAGGCGTGCTTATCGCCAGACCCCTGCCTGATGATAAACACGCCTTTTCTTTACTGTCGCCCCTCTGCCTTTCGCCTGTCACGCAAAGCAGACAATGCCTCCAGAAACTCTTCCTTGTCGATGACATTCAACTCGTAAAGCTCCCGGATTTCATCTTCTATCAGCAGCAAATCCCCCTCGGGATCTCCCGTATAAATGAACAGACCGAAGCGGTGCAAAAACGCTTTTAAATCGAAATCATTCGAGCCAGCTTTCAATTTGCTCCCTCCAGATCGCTTTCCATCCTAGCGAGGACGGCGTCGTAGTCAAATTCGACAGCAAAGCCAGTAATTACAATGATCTTTGCGGTTGGATACGCTTCGCGCCACGCCTCCTCCTCTTCTGGCTTCAAACCGACGATGTACAAAGGATCTGATGATAGCTGTTCATGCTCTAAACAAAGCTGTAAAAATGCGCGGCATCTTTCTTGTTCCTCTGCCGCATTCAGGACGAGTACCGCTCGTGTTACCTCCCCTGACTGCCTTTTCTCGGCTAGCATCTCAAAGGTTTTCGCGGTCGGGACAAGCGCATTCACCTCGGGAAAACGATCGAGGACTTCATCCAGCCAATCATCTTCATGCCAGGCCAGGTAGTACATCATCGCAGTAGACATGATCACAAACACCTCATGGATATATACTTGACAACATTCTGAACGATTCTTGTTTCTTTTCCATTATAACATGGATCATGCCCACATGCTTATGTTGCTGGCTTGACTTCCCATGAACCATCACGTAAGGTGGAAAAAGTAAACAACATCCTGAATCGATTTTTGTGTGAAAAGAGGTATTTTTTGTGAATAAGAAGCATCTGGCCCTCTTGTTCTTGATTGCTTTTCTCACGATGCTGGGCTTTGGTATTATTATCCCGATCCTACCATTTTTTGCGGAACAGCTGGGCGCGTCTTCCTTTCAAATCGGCGTCCTGTTCGCCAGCTACAATATTATGCAGTTGGTGTTTGCTCCGATCTGGGGAACACTTTCAGACCGCATCGGAAGAAAACCTTTAGTTGCGTTTGGCCTGCTTGGATTTTCCATCACCTTTATCCTGTTTGGAATCGCAGGCAGTTATACAGAAATGCTCATTTACCGGATTTTGGGTGGAATCGTCTCTGCCGCTGCACTGCCTACTGTGACTGCGATGGTAGCTGACCTGTTCCCCTCCAATGAACGCGCAAAGGGCATGGGTGTAATCGGCGCAGGGATTGGTCTCAGCTTTGTTTTTGGACCAGTGATCGGCGGATTGTTAAGCGCTTACGGATTTGCGGTTCCATTTTACGCTTCCGGTATCGTGGCCCTTCTCACGTTTTTTGTCATTTTGTTTGCGCTGCCAGAGAGCTTACCAAAAGAAAAGCGGGCTTCCTACAAGCGCGAGGCACAAGGAAATCCGTTTGTGTCTTTATTCGGCTCGTTGCATCTGCTTTATGCCATTCTGTTTATTGTCTCTTTTGCTTTTTCGGGACTGGAGACGACTTTTGCCCTGTACATTCATGATCTGTACGGCTTTACCTCCAAAGATCTGGGCTATATGTTTTTGGTCATGGGGATTATTGCTGCCTTCGTCCAAGGCGGGCTGATCGGCAAAATGGTGAAGCGACTAGGCGAAGCGGCCGTTCTTACTCTGGGAATGATCCTGTACGGAATCGGTTTTTTCGCTATTCCGCTCTCCGGGAACTTCTGGGTCCTCGCCCTGATACTCTCCCTGTTTGGAGCTGGACAAGGCATGATCCGAGCAACAGCTACGGCCATGATCACACAGAGAACCACGCAGGGCCAAGGCGTTACGTCTGGAGCCATCAGCTCTATGGACAGCTTGGGCCGAATTTTGGGTCCGCTCGCAGGTGGTGCTGTCTATCAATTCACGTACAGCGGTCCGTTCTTCCTCGGAGGAGTATTAATGGTCCTGATCCTACTCTGGTTCAGAAGTAGCTACCGTCGCTTGCCAGAGCCGAGTGTACATCAAGCGTAAATACATACAAGAAGATCCGCCAGTGTTGAGCATATGCTGGCGGATCTTTTTCTGTTCTTTTCTCTATGCTTCTTGCAGCGCAAGCCAAGCTGAATACGTGGCATCCATCTCGTTTTGCACCTGCTCCATCTCTTGCTGCCATGCAACAAGCTGCTGATAGTCTGCTGCATCATTGTGGAGAAGATCTGTTAATTCTCCCTTTTTCGCTTCCAGACTCGCGATTTTTTGTTCCAGCTCTGCCAGCTTGTAAGCGTTGGGACGCTTGGCTGGAGCTTGTGCAACGGCTTGCACAGGCGCGCTTTCGACTACTGGAGCTGGCTTTTCGGGTACGACCTTTTTCGCTCGCTCCTCACTTTCCACCGTCTGGGCGAGGCTGCGCTGCTTTTGCTTTTCCCGCGCTTCTTCATAAGAACCGACATCGTGGACCAGCGCTCTATTTTCCACCCAGAATACACCATCGACCATCTTTTGCAGGAAATAGCGGTCATGCGAGATGATAAACAGCGAGCCTTTAAAATCAGCCAGCGCTTCCTCCAGTGTTTCGCGAGCCTCGATGTCTAGATGATTCGTCGGTTCATCAAGAATCAGGAGATTGATTTCCTGATGCATCATCTGGGCGAGCCGCAGACGCATCCTCTCCCCACCGCTCAGCTGCCCAATTCGTTTAAACACATGCTCTCCGTAAAAAAGGAAACGGGCAAGCAGATGTCGTGCTTCAGGCTCTGTGACGCGAGCCACCTCCCGAAATACGTCAATCAGCCTTTGATTCTGGTCACCCTCCAGTGCTTGCTGTGATAAATAGCCGACCTTTACGCTGCTGCCTATCTTCAGCGTACCGCTATCTGGTGCCAGCTCGCCGAGTAACAGCTTGATCAATGTGGATTTGCCGCAACCGTTTGGACCGAGCAGTGCTTTTCTTTCGCCAAAACGAAGCAGGAAGCTCGCGTCTTCAAACAGGCGTTTCCCTCCAAATGACTTGTATACGCTATTTGCTACCAGCACATCCTGACCGCTGCGCTCCGTCTTTTGAAATTGCAGGCCCATGCGATCTGCTTCCATCCTCGGTCTTTCGATTCTTTCGATCCGCGCCAGTGCCTTTTCCATGCTTTTTGCCCGGCGATGAAATGCTTCGTTTGGCGGATTAGAGCGATTTCCCCATTCCTTCAGCCGCTTAATCGTCTCTTTCATTTTCTTGATTTTCTTCTGCTGCTCTTGGTAAGCAGCAAACTGACGCAAAAGCCGCTCTTCGCGCTCCGTCACGAACGCACTGTAGTTCCCGATATAAAACTCTGCCTCGCCTCCGTCTACATGATAGACCGAGGTTACGACCGCATCAAGGAAGTAGCGATCGTGAGAAATAATCAGGACCGTGCCAGGATAGCTTTTTAGAAACTCCTCCAGCCATTCCATCGAATGCACGTCCAAATGGTTTGTCGGCTCATCGAGCAAAAGAACATCACTGCGCTGACACAGCAGCTTGGCAAGACCCGCTTTGGTTTTCTCTCCGCCACTTAACTGGGCAAAAGGGGTAGCCAGCAGCTCAGGGGAGATTCCCAAGCCTTCTGTCACTTGCGCCATTCTCGTCTCCCATTGATATCCGTCCATTTGCTCAAATTCGTCCTGCCATCTCTGATAGCGCTGCATCAGGAGGTTCAGCTCTTGTTCGTCTTCATAGGACACCCCCATCTGCTGTTCCAGCTCGCGCATTTGCTGCTCAAGCTTGCGTACTTCCGTAAATGCACTTGCAACTACATCTTCTCCTGTCCACTCTGCTGGATAAGAAGGGGTCTGCGGCAAATAAGCCCATACCGTCCCTTTTGCGCGGTACAGCTCACCTGCGTCAGGGCTTTCGATTCCTGCCAGCAGCTTGAACAACGTGGTTTTTCCAGCACCGTTTGGCCCTACGATTCCGACCCGCTCGCCTGCTTTTATTTCCAAAGTAATATCCTGCAAAACCGGATCTGCTCCATACGATTTCTGGATCTGTTGAGTAGCTACGATTATCATGATAAATTCCTCCCTGGTATGGTGAAACGACTAAAAATGGACGCAAAAAAGCCGCAGGCATAATACCTGCGGCATCGTGAAAGGCTGACTGCACAGCAAAAAGCTGGTGCTAGTCAGTAGCCTTAAAATTTACAAGAACAAATTGTTCCCGCTAAGATGCATGGTACGCCTCTGGATACTCCGTTCAGTTGTATGACTGAAAAAGGACAGACTGATCCCGTTAGGCGCTACATCATGCGTCATGCTGGAAGTTTCTACCACAAACCAAGCTTGAAGAGTTCCGAACACGTACCTACACCTCCATTCCAAAAAAGTAATCTTATCCCACATCATACATCAGGGAGTGGAAAATAACAATAGCCATGTTACTTAAATGGTTGATTCGTATCTACATCGATGACAACCAGCGTCGTGTATGGCGCAAGCTTTGCCTTTCCTACCAAATACGGATAGGTGATTACCTGCGGATACATCCGATCAGGATCAGGCGAGGTCTGCTTCACGTATACGATCAGCTGCTCCCAGCTTTGCTGAACCTTGACCACTTGCAGGCCATAACCCGGATGCGGGGATTCGCCTCGGGCGATGACATACAAATCGCCCTGATTATGCACCCCCTTTTCCTTTTTCACAGACTCAACGAAAGCCTGCTGCTCTGCCGTCAGCTTCTCGGCATCCACAAGCACAAATTTATCTTCAGACTGCGCTGCGATGATTTCCACCGCCCTTTTTTCGGCATTCCATTCGATTTTGTAGCCTGCTTGTTCTGCCATCCATCTCAGCGGCAAGTAAACCGTACCATCACGAACAATAGCGGGCTGCCCATCCTCTTTCCACGTTCCGTTCACTGCCACTTTCCCCGAATCGAGCTGAAACATCAGGGTAGCTTGCCCACGTGTTAATTTTCCTGTATTTCCTTCCTGCTTCCATTCTGCCTGCAAAAGGCGCTTCGCATCCTCGGCAGACACATAGGTACGCTGGTTAGCGAGAATCGAAGCCTTTTGCATCGATGCTTGCTTTCCGTCTACCATGATCACCGGAGTAGCAGACGACGCTGGTGCGGCCATGATCGGTTGTGCTGCGAATAGCGACATCCCTAGTACAGCAGCGAGTGCAATCTTTCTTTTCATCGCCATTCCTCCATTCCTGTATTTTCACTGTCTCTATCTTGTTAGACAGAGCGCCCCTCTTATTCGTTTCAGTGTCAAAAGAAATAGTCGCACCTGTACAAAAAACCCGCTCTTCTCCCAACTGCGACAAGACCGGGTTTCTGTTGTTCGAATTTGATTGGCAGCTGCTGCTACTGCGCGTTTAATGCAATAGCCAGTTTCCCATGAGTACAACTGCCGGTATTGAGAGCAGTGCAAGCAGAGTGGAGAATACCGTCGTCATCGCACCCATCTCTTCATCCGCAGAATAGCGTGCAAACAGGATGGAGGCAAGCGTCAACGTAGGCATCGCTACCTGCACCAGCGTTACGCTGACAATGTCTTGATTCAGCGGAAAGGTCGACAATAAAAACGCAGTGAGCAACGGGAACAAAAACAGTTTAAACGCAATCGGCATCCCAAGCAGTGGCAAGGATACTTGCGGCTTGTTGCGTAAAAAAAGCGGCAGCAGCATCCCGATGTACATCATTGCCAGCGGAGAAGCCAGCTTGGACAGCGTACCGAACAAGCTTTTGACCGGTTCTGGAGGAGCAAAGCCGATCAATGCCGAGCCGAGTCCGAGCACAATTGCGATCATCGGAATATTGACGAGTGTTTTCAAGCCCTTCAACGAAAACGAGCCTTTTTCCTGGAGCATCATAACCCCTACAGTCCACAGGACAACATCCACACCCGCATCAAAGATTGCTGCAAGCAGTGCCCCCTTTGGACCAAACAGGGCGGCACAAAGCGGCAGGCCGATAAATCCCGTATTGCCTAGACCCGACAGAATCGCAATTTCACGCCGTTTTTTAGCCGGCAAGGGAAGAGTCCGCGCGCCTGCCCAGCCAAGAAAAATTCCTAAACAATTTAAGAAAATAGAAATGAGGAATATTGTGAAAATTTGCGTGATGACTTGCTTGTCCATCGGCGTTTGAAAAATCCCGTCCAAAATAATACAGGGCATGGCCACATTAATAATAATGGTGATAACCAGCTGGCGGGAATCGGCCGTCAGTGGCTGTCGGTAACCAATCAGGCTACCGATCCCAATAATGACGGCCATCACAAGTATGGACTGTTGCAGTGTTTGCAGTTCCATCGTACTCTCCCCCGCCTACATTTCTACAGGGAGCCATTGCAGCTGCTTCGGCTCACCTTTATCGCATGTACGCAGCACATCACCACATAAAGGCACTACCTGTTCTAATGGTACGCACCAGGAGACCGGGAATGCCACTTCACTTCCCTCGATCACGAGCGATGCCATCACCGCAGCTCTTTGCTCGTCTGTCGTCAAAACAAAATGCTTCTCAGAAGGCTCATGCTCCTTCCACTGAACGAGCACCAAGCCGTTATTTCCACCTGCAACCACAAGGTCTACGTGGTCGCCATAGGCAGCATGCACCAAAGTCCGATCGACACCGTTTAGTTGGGCAATCTCCTTTAAAACCTCATGCCAAGCGACGTGCTTTTGCTCGACGCCACTCTCATCTGTATAGATACGCCAATCGTTTAACATAATTACGAACTCCTTTTGAAAAACGCCCAAGATTCGTACCTAATTGTACGCTTCTTCTGTAGGAACCTCAACCACTAGTTGTCCAGTCCCCGCTACTTTTCAACATAACCTGTGAGGAAAAGGCAAATCCTTATGAGGTGGGCAAACACAATCGGATCACCAAATACATAGTATTATGATCGGAATTTAAATATTTTTCGTTGACAAAGCCTTTGTCTGCCACTACTATGAATCCATGAAATCAGATCAACAAAAGGGGATTTTCAAATGAAGAAGGTCGTTTTCTCCACTCTATTATCTTGTCTGCTCCTGGGAATGGTTGGTTGTAGCAGCTCCAGCGCCCCTTCCCAGCCTAATAACGCTACACCTCCAACCGAGCAAGCTTCTGCTCAAAATTTGCTCGAAAAGGTCAAAAGCGAGAATAAGCTCGTTATCGGAACAGAAGGAACATACTCTCCATTTACGTTCCATGATCAGTCCGGCAAATTGACCGGCTACGATGTGGATGTTGTAACCGAGGTAGCTAAACGTCTCGGTGTTGAACCCGAATTTCAGGAAACCCAATGGGATGCCATGTTTGCAGGTCTGGATTCCAAGCGCTTTGATGTGATTGCGAATCAGGTAGGCATCCGTCCTGACCGTCAGGAGAAATACGATTTTTCCAAGCCTTACTCCATTTCCCGCGCCGTTCTCGTGACGCACAAGGACAATACTACTGTAAAAGATTTTAAAGACATTAAAGGATTAAAAGCAGGACAATCGATGACGAGCAACTACGCTGATCTCGCACGCGCCAGTGAAGCAGAAATCGTCGGTGTAGACAACTTTAACCAGGCCATCGATTTGATTGCGCAAAAACGCGTGGATGTCGTCATCAATGATAACTTGTCCGTACTCGATTTCCTGAAGCATAAGCCAGATACGCCAATCAAGGTCGTAGCGAAAAACGAACAAGGACAGCCAACCGGCTTTATGTACCGCAAAGGCAGCACCGAGCTGGCAGATGCCATGAACAAGGTGCTGGATGAAATGCAACAGGATGGCACACTCAAGTCGATCTCCGAAAAGTGGTTCGGTGAGGATATCTCCAAGTAACTTCCTTGTTGGTTTCATGCCATCAAGCATTAAATTTTTCTTATACGTTGACAAAACAGCTTGGCCCTTTTAGTATGGGTCTAAATTAATTCACATCGGTTTAGTGGGGGATCATTTATGAAAAAACTATTGCTTTCCGTTCTCGTTTCTGGATTATTCGTCGCACTTACAGGCTGCGGTGCTTCATCTACCGATCAATCTCAGCCAAATAACAATGCTTCCACCCCAGCAAAGGAAGAAAAGAAAGAGCAAAGCTTGTTGGATAAAGTAAAAGCAGACGGCAAAATACTCATCGGTACAGAAGGAACCTACGCTCCATTTACTTTCCACGATCAATCCGGCAAGCTGACTGGCTATGATGTAGATGTAGTAACCGAGGTAGCGAAGCGGATCGGTGTGGAGCCTGTTTTCCAGGAAACGCAGTGGGATGCAATGTTTGCGGGACTCGATTCCAAACGCTTTGACGTGGTAGCAAACCAAGTAGGTATCCGTCCTGATCGCCAGGAAAAATACGATTTCTCCAACCCGTACACCGTTTCTACCGCAGTTCTCGTAGCGCATAAAGACAACACCACGGTAAAAGGCTTCGAAGATATCAAAGGGCTGAAAGCTGGTCAAACCTTGACGAGCAACCTGACTGACATCGCTAAGAAAAATGGCGCTGAAATCGTTGCTGTTGAAGGCTTCAACCAAGCAATCGATCTGCTCGTTACCAAACGGGTAGACATCACGATCAATGACGGATTGTCCTTGCTCGACTTCCTGAAGCAAAAGCCAGACACTCCAATCAAGGTCATTGCTAAAGATCCGAACGTATCGAAAAACGGATTCTTGTTCCGCAAAGGCAGCACTGATCTCGTAGAAGCTTTCAACAAAGCCCTCGACGAAATGGAAAAAGACGGTACAAGTGCAAAAATTTCCGAGAAATGGTTTGGTGCAGATGTTTCTAAATAACTTTTTTGACAACCCTGAACGCCTGAACCGTTGGATCGATATCGCGCAAAGCTCCTTTCTGCCTCTTTTGAAAGGAGCCTTGCTCTATTCTTTGACACTTGCCCTCGTTTCCTTTTTCTTTGGTCTGATCATTGCGATTTTGACAGCGCTGGCTCGCCTCTCCGGGATTAAGCCGTTGATCGGCCTCGCTCGATTTTATGTCTCTCTCATTCGCGGGACGCCTCTATTAGTCCAGCTGTTTATCATCTTCTTTGGTTTGCCGAGTGTCGGAATTATGATTGATCCGTTTCCTTCTGCAGTAATCGGCTTCTCACTCAGTGTCGGTGCTTATTCCTCCGAGGTCGTGCGCGCGGCGATTTTGTCTATCCACAAAGGGCAATGGGAAGCTGCGTACTCGCTTGGAATGACGTACTGGCAAGCGCTTCGTCGTGTCGTTCTGCCACAGGCTGCCCGTGTCTCGGTTCCGCCTTTGTCCAACTCGTTTATCAGCTTGGTCAAGGATACGTCACTGGCAGCTGCTATCCTCGTTCCAGAGATGTTTCGCAAAGCTCAGGAGATCGTGGCCGCTACATACGAACCGCTTTTGGTCTATTCAGAGGCCGCTCTCATTTACTGGATGATCTGCTTTGTCCTCTCGATCGTTCAGGACCGTATCGAAAACAAATTGGACCGTTATGTATAAGAAGTAGGTGAATGCTCATGATTACGATTACGAATTTGCATAAACAGTTTGCCAGCCTCGAAGTATTAAAAGGGATCTCGCTAAACGTCGAAAAAGGAAAAGTAGTCGTTATCATCGGTCCTTCCGGCTCTGGCAAAACGACTCTGCTCCGCTGCCTCAACGCCTTGGAAATCCCCACGAACGGCAGTGTCCAAATCGGCGAGGTCAAGCTGGATTTCTCTCAAAAGGTTGAACGATCAAGTATTCCGCGCCTTCGCAAACAAACCGGGATGGTTTTTCAGAGCTACAACCTGTTCCCCCACATGACTGCACTGGAAAACGTCATGGAAGGTCCTGTGACCGTAAAAAAGGAAGACAGGGAGAAAGCAAAAACAAAAGCGGCTGCATTGCTTGCAAAAGTAGGACTGGGAGACAAGCTGGACCATTTTCCGGCCCAGCTCTCTGGCGGTCAGCAGCAGCGCGTAGGTATTGCCCGTGCATTGGCGATGGACCCGCAGGTTATGCTGTTTGACGAGCCTACCTCTGCTCTTGACCCTGAGCTGGTCGGCGAGGTTCTGAAGGTCATGAAGGAGCTCGCACTGGAAGGCATGACGATGGTCGTGGTGACTCATGAGATGGGATTCGCTCGCGAGGTTGCTGATGAAGTCATTTTCATGGATCAGGGTGTTATCGTGGAGCGCGACAGCCCTCAACAGCTGTTTAGCCAACCACGCGAGGACCGGACTCGCCAATTTCTACAGCATCTTAAATCGTAAATTGCTTAAGTAAAAAAGACTCTGCGTTCGCTTTTTGAACACAGAGTCTTTTTCCATTTCGATTAGGCCTTAGTCATCCAAGAAACTCGCTACCAGAAGAATAATCAGAATGATCCACAAAAAGCCGCCGTTACCGAATCCAAAGCCGCGTCCGCATCCCATCTGCTTCACTCCTCTCGTCTCATGCCATGATAGAAGCACCTCGCTCTTGAATCAAAAGCGCTTCACGTTAGCATATGACGAACCTTGCTTGCCTGCATGGATGCCTGTCTATAGAAAAAGGATTTACGAAAAAAAGGGTGCTTGCCCTCTTTCGTGGGATGAGTCTAAAAATTAACAAATGCTTTATGATGTCTCTACTCTACCTTAATATCCAGCATCTATCATATAAATTGTCAGACCCTACGATGGACATAACGTCCTCCATTTACCGCCCGTATAGCCCCCTTCTAGATCGGGCGGGCTTTTTTATTTTTTCTGGATTGCAAGCAAAATGCATCAATTGCACAAAAAAAGCGAGATCTCCCATGGGTGGCCTCGCTTCTTGTGTTTATTCAAATCGGGTGAATTTCTCTTCTGCTGGTGTACGCGTTTTGGCAGCAGGAGGATTCTCTGTGTCGAAGAAGCCCAAGTGCAGGAAGCCGACAATTTTCTCTCCTGGCTGTACCCCGAGAATCGTATGGGCTTTGGGGTCCCAGTTGTGCGGGTTCGTTTTCCATACGACTCCCAGACCTCGCTCCCATGCAAGCAGCTGGAAGTTTTGAATCATGCAGCACACTGCGCTAAAATCTTCCTCCCATTGCTTTTGGCGAGGGTCCTCTTTCATGATGACGATCAAATATGCCGCTGGCTGGCTATACATTTCCCTGCGCTTGTCATGGACGTCAGGAGAATATACCGTAATCAGGCGCTCTACGAAAGCTTCCTTCTTTTCCGTAGAAACAAAAACGAAGCGCCACGGCTCGCGCAATCCATGGTTTGGCGCATATACTGCGTCATTTAACAGCTCCAGAACGAGCTCTTCTGAAACAGCATCTGGTTTATAATTGGTTTTGATAGAGCGGCGCTCTCTAATTACTTTGGCAATGGACACAGTCTTCACCTTCTTATGCATAGACATTGTCTTTTATTTTGATAATGGTTATCAATATCATATGTTATCTGTTACACGAAACAAAATCAAGTAAAAGTTACCTTTTAAAGCCACTTCTCTCCTACTTTCACTTTATTCAATCCCAGTCAAGCCTGCGACTTAATATGAGACAATTGCGCGTTTGTACTGTTATCCTTAAATATAATCACCCAACAAATGAAACAGCGGCTGAGCAAGACCTGAAAAAAGTCTTAGACAGCCGCCATTGTTATTAAACTAGCGTTTATTCATTCGAATTATTAAATCTAAAGACTAACTTATATCCATCAAATGTCATCTCAGACTCTTCATTGTATTTACCGCTCGTATAATTTGACACGGTTTTACGCCAAAATTTTTGTCCTATTGTATTTCGTTCTGATGGGTTGGTATGTAGCTCCCAATTACCTTTGAATTTATCAAACACTTGGATTGCTGAGTATTCTGCAACACCTTTTCCTCTGAATGGTTGCATCAGGAAAAAATCATTTACAAAATAGTCAGTTCCTTTTGCGCAATGTGGTGGTGTCGCAATGAGTGCAAATCCAGCAGGAATATCATCCACTCTTATTAAAAAGGGGTAGAGACAATTTGTTTTTTCCCACCAAATTTTTTGTACATCATATTGATCGGTAAGGGTTCTATACTCATTACTTTCTTCAAAAATTCCATGCAAATTGGGAATATGTCCAGGAATTAGTCCGTAATGCCCCGATAAATCATGTAGATAAAGAGGATACATATTTTTAATAATATATGCTTCATCTTGATCGGTTAACTTTACATTGATATTCATGAATCCTGTCATGGTCATCTCCCCTAAATCTAATCAAATTATGGTTGATCAACTTCTATGGGATCTATCCCCTTGAAAAGAAAGGTATTACCATGTAAGTACTCTTTGATATATGCCTGGGCATATTTTTGTTCATGGATCAAATTCGAAGTTTCAGTGGGGTCAGAAGAGTGATGACTATAATTTTCAATCATGATCATGACAAAAAAGCACTCTAATTTGTGAATATAATCCATATCTAAACTTTTAACGCTCTCATAACCTTGAATATATAATTGACGCTGTTTGGGGGAAAGTTCTAACAAAGCACCCGCCATGTCATACAAATAGTATCCGTAGCCACATCTTCCAAAATCGATTGGGTGTGGTTGTTCATTACAAAAGACAACGTTTCCTGAATGTAAGTCAGCATGAATAAGACCATAGTTCTGATCAGTCTGATCCATACCTTCAAGGTGGTCTATAATCTTATCTATAGCTAATTGATATTGATTCCAAGCACTGCTTGATAAAAATTTTGCATAATAACGTTCTAGTTTGCGGATATCGGAAAGAAAGCTAGTGATGCCCCAATGAGGTCGAACAAAATGATATGGTGTAACAAAACGAGAAGAAGCTTCGTGTAGTTTCCCCATCAAAACACCCATGCTATATACAAGGCTATCCGTAAATTCTCCACTTGAATGCTCTCCGTCCACCCAACTCATTAAGGTGACAAAAGGTCTATTATATCCCTCTTCAGTAACACACTCCAACACATAAGAATCATGAATGCTTGCAATTCCTACAGGGACAATGAAATCATGTGCGCTTCTTAGTTCATTAAGAAATAATAACTCAGAATAGATCTCTTCTTGATTCATTCGGTCCGAATGAATACGAAGCAAATAACTATTTGACGTGTTTGTTTCAATTTTATATGTAATGGTATCTGACAATTGAATGAAGCGGATGCAATTCCATTCTAGTTCATACTGTTGTAGAGCTGTTAAAGCAACTCTTCTCGCACGCGCGAGCAAGGCTTGTCTACTTTCCTCTGAATCAAAATGAAAAAATTTTTTCAAATGATTATTCTCCTTCTCTGTTTAGTTTAGAGCCTAACAAAAGTCACCATACAAAATGTTCGCGAAGAAACCAGATTTTCCTTTATTTGTAATTAAACAAAAAAGGATAGCTTGCTTCACACAAGCCATCCTCTACCTCCTTATTCCGGGCGCCGATCCTTCCGCCAATCTCCGCCCGCTATTTTCCCTACCGATGCCATCAGGACCGACAAGTGCGAGTTCCCATCGATTCCTAAATATTCGTTCATATCATGATCCATCCAGTGGCCGATTGTGCTTACTCCAAGGCCAAGGCTGTTGCCTGCCACATGCAGGTTTTGCGATACATGCCCGACATCCCACCAAATATAGCGATAGGCACGCTCTTTATACTTATCCTTGGTTCGGTCAACCACGGCTGTCCAGACAAAATTGACAGCTGCACGGCGTGTCATCTCTTGCTCCTCGGTAAACAAATAAACAGTTTCTGACGTGTCCTCCTGCTTCAATCCCTCCAATGTCCAGTTTTCAACATCGAGGTGATAGAGCCCCTTTTCCAAGCCTTCTACTTGATTGACAAACAAATACGTTTCGATCGGGTACAAAGCACCTGCAGAGGGTGTCGTCCGCAGCTGGTAGTCTCCCATGTCATCTGTAATGCCTTGGGTTGCCCAGAGCAATAGATTAAGCTCATTCAACGTCAATGGCTGTGGCAAAAAATTGCGCTTGGATCGCCGATTTGCCATTACCTCCCACACATTTGCTGCTGTAGGAAATTGTGGCTGACCTAATGGTACTCTAACGAATGCCTCCTCATATCGCATATAGGTTGCCGGTCGTTTGGAAAAATCGTAGCGTGAAGCCCATCCTTTTTCCAGCTCTCCTACTCGGTAAGAGGTTGCTTGGATAAAATCATTCGCGATTCGTTGCCAGTCGGGATGCAAATTATTCTCCTCCTTAGAATACCTGCTTGAAATGCTGCTTCTCGCCTTTTACTATAAGTAACTGCCTTCCATTAGTAAAACAATCGTTTATAATAATTAGTATTAGTTTTTACTAATAGTCAAAAGGAGGAGTACTCGTGACACTGGCACAATTGCAGGTGTTTGTCGCCGCGGCCAAGGCGGGTAGCTTCACAAGAGCTGCGGAGGAAATCGGCTTTACGCAATCGGCTGTCTCACAAATGATTCACGCCCTGGAAAAAGAGCTGGGCGTCTCCCTCTTTCACCGTAGTAGAAGCGGAATTACCCCCACTAGCATAGGTGAGCGTATGCTACAGCATGCGCGGGACATTTTGAACATCACCTCCTGCATGACTCAGGAAGCGAATATGGCTCGTGGTCTTGCCTCTGGGACACTTCGCATCGGGTCTATTCCAAGTGTAGCCTCCCGATTTTTACCTGGGCTACTCGGCAGCTTTCGCAAACGGTTCCCCGCTGTGGAAATTCTCCTGTTGGAGGGTGAAAATGACGAGATCAATTCGTGGTTAACCAACTCTGTCGTCGACATCGGCTTTACTGTTCACGCAGACAAAGACCTGCAAACCATTCCGCTGTTGCAGGACGAGATGATGGTCATTCTCCCCGATACGCATCCGTTAAAGGATCATGCCACTCTCAGCTTTTCGCAGATCGCCAATTACTGCTTTATCATGCCAAAGGACGGCTGTATCAAAAACATGCTGCACAAAAACAGCATCAGTCCCTCGATTACGTTTGAAGTTCGTGACGTCACCACCATTTTGACCATGGTGCAGGAATACGTCGGAGTCACAGTCATGCCTGAGCTCTACATTCCGCAAATTATCCCAAAAGTGATCTCCATTCCCCTGCATCCCACTATTACGCGTGAGGTCGTTCTTGCCGCGAGAGACTGGCAGGCGGTCTCTCCGATCACGGCGGAATTCGTTGTACACAGCCAGAAGTATGTAAAAGAATTGGAGCCAATTCACATAGCAAAACAGGGACAAAACCAATAGCCGTTTTGTCCCTGCCTCTTTCTATCTGTTATACACTTTGTAGACTGCGAATAATCTCGCTAAGTCGATGGATGCCTGTCTCCATATCTTGCAGCGACGCGTAACCATAGGAAATTCGCAGGTACCCCTCTGGCTCTTGTCCGTATATATTTCCTGGATTTAAAAGAATTCCTTGACGCAATGCCTTGCTAAACAGCTCCATCATGGATATTTTCCCGTTGATGTTCAGCCAGATCAGGAACCCTCCCTGCGGTATTTCCCACGTCGCCAGATCACTCATGTGCTTTTGCAGGGCGCAAATGACAGCTTCTCTCCGCACCACAAGCTGCTCCCGTACTTCACTCATATGCTTCTCGTACAGTCCGCTTGCCAGCCATTCTGCGGCAACACGGGAAGAAAGCGAGCTTGCACCATAATCCGTTTGCATTTTCAAATCGGACAGCCGCTCGATTACTGGCTCCGGCCCGACTACCCAGCCGATGCGAAGGCCCGGTGTCAGCGTCTTGGACAGGCTGCCCATATAAAGCACATGTCCGTGCCTGTCTTTCGCTTTTAACGGCGGAGGTGGTGGAGCATCGATCCATAGCTCGCGATAGATGTCGTCTTCAATAACCGGGAGCCGCTCAGTCTCGCAAACGCGCATGAGTTCTTCCCGACGACTATCAGACATCAGGATGCCCGTCGGATTATGAAAGCAGGGTATTGTGTATAAAATCGAGCTGTTTTCCTGCTTGCGCCGCTTGATGATCTCATCAGGCTTCAGTCCATGCTGATCGATCGGCAAGCCCGCCAGCTGCATGCCCGCAGATTGAAAAACGTGCAACGAATATAGGTAGGATGGCTGCTCCAGTAATACGGTAGAGCCTCGCTGCAAAAGTCCGACAGAGATTAGTTGGAGCGCTTGTAATGCTCCCGAAACAATCAGGATGGACGATGGTGATGCCTCAATTCCTTGTCGTCGCAAATAGTCGCTCAGCGCCTGTCGCAGAGGGTAGTATCCTCTAGGCTCCTCATACCCGAATCTCCCCAGCTCTCTTGTGACCTTATCCATAACATGCTTCATCATTTCCAAGGGAAAAATATCGGGAGAAAGCTCTCCTTTGCTGAGCTGAATCAAATCAGGATCAAATTCATCCTGATTGATCTTTTTAACAGCTGTCAGGCTCGGCTTGTGCAGCCCCGATTTGACGTACTCATTCCAATCGGGAGGAGGCGTCGCAGCAAGCAATGTCCACGTATTGTTGACCACGACCGTTCCCATCCCCATTTTACCCTCGATCAATCCGTCCGCCGTCAGCTCCTCCAATGCTGTGATGACCGTGCTTCTATTTACGCCAAACTGTTCTGCCAAAACACGTTGACTAGGAATTTTACTGCCAATTGGCCATTCCCCAGTAGAAATTTTGCCTCTGATATAGTCGATGATTTGCTGATATTTAGGCAGCTGACTTGCTTGGCTGCGCCGCTCTCTCGCCATCTCATCCCATCCCTTTATAAATTCGTCTACGTGCGAGTGGTTGGTTTTTTTGTCACGCAAGTGGTTGCAGATATTTTATCACTTGTTGATTACGATGGTAAAAAGAATGAGGCAATATGCACAAGGTGGTTGGTTTTACTTTACGTAAAGAGAGGAACGAGAGGCATGTCCAATCATACCCGAATTCGAGTTTTCGCTGCGCATGGAATCAGTATTTTTCTTTGGGCATCCGCCTTTGCCGGAATACGTGTTGGACTTGAGGCATACTCACCAGAGCATCTGTCCGTTTTGCGTTTTCTCGTAGGCTCTCTTTTCCTGGCAATCCTGGCGCCCTTTTTTCGTGTTCGCTTGCCTGCGCTACGAGATGTACCCTTCCTGCTATTATTGGGGGCTTTGGGCTTTACAGTCTACCATACGGCGCTCAATTACGGAGAGCAGACGATCAGTGCGGGGGTCGCAAGTCTGTTCGTAGCCACTACGCCTATCTTTGCTGCACTGCTTGCCCTCCTGTTCTTTCGAGAACGCTTTGGGATAAAAGGGTGGATCGGCGCTCTGATTGGTTTTACTGGTGTGGCACTGAGCTCTATCGGCACAGGTAAACCTATCCAGCTAAGCAGCGGAATCTTTCTGATTCTTTTGGCTTCTTTTTCGGAGAGCATTTACTTCGCCTTTCAAAAAAAGTATGTAGAAAAGTACGGATCGTTTGCCTTTACCGCTTACACGATTTGGGCGGGAACGCTGTTTATGCTCGTGTTTTTGCCGGGACTGGATACGGCAGTGATGCAAGCACCGCTTGACGTGACACTCAGTGTTTTGTATCTCGGCATTTTTCCGAGTGTCGTGGCTTATTTGACTCTTGCTTACGTGACATCGGTAGTCGGCACTTCGGAAGCAACCAGCTCGCTTTATCTCACTCCGGCTCTTGCCTTTTTGATTGCGTGGGTTTGGCTAAAGGAAGTGCCCTCGCTTCTCACGATCATCGGGGGAGTAGTTACGCTCGGGGGAGTTTTGCTCTCCACTGTTAAAACTGGCAAGACTGGCACTACGATACCCCAGACAGAAAAAAGAGGCACTGCTCACGTTAAAAATGTGTGAGCCTGTGCCTATGCTTTCTTATTGCTGCAAGGAATGATCCCTCCGACGAGAAAATGCGATTTTGTCATAGGTGAGCGCAGCCAGAATCGCTCCTGCAAGCGGTCCTATGAGATAAATCGGAAATTGGCTCCAGTAGACCTTGCCGCCCATCAACGAATCGATGACATATGGTCCAAATGTGCGAGCCGGATTGAAGGAAGAACCTGTCGGACCTGCCGTCATCATAATAATTCCTGCTACTGTCAAACCGATGATCAGACCCGCAAATCCTGCTGGTGCTCGCTGATCAACCGCAACACCCATGATCACGAGCATCAGTACGTAAGCCTCAATCGCTTCGATTACCATTCCGCGAATATAGCTCGTGTCTGCTGAAAGTACCGTTGCACCCAAATTTCCAATGACGGCGCCATCGCTGCCCAGTACAGCCACGATCCCTAGAGCACCAACTACCCCACCCACCAATTGGGCAGCGATATAAGCCGGGACCTCCTGCCAGGAGAACCGCCCGACAGATGCCAAAGCCACTGTGACAGCAGGATTGATATGGCACCCGGAGACTTTGCCAAACGTGTAGATCATCGCCGCCACAATCAATCCAAATGCCAGGCTAACCACACCTATATCTGCGAGAGTGGCCGCCTGATTGCTTTTGGCTGTCAAAATCCCTAAAAAAGCCGCTGTTCCTGGTCCGATCAGAACTAACAGAGCAGTTCCTATCAGCTCAGCAGCACTCCGCTTCCACAGAGAAGGGGGATGCTCCATTGTCCCCACCTTCCTCTCTAACGACGTACCAGCCCGTGCGGATCAATGACGAACTTCTTGGCTGCGCCACTGTCAAACTCGCTGTAGCCTTTCGGTGCATCATCGATCGAGATGAGCGTCGCATTGACAGCTTTGGCAATTTGCGCGCGTCCACTCAAAATGGACATCATCAGGCTATGGTTGTATTTCATGACAGGAGTTTGCCCAGTCACAAACGTATGCGCCTTTGCCCAGCCCAGTCCGAAGCGAATTTTCAGTGTTCCTTCCTGGGCATCGGCATCAATCCCGCCCGGGTCACCCGTCACGTACAGGCCAGGAATTCCCAGTCCTCCGCCTACACGCGTAACTGTCATGATCGAATTCAATACAGTTGCGGGCGCTTCTGAATGATTCGGTCCGTGACCATGCGCTTCAAAGCCCACGCAATCGACTGCGCAATCCACCACTGGCTCGCCCAGTATTTGCTCGATCAGCTCACCGAGATTGTCATGCTTGCCAAGGTCCACCGTCTCGCAGCCAAAGCTTCTCGCCTGCGCCAGCCTCTCTGGGTTGAGATCGCCGACAATCACGACCGAGGCACCTAGCAGCTGTGCGGAATGAGCTGCTGCCAAACCAACGGGACCAGCCCCTGCGATGTAGACTGTTGAGCCTGGCTTCACGCCTGCACTCACAGCACCGTGGAAGCCAGTCGGGAATATATCAGAGAGCATGGTCAGATCGAGAATTTTTTCCATCGCTTTTTCTTTGTCCGGGAATTTGAGCAATTGGAAATCGGCGTAAGGAACCATCACGTACTCCGATTGACCGCCTACCCATCCGCCCATGTCCACATATCCGTAGGCTGATCCAGGACGATCCGGGTTGACGTTTAGACATACATGTGTTTTTTGCTCCCGGCAGCTACGGCAACGACCACACGCAATATTAAACGGAACAGAAACGAGATCGCCTTTTTTAATAAATTCGACATCTCTGCCTACCTCGAGCACTTCCCCGGTAATTTCATGCCCCAGCACCAAGCCCTCTGGCGCGGTTGTCCGTCCACGTACCATATGCTGATCGCTACCGCATATATTAGTAGTAACAACCTTCAGAATCACTCCATGATCACACTTGCGTCCGACGTTCAGTGGGTTTACTCCAGGTCCATCGCGCAGAACCAAATCTGGATAACCAATGTCCTCCACACCTACTCTGCCCGTTCCTTTGTACACGACTGCTTTGTTTCCTGCCATCTATACCCCTCCTTAGATCGTTTCGCTCGTTAGGAAGCGATTACAGTGACTAGCTATAGCAGATTTTGTACCAACGGGAAAAATAGCAGTCAAATCCGCTTTCGTACACGCCCTGCTTCGCATAGTGTTACAAAACAGGACAAACGAGTGTGGATTTTCGTGACAACTGCTCAACTTTTGAAATTTTCTTACTTTTCTTGTGTTATACTATCTTTGAGTTGAGACATTCCATTTCCTGTAAGGAGGTGTAATTGTGTCTTCAGTCGTGTATTCCCATGAATTTGAAATGATTCGGGAATCATGGCAGCGCTGCTATGCCCAAGGCTTTCTTCCTACAGATTCTGTACGTGGTCAGTTGCTGTCTGAGAGTCAAATCCTCTCCCTACAAAAAGACTCCCGTTTCCTTTTGGAGCACGCAATCCCCGTTTTTGATTCCCTATATCCACTCTACAAGCATGCCGAGTACATCGCTGTTCTCACTGATCGCCACGGCACCATCATCCACACTGTTTCCACTCCGGAATTTCAGGAGCTGGCTGACTCAATCTACATGCTACCTGGAGCCAATTGGCTGGAGAATACGATGGGAACCAATGCCATGGGCGTAACGCTACTTGAGAAAAAGCCTGTTCTTGTCTATGGTGAGGATCATTTTTACCGGACCAATCATTTTCTCGCGTGTGCTGCCAGTCCCATCTTCAACTCTATGGGAGAATTGCTTGGAGCAGTAAACATCAGCTGCCGCATCGAGCAATATACGTCCTCTATTCTACCTTTGGTAACGATGCTTGCAGACAGCTTGCAAAATCGACTCTTGCTCAGCGAAGCCCGGCAAGAACACTTGCTTACTCTCAGACACATGGAAAAGCTGGAAAATGAACATCCCACTCCTCTACTCACTCTCGACAGCGATCAGCGTATCGTTCGTGCCAATCGTGCGGCAGAACGGATTATTGGCCGAGACTGTCTGGGTAAGGAGTTTAGCATAAAGGATGGCTACGTCATGGAAAGCATCTCGGACCATTCCCAGAGATTATGGCGTTCGATCACCATACGTCCGCGATCCACCGCCAAGCAAAAGCATTATGTGTTTGACGATATTTTTGGTACATGCCCGACCATCACACGTGTGAAGCAGCTTGCTATTAGAGCTGCCTCCATGGAAACGCCCCTTCTGCTCAGCGGAGAAAGCGGTACTGGCAAGGAATTATTTGCCCAAGCCATTCATTCCGCTAGCCCACGCAGTGATCAGCCCTTTATTGCCGTCAATTGCAGTGCGATTCCGGAAGACTTGGTTGAAAGCGAGCTGTTTGGTTATGAGCGCGGTGCATTTACCGGAGCAAAAGCCGAGGGCAGTATCGGAAAATTCGAAGCTGCTCACAACGGCACGCTGTTTCTCGATGAGATCGGTGATATGTCGCTTCGTGCCCAAGCCGCCTTGCTGCGAGCGGTGCAAGAAAAAGTCATTACGCCAGTCGGCAGTGTAAAAAGTAAGCATGTGAATGTGCGCATTATCGCTGCCACACACAAACATCTGCCCGACGAGATTCGCTCCAAGCGTTTTCGTGAGGATTTGTACTATCGGCTAAAAGGAATCCAGCTGACACTGCCTCCTCTGCGCAAGCGAAGCGACATCGGCGCACTGGCTACCCACTTGCTGCACAAGCTTGATGCTAGCACCTCTCTTTCTCACGAGGCGTTAGCGCATTTGCACCACCATTCGTGGCCTGGGAACGTCCGGGAGCTAAACAGCATCCTAGTCCAAGCTGCGTTTTTAGCGGAGGGAGGACAAATCGAGCCTGTCCATCTACAATGGGAGCAAGATTTACCCGAGGGAAACACCCTGTCTCCCCATCCTTCGCATAGACTATCGCTCGAAGAAACCGAGAAGGAAACGATTTTGCGTACATTGGATTCCACGCGCTGGAATATTAGTCGCGCGGCCCAGCTGCTTCAGGTTAGCCGCAATACCCTATATCGCAAGCTGACGGAGTACGGCTTTCATCGGCAGTAAACAAAAAATGCGGCACCTCCGAATGGGAGTGCCGCTCTTTACATATATGCTTCAGGCAAGCCCAAGCTCAGCTGCCAGAACAAGATACATCGCGTGAGACCAGAGCAGCGGGACAGCTGGTTCACCCGAGCGCTCTACCCAGGACGAATAGTCTGGCGGCGAAAGCAAATGCTCCTGCACTTGCTCAGGCAAGCCTGCATCTTTTCGCTGAGACACGATCCATGCGGCGATATCATATGCCTCCTGACCTCTACCTGTCCGGGCGTAGTACCATCCCAGCCACGCTGACAAAAGCAGCCATTGCCCGCCGCCATAGTACGTATCAGACGCGTAGCGATGAACACCGTGCCCTGCCAGCAGCTCCCTTTCAATCGCCTGTACCGTCTGAATCATACGTGGATCATCTACCTCTACCAAACCAAAGGGAAGTGTCAGCCATAAAAGACTGGCATCTACAGCAGTATTGCCGATCGACTTTACAAATTGACCGTTTGCCGTGCCGTTCGCAAAAACGAATTGTCGAATCGACTCTGCCAGCTGCACCAGCTCAGGTGCTCTTTCAGGCAAAAAAGCTTCCATTGCCTTGACTCCTGCAAAAATAGCTGCCAGCGTCACTGGATGCACCCGGTCACCTGCTTCTTCCCAGCAATCAAAATTGGGCAGCTGCCAACAGGCCGTCAAATAATCGAGTGTCAGCTCAATCGATGGCATCAGCTGCCTGATCAAATCGGCTTCTCCGCTATCGTGTACATGACGAGCCAGCCCCCACAGCCAGGTTCCGTATCCATCGAGTTGAAAGCTGCCCCAATCCCCGATGACTTCCTCTCCGTCCACAGTGTAGCGGGTATGCAAAAAACGGTCACTCCCTGTTTCTCCCCCGCGGTCCCCTGCCTTTACTGCATCTATCGCCGCTCTCGCCTTTTGTTCATGCCTGTTAATGACGCGATCACACCACTTATAGAAACGGCTTGCGCTCTCGTGCTGGCCAACACGATTCATTGCGTAAGCCGTAAAGGCTCCATCACGAAGCCATGCATACTTGTAATGAGTAAAGGCCGGTGAGGCGATATACGCCCCTGACGTAGCCTGGTGCCGCAAGATCAGCTGAATACTTTGTGTGCACAGGGTATTGGTCATCACACGATCCCCCCTCAGCAAAAGACAAGCCTGCGTCATAAGCAGCCTATGCGCGCTCGTCTTTTAGCCATGCTGCTATAGCATATGCGTCAATTTACATCATGTGTCCATGATGCCCTCTTCACAAGCATAGAAAACCTGACTGCGTCATTCCTTTGGGAAGGCTGCGACTGCACCTATCTGCACAAAAACCCCACTGGAAGAACTTATCCAGCAGGGTCACAGTGTGCTCTTGTATTAAGTTTTACGCGTCCGTCGACTCTGACAAATTCAAGTAATGCTGGAGTTCCTCGTAAAAAGTTGGATTGCAGGCCATGACACTGCTTTTTTGGTCATATGGCAACGGCTCTCCCATCATGTTGGTCACGCGGCCTCCCGCTTCCTCCACAATGATTCGTCCTGCTCCAAAATCCCACGCATTGAGCGAGAGGCTGACATAGCCATCCAGCCGTCCAGCAGCAACATAGGACATTTCCAGTGCTGCACTGCCCAGCAAACGCATCCCGCGTACTTTTCCAGCCAGCTTTTTTACAATCAGGTCAATACCCATCTGCTCGGCGCGCTTGTTCCAAAACACGCTTGTGCATAGAATAGCTTCCTCCAGACTCACAGTCCTGTCCAGATGAAGGGGACGGTCATTGAGAAATGCTCCCTCTCCCTTGACTGCGTAAAAAAGCTCGTCTCTGGATGGATCGTAAACGGCTCCGACGAGTCCCTCACCCTTATGGTAAACGGCAATGGAAACGGCAAAATTGATTTGCTGATGGACAAAATTAGTGGTGCCATCTATCGGATCAATGACCCACAGCGTATCGTAATTTCTGTAATCCTCGGCAAAGGTACTTTCTTCACCCAAGATACCGTGATCGGGAAAACGCTTCAGAATCATATCGATCACATGCTTCTCCACTTCTTTATCTACAGCTGTGACAAGATCGGAGGCAGATGTTTTATACTCGACAGTAAAAGGCTCCTTCATTCGCTTCATACTCAGCTCACCCGCTGAACGGGCGCAGCTCAGAGTCAGCTCTTTTAGCGCCGCCAGTGTTGATGCTTGCACTCGTATCGCCACCCAAAACATGACTTTTTTTTAGTGTACCATACTTTACCTGCTGTTACACTACACCTAAATGCCTGTAGGTCTGACTTCTTGCACCCGGAAAATCATGCAATAGGTATAGGAGCTATTGATACGAACAAAACAGGATGCCCCATCATCATTTTACTGACTGATGGGACATCCCTTTTCTCCTTCACTTGCTTCTTAGCAACAGCGTGTCACGCCGCCTTTTTCATATCGCTCTGTAAGTGCGTACATGTAATACTCTCGCTCCGTCATCGGAAATATGCCCGGAGCCGCATGTGTCACTAGCCAGTGCTGCAAATAGCGATCGTAGTCTGGCATTCCAAAAATAGTCTTGATGGCAGAGCTTACGCGGCGTAACGACTTTCGCATCGCTCTCCATTTACGCCTCATGCTACATGATGCCCTTTGCCGTCGATGAAGTCTCCTTTGGAATCGATATAAGGCGCTTCGTACAATGGGTACTTTTTACCTCGCAATATATTGATCCACAAGCGCGCACCATCGAGAATAATTCCAATCGTGATCACCATGAAAATTGCGCACACGGCGGCGTCGATCTGGTCGTTGAGAATCATTTTTTGTGCAGCCTCAATCGTTTTTACCCCGTTTGGCAACGTTCCTGCATCGAGTGCCTTTTGGAACGCCTCTGCATGCGCCAGGAAGCCGATTTTCGGATCTGTGTGGAACAGCTTCTGCCAGCCAGCTACGAGTGTAGCCGTCGTGAGCCACGCCATCGGGACCAGTGTAACCCACGAGTATCGTGCCTTGCCCATTTTAAAGATGAGGGTCGTTCCTACTGTAAACGCAATCGCGGCAAGCATCTGATTCGCGATACCGAAGAGTGGCCACAGGGTATAGATGCCTCCGAGCGGGTCCATGACACCCTGGAGCAGGAAGTAACCCCAACCGATTGTAATTAATCCAGAGCCGATCAAGTTTCCTGGAAGCCAGTTCACTTCCTTCATTTTCGGGAATACGTTGCCGAGCATATCTTGGACCATGAAGCGACCGACACGCGTCCCCGCATCAATCGTCGTCAAAATGAAAACGGCTTCAAACAAAATCGCAAAGTGATACCAGAATGCCATCAGTGCCTTGCCGCCCAGAATTCCGGAGAAAATGGTTGCCATCCCAATAGCAAGTGACGGTGCCCCGCCCGTTCGGGAGAGAATCGTTTTTTCCTGAATGTCATCCGCTAGCGTAGTCAGCTGATCAGGAGTGACGGTAAAGCCCCAGCTGGAAATCGTCGTCGCCGCTGCTGCTGCGTCTGCGCCAATCACGGCCCCCGGTGAGTTAATCGCAAAATAAATTCCTGGTGTAAGCACGCATGCTGCAATCATCGCCATGATCGCTACACCTGATTCCATCAGCATACCGCCGTAACCGATCAATGGAGCGTGCGATTCCTTGGCAATCATCTTCGGTGTCGTCCCTGAAGAAACGAGAGCGTGGAATCCCGACACGGCACCACAGGCGATGGTAATAAACAAGAACGGGAACAGATTACCCGCAAATACAGGACCCGTGCCATCGATAAACTTGGTCAATGCTGGCATGTGCAGCGGCGGCAGCGTGAGTATGATACCAACCGCCAAAATGGCAATGGTTCCGACTTTCAAAAAGGAGCTGAGGTAGTCACGCGGTGCCAGCAAGAGCCATACGGGAAGCACCGACGCTACAAAACCGTACACGATAATCATCCACGCAAGCTGTACTTTGGAAAACGTAAAGGCTGGACCCCATGTTGGCGACGCAGCTACAGCCTGCCCCAGCCAGAGAGAGAAGAACAGGAGAGCCAGACCGATCAGTGACCCCTCCATGACACGCCCTGGCCTGATATAGCGCATGTACAGTCCCATCAGGATCGCGATCGGCAGCGTCATAAATATCGTAAAGGTAGCCCATGGAGATTCGGCAAGCGCATTCACAACAACCATCGCCAAAACGGCAATCAAAATAATCATGATCGCGATGATGCCGACAAGCGCTAGCGCTCCGCCAAACGGACCGATTTCTTCTTTTGCAATTTGTCCGAGCGATTTCCCATTGCGGCGCATCGAACCAAATAGGATAATAAAGTCTTGAACCGCACCACCGATGACCACTCCGACAATGATCCAGAGTGTCCCCGGCAAATAACCCATCTGCGCAGCCAGGGTAGGTCCCACGAGTGGTCCTGCACCTGCAATCGCAGCGAAGTGATGTCCGAAGAGTACCCATTTGTTTGTGGGAACGAAGTCTTTTCCATCATTGTTGACTTCGGCTGGAGTAGCTCTCTTGTCATCGAGACCCATCAATTTTTTGGCAATAAAACGGCTGTAAAAACGATAAGCAACGGCATAAGTGCAAATTGCAGCTGTCAATAGCCAAAATGAGTTGACGGACTCTCCACGAGTCAGAGCTATAATTCCAAATCCAATTGCTCCTAGAGCGGCAATCCCACCCCAGATGAGGATGGAAAGAAGCCATTTCTTCATACATGCGCCTCCTTATCTATTTCTATAAAATTCAGGCAATTAGCCCTAGAACAAGGTATCATAAGGAAGAAGTTGTCTAAACGAATCTTGGCTGAACCGTACAAAAAAAGGCATGAGCGGTACCATTCTCGTATGAGTGAAAACGCATACAGGACAAATCGCACTTGCTGCGATACCAAGATCTGAAACCTTTCAGCTGGTCTATCGTATAGCATATCTACAGCATTTTTCTGCTTAGGAGGGACAAGATGCCATCTCGCCCCAACTCTTTCATACGTATTTGCTGGCTTGCACTTCTGGTTACGTGCTTATGCTTTTTCCCCAGCAGCTCGATTTCTACCGAGCCTACTGTTCATGATGCGCAGGCATCCTATACAGCTCTGCATAAAGGCGTGTTTCACCTCGTCAGCTACCGTCAGCACGCCCCTGTAAAAGTTTTCGTGCAAAAGCAGCAGACCCATTTTATGCCGGTCAAACAGCAAAGCACGCTATATTTGCTGCTTGCCCTTATCGTCAGCTTTTTGTTCATTGTCCAGACGAGACTAAAATGGATGATTCTGATGCCGATCAAGTACGGGTCCAAATTTGTGGACGATCTCCTCAAAGGAATGGCAAGAAAACCTGAGAGGAGAATGAATAGCAATGAGATATACAAAAAAAGAAGCAGACATGATTCAAGGAACGATCAGAGACATCAAAATTTTTTCTATCGCCCTAGTCGTAGTGGTGATCGGGTTGTTCGCTTTGAAATACTACATCGGATAGCTTGAATGCATTCTATCATTCCTCCCTTTTCCTCTTGGATTGGGAGGGTTTTTATGAGGAAAGGGAATGTCTCCGCCCCGAGACTGATTCTTGCCTTTACAACGTATGATAAAATGATACAAGAATTGGAAGGTTGACCAAAAGGAGAACATGCTCATGAGACATATCGGCG
Source organism: Brevibacillus reuszeri (assembly GCF_002897295.1). Classification (GTDB taxonomy): domain Bacteria; phylum Bacillota; class Bacilli; order Brevibacillales; family Brevibacillaceae; genus Brevibacillus; species Brevibacillus reuszeri_A. The sequence goes on from NZ_BEXF01000007.1 coordinate 64,108, forward strand.
GCTATCTATTAATTGGGATCGGCGCGATGTTTGTAATGGCCACGTATTTCAACATCCCGCTTGCCATCGACAAGCTTTGGCCAGCATTTTTGCTTATCCCTGCCATCGCTTTTCACATTTTCTTTTTCATGAATCCAAAGCCCAATCGTGCAGGCTTACTGGTGCCAGGAGGAATCCTGCTTGTTTACGCCCCGCTCTTCTTCTTCAGTCAAATATTTATGGATGGCGACATGAGCACGACTTGGCCGTTCTTTCTGATTGGTCCCGCGGTCGGTCTTACGGAATTATACATTTTTGGCGGACGGAAAAAGGGTCTGTTGATCCCGATTGGTATTTTGACCACAGTAGCTGTCGTATTTTTGGCAGCGAATCTGTTATCGAGCCAGGTCGGTGGCCTTCTCGGATTGCTGTTGATCGTTTTGGGTGGTTACTTGGTATCACGAAAAAAAAGCGACGATTATTCGGTGTAAGTAGGAAAAAAGACCAGCTTGGCACAGGAGGTTTTCGCTCGTGTCATTCTGGTCTTTTTTTATTTTACAGCTGGGCATTAAACTGCTCGGGAATGTACTCGATTTTCGACTGCGCCACAATCGTTAGCTGACCGGATGCTGCATCGTATGCAACAGGACCGTTCTTCACGTAAAACCAGATCTTTTGGATAGGCTGTCCCTCTTGCTCCTGGAACAAAAAGACATTCAGCTCGTCTTTCCACTTCATGATCTCTTGTACGCGCTCGGGTGGTACCGACAGCACGAAGCGTGTCTCCTCGCCTGCTTGCTCCCATTGATAGGAAACGCCATCTTTTCCCGAATCAATAAAGGTTCTGCCTCCAACGGCATGCTTGACCAGTAATGTTTCTTTCATCATGCGTATCCTCCTTTACGGCAAGTCAATCAGCATGAAAAACGCCGCTTCTTCTGCTGCTGTAATCGTGAGGCTCTTCTCTGCCTCGATTCGTGCCGAGTCTCTCGTCCCCATCGCTTGCTCGTTCACAGAAAGCGCTCCTTCGATCACGAACAAAAACGTCCTGCGATCTTCTTTTTGCGAAAAGGAGAGCGTTTTTGCCGTCTCAAGCCGGCTCAAATAAATCGTCATATCCTGATGAATCGCAGCGATTTTCTCTCCCCCCTCGGGAGATACGACAGGAAGCAGCTTATTTTGCAGCCCTTGTTCATCGTAACGCTTTGTTTCAAAGGATGGTGTCAGCCCCCGCTCGGATGGCATAAACCAAAGCTGTAAAAAGTTCAGATCGTCCGTTTCCGATGCATTGTACTCGGCGTGGATAATCCCGCTTCCCGCACTCATCCGCTGAACCTCTCCGGCTGAAGTCACCTCGACATTTCCCAAATTGTCTTCATGCTTGATCGCCCCGCGCAAAACGACGGTTACGATTTCCATGTCACTGTGCGGATGCGGCCCAAAGCCTTTGCCACCCACTACCTCGTCGTCATTGCACACGCGCATGACGCCAAAGCCAGTATTATTCTCGTCAAAATACTCGCCAAATGAAAAGCTGAGATGACTGCGCAGCCATCCTAGATCAACGGAATATCTCAAATTTGAAGGATATAGTTGTATCATACCAATCTTCCTTTCCTCGCAGCTCTCTCTAGTTTACTAGGAAAAATCCGTTTCGACCAGTTTTTCAGCTGTGCGCGTTGCGAGTGCTGGGGTAATCAGCGTTAGTCCATGACCTCACAGATGCTGTTGATCTGGAGAGCGAGAAAGATGGGAGAGGAAATGAATGCTCCGGCTCCCTATCACATACCGTCTACTTGTAAATCTGTGGTTTTCGTCCCTGTATTTGTGTATCATCAGCCCTTGAGCTTCAAAACCCTAATCTTCTTTTGAGCTCCTTTACCACATTGCGGCTAACTGGCACCTCGGTTTTCCGAGTATCCTGCATCACCAAATGAATCGAGCCCTTGAACCATGGCACCAGCTCAGCTGTTCTGGAAAGATTGACGATATAAGCACGATGGGTCCGGAAAAATTGCTGTGGAGATAGCCTGCTCTCCAGCTCCTGCAAGGAAAAGGAGGTCGCGTATTGCTCGCATCCGGTATAAATGCTGGCGTATCTACCCTCCAGCGTAGCAAAGACGATTTCATTTGGGTCGATCAGTATGATTTTTCCATTTTTCTCTACCGGAACTCGACGTGGCTGCTGATCCGTCAGTACGCTCTGCAGCAAAAATTGTAGTCTTTCCTCAAATGGTGGCGTTTCTACCGCTTGCGCACCACTTGCTGTCCGCAGCAGTCGACGCACACGATTCATCGTCTTCTCCAGCCTCAGTTCGCTAAAGGGCTTGACAATATAATCGACGGCTTCTGTCTCAAACGCACGGACTGCGTGGATTTCATAAGCACTCGCAAAAATGATGACAGGGGGCTTCACCATAGATTCCAGCAGCTCCTGCCCCACATCAACACCATCGCGATCTTGCAAATGGATATCCAAGAAGACGGCATCAGGCTCAATCTGAACGATCGCATCGATTGCCTCTTCCCCGCTACTTGCCTCTCCGACTACAGAAACTTCGGGAAATTGTTCGATTAAATAGCGCAGCTCTTCTCTCGCTGGTGCTTCATCATCCACGATGAACACTTTTAGCACTCGCATTCACCCCTACCGGTAATTGTATCGTGCAGGTCGTGCCCCGCCCCGCTTCACTTTCAATGACGATTCCGTATGGCTCACCATAAATGGAACAAAGTCGGCTTCTTACGTTAGTAAGACCGATACCAGACAAACGCCGCTTTCCATCCTTTTGCGTCTGGGCCGTAAGAAAAGGGTCCTGATCCATGCCCACGCCATCATCAGCTACCGTCAGCTCCAAAGTCTGCGTGTCCAAACGCCGCGCCCTGATCTTCACCGTTCCGCCTTCCCGTTTGGGCAAAAGTCCGTGCTTCACCGCATTTTCAACGAGCGGCTGCAAAATGAGTCCTGGCACCGTTACTCGCTCGACTCCAGCTTCAATGTCGTACTCCACATGCAGCTTGTCTCCAAATCGGGCACGCTCGATTGCGAGGTATGCTTCGATATGCTCCAGCTCTCCAGCCAGACTGACATAGCCTCCGGAATCGTGCAGATTGCGTCTGAAATATTCCCCCAGATGAATCAACAGCTCACGTGCCTGCTCCGGACGAAATCGAATAAACGAAACGATTGTATTGAGTGCATTGAATAAAAAATGCGGATTGATCTGTGCATGTAGGGCCTTGATCTCTGCATCTGCCAATAAACGAGACTGCTTTTCCAGCTCTGCCAGCTCCAATTGGGTAGAGATAAAGTTCCCCAAACCACGAACCAGCTCCAGATCAACAGCCGACAGCTTGCGTGAACGATCCTGGTACAGCTTTAGGACACCTGCTACCTCCTGTCTGCGCATCAGGGGAACGAGAATCGCGTAGCGCAGCAAACAGTTTGGCTCCTTGCAGCCGATCTCCTCTTTTGTCCGGGCAATCATCATTTCCTTGGTCAAAATGACTTCCTTGGTTGCTTTTGTCGTAATTCCTTCTCCGACTACATGATGGGAGGAGCCCGCTCCGACATGCGCAAGCACCGTGCGCGTATCTGTGATCGCGACAGCCGCTACTCTCGTCGTGCGCAATATTTCCTCTGCCACTTTTTTCGCAGAATCGTAGTTCAAGCCTTGGCGCAAATAGGATAACGTCTTGTCAGCCACCTGCATCGTCCTTTGAGCCTGCAGCGCGCCGATGCGGTCTTCTTCCTTTTTCACCAAATCAATGATAATAATCAGGATCGCCACGCCTAGTGAATTCACGACGGACATCGGGATGCTGATCGACTTGACGAGGGCCAGTGCTTCTGCATAGGGACTTGCCAATAGCAAAATAATGCCCATTTGCATCCATTCGGCGATAAACCCTACACCGAGTGCTGTCGTCCAGCCAATTCCCTGATTCCGATTTCGCCGATACTGATAGATCAAGCCTGCGATCAGACCCTCACTGATGGTTGATACGGCACAAGCCAAATCGGTAAAGCCACCGAGCGAATAGCGATGGATTCCCGCTACCAGCCCCGTTAAAAGTCCTACCCAGGGTCCGGCCAATAGTCCGGCTACCACCGTTCCAATCACCCGCGAGTTGGCAATGGCATCCTGATACCAGATGCCATTGTAGGTACCCAAGATAGAAATGGCGGAAAAGATCAGCACCATGACCGCTTTTTCCCGCCAGGTTGCCTGTTGGTTCAAAATGCTGCGAAAGGCTCGTACACGTGTAAATAAAAGGGCGGCAACGATCAAGACAGCCGTCCGCTCTGCCAAAGGAACCATCAAGGCTACATTCATAACGCTTCCTCCTATAAACCACTCTTTCCTCATTATCCACATCAGACATATAGACGGTCAAGCGAATTGTCTGACAAGACTGACTACGGACAAAAAACCATCCTCAGTGCGCACGTGCCACGTTGAGGATGGTTTCCTTGGTCGAGGAAAAAGATGGCTTACAGATTCCCGCGTCTCTCTTGCTCGCGCTCCAGCGCTTCAAACAGCGCTTTAAAGTTGCCGTTGCCAAAGCCCCGTGCACCTTTACGCTGGATAACTTCAATAAACAAGGTCGGGCGGTCTACGATTGGCTTGCTGAACAGCTGCAGCAAATACCCCTCATCGTCTCGGTCTACGAGGACGCCGAGCTTTTTCAGTGCTTCAATATCCTCGTCGATTTCGCCCACACGGTCCTTCAGCTCTTCGTAATACGTATCTGGTACGGAAAGGAAGTCGACGCCATTGTCCTGAAGCTTGGAGACAGTTGTAATAATGTCATTGGTCAAAATCGCGATGTGCTGAACACCAGGCCCTTTGTAGAACTCGAGGAACTCCTGGATTTGCGACTTGCGGCGTCCTTCCGCAGGCTCGTTAATCGGGAACTTGATGCGTCCTGTTCCGCTTTGCATCACCTTGGACATGAGGGCGGAATACTCCGTCGAAATATCATCCTCGCTGAAGTTTTGAACAGCGGTGAAGCCCATGACCTTTTGATAATACTCGACCCACTCATCCATTACTTCCACGTTGCCTACGATGTGGTCAATTCCAACGATTCCTGTGCCTTCTGCTTTGATCGGGGATTCGTAGGAGATATAACCAGGAAAGAACGGCCCGTTGTAGTTTTTGCGCTCGATAAAGGAATGAATATTTTCACCGTACGTGCCGATGATTGCTTTTTTTACTGTGCCGAATTCGTCTGTGTATTCGGTTGGCTCCATGATCGGAATCGCGCCACGTGAAACCGCTTCTCGATAAGCTTGTTCACAGTCTTCTACACGCAGGGCAACGTCCTTAACTCCATCTCCATGCTTTTTCACGAATTCAGCAATCGGATGGTCGGGGTTTAATGCTCCGCTGATCACAAACGTCATATGATTTTGCTTCAGCACATACGAAACCTTGTCGCGAGAGCCTGTCTCCAGTCCGGAATAAGCGACTGCTTCAAAGCCAAATGCTTTTGTAAAATAGTGCATCGTTTGCTTGGCGTTTCCTGTGTAAAATTCGAGATAATCCCAGTCTTGAATTGGAAAAAAATCGGTGTTGCTCATTACTACCCCTCCATTTTTCCTGCTTTTTCAATTAATAAGACTTTTTGGGTTATTATGATTATTTTGTCGACATATTGAGATTACATTGGAAACGCTTACTCATGCAAGAACGTGAAACACCGCGAAAACGCTCAACCGCTTTTATCGATTAAAGTACGCATTTGAGCGGGCGCTTGGTACAATAAAGGTAAGATAGATTTGGAGGGGGACACATATTTTATGAGCCAATGGAGTGAACAAGCAGCCAAACAGTGGGATCAATTCGCAGCAGATTGGCATTCGAGAAGTGATGCTATGTGGGAAACAGGAAGTCGCCGTACCATTCTCCCCTTTTTCATGCAGCATATCTCCTCTCAGGTCGGACCCGTACTGGACGCAGGCTGTGGTGACGGATACGCGAGCTGCAAGCTTGCTGGGCAGGGCTATACGGTGGAGGGCGTAGACATTGCCGGGGAAATGATTCAACATGCCAATGACCGGGCAAAAGCAGAAGATGTCCACGTTCATTTTCAAACAGCAGACATTAGTCGCCTGCCTTTTTCTGATGAAAGGTTCGCAGGAGTACTCTCTATCAATGTGGTCGAATTCACACCCTCCCCACTGCGAGCATTGCAGGAGCTGCATCGTGTCCTCGCACCAGGAGGAATATTGGTTTTAGGCATTCTCGGCCCAACAGCAGGACCGCGTGCACATAGCTACCGGCGACTCTATGAGGAAGCGACGATCCAGAATACGATGATGCCATGGGAGGCCAAACAGCTGGCTCGCGAAAACGGCTTTTTGCTACTAGCCGAGGAGTCTGTTTACAAGGAAGGCATAACCCCTGACATCGCCGGTCGCTTGAGTGTGGAATTGCGTGAGGCAGTCAGCTTTTTGACACTGTTTGCCCTGCAAAAAGAAGCGAACTAAACTTGTACAGCAGCGGGCTGTTGGCTCCTCTACCAACGGCCAGCTCCCTGTTAGCCCTCTTTATGCTCACACGTTAGTCCTAATTTTCACCACCTAAAAATGGATAAACAGGCTGATTAACGTTTTTGTAATTATCTGATAATTCGTTATTAGATTTACTTTCATTCATTTTTAGGAGGGACGCAATGGGTAAGAAAATAGGTGTTGCTGTTTCAGCCGCTCTCATCATGTCCATGTTCGCCAGCGGTTCTGCCACTCCGACGATGTTTGCTGTCAGCCGAGCGCAAGCGGCAGAAGCCAAAACAGAAAAACAGTTTATCCCCTATTACGGATACGGTCCGAGTTATGTGCAGCCAGAGACCATCCAGACACTCTTTCCTAAACCAGAGATAGATTTTAAGACCCCCGCTTTTCAGTCAGGCAAGGTAGCCTTCACTTCCCAACAAGAAATGATCGATTACATAACGAAGCTAGCGGCAGGCAATAAGCAAATGAAGCTCGTCACGATCGGTACCTCTCTGGAGGGGCAGGACATTCCACTACTCCTGTTCAGCAAGGATCTGAATTCCATCAAGAAAAACAAAGAGAAGCCGCTGATCTGGCTGCAGGCGCAAATCCATGGCAATGAGCCAGCTGCAGGTGAATCGGCACTCGTTATCGCCAAATGGCTTGCAGAAGAAAAGCTTGGTACTGACCTCTTGGACAAGGTGAATATCGCGATCGTGCCACGGATCAATCCAGATGGGTCCTATGGCTTCAAGCGATATATCGCTACAGATTTGGATGCCAACCGCGATTACATGAAGGTCGAGTATCCCGAGGTGCAGGCGATTCACAAAGCCATTAACGAGTACGAGCCAGACGTCATTCTCGATGCTCATGAGTATGGCGTAAACTACAGTCAATTTGCCAATGTCGGGCCTAAAGGGGCGATTTCCTCGTACGACGTGCTGATATCATCGGCGAAAAACTTGAACATTCCGGAGTCGCTGCGCAAAATGTCTGACAATCTGCTACTAGCTGATGTGCAAAAAGCACTGGATCAGGAAGAGCTGTCTCACCACGCCTATTTTACACTCGCAAAAGGCAAGGACGGCAAAGTGACCGCCACTGAGGGCAGCACGGAAACCCGGATCGGACGAAATGCTCTCGGACTAAAAAATACACTGACATTTCTCGTAGAGACACGAGGAATTGGCATCGGACGTGCCGATTTTGAACGACGCGTGTACAGTCAGGCCGTTACGCACTCTTCCTTTATTCAGTCCGCCGCTGCCCACGCAAGCGAGATCAAAGCTACCGTTGCCTCTGCCCGCCAGGAGATCACAGAGAAAGGCAGAAAAGCAAATGACAACGACAAAATCGTGATTGTAAGTGAAAACAAGCGAGTGCCTGACCAATCACTCATGGTTGTTGATTTGGCTGCGGCAAAAAAAGTTTCTGCTCCGATCGATTGGGTCAGCTCTACTGATGCGTTTCCCGTGCTGGAGAGGGAGCGTCCGACAGCCTATTTGATGCCTCCTGCCTATCATGACATCGCGAGCAAGCTGGAGCAGCTCGGCGTCAAGGTAAGCAAGCTAGCCCAAGACACGACGGTTCCCGTAGAGAGCTATACGGTAAGTGAAAACAAAGTAAACACAACGTATGAAAATGGACATTTTACAAATCAGGTGACCACCAATGTATCTGAGCAAACCAAAACATTCCCGGCTGGCAGCTATGTGTTTCAGATGGACCAGCCAAACGCCAACTTTATTGCCTTGGCTCTGGAGCCTGAATCGGTCGATAGCTACGTTGCCTTTAATTTTATTGCCGTGGAAAAAGGAGACGAGGTGCCCGTATACCGTTACATGCTGGAGCAAGCCCTACCTCTCACCAAGCGTTAAGTTAACAAATGCCAAAAACGTCCCTCTCCTTCGTTCTGGAAAGGGACGTTTTCATATAAAGGGATAGATAGAAGACGAAAATTAGGCCAACACTTTTTTCACGTCTTTGAGGCTTGCTTGCAGAAGCTGGTCTACCTCACCCGCTTCTCTTACATGGCTCAGTAGATCATCATTCAGCTCGTCCAACAAGCTTTTCGCTTCATTCACTTGCTGTGATACTTCACTCGCAAAATGCTTTTGCTGCTGAATAATTTGCAAGACACCTGTAACCTCGTCATTGACCTTGTGAAAAGCCTGGACAATGCCTTCCATTTTGCCGGAAGCATCCTTGCTGATTGACAGGCCGTCTTTGATCGCCGCACTGCTCTTTTCACTGTTCGTCAGTGCTTCTTTTGTTTCTTCTTGTATTTTTCCAATCAAATCTGCGATGTCTTTGGTCGAATTTGCTGTCATTTCGGCCAGCTTGCGAACCTCGTCTGCCACCACAGCAAAGCCGCGTCCCTGCTCGCCTGCACGCGCTGCCTCGATCGCAGCATTCAGCGCCAGCAGGTTCGTCTGATTGGCAATATCGCTAATTACTTTGACGATGCTCGTAATTTCTGACGAACGATCCTCAAGCCTGCTCATGGAACGCGAGGTGTTCACCGAATCCTGTTCCAGCGTACTCATGACCTGCACGACTTCATTCATCGCTTTTTTGCCCGCATCTGCACGTTCAACCGATTCCTTGCAGATCGAGGTCAAGCGCTCCCCGCGCTGCAGCAATTGGTTTGCTGACTCGTCATCGCTCTCATTAATACGCTGGATTTTTTCTACCACCTGCATCATTTGTGAAGCCAGCTGCGCGAGACCGTCATGCTGTGCGTTTACTCCATCATGCGAGGTGATGATAGTACCCATCTGTTCATAGATTGCTACTAATTCTTTCTTCATCTCACGCTGCATTTCTTCTGCTTGGTTTACCTGAGTCGCTACTGCCGTTGCTGCTGTTTCCTTTTCTGCAAGTCCCTTGTCCTTTTTCCAAAACATGCCCGTCCACTCCTTTGTGTCCACAGTTAGTCATCACGGCGTGAAAACATACGGGATTCCACGATACCCGGATGCTGCTTCGCCAAGATCAGCAGATTCTCCAAAAAAAGGTAATGCCCTTCCAACAACTCCACGTCCTTGCGCTGAAATTGCTTCACCTGCAAATACTGCTGCATTTCGAGCGCGTAGCGTTCTAGCTTATCGTGAAAATCGTTGGCCCTGAGCATCTGCTCCACTTCAGGATACTCTGTTTTTAACCGGGTAATTTCCCCGTATACCTTGCTGCCCTCCAAAATCATCTGATAAGCAATCCGCTCCATGGATGCAGTCGTCGCAGCTTCTTGCTCCTCGCGATCTGCACGCACATCGGATAAGTAGGTGATGAAGTGGTAGACGGTTAAAAACAGTGGTCCCAAAAATAAAATGATCCCCGCTTTGTACACATGCTGATTGGACAAATTGCTGATGAGCAGGAACAAATGAAATAAGATCGCGCCCAGCCATACGTAAATGATGATCTGGTGGTTGACCTTCCCGGCCTTTTGATGGCGCGAAAAGGCAAAGGTTAGGCCTAGCAAATAAAAAGCGAGCAAGGTAAAGCTAGCCGAAAACAAGGCCATCTCCATCTCTTGCAGCCAAGTTGCATCAGCGGGAATCTCGATCAAAAATTCAAAAGCGAGCACCAGCAGTGAGAAAAGCAACCCCATGATCCAAAACCGGCTAACTTCTGTATCGTTCCTCCGCCGGGAGCGGTAACGTTCTGCACGGGATCCCTTCATGATCTTCTCACCTCAATCACTATGATTCGCCACGATTCTAGCTTTTCCTTTCATGTTCGGCCAAATTCTGACAAGATGAGCTTTTGTAGAAAAAAGCCCTCCTGCCTGCAATATACTTTCTTGCTTACTGGCAGTGGGCTTTCCCTAGTACCTATGTGCAGTTATCTCCCTCTTCGGGGGTGGTTGTCCACGACAGTCAAGGAACCATCCTTGATATAACGCAATATTTTCGATACGGAAATACCTGTCGCATTAGCAATTTGCATCGCATTCGAATTCGGGTAGCTTCTCACATAGTTTCGAATCATCCGATAGTCTTCCATATCGTTTTGCCCGCAAACCTGACAAGTGTACTCGCCAGGATTTAGTATATGTCCGCATTTAAAGCATTTATCCGTCATCGCTGGTTCTCCTCATACCCTGTACTTGGCATTATTTGGTCCAAAGGGCTCTATCTACCTATATATTACCCACAATATAGTAGGAGGAAAACACTATTTCACATAGAAAGTCCTTTTTGCAGCAATAGCAGGGCAAAGCCGATCAAGCATATGCCTACCAGCCTATTTACTATCCGCAGCCATTTGGGTACAAGATACCGCGCTAGCAGTTTTCCGAGCATCGCAACCAATCCGAGAAATACGAGCGTCGATAGCAAGCACCCAGCCGCAAATAAAAACAGCGTCGACATGTCTGGCAACTGACGTGAAGCCATCAAGGAACCAAAAACGCCCGACCAGAACAGAATCGTTAGCGGATTCGTTAGCGTCAGAGACAGTCCATACACAAAGCTGTTCTTCTCTGCTCTTGCCGTTGCTCCTCGTTTTGCCTCTGCACCTCCATCAGCTTGCTGGGAACGAAGGCTGTCTACTCCAAACCAGGCCAGTGTAGCAGCCCCTCCAATCAGCACGATTTGCTTGACCCACGTCAGCTGTAAAACAAGAGAAATCCCTCCAATCGCACCCGCCATATAAAAGGCATCCACCAACGCCACACCTGCAATCATCTTCCACGCATGAGCAATTCCACGTCTGATCGACAGCTGCAAGATCGCCAGGCATACGGGTCCTACAGAGAGCTGAAGAAGCATCCCGAACACGATGCCGTTCCATAAAGCCATTCGCCTCACAGCTCCTCTTTCATCGTTGACAAGGCGATCATCGTATTCGTCTTGCTGACTCCCTCGATTTGCTTGAGTGTCTCCGATATGAGCCGTTCCAGCTCGGCCGTTCCTTTTACCGCAACTTTTAACAAGTAATCATAGGAGCCTGCAAGATGATGGCATTCCAGTATATGATCGGTCTCTAAAATCTGCTTTCGAAAGCCCGCAATATGCTCTGTCTTTTCAAGCTGCACCATAATAAATGCGATCAGATGAAGCCCCATTTTCTCGCGATTTATTTTCAAAGTGAATTGGTCAATGACTCCCGTTTCCTCCAGCTTACGGATGCGTTCGGATACGGCTGGCACGGAGAGATGGACCAGTTTGCTTATTTCCGAGCTGGTCATTCGGCTGTTTTCTTTTAGCAATTGCAAAATTTGTTCATCGATACGATCCACGATATCCCTCCTTTCCTCCATTATACCAAGGAGTTAAATTATTTAAGTAATTTTCCACAAGAACGAAAAATATGTAGTTCTCATACCATTTTACCATTATTTTATTTTGTTTCGAGTTGCTTTACAGGCAGTTACTTAAAAAGATTAAGTCGGACAAAAAAAGACTGCCTCGATACAAAACGTATCAAGACAGTCTTGAGTGAGCTGAATTAGCCTCTTCCTTTGCCATTGCCTTTTCCCGCAGACGATTGAAACGGTCTTCCGCCTTTTGCTGGACGTCCAGCTCCGCCTTTGCCTGCTTTCTTGGCTGCAGGCTTCACGGTTTTTCCAGCTTTCCGTGCAGCGATTGCTTCCGCCTTTTTGCGGTTTTGCTCGTACTTGGTTTGCAATTCGTCAAGCTCACGAGCGAGCTTTTTCTTGTAGCCTGGTTTTACCTTTGCCTTTTTCTTCAAGGCTTCACGAACAGGAGCAAACTCCTTGTCCTTTTCCTTCTTTTGCTCCTTTTGCTGCTGCTGACGCAGTTCAACAAAATGCGCTTCCCGCTCCTCTGCACGCTGACGACGACCTGCATCCAAATGACGGCCTGCTTGCAGGATGCGTTCCTCAATGGATGCCTTGGTTGCTTTGGCGAAGCGGCCCATCAGGTTTTTCTGACGAGGAGAAATGAGCGAGATCGCTTTTCCCTTTTGTCCCGCACGTCCTGTACGTCCGACACGGTGAATGTAGCTCTCTACGTCGTTCGGCAAATCGTAGTTAATGACATGCGTCACGCCTTCTACATCAAGCCCGCGCGCTGCAATATCTGTGGCGATCAAATATTGGAAACGAATTTCGCGGAATTGCTTCATCAGCTGTTCACGCTTGTTTTGGGACAAATCTCCATAAAGCGCTTGGGCAGACAGTCCGTTCTCCTGCAAACGTGCAGTCAGCTGCTGCACACGAACTTGTGTATTGGCAAATACGATTGTTAAAAACGGCTGCTCCTGCTCCAGTACGTCCACGAGTGCATCCGTCTTGTCGCTTTGATTGGTTACGTAGTAAAACTGCTCGATTTGCTCAACTGTTTTTTGCTTGCCCTCAATCTTGATGTGTGGCGGCTGCTTCATGAAGCGATGCGCCAGCTTTTTCACCAGATCAGGCATAGTTGCGGAGAACAACAGAACCTGGCGTTGGGACGGCGTGTGGACGATAACTTGCTCCACATCCTCCAAAAAGCCCATCTCCATCATCTTGTCTGCTTCGTCCAGTACGAGCGTCGAGATACGTCCAAAGTGGAGCGAGCCGCGCTTCATATGATCCAATACACGTCCAGGTGTACCGACAACGACATGTACGGTCTCTTTCAGCTTGTTCAGCTGTCTGTCAATATCTGTTCCGCCGTGCAGCGACAGAACATTGATATCGAGATGCTTCCCTAGCTTTTCTACTTCTTTCGCAATCTGAATCGACAATTCGCGTGTCGGCGTCAGGATCAGCGCTTGAATATCCCGCTTTCCTGCCTCCAGACCGTTCAGGATCGGCAGCATGAATGCCGCTGTTTTTCCTGTACCCGTCTGTGCTTGTCCGATCACATCTTTTCCTTCCAGAATCAGTGGAATTGCTTCCTCCTGAATGGGGGTTGGTTCTTTATAATACAGGTCTTGAATCCCTTGCATCAGCTCCGGTCGAAAGCCAAAAGACGCAAACGATTTTGCCATGGAGTCCACTTCCTTTCACAAGCGGTCCGATTCGCCACACCAAAGACTGCATGGACAGTGGGGTGCGAAAAAACCGGCAACCGTCAATCACAATCATCCCAGGCAAAAGTACGCCCGCTCAGATTCCTATCCTACCTATACTAAATGAGTCGATGCAAAAAAACAACTGCCATATCGAAGCCTCCTCAAGGAGGAGCGAGGTAATGCAGAACGTCGACAAAGCCCTCTCCTTCACGTAGCTATCGCTGTACATGAAATAGAGAGGGCTTTTTTCAATTACCTAGTCTAAGAGATCCGCAACAGTTTCACGGTCGAGCTTCTTGATGACCGCAACCAGTAATTCAGCTGCCTGCTCAAAGTCTTTCTTGGCCATGATCGAATTATGACTGTGAATGTAGCGAGTGGCAAAACCGACAACGAGAGATGGACAGCCGATGCCGTTCGTATGGAATTTAGCCGCGTCTGTGCCTCCGCCAGCGAGTGCATCCACTTGTACGTTGATTCCGATTTCCTCTGCTGTATCCATCACCAGATCGCGCAGTCCAGTATGAGGAATCATCGTCGCGTCAAACAGCATGACAAGAGGTCCGTCACCGACGTTGCAAGTCATCGGGTACGATTCATTGCCCGGCGTATCATATGCAATCCCCACATCGAGAGCAAAAGCAATATCTGGATCTACCAGGTGCGCTACCGTTCCAGCACCGCGCGACCCTACTTCCTCCTGTACCGTTGCACCGGCGTAAACGACATTCGGGTGCTCTGTGTTTTGCAGTCGGTTCAGTACCTCTACTGCGAGCGCACAACCTGCCCGATTATCTAGAGCTTTTGCAACCCACAGCTCACCATCGCGCATGGTGGTAAAATCACTCACCGGAACGATCCAGTCACCGGGACGCACGCCCATCGCTTTGGCATCAGCTTCGTCCTTTGCCCCGATATCAATGTAGAGGTCCTTGAGCTTCATGACTTTTTCACGTTCTTCTTTTTCCAAAGCATGTGGAGGCTTGGAGCCGATGATTCCCAAGTGCTCCCCTTTTCGGGTCTTCACTTTGACACGCTGCGAAAGGATGTTGTGCGGCCACCATCCACCAAGCTGGATAAAACGCAGATAGCCTTTGGAGGTGATGTGTGTAACCATGAATCCGATCTCATCCAGGTGGCCAGCCAGCAAAATCTTTGGTCCATTCTGGGCACCTGCCTTTTTCCCGAGCACACCGCCCAATTTGTCCTTTAGCAGCTGTTCACTCAGTGGCTCCAGTAATTGCTCCATCTTTTTTCTGACTTCGCGCTCGTGTCCTGGAACGCCGTCTACTTCCGTCAATTCCTTGATCAATTTGGTTGTATCGTCCATATTCAGTCTCCTTTTCGAATCAGACCTATCCTCCTATCATTTCGCTAGCCGCCAGAAAAAAACCTTGAATTCCCAATTCTTTTTTAGCGCCAGAACTTTTTTGCTACTCATGTTGTCCTCATCTTTCATAGTCCTACTGCCTCTGCCTTCACTTCTTCAGGAGAGCTCTTCGTGATGTGGTGAAACAGCAGCATACTGATCAAACCCATCCCTGCAAAAACTCCGGTGATGACAAAAGGTGGCACCCACCCGCTCAAAAGAATGAATATCCCGGCACTGCTGGCTCCGAGAATGGACAGAAGTGAATACACGGCCATATACGTGCTACGAGCATGATCAGGTACCATGTTGGCCAAAAGCGCTTGTTTGACGGGAATATGGATGACCTCACCCAAGGTTGCGAGGAACATCGCAAGCAGCAAAATGACCGGAGAATTACTGAAGCTGATCACTGAATATCCTAAAAAGAACAGAAGCAAGCCAGACATCAGTACGACTCGCTCTTTGCAAGCCTTCAGTAGCGAAGAAGCAAGAACTGTTAAACAAACGACGAGAAGCGTATTTTCGGTTTTTAATATTCCTAGCATATTCATTCCGTCTACCGACAAGTCAAGAAACGAAAATAGGGGCTGTGGCTCTGGCATTTCCTGCACGAGTCGAATTCCGATCACGTTTGTCAATTGCTCTTCGACTGAAATAATGAGCAGATTGGCCAGTGCAAATAAAACAAACCAGCGATGCTTCAGCACATTCTTGTATGATCCGAGGATATCTTGTAAAAAGCTGCCACCCCTCTTTTTTGTTCCCTTCGTTTGTAGGGACAGCCCCTGTTTTACCGGTCTGTAGGTCTCCTCAATGAAAAGAACCGTAATGCCAAGTGATAGAGCCGTACTAAAAGCAACTCCCAGAAACAGATAAAAGTGATGCGTTTGAAACAGAAATGCGCCAGCCAATCCTCCAATCGCGACTGCCAAATTATTCAGCCAGTACGAAACTGTGAAAATCGTGCGTCTATTTTCAGGATGACTCGCATCGATGATCAACGCCTGATAAACCGGCCCGACAGCACCTATACACAAATGAATGAAGAGAAACAGAACAAAAGTCACATAAGGTAGCTGAAGCCAGGGAGAATTGACGAGAGCCACGCATACAAACCCGACAAAGACAATTGCTTCGCAGCATACAATCACTTTTTTCCTGCCGATCCTGTCCGCTGCATAGCCACCTGCAAAAGAACCGACAATACTCGCTGCCATCACCCCTAAAAACATAAAGCCTGTCACAAAGGTTCCGAGCTGCTTGGAGAAAAACACGATTAAATAAGGCGTCACTGACATGGTTGCCATGGATGTCACGAATTGGAGAGTAAGCCTGATTTGGATGTTTTTATTAAATGTCCAGAATTTCATGTGCAATCACTCCAGCTACAGAATAACGATTGATTAATCAATCATTTATAACCCAAAAAAATAGACCGACTAGCTCTTCTTCGGTCCAAATAGCTGCATCGCAAACGGAACAAAGTTCGTCCACATTTGACTTTCTGGCGAATCAGTCAAGTTCACCCGCAGCCCAATCAACAGGCTCATATACGCTGTTGCCACGTATTTGGTGTCTTGCTCATATAAGGCCCCCTGCTTTTGCCCATTTTTTAAAAGCTCCCCAACTTTCGCCCGAAATGTATCATGAAACTGATCCAGCTCCTGAAACGGCTCGGGAAAACGATTATGGTAGCCAATGACTTGAACGACCAGACGTAGATAAGTATCAAATTTAGCGATTATACGCAGTTGATTTGTAACCATTTTCTCCAGCTCCAAAACAGCGTCCTGAGCTGCAGGATCAAAGTCTAGCAACTGCTCGGAATACTCGCGAAGAGGCTCCACGACGGCTGCGTAAAAAAGCTGGTCTTTATTTTCAAAATACGTAAAGACACTTCCAAAGCTGACGTTGGATGCCTTAGCGACTTTTGCAATCGTCGTATCGTTATAACCGTGCTCAGCAAACAGCTGGATGGCTTGCTCTAAAATGTTTTCACGTTTCTGCTTCATTTTTTGTACCTGTTGATCAGATAGCGGCATACTACAAGCTCCTCACAAATGATTAATCAATCAATCGTTATTAGCATTATAAAAGATTCTCCATTTTTTTCAAGCATTTTGCTCGTTTGCTTGTCCGACTCCCGGTGTCGACGCTCTCAGCTGTTCAATAAAGTTTCTCGCCGCAACAGATAGGTAGTGGTCCTTCAGCCAAATCAGACCCGAGCCCGCACTCAAATTCGGCTCCGCAATTCGGGTGACTTTTAGTGCATGTCCCTTGTGCATTTTCAGAACGACCTCCGGAACGATGGTTGCACCAAAACCCGAAGACACCAGCTCCAGTAGCAAAGGAATATCCGAGCATTCGGACAGTAGGTTGATTTCAAGCTTGCGACGGGCGAATTCCTCCAAAATCAGGTGGTACACTCCTAGTCCCCCAGTGCTCGGCAATATCATCGGATAAGCTTGCATTTCCTCAAAGCTGATCGTATTTGCGTACCGAGCATCCTGCGCCGAAGAAACGAAGAAAAAAGGCTCCTGTTTCAAATGCAAAATCGAAAAATCCTCAAGTGCAAGCGGAAAACGCACAATGGCAAGCTCGATCGTACGTTCCTTTATCAGCTTGCAGAGCTGCGCTGACTCGTTTTGTTGAATTTTATACGTCATGAGCGGATAGCGCTCACTAAATTTGCGTAATTGTGGCGCGAGTAACTCCGAGGAAAGGGTATTGACGCCAATGCTTAGTTTCCCGCGCACGCCCTCACTGACCTCTTTTACCTCCATACGCGACTCTTCCATGTATTTCACCATTTGCAAGGCGTGCTTGTACAGGTTATTCCCTGCTTCCGTCAGCTCCAAGCCTTTTTGATGCCGGATCACCAATTCTACTCCGAGATCCTGCTCCAAATTTTTCAACTGCTGGCTTAATGGAGGCTGAGCCATATGCAGCTTTTTGGCTGCTGCCGATATTTTTTTCTCCTCTGCAATGACGATGAAGTAGCGCAGTTGCTTGATATCCAGATAGAAGCACCTCCAATCCACTATACGAAAAAGATTATCAAAATGAATTTCATTAATATTTTTCGTATACCTTTCTCCATGGTAGCATAATGACATGGAGCACAAAAGGAGTTTTCCATCTATGCCATCAGGAGGAACCCATTATGAAAGCCAATTCATTCATGCAGCAAGCAATCGAATTAGCGTACGAAAATACACGCAAGAATCAAGGAAAGCCGTTTGGTGCTGTGATTGTAAAGGACGGTGTGGTGATCGGAACCGGAGTCAACGACGTTCTCGCAACACATGATGTAACCGCTCATGCGGAAATGCAGGCGATCCGCGAGGCGTGCAAAACATTGGACAGTGTTTCACTCGAAGGCTGCGAGGTATACGCAAGTGGACAGCCTTGCCCGATGTGTCTTGCTGCCATCTATTGGACAGGAGCCAAAACCGTTTATTATGCCTACACGGAAAAGGATGCAGCTGAGGTAGGGATGAGCACCAAGCATGTGTATGAGCAGCTGGCGCTTCCGTTTGACAAACAGGTGCTGCCCATCGTGCATATGGAAAACGAGGACGAGGGTAAAAATCCATTTGCCCTCTGGAAGCAAACTCGTGGGTAACCAGAAAACGTTTCCTCTCCTTTTAGTAAATATGTTTCTCGCCATGCTTGGTATCGGACTCGTCATCCCGGTGCTGCCTCAATTTTTGCATGAATTTGGCGCAGGCGGACAAGCAGCGGGATATTTGGTTTCCTGCTTCGGGCTGACCCAGTTTCTTTTCTCCCCCATTGCGGGCAATCTGGCGGACAAGTACGGTCGAAAGCCAATGATTGTTCTTGGTCTCGGCCTGTTTGCTCTCTCCAACCTCTGTGCTGCTATCGCTGATAATCTGTGGTTTTTGTTCTTGTCACGCCTTATCGGCGGTGCTGGCTCTGCTGCGTTGGTCCCTTCGATTATGGCATACGCAGCAGATATCACAACAAACGAGCAGCGGACAAAAGCCATGTCCTACATCGGAGCATCCATGTCCTCCGGTTTTATCATCGGGCCAGGTGTCGGAGGCTTGCTCGCTGAGTTTGGCATGCGAGCGCCTTTTTTCGCATCGGCATGCATTGGTGTACTGGCGATGCTCGGCAGCATGATCGTGCTGCCGGAGCCTCTTTCGCTAGAAACGAGATTGAAACGGCAGCAGTCCACTGTAAAAAAGCCAAACGTTTTCGTTCAGCTCGCTCTTTCGATCAAATCCCGGTTTTTCGTCCTGCTCTTTCTCGTTTTTGCCCTTACCTTCGGGCTTACACACTTCGAAGCGATTTACCCGCTGTACGTCGTGCAGAGCTATGGCTTTACTACCCTTGATATCGCCATTTTGTTTACGGTCTGCTCCTTGATCGGCACGGTCAATCAAGTCCTTCTCACAACTAAACTGATTCACCGCTTCGGGGAAAAGAAGACCATCAATTACACCTTGCTGCTGTCCTCGATCTCGCTAGTTTTTCTGCTTTTCTCCGGAAATTTTTGGTATGTGATGTTCGTTACGATGATGTTTTTCACCTGTAACAACATTTTACGGCCGACGATTAATACGCTTCTCTCCAAGGGAGCAGGAGAACAGCAAGGCTTTGTCGCAGGAATGAACAATGCTTACATGAGTCTTGGCAATATTTTCGGACCCGTACTAGCCGGCATACTGTTTGACATTCAAATTAATCTGCCTTATTTGTTTGGAGCCTTTGTGCTGCTCATCGCCTACTTCGTCTCCGTCAAATGGATCGAGAGCAAAAGAGCGATCACGAGCCTCGAAATGAGCTAGAACGGTACATGCAAAAAAGACGACTGGAGTGTGCGATCTTGCTGCATCTCCGTCGTCTTTTGTTTTTTTACTTTGCCAGCTCGTAAATCGCTTGGGCGTAAATCGCCGTCGCTTTGATCAAATCATCTACAAGGATATGCTCATCGCGCTGATGGGCACTGTCTGCACGTCCAGGGAACAACGGTCCGAATGCAACTCCTACATCCAGAGAACGTCCATAGGTTGCACCACCGATGGCGATAATACCTGCTTCTTCGCCCGTTTGCTCTGTATATACACGCTGCAGGGTAGTGACCAGTGGATGCTGTGGGTCAACCCGATGTGGTGTCAAATGCTCCGCTACTTCCAAAACAAATCCCGCTTCTGCTCCATGGCTTGTCAGCAATGCCGACCATTTCTCAAATGAAATCGAGTGGGGGTAACGAATATTGAGACGGAACAGAGCGTCCTTGTCTGCCTCGTATTCCAGCACCCCCGTATTTACTGTCAGGGCTCCCATTTCCTCATCGACATGGGCGATTCCCAAAGCCTCTCCGCCATGCTGACGGTACAGATAGCGGTCAGCGAAGTCTATGTAGACAGCGCCTCGCTCATCCAAGACAAGTGTTTGCAAGAAATGCGTCAGCTCTGTACCTGCATTGACACCTTTACTAGGGTCCATCCCGTGTACAGAAACGCCCTCCATATGAAGCTCGACTGAGCCATCTTTTTCCACGGCTTTGCCCGTAAGGCCGTTTTCCTCCAGATGTTTCTGATAACGCTCTATGATAGCCTGAGCTTCCAGCCCACGTGGCTCAAGCACAGCTACGCCTTTATCCGGCACCATATTCATGCGCAGGCCTGCCTGCAAGGAAATGAGACTCGCCTGAACATTTTCCGCTGCCGATAGCCCCAAGCTCTGGAAGGCTACCTTTGTCTGGCGCAGCGTGAGGTCTGTCAGTCCTTTTTCAGCATAAATGAGCGGGAAATCTGCGTCCGGTGTAAAGCCCATCGTCGGCATTTCCTCTGTTTCAAAATAGGTTTTCACGCATTGCCAGCTCGATTCCTCATCGGTTCCCAAAATGAAGCGGACTCGCTTGGTGAGCGGCAATCCCAGCTCCATCACGATCTTGGCTGCAAAAATGGCTGCCATCGTTGGTCCTTTGTCATCAATCGCACCACGAGCCACCAGACGGCCGTCTACAATCTCTGCTGCATACGGAGGCGTACTCCAGCCATCGCCCTCCGGCACGACATCCACGTGGCTCAAAATCCCGATCAATTCCTCGCCTTGACCGAACTCTGCATGTGCTGCATAGCCTCCAACGTCTTTGATTGTCATCCCTGCTTTTTCGCAGACACCCAGGGCATAGTCCAATGCTTCGCGAATGCCTTCTCCAAACGGCGCACCTTCACGCGCGGTTGCCGGATCGAGTACACTTTTAATTCGCAAAAAGGCTTGGGTAGTAGAAAGGAGGTCTTCCTTGCGCTTATTCGTTTCCTCCAGCCAATTAATGGTTTTCATCATCTTGTTCTTTCCCTTCTGTTATGCTCATATCGTCCATCCCCGCATCGATGTCCAGGTCCAGCTCGACCAAGGACAGTAGCGATTCCATCGGGACTTCCTTTTTAGTAAATTCGGCCTGCGCCTCTTTGATTTCGTCTCGGATGTTGTTCATTTCACTATCCAGCTTATAAGATGCCTTGGCAGCCTCGAATAATCGCTGACGAACATTTGACGGGATAATGCCCTCGTACTTGTAATTCAGAGAATGCTCAATTGTCGCCCAAAAATTCATCCCTAGCGTGCGAATCTGGATTTCCACCGGGATGGTCATTTGCCCGCCCGCCATCATAATCGGATACTCAACCGCCAGATGATAGCCGCGATACCCGCTTTCTTTTGGTGTGGACACGTAATCCTTTTCCAGGTAGACTCGCATATCTCCGCGCTTGCGTATCATTTCGACAACAGCGGGTATGTCATCAATAAACTGGCAAATAACACGGACACCGGCGATGTCGCGCAGCTCCCAGCAGATGTTCTCATCAATCGGAAATTGCAGGCGATTTGCCTTGTTATATATGCTAGGGATTGATTTTACCCTGCCAACAGCAAACTCAATCGGCGAATGTTCCTTGCGCTTGCGCAGCTCATTACGGATATTTTTAATTTTGACTTTGATTTCTTCAACAGCTTGCTCGAACGGCAGCAAATATAGTTCCCAATCTAGTTTGTGCACGCTTACGTCCCTCCGGCCCAAAACTCTCCATCGTCCTTATCATTCAACATTTTGGTTAAGATATCCTTCAAAATCGTAACAAAGACGTCTTTCTTCTTGAAAGCGGCGTCTTTGTTTGCTGTTGTACGCGGCTTCAGTGGCGGGGAGGAAACAGGAGAAAACGCTCCAGGTACTTGGGCCTCTAGCGGGGAGGGGGCTCTGCCCGCTTACAGGGAAAAAGGGAAACCGCGTCCAAAGTGAGATGATTGTTCAGAGGTGGACGCTTAAGGGCGTGTTTCCCTTTTTCCCCTCCAGCTTGGTAGGAGTCCCAAAGACCTTCTCTTTTTTCTCCTGTTTCCTCTGCAAGCTTTAGAGACATTTGAAGCTTGAATGACATTGCTTGTTAAACACGGATGAATAGCTTGGGTCAGCCAAGACAGTGAAGCATTTTTCAAGGGTTAGGGAATGTGGCTATCGAAAGCTCTTTTAATGGAATCTTTGCAAGCTAGCTTCGTCCCAAAAAGCAAATCTGCTGATGAGGAAAGAGAAGAAAAAAGTAAGAGCTCTTTGGGATACCAGCCGATGCGGAGAAATGGACGCGGTTTCGTTTTTTCTTCGGAGCTGAGCTCGGACACTCCCAGCTAGTATCCTAAGAAGCTAGAGCATTTTCTCCTCTTTCCTCTCCTCCACCAATAGCAACGATCCAGTATTCTTTACTTCCTTCGCCTGAACCGCTGTACAAGTATTCGAGGGTAGAGAACGAGCAGTTCGCTTAAGAAAACCTAAATCGAAGCTTCCTCAAGGGGGAGCGGACACTGAGGTACCTTGTCATGCGCTCCAGAATTCATAAGCCTCACGCTTATAAATTCCTATACGATAAAAAGAGACCAGTCTCCCGGCCTCCATATTTCTTAATTTTCAGTTAAAACAAATGATGATAACGATAAACGTAAATCCTCCGCCATTTTTGCCAGCTGATCAGCAGATTGTGCGATGAGCTCCATAGCTGCGCTCTGCTCCTCTACTGCTGCGGAAATACTTTGTACCCCTGCGGCAGCCTGCATCGAGGCTGACGACACTTCTTGCGCGACCGTGACTACCTGCTTGGCATCAGGAGCCATACGGGTAAAGGCATCACTGACTCTCTCCATCTCCTGTGACACGCGGATAATGTTTTCCTCGATCCGCTGGAACATTTCTCCCGATTCTCTTGCTGTTTTCATTCCGTGCGCTGTTGTTTGAGCGCCCTCCAGCATTTTTGCCACGACTGCTTTTGTATCTTTTTGAATATCGCCGATCATGCTCACAATCTGTTGGGTTGCCTCATTGGTACCCTCTGAAAGCTTGCGCACCTCTCCTGCGACGACTGCAAATCCTTTGCCGTGCTCTCCGGCACGTGCCGCTTCGATCGCTGCATTCAAAGCTAGCAAATTCGTCTGTCTGGCAATCTCGGTAATGACGGAAATGATCCGGGAAATGTCTTGTGACCGTTGCTCCAGCGTATGTATGACATCCGTAGCCCCTTTTACCGAGCGATCGATTTCTTCCATACTGTCCATGACGGCAGTTACTGCTTGTCTACCTGCCTCTGCATGGTCCTTCATCTGCTGGGAAGACACAAAGACCTGCTCTACATTTTCTGTTACGCCTGCCACATCATTCGTCAAATCAACAGCGAGCTGCAAGGTCATTCCCATTTTCTCCATCTGACTTTCAGCAGACGAGGCTACTGTATCCACTACCTGCACGATTTGCTGACTCGACTGTGCGATCTCTCCCGTATTTCCATGAATGTCGCGTACTGCATGAGAAACGGATGTCGCTGCTTGCCGCACTTGCTCAAGTATCGTATGCAATTGATCGCGCATCACTTGGAGCGAGCGTGCCAGCTCTCCCAGCTCATCCTTTCGCTTCAGCAGCTTTTTGGGGAATGGACTGGAAAAATCCCCATGCCCGATCCGATCAGCTATCAAGAGAAGCGCACGAAATGACTTACGCAGCCAATTCGCTGTAAACAAAGAGATCACGACAATCAGAAAGAGGACGACGCCATTAAATACAATCATGGCATTTTTGATCCGGTTCGGTCCTGACAATATTTCGGTCATGCCCATCTCCGCAAGGATCGCCCACTTTGCATTTCCTACCTGTACCTGATCGTAGGAGACAAGCACCTGCTCCCCCAAATAATCCACACTCTGCTCGGTTCCGGAAACCTGTTCTTGACTCATCATTTTTTCGGTAATCGGGGTTTCGACCTTTTGCGTCAGGAGCATATCTTGTCCCGATCCAATCTGGGAGCGCATCAGCTTGTCAGAGCCAACGAGATAAATTTTACCCGTCTGCCCCAGTCCTTCTCGTTGATTCAGTTGACGAGAAATGTACTCGAGTGGAACCTCGACAGCCAGTTGTCCGAGAATATACCCTTTTTCGTAAATAGGAGCCGCGATGTACACACTCGGCGTATCACCGGAAGGCTCATAGCGTCCTAAATCCGACATTTCCGCGCTTTGCACCTTCAACACCTTTTGTACGGTTTGCCCGAGCACCGAGCTAGCATGCTGTCCGTTTAGCAAATTCGTCCCCAGGTCAGCCTGTGGTTTCGTCTGGTAGACGATGTCGCCCTTGTCGTTTAAGAGAAAGGCGTTAGCGAAGCCGTAGCGAGCTACCTCCATTTTCAATTCTTTCGTATAGCTGCTCTCTGCCTCCTGATAAGCTGCTGAATCCTTGCCCTGCTGCCAGATTCCTTCGAAGGAAGAAAGGGCAGATATGACAGTGCCTGATGCAGCCAGCGTATCTACGTTTCGTGCCCGCTCGCGAAAGTAATTTTCGACCTGCTCCTTCTTGCTGTTCCGCAGTGCTTCCAGGGTAGCCGCACTTTCACCTAGCAATTCCTGCTTGGTTTCTTGATAAGCAAATACGCCTGCCGCTGTTAATGGTAAGATACCAGCAAGCAACAAGACTATGAGTACGCGCGCCCCCAATTTCATAGAAAAGCCCCCCAAATATCAATCTGTTCTGGCAAACTATTCTCTATATTTGTGTACTTCTCATAAATATAGTCGCTGAACAGAAAAAATGGAAGGCTCTACCTTAAATATCAAGCAGTTTCCATTATCATGGCAATTTCATCACACATTGGCAGCTTGGAGCAATTGATACAATCCTTCCAAGTCTTTTGGGGTAATGTTTCTTTTGCAACGATCCAGAACCCGCATTTTTCAAAGAACTCTTTTTGGTACGTCAAGGCCAGTACGCGTTTGATGCCGATCACCCTGCATTGTTCAACCAAATGCAAGACGAGATGTTTTCCAACGCCTTTTCCTTTTGCCTTTTCAGAGATCGCGAGGGAACGGATTTCGGCCAGGTCTTCCCACAAAATATGCAGTCCTGCTACACCGACTACATTGTCCCCGTCATGAGCGACGATGAATGACTGCAAATTTTCACAGACAGACAATTTGGTGCGCGGCAGCATCAGCCCTTGTTGTGCATATTCATTAATGATTTCCAACATCGCATCGACATCTTTCATAGTTGCCTGACGTACCGTCAGCGCTTTAGTGACACTCATTCTATTCTCCTCCACTCCATGCTCTGGCAGCTTGGTTTGATTTAATATTTATTCATTATAGTATATAAATATACAATCGACTTTGGCAGAAGTCTATCCCTTTTTTTGGCGTTTTTTGCCCGATCTTTATGGATCAATTCTTTTGTAGGTAACGGTTGTGTTATAATCAAGCATACGTACCTTGGGAGGTGTTTCTTTTTTGACGACTAGACGGGAACGAAAAAAGCGCGAGACTCGCGATAAAATCTTTAGCTCGGCGATCAAGCTATTCAAAACATATGGCTTTGAAGCAACCACCATCGACATGATTTCAGAAGAAGCAGATGTCGCTCGCGGCACGATCTTTCTGCATTTCACGTCAAAAGAAGCAATCCTTGCCAATTGGGGCTATGAACGGCTGCACGAGATCGAGGAGCGGCGAAGTGAGTGGGATTTCGGGGACGATTGCAAAGCGAAGGTATTGCGCATTTATAAAATCATGAATGAAGTGACAATCACAAACTTTGATTTTATCAAGGTAGTGGTTGAATCTTCGATGAAGCATCGCAAAGTGCTGGAAAATGAGAAGAACATGTACTTTGAGCTACGCCAGCTCTTTGCGGACTTAATCGAGGAGGCCCAGGAAAAGGGACAGCTGAAAAGCAAATTCAATTCTCTGGTAGCTGCCAACATGCTGGAGAATATTTACTACAACGCCCTGTATGACTGGGTTCGCAGTGAAGGTGCCTGGGCTTTGGAAGAAATCATGGAAGAAAAGGTCTCAATCGTATTCGAAGGGCTGGTCGTGGAAGAATCCTAGCAACCAGCCCTTCATGTTCTCATTTATTCCTTATTCAAAATAAGCCCATTTGTATTGAACATTCCCCAGTCCTGAAATGACGACGCCTTTCAGATTGGGGTTTTTTGCATATACAGTTGACTTGAAGTAGAACGGGATTACCGGCATATCGTCAACTAACAGCTTTTCTGCATTCTGCAAAATCGCTTTGCGCTTCGCCGCATCCCCTTCCTTGGAAGAAGCTGCGAGCAAGTCTGCATATTCTTTCTTCTCCCATCCTGTATGGTTGTTTCCTTCCTTAGTTCGGAAAATCTCCAGGAAGTTGATCGGATCATTGAAGTCACCCGTCCAGCCCATACGCGCTACCTGATACTTGCCGTTTTTGATGTTTTCGTAGTAAACGTTCCATTCCTGGTTTTCCAGCTTCACATGGACGCCAAGATTTTTTTGCCACATGTCCTGTACAGCCTGAGCAATTTTCGTTTGCGCTTCTTCTGTATTATAGGAAAGGGTAATTGGCGGCAATGCTTCCACGCTTGCATATCCTTCTTCTTTCATACCCTCTGCCAGCAGCTGCTTCGCTTTTTCCACATCATTGTCCACGAACAAGCCCTTTTCATTCTCCGCAAACATCGTTGGCGGTACGATTGCCGTAGCAACCAGCTCGCCACCCTGTGTCACGTTGTCTACGATGTCTTTCCGGCTGATCGCGTAGGCGAATGCCTGTCTGATTTTCTTGTTGTTAAACGGCTTCTGCTCCGTATTGAACTCATACCAGTACGTACCTGCCTTTGGCGTGATTTCGAGCAAGCCTTTTTCCTTGAGCGTTTCCATGGCATCAAGCGGTACGTTTCCTGTCGGAGCACCCGCCCAGTCCAGGTCTCCGTTTTCCAGCATGGACAGCTCGGTATTGGCATCGTTAATGATATTCATTTCAATTTTGCTTAGTTTCACATTTTGCGCGTCCCAGTAATGCTCGTTCTTTTCCAAAACGAGTTTGGTCTTATGCTCCCACTGTGTCAGCTTGAATGGACCGTTGGATGTATACTTAGGACCGGCTTCCTTGGCCCAGTCCGGATTTGCACTCACGACCTTCGTATTCAATGGAAAATAGCTGTAAAAAGCTGTAAGCTCCAGAAAGAACGGAGTCGGATTTTCCAGTGTTACTACCAAGGTTTTATCATCTGTAGCCTTGACCCCGATATCCTCTGGCTTCGCCTTGCCGCTAAAAGCTGCTTCTGCATTTTTTACATAAAAGAGCTGATAGGCATACTCCGAGCCATTTTTCGCATCCAACACCCATTTCCAGGCGTTTTCAAAATCATGGGCAGTAACCGGGTCACCATTGGACCACTTGGCATTGTCCCGAATCGTAAAGGTGTAGGTCAAAAGATCGTCCGATGCCTTGATTTCACTTGCAATCGCTGGCTGCGGCACACCGTCTTTATCGGTTCGAGTCAACCCTTCAAACGTCTGGAAAATAACGTTGGAGGACCATACATCCGTAATCAGCCCCGGATGCAGAGAAAGCGGCTCTGTAAAGTTGTTTAGACGCAGCACTTGATCGGGAGTCTTGGCAGCTGGTGCTGGCTCCGTTGTTGTCGTGCCAGGTGCCTGCGGCTGCTCCGCCGGTTTTGCTGCTTCATTCGTTTGTCCGCATGCGGCAAGCGATACAGATAGTCCTGCGACGAGGACTGCCTTGATCGTCTTATTCCACCATGCATTTTGTGATTTACCCATCTGTTATTCCCCTTTGTCTGGGAGCCGTTGTTGCGCTGTTCGTTGTTGCCATTCTTTCAGCTCAGCTTTGATTTGATAGAGCTCTGCCCTGGTTTCTAGCTTGAACGCCTTCATTTCACTGCGTATGCAGGCAAGCTCGTAAAAAAGCTTGTCCCACAGCTCTTGATCCTTCTCCATGTTCGCCTCCTTTCCAGGTCAAGGTACAGCCGGTAGACGCACCGTCACCAATGTACCTTTCCCAAGCTCGCTTTTGATTTGGACACTGCCCTCCATGGACTCGATGATGCGGCAAGTCACCATGAGGCCAAGCCCGGTTCCCTTTTCCTTTGTCGAGTAAAAAGGAAGACCGATTTGGGCAATCTGCTCTTTAGACATGCCTGATCCTTCGTCACGTATGGTGATGATGATGTGTGCGTCGACTTGCTCTACCTTTATATACAACACGCCTCCATTCTCCTGCATGGCCTCAATGCCGTTTTTCATCAGATTCATCAAAGCCTGCTTCACCTTGGAGGAGTTACTGTATATAAACATCTCCGCTTTCGTGCTGGTGACGATCTCTATTCCATTAATCACGGCATATGAAGCCATGAGAGCAGATACTTCCTTGACGATCAGCGTAATATCCAGACGGTCCTTTACCTCCGCCTGAGGCTTCGCCAAATTCAGATAGTCTGAGATGATGAATTCAGCTCGGTCCAGTTCGTTTAAAACCAGTTTTATGTATTCATTCTTATGCGGCTTGGTCTCTTCCCCCAGCAGCTGGACGAAGCCGCGCACAACCGTTAGCGGATTGCGGACTTCATGAGCTACACTGGCAACCAGCTCACTAATCAGATTCAGTTTCTCGGATCGCTCCACCTGAATGCGAATGATGTACGATTCCCGGATGTATTCCATTAAATAAGTAACGACACCCAATACAACCAGGCTGAGAAGCCCTATCTCTGCAATCGGCTTGAGATGCGCGTACATTTGAATCGTGGTGTACCCCTTCACAAGTTGTATCCAAAAGAGGCCGATCAATATGGACACTTGCTTCACGAAGCCAACAAACAGGATGACGCCCATTCTTTTTCGAAAGGAATAGCTAAACCATCCCTTCACCCAAAAGCTCGCAGCGCCAGCATAGATGATGCAGCTAAAAATCGTCAGAAAGATGCCTGCCCCTGATCCTCCCTGAGAAATCCGAAAAGCAATCATGACGAGAATCGTTAATAAACCTGGGATATACCCAGCGTAAAGAATGGTAATAATGATAGGTAAGGCACGAAAATCAAACACCGAGTCTTCGCCAAACTGTATAGGAAAGCTCATGCATAAAATGACACTTATCGAACTAAGCAACACGACGAAGGATGTTTGGACATCCAGTCTGTTTAAATTTGAACGATCCAGCCAGACACCCTTAAACAATAGGACAGGGACGATAATGAATAAAAATTGCAATAATATGTCTTTGATGATTGGCATATCGGTTCCTCTGATCGTTATCAAATTTTTTGCACTTTTCTTTCAGAATACCATTATATCCAGTCTGTCTGGAAGCGACATTTTCAACATCTGGCAGAGACGATGTTTTCCTTGCGGTGACCTGCACATTTCCCTATGATGAAGAAGAGCTTGTTTGAAGACCTTGGAGGTAAGACATACACATGCGAAATGGTATCAAGCGTGAAGATATTGAATTGTTGGCCCCTGCCGGTAACTGGGACTGTTTGAAGGCTGCTGTTGCAAACGGCGCCAATGCGATTTTCTTTGGTGTAGAAAAGTTCAACGCCCGTGCGCGAGCAGAGAACTTCCATATGGCGGAACTGCCTGAGATTATGTCCTATTTGCACATGTACGGTGTAAAAGGATTTCTTACTTTTAACATTCTGGTGTTTGAAAACGAATTGGAGGATGCTCGTGAGCTGATTGACGCCTGTATTCATGCCGGGGTAGATGCGGTTATCGTGCAAGACCTCGGTCTGGTAAAGCTGATTCGTGAAATCTCTCCTGACTTCCCGATTCACGGCTCGACACAGATGACGATCACCTCACCAGAAGCTGTTGAGTTCACCAAGCCTTTTGACATTGAGCGTGTCGTACTTGGCCGTGAAAACTCTCTGAAAGAAATTAAAAAAATCGGCGAAAAGGCAAAGCTACCGATGGAAGTGTTTGTCCACGGTGCCCTGTGTGTTTCCTACTCAGGCCAATGCCTGACCTCGGAAATGTGGGGAGGCCGCTCTGCAAACCGCGGTGAATGTGCACAAGCCTGCCGCTTGCCGTATGATCTGATGGTGGATGGCGTACAAAAAGAGATGGGCAACATCGCTTACGTGCTCTCTCCGAAAGACCTGGCTGCTATCGACCTCGTACCGGAGCTGATCGAGGCTGGCGTCACTTCCTTTAAAATCGAAGGACGTCTCAAATCTCCGGAATATGTAGCTAACGTTGTGAGCAAATACAATGCAGCGATTGAACGTTATTTTGCAGGACAAGACACAGGACCAAGCGAGCAGGAGGTTCGCGAGCTGCAGCAAAGCTTTTCCCGTGGCTTCACTCATGGCTTCCTGACCGGAACCAACAACAAACAGCTGGTCGACGGGTCGTTTCCAAAAAGCCGTGGCGTGTTTTTGGGTACTGTCAAAAAGCTCCTGGGCAACGCTGTGCTCGTTGAAATCACATCCCCTGTCAAACGCGGGGATGGAATCGTATTTGACGCGGGCGACCCGACGCAAAAAGAAGAAGGCGGACGCATCTACGACATTCTTTCCCGTGGCAAAAAAGTAGAAGGCGAAGTCCAAAAAGGCATGTACGAAATCGTGATGGGTCGAAACGATGTCAACCTGAAGCGTCTTCACGTAGGGGATCGCGTCTGGAAAACGAGCGATCCTGAGCTGGACAAACGACTGCGTAAAACATTTGAGACGGAAAAGCCGTACCACACCTTCCCGTTAGCCGTGCATGTGAGCGGCAAGCTTGGCGAAAAACTGAGTGTCACTTGGGTAGACAAGCTAGCTAATCATGCAGTCTCAGTCCCATCTGAAAAGCCTGTGGAGGCAGCTCTCAAACGGCCATTGACCACAGAGCTGTTGCATGATCAATTAAGCCGTCTCGGTGGCACCTTGTTCCATCTGGAGCCAGGTGATTTGACTGCTGATCTCGATGGTCATCTAATCGTCCCTGTCAGCGAGTTGAACCGGATGCGCCGGGAAGCAGTAGAGCAACTGACGTTCCTGCGTTCCAAGCCACCTGTCTATCGCCATCAGGATGTGAACGTGTACGCGGATGTTCCGAAAAAGCAGCAAGTAGAAAAGCCATTGTTGACCGCTCTGTGCCGTTCCCTGGAGCAATTGGAGGCCGCTGCTCAAACAGACGTAGATTTCCTCTACGCTGACTTTGAGTTCGTCAAGCAGTATCCAGAAGGGGTCAAGCTGGCACATAAATACGGCAAGAAGATCGGAATCGCGACCATGCGCATTCATATGCCGGATGAAAACGGCGTTCTGGCACTGATCGCCAAAAGCAAGCCGGATGCGATTTTGGTGCGCAATACCGGGGCACTCTACTACTATCTCTCTCGTCGGGACGAAATTGACATCCCATTGATCGGCGATTTTTCGCTCAATGTTGCCAACCATAAGGCCGTCGAGCTGTTCCTGGAGGCTGGTCTGTCGCGCGTCACGCCGTCGTATGATTTGAATATCCAGCAGATGGTTGATTTGCTCGGCCGCTCCAATGCAGCAAACATGGAGCTCGTCATTCACCAGCACATGCCGATGTTCCATACCGAGCACTGCGTCTACTGCACCTTCATGAGTGAAGGAACAGATCACACCAACTGCGGAACGCCTTGTGAGACGTCCCGTATCTCCCTCAAGGACCGCGTTGGCTTCTCTCATCCGGTTCGCGTCGATACTGGCTGCCGCAATACGGTCTACAATGCGATCGACCAGTCTGGTGCGGAGTATTTGAAGGAATTCCAAGGCCTTCAGGTTGGAAGCTATCGGATCGAGTTTTTGGAAGAAGAGCCTGAGCGGGTAAAAGAAGTCATCGACCTTTATCGCAAAGCATTGCGCGGAGAAGTAAGCGGCACACATGTATGGCGCACCCTCAAGTCAACTAACCAACTGGGCGTCACGCGTGGACAGCTGACGAAATAAACACCTTTTCTCGGGAGGAGAGAAAACAATGGCTGATCTGAACCAACCTACAGTGGAGAACCTCACTGTCATCATCGAGGGCATCAAAGCAAAGCTGAATATGGCAAACACAGCTGTCATGCGCCCAGAGGATTTTGATTTGGAGCATTATGAGGACCTGTTGTATCTGTACAACATGGTGCAGAAAAAAACAGCTTTCGGCATCAACGAAATGACTGCGATCGTCGAAGAGCTGGGTGCTATGCGAAAGCAAGCATAATCATAAACGAAAAAAAGCGTCGCTCCCTGATTGGTGGGGCGGCGCTTTTTCCTTTTGAATGATGACTTTTGGCAACTAATCGCTCAGGAAAGCTGCGGGACGCGTTTTTTCTCTGTGACCTCATTTCTGCGCGGGGTGTTGTTACGCATAAATAGAGCCAATATCAGTGCAATGACCGTAAATAGCGTCGCGATCCAAAACGCATCGCTCGTTCCCATCGCCATGCCCTGCATGGTAGCCAGGCCCATATGTGCCTGATCGGCTGGATTGATATGCTCACTTCTGACGATGTCCGCTGTATGTGCTGCACTTTTCGTCGTCATGATCGTCACGAACAATGCTGTCCCCAATGCTCCGCCAATCGCATTAATCGTATTGGACATAGCGGTTCCATGCGGATTCAATTTCAGCGGCAGGGCGTTCAAGCCTGAGGTCATGACAGGCATCATCAGCATCGACAGACCAAACATGCGAACGGTATACAAAGTCACTAAATAAGTGTAGGTCGTATACAAGCTCAGCTTGGTAAACCCAAAGGTCGTGACGATGGTGATGACAAGTCCAGTCAGTGCCAGACCCTTCGCCCCAAACTTGTCAAACAGCCTGCCTGTTATCGGCGACATAATCCCCATGATAATACTGCCGGGCAATAGCAGCAGACCTGATTGAACAGGAGTAAAATGCAGGATATTTTGCACATAGACAGGCAGCAGAATCATGCCTGAATACATCGACATGTTGACCATCAGGCTGATGAGGACCGCCAGTGTATAGGTCGGTGTCTGGAAAATACGGAACTCCAGCATGGCATGATCAATCGTTAGCTGCCGCCACACAAACACTCCCAGACTGATACAGCCAATGGCCAGCATAATGATTACTTCCGTATTTCTCCAGCCCAAGCCTCCCGCAGAGCTAAATCCGTACAACAAGCTTCCAAATCCGATTGTCGAGAGCATGACTCCCCACACATCCAGCCTTGGACTGCTTGTCTCGGTGACATTTTTCAATACAAAAGAGGAAATGATCAGGACGATAATAGCTATCGGCAGGACAATGAAAAACAACAGTCGCCATGAGTAATGCTCCACAATCCATCCGGAAAGCGTAGGACCAATCGCCGGGGCAAACACCATCGCGATACCGACGATGCCCATAGCCGATCCCCTTTTTTCAAGCGGGAACATATTGAAAATCACATTCGTCATGAGCGGCATGAGAATGCCCGCGCCTGATGCCTGTACGACACGCCCGACCAGCATGATTGAAAAGCTTGGCGAGATGCCGCAAATAAGTGTTCCGGCGGCAAACAGACTCATGGCGGTAATGAACAGCTGTCTCGTCGTAAATTTTTGCATCAGAAAGGCTGTGGTCGGAATCAAGACACCATTGACCAGCATGTAGATCGTAATGACCCATTGTGCGGTCGAGGTCGTGATATGGAACTGCTCCATCAGTTTCGGCAAGGCGACATTTAATAGCGTCTGATTGAGCAAAGCGGCGATGGCACCCGCAATAATGACAGCGAGAATCGGCCCTCTACGTATCGAATTGCCTTCCACTGCTTGATGTTTTGCCATGATCGTCTTACTCCTTCTCCGCCTACAGGTAATGGTTTTCCAATCCTCGATAGTATGTAACGAGGAAGTGTTTGCCATTCTCATTCAGCAAAAAAGGACAGGCTGCTTAAATAAAAGCCTGACCAATACGGCCAGGCTTTCCCAATATCTTTTTATAGAGTTTGATTGTGACTTAGACTATATTGTTTCATACTTTTTCAAAACAATCACTGCATTATGCCCACCAAAACCGAATGAATTGGAGATGCCAATATTCAGATTCGGTTGTCGGCGTACCTGATTCGGCACATAATCCAAATCACAGAGAGGATCACGTTCTTCCTGATTGATCGTAGGCGGAATCAGCCCTTCCTGCAAGCTTTTGGTAAGCGCAATCGCTTCAGCGCCACCAGCAGCTCCAAACATGTGCCCGATCATCGATTTATTCGCAGTAACAGGAATCCGGTAGGCGCTCTCCCCAAACAAACGCTTGATGGCTGCTGTTTCTGACCGATCACCGATTTCGGTGCTGGTAGCGTGCGCACTGATCAGATCTACCTCCTCTGGCCCTATCTGCGCTTCCCGTAGCGCCGATTTCATCGCTAGATAAGCACCGGTGCCTTCTGGATGAGTCGCGACCATATGATAAGCGTCCGAGCTGGCTCCGTAGCCAATCACTTCAGCGTAAATACGAGCATTGCGGCGCTGTGCATGTGAGAGCGACTCCAGAATCAGTATCCCTGCGCCTTCTGCCATCACGAAGCCATCTCGATTGGCATCGAATGGTCTGCTCGCTTTGGTAGGCTCCTCATTTCTCGCGGACAAAGCGGTGGCATTCCCAAAGCTGGCAAGAGAAATTTCGGTAACTGCCGCTTCCGCCCCGCCTGCTACGACGACATCCGCTCCCCCCATTTTGATCAGCCGAAATGCTTCCCCGATCGCTGTATTGCCAATCGAGCAGGCTGTTACAGGTGACATCGTTGGACCCTGGACACCGAGCTTGATGCTGATCATGGCCGCAGCCATATTAGAGATCATCATGGGCACAAGTGTAGGGCTGACACGCTCCGGGCCTCTTTCCTGCAAAACGGCATGCTGGTCGAGAAGCGTTTGCACCCCGCCAATTCCAGAACCAACATAGACGCCTACACGCTCACGATCTAGCTGGTCAAGATTCATACCTGAGTCGGTTATCGCTTCTTCTGTTGCTGCTAGCGCATATTGGCAAAAACGGTCCATTCTCCGTGCTTCCTTGCGTCCGAAACGCCCCTCCGCATCGAAATCTCGAACGATCCCCGCTATTTTCGTTTTAAATCTCGTAGTATCAAATGTATCAATGCGGGATATGCCCGACTTCCCTTGAACCAAGCTATTCCAAAATTGGTCAACCTGATTTCCATTTGGTGAAATGACTCCTAGTCCAGTAATAACGACCCGTTCCATCGTGATCCCCCTATCGTAATTATCCTTATGGACACCATCTTGTCACACCTGTTATCCTATTACAAGTTGTTGTTTATCCTAGTATAATGAATACCAGAATGACCACCACTACCAAGGATTGGATGAAAACGATGAATCATCAGACAAGATTGCAGGCTTTGTCTACGTTTTTAAAAACGCAACGAGCGAAAATATTGCCCCAATCAGTCGGACTTGCTCCCGGGACCCGCAGACGCACGCCTGGTTTGCGCAGAGAAGAGGTAGCCCAACTAGCAGGTGTTAGTGCTACTTGGTATACATGGCTTGAGCAAGGACGCGACATCAAGGTGTCTGCGTCTGTTTTGGACGCGGTCGCCAAAGCATTACAGCTAACCGTAGATGAGCGAAAATACCTGTATGCACTCGCAATGGAAACAGGTACCGGAGTCAGTATCCAAAAAGAAGAGGCCCCGCAGATCAGCCCCTCGCTTTCGCGGATTTTAAAGGAGCTACGCTCTTGTCCGTGCATCATTTCAGACAGACGCTTGCACATCGTCGGGTGGAATGATGCCGCCTCGCACGTGTTTATGGATTTTGAACAGATCCCATATGAACAGCGAAATATGCTGCGCCTTTTGTTTTCGCGAAAAGAATTTCAACGACTGGCTGTCAATTGGGAGCATTTTATGAGCGGCTTTCTCGCCATTTTCCGTGCCTATTACGGACAGTATGTGGAGGATGAGTGGTACGAGCAATTTTTAGCAGAAATGAAAGAAGTACATCCTGATTTTCTCGCTCTCTGGGAAAAAAGTGAAGTCAGCTCGGCTCCTGAGGTTTCGATTGAATTTCGTCATGCAAAAGCCGGAAAGATGCTTTTCCATCTAACGTCACTACAAGTACAGGGCAGTGCAGATTTGCGCTGCAGTATTTATACGCCGGACCCAGACTCTGCTACTGAAACGAAGCTGAGGCAGCTAATGGAACGGCCCGAGCAAACAAATACCGCTTATGAAGAAAAAGCCTGACCACAGTGATATTATCCCCTTTGAGTAGACAGTGTAAAAAGCCCGCCCACCTAACGGTGGGTGGTACACTCTACTTGGAGGGGATTTTTCCATGGCTAAAAAAGGTCAAACATTCAAGCGATATTCCGAGGAGTTTAAGCTGAGGGCAGTAAACATGTATCAAGAGGAAGGGATGGGTTATGAAGCAATAGCTAAAGAATTAGGGATACCTAGTAAAACTCAAGTTCGACAATGGGTACGAAAAAAGAATAGCGGCGAAAGTTTTGTGGATCAAAGAGGAAGGAATCGTTCGAGTGACACCCCATTTGTTGGTCGTCCAAGAACCAAGTTTACTACTGTTGAAGAGGAAAGGGACTATTTAAAGGCGCAGGTAGAATACCTAAAAAAGCGCAATCCCAGTCTACATCTGGGGGGAAGGTATGGAAAATAACTCGGTTTATGATCATGCACGAGATGCGTAAAAAATATCCACTTACTTGGTTGGTAGAAATCGCGCAAGTGTCACGGTCGGGTTTTTACAAATGGCTTAGCACCAAAGGAAGGCCGTCAGCAAGAAATGAGTCCAATCAAAATTTGAAAAAGCATATGATGGCGATTCATTTGGAGCATCCATACTACGGCTATCCACGAATGCAGATAGCATTAAAGAAGAAAGGATTGAATGCGAATCACAAGCGAATATACCGCCTGATGAAAGAATTAAACCTTCAATCCATCATCAGAAAGAAGCGCCGCTATTTTGGTAAAGCTCCTTCCATTGTATATCCTAACTTACTTAACCGTAAGTTTAGAGTGGATAAGCCCAATAAGGTATTTGTAACAGATATAACGTATGTTGCACTTCATAACCGTTACTATTACCTTTCGGTCATTCAAGACCTATTTAACAACGAAGTTGTTGCCTGGAAAATTTCCAAGCGAAATGATTTACAACTTGTGTTAGACACTGTAGAACAGCTAAACGATGAAAGAGACGTGCAGAAGGCAACCCTACATTCAGATCAGGGCTTCCAATACACGTCTCGACAGTACAATAAGCGAATAAAGGAACTTGGCATAAGTGGCAGCCACTCTCGCAAAGGAAACTGCCTTGATAACGCCTGCATCGAATCCTTTTTTTCGCATCTCAAAACTGAGACATTGTACTTTACTGAGTGTAAGACAGAAGAAGACCTCTTTCAAGCTATTGAAAAATACATATGGTTTTATAACCATGAACGGTTTCAGAAAAAATTAAACCAGTGTGCCCCGGTAGAATACCGAAACACACTGGCTGCTTAGGCTTTTTTAATTGTGTCTACTTGACAGGGGTAAGACCACAGTGGCCAGGCTTTTGGTTCCAATTTTGTTTAGTGATTGATGATGCCTACACGCGCTCCTGCTGCAGCGTGATTGTCGGCTTCCACACAGCCTTCCTTCCACAGCATGTAGCGAATACTGTCAGCCAATGCTTCCCAGCTCGCTTCGATCACGTTTGTAGACACGCCGACTGTACTCCATTTTTCCCCGTTGCTTGCCGATTCGATCAAAACGCGAACCTTTGCTGCCGTTGCACCATTCTCATCGAGTACGCGTACCTTGTAATCGGCGAGATGCATATTGGCGATGCAAGGATAATAGCCTTCCAGCGCTTTTCGCATGGCATTGTCGAGGGCGTTGACCGGACCGTTGCCATCTGCTGCTGTATGAACGGTTTCGCCATTGACGCTAAGCTTTACTGTAGCCTCCGAAGTGATCGATTGCACAGCCGCTTTTTCCATCAAAATTTTGAACGAGTCGAGTGTGAACAGGTTTTTCAGCTTGCCTGCTGCTTCCAAAAGCATCAGTGTTAGTGAAGCTTCCGCCCCTTCATACTGATAGCCCTGGAACTCGCGCTCTTTAATCCGGGTAATCACCTCGCGTGCTTTTTCACGATCCAGCGAGAGATCGATTTCCAGCTCCTCCATTTTTGCCAGCAGATTGCTTTGACCCGCCAGCTCGGAAACGAGAACGCGCCTTTTGTTGCCGATATTTTCCGGCTCGATATGCTCATACGTTTTTGGATCACGCAGCACGGCGCTCACGTGGATACCACCCTTGTGCGCAAATGCACTATGTCCAACAAACGGTTGATTGTTAGGCAGTGTCATATTAGCAATCTCTGCAACATAACGAGAGAGCTGCGTTAAATCTTGCAGTTGTTCATTCGAAATGCAGGTAAACCCGAGCTTCAGCTGCAAATTCGGTACAACAGAGATCAGGTTGACGTTTCCACAGCGTTCGCCGATTCCATTGATCGTGCCCTGTACCTGCTTTGCTCCCGCCTGAACTGCTGCCAGAGCGTTCGCGACCGCTACCCCGCTGTCGTTGTGTGGATGAATCCCAATCGGAACACGCAGCTGGTTCACGGCGTTTTTCACAATATCATAGACCTCATGTGGCAGGCTTCCGCCATTTGTATCACACAGAACAATCCAGTCTGCGCCAGCTTCCTCAGCAGCCTCGAGTACCCGTAGGGCGTAGCGAGGGTTCGCCTTGTAGCCATCAAAGAAGTGCTCCGCCAAAAAGAGCGTCGTCAGGCCTTTTTCTTTGAGGAAAGCAACGGAATCAGCTACCATTCGAATATTTTCTTCCAGTGTCGTTTTTAGAGCGTCTGTAACGTGCAAATCCCAAGACTTCCCAAAAATTGCAGCTGCCGAGACACCACTGGCGATCAGCGCCTGCAAATTCTCGTCCTCGGATGCAGCTACGTTCGGACGACAGGTGCTACCAAAAGCCGTAATCTTGGCATGCTGCAGCGGAATCTCCCGGACGCGCTCGAAAAATGCCATGTCCTTTGGATTGCTGCCTGGCCATCCACCCTCGATAAAATCGATACCAAACTGATCCAGCCGCAGTGCGATCTTTATCTTGTCTTCCACTGACAGGCTGATCCCTTCCCCCTGCGTACCATCTCGCAGGGTCGTATCATACAGATACACCTTGCTCTCCATGTCTCCACCCATTTCCATTGTTTTTAAGCTTTTTATACGCTCCAGAATTTATTAGCATTCACGATACTGAAATCTGGAACTTTCAGAATAATCCCACCATTTGAAACTTTGGATGTTACCCAGTATAACATAGCCTAAATGGAAAGAAAACGCGCGAAATCACTGGTTTTTTCTATGTCCTTGGGTGGAGGACAAAAGCTGCCGTTTGCTCGATTGCTGCCTCGAGCTGAGGCGAAGTTCCCGAAAACGGATGACGCGTGTTAAACGTATGATCGGCGCCCTCTATCCAGTGCAGCTCACTGTTTTTGGCAACCGCGTGCAGGCGTTTTGCACCCTCTACCAGACGGACAAAATCTTTTTCGCCAATGATGATGCACAGAGGCTGCTGCATCACAGAAACCTTTTCCAAGAGGTCGTATTCCTGCTGATTGTTATCCACATCATCAATAACTACGCGTGTAATAGGCATGTTTTGGCCTGTACGCGCATTC
Organism: Brevibacillus reuszeri; assembly: GCF_002897295.1. Classification (GTDB taxonomy): domain Bacteria; phylum Bacillota; class Bacilli; order Brevibacillales; family Brevibacillaceae; genus Brevibacillus; species Brevibacillus reuszeri_A. The sequence goes on from NZ_BEXF01000007.1 coordinate 103,913, forward strand.
GGTATGTAGCCTACTCCGTTTTCCTCAATTTGCTGGCGCAGCTTTTCATCAAACAAATTGACATGGGCGATTCCGTTCCAGGTGACGATGCCTGTGACATGCGGGTTGCCTGCACCAAACAGAATCGCGTCTCCTCCGCCCTTGCTATGCCCGAGTACATATAGGCTTGTTTTGTCTACATAGCTCGGTAAAGGAATTTTGCCAGCTGTAATCCATTCCGTCAGCACGGTTAAATCTGCAATCTCTCGTGCGTATGTATTGCGCCCGAACTTCTCCAGCTCGTCAAAATCAGTCAAGCTCTCCCCTACACCGTTGCAGCTAAAGTTGAACCGGATCGTCGCAATTCCCCGTTTTGCCAGCTCCTCTGCTACATACGGAAAGCTACCCCAATCCTTGAAGCCCTTAAAGCCATGGCAAAAAATAAGCAGTGGCTGTTTGGACCCACTGGACTCAATTGCGTGTAGATCACCACGGATGATCAAATCGTCTCCTGCCGGAATGGAAAAAGTAGTATGGATCATTGATCGTTCACTCCTTCATGAATATGCCTCGATTTTACTTTTCTTCTAGTATGCTATGTTCCCTTCATAAAAGAAACAACAGCAATAAGAAAAGCTCTAGATGAGCAGAAGGTTATGCTTGCTTGATCAGGAAGCGAGTATGCAAGAAAAAAAAGACCTTCCGTTGACCGGAAGATCCTAGTATTGTGAACGGGCTTGAGCTTGCTCTTGCTCTTGCTCTTCTATTTGATTGGCGAGGTATAAAGCGTACTCCAATGGTCTGCGCACAGCCTGCAAGTATCGCTTATGCTGTCCCAGCTGTCGAAATATTTCCCGTCCCGGCTTGGGATTGATCTCGATGATCCATACTCTACCCTGAATATCGATACCAAGATCAAATCCAAATTCCATCATCTGTCCATAATGCTTCTCGATGCGTGACACCGTTTTAAGCGCCAGCTCCTTGCACTCCAAAATGATGCGCTCTGCTTCTTCCCGCCCGAAATGATTAATCAAAAAAGCAGCCGCCGGCACCGCAGAACCTCCCCCGTGCAGATTGGAGGTCGATGAACGACTTGCCCCTATGCGTATGCCCATGCCTGTCAGGCGCCATTCGCCACTGCCGTCCTTTTGTACCAGCAGCCGTGCATCCACCGTTCTCCCTGGTATTAAGGACAGCTGAAGTCCTTGCTGCAAGAAAAACTGCTCATTCCCGCTCTTCTCTGAATCCATCCAGCTCTCCAGTCTTTTGCATAAATCAGCAAGGGTGTACAGTCTTTCCCTGCTTTTGGCCTGCTGCTTGGTCCTGCCGTGTAGCACGTATCCGCTCGACTGTCGTTCCACTCGCAAAATACTGCGTCCTCCCGTGCCGTTCGTTGGCTTTAAGTAAACCATGCGGTGCTGCTCAAGCATGGAAAACAACGTTTCTTTGGAATAAGGACACGTCTCTGGCAACCATCGCGCAAGCTCTGGGTCCTGCACGAGTACCTGGTGTACGCGATATTTATTGGAGAAGCGATTATTCGCATAGCGAAACCATGGCTGCTTGCGAAAAGGCAGATACATACTATGCTTAGCTAACGGATAATAGCGATATCGGTCGATGACTATGTCGGGCCAATCGTACCAGTCACTCGTCCAGCCGGTCTCCAGCGGGACATAGCCTCTGATTTGGCGGATTGAATAACGGACATCCTGCGGACTGAACAAAAAGACCTCAGCGCCCATTTTCACTCCTTCCTTTACCAGCCGGCTCAGAAAACCTGGTTCAACAAATCCTGTTTCTCCTCGGTAGGTTAGTATGCCAATCCGTTTCCGCACCGGGGGCAACACCCTCCTTTGTGTACATTCGCCCTATCTCCCTATCAGTTTATGGCTGAAAGTAAAAAAAGCGCCTTTACCCTTGATAGGCAAAAGCGCATTTTCATAGGTTAGCCCTGATGTTTTTCCAAATAGTGAAGCGCTGTACGTCCCAACAGCTCCCCAGCAATCAGCATGCAATCCTCGTCAATATCGAAGCGAGGATGGTGATGTGGATATTTTGCCAGTTTGTCCGGATTGCCAGCACCGACGAATAAATAGGCTCCCGGAACCTTTTCCAAATAGTAGGAAAAGTCTTCACCGCCCATCAACGGCTTCATCGGCTGCACACGATCTGCCCCAAACGCAGCAATAGCCGCTTCCTGGGCGATTTGCGCTTCTTTTTCATTGTTAATTACTGCAGGATAGCCGCGCTCATAATACACGGTTGCACTACCCCCGAGCATCGCCGCGGTCCCTTCTGCAATCTCTGTCAAACGCTGTTCGGCACGATCACGAACATCCGGCAAGAAGGTGCGGACTGTTCCCGTGAGGCGGCAGCTGTCGGCAATAATATTGTTGTTGTCTCCACCGTTAAATGTACCCACGGTCACGACTACACTAGCCAGTGGGCTGACGTTGCGGCTGGCAATCGTCTGCAAGCTGCCTACGATTTGCGACCCGATCACGATGGAGTCAACTGTTTCTTCCGGTACAGCACCGTGACCGCCCTGTCCTTTAATTTCGATCACGAAATCATCCGTGTTTGCCATAATCGGGCCTGGGCTGATAAATACTTTGCCCACAGGCAGCATGGACCAGAGATGAACACCAAATACTGCATCGACCCCATCAACCGCTCCATCTGCAGCCATCTGGATCGCTCCGCCTGGCGATTCTTCCTCCGCATGCTGGAACAAAAAGCGAATCTCCCCGGCAAACTGATCACGTCTGGGTGCCAAAACACTGGCCAACCCCAGCAACTGAGAGGTGTGCGCATCATGGCCACAAGCATGCATTACACCTGGAACCGTCGATTTGTACTCGACTTCTTTTTGGTCCTGGATTGGCAGAGCATCGAAGTCAGCGCGGAGGGCAACTACTGCTCCCGGCCTGCTGCCCCGAAGGACGCCTACTACGCCTCGTCCGCCTACACCTGTGCGCACTTCGTCAAAGCCTAGTCCTGTCAAAATTTCTGCTATCATCGCCGGCGTTTTCTCTTCCTGGAAAGACAGTTCTGGATGTTGATGCAGATGGCGTCGCCAGCTAATGATTTGTGGCTCCATCTCTGCCAGCAGCTCTTTTAATTGCGCTTGTAAAGACATCGTTTTTCTCCCCCCACAAGGTGCACTTTTCGTTTCTCGTCCTTTTATCATAACAGAAACGAAAGCGAAATGGGGGCTTGACTAATCGAGCGGCAGGAGACTGCGCTTTCTTCTTTCAAATATGGAAATGGCTGCAATGCCTGAACGTTTGAGCAGAGCATGTACTTCATCGAGATGCTTCCCCACCTGATCAGGGAAAAACGCATTGGACGATGTCGTGATCGGCACCTCATGATGGGCTAGCATTTCCAGCAGGCGATAGCTGGACGAAGTCTCCCTCACTGGTTGATGAAAGCCGCCTGTCGTGATTTCTGTCGCAACATTCCACCGACTGAGAGCTCGCGCCACGCGCTGGTAGTACGGCAAAAGGGCTGTCTCATCAGGGCGATAGCCGAATGCCTTGATAGCGTCTATGTGCGCAATCACGTCAAACAGTCTGCTTTCGATCGCTTGCTCCACGAGATCAAAATAACGGCTGTACAAGACAGACAAGTCCATTCGAGCAAACTTGTCCTTTGCTTCGGGATGATGAAGACAAAGGCCTTGGATGAAATGGACGGAGCCCATACATACATCCCATGGGTGAGCTTCGATGACGCCCGCTAGCACATCCTCTGCGCCCGGAAAATATTCCAGCTCGATGCCAATCCGCAGCTCCACTCCATCGTCTCTCCAGCGCTTTTTTTCTCCCTCCAAAAAAGCCGTGTAGGCGCCCAAGGAATCGTTCATTACACAATCCAGCCAGCTGCGCTGTATTTGTCCTAAGCGATCCTGAGCGAGGTGCAGCCTTTGCTCATACAGCGATCTGAATTCTTCAAACCGGTATAGATGTTCAACCATACATACCACTTCAATCCCTGCTTGCTTTGCGCGTGCCCGATACAGATCGAGCCACTCCCTTGAATAAGGACCTTGTCTGAGCCTTTTGGCAAGCTGACCGACCATCTCGTATGCCCATTCGCGTTTGCCCTGATTATGCTCATCGCCAAGCGTCGGTCCAAACGATTCAGCGAGTTGATGCAGCCACTGCGACGAGTATGGTCCTTCTTCTAGATGCACATGAAAATCAACTCTCATCCCGATCCCCTCCATGGGATTGTCCACAGCTATTTTCTATTGTTTTTATGCTGACAAAGCAGGACATATGTCGCATATCTATAGCAGGAAAATGGTGGATGAAGGGCGTATAATGAGAAATGGAATAAAAAGGAATTTGTTTTACATGAGGAATCGATTCGCAAAAAGGAGGACCTGTCATGTTGTGGATGGTTTTCGGAGGCATACTTGCATGTATTCTTGCACTCTCCTACGTCAGCAGTCTGATGAAGCAAAACCGTTATGGGCAGCCCGAGCATTTGTCTGGTGAAAGCTTACCGCGGGCACACACCATGGCGACCGATACAGAAGCACAGAACGCGAATCATTCCGTAGACAAGCCTTGATAGCGAAAGGAGGATTTGACGATGGAGACATACGCACAGCTGCGAGAAGGCTGGCTGCAGGTTCATGATGTTTCTACCGATTCAGAAAGCTTGCTGCGCCTGCATGGTTGTGAGCATACTGCCCTACATTCCAAGCACGTAGCCGAGGAGGCTGCTCGTTTGGCTAACCGTTTTGGCATTGATCCGATTTGTGCCAGGATTGCTGGATACTTGCATGACATTAGCGCGATTATCCCTAACCATCAGCGGATTGCGATTGCAGAGGAGCTCGGCATCAAGATTTTGCCCGAAGAGCGCACCTTTCCCATGATCATTCATCAGAAAATTTCAAAAGCTATAGCGCGTGATTTGTTTTCCATACAAGATGCGGCTGTATTGGATGCCATTGAGTGTCATACCACATTAAAGGCGCAGCCCTCGCGTATGGACCTTGTCCTCTTTGTTGCTGACAAGATCGCGTGGGATCAAGCAGGCACGCCACCCTATCTTCATCAGCTTCAATCTGCTTTGGACAAATCTATAGAGCACGCCGCTCTTGTCTACCTATCCTATATGTGGGAGCAGCGGGAGAAGCTTCGGGTCGTGCATCCCTGGTTGAAAGAGGCGTATAGCTACCTTTGTCAAACGAAACCATCCTTAGAAGGCAGGTGAGCACAGGTGAGTCATGTAGTAGATTACTATTCTTTCTTTGGGGAAGGGGAATGGACAAGACTTGATCGCGAGCCGCTTGAGTTTCTTATTAACTGGCACTACATGAAGCAGCACTTGCCTGAATCAGGAGCTGTGCTGGATATCGGTGCTGGCCCAGGAAAATACTCCATGCAACTAGCGAAAAAAGGCTATCAGGTAACACTTGCTGATCTCACCCCCAAGCTTGTGGACATCGCGCGTCAAAAGGCAACTGAATTTGGATTGCTGCATCAGTTTCAAGGGTTTCACGTGTCAGACGCTTGCAATCTCAGCCAATTCTCTACTGAATTCTTTGATTCCTCTCTCATGCTTGGTCCTATGTACCATTTGCAAAAGGAAGAGGATCGTGTCACTGCTGCAAGCGAGTTGTACCGTGTTACCAAAAGCGATGGGATCGTGTTTGTCGCCTTTCGCTCGAGGACTAATCAGATCATGTCCTCGTTAATGGCTCCAGAAAACTGGAAGCCCCATCATCAAATAGATGCCGTCTATGATTTTTATCAAACAGGAACCTTTAATCACGCAGAGGAAGGTCGCTTTACAGGGGCCTATTTTTATCATGTCGATGAAATTAGGCCATTTATGGAGTCTATCGGTTTTCAAACTATGCAGTTGATTGGTTCAACAAACATCGGGGCCGTTTTGACTCCGGATCACTGGCGTTATTGGCAGGAACGCGGGGAAGCAGAGAAAGTCATACAAATATTGATTGAAACAGCAAAGGATCCTGCTCTACTCGGGATGTCTTCACATCTGCTTTATATTGGGAAAAAGGGCAACTGGCTAGCAAAATAGACCTCTTGAACAACCGTGCAGCTGTTCTAAGAGGTCTTTTTCTTTTCCTATTTTCAAAGCCATTCAGAACTTATTTCTTCCGATCAAACGTATAAAACGTATGCGGAACCTGATTTTTCTCATCCACAATCCCTTCACGCTTGTCCACCATGGTGTACGCCTCGCGATCCCACTGTGGGAAAAACGTGTCGCCCTCTGTTTCCAGATCAATCTCGGTAATGTACAGGCGATCGACGACATCGAGAAATTGCCGGTAAATCTCCGCTCCCCCAAAAATGATGACGTCTCCAAGAGCCATTACCTCTTCCTTGGTATGCACGACAACGACGCCTTCAGGGTGAAAATCACGACTTCTCGTCAGTACGACATTACGCCGGTTCGGCAGTGGCTTTCCGATTGATTCGAATGTCTTGCGGCCCATCACGATCGTTTTGCCTGTCGTCAATTCCTTGACGTTTTTCAAATCAGCGGGCAGATGCCATGGCATGTCTCCATCCTTGCCAATCACTTGACCTTTCGCATACGCGACGATGAGACTGATCATACAGCCACCTCGCCTTTGATATGCGGATGAGATTCATAGTCGACGATTTCTATGTCATCAAAGGTAAAGTCAAAAATTGATTTCACGTCCGGATTGAGCTTCAGCTTTGGCAATGCCATAGGCTCACGGCTAAGCTGCAGCTTGACCTGCTCCAGATGATTCGTATACAGATGTGCATCTCCGAGCGTATGGACGAAATCGCCTGCTTCCAGGCCTGTCACATGCGCAATCATGTGAGTGAGCAGTGCATAGCTTGCGATATTGAACGGTACCCCCAAAAACGTGTCTGCACTGCGTTGATACAGCTGGCAGGAAAGCTTGCCATTTGCCACATAAAACTGAAATAGCAGGTGGCATGGTGGCAAGGCCATTTTGTCAAGCTCGGCAGGATTCCACGCGCTGACTACCAAGCGGCGCGAATCAGGGTTGCGCTTGATCTCGTCAATCACCCATTGGATCTGGTCTACCGTTTTGCCGTCGCGCCCTGCAAAAGAACGCCACTGTTTGCCGTAGACTGGCCCCAGTTCGCCGTTCTCATCGGCCCATTCGTTCCAGATGCGAACACCATTTTCCTGCAGATAGCGAATATTGGTATCTCCTGACAAAAACCACAAAAGCTCATGAATGATCGATCTCGTGTGTAATTTTTTGGTTGTTACCAAAGGAAAGCCCTCACTCAGATCAAAGCGCATTTGGTGCCCAAAAACGCTGATCGTGCCCGTACCTGTCCGGTCTTCCTTGGTGACACCCTCGTCCAAAATTCGCTGGCACAAGTCCAGATATTGTTTCATCTCGCAACACTCCTTCCACCCATCTATACTAAACCAAACCGCGGCAAAATTGAATGATGAAATCCATGCTATAATGAGCAGGATAGTTATGGCATACACACCGTATTTTAGAAAGAAGGCGTGATGGTCATGGATGAAAAAATGACGTCGTCAACCAAGCCGATCTACAAACAGATAGCAGAGAGAATTGAACAACGGATTAGCAGTGGAGAGTTTGGGCCAGGCAGCTTTTTGCCATCAGAACGCTCCTTGGCCAAAGAGCTTCACGTCAATCGTTCCACAATTGTAGCGGCGTATGATGAATTGCAGGCGGCTGGCGTCGTTGAACGCAGGCAAGGCAGCGGCACCCTCGTGAGCCGGGATATTTGGGGTCTGGCTCGCACACGCGTTCCGAATTGGCGCCATTTGACGGAGACAGGCTCCTTTCGCCCGAACCTGCCCCTGATCCAGAAAATTCGCCGGGAAACACATGAGCATGAACTGATCGATCTGGCAAGTGGTGAGCTGTCACCGGATCTCGTTCCCCACCAATCCATCAAGCAATTAATGACTGCCAATGATTTTCCCGATCATTTGGGCTACGAGCATCCACTTGGGAACTGGTCCTTGCGCGAAACCTTGAGTGGACATATGAAGACATGGAGAAGCATCGATGCGCCTCCCACCTCGATACTTGTTACCTCTGGCGCACAACAGGCACTGCATCTAGTTGTACAATGTCTGCTCAAGCCAGGCGATGCTGTAGCCATCGAGGAGCCTTCGTATTGCTACTCGCTGCCGCTCTTTCATTCTGCCGGCTTACGCACGTTTCCGCTGCCGATGGACGATGAGGGGATCGATCCGGATCAGCTGGCAGATTTGCATCGCAAGCATCGGATCAAAATGGTATTTCTCAATCCCAACTTTCAAAATCCAACAGGTACCTTGCTGTCGCTTCCGAGACGAATTCGGCTTCTTGAAATCTCGGCTGAAAACGGGATTCCCATTATCGAGGATGATCCATACAGTCTGACATCCTTTTCCAATGAGCCTGTTCCCACTCTAAAATCGCTCGACAAGCATGGCACCGTCCTCTATATCAGCTCGTTGACGAAGATCGTAGCGTCGGGCCTTCGCATCGGCTGGATTGTCGGCCCTCAAACCGTCATCGAGCGACTGGCTGATGCCAAGCAGCAATTTGATTTCGGGCATAGCATCTTTCCTCAGTGGCTAGCTGACCGCTTCTTGCAGTCACCTGATTTTGTCCATCATATTAACAAGCTGCGCACACAGTTATCCATCCGCTGCGATCAGCTGGCTTTTTCCTTGCAGGATCAGTTTGAAGATCAGGTCAAGCTGATCAGTCCAGAGGGCGGCATCCATTTGTGGTGTCAGCTGGCTGGCGATTGGAGCGAGCAGCGCTTGCTTACCGAGTCGGTAAAACGGGGTGTCGTCTTTGTTCCCGGCCATCTCTTTGGGGCGCAAAAGGGGTTTGTCCGCTTCACCTTTGGTCGTGCCGAGCTGGATTATATCCCCGAAGCAGTCGCCCGTTTTAAAGATGCTTTCACTACCAGTGGATGAGCAAAAAAACCTTGAAGTGGATGACCATTTTTTTCGTTGATCGTTATATGATCGAAGAAAGAAAACATAAGCATCCCCGGATACGCAAGCGGAGGATGACTGTTATCTGCAGAAAGGACGATACACTACTATGTCAGTTACGCCATTTATTATTGCTGTTTTCGTTCTGGTTTTCGTCGCTTTCGTTTTGACCTTCCGCATCGGACTCAATCCAGAAGAAGCTACCAACCGAAGCTTTGTACATCGTTCGCGGAACCTGCTTCTTATTTATGGGATCATTACCTTGATTCTGCTGATTGCCTTGTCAGTCTATCTCTATAATCTATAGGCGCAACAAAGACGCCGTCCCATCCAAAAAGATGAGATGGCGTCTAGATTATGGAGAGGTATAAAGTCACCCTGTTGCTACTGTCAGGATATATCCCTACACTGCTTTGCGAGCTACGTTTGCTGCTTGCAGTCCTCGCTGTCCATTCACGATTTCGAACACGACCTGCTCGCCTTCTTCCAGGTTACGATAACCTGATCCAGTAATGGCGGAATAGTGAACGAAAACGTCAGGACCTCCTTCTCTCTCAATAAAGCCATAGCCTTTTTCTTTGCTGAACCATTTTACTTTCCCTTGAATCATTGTGTTTCCTCCCTGTAATCAATGCAGCTCTTACGCTTACCCCATCATATGCGGATGGCTAGAAAGTGGAGATACACCATCACAAATTTTCACGACAAATATGCACGATTTCTTATATAACGAAACGTTTCCCTTTTCTGTTCGTAAATAATGAGTAAGACCAGTAGCAAAAAAGGGGGACATAGATGATGCGCAAGGCATTGATTGTTGTTTGCGCGTTGATGCTTACCGCCTGTTCGGAAATTTCCGAAGGGGTACAGACAGCACAGCAGGCCGTAGAAACAGGGAAACAGGCCATAGAAACAGGAAAACAGGTGGTTGAGGCAGGCAAACAGCTGGCAGAATCAGAGGTAGCCCAACAATTAAAAACGTATTTACAGCAAAAATACGAGTCCTCGGAGCAATTACGCAACGCCATGTTTAGTGGAGACGGTAAGCTTTTGACCGAGGAATTGCAAAAAACAGAGCTGGCGAACTTCAGTTTTTACAAATCGGATTTGTTTTCAGTGGAGTACAAGGGTCAACTAAATGCAGATGGTACCTTTAAGGTCGTTAAACAAGATTTGAGCAACCCGAATGCAGAGCCAACTGTCGTGAAAGAATTCAAGGTCAGCTTGGATAACAGTGGTCAAGTTCAGGTAGAATAAGGATATTGAGCAAGTCAAAAGCCTGCGTAAGCGAAAACGCAGGCTTTTTTATTTTGATTAAAAACTTTTTATTGAAGCTCTACGAAATTTTCAGTATTTCCTTATAGATTTTTATAAATATACATGATATTGTGTATTTTGTTCATATTATTTTTATAAATATTAAACACAACAAGAGGTGCTGCCAATGAATATGCTGCTCACGTCCATTATTGTGTACATGGCCGGAATGCTTTTAATCGGTTATTACGCCTACAAGCGTACCTCCAATTTGACGGACTACATGCTTGGCGGTCGTTCACTCGGGCCAGCGGTCACTGCACTAAGTGCAGGCGCCTCCGATATGAGTGGCTGGCTGATGATGGGCCTTCCAGGTGCGATGTTTGCCCAAGGGTTAAGCGCTTCCTGGATCGCCATCGGTCTGACACTCGGCGCATATGCAAACTGGCTCTATGTCGCTCCCCGCTTGCGTACGTACACGGAGGTCGCCAACAACTCTATTACCATTCCTGCTTTTTTAGAAAACCGCTTCGGGGACGGGTCCCGGATGCTGCGCCTCGTCTCTGCTCTTGTTATCATGATCTTTTTTACGTTCTATGTCTCATCCGGTCTTGTCTCTGGTGGCGTTTTGTTCGAAAACACGTTTCACATGAACTATCATACTGGTTTGTGGATCGTCGGGCTGGTGACGATCGCATACACGCTGTTTGGCGGGTTTCTCGCGGTTAGCTGGACGGATGCGGTACAAGGCATGATCATGGTGCTTGCCCTGATTATGGTTCCTCTCGTTACACTGCTGACTGTCGGTGGCATCGGACCTACCTTTACCGAAATTCATGCGATTGATCCTTCTTTGCTCGATATTTTTAAAGGGACGAGCCTCGTCGGAATTATTTCCTTGTTCGCATGGGGACTCGGTTACTTCGGGCAGCCACATATCATCGTCCGTTTTATGGCGATTACCTCTACCAAAGAAATTAAAAAAGCGCGCAGTATCGGCATGAGCTGGATGATTTTTTCCGTTGCTGGCGCTATGCTAACCGGTCTAATCGGTATCGCGCTTTATTCCAAGCAAGGCTGGACACTCAGCGATCCGGAAACGATCTTCATTCAATTAGGAACAATTCTGTTCCATCCACTGATCACCGGGTTTCTGCTTGCAGCGATTCTCGCTGCGATCATGAGTACGATTTCTTCCCAATTGCTCGTGACCTCCAGCTCTTTGACCGAGGACATTTTCAAAACGTTTTTGAAGCGCTCCGCATCAGACAAGGAGCTGGTCATGGTTGGCCGCTTCTCCGTTCTGCTTGTAGCCGTTATTGCCTTTTTACTCGCTCTGAATAAAAACGATACGATTCTCGATCTTGTAGGCTACGCGTGGGCTGGTTTTGGAGCTTCGTTTGGTCCCGTCATTCTCTTGTCTCTCTACTGGAAGCGCATGAATAAATGGGGTGCTCTTGCCGGAATGATCGGCGGTGCCTTGACCGTCATCATCTGGACCCGTTTCGATGTATTAAAGGACTTTTTGTATGAGATGGTGCCTGGTTTTGCAGTTAGCCTGCTTGCCATCGTGATTGTAAGCCATCTGACAAGTAAGCCTTCGAACGAAGTATCCCAGCAGTTTGACAAGTACAAAAGCATGACAGAATAATTTCGTGCCCCCTTTCGTTGAACGATCGTTCAACATGAAGGGGGCATTTCTTTGAAACTGCTCTTTCAAAAAGGATGATTTCCTGACATTTTAGAGCTATGAATTGGAGCCAGCTTGTTTTACATTTATTGTAACCAAGAGACTAGTAAGGAGAGAGGAGTACATAAATGAACGTACATCTACAAGGCAAAAAAGTGGTACTTCGCGATATCAGACCTGAGGATGTCCCAGAAATTTACTATTGGAAATACGAAGCAGAAGATCGCGAGCATCTCAACTGGAATGGACCATACAAACCTTTAGACCCGCTCACAAAAGAAGAATATGTCAGTCTCCCCCGCTACGCCGAATCATTGGCGCTTGTGGGAACGGATGCCGCTCGAACCGAGCTAATCATCGAGATAGATGGGCAGCTAAAAGGCAGCGTGGGTCGCTACTGGATATCTGAAGAAACAAACTGGTGCGAAATTGGCATCGTCATTTACGACTCGCGGTACTGGTCGAATGGATACGGCCGTGAAGCTTTCCAAATGTGGATCGATTACTTGTTTACACACATGGATACGGTCCGTCTGGGGATTGGCACCTGGTCTGGAAATGAGCGCATGATGCGGCTGGCAGCTTACTGCGGAATGATCGAGGAAGCGCGGGTTCGCAAAGCAAGAATTGTGCGCGGAGAGTACTATGACGCAATCAAGATGGGGATGCTGCGCGAGGAATGGGAAGCACGCCAGGCATAGGTGGGCAAAACCATGTGGATTTGGAAAAGAAGAGAGCCCTCCTTTGTAGAAAAACCTGCAAAGAGGGCTCATCTTTATTTCGATCAAGAACGTGAATCGTTCCTTGGATCAGTAGTATTCTTCGTTTCATGAAGCGGTGGCACAACCGCCGAGATATCAATGATCTCTGGCGGCATACTAAATTGATGACCGCAGGTTGGGCAAAATTTTGTTTCGAGGGCGACGATCTTTCCGCAAGCGCACTCCTTTTCGTTGTTCAGCTCCTTGATTTTGATATGGAGCTGCTTGATTTCCCCCTGTATCGTCACAATCTCTTCGCAGTAGCCTTCGATTTCGGGTGTAGCTGTCACTGCTTGATTTCGGGAGAACCGCTCAAAAACGACCTCACCAATCTTGGCTTGCTTTTCTTCTACCTGCTTTTGCAAGTCCTGTGCCTGGAGCTTCAGGCGATTGATTTCCACGACCGTCTTTGCCTTTTGCCCTGCATCGGTTACTCCCTGCTTCAATTTATCTAGAAAGCTCATATGGACCTCCTCTCTTCTTCTCTGGCGAACACCTTTTGCTTCGTGCCTTGCCTGATTTCATCCACGTTTTATTACTCTATATGGATATGGATATTCGTCATTGCTCCAGCCGATTACTGCGGTACTAGCGTTGGCTGTCCGCTGTCAGTACGTCAGGCTGTTCGCCCTCTTTTTCCTCTCGTGATGTGTAAAATACCTTCAATCAATGCCACGACGAGCAAAGAGATGCCAAACAAAGGCATGATCACTCCTAAAACCACAACAAAACTGAGGAACCCAAAGGAAATTGGGCTGGAAACCTTTGGTGGAGCAAACTCCTGCTTCTCTGCCTTGCGTGATAGCCATGTCTTAATACCCCAGAAAATAACAAGCAGGAAAGCGAGGCAAACAACCGTATTCAGCAGCTTATTTGCCCAACCAAACAAATGTCCCTCATGCAATGGAATTCCCCACGTAAACCATTTTGCTAAAATGCCATAATCTTCATAGCCAGTTTGCGCAATCAATCTTCCACTATACTGATCGAAATAGGCGGTCATTTCCTCATAAGGACTGACATCCAAGCCTGTAACTCCTGTATTGCTGCTTTTGGACACGGTGTACACACCATCATCGCTGCCTGGATAAACAATGGAATATGGTTTGGAGATGCGAGCTTCCTCTATTTTTTGCATCAGCTGTTCAATCGGCAGCCGATTGCTTTCATTGGTCAATTCTGTAGCAGCATTCATCCCGCCGTGATGAGCATGTGCATCGGTAGAGGCTGGCGCTTCATTTTTACGGGTAGCCCATGGAACCTCGCTCATGTCAGAAGTGAGTGCCTCTACCTGCGGCTGCCCGAGTGAAGGATATTTTTGCGAGGCTGTGTAAATGAAATCTCCCATAAAGGCAGACCAGGGCAAGCCGGTAAAAATAATGATGATCATCGGAATCGTAATGATCGTTCCAACAATCGCGTGACGCTTCTTTTTGCTTTGTCGCGGCGACAGCTTCGGGCTTTGCTTCCAAACTCGCCCTTTGAAGGTCAGGTAGAGGCCAGACACTAGTAAAAATATCGCCCAGGTTGCCGCCAGCTCGACCAGATAATTCACGACGGTTCCACCCACAAAGAGTGAGCTGTGCGTCTCGCGCATCACATTGGAAAAGGTGTACCTGGCATCCTGACTGCCGATCGTTTGGTTTTGCTCATCCAAAAATACGTACTTTTGCTCACCCGCAGCATTTTTCATGGTCAGGCGCGTATTGTATGGCTCATCTAGCATAATGACCTTGGAAACAGCAAAGCCATCGAATTGGTCCCTCGCCTGTTTGATCCCCTCATCTACCGTGAGCGTTTCTGTCTTGCTGCTTTTTCCAAAAAACAAATCCGCGTACGCCCTGTTTTCCACATCCGTGTAAAACAAATAGCCGATGCCGCTAAGCGTCAGTGTGATCAGTAGCGGTGTAATAAACAGCGCCGCATAAAAATGCCACCGCCAGAACCGATTGTAATTGCCCATTTCCACTTCTCCCCCATGTCGATTTCGCCCGAGACCTGCCGCCCATTTACGTTGCCGCAATGATTCGTCTGGGCTTCATTTATGAAGAGTATAAAATTTTTACGGGCTCAAGCTGAATGACTCGACATGGCTATTTTCGATAGCAATTGTGGCGGCTGCGTGAAAAGAATGTGAAAAAGGTGTGCCAAAAAAGCCCAGGGAGCACGACTGAAGGCGCTCTCTGGGCTTTTTTCTTCTTTGCTCTATGCTGTTACAGTGGCGGCAAATCTGCCTTACGCTAGCTCAGCAGCTACGCGATTCATCTTGGCTTCCAGCTCACCCAGATCGACATTCATATCGAGTGCAGCAAAAACACCTGTGAAATAGGCGTCGATTTGCTCGATGACACGCGCACGCTCGCCAGCTGCCATTTCGGTAAACAGCGTTTGGAACTGCTGATCGAGCTGCTCACTGCCAGTCGCCACATAAGCAGCTACCGGATCTTGCAGACGCTTTTCCAAGTCTTCACGCATCTTCACCTTGCCATCCTGCTCAAAAAAGTCCTTCGTATTTTTAAACAGGGAGAGCGCTGGCTGGAATGCAGCCTGTGCCACAGGCAGGTCCTCAGCAAAGGAAAGCGTCTCAACTTGACGTGCCTGGTAGGGAGCCAGTGTCAGGCTAGTAGCGTGGGTTTGAACATCCTTTTGCCATGCCTGCACCAACGAAACACCCTGCTTGTTGATGAACTTTTCCAGACGCAGTGTAGTTGCACGCAGCTCCTGTGCCAAATCGTAGCTGATGGAGCGCAACAGGTCAGTCAGACAGCCTTGTAGCGCCTGCTTCAGGTTACGGCCATCTTCTTTAAGAACAGCCGGATTAAACGCAAAATTATAAAGCTCAGCGAATCGGAAAAAGAGGCGCTGCTTCACGTAATAAACCAATTCTTCCCGCTCTTTTGCCAAATCACGCTCCAGTGAGGTAGTTGACAAGGCTTCTACTGCTGAGAGGGCTGCCGTTTGTGCTGCGGTTGCCGCCTCCCGACGTGCCAGACGCTCGCTTTCACCGGATTGCGCCATCCGCATGAATTCACTCAAGGTATCGTATGCCCGGCGGATTTCACCCACGGCTGCGTTCACAGCAATCTGAGTCAGCTCTTCAATCGTAAAGCGCAGGAAATCTGCTTCAAATGAAGCCATACCAGACAGCTTGAAAGCCTCATCGGCAGCCATCAGCGCCTCGCCTTCCGCTGTTTGCGTGCGTTGACGGTATACTTTTTCAGCCGATGCCGCCAGCTTGCCTTTTTCGTGCATACGCGCCAGCAGTGCGGTCTGACTGGAAACCGGATAAATTCGCGGCAAACGAATTCCGCAGGTCAACAGGTTTTTCTCCACATGGGTAATCACGCCTTGCAGCTCTTCCTCCGATGCAGCCAAATCAGCTGCATTGACAATAAAGAACATTTTGTCCATCTCAAACGTATCTTTTACACGTCCCATCTGCAGCAAAAACTCGCGATCCGCTTGTGCAAACGCGTGGTTATAGTAAGTAACAAACAACACGGCATCCGCATTTTTCATATATTCAAAGGCAACACCTGTATGACGCGCATTGATCGAGTCAGCACCAGGCGTATCTACCAAAACAATACCTTGGTCAGTCAACGGGCAGGAGTAGAACAGCTCGATGTACTCAGCAAAACATGCTTTTTCTTCCTTGGCTACAAAACCTTTAAATGCCTGCATGTCAACCAGCAGCTCGCCACCCAGATGACTTGCCATGTCTCCCAAGCCCTTTGTGACGGCCTTCAGGAAGGTATAGTGCGGCTTCGCTGTTGGTGGGATTTGTGTAACATCAATGTTGCCCAGCTCAGCAAGTGCGTCTTCCAGCCCGCTTGCGGACAGGCCAAATACAGCAAGGGAACGAAGCACGTCCTGCTCGATTGCCTCTCTTTCCTTCAGTACAACGCGCACAGTCCCATGTGGATGCGCTTCATCCGGGGGCATGATTTTGTTAATCGCTGCTGTCGTCGGGTTTGGCGACACTGGCAGCACGAGATCACCCATCAATGCGTTGGCAAAGGATGATTTTCCGGCACTGAACGCCCCGAACAATGCCACAGTAAAACGGTTGGCTGTAAGGCGGTCTGCACGATCCAGCATAGCCTCCGCTTGCGCCTGCATACCTGGCACGGAGGTAATTACTGTACTTGTACGGCGCAAGCGCTCTGCTGCAGCCACTAGTTTGTCTCGTAGTTGATTCATGATTCCTTGTCTCCTTCACGCATGATCGCCTGCAAGCGTTCTTTTGCTGCTTCTTCGCCCGCAGCGAGGCTAGCAAGCTTTTGGTGTACATCAGCCAGCTCACGTAGTGCCGCGAGCTTCTCATGCCCAGCCGCACCCTCTGACCTCGCCTGCTCTTCCAATCGTGCTACTACCTGCTCGATGAAAGCAAGACCGACACGTCTGTACTCCAGCTTGATGCCAGCAGAAATATCGTTACAGTAATTCATGACATATTCACGCGATTGTGCCCCATCCTTGATGTGCTTGGCGAGAAACTCGGAGGTAATCTCGATTTTGGTCGCATGGACACGAGCATGATACTCGTCATCACGGATGTCATACACTTGTGGTTGTTTTCCCATCAGTTCTTTGAAATGGAAGTCGAGATTACCCGCCACCTTCTCACGGAACTCTGCCAGCAACACTTCTTCACGACGCGTACGCTCTTCCTCTGTCTTTTTGCCCGCGAATAAAAAGCCCAGCTTGAATCCAGGCTTGCGACTCTCCAAATAGCTCTCTGCCGCCTCGTTTGTGCTGTAATAGGTCAAACGAGCGTTGTCGAGCAAAACGCCCAAGTCCTTCTCCATCTGTCTGCGTGCTTCCTGCGAACGATTCTCCAGTGCTTTTACATGCGACTGCGCCTCTTGCAGAGCAGCTGCAACTTCTTGTGCACTTCGGCTGTCAACACCTGCTACCTCCAGGCTGTCCAGCTTGCTTTCCAGCTCTTGACGGCTGCTTGCCTGGCTTGCTTTTAATACCTGGATGTGTTCGTCAATCAGATGTGCCGCTGCACTGCGTACACTTTCTGCAACCAGCTCTTCGCGATCCTTGATTAGCTTACCGAGCATGAGTCTGAACTCTTCATACTGATTCTCCAGATGATCCGGCTCAGCAAGTGAAGTGTAGTAAATGCCGTCTGGCTTGATATTCCAGGTAGCAAAAGCTTCTTCCACACTTTCCTTGTAGCTGTCAAAGTCCAGCTCGAAGTCCAGGTGCTTGTCGATCATGTTGACGACCAAATAAACCGGTTTGCCCCGGTCTTTCAGCGTTTTGGTGAAATTGAAGTTTTCCTCTGCCTGCACATGGTTGTAATCCATCATGTAGATGACGACATCCGCCAAATGAAGCGCTGATTCTGTCGCGATTTTGTGTGCTGCATCAGTAGAGTCGATACCTGGTGTATCCAGCAGGCTCGAATACTCATCCAAAAATGTGCCCGGATACGAAACCTCAACGGATTCGACGGTATCTCCATCTACAGCAAACTGCTTCAGCTTTTCCATTTCGGTATCTGGATCAAAGGTAATGACGCCGTTTGCATTTGTATACACACGAGCTGCCTTTTCGCCACCACGAATCTTCACGACATTTGCACTCGTTGGAATCGGATTGGACGGCAGCAGTTTTACTCCGAGGAGTGTATTGATCATCGTCGATTTCCCTGCAGAAAAGTGTCCGCAAAAAGCGATGTTCAGCTCCGCCCGCTTCGTTTTGTCAGCCAGCTGCAACAGCTTGGCAGGTGTTGTCTTGTCACCTTGTTCCTTCATCTGTTCAGCTAATTGTTCCCATGTATGTGCAAGCCGGGAAAAATCCGTTTCCCGTACCAATACCTGGCTATTAAGCACTACTATCCCACCCTCTCCAGTATTCCTGCTCTCTCTACTACTCTCTATTCTACCATGCCGAATGTATCATACCTTATGGGGTTGTTCAATTCTTTGTATGAAAGTTTATCCGTGGAATTTTCATCCGCATAATTTTCCTCTGTTCTGGAAAAAATCGCACTAACATGATATTCGCATCCTGAACGGGAGGGACTTCCATGTTGCGAAGATTTTTGACTACGCGTCGCAAAAAGAAAACCTCCTCCCCTTTCATACAACGGGCAATGCAGCAGCAATCGCCTGCTGTATTGTTGTCCACCAGCCTACAGGAAAACTTGGAGACAATTAAATCCGAGCTCGGAGCTCCTCACGATCTGCTTATCCGCTCACTGTTGATCGGCAACACTCGCCATACGTGTGCGATTGTAGCTATTGACGGGCTCGTGAATAGTGACATGCTGCACGATCAAGTGCTCAGCCATATTCAACTCATGATATCCATGGCAGGAAAAAGCGTTCCGGATGAGCCACAAACGATTCTCGGCCTGTTGTATGAGGAAGTACTTTCTGTCAGCGAACTCAATAAATCCTCAAACTTAACTGATGTCATGGATTGTGTTCTCTCTGGCGATATTGCCCTTTTTGTGGACGGGACAAGTGAAGTCATCATCATCGACAGCAAAGGCTGGAAAACACGTGCCACAGAAGAGCCTGTTTCGGAGGGCGTGGTACGCGGCCCGCGGGATGGCTTCACGGAAAATATCCGCGACAATACAGTTCGCATCCGCAGGCGGGTAAAGGATAAACATCTGAGATTTGACGGCTCCTACGTAGGGGTTCGCAGTAAAACCGCGCTTATCATCGCCTATATTGACAGCATCGTCGATCCCGAGATGCTTAATGAAGTCAAGCGTAGAATCGCCACGATCGATATCGACGAGGTAGAGGAATCCGGCTTTGTCGAGCAGTGGATTGAGGATGATTTCTTATCTCCCTTTCCGCAGATTCATAATACGGAGCGACCCGACAAGGTGGCAGCCGCCCTGTTCCAAGGCCGTGTTGCCATTTTGCTCGACGGCACGCCCATGGTCCTGATTTTGCCCATCACGATCGGTTTGCTTCTGCACTCGCCAGAGGATTATTACGATCGGTGGATAGCTGGCACACTTGCTCGGCTGCTCCGCTACCTCGCTGCTTTTTTAGCTGTTTTTTCGCCTGCTTTTTATATCGCGCTGGTCACGTTTCATCCTGGACTTATTCCATCCGATCTCGCATTTTCGATTGCGGCTACACGGGATGGGGTTCCTTTTCCTGCCTTTGTAGAATCACTCATGATGGTCACCACGATGGAGCTGCTGCAGGAAGCAGGATTGCGCCTACCCAAACCGATCGGTCAAACAGTCGGGATTGTGGGAGGTCTGGTGATTGGAGATGCAGCCGTATCCGCCGGCATTGTCAGTCCGGTCATGGTTATCGTCGTTGCGCTCACGGCGATCGCTTCCTTTGCCATTCCTTCGTATCCTTTGGCCATTGCGTTTCGGATGCTCCGTTTTCTCGCTATGTTTGCCGCTGCCATTTTTGGCATATACGGGGTCGTGCTGACCTTTATCATGATCATGATCCATTTAACCAATTTGACGAGCGTCGGCTATCCGTACCTGGCTCCTTTTACCCCGCAAATGCCGCAGGATTGGAAGGATTTGATCCTGCGAGCACCCATTACGTTTTTGCGGAAGCGACCGGGATCATTGCATCCAAAAGATGAAACACGCACCAGAACAGGGGACTCCACATGAGTGCACAAACGCTTGCGGAAAAATTAATAAGTAAAAATCATATGGGGATCAACATTGCCTCTGTAACAATTGGAGTCGGCATCCTCACGTTTCCCCGTACCTTGGCAAAAGCAACCGGAGCGTTTGATGGCTGGATTTCAGTCATCCTGAGCGGATCAATTGCGTGGGTGATAGGCTGGATGCTGGCCAAGCTGGCTGCACGCTTTCCCAGGCAAACGTTTTTTGAGTATACCTCCATCATTGCATCCAAGCCGGTAGGATATGTGCTGACAGCTTTGGTCTGTGTATACACCATGATGTTCGTCTCATTCGAAATCAGAGCCATTGGAAACATTTCCAAACAGTATTTGTTCTACAATACGCCTGTCGAAATGATCACCCTGAGCTTTTTGTTGATCGTCCAATATGCGGTTGCCGGTTCGCGGATTGCGATGCTGCGTTTGAACCTTCTGTTTCTCCCGGTTGTCTTTGTGGTGATAGCCGTAGTGCTGCTGTTTACGACGCAGCTAGTTGAAATCGAGAATGTACGCCCGTTTTTTTCCTCTGACTGGCGCTCCTTGCTCAAAGGCACGGAGGGGGTTGGCCTTTCCTATTCCGGCTTCGAAATCATTTTGTTTTACACCATGCTGATGCGAAATCCGCAGGATGGACCTCGGGCGATCGCGCTTGGGCTTGCCATACCCGTTCTGCTGTATTTGACGATCTATATGTTTGTCATCGGGGTGTTTTCGGCAGAGGTAGCTAAAAATCTCACCTACCCAACCATTGAGCTGGCCAAAGAGGTAGAAATCCCCGGCGGCTTTTTTGAACGTGTTGAATCGATCTTCTTCACCATTTGGATCATGACCATATTCAATACATGCGCCATGTGGCTGGATATCACGATCATCAATCTGACTTCGATGTTTACGCGGATAACCAAGATTGTTTGGATTCTCATCCTCTCACCAATCGTCTATTTCATCGCAATGCTGCCGCAAAATCTGGTCGACTTTTTCTCGTTTGCCGATAGACTGACATACTCTGGCTTTATCATTGTGTACCTCATTCCTATCATTCTCTTGCTTATGGCGAAGATGCGAGGGGTAAAAGGTCATGAATAAGCGCATCGTTTCCCTTTGCCTGTTCGTCACCCTTTTGACCTTGGTAGCAGGATGCTGGGATCAGGTTCAAATTGAGGAACGAGGATTTGTCGTCGGTGTAACGATTGATGTTCCACGGTCCAGCGAAACGGAAAAAAAGCGAATCAAGAGGCTCCTGACAAGCCTAAGGGCAAGCAGCGTTTTCTAATGACGCATCAAATCGTCATTCCCGGGGGTCTGATCTCAGGCTCGCAAGGAATCAGCGGCGGGCAAAATACGACAGATGAAGCCTTTCTCAATCTCGCTTCAGAGGGCGATTCCCTATTTGAGGTATCACGAGAGTTGTCTACCCGTATCAGCCGAAACCCCTTTTATCAGCACTTGAAAATCCTTGTTGTTTCAGAGGAGATCGCTCGAAAGGGGTCAACGTTTTCCGATGCAGTGGATATTCTTTTGCGAGACCCGGACTCGAGACGCAGCAGCAAGGTTTTCATTTCCAAGGGGGACGCTAGAAAGGTCATCGAGGTAAGGCCCAAAACAGAAAAAATCCCTGCCCTTTATATCAATTCTGTAGGCGAAAACATCAACAAAAATTCACGGATGCTACCCGAGGTCACAATTGGAGATGTGCATCAGTATTTGTTAAATCAGTACAGCTTTGTAATCCCTCGTATCGTAGCGGAAAAAGAAGAAGTGAAGGTTGCTGGCTCAGCCATTTTTTCCGCAAAGAATAAATTGATCGGCTTTTTGGGCGAAGAAGAAACAGAAGGTCTCAATTTTATTACGGGACACGTTCAAGGCGGATTGCTGAAAGCAAAGTACAAGGATAACCTGATCGTGTTAAATATCCATGGTGCCAAGAAAAGCGTTGAAGCAGACATTCGGGACAAAAAACACATCAAGTTCACGATCAAGATTCAATGCGAAGGCACGATTTTTGAATCCTATGCCAAAATCGATTTATTGAATGCAGCCATCATGCAACAGCTGCAAGCTGCCTTTGCCAAAGAAATTGAGCGCTTGTGCCGTGACACTATCCGAAAAGTGCACCATGATCTGAAAGCGGACGCCATTGGCCTTGGCAGCCATCTCAAGCAAAATCATTATTCCCTCTGGAAACAAATCAGGGATGACTGGGAGCAGGGTCAAAAGCTTTTTGAAAAAAGCGAGATACATGTAGAAGCGAATGTCTACATCCGCAACATTGGTGGAATCAACAAGTAAGAAAAATTAGGCGGTGCATAGGATGACCAGAATTTTCGGATCTCTCCCTCCCTTTTTTACATTGGTAGGTGTCATTCTCTCGTTCTTGATCCCATTTGTCGCTTACAAGATTACAAGCACGATAAAAAAGTACGGAAATCCCCCTTGGAAAAATGGGAACGACAGCGGGTAACGAAAAAGGGCAGCCGAAATGTATCGGACATGCCCTTTTGTTTATTGAATTTCATTCGTTTGCTTGCTCAGCCAGCAAATCAGCAAATGCTTTGGCGTAAGCAGGCAGATCTGGTGGACGGCGCGAACCGACGATGTGCCCGTCTACTACCACCTCTTCATCCACCCAAGTAGCTCCGGCGTTTTCGATATCATCCTTAATACCTGGCGTGGAGGTCGTTGTCACACCTTGCAGTATTTTCGCAGAAGCGAGTACCCAGCCAGCGTGGCAAATATGGCCGATCGGCTTTTTCGCCTCATGCATAGCGGCTACGAACGACAGCACCTCTGGATAACGGCGCAGTTTATCTGGCGCCCATCCGCCCGGCACCAGCACACCTGCATAATCCGCCGGATCAATTTCTGCCATGCCTTTATCCGTTTCACATGGAACGCCGTATTTGCCCATGTACACATGATTTGCTTTTGGTCCAACGAGATGAACGACGGCTCCTTCTTCACGAAGTCGCAGAACCGGGTACCACAGCTCCAAATCCTCAAACTCACCTTCCACAAAACAAACGACTTGTTTCCCTGCGAGTCTCACCGTATCCGCCTCCTTTTGTCTCTCTTATTGTAGCAGGTAGCCGCCTAAAAGACAGCCAGCTTGCTATAAATGAAAAAAAGTGAGAAACAGGTCTAACTCACTGTTTCCCACCTTATTAGAAAACTTGGCTATGCCAAGCCTTTTGGCGTATATGTATAGTGCTGATGGTGCCGGTAGAGGGACTTGAACCCCCACGGTTTCCCTCACGATTTTGAGTCGCGCGCGTCTGCCAATTCCGCCATACCGGCATATAGTAGCCAGGTCCAAAACCCATGTTGATCCAATCGCATCTTTCGACATTATTCGCTAATTGCATCAACAATTTATTACTATATAGGTCATTTGGTGGAAAAGCAATACCGGATTTTTTTACCAGCTACAAAAGCCCTATACATCAGGCTTTATCCATTTCCTTTTTCAAATGTTATCGGAAACTGCTTCACTCCGTAAACAAATGGGCTTGGAATCGGTGTAAGCTCTGTTCCAGAGACAAAACGAATATGCTGAAATCTCTCTACGATGGCTTGTATCGCGATCTGGCCCTCTAAACGGGCGAGTGGCGCTCCCAGGCAAAAGTGAATGCCGAAGCCGAAAGCTAGATGCGCATTTGGCTTTCGATCCACGATAAAGGTGTCAGGGTCTTGAAATTTTGCCTCGTCACGGTTGGCCGCTGCCACCCAGGATATCACTTGCTCCCCCGCTTTGATTTGCGCATCCCCAATCTGCACATCCTTGGTTGCTACACGACCGATCGCTTGAACCGGCGGATAAAATCGCAGGACCTCCTCGATGAATCCAGGAATGAGCGTTGGCTGCTCGCGAAGTGTCTGCTGCAATTTTTCATCCTCAGTTAAGCGACGTACGGCATTTGTAATCAGATTGGTCGTCGTCTCGTTCCCCGCTGCTAGCAGAAGGATAGAGAAAATGATGATTTCTTTATCATCGAGCTTTTCTCCGTCAATCTCTGCTGACAGAAGTAGGGAAATCAGGTCATCCTTTGGCTCCTGACGCCGCAGCTTCATGATTTCCGCAAAGTACACATCCAGCTCTTCGCGCGCCTGTGTTCTTTCCGCCATCACTTGAACGAATAGCTCTTCTGTATTTTTGGCTGGCCCCTTTACTAAAATATCCGACCAGTCTTTAAACAGCTTCCGATCCTTCGTCGGTACACCTAACAGCTCCGCTATGACGATGACAGGCAGCGGAACGGCGAGGTCGTGCACCATGTCCATCTTTCCCTCGTTTTGTACCGCATCCAGTAGCTCATCCGTTATCGATTGGATGCGTGGAGCCAGATCGGCAATCACCTTTGGCGTAAAGGCTTTACTGACTAATGCCCTCATTTGTGTATGCCTTGGTGGGTCCATCATGAGGATCGACTCATTTTCCTCCCCACCTCTTCTGGACGAAAAGGTAGCTGGGTCTTTCAAAATGCGATGGACATCCTCATAGCGAAAGACATCCCAGCAATTTCGATTTTCATCATAGCGAACAGGAGTTGTGTCCCGCAGTTGCGCAAAAATCGGAAAGGGGTTGAGCTTCTTCTCGATCGTATTTAAATCTTCCATCGGTATGATGTTCGCGTACCGCTTCTTATTCGTGGTTTGCATATTTCATTTCTCCCATGCTTGTCTTCTTGGTGCATTCCTCCTCTATCGTCCCCATCCCATTCATTTTCATTCCTTACACGTAGGCCACTACCAATTCCATACCTCGATCCTGCCCAAACGGAATTCATGGAACTCCGGATCTTGCCGGAGCTTCTCCAGCTCGCGCACAGGACCAGTGACAAGCGCACCATAGACTGTGATGCCATGCTTTTTCAGATAAGCGAGTCGTGGCTCATCGTATATTTCGAATCTACTTTCCCCATTTGCCAACACATACTCCAGGTCGGGAATAAACTGCTTTTCCGCACTCTCCACCGATTCGGTTAAATCAGCAGTCGTCTGTGACAGTCTCGATTCCTCGTCATAGAGCACTTCAGGTCTAAGCACTAGGAAAGGAACATAGGTTTCATCACCGCGAGAATGGGAGGGCTCAAACGTCTTTAGCTCTCCTGCATACACAGGCATTTGTAAAATAGAGACGTCATATTTGGAAAGCAGCTTGCGCATTTGTTCCGGTGTTTGCGGATTGATCGAAGAGAGAGCCATTTCTGCCACATAACCGTCGGAGATGTGCTTCAGCTGGTCCCATATACGCTCCTGTTCTTTGCGTTCTTTGATCGGACTATCACCAGTGAGTGAGCGCGGCAGCGCAAATTTAAATGTCCCATCCCGATCATCCAGTTCTTTTTGCTGATAGTTGATCTGATAGCTCATCTCTCCCCAGAAAGGTTTTTTTACGGTTACCGACCCAACAACGAGCTCCCATTTGCCAATCTGCTTGTACAAGGGCATCGTCGTCTCCTGTGTCAGCCACGGAGATAGCTCAACTGTCGGACGCTCCCACTTGCCAACCTTTAATCCCGAGTAATGCGTCTCGATGAGGGTCGTAGCGTAACGAACTAATGTCTCTTCCTTTCCGAGCTGCTTGTAGCCGATCTGGATGGCCATCATATAGAGTGCATACAAAAACCAAATGATCAACAGAATATGTATAATGTTTCGCCATAGAGTAAATCGTGCTTTCCATACCATTCGTCTTGCTTTTTTCTCATCCCATTGCAAGGTCGGCTCTTGCCAGTCCTTTAACAGCTTGTCATCTTCCATTTCGCTTGCCTCCTTCGGCTCGGGCTTCCCACTCCCGAAATTTTTCTCTCGCCCGGTACAGGGTGACTTTCACCTGATCCAGACTCAAATCAAGCGTTGCGCCCAGCTCTTGGTAGCTGAAATCCTCGATCTCACGCAGATACAAAATCGTACGCATTCTTTCCGGGAGCTGCTGCATGACCCACTCTATCTTCTCTTTATCTTCCTTTTGACGTAATGCGACTTCCGGCTCGTATGTATAAGAAGCTGCTGGAATGAGTCTTTTGATGTTTTCCAGCATTTTTTGCTCAGACGTTTGCCTGCGCAGCCAATCGACGTAAAGGTTGCGGGCTACCTTATAGAGCCACGCCCGGACCTGTCTGGCATCCTGAATTGAGAGGGAGAGCATGGCACGGTAAAAGGTTTCCTGCAGCAGCTCCTCGGCGACCTCGCGTGAACCACACATGCGAAATAAATAACGGTACAGCGGATATTGATAATCAGCGAATAACTCGCTCCATGTCTGCGCCTTCATCTCCCACCTCCTCTCTTATCAACGAAGTCGCGCGTAAAATGTTACCAACTTTTTTTCATGCTCTTTTTCGCCTTCTCCTTCCGACACATGGCGCACAGCATCCGGCAAAAGGTCCCCGGCGGTTAAAATCACGTGGCAAATTAAACGGATAATCCAAGGGATGACGACCGAATACAATCCAGCGTCCGTCTTGGCGTTTTTTCAATTGATACACACGGAAAAAACGATCACTTGGGTCAAATTGAAACCAGACCGCAAGCGTAACACACCTCGCTCCTTCCGAAAGCACCTGGGCTTTGACGATCGGGGGTGCTCCGATCCCGCCACCGATCGGGATTGCGAGCTGGCCATTGATTCGGCGCAAATCGAGATTGCCGATCACACGACTTGCCAAGCAAGGAGTCATCGTCTTTTCTAAAAACCTGCGAATTTTCTGCCTCGAATTAAATCTTGTCGGCAAAATATTGCCGCGTTCTCCCACCCGTTTGTTTGCTGAAAAAACGATGGTCCAAAAAGCCTGTTCAGTCTGCCGCACTACTTGCACCCATTTCTTTTTCATTAGGCATACCTCCCTCATAAAAGGGTATGCATTCAGTGGTGTATGCGGTTGGGCTGTGCCTGCCTACATATTCATTCGTAAAGAAGGACATAGTATCAGGGTGTGCCAAAGAACATTTCATGGAGGAGAATAACCATGCCTAGCCAAATCAACACGGATTCACTCAAAAAAGCTGAAGTTTCTGCTACCCTTGCAAAATCAATGATTACCCAAGCAATCGAACAATCTGCCGCAAATCCTCAGCTTGCTGAGGAGGCGCTAAAAACTGCTTCACAAGAAATTGCTCAGGCGCAAACAATGGTGTCGCAGGTCCAATCCACTATTCAAACCCAGCAGCAGCAACAGCAACAACAACAGCAAAAATCATAAAAAGCTCCTGTACACGTAAAAACAGGCAGACCCTGCGTCTTCACGGGTTTGCCTGTTTTTCTTCACTCTTTTACAATGAGAAAAAACGCTTGTGAAAGAGGGGATTTGCTTGCTGCCACAGCTTATAGGAATTAACCATCTATTGTTCTCTGTGTCCGATCTGGAGAGATCCTTTTGCTTTTATCGTGACGTGATGGGAGCCAAACCACTCGTACGCGGAAGAAAGCTCGCTTATTTTGATTTGCATGGGCACTGGCTCGCTATCAACGAGGAGCAGGACATTCCTCGGAATGAAATTGCCCACTCTTATACACACCTGGCCTTTTCGATTGATGAAGCCTCGTTCGATGCCTGGAAAACTCATTTGGAGAAGCATGGTGCCAACATATTGCCAGGACGCGAACGCGATGAGCGAGACAAGCGCTCTCTTTATTTCACCGATCCGGATGGTCACAAATTCGAGCTGCACACGGGCACCCTGCAAGACCGTCTCTCCTATTACCGTGAAGAAAAAGGGCACATGACCTTTTTTGAATAAGTACTCAGGTTCTTTTGTTATAAAAGGAAATGATTCGATATACAAAAAAGGCCAAACCGGCAAAGCCCGCTATCCCTGCCAAAATCAGTAGCGGATACATGGCGGAGAATATCATGCTGCCCAGAAACACTAGAAAGCAAACGATGAATCCGAGAACGTTTGGAAATATGTTATTTTTTTTCATAGATAAAAATCATTACCTTTCTTTTCACTATTTTTTCATTATAAAGGAAGACTCCACTCCATAAACATTCACAAATTTACAATAGTTCAATAGTAGCAGTTCGATCCTCGTGATATTATGATGGAAGTAACCAGAATTGATTTCAGTGTGTTTGCAACTGACCTATTCATTTGGTGATAGGTCAGTTTTTCTTGTACAGATCGCTGGGCATTATGGTTCATTTGGAATGGTATATTTATTCGTAGAGAATGCATGAGAGCAAAACGCGGAGGGATAGTATGTTTGTTAAACGGGGGGAGTCTGTCACAACCACCAAGATTCAGCCAAGCGATATACCAGTGACAGAGCAATTGGAAGGAAAAGTAAAATTTTACAGCTCAATCAAGCGGACCTGGAACGCATGAAGCAATTGGAGCCGTTACTGTCTAAACATCTCGACGCAATCACCGACCGCCATTACCAAATGCTTCACGAATATTCCCATTTGATGCACATCATCGAGTCAAATACAACGATAGATCGCCTGTCTAAATCATTTCGAAACTATTTGCAATCACTGCCAAATACGCAGCTGGACGATACATATGTAAAAGGCAGAGAAAAAATCGGCGAAGTCCACAGCAGAATCGGTCTTGCACCTGAGTGGTACACGGGATCCTATTTGCGGGTATATGAATATTTGATCCCTTCCGTCGTTTCTACCTACACAAAAAAACCACAGGAAGCATCCGAGATTTTGCTTGCACTGATCAAGCTGCTGACACTCGATTCGCAGATCGTTCTACAATCATATCAGGAAGATACGGATTACAAGGTAGTGGACCGACTCGGACGAGTACTGGAGCTCGTCATGCAGATCGATAAGATTAAACATGTTCTCGATACGGTAGAAACGACTACAGACGAAGCGAGCAACGTCCGTTTTGCCGCTGAACAGCTCAGTCAGTCCGTACAAAAAGTGGCTCAGTCTGCTGTTTTGGTAGCCGAGAATGCTACCACGACCATGGAGCAAGCGACAACCGGTAAAGAAATTATCCAGGCATCGCTCAAGAGCTTTCTTTCGATGGCTGATGAGTTCAATGACATGCAGTCGAAAATTTCTCAGCTCATGGCAACTATTGAAAACGTTTCCCAAGTGGTTCAGGTCATCCGCAGCGTCGCTGATCAAACAAATCTGCTGGCACTGAACGCTTCCATCGAGGCGGCGCGTGCTGGTGAGCATGGCCGCGGCTTTGCGGTTGTTGCCGAGGAAGTCCGCAAGCTGGCCGAGCAAACGAAGCAATCTGTGCAAAACATTACCTCCACGATGCAGAACGTGCAGCAAGAAGCCAGTCAAGTCAAAGACTCGGCAGCTCAGATGAGTGAGCATTTCAGCAAGGAAGCCATTCAGACGCGTGACGCGATCGATCTGATGGGAGACATCGTCCAAAATATCGAAAAGGTTGGTCATTCTACCGGACATATTGCTGCACAGGCCGAAGAACAATCCGCCGCCACCGATGACATTTCTGAGCGAATCTCACAGGTCCAGACGAATATGGAGCTAATCGCTGAACACGTGTCCCATGCCGGGAAAAACGTCTATGACATCGGGGCAGGCATTAATGATCTGCATAAGCTCAGCATCAGTCAGCTGACTCAATTGAAAGCGAAGCATCATTTGCGTATCGTCAAAACGGATCATCTGCTATGGAAATGGTGGCTGTACAACTACATGCTGGGCTACCACAAGATCGAGGAAAAAGATTTGGTTGACAATCTGCAATGTCGCTTAGGTGTCTGGTATCAAGAAGCCAAAAACGATCCAAAAATCAACTCGCTGCCTTCTTTCCGGAAATTGGATGAACCACACCGGAAGTTTCATGAGGCAGTCCGCAGCGTCTATCTATTGGTCAAAGCTGGCAAACAGGATGAAGCTGAGGCTGTCTTTCATAGCTTGGAAGCCATTTCAGATAATGTCTTGGATTGCCTCGACCAATTGTCTGCCGAAATGCGCTAATGCAAGCCTTTTCGTTTTTGCTTCCTTTGGTTTGCCTTTCGTGCTCTTTTGGTCACAATCGTACCCAATTGTGCCGCAGATAATGGCTGCGTGCGCATTGGGTTCTTTTGCTTTTGTCCGTTAGTGCTTACCTGTCCGCGACTGCCCGCTGCTCTTGCTACACGGATACCAAAAGCCTGCATCGCCCATTGAATCGGAAAAGCAATAGAACGTCTGCCATCAGCCGAGCCTGCAAAATTGACAGCTGCCGCATAGTTGCTCTCTGTAAGCCAGACGGAGCCGGAATCACCAGGCAATGAGACCGCAACTGTCCCACGAATGACGGTTTGGTTACGAAAACGAATCGTTCCAAGCCCGGCATGATTGCCATAATCAACGTCAATATCGGTATGGATCGACTCTACAACCCCGCTGACTCGTCCCGTCGTCCGTCCCACTTTTTTGAATCGATTCCCAACGCCATAGGAGCGCACATGTCCACGCACCACTCCAACTGTCGCGTATCGTGGAGCCAAGAGTCGATTGGCTGTCGGGATCGATAAGGCCGCATCGATGTAGTTAACCCCATTTTTGCGCAGACGAACAAAGCGATACAACCGTCCGATTCGATCTCTACCTGAGCGACCACCGTCCGCTCCCCCTGGCTGTATCGTCTCGGTATAGCCACCTGTATTGTTTTTATTGAGGACATGATTGTTGCTAAACAAATACCGCTGTGCACTCCGGGAGGCACTTTGGACGATCAGACCGGCTGTGCCCGAGGCTCCCGGATAGCCTACACTGTAGCCCGCGATGACCGGACGAATTCTGCCGCGATATTGTCTGGCGAAGGCCCTGTCCCGAACCTGTACGTGGCAGCAGCACCGCCCCGAGGTGATAGTCCGAACCGGAACCGCTACTCGTCCGGCTGCTTTTACACTTCGGACAGAAACACATCGCGGGCAGCTTCGTTTTACCGAGGCGCTTGCATTTACCGTGTACAAAACAATACAAGCTCCGCCTTTTCTGTCTTTTCCGTTCGCATAGCCGATTCCTATGCCTATGACACCCGGCATCTTTTTCCACCGTTTGACCAAATGCTGCTTGGCTTGGATCGCTTCCCGAAAAGTGGCCATCTCTCCCCGTCCTCTCTCACAAATAATCCGATACATTGCCATCGTATGCTGTATGCAGAGAGGGTCACGGGGCTTATGACTCTGCGTGACGAGAAAAAGGCTGGGGCTTCTGACTGGCTCCATGCAAAAAGCGAAGCCGCGCCCAAAGTAGAAAAAGCCATCCTCTACACTCGTAGAGAATGGCCTTTTTCGCTCATTTAGGAAGCTTCGGAGATGGCGTTTGCCGGCGTTGTCTTTACTTTTTTGTTCGTGTGCACGAGCAGGATGTTAAGCACGACTGCGGTCAAAGAGCCTGTCACGATTCCGTTTTGCATCATCATTTTCATCAGTGTCGGCAGTTGGTCAAACATCGTCGGCACCGTTGCGGAGCCAAGTCCTACTGCGATACTGCATGCAGCAATCAGCAGGTTTTCGTTCTTGCGCAAATCGACCTGAGACAAAATATTGATCCCAGACGCTACAACCATTCCAAACATGGCGATCATCGCTCCGCCGAGAACAGCGTTTGGCACAACCGTTGTCAAAGCAGCCAGCTTGGGCAAAAGTCCGAGAACGACGAGAATTCCGCCTGCCCCGATCATGACATCACGTGATTTGATTCCTGTCAGGGAAACAAGTCCTACGTTTTGGGAAAACGCGGTATACGGGAATGCGTTGAAAATACCTCCGAGCACAATCGCTACGCCTTCTCCACGCAAGCCTTTTACAACATCTTTATTGGTTACTTCGGTATTTGTCACTTTGCCGAGCGCAAAGTAAACGCCTGTAGACTCAGCCATGCTAATGATATTGACCAAGATCATCGTTAAAATTGCAACGATACTAAACTGTGGAGTTCCAAAGTAAAACGGTTCAACGACACTAAACCAGGAAGCAGTCGCCACATTTGCAAAGCTGACCATTCCCATCATGTACGCTGCAATCGTGCCGACAGCCAGTCCAAGCAAAACAGAGATTGCGCGAATGAAGCCTGTAAAGAATCGATTAATAAGCAAGATGATGACGAGTGTACCTAAAGCCAGAAGCAAATGCTCCGGGGCACCAAAGTCAGGTTTTGTTGCATCTCCGCCAGCGGCGTTGGTCATCGCTACCGGAATCAAAGATAGCCCGATAATCGTAACGACAGAGCCTTGCACCACCGTCGGGAAAAAGCGGAGGAGCTTGCCAAACAGAGGAGCAGCGAAAACGACGAACAAACCTGAAATGATAATAGCCCCATACGCTGTCGCCAAATTGGTCGAGGAAGCGATGGCAATAATCGGTCCCACCGCTGTAAAGGTACAGCCGAGCACGACTGGCAGGCGAATTCCTGTGTAGCGCGTCCCTACTACCTGTAGCAAAGTGGCGATCCCACTCGTGAACAAGTCTGCCGCAATCAAGTAAGCGATTTGGAGCGGTGTCAGCTTCAGTGCTGCGCCGATAATCAAGGGCACGACGACAGCTCCGGCATACATGGCTAAAACGTGCTGCAATCCCAGGGTGACAACCTTTTGTTTGGATAGCATGTGTGTTTGTTTCTCTCCTCTAGTGTAGTGTCATAAAACCGCTGCCTGTAATGCGTTTATGCCATTAAATGAACTGAATTCCTTCTGGAGACATCGATTGGATGCGAGCTAGTGATTCGATACGAACCCCTTGCTGCTCTAGTAGGCCGCGGCCTTCCTGAAAGCTTTTTTCAATGACTGCCCCTACTCCTACGAGATGAGCACCTGCATCCTTGATAATTTGCGTCAGACCTACCAGCGCAGCACCCGTAGCCAAGAAATCATCTACAATCAGTACACGATCATCAGGTGACAGGTACTGGCGTGACACGCTGATTTGATACGTTTCTTGACGTGTAAAAGAATGAACAGGTGCGGAGTATACTTCTTCCGTCAAGGTGACTGCCTTTTTCTTTTTTGCATAGACAAACGGTACACCCAGTGCGAAGGAAGTCGCCAGCGCAAAATGAATCCCACTTGCTTCAATCGTCAAAACCTTAGTAATCGGCTCGTCCGCAAAAAGCTCGGCAAAACGCTTGCCTATATTCATCGTCAATTGCGGGTCTACCTGATGGTTTAAAAAAGCATCTACTTTTAACACTGATGCGGACAACACCTTGCCGTCCTGTACAATGCGGTCTTGCAATTCCTTCATCTGATTTTCCCCCTTGAATTATCCCTACATGTTCCCAACAAAATAAATAAAGCCCAGAGCGGACAGGTCACGAGCTGGCTGACAACACAAACCAACACGAAGTGAAACCTGTCCCTCTGGGCTTTTCTCCCTCAGGTGTAACACGCGCATAATGCGTGCCAGCGCCGCTTGGACCAGCCCTCTCACCCCTGCCTATTAGCTGGCAGAAAAGGAGAAGCGGAACCCTAGACGCTCTTTCACTCGTAGTCAGGTGATTTACGGTCACCCGGTAGAAACTGCTGGGCCTTATTCCCAAAATTATACGAGCATGAGTTATGGGGCACCTAAAAAATATTCGACGCAAAACGTCACTTTTCGAGGTGCTCATATGCTTTTTCGATAAAATCAAATCTATCATATGTGTCGGCTGGGGGGCAAGCGTTAATTTTTGACGGGGTCGGGCGCTTAGTTATCTGATAGGCTGTACTGGAGGAGAGGAAACAGGAGAAAACGCTCCAGGTACTTGGGACACTAGCGCGGGTGATTCACTGCACCGCTCCGTTGCAAAAGGGAAACCGCGTCCAAAGTAGCGGTTTCATGGAGTGCCTCAGAGGTGGACGCTTAAAGGCGTGTTTCCCTTTTTCCACTCCGCCTCGGTCGGTGTCCCAAAGACCTGCGCTTATTTCTCCTTTTTCCTCTCACCAGCCTCGGTCTTCCAATCGCAAAAAGCCCTCGATTTCTCGAGGGCTTTGGGTTAGCGCTTTGGTTTTCTTTGGCGCATTTCTACGTTGATTTTTTTCCATTTATCTTTTTCAGCGGCTTGCAGTCTGGCGTCTTCCTTTCGTGCCAGATGAGCCAGCTCTCTTTGCAGCTTGAGGTAGCTGTCAAAGCGGGCTTTTTCCAGGCTGCCATCCTCGATGGCTTCGCGGACGGCGCAGCCGGGCTCACGTACGTGCTGACAGTCGTTGAAGCGGCATGCTTCGGCGATGGATTCAATATCGTCAAAAGCGCCGCGGAAGCCCTCATCTGCTTCCCATAGCTGCAGCTCACGCATACCTGGCGTATCAATCATCAAGCCGCCACCAGGCAACAGGAACAGCTCACGGTGAGTCGTTGTATGGCGACCGCGATCGTCACCCTCACGCACTTCACTTACGCGCTGCATCTCGCTGCCGCTCAGCTTGTTGATCAAGGTAGACTTCCCTACCCCCGATGAACCCATCAAAGCAATAGTCTTGCCTTCACCCAAATAGGGTGCGAGCTGCTCTAAGCCTTCTCCCTGCTCGGCGCTCACTACATGGAAAGGCACCCCGATTGCTACCGACTCTACCTCAGCCAGACGTGCATCCAGATCTTCGCACAAATCGGCTTTGCTGAGCACGATCACAGGAGACGCTCCACTTTCCCATGCCAGGATGAGATAACGCTCCATCCTGCGTATATTAAAGTCATTATTCAGTGCATTGACGAGAAATACTGTATCTACGTTGGCAGCTACAATCTGTTCTTCGACTGTATCTCCGGCAGCCTTGCGCGAAAACTTGCTCTTGCGTGGGAGCAAGGCATGAATCGAGGCTTTTTTCTCCTCTACGCGCGGGCTAATCACAACCCAGTCTCCAACAGCCGGATAATCCTCGCGGCCTGTTGCCTCATATCGCAGCTTGCCTGTTACCTCGCCCAAGAGCTCGCCATGCTCACTCAAAAGACGATAGATGCGTTTATGTTCCAGCGTGATACGTCCCACGCTGTAGCCTTGTGCGGCATAAGGGGCAAAATGATTGGCAAAATACTCATTCCAGCCCAATGTTTTCAATGCTTGCTCGTTTGTTAGATGATTCACTACGGATTCCCCCTGCAAATGGTTAAATAAATGGCTTTCGCCAAACCAGTCACAGTCGAATCCTCATTTTGGTGAACGGTTTATTGTTCGCTTGAAAGGAGGATTCCTGCGACCCCGATACCTACACTCTGTGCGAAATTTGTGTTTGACATATAACATCTCTCCTTTTCAAACCGAACGAACCATTCAGGTTTGGATTCATATTTCCCAATTATTGTACCACGAAATTCAGGTGATGCAACAGAGTCAGTCTCCCCCGCCTCCGCCGCCATCTCCACCACCGCTGTCACCGCCACTGTCGTAGCTACCATGGTGTCCGTCATGATGATGGTGATTGTGGTGATGATGGTGGTGATCGTCTACGTAAAATGGCGTGCTGCTATCCGTGGACGAGGAATAAGAGCGTCTGTTCACACCTTTTTTGGCTTTGGACGCCAAGACCAGCATAACGACCACAAATACAATAACGACGATGATGAACAACTCCATCAGCCTCACGTCCTTTCTAAATCACTGGAAAAAGTAATTACATGATCAATTATAGCATACGAAATCGGCAAGACTGTCATGGGCCGATGACCGAGCACAATGGCCCACCGCATAGAAAAAAGGCATATACCCATATCGAGTACATGCCTTCCTTCATTATCGTTTTCGCAGCACCCGTCCAAACACGACCAGAATCGGTGCCAGCAATATCCCCGCCACCACCAAAGAGGCGCGTATGGACAATCGGTGTCCGATCCATCCCACAACAGGTCCGCCTGCCGTTTGACCGAGCGCATTGGATTGGCTCATCATCGACAAGATCGTTGCACGAACATTGCTTTCAATATTCAAGTTGAGCCAAGTATCATAGAGCGGGCTGCTCAACGCCTCTATAACCCCAATCAAAAGAAGGCATACGAGCGCCCATTCAAAGCTGGGTGCCAAGGCAAAAGAGATGACTGCCGCAATCTTCAAGCCAGTCAGGACAAACATGCCGACAACGACAATGCGTTCATTGTTCACATCTAATCGCTTTTCTGCAATCCCCACAGCCACCAGACTGAGAAGGGCAGAAACCGCTGCGATGATACCAAACCACATCGGCAACGATAATGTCCCTACCAACGGAAACCCGATTTCCGAAATCAGATGTGCTTCCCAGAGGCGGTCATACCCTTCCGAGGCCGCACCCGTAAATAGAGTGACCAGCAATATAAGCAGAAGAATCGGTTGGCTGCGGATAACTCTCGCGCCTGACATCCAAGTAGAAGCCATTTCCCTGAAATGCGATGCTCCCTCTTCTCGCTTCTTGCGAGTAAAGGCGGTCTCTTTCATGAACAGGATCAAAAACACCCCGAGGAGCAAATACAAAATGCCTCCAGCCAAATACGGCAAGTTCGGCGCCCATGTCGATAATCCGACACTAAGTGCAATCCCCAGCAAGGTTGCCAGCAGGGAATAACGCTTCCCTTTCATGAAAATGGTGCCGATCTTCTCTTCGCCAACCTCATCTACAATCCACGCTGTATCCGCCCCACTGACAAACGTATCCCCCACGCCAAAAAAGACTTGGGCCATAAGCAACCAGACCATCACAGGAATAAACGGAAGCATGCCTTCCAATGCCGGGATGACACCTTGCATGACAAACCCTGTACCAATCACGAACATCCCAATAATGACCGAGAGACGCCGACTGTAGGTATCAGCGACCACACCCGTTACTCCCTCAAACAAAAGAACAGACAGCTCCAGAACCATTCCGATCAGCAGCAGCTCAAACGGATTGAGTCCGAGCGCAGTAATGTAATAAATCGCATAAGTAGTAAACATCGTCGTATTCGCGAGCGATGTTGTAAAACGCTTGATCATATAAACCTTGGTTGCATCTAAAAACATCGAGACAGTATCCACCTTTCAGGCAGAGGACACGCTCTCGTTTTCACATACGCAATCGATTCTACAGCCAAATCATAGTAGCGAAACTACGTACGTGCCACTCTACCGCTCATCATTTTTCCTACCTGTACTTGCGTGCTCTCAACAAATGTTTTTAACATTTTCTTACACCTCCGAAAGTAATTAGTCCTTATTATAAACGATTCCCATGAAAAAGTCTGATCATTTTTTATCTTTGCCGAACTCAATTGAAGCAGTACTATTAGAAGGAAGAGTATCATCGCAGCTCATTTTCACGATTGACAGAAAGGATACTACTATGACCTACTCCATTCACCTCAGCAGAAAAAGTGAACAGAATACTAGCCAATGGTCGGGAGGCTCCACGACACAGCTCGCTATTTACCCAGACGGAGCAGATTATAGCGATCGCCGCTTTGCGTGGAGAATCAGCTCGGCAAAGGTTGAAGTCGAAGAATCATTATTTACTCCCCTGCCTGGCTTCTGGAGATTATTGATGATCATCGAGGGAGAGCTGTATATCGAGCATGAGGGTCATCACAGCGTGACCTTACAGCCATTTGAACAGGACAGCTTCAGTGGGGGATGGACGACCCGAAGCAAAGGAAAAGTAAGAGATTTCAATCTCATGCTCGCAGAGGGCTACAGCGGCGAACTGAAAGCCATCCATGTCGCTCCAGGAATTCACCAGGAGCTGATCGGAGTCCGAGATAACGATGCTCGCCATGTAGACGAAGCATTTTACTGTGTAGATGGCTCGCTCACCGTGCTAATCGATGAGGGTACGATAATCTTACAGGAAGGTGATTTTATGCTCATCAGCAGGATGAGCTCAGCAAAAAAGATTACGATTTCCAACCAGACACAAGAAAAAGCGACTCTCATCAAAACATCCATTCTGTATGGCTAAAAGCAAAAAGCCGCGTAGACTCTACCTCTACACGGCTTTCTTTTGTTTCGACTACGCTTTTTTTCTAAACAGACCTACGATGGAAATGAGCAGTGCCAAGCCAGACAGAACCAATGGCAGAGTGTTGCTTGATCCCGTGCTACTTGCAGTCTCTTGGGCTGGTGCAGCTGCTGGTGTTTGTGCCTCACCATGCTCATGTCCTGCTTCCCCAACCCCTGCTTTCACGGTCGTAACAGATGCTGGCGTTTTGGAATCCTTGTCACCTGTCCACTCTACTACTTCACCGTCTGCATAGGTTTGGTATGCTTTCCAGGCGAGACTCCCCTCTTCTTTTGGATTCGCACCTACGAAAGCGAATTCCATAAACTCATGTGCCTTGATTCCACCATCTGTCGCAGTCCATACTAAGGCAGTATTGCGTCCATCTTTATCTTTTTCGAATTCATAGCTCCAGCCCGGGATTGGTTGTACGGTGCTTACCTTCACACCAGCAGGGAACTCGAGCTTTACCTTCGTTGTGTTTACATCTTTTTCAACTGGAACCCGTACTGTATATTTTTCATATGCACCAGTCGCGGTCTCTTTTGGGTATACATTCACGTGCGCTTGTGCAGCCGTCGCCAAGGTCAAAACCGCTC
Organism: Brevibacillus reuszeri; assembly: GCF_002897295.1. Lineage (GTDB taxonomy): Bacteria > Bacillota > Bacilli > Brevibacillales > Brevibacillaceae > Brevibacillus > Brevibacillus reuszeri_A. The sequence goes on from NZ_BEXF01000007.1 coordinate 142,681, forward strand.
CAGCTACCAATACGCTGCTCATCCATTTAGTCCATTTCATCGTCAAGCCCTCCTAGTATAAATCCGTTTGAATAGTTGCCTGTGTGCTTGTAGTAGCAGTCGGATAGTTGGTCTGGCTCATCCACAGCCCTGCCAAGATCGCGACGATGCCCAAAATAATTTCCCAGCGCAAAAGAACTTGCTGCAAGGTATTTTCCTTGCGCCAGCGCTTTGTTTGCCGATAAGCCAAGCCAAGCATTACAATGATACAAATTACTTTTCCGTACAGCAGATAGCTCCATGTAAGCGAGCTTTGAAAAACACTAGCCAGATCGGTCTGGACCAGGAGCATCAAAACGCCAGTAACGACAGCCAGCAACGCTGCCATGGCAACCGTCCGTAAAAAGAATGCTTTAAACTCTTTCCTATCGCGTTCTGCCTGTTTTCCCGCTAGCAGTAAATAAACAAGAGCTCCCAGCCACAACGAAACAGTCAGGACGTGCAGTAGCCGCAAAACGATCGATAGCCAAACAGGAGCGATCCCCCAGGCATGACCTCCAAAGGCTTGTGCACTGACCAGCAGCACCCAGATTCCCACATACCAACCGCTAACCATGTTAGGAATCGAGAGCAGGAGCATAAGCACAAAAGAGATGATCAGCATGATTGCAAATGGCGACTGTGCAAGCAGCTTTCCGTCCAGCTGCCACAAAGCCTGGGTCAAAGAAACAGAAGTCAGCGATTCATCGTATAAGAACCAAAGAAAGATGAGACCAACCAGTCCGAGAACCCAACCAATCTGTCTTCCGATCCCAAGCAGCTGTGCCATCGAAGGCAATCCATAACGCTGCGCCCACCAAGCAACCACGTACAGCCCGCCGCCAAGCAAAATAATGCCCTGGGCCAAATAGCGGTATACAATCAGGTAGCTGCTATCTGTTTTCTTTGCCGTAGAAGGCTCAGCCACAACCGCGCTCTTCTGTCCAATCGAAAAGGACAAGCGCTCTTCGACAGGATGTCCATCCTCCGATACGACCGATACAATTGCCGTATAGGTTCCTTCGGCCAATTCAGGTAACGGTACGTTCACTTGTGAAGCATCGCCAGGCTGCAAGGTCGGACGCTCCAAGCTGATTTCTTTTCCATTCCAATCGTACAATTTCATGGAGACCAAATCCGGCTCCAACGTTTCGGTAAATCGCATGGACAGCTGTCCTGGATTTGTTTGTAGTACCTCTCCGTCTTTTGGCGTGCTGCTCATTAATCCTGCATGGGCTTGAACTGCGGAATTCCCTGTTGCAAGCACCAGGAAAAAGGCTAGCCAAAGTAAGGTCAGGTATCGTTTCCACCGCATAACCACTCACCCACCCCCATCGCCTTTTCGTCCTTAATCCTATCATTAGTGATTCCGAATCCATATGGCTCACTTGGGCTAATTGCTGTGACGATTTATTGAAAGGGCCTGGCTAAAAATGGGAATGAAAAAAGCACCTTTCAGACATGTTGCCCGAAAAGTGCCTCGTGTTATTACGGTCTGCTATCCCGAATGACTCGGTTGGTGGTGGTTGTACCTTTTACCCTGTGACGATGTCCCTCAGTGATTTCAGTCAGCTTATCGAAGTTGTGAAAATGATTTGGCCCTCCACCAAAAGGTCCACTCCCATTAATAGACAAGCCCGTTCTGCCAAAATAGACATGTCTGTGACCATCTGCAGTCGTTGTAATGGCGCGGAACAGATGAAAATGGGAGCGTGCACTTGGCACTCGAACAACTACGTCTGTCACGTTGCTGATCAAATGCCGATGTCCACGAACGAGAGACGTAACTCCCTCCATTCGATGCCTTATGCGATTGACGAATTGCTGGGTTGCCTGCTGCTTTTTCTTCTTCTTTTTTGCGATCGTAATTCCCCTCCTTTTCTCTGAAGTTATCCTATTTTTATGAACAAGCTGTATGATTGGAAACGGCGCTTGTTATATTCATCTAGATACAAAAAAACCGAGACTGGTATCTCCAGCCTCGGCTCGTATGTTATCGGCCACTCTTCATTTCTGTCCAGTAGCGATCGTATTCTTGCAAAGTATCTCCCACGTCTACCAGCCACTCCGCACGAGCAATATCAGCTTTGTCGAGGAAGATCATTTTGTTGGCGCGGTATTCTTCGCTGTGCAGCGGGTACGCTTTCTCGTTCGGATTACTGTAGCCAATCGATTCGTAGTTTTTCACGCTGACTTCAGGGTCCATCAAATAGTTGATGAACTTCTCAGCCAATTCCTTGTGCTTGGCACCTTTTGGAATTGCCATTGTGTCAGCCCAGATTGTAGCGCCTTCTTTTGGAATGATGTATTCTACATCAGGATTTTGTGCTTGGATAAAAGCTGCATCCCCGGACCACACTGTACCAATCCATGCCTCTTCAGCAATCATTTTTTGCTTGATGTTATCCGTATCAAATGCAACTACACCAGGAACGAGCTTTTTCAAGTCAGCAAACGATTTTTCCAGCTCTTCTTTGTTCGTGGAGCTGTTGGAGAAGCCGTTTTTGATCAGGGACATGCCCATCACTTCACGCGGATCGTTCAGCATGATAACACGGCCTTTGTACGCTTCGTTCCACAGATCGTTCCAGCTCGTCGGCTGTTCTTTTACAAACTTTTTATTGTACGCGATCCCTGTAATTCCCCATGTATATACAACAGAGTGCTTGTTATCAGGGTCGAATGGAGGTGTCTGGAACGTGGACACGATGTTTTTCATGTTTGGAATATTTTCTTTGTTCAAGTCTTCCAAAAGTCCCAGCTGAATCATTGTTGCTACCATGTAATCGGACGGCTGGATCAAATCATAGCCAGATGCGCCTGCCTGGATTTTTGCAAGCATTTCTTCATTGCTGCCATACACGTCGTAGTTGACCTTGACATTGTACTTTTGCTCAAAGTCTTTCACTACATCCGGGTCAAAGTTATCTGCCCAGCTGTAAATATTGAGCACCTGTGCTTCCTGCTCTGAAGAAGAGCAGCCAACTACGGTAAATGCGAGTACGGCGGACAATGCGCCGATCATCAAGGACTTCATACGTTTCATCTTTCTCTCTCAACCTCCAACTCAATAAGTTATCGTTTTGGAATCCTTACGGCGGAAAAGCTCAGCGACAATAACCAAAAGCACTGTACTTACGATCAGCAAAGTCGAAAGTGCGTTAACTTCAGGTGAAACACCGCGCTTGACCAAGCCGTAAATATATAGCGGCAAGGTGGTCGAATTGGGACCAGCCACAAAAAACGAAATAATAAAATCATCAAGCGATAGTGTAAAGGACATCAGAAAGCCTGCGACAATGCCAGGCATGATCAGCGGCAAAGTCACATAGCGCAGCGTTTCCCACGGAGTCGCTCCGAGGTCCTGTGCTGCTTCCTCCAGCTCTTTGCCCATATCAGCCAGTCTGCCTGAGATAATGACCATCACGTACGGCATACTAAACGTGACGTGCGCCATAATCAGCGTCGCTTTGCCCAGCTCCATATGAATCTGGCTAAACAAAACCAAGAGAGCAAGTCCCATCATGATTTCCGGAATCACAATCGGCAAATAGATGAGCCCGTTGACAATATTGCGCCACTTCAGCGAGTAATGCTTGATCGCGAGTGACGCTGCTGTTCCGAGCACGGTTGCCAGTAAACTGCTGATAACCCCGATCGTCAGACTATTTGCTAGCGCCTGCATGACTTGTCTGTTATCAAATAGCGATATGTACCACTTCCAGGTAAAGCCGCTCCATACCGCATTGATTCGGGAATCGTTAAACGAGTAGAGCACCAAAATGGCAATCGGCAAATATAAAAAGACAAGCATCAGCCAGGAGTAGCCAGAAAGTACGTGTCGACGCCGTGTGTTCATACTGCCCCCTCCTTTGATTCACTCGCTTTGGTCGCGCGGAAATAGAGGAGAATCAACAGCATGGACAACAGCATCAAAACGATGGACAATGCCGAACCGAACGGCCAATCACGCGCCGATAAAAACTGGTTCTGAATGACGTTTCCAATCAAAGCTGACTTCGCTCCACCCATCACATCCGGAACGACGAACATTCCGATGGAGGATACAAACACGAGGATGGACCCGGTCACGACCCCCGTTTTGGTCATTGGCAGTGTCACGTGCCAAAATGCTTTCCAAGGCGTCGCTCCCAAATCGTACGCTGCTTCCAGCTTGCGACGATCCATTTGCTCCAGAGAAACATAGATCGGCAGAACCATAAATGGTACGAGTGTATAGACCATTCCCAGCAGCACTGAGCCAGAATTGTACAGCAAAGGCAGTGGTTCCGAAATAATGCCCATCGATTGCAGCATCGTGTTCACGACACCTTGGGAGCGCAAAATAATGACCCAGGCATAAGAGCGAACAAGGAAGTTGATCCAAAACGGAATCATCACGAGCAATAGCCAAATCTTTTGCTTCGATTGCTCTAGCCGCGAAATGTAGTAGGCCAATGGATAGCCGCTCAGAATGGACAAAAGGGTCGTCAGGATAGCGACTACCAGCGTGTCCCAAAAAATTTGCCCGTACAGCGGGTCCCAGATGCGAATATAGTTGTTCAAGGTGAATTCATAGACAACTTGCCCGTATGTTCCTCTTTTTAAGAACGACAGGGCCGCGATCAAAAGCATGGGCAAGACGAAGAGCGCACCCATCCATACAATGGCCGGAAGCGCGAGAAGTTTCACAGGTTTCTTGTTTAACAAGGAAGAATCACCTCGTCCGTCTGTGCCCATCCAATGGCCACGTGATTATCCACCTGCCAGTCGAGACCGTCACCCGCATATTGATGCGCCATGACTGTCATATCAGTACCGTCAATCCGGATGTACAGCTTGCGCAGATTACCGAGGAACACTACATCCGTGATACGGCCTGTTTTCTTGTGCTTGTCCGTCTGTTCATCTGTTCGATACAGCTTGATCTTTTCCGGGCGAACGGCAGTGACTTTTCCACCATCTCTAAATATGTTGTTTTCGCCAATAAACGTAGCCACAAACAACGTCTGTGGGGTGTTGTAAATCTCGGCAGGAGAAGCAATCTGTTCAATCCGTCCTTTGTTCATGACCGCGATCCGATCTGACATCGCCATCGCTTCTTCCTGGTCATGTGTTACGTATATAAACGTGATGCCCAGATTTTTTTGCAGGTTCTTGAGTTCTAGCTGCAAGCTTTTCCGCAGCTGATAATCCAATGCTCCCAATGGCTCGTCCAAAAGCAATACCCGCGGGTTGTTGATGATTGCACGCGCAATCGCCACCCGTTGCTGTTGTCCTCCAGAGAGCTGCTTCGGTGTTCGGCTGCGAAGCTCCGTCAATTGAACGTATTGCAGCACTTCTTCCAACCGTTTCTTCTGCTCGGCTGTACTCACCTTTTTCATTTTCAATCCAAATAAAATGTTTTGCTCCACCGTCATATGTGGAAACAAAGCGTATTGCTGGAACACCATGTTCATATCCCGCTGATACGGCGGTATGTGGCTCAGAGGCTTTTCGTCTAGGTATATTTCCCCAGAGGTTTGCTCTTCAAATCCAGCAATCATTCTGAGCAGCGTTGTTTTACCGCAGCCACTAGGTCCAAGCAACGTCAAAAACTCCCCTTCTTCAATAGATAGAGAAAGAGGGGGGACGACGACATTGCCGGCGAATTGCTTTTCAATTGTATCCAAATGAATAATCGTTTTCATTGCGTCATCTCACCAGTATGTCATTATACTCATAGTAATCTAGGTTACTATATCGTGTATGATTCATTTTGTAAACAGTTTCAGACCCTCTCGATTCAATTTTTTGTCGGATTTTCTGTAAGTGATCCTATGAAAAAAAGAAAGAGGCGGATGTATATCCATCCACCTCATTGCCTGTTCGTTTCTGTTTTACATCGATGTTGATTTTGGACTCGCTTTGACTTTAGGCACTGCTGATTTGGCTCCAAGGAAGTTCGTCCCGACCACCCCGACGATAATCATCAATGCCCCGATCAGATGATAGTAAGCAAGCTTTTCTCCCAAAAACAGTACGCCCGCAACGATCGTAACCAAGGTCGATAAATTATTAAACACGCTCATACGTGATGCTTCCATTTTCGATAAAGCAAAATTGGTTAATAGCGATGTCACCAGCGATGATAGCACCCCTAAATAGACGATCGAGATGACAAATGGCGTATCGGCAAAAGGTGCGAAATACGATGAGAGACTCCCCTCGGCGATGTGATTATACAACGCCATGGCATTAAAGGATAAAAATCCGATGATCGTTACCATATATGTGACGTCTATATAATGAAAGGACTTTGTCATCTTTTTTGCCAGGACGCTGTAGCCCGCCATCGAAAGGGCGGACAAGAGGATCAAGATCGTGCCCAGGCTGTTCCCTGTTGCCACGCTCATGCCCTTCATGGCAAAAATGTAAATGACACCTACAACTGACAAGAGAGTTGCCAGCTTTTGCAGCCAGGTCGAATATTCCTTTAAAAAATACGTTGCCATCAGCATCGTAAAGATCGGAACGGTAGCTTGAATAATGCCTGCCTCCGAGGAGGACGTATAAACAAGCCCAAACGTTTGCAGCGCGAAAAATAACGCTGGATAAAGAGAAGCAAGCGGGAGTAAACGCAGAATATCCTTTGCCCTGATCGACAGACGAACCCATCCGAATAATACGGGAATGGTTGCCGCTGCCAATGACATGGTAAACCGATGTGCCAAGGTATCAGTCGGAGTCGCGCTAGTCAGTGCTATCTTGACGAAAATAAACGACAGTCCAATGATGAGTGCATTGAGCAGAGCTGCCATTATCGCTTTTTGTTTATCTTGCATGGTTCTCATCTCTCCATTCGTATCACAGACGGCCGTCTTCTTACCTTCATAGTAATGGGGCCACGCTCATGCTACAATGCAAATATATACGATCTGTACCGGTACAAAATATATATCAGAAGAGGTAAGCTATGCATAAATACTTGCATTTGCAAAATGAACTGGAGTCACTGATCGAGGGCATTTCGTATCAGGAGGGAGACAAGCTGCCCTCCATCCGCGATCTGGCCACACGGTATGAATGCAGTAAAAGCACGATCATACGAACTTTGGAAGAGCTGGAAAAACGGCATCTTATCTATTCCGTTCCCAAAAGCGGTTTTTATGTGGTCAAAAAACAAGGAGCGGTGTGCCCTACAAAGGAACGTATCATCGACCTTGCCACCTCTGCCCCTGACCCGGATGTGTTTCCTTATGTGGATTTCCAGCATTGTATCAACAAAGCGATCGAAACGTACAAAAAAGATCTGTTCATCTACGGAACGGCAAAGGGACTTCCTTCTCTAATCCCGGTGATTGCCAAACAACTGGCGAAGCACCAAGTGTTCCCCAATCCACATAGCATTTTTATTACCTCTGGCGTTCAGCAAGCATTATCAGTTCTTTGCACGATTCCGTTTCCAAACCAGAAGAAGAAAATTTTAATCGAGCAGCCATCTTATCATCTGTTCATCGACTATATACAGGCACACAAGCTGCCCGTTGCAGGCATCAAGCGCACCGCACAAGGCATCGATTTGGATGAGCTGGAGCATCTTTTCCGCACGGAGGATATCAAGTTTTTCTACACGATGCCTCGCCTCCACAGTCCTCTGGGAACGACGTACAGCCGCTTGGAAAAGCTGCAAATCACCGAGCTCGCACAAAAGTATGATGTGTACATCGTCGAGGATGACAATATGGCTGATCTCGAACACGACAGCAAGGCCGATCCTTTATTTTCGTACGACCGCTCCGCTCACACCATCTATTTAAAAAGCTATTCCAAGATCATTTTTCCTGGACTGCGCCTAGGCATCGCCGTCATCCCGGACGCTCTTGCAGATGCATTTACTCTCCACAAGCGTCTTCAAGACATCGACAGCTCAATGCTTTCTCAGGCAGCACTGGAAATTTATTTAAAAAGCGGTATGTTTGAACGGCATAAACAAAAGATTCGAGAATCCTACCGAAAAAGGTCCATTACGCTAAATGCAGCGCTCGTCGAGCATGCAGAGAATGCCCGTGGGCTGTATGCATACCAGCCTCCCAAATATCCAGGGATACACACGCACATTGTGCTGGACGACCGTGTATCTGTACCGCGTCTGATCCAGCAGCTCAAAAAGCGATCCATCCTGCTGGAGAGTGCGGACCATCATTATTTGCCCGATTTCCCTCGCGAAAACATTCTCAAGCTCAACGTCTCCAATGCCAAAGAAGAGGACATTCCTGAAGGCGTACAGGGGCTTGTAGCTGTCCTTTGCAAAATGAGGTTGTGATCGAATTCATTTTATTGCTATGATGTTGGAAACAATCCCCCTATTAGTAAAAAGGTGAAAAGTATGCTTTCCTTTACTCGACTATGTAAATGCAAACCCCCGATTCCGTAATTTCTCCTTACACTGCTTGAGATTTTCAGCTTGTAGGGGGAATGAATTGTGGAAAGAAAAATCTCAACACCATCGTTGTTACTCTTTATTATTCTTGTGGGCTTCCCGCAAATCAGTGAAACGATCTATACTCCATCTCTGCCGGATATCGCCACCCATCTTCAAGCAAGTGGCAACGCGATCCAGCTGACTCTGAGTATTTACTTCCTTGGCTTCGCCTTTGGTGTTTTTTGCTGGGGACGGCTGTCTGATTCCATCGGCAGACGCTCTGCCATGCTGTGGGGAATCCTCGTGTATGGCCTCGGCAGCCTCGGTTGTTATTTGTCCGACTCGATTGAATGGTTATTGCTGAGCCGCTTCATCCAGGCTTTTGGCGCAAGTACCGGCTCGGTCGTTACCCAAACGATTTTGCGCGAGAGTATCGATGGAGCCAAACGTCATGCAGTATTTGCACAAATATCGGCAGCGCTAGCCTTCTCTCCAGCCATCGGACCACTAATTGGCGGGTGGGTAGATCAATCACTTGGTTTTCGAGCGGTGTTCTTCACCCTGGTTTTAATGAGCGTTGCGATATTGATGTACACGTTCACTTCACTGCCAGAGACACGAGTGCCTAGTAATGCAAGCATTCGTACCACTTCTGTAGCCAAGCGTCTGATTGCGGACAGGAGGGTATGGTCTTTTGGTTTTCTGATCGGGGCAACCAACGGCATCCTGTTCAGTTATTATGCCGAAGCCCCGTTTATTTTCATTGAATTTTTCGGCATGACGCCTGGCGCATTTGGCTTTTTTGGGATTTTCGTAGCATTGTCATCTGTGATCGGTGCGATGCTATCGAAAAGACTGTTAGCCAGCTTCGCGGCAGAGAAAATCATCCTGATCGGTGCTCTCGTGACAACGCTCGGCGCTTTATGTCTCACGGGATTCACCCTCATTGGTGTGAGCTCTTCCGCACTCTCGTTGGCTGTTATGGTTGCCTCTATCTTCATCCTTCTTCTGGGGATCGGGATTGCGATACCAAACTGCCTGAGCTTGGCACTTGTTCACTATGGCGATGTACTCGGCACAGCAGGTGCTCTGTTTGGTTTGGGCTACTACATTGTTGTCAGCCTCATTACCAGCGGCATGAGCTATCTGCATAATGGATCGCTAGTGACCATGCCTCTTTATTTCCTCCTGCTGGCATTTTTCATGGTGCTTGTCAGCAGAAGGCTGAACATGAGGGCTGAAGCGAAGATCTAAAACAAAAAAGGCAGTGGTAGTTTCGGACAAGAAACAAAGTCCAAGACTGCCGCTGCCTTTATTCAGCTTTTGAGCCCGTTAACAGATTCATTCCAAATTTAGCGATTCCAGACTCCGCCCAAATCTTTTCGAGACGCTCGGCTACATATAAAAATAGCATGAGGCCGAGTAGCACCGCGCACACGGATACCGGTATGAACCAGAGATGAGTGGAGTGCGAGAAAAACGGAATGAGTGAGACTGCCACAATCGGTGGCGCATTCCATTTGAATTTTTTAATCATCCAAATCGTTAAGAGTACATTGACAAACAACGAAATCGAGCTAGGGTACATCGAGAAAAGCAGGGTCCCGAGCACACATGAAACAGACGCACCTACTGTAATTTTACCAATCTCCGAAAAACGGAAGGAACGTGTGATGAATAAAAAGCTAAATGCTCCTACCGTAGGGAAAAAGAGTGTATCCAGAAAAGGAACATGCAAGGAAAGCCAATAGATAAAAGCGATATATGTACAAATAACTACTATTTTTATATTCATTCTAAATCTTTCAACCCCAATAAAACGGAAATTTGATGCAGCATGCTACACACCTGCTACATTTTATCAGGTTTACCCGGGCTGTCAATGATCTTCTTTTTGTAGGTCAAAAAAATAATCCACTTGCTGCTCACAACTATGTGATCTCGCGGAGCCAGAGGATGTCACAGTCTCTTCCAGCAGCTGCGGTCTTTTACAGGTAGTGATGTAGTATCCTTTAATGGGGAGTTCATCGTTTGTAATCTCGATTATTTCCTCTTCCTGAATTCTATATTTGTTTGATTTTTTTACGGCATAGGAGTTCATTTCTCCATCACTGATCAAGTAATTCTCTTCGCCTCCATTCGTTGCAGACAATTGCCTGATCTGGGCTTGATCCAACACCTCAAAAAACCTCGACGCAAAGACAGTACGATCGAATTGCCCCCACTGTTCGCCCACTTTTGTACGTTGAATCGAATATTCTTTCGTCTTTGCTAAGTAATCAATATCATAAAGAATGAATCCTTCCCCCGATCGGCTGACTACATTGTACGACAGTCTTTCAATCTCCCCATCCTTTTGATACTGTGCATGAAAGTTTTCCAGGTGAGCATTCGGATCGATTTGCATATGATCCTTGATCACCGTCCAATCGTTTGTAAATTGAACCTCGTAAATATTCGAGCTGGAGGCTGCTACCTCGCGCGGATATTCGTAGATGTACTCTTCCACGTATGGAACGATCAACTGTAACAGGTAAAATGCCAGACCGAGATAAGCAGAGTGCTGTTTTGCTTTGACGTTCTTCGCTGGGCGAAAAAACAGAAGAAAAACAACGAAGCCTACAGGCAGCGCATATTCGTTAAAGCGAAAAGTAAAAGCCCCCAAGAGGTAGTAACCAACAATTTTATAGCCGAGATTCGCTTCAGCCTCTTCTCGATTTCTGTAAATAAGGACGAACGCCACGATGACCAATCCAGTCAATATAATGACAAATAGCTGCTCCATTCCCATCACCTATTTTAATTTTAACTCCAAATATTTGGTTCCTACGATGGGATTAAAACGATATGGCTCAATTTCATAAAACCCTAGTGAACTGTAAAGAGAAATGGCCTGTTCCATTGTCGGAAGCGTATCTAATCTGATATAGCGGTAGCCTCGATTCTTTGCTTCCCCAATAATCGAGGAAGCCAGCCTTTTGCCGATTCCTTTTCCTTTAAAATCTGGCTTCACATATAGTCGCTTCATTTCACATACGTCTTCTTCGATTTTCCGCAACGCGACACACCCTGCTACCTGCTCTTCGTACATCGCGAGCAATATACAGCCTTCCGGTGGGGCGTACTCCCCCGGCAAGCTTTGCAGCTCTATCGTAATATTTTGAAAGCTTAAGTCAATGCCTAGCGAATCGACATATTCAGTGAAAAGCTCTCGTACCTTTGCGTATTGGGACTCTTCCGTTACTCTCCCTATTCGAAACAAACAAACACCCCCGATTCGATCTATTCTTCCCTACTATTTTCTAAATATCGTTAAAATTTCCTGCTCGAACATAAAATACCCCGTAACGTTAGCGTAGTCTAACAATCACGGGGTGTTCATTTTACTCGGCAGTCCGCTTCCCAGAGGTACCTTTATTGGGAGGAAAAGTTTTATGTATGTAAGTCGTGTAACCCCGGGCTATGCTCATTCGGTAATTCTGGCATAAGTGGGACTGGGAATCCTTCAGGTGGTGGAGTGACTTCCAGGCTACCCCCATTTCGGCTCGGTGATGGTCCGTTAAACACTTCCCCAATCCTTGTGCTATCCAAACGGAAATTAAACTGGGCATTATGAAAGCCCATATCTACATATTTACGACATTCTGGATACTTGTTTATATCGTAATTGGGTACAGGGAACAATTTCCCCCACTCAACCCCTAACGTCTCAAGTGCCTTGGCAAAAGCATTCTGATGCGCGTTATCACGTACGATCAGGAACGCCAATGTTTCGCGGAATGTCTTGTTTGAACTCATCTCATAAATCCGCGATTTTTGAAGAACCCCTGTAGATTCAAGGACTAAGTTATCTAGAAGGTCACTGATCAAGTTCCCATGATTATACACGTAGTTCCCCATCCATGGATTTCCAGCTGCATCAACGGGCAATGAGCTTTGAGCACCAACGATAAAATGGTGCGGATTTGCATGTTTAACTGCTTCGTCAAGCGGTGCTCCGTCAACCCCCGCATTCCCCGGCTGGTCTACTCCACTACCTGTGAGCAATTGATTAATGGTATGTTGGACGAGTTCCACATGTGCTATCTCCTCTAGAAAAACTCCCCTCAGCAAATCACGGTACTGTGTGGCTTTGCCTCGAAAATTATTGCTTTGAAAGAAATACTGCATCATCGTACGCATTTCACCAAAACGACCGCCCAGAATTTCCTGAATGACTTTTGCTGCAGCAGGGTCCGGCTGATCTGGAACAATCATGTTAATTAAATCTTCTTTATAAAAATACACCTCTGAGCTACCCCCTTCAAAGTCGCAATTCAGCTTAGTGTGATTACGATGGATAAAATTTATTCGGAAGCAGAGTAGTATCATCTATGCTTAAATTTACCGTCATTAATAACTCCCATTTTTGTAAACAATATCGTCTGTAGAATAAATGACTCATGGTGCTTCTCATTACGAGCGCGGAGGAATGCTCATGGAATGGTATGACCGGCTAACTGAATACTTTCCAGAACATGAAATGAAAAATATCGGTCAGATACAAGCGTTAATCAATGAAAAAAAGGATATTTATCACAAAATTGAAACCGATCAATTTCTTTTGCTATACGCAGAGTTTCCAACGTTTATTTTCATTGATTATCTCTTGATTGATCCTTCCACGAGAGGACAAGGAATTGGAACCAGCATCATAAATAAGCTCAAAGCCAAAGGAAAAGATATTCTACTTGAGGTCGAACCGATTGATCATGAAGATGAAGATACAGTGAAGCGAGTCCATTTTTATCGGAAAAATGGGTTTGTAAAAGCTGACAGGATTCAATATCGGTGGTCAGATGAGAATGGTGAGGAATATGAAATGAAGATTTATTACTGGAGTCCTGATCATCATAAAGTACCGCAAGAAATGATATTAAAAAAGATGATAAAAGCATGTCAAGAAATCCACAATTTTCGCTCTAAACAGTACTATGGTCGAATGGTCGCCGATCCTGATGAAGTACTACATTTGAAGCACTGATTTTCAGAGATGTTGAAGGAGGTCTGCATCTTGAGAAAAACACTGATTGGTGCATTCCTTTTTGGTATTGGCATGATTGGAATGCTCGATGGGATTGTCTTCCACCAAATTTTGCAGTGGCACAGTGTGAACATGCATGCAGACCGATTTCATCAAATTATGAGCGATGGCTTTTTTCATTTATTCGTAACGGTTATCATATTTATTTCAGGCATTCTCCTATGGAGAGGTGACTCAATTGGGACCTCCAAATATTTTTGGGGCAGCTTTTTCCTTGGAGCAGGTACATTTAACTTGATTGAAGGCATAGTAAACCACCATGTATTGCAAATTCATCACGTAAAGCCGGGGCCAGGACAGCTCTTATATGATGTTTTCTATGATGGATTTGCTCTTGTTCTTATCATTATCGGTTGGTTACTTGTTAGACGAGCAAAAACAATTGTACCGAGTCCATGAATAGCAATTATTACAGTTGCTGGAGATCTTAAATGTTAAATAATATTTTGCTAGGATTTGTCATCCCTTGGATATTTGGTCTATGGCTATATACCGTAAACCCCAAATTGGTTCTAACGATGGCCCCTTTTTCTTCCGTAATCTCGTTTTTAGTAAATCATTGGGGAATATATAATGGGTTGTGGATATTAACCCCTATCCTAAAGATTAAAACAACTTCAACCATCCCGATGGATATCGGGCTATTTCCTATCATTTCATGCTTCACTTGCTACTTCATACAAAAATCCAGATTCCATCCATTCCTTTGGATCTTGCTGTTTTCTACAGGCCAAACGATCTTAGAATTGACCGCTTATTTTTACGGAAAAGTACTCTATTCTAACGATTGGAACTTTGCAGGTACCTTTCTTTCTTATTTGATCCCAGGCCTGATCACCTACTATTATTTTTGTCTCTTGAGAAAAAAGAACGTGTTTGATAATGAAAAATGGACTCGCCCGTAGGCGAATCCTTATGCTTTCTTCACGCGAATGGTATCATTCTCTACCTCAATTACAATCGCGCTCACATTTTCTTCATCAATCACCAGATCTGCAACGCCATCCTCCACGTATTGCTGAATCACCCGACGCAGCGGACGTGCACCAAAGGATGGGTTGTAGCCCAGCTCAACCAGCTTTTCCTTCGCCGCATCGGTAATGCTCATTTCCATGCCTTGCTCGTGAAGACTTGCCTTCACATCCTGCAGCAAGAGGTCAACGATTTTGACCAAATCCGCTTTTTCCAAATGGGTAAAGGAAATAATTGAGTCAAAGCGATTCAAAAACTCTGGTTTAAAGAATCCGGCGAGTGATTCCAGTACAGTTGCGACCTTTGGTGTTTTTGCTCCAAAGCCAACCTCGATTTTGCGTTCACTCACACCTGCGTTGCTGGTAGCGATAATGACCGTTTCCTTGAAGCTTACTGTGCGTCCCTGGCTGTCAGTTAAACGACCATCCTCTAAAATTTGCAGGAACATGTGCTGAACGTCTGGATGAGCTTTTTCAATTTCGTCCAGCAAAATAATGCTGTAAGGATTTCTACGCACACGCTCGGTCAGCTGGCCAGCTTCTTCATGTCCAACATAACCCGGAGGCGAACCGATCAGCTTGGATACCGAATGCTTCTCCATGTACTCGCTCATATCCAAGCGAATCATGGAATCGGGTGTGCCAAACAGCTCTTCTGCCAATGCTTTCGACAATTCGGTTTTCCCGACTCCCGTAGGACCAACGAACAGAAAGGACGCAATTGGTCTGTTTTTTGGCTTCAGCCCGGCGCGGCTGCGACGAATCGCTTTGGCTACGGACGTTACCGCTTCAGACTGACCGATGACCTTGGTTTCCAGATGAGCCGCCAGATTTTTCATTTTCGCCTGCTCATCGCTTTGCAGCTTGCGAACAGGAATGCCTGTCTTCTGCTCAATCATTTCCTGAATGTCTGCTACTTCAACAGTAGAGCGCTGCTCAGCTTTGTCCAGCTGATCCATTTTTTCGAGAAGACCAGCTTCTTCATCGCGCAGACGGGCTGCACGTTCGTACTCTTCCTGATGCGTAGCCTCGTTTTTCTCTTTTGCGATTTGTTGCAGACGCTCATGCAGCTCTGTCGTATCCTGTGTGGAAGAACGCAGATTCAAGCGGGAGCCAGCCTCATCCATCAGGTCAATCGCCTTATCTGGGAGAAAACGATCCTGGATGTAACGATGGGAATACTCTACACATGCACGAATCACATCATCCGAATAGGAGACATTATGAAAGGCTTCATATTTCGGACGCAGTCCTTTTAAAATCTCGATCGCCGCTTCTACACTTGGCTCTTTTACCATCACTGGCTGTAATCTGCGTTCCAGCGCTGCGTCTTTTTCAATTACACGGTACTCTTTTAATGTCGTAGCACCAATCAGTTGCAGCTCGCCACGAGCCAAAGCCGGTTTCAAAATGTTCCCTGCATCCATGGAGCCCTCTGCTGATCCTGCACCAACGAGGAGATGAATCTCATCGACGAACAGAATCACGTTTTTGCGCTTTTGCAGCTCAGCAATGACTTGCTTCACTTTCTCTTCGAATTGTCCGCGAATGCCGGTGCCAGCCACAAGTGAAGCGACATCGAGAATGTAGACCTGCTTGTTTTTCAGCTTGGCAGGAACTTGTCCTTCCGTAATGCGCAAGGCCAATCCTTCGGCGATCGCAGTCTTTCCGACCCCTGGCTCACCGATTAGAACCGGATTATTTTTATTGCGGCGGTTCAAAATTTCAATCACTCGTTCGATTTCTTGTTCGCGCCCAATGACGGGATCAATCAACCCAGCTCGGGCTGCATCGTTTAGATTCCGGCCCAAGTCATCCAGGATGCCACCACGGTCAGGCGATTGCGCCTCTGATTGTGGCTGAAAACCGGAATTGCCTTGAGCCGATGCAGATTTCGCGAAGTTTTGAAAGAATTCGTCCAAGCCGGAGAAGGATGAAAATGGACTGAAGCCCATACCGATCCCCATTTTGTTGCTTAGCTTGGCATTGCATTCACTACACAGATTGTACTTCTGTTGCTGATTTTGCAGCTTTATATGAACCGAGACTGTTGCCTGGCGTTGTTTGCAGATTTCACATTGCATCATTCATTACCCCCTACATGTTCTTTCTTTAAAATAGATACTTTCTATTGGTTAAGCGAAAGGTTCAACTTCATTTGACCATTTCTGACCTTCGCTGATTTCATTATAATTTGACCTTCTTTGACTTTCAAGAGGATTTGTTTGGAATCAAAAAAATCCTTTCGGAAAACCTATTTACGTAGGACTTTACGCTATTGCCTCACTATGAATCCCTTCCTATAATGATCATGAGATAGATAAATGTCAGGGGGCTCTTCACTTGAACACACTTGCATATGGACTCCTAGGGCTGGTTGCCCGAACGCCAAGCTCTGGCTACGATTTGATGCTCCAGCTACAGCCCTTTTGGCAGGCCAAGCACAGTCAGATTTATCCGCTTTTGGCCAAGCTCGAACAAGAAGGCTATCTGGAGTTCACCCGTGTCCATCAAACGGATCGGCCAGACAAGAAGGTATACTCCATCACCGAGAAAGGACAGATTGCTTTAAAGCTATGGCTTGGTCAACCAGCAGCAGAGCCGGTGGTGCGTGATGAGCTCGTGTTAAAAGCATACTGTATGTGGCTCGCCGACGAAAAAATGGCGAATGCGATCTTCACAGAGCGCATGGACCATTGCAAAGAACAACTCCAAATGTATGAGGATTACATAAAGGAACTCTCAACAGACTGTGAAGGTGTCCCCGATCATCCGGACCATCCTTCCTTTGGTGATTACATTCTGCTTTCCTGGGGTGCTCGCCGGATGAAGGACGATATTAGCTGGTGTGAATGGGTAATGGATTTACTGAAGAAACGCTCGAAATAAATATGTTGTTTATACACGACAAAAAAAACGAGTCCCGGAACCTTTCTCCTGGACTCGTTTTGCTATTGCTATGCTGCTGTAAGGCTTTGTTTTAGAAAGAATGTGCTTCTACTTCTTCTATCGTAGGAAGAGAGGGTTGTGCGCCTTTCTTTGTTACGACCAATGCTGCCACTTTGCTGGCGAAGCTCGCTGCTTCCTCTTCGGACATTCCTTTGGTAATGCCGACAGCAAATGCAGCTGTAAAGGAATCGCCTGCTGCGGTGGTATCCACCGGCTCCACAGGGTAAGCAGGAATGTGCGCAGCCTTGTCTGCCGTCACAAGCAACGCCCCCTTTTCCCCCATCGTCACGATTGCCCGTTTCGGACCGCTCTCCAGAAGCTTGCGAGCTGCTGCCTGTACTTCCTCCAACGTAGTTACTGGCATTCCAGTTAAAATCTCCAGCTCTGTTTCATTTGGCGTAACTGTATGAACGGCACTCAATAGCTCACCCGGCAGCTCGCATGCTGGAGCCGGATTTAAAATGACGAGCTTGCCCATTTCAGTGGCGCGCTTGGCTACATGCAAAACAACAGCAAGCGGGATTTCCAGCTGAAGCAAAATCACGTCGCTTTGCTCCAAGAGCGCGATGTTTTGCTCCATATGCTCCACACTTACCAGCGCATTTGAGCCGGGTACAAGCACGATGTTATTTTCGCCGTCATCGCTGACATTGATAAAGGCCATGCCCGTGGTCCCTACTCGTGACACTCCTTCTACATGAACCTTGGAATCCGACATGCCAGAAAGTAAAATCGATCCATTCTCGTCTGCGCCGACCATGCCTACCATAGAAACATGTGCGCCTAAACGCGCTGCGGCAACCGCCTGATTCGCTCCCTTTCCCCCCGGAATCAGTTGAAAGGAATGGCTCGATATCGTCTCGCCTGCTTTTGGCAGATGATGCACATGGGTGACGAGATCCATGTTGATGCTTCCGACTACTACGATTTTCACTGTTAGGCTGCCTCCCTTGTCTTTCTCTTCTCTATACACGTACATCATTATTGATTTCAGTCAGTTCTGTGGTACTGTGCCCAATCGTTAATGATAACATCGACAGTTGTCTCTTTCAATAAACCGTTATGCGATCCTCCTGTGTTATAATTCGAGATGAGGGACCATCCCTCCTATACATGTTGGAAGGAGCTGCTCGCCATGATTATCAAGTTCATTCGCTTGCGATAATCGAAGGTACTTTTCAGTATTGCTCACTTTTTTTCATTGAAATGAGTGGGTTTATTTGAATGTGCTCTTTTGTATCACGCAAACCGAATGAAACGAGGAGATCATGATGAGAGAACAGATCCAGAACATTAATGGAATTGATATTTGCAGCGAAGCTTTTGGGAGCCCAGCCGATCCGGCAGTCTTACTGATCATGGGGGCTACGTGCTCTATGGTTTATTGGGATGAAGAGTTTTGCCAACGTCTGGCGGACACGGGCAAATATGTTATTCGCTTTGATAATCGAGATGTTGGCCGCTCTGTAACTTACGAGCCAGGGACCTCTAACTATACCGTGGCAGATATGGCTAATGATGCTGTCGGCTTACTCGATGCTTATGGTATTGCAAAGGCTCACATTGTTGGGATGTCGCTCGGCGGAATGATTGCACAAGTGATTGCGATCAAGTACCCGCAAAGAATGCTGACGATGACCTTGATTGCTTCAAGCTTTTTCGGCTCCGAAGACAACACACGGAATCTCCCTCCGATGGACGAAAGAATCCTTGCTTTCCATGCGAAAGCTGGCACGCTGGATTGGTCCGACCATGACGCAGTTGCCAGCTACATGGTGGAAGGCTCTCGCTTGCTCTGCGGCTCCAAACGAAAATTTGATGAAGAGCGTGTATACAAGCAGGTCACAACAGAAATCAAGCGAGCCAACCAATTGCTCAGCATGTTCAATCACGCTCTGCTCACTGGCGATGATTTCTATGAAGACAAAATAAATGAAATTCTCGTTCCGACACTTGTAATTCACGGAACAGATGATCAGGTGCTTCCTTATGCACATGGCCTTGCGCTGGCAGAGGAGATACCACATGCCACCCTGCTTACTCTTGAAGGGACAGGACATGAAATCCACAGTGATGATTGGGATCAGATGATTGCTGCGATCTACACACATACGCTTCATTCGTAATTAGCAAATCTCCGAAGCCTTGCGTGCTCTGTTTAAAAAAACGAAGCCGACTGCGATCTGCAGCCGGCTTCTCTCTTTTGTGATCACAATAATTTTTTGATCCATCAGGGTTCTTTGCATCCTGTTTGTACCCATAATCGATCGTTCAATCCCGCAATCTACGCGAGGATACGATCAAACCGCTCTCGACTTGAATCTGCACCAGCTTTTGAATAGGAACGACCGTGTAATCGAGTTCTTCCTCCAGCTTTCTACAGCTTTCTTTTAAATACTCCGCTGCCCGGCTTCGCGCGTCCTCTAAATCAATCAGCGCTTGCTCATCGGCCTTGTCTTCCTTTTTCAACCGCTCCATCTCGTACTCTGCCCCACGAGCGATCAGCCCAGCCAATAGGCTGTTGTAGAACCTTGCGATGACAGTATTGTCCAATACTTCTGAAACCTTCGCAGGAAGCTCGAATTCCGGTGCTTCCGCCCATTTTCTTTTTGCATCGTCTGACGATTTCCCGTATCTAATCATCTGTTCTACCAGAATGACAAACGGATTTTCAGGCACGATGTACTTCCGAATGCCCGATAAGAATTCGTCTATTTTGGCATAGTGCTTTTGATTGATCTCGATGTTTTTCCCGATTGCTTCACGTCTCGTGATTGTACTGTCACTCATATCCTGGACCCGTGCATCGAAGAAATACGGCAGCTCCGTCAATAGCGTCACACAGTCGTTTTTCTCAAGTGCGTAGTCTGCGCTGCTGGTCCCGCATGGGATGAGCGACTCTGGTGCCACATCCGAATATTTCTCCAAATAGTCGTACTCTTCTGCAGCCCCGATCATTTTATAAATCGCTTCGGATAATTTCGTGCAAGAAGGGGATTCCGGCTCCCCCAAGTTCAACGCCACACCATGCTTGATTGCCGTTGCACGCAGCTCCTCGTAAATATCCTCGTACTCATGGGTAATGTACCAATAGGCGCCACCGAAGCCTGCGTTGTGCAACGAATAAAGAAACTCTGGCTTCGTCTCATCGATGACTTTCATGATCGCCTGTGTTTCCGGCATTGGGTCGTTGTAATGTAAGTTTTTGTAGTTGATCGGGAATGTCCATTCCACCTGCTCGGCACTACCCGGTCGATAGAAATTTTTGACGTAGGTGTAAATATTGTAAGGTCCTTTAAACCAGCCCTCATTCAACTTGGTCCCATCTGGATCTGCACATTTGATCATGTACCAGGTATAGCCGGATTCTTTACGAAATTCTTCATCCTCAGCCAAAGCCCTCGACAAGTATTCCAGTGTCATCGCTCCGATAGGCTCATTTGGATGTGGTAGGGCAAAGAGAAGCGCATTTTTCACCCCTTCTCCTATTTTCAGCCCCAGGATCGGGTGACCAGCTCTGGACTTTCCAGCTTCAAAAAGTGTCACAACATCCGGGTATTCACTCGCCAGCTGCCGCGTACTCGCATCCAGTTCATCAACCGTCAGAAAGGTTTCGTAATTGGGGACATTTTCGACAATCTTACTAATGTTCATTTAAAAATCCTCCTCTACTTAACCAATTGCATATTATTCTTATTCCGTTCTGGTTTCACTTTTTTTAGAACGCACGTCTGATAAAAATTGCTCATATTTTTCTATGAAAAAATCCGCTGCTTCAATAGATTCTTTGAATCTTTGGTAAACGATCTCATCATCTTTAACTAAGTGCTGATATTTTTTGAATATTGCTTGTCTCGAAATTATCTCCATTAACAAATGGCTCACGTCTTTTTCAAGGGAATCGGAAGCCAGGATGTAATAATTCATACGATCACCAATAAGCGTCTTTTTTTCTACAATCCCAATCTGAATTAGCAAGTTTACATTAGTAGAAACCGCTCCAAGGCTTATTTGAAGTGTCGACGATATTTGTTGAGAAGACAACGGACCGTTTGTTACCATGAGAAGTCCCATAATGCGCCCAGCGACTCTTGGCAGATGTTGGCGCTCATAGTCTAAACCGATTTCTTCAATAAATGTGAGAACTTCGGGGGTAATATTACTCAATGTTGATGCTCCTTCCATTAACCATGTCTTCCTTCAATTATTTAGCAAGTTGTATGTTTGCGCTACGATATTCACTTAAAGTTTGGTGATTTTCTATCCGCGTTCAATCTCGTTTGGTCTTTCCCTAACCCACAACGAAATGATTACCGCCAGCATCGCACCTAAAACCAGAAAACCAAATCCGAATTGAAAAGAAAACGTATTGATAATCCACCCCATAGCGATCGGTGTTAGCATATTGGCTAATTTTCCTCCAAATAAAAGCACACCGGTTCCGATCCCCAAAACATTCGGGGGAATAACTCGCATCGTTAGTCCGATTACTGGTTGTGTAGTAAGGGAGAGGAAAAAAAGGGCAACCGATTCGTAAAAAACGAATTGTGGTACAGTCGATGACGTTAGCATCAACGAAAGAAAAATGGCTGAAACAAGCAAAGAAGGTACTACCATACTGCGAAATTTCTTGCTAAAGTAACGATCAAATAACCGTCCGCCCAAAAGGCTGCCGATTGCCCCAATCAAAAGTGGCAACGACGTAGCCATACCCACCTCAGTTAACTCGAGACCTTTCTCTGTTGATAAGAAAGTAGGTATCCAAGTGAAAACTCCAATATTTACGATATTAAGTCCAAACATGATCCCTGTTAATTTCCATATGAACGTATTGCGTAGGACATCAACCATTCTCATTTCCGTACCTGCACTACTTAATTGTCCCTTTTCTTTTGCGGTTTTTATGTTGGGTTCCAATGATGTATCTGTATGCAGAGGTCGAGGCAAGAAAAATGAGATGATTAGTGCCAAGATTAGACCAAAACCAGCAGCTACGTAGGAGGTCTTGTTCCAACCCATCATAGCTATCATCGAACCGACAATTATCGGAGCGATCGCTCCACCGAACAATTCAGCTGAAAAGACAAAAGCATTTGTTGTCGTACGAACTTCTACTGAGGTTCGTTCCGCAATAGCTTTCATGGTAGCCGGAGCTAAAGGGGCTTCAATAATCCCAAGCAAACACCGTATGCCGAGCAGAATGGCTAACCCAGTTACCATTCCAGTGAATGCAGTTAGTATAGCCCACAAAACTAATCCAATTGTAATGATACGCTTTGAACCTACCTTATCAGCTATCATGCCGCCAGGGATAGTAAAGATAGCACTACCAAGGAAGTATGCGCTTACAATTGTTCCCTGCTCCACAGCGTTTAGTTGAAGTTCCTCTGCGATTAGTGGTAGTGCCATAATAATTACGAAGGTACCAATGACCGATACGAACACCGAAAAAAATAAGATAATGGCACTGATTGGCGTAGACGTTTTCACGGCGTATTCCTCACTTTACAGGTGTTGTACAACCATTTCGCATTTCTTACAATTTCATACAACTTCACTAACACTCCCATTTTTTTGAGCTTTTGTTTCTGTGTTACTAATAGTATTACGTTTAGATATTTTAGTAAATACTAAAATTAAAGAAAATAAAAAAACATCTAAAATTTATAAAAGATAAATCAACACATATCCGTCGGTATAACAAGAAAAAAGCGAATCCAAAATCTTGGGTCCGCTTTTTTCTCATTCCTGTACCAGGCCCTACTGCTTATAAGCTGGTTGCTCAATCGTAATCACTACATTTCCTTTTTTATGTCCTTTTTCGACGTATGCATGAGCCTCGCGCATTTGTTCCAGTGGATAGCATCTGTCAATAACTGCTTTAATCTGTCCTTGCTCTATCAGCTCTTTGAGCAGCTGGATATGCTCCATTCGCACCTTTGCAATCCCGCTTCCTTCTACGGATACGAATTTCCCGCTCGGAGAAAGTAGCACTTTGCAGGCAGATTTTACGCTTTTTGCTACTGCATCGAAGATCAAATCATAATGCTCTCCTCTTTTCGAAAAGTCCCCCCTCGTATAATCCACCACTTGATCGGCTCCGAGTGATTTCACCAGCTCTACGTTTGACGTACTGCATACCCCTGTAACCTCTGCCCCAAAATGCTTGGCAAGCTGTATGGCAGAAGTCCCGACCGCGCCAGAAGCTCCATAGATCAGAACCTTTTGTCCGCGCTGTATATTGCCTTTCCGCAAAAAATGTAGGGCTGATGTTCCAGCAAAAAGCACGGACGCGGCTTCCTCATAGGTTGCATTCGCAGGCTTGAGCGCCATCAGACTGTCTTCCCGCAAACAAACATATTCGGCATGGCCACCTAACCCCATTCCCGTAAACGCAAAAATTTGATCTCCTTTTTTATATCGGCGCACATGCTCTCCTACAGCTTCCACCTCTCCCGATAGCTCGGTACCCAGTATCGCTTTTCGTGGTTTTCGCAAGCCTAAAACGATCCGCATCGGAATCCAGTACGCGAGCGGGCTGTGAAAGCCTCGTATCCGGCAATCTCCTGATGATACGGTTGTCGCATGAACCTTTATCAACACCTCATCTTTTTTAGGGATGGGCTTTTCAAGCTCTTGCAGCTCCAGAACATCTGGCGATCCATATTTGGTGCAAACCATTGCTTTCATGATGTTCCTCCAAACCTCATTGTTTGCAAACAGTATAGATGCAGCTTGTTAAGCACTTGATTCTTATCCTGATTCCATATTCCATATTTCATATTTCATATTTCATAGTATCAAGTTTCATTCCAATCGTCCCCATATTATGGAAAAGATCTGGTACAATAGAATAGCACTACGCGTAAATTTTTGACTGAAAAGGTGAGCAGCTCATGGAGCCAATCGTGCGTCATCGCTGGGATTTAAGTGAAACGGAAGCGATCCACACCCAACAGACACTGTCCAAAAACGTAATCACGGAAGATCAATTCACAACCATCAATTATATAGCTGGTGTAGATGTGGCCTATTCCAAACAAGAGGATGTCTTGATCGCAGCAGTCGTCATACTAGATGCCCACACTTTGAACCTAGTGGAATCTGTCGCAGTTGAAGACACGGTTCACTTTCCCTACATACCAGGCTTGTTCTCTTTTCGAGAGCTCCCCCCGATCATTAAGGCATTTCGGCAAGTGACTACTCCCCCAGACCTGATTGTCTGTGACGGGCAAGGAATCGCTCATCCCAGAAGGTTTGGATTAGCGAGCCACTTAGGTGTTCTGTTCGATATCCCTACCATCGGCTGCGGAAAAACGAGACTGCTAGGAGAGTATACAGAGCCTGACCAAAAAAGAGGGGCAACCTCCCCACTGACAGACAATGGGGAAGTAATCGGAGGCGTATTACGAACACAAGCCAATACGAAGCCGATCTACGTGTCAATCGGTCATCGCATTGGCTTGCAAACAGCTTGCGAATGGATAGTAAAGCTCTCGCCAAAGTATCGTCTTCCCGAGACTACCAGGCTCGCGGATCAGCTCGTGAATAAAACGATTCGTCAGCTTGGCTAATAGTGTTTGTAGACGAATCGTTGATTTAGATTAAAGGAGGAGATCGGTCTTGTCTCAGCTCGAAGCATTACTTCACGTACAAATCCCTGTCAAATGTCTGAATGAAGCTATCTCATGGTACTGTGATCACTTAGGCTTTTCTTTGCAAGCGAAGTTTGATAAATCAGCTTTTCTCGCCTTGTCTGCTGGACCCACCCTGATGCTTTGGGAAACTGCTGATGAGTCCTCTGCCACCTTTACCGTCGACAGCCAGCCCATGCCTGTTTGCCTGTACACAACTGCTGATATTCATTCCCTGCATGATCACCTGCAAGCCCAAAAGGTTACGATTACGCATTATCAAAATGATGGCTTTGGCTGGGTTCTGAAGTTTTTTGACCCCAGTGGGAACATGCTGGGAGTCATTCAGAAAAATGAGTAGGCTTACGGTACACAAAAATGGCCAGGACAAGAGCCGCTGACTTCTCAGCCGGTAGCTTGCGCTGTCTTCTCGCTGCCGCTGTTTTGTGTTTGTTTGTGCTCCCAAATATGTTGACCCCGCTGATAAAACGGAAAGGCGATAAAGGTCAGCAGCATGAGAATACCGAAAATGATCGGGCCTTGGTCAAATCCCAATTGTCCCAGCAGGATACCGCCGACCCATGCACACACACTTTGCCCAATAAAAGCAAATCCACTTGCCCCGTAATACGCCCCTCGCATATGCCCGGGTGCAATCTCCCCGATAAGGACGTCACCTATGACAAAGCACAAGATTTCCCCAATCGTAAACACGACCATCGAGCAAGCGAGCATAAACAGATTGTCAAAAATTCCGAAGCCGAACAGTCCCAAACCAAAGAAGAGACAGCCGATCTTCAATGCCGTGAGCGACGAGAAGCGCTTCATCAGCTTGGCCAATGGATACTGAAAAATGAGTACAGCCAGTGTATTGATGACAAAAAGAAAGGAATACGCCTCTACCCGATCATGCCCGATGTATTGAGACAGTGTCGTATCGAGATGGGAATACGCTCCCGCCACGAATATATTGCCGAGCAAAAAATAGAGAAAAACTTTATCGGTAAAAACGATTCGTGCCATCTTATTGATCGATATAACGGCTGACTTTTCCTTCGCCTCCAGCTTGAACAGCAGCATGAGCACCACGAGCAGAATCGCATAGAGTGCAAAAATAGCCGCACTTACCATAAACGGATGCAGCGAGGAGGAGCCGCCTGCGCCAAGCTTCAGTCCAATCAACGGACCGATTGCGCCACCCACATTGATAGCAAAGTATCTGGCATTAAAAGCATCCGTACGCCGATCCTCTGGCGTTACATCAGCGAGCAGTGCCCGCGCTGTCGGTTCAAACACATTGCGGAAAAGACCGTTTAAAGCGCTGAGCACGAAGAAAATCCATGTCTCACTGGCAAAAGCAAATCCAACCAGTACAAAGCTCCATGCCCCCATCGCAGCAATCATGACTGGATACCGGCCCAATCGGTCAGAGAGTGCCCCGCCAGCAAAGCTGCTCACAGTTCCGACCAGCAAGCTCATGGCTAAGATCGCACCCACTGTCGCTGGATCAATGCCTTTTTCTTTGCCTAAATAAATCCCCAAAAACGGCAGCGTCATAAAGAAGCCAGTTCGTGACAGAAAAGTTCCAATGATGACTCCCCATGCGACTGGATGAAACTGTGCCTTGCGAAACAACGTCTTGAAAAACATGTGATCCACTCCATTCGTCTCCCGCTCATTCTCTATTTGTTATCCTTGCGTTATGTTCAGTATATCTATCTAAAAAAGGGTAAAAAGGGTATGATTTGAATGAATTGCATCACCTTTTAGAGAAGAAAAGGAGTCCGCTATGGTATCCGTCCTGCATTTTTTAGAGCTTCGTTCCTTTTTTCAAACAGAAGTTATTAACCATCCCTTTTCTGTCACGATCGAAAAGCTGACGGGCATCTGGCACTGTACGCCGCGCTATGCCAAGCAGATCGTGCGCAAGCTGAGTGAACTCGGATGGATTGAATGGCAAGCTGGACGAGGACGCGGGAATACTTCTATGCTGACCTTCCTCGCTGCCTCTGAGGATATCCTTTTGGCCGAAGTAAAGCTGCGCATGGAGCAGGGCGATGTGAAGGAAGCCATGGAGCTGATGAACCGCTACGGCAGCTCTACAAGCAAGGATCAGTTTATGGATTGGCTGTCAGAAGGAATGGGCTTTTCCACACAAGATAGAGCCAATCAGATGCATGACACCCTGCGTTTTCCTGTGTACCGCAAAATTGTCACGCTTGATCCGGGCTCGGTTTATTATCATTTCGACGCACATGTAGCCGGTCAGCTATTCAATACATTGGTTACCTATGATCAAGAAACCAAATCGATCCACCCGTGCATCGCGCATTCATGGGAAACCAGTCACGA
This sequence comes from Brevibacillus reuszeri, assembly GCF_002897295.1. Lineage (GTDB taxonomy): Bacteria > Bacillota > Bacilli > Brevibacillales > Brevibacillaceae > Brevibacillus > Brevibacillus reuszeri_A. The sequence continues at coordinate 170,092 of NZ_BEXF01000007.1, forward strand.
TTGCTCTGAATGGACGTTTCATCTGCGAAAAAATGTGTTGTTCCACCATGGACGAGAACTGACTGCCCAAGACGTCATTTTTTCGCTGGATCGGCTCCGGCTCCACCCAGAGCGTTTTGAGGCAAGCTGGATGCTGCAGGACATTGAAGAACTCAAAGCAATCAATTCGAAAACAGTTCGGATTCGTCTAAAAGAACCGAATCACTTGTTTTTGCGCATATTGACAACCGTTCCCACCAGCATCGTTCCTGAGGATGTCGTGCGTAATGACGAGCTTTCTTTTGCACAGAAGCCAGTGGGAACCGGCCCATTTCAGCTGGCCAGGCTCAAGGAGGATTTGTGTATTTTGGAGGCTTTTCCCGCTCATTTTCTAGGTCGGCCACAGCTGGATCGGGTAGAAGTGCTCATCTTCCCTGAATTGGAATCAGGTCGCATAAAAGAGCCGGACTGGACTTCTGTCATTGTTTCACATGGCGTCACTACACGAGCTGAGGCTCTGCGCGAGGCTGTCATGAGTGGCAGTAGCGAATGGTGCAATCTCGAAACGCTCTTTTCCTGCTGTAATTTGCTAATTTTTAACCAATGGAAGCGCGGTCCGCAAAATCATCCGAAATTTCGCCAGGCGCTTGACCATATCATCGATCGCGAGCAGATGATCGCCGATTTGGGCGGTGACCGAATCTATCCAGCATTCGGCTTTCGTCCGTTTAATCCAGCTACTGACCAGCATAGAGGCCGTACTCCTCGTCTCGGTCGTGCCGAAATCATGAAGCTGTTAACGGAAAGCGGCTATCAGGGCGAGACGCTTCACTTAGTGACAACGAACTATCATGAACCCGACGCGCTTTGGATCAAGGATCGCTGCCTCTGCTTCGGGATTAAGCTCGAGGTTGAGGTGAGGGATCAGGCTGAGTTTGCGTCCCGCGACCTTTTGCCAGAGCATGACTGTCAATTGTTTGGGAATGTGTTCAGTATGGATGAGGTAAGCGAGCTGGAGATGTACATGCAAAAAAATTACTTTCTCCCCGCCTTTGATGAGAATCTGACGCAGGAAATAAGCAAATTGACGGTATCCATTTTTCGGGAACCGGACGAGGGCAAGCGGCGTAAACAGCTTGCACATATAGAAGCACGTATTCTGGAAAGCCATGCTGTCCTGTATTTAGTGCAAAAGAAATCCCATACCTCCTTTCACAAATCCGTCCGCGGTGTAGCGATCAATTCGTCTGGATGGCTCGACTTTCACAAGATTTGGTTTCACCCTCAATCGATGGATAGCACTAGCCCATAAGAACGTGAGTGAAGCTTTTGCCGAGGCATCCGTTTTGGAGAGACAAAAAGCCACAGCCTTTTTAACGGCCGTGGCTTTTCACTTTATGACACCCTTAACGAAAACCCATTAGTCGCTTTACCTCTTCACCATTTTCCTTGGACGTGAGCATTTCCAGCAGCTTGAATGCCACATCGAAGGCAGTTGAAGGATTGTAAGAGGTAATGATATTTCCATCGACGACGATGGGCTGATCGGGGACAAGCTTCACTCCGAATTCAGACAGCTGCTTTTGTCTGCGTCCCTCACCCAGATTGTACGTAGTCGCTTCTCTCCCCTCAAGAATTCCGCTTTTACCAACAGGAAGTGCTCCGACGCAGATGGAAGCGATAATTTTTCCCTTTCGTTCAAATTCTCTGATGACCTTTAAAAAGGGCTCGCTGTACGCATCCTCATAAAATCCCGCCTCTTCAAAGCCTCCCGGAATAGCAAGGGCGTCAAATGAGTCTATATCCATTTCGCTTACATGCATTTCAGGGATAACCGTAAAATTGAAGGTGCATTTCAGCTGATCATGCAATCCTACCGTAACCAGCTCAGTAGTCCCGTCTCCCTCCAATTTGTTCCAGCCGATCACATCTGTGAATACACTCGCTTCTACAGCTTCAAAACCGTTCGCCAGCAATAAGCATACTCTTTTCATTCCTCTACAGCTCCCTTTTCCCCTCATGGGGCTTGTTGCTGTTAAGTATAAGGTCTTCCATTCTCATCAGTAAAATTGAAACAACTGAAGGAAATGATCGAACTATCTGATATGATCAATGTACAAGCTCTCTATCGAGGCCTACTCGCTGAGGACACAAAAGAAGGGGTCGGAAATGATGGAAATCAGACATTTACACACGTTTCTGGCGATTGTCGATACAGGGAAATTTACGAAAGCATCGGAGCAACTAGGGTATGCGCAGTCCACAATTACCTCACACATTCAAATTTTGGAGGATGAATTGGGGGCACCGTTGTTTGATCGCTTGGGGAAAAAAGTGATTTTGACAAATCTGGGCAGAGAATTAGTTCCTTACGCTAGAAAAATGCTGGATACGTACAAGGAAATCAAGAGTCTGGCAGCAGAACAAAGTGGCGTCTCTGGGGATATTGTTATCGGTGCCGCGGAATCTCTCTCGATTTATCGGCTGGGAGAAATTTTGAAGGAATACAAGAGAAGCTATCCTGGGGTAAACATCATTTTGAAGAATGCCATCTGCAATGAGCTACGCGGGATGCTGTACACGGGCGAGGCAGATCTGGTCTTTACAATCGAGCCTCCGGTAACAGACCCCCAGCTAGTCGTGACGACTTTAAAAGAGGAAGCGATGGTCATTATCGGCGCCCCTGAATCTGCCTTGTCGCCTGCGACGTTCTCTCACGAGCAGGCACGTGAAACTATCATTCTCAGCGAAAAAGGGTGCAGCTTTACAAACGGCTTCGAAAAATACTTGCAGCAAAAACAAATCGCCTATGGAAATCCTTTGTCTTTTTCCAGTATGGAGGCGATCAAAAAATGCGTCATGAATGGATTGGGCATCTCCTTTTTGCCGCTCTATACGGTGAAAAATGAAATCGAGCAAGGCAGCTTAACCATCATTGAGGAAAAAGAGCAATTTGACTCGTTTTGCACGCAGATTACTTATCATAAGCATAAACGGGTGACGGCAGCTATGCGCATGCTCATTGATATAACTGAAAAGCACGCTGCTCACTGGACATGAGTAGCCTCTATCCATACAAAAACAGTCTGAGAAAATTCCCAGACTGTTTTTGGTTCTAAAGGCTATTCCTTGTGGTAGACTCTCTTGCCCGCTACAAAGGTCATGCTCACATCAAACTGCTTATCCAATACCGTCACATCCGCATCGTAGCCTGCTGCGAGACGCCCTTTTCGCTCCCCCAAGCCGAGAATCGTTGCCGGAGTGTGCGAGGCCATCTCTACCGCTTCTGGCAACGGAACCTTACTTAGCGTCACCATGTTTGCCACCGCGCGATTGAGCGTCAGGATGCTGCCTGCCAATGTGCCATCTGCCAGCTTTGCCTGATCGCCATGCACATGTACTTCCTGTCCGCCCAAGTCATACGTGCCTTCTCCCATCGCCGCTGCCCGCATGGAATCACTGACCAGCGCGAGTTTTCCTGCCGTTTTGACGCGATACAAAATGTTCATCACGGCGGGGTGCACATGTATTCCGTCTGCGATCAGCTCTGTACTGAGCTGTTCATGGTACATAGCGGCGCCAACAACGCCCGGCTCCCGATGATGCAGCCCTGTCATCGCATTAAAGCAGTGAGTAAAATGGCGCACGCCTGCCTCAACTGCCTGCGAAGCCTGCGCGAAGCTCGCACCGGTATGCCCTGCCGACACAATCACACCCTGCTCCTTCAGCCAGGCAATCGCTTCGAGCGCCTCCGGCTGCTCGGGTGCGATGGTCACAACCTTGATCAGCCCCTCCGCCAGCTCATACAATCGCTGCACCGCATCCAGCTGCGGCAAAGCGATATTTTCTTCCTTTTGCGCTCCTTTATAACGCGGGTTGATCCACGGTCCCTCCAGATGGATGCCAACCACCTCTGCCCCATCCAGCCCCTGGCGACTTACCTGAGCAATCGTGGAGAGGACAGGCTCGATCTCTTCATACGGCGCGGTCATGGTCGTTGCCAAAAAGGAAGTCACGCCAAAACGGGTCAAGGCTTTGGAAATCCCCTGAAACGATTCAGGCGTCCCGTCCATCGTATCGTGTCCGTCAATTCCATGCATATGAATATCCATAAATCCTGGGCAAATCCATCCCTCTACCTGAAGGATTGTATCAGGCAGCTCGCCACTGTAATCCTGCGCCTCTCCGGCAAAACGAATGCTGCCCCCATCGATTACAACGAGTCCATCCGTTATTTCAGCGCCATTTGCGATTACTGCCCCACGTAAACCAAACTCCTGGTTCATTCTTTTTCCTCCCATGAAGATCTTGCTACCTGTCTGTCTATGCTTGATGAAACCGTCCAATGACTCGCTCTGTTTCTGCTACCAGCTGCAGCAAAAGCTCGCTCGCGCTCATTTCCCTAGACAAAGACGCAGCCTGTCCTGCCCACATCGACATGTATTCGCCTCGCTGGTTTTTCGCAGCCGCTGCGCGAATGTCCTTGGTCAGTGCATTTTGGATCGGATAGGACGGCAATTCGTGATCGTGGGGAAGCAGCCTCATCATGAAATCATTTTGTATCCCTCTCGCCCACTTACCTGAAAAGGCCCGCGTCAGTACAAGCTGCTCATCCTGTATTTCCTGAATCGCTTTTTTATGCAGGGCATGTGCCCCACTTTCCGTACAGGTCAAAAAGGCAGTACCTAGCTGCGCAGCCGCTGCTCCTAGAGCCAGAGCCGCAGCAATCCCGCGCCCGTCCATAATGCCTCCAGCTGCAACGACTGGTATGTTGACTCGATCTACTATTTGCGGAACGAGTGCCATGGTGCCAATCAGGTTGCTCGGTGAATCCGGTAAAAAAGAACCGCGGTGACCGCCTGCCTCACTGCCCTGTGCCGCAATCATATCGACTCCACTGGCTTCCAGTGCGATCGCCTCTCGCGTCGTCGTCGCTGTACCGATAACGGTCGTTCCTTGCTGCTTCAGCTCGGCAAGCCAGCGCTGGTCCAGAAGCCCAAACGTAAAGCTGAAAACGGGCACCTTTTCCTCCAAAACGACAGCAATCTGCTCCTCAAAAGGCTCCGTATAACGGGACACTTTTGGATCAACCGGGATGCCCAGCTCCTCACGCATCGCATTCATTTCCGCCGCCACATCCGCAGCAATCGGCTCGTTCGGGTCAAAGCTCTCTGGTATAAACAAATTGACCGAAAAAGGCTTAGCGGTTTGCTCTCGAATGGATCGGATCGCTTCCCGGATACTCTCCGGACTCATGTAAGCAGCCCCGAGTGAGCCTAGTCCACCAGCTTCGGAAACGGCAGCAACCAAAGCGGGTGTCGTCGCTCCGCCTGCCATTGGCGCCTGAATGATCGGCCACTTGATTTGTAATCGAGTCGCAATTGGATTTGATGACCACATACGGCATCTGCTCCTTAATCGATAGTTTGTCTTATGAAAAGGCCTCGTCTGACTGAAGCAACTCCAGAAAATGTGCCAATACCTTTGCCGTCAGCCCCCAGATTACTCTGCCGTCTATCTCATAAAATAGGTGCTCAACAGTCCCCGCACGCCACGGATAGCGCTTGCCTCCTGGTATAAGATGAAATGGAAAATCGTCTTCGGGCTCTGTCGATATGTTCGAGCGATACGTAGCTGGCTGAGTTGTACGCAATGTATCCAACGGGATGATAAACACGTCTCCGACCTCTTCTGGATTCGGCTGCATGCCTTCGATCCCTTCCACATAGCCCACAAACGGATAGATGGTTGCTGATCCAGGTCCCATCAGCATATCCAGCTCTCCTATATAGTGAATATTTTCTAGCGGCAAGCCCAGCTCCTCGCTCGTTTCACGGCGTGCTGTCGCCCAGCGCGAGTCATCTCCTTCTTCGGCTCTGCCACCAGGAAAACAGACCTCGTTAGCTTGTCTGCGCATTGTACTTGCCCGCTTTTCGAACAAGATTCCGAGCCCTCCCGCTTCCATCTTGACCAAAGGCAGCAGCACGCTGAAAACGCCTGATCTTTGCGCGCCCATAATTCCCGCTTCTCTTTGATTAAATACCCGAGAAATATTTGTGAGTAGCGGATCAGCGGGTGAGTCCTTGCCAGCTGGCGGCACCGTCAAATAATTGGAAACCTCGATGAGATTGTGATCGGGGTCACGCATGTAGACGGACAGGATCGGACCCATCGCCCCTGTTTTTTGCACAGGCCCTTCTACAATCTCGACTCCATATGTCTTCATGGACTGAATCACTTGTTCCAGCGGGACGGAAGCGATCAGACACAAATCCGCAGAACCGCTGACAGGGTGCCATGCTTTTGGCTCAAACTCGTGCCCGACCTGATGCAGGTTTATTTTTTGTCTGCCAAACTGCAGCGCTTTCCTGCCCTCTGCAAACGTAACTGTCTGCATCCCCAACACTTGCTCATAGAAGCGACAAGTAGCTTCGATATCTCGTACCGTCAAAACCAAATGGTCCAATCTATCAATCACGTTTCCCACTCCCTTGCTGCTTGCACCATTCTCTTATTCGTTATTATATCAAAACGCGATCGTCCTTCTGCCAATAAACCAGTTTGAAAGTGTTTTTGCGTTTTTTAAATTGTATCTGATCCAATAAATTACACGATCTCATTATACTGCACGCCATGCTGCAAGCCCATAAACAAACGAGCGCCCCCACTTTTGTTGTGGAAACGCTCGCTTCTTTCTGAACCTGTTGATCGTGATCTGGCTTGAGTAATACATGATGGATGCTACGATCCGAATTGTGCCTGGTGGAGCCGGCTGTACACTCCATGGGTTTGCAGCAGCTCGTCATGCTTACCTTGCTCTGCGATGCCTTTCTCTGCAACGACAATAATTCGGTCTGCATTTTTGATCGTTGCCAAGCGGTGGGCAATCACAAGAGTTGTTCGTCCTTGGGACAATTCCGAAAGAGCTTGCTGGATGGCTGATTCCGTCTCTGTATCCAGTGCAGAGGTAGCCTCATCCAAAATAAGAATCGGTGGATTTTTCAAGAACATCCGTGCAATCGACAGGCGCTGCTTTTGTCCGCCTGACAGCTTCACACCGCGCTCCCCGATCAGTGTATCCAAACCTTCTGGGAGTGACATTATCAGCTCTTCCAGCTGCGCCCTTCTTGCTGCCTCCCAAATATGTTGATCAGAAGCTCCAAGCTTGCCGTATGCGATGTTTTCCCGAATACTGCCATCGAACAGGAAAACCTCCTGCTGCACGATACCGATATGGGAGCGGAGCGACTCCAGAGTCATTTGGCGAATATCGATATGATCGATTGTGATGCTTCCCGCGTCCACATCATAAAAGCGCGGCAGCAGGCTGCACAAGGTCGTTTTCCCTGCACCGGATGGACCTACCAGTGCGACGGTTTCCCCAGCGCGAATGGACAGGGAAACGTCAGTCAGCACCTTATCCTTGTTTTCATAGCCAAACGTAACGCCCTCGAAGCGAATATCGCCACGGACGTTGCTGATTGCTTTCGCGTTAGGTGAATCTGCGACATCAGGCTCTGTTTCCAGAAGCTCCAAATAACGTTTGAACCCTGCCACACCCTTTGGATACGTCTCAATGACCGAGTTAATTTGTTTAATCGGTCCTAAAAACACGTTGGACAGCATGACAAATGCGATGAACTCCCCATACGTCATTTCGCCAGCGATGACAAACCACGTACCGCAAACGAGGACAAACAACGATACGAGCTTCATCAAAATAAAGCTAAGCGATGAATTCCACGCCATAATGCGATACGTGAGAAGCTTTGTAAAACGAAAACGCTCATTGTTTTGTGCAAAACGTTTAATTTCATGATTTTCGTTAGCAAACGCTTGAACGACACGAATTCCACTGACATTATTCTCTACGCGCGCGTTGTAATCAGCGATATCTTTGAACATACGATCAAACGCTTTTGACATTTTGCGGCTAAAGTACATCGACAAGTAAATCATCAACGGCACGATAATAAAGGTAAGAACCGCCAGCTGCCAGTTGATGCTGAGCATGATTCCAAAAGCACCCGTCAAGGTCATGATCGCAATAAACAAATCCTCTGGCCCATGGTGAGCGATTTCGCCAATGTCCATCAGATCGTTCGTCATACGCGAAACGAGATGGCCTGTTTTGTTGTTATCAAAAAATCGGAACGACAGCTTTTGCACCCGATCAAACAGCTTCTTGCGCATGTCTGACTCGATATTGATCCCCAGCTTGTGTCCCCAGTATGTAACGACAAAGTGAAGCCCGGCACTGACCACATAAATCCCCAAAAGAATCAGGCACGCATATAAAATCACCCTCCAATCGCCGCTGGGAAGCAGATCATCCACCACCCTGTTTACGGCAAGCGGGAAAGCAAGCTCTAAAAGCGCTGCTAAAATGGCGCACGAAAAATCCAGGATGAACAAACCCATGTAGGGCCGGTAGTAGGCAAAAAAGCGGCGTAGCATGTATCTCCTCATCTCCCTTCAGGTACTGCCTCATTCGACTTGCAAACGCAAGTCTACGACTTCGTACGAGCGAGCAAATACAAGAAATAAGGAGCTCCGATAACTGCTACTACGATGCCTGTGGGAATCTCAGATGGTTGTAATATCCAGCGTCCTATCGTATCTGCAACAATAACGAGCAGCGAGCCAACGAGTGCTGCAGTCGGCAGTAGCATTTCATGCTTTGGACCAACCAGTCTGCGCGCCAGATGCGGTCCGATCAAGCCAACAAAGCCAATTCCGCCACTCACGGCCACGCACGAAGCAGCAAGACCGACGGCTGCTGCGAGCAGCTTCAGCTGTTCTCTGGATACGGGAGCGCCAAGGCCAGTCGCCAGCTCTTCCCCCAGATTCAGCACGTTCATGACACGTGCTTTGTAAAAAACAAACGGCAAAAGAACAACGATCCACGGCAGCAGAGACAAAACAAATTTCCAGTTCGTGCCCCAGATGCTACCAGCCAGCCAAGTTGCTACAAATTGATACTTTTCCGGGCTCAGCTTGAGGGTCAATACGATCATGGCTGCGCTCATCCCAGCCGCAACAGCGATCCCGGTCAGCAAAATGCGGATCGGAGACAAGCCTTTGTGTCTTTTATATGCGAGGATAAAGATTAGTGCAGCAGTGAAGCTCGCACCTACCAATGCCAGGACAGGCAGCAAAAATACTGGTGCTGCGGCAGTAGACGGGTAAAACGAAATGAACAGCATGACCATCAAGCCCGCTCCGGCATTGATCCCCAAAATTCCCGGATCTGCTAATGCATTTCGCGAAATCCCTTGGATAACGCAGCCAGACACAGCCAGACCCGCTCCAATCAGGATGGAAATCACAATACGAGGTAGGCGGAAATCAAACAGAATCAGACTTTGTTTCTCCGTTCCCGAACCCAAGAGGGTCATAAGCAAATCCATTGGTGATAAGCGAATAAATCCTGTATTCATACTGATGATAAAAGCGATCAAGATCAAAACACCAAGTACGATCATGACAGCTATGCCCCTCGCTCGCTTACGGGCATCTACATGAGCTGTGAGTGATTGCATGATTACATCTCCCTTCTTTCTTTACGTGCCAGGTAAAGGAAGAACGGCACGCCGATTAGCGCGATGAGTGCCCCAAGGGGGGTCTCGAAGGGTGGATTCACCATTCTCGCCGCCAAATCGGCAAAAACGACAAGCAAGCTGCCCAATACCGCTGAACACGGAATAATCCAGCGATAATCCACACCAACCAAATAACGGGTCAAGTGAGGAATAATCAGACCGACGAAGCCCACTGCCCCAACAACGGATACTGCTGAGCCTGCCAAAATCAGTACAATGATCATTCCTAAAAATTTGACCAATACAGTGCGCTGCCCAAGTCCCTTGGCAATATCCTCACCAAGGCTAAGCATCGTAATGGAGCGAGACAGGGCGATCGCACCGAGAATCGCTACCAAAATCCACGGGAACATAATTTTCAGCTGGAACCATTTTGTTCCGGCTACGCCACCTGCGTACCAAAATGCGAGGTCTTGGCCAATTTTGAAATAAAGTGCAATCCCTTCACTCAGCGCAGACAATAATGCACTTAGTGCCGCGCCAGCCAAGACCAGACGCACTGGCGTGAGGCCCCCCTTTGCCAACGAGCCAATCCCGTAGACGAGTCCGGCACCAACACCGGCACCCAAAAAACCGTAAAGAATCAAATACATGAACGGCAAGCCAGGAAAAAAGGCAAAGCACAGTGCCAAAACAAAGCCTGCCCCTGCATTTAGACCGAGTAAGCCGGAATCAGCCAAAGGATTGCGCGTCATCCCTTGCATGATCGCCCCAGCCACGGCAAAGCTGGCTCCCACCATCGCCCCGCCTAAGAGCCGCGGAAGTCGAATCTCCTGAATAATCTGATGCTGTGTCAAATCAGGATTAAAATGAAAAATCGCATCCCAAACGACTGAGAAATGGATGTCAGCCGCTCCAAATGAAACGGACAAAAACATTCCAAGTATTAAAGCCAAGACGCCACTCGTCAAAATAAGTGTTGCTGCCCAAGGACGAGTGCGAAACGTGACCGGATTCGTTGTTGCTCCTTTTTGCATGGAATGTGCATGTTGACTCATACTTGCCACCTTTTCTATCAATATCAATAGGGATATAACCTGCTTTGGATTATGTTCCCTTCCCAAAAGCATTGATATTGATAATTATTATCACAATGAGAATTGTAGGCGATTGAGGAAATAAGTGTCAATGGATAAAAACGATAAATCTTTTGGACATTTAGGACATTTGTTACGCCAGCAAGCGTAATACCTCATCAATTTTTTTCGAATTTGCGATAACCCCATGATTCATCCAGGTCATAAAATCGACGTGGTAGGCACAGTTGTTTTGGACAGCTGGAAGGGATCGCCAAAGCGGATGCTGAATTTGCTTTTGTTCCGCACCTGTCCCTGCCTGATGCCATTTGTCAAATGCATAAAAAATATGATCCGCATCCAGTGTAGACAGCTGCTCCCATGTCACACCCGCCCTCGCTTCCTGCGGAGATAACTGGGTGACGAGCGGATGGGGCTTCATCTCCAAATCCTGAAACAAAACAGGAGCCGTATAGTATTTTTCAACACTGATCGTCTCTGCAGACACACGCAAAAAGGCGACTGTCTGCCCCTTGAGACTGCGTGCCAGCACGCTTTTAGCTGCCAGGGCTTTGTACTCGTACTGCGAAATTGCTGTTTCAGCCTGCTCCCCCCGGCCGAGCTGCTCCCCTAAAATACGCAGAGTCGAGCGCCAATCCGGGCCGAGCTGACGAATAACGCATGTACGTGCAATACGGGCGCACTCCTCGTACAGATCAGCTTTCAGACCGGTGCATTGACGCAGCATAATGACGTCCGGATATTGACTCGCCAAGTCGTTTACCTTGCTTTTTAATACGTCATACGTAGGTACTCCGTCCAGAGCGAGGTAATCTTGCTTACCCCAAAATGAATGCGCCCACTGTACAATCGGAGTAAGCCCCAAGGCAACTACATAATCCTCCATAAATAGAGAAACCACTCGCAAATCATCACGATGAATATTCCGATACTTTCCCGGGGCAAGCCCTACGCTTTGCTTGAAGCGGCGGTTAAAATAATATTCACTCGTAAACCCGACATTTTGCGCGATCTCATGAATCCGGTCACCAGTCATAAGCAGCAGCTGCTTTGCACGGTTCATCCGCAAGCCATTGATATAATCTAGCGGAATCTGCCCGGTTACCTCTTTGAATAATTGCGTGTAGCGCCAGCGCGGGACTTGTGCTTTTGCAGCCAATTGATCGACTGTCAGCTGCTCTTGGTAATGCTGCTGAACATACTCAATCGAGTGCTCGACAGCCTTGCGAGGGTCCAATGCAGGCATCGCGGAAGCATATTGCTGGAGTAAAAAACGCATGAGCTCCTCGAAGCGCACATGATTGTAATATCGTTGAAGCCCGTCTGCCTCTTCCCGATGCCTAAATATCTCGTTTACAAGCTCGACTAGCTTGGAAAAAGGAGTGCAGGCCAGCTCCCCCGTCCATGGAAAGGGCTCCGTAGATTCGCAGCTCTCCATAGAAGTCAGGTGCAGCATGCGAAAGGTCATCCGAAAATATTCAAGGACGTGTCGATCCGAACGAATCCAGTGATTTTGACCTGGCTGTATCACCCAGCAGCTTTCCCGTTTGATATCACATTCTGCATCTTCTACATACAGGTGACCCTGGCCGTCTAAGGCGATGAGAATCGTATAATGATCTACTTCTCTATAAGACTGCAAAGCAGCAGGTGCAAGACTGCCTCTTTCCATTCCTGTCAACAGGTAGAGGGAAGGAGGATACAGCACTTCATCGGAGCTGAGAATATGTATCTCCCTCTTTCATTTAATCGAGAATGATTATCATTTTTATTTATTATAATGAAAAACAGAAAGCTCATCAACCATCGTCGACAAGCTTTCTGCCTATTTTTTGAAACGCGCTATAGACGCGACTTATTTGACGAACGTTTTCACCAAGTCATCTGCTTTCATCATGTTCGCCAGCAGGGCACCTGATTGCCAGTGAGTCCGGTCCATTTTATAAACATGTCCTTTTTTGACAGCAGAAACCGCTTGCCAGATCGGTGTTTCGAGAATTTTCAGCGACTCTTTGTTATCCTCAGAGTCCCAAGTGCCATTGGACGGGAACAAAATGATATGATCCGCATCAATAGCCGGAATTGCTTCCTCCGTAAGAACTACGTGTGTTTCCTGATTTTTGGCAGCCGAGTATGGCGTAAGGCCAAACTCCGAATAAAGCATACCCGTATAGGCATTGCCATCACCAAACAGGGCGAGCGTAGGCTTGTTGCCGACATTCAGGCGAATGACTGCGACTGTCTCATTCCCAACTGCCTTTTGCAGCTTTGCTTTTGTATCGGCTATTTTTTGCTCATATTTCTTAATAACCTCGTCTGCTTTCTCCGGAATTCCAAGCAGATCTGCGATTTTCTTGAGACGTCCAGTCGTATCATTGCGCAGTTCATCCGGCAGCTTGTAGGTAGGTGCGACTTTGCTGTACTGCTCGTATTTCTCTGCATCCGCTCCCCCATCTACGATAATCAAGTCAGGTCCCGCCTGCAGCAGCGCTTCCATGCTTCCCGTTATATCAAACTCCGGCACGTCCAAACCGAGGTAATCCTGTTTGCCCCACGCAGGATGATACCACTGGACAATCGGCTTCACGTCCAGTGCCAGCAGGAAGTCTTCCTGATAAATGGCAGCCACTCGCTGTGGATGAGCAGGGATGGTGACATCGCCATATGCATCCTGAACCACTCTTGTTTCAGCTGATTTCTCTGCAGGTGCCTGCTGTTCTGCCGGCTTTTGTTCTGCTGACGAGGTCGTTGGCGCGGCTTGCTCGGGCGCTTTTTCTGCGCATGCAGTCAAGCTGAGTGCCATAACCATAACCAGAGCTATGGACATCCAACCCGTTTTGGTTCTTCGTTCGGTTCTTTCCATGTCTCGATCCTCTCCTGTATGCAATGAGCATCATTTTTGTGTGATTCTCATTCTCATCCGTTGTTTTCCATCCCGATCATATGTCCATACACTGCCTTCTGGCAATGCACTTTCTCCAGTTTTTTTTGTCCAAACTCGTGAACAAGCTTCCCGTATATCCTTGTTTTTGTACAAACGCAAGGAGGCCTCATCGATTTTGTCCATTGAGCAGCCCGTTTCGTTTTACTATGATGAATCAGTAAGTGATAATGATTATCACGCACAAGCACTAACTTATCATCGATTTCTTATTGGAGGAAGATTTGGAATGAACAACATTCGTAACATAGCGGGAGCACTGGGAACCATTGTACTTGCCACGAGTCTGCTTTTTGGGTGCAGCAGCCAGACTAATCAAAAGCAAGAGAGCGATCCTCCATCTGCAGAAGCGGTTACTCGCTCGTATACCGATTATAAAGGGCACACAAGTACCATTCCGGTATCACCGCAGCGGATCATCTTTTGGGGCGAGACTTTCGGAGATACACTAGCGCTGGGAGTCAAGCCAGTTGGAGGCTATGGCTATACCAAGCAAGTATTTGAAGACAGACTGCAAGGCGTAGAGAACGTAGGCTTCCCGATCAATTTGGAAAAGGTATTGGAGCTGAAACCAGACATCATTTTATACGCTGGCATAGAAGAGAAGGACTTTGAGGCACTTTCCAAAATTGCACCCACAGTCATTTTCGATACATTTGCCCCTTTGGAAGACCGAATGACGCACCTTGGTGATCTGCTAGGGAAAAAGGAAGAGGCAAGCAAGTGGCTGAAAGAGTACAAACAAAGCGCTGAAAACATGTGGAAAAAGCTAAAGGAAACGGAGATGAAGGAAGGCGAAACTGCCTCTGTCTTTACGTACTATCCCGGGGATCGTCTGTTTGTCATGGCGAGAACAGGCTTATCTCAAGTCTTATACGACGAGAACGGATTCAAGCCGACACCGCTCATCCAGGAAGTGCTTGATGCCCAAAAAGGGTTTGAGCTTGTCTCACTGGAGCGCTTGCCTGAGTTTGCTGGGGATCGGATTTTTATTTTGAATTCAACAGATGAAGAGCCGAAACGATCGACAGAAGCATTGCTCAAAAGCCGCATCTGGAATGACCTGCCCGCTGTCAAAAATGGAAAAGTCTACTCAATTGATATCGAAAAAGCAAACTCAGATGCAACCACCAGGGAATGGCTGATAGAAAAAATACCTGCTATGCTGCATAAATAATCCAGGCATATCCGAAGCTTTCAACCATCGTTGAAAAGCTTCTTTTTTTTGGATACAATGATTTGGTGATGATAATAATTATCACTATCAGAAAGGAGTGCAACAGCCTATGCTGGCTTCCTCTATGACTCCTGTCTCCCTATCTTCCCTCTTGTTTCAATTAAGAGCTTGCGAAATGGTGCATAGCCATCTGAGCAAACAACGCGAGGTCATCACAACTGCTGAACATACCTTGCTCATTTTTACAGAAGGACAAGGATTTTTACATAGTGATCATACCTTTTTCCCTATCCTGGTCGGAAAATGCTATCTGCTTCCGCCTGCGACTGCCTATCAGCTTGAACAGGAAGTCACTCGTCCACTCGGCTACTACCGCATCGCATTTTCAGTTGTTCATCTCGCTGACCAGCATATGCCTGTGCTTTATCAGCAGACGCTTTTACCAGGTCGTATGGAATTGACCGCTCACCCCGTGAATCGACTCTATCGGCTGGCGGATGAATTGATGGCAAGGAGCGACAGATCAGATGAACATGAAGCATTCACGCAGCAGCTTCGTTTTCAGGAGCTGATCGGTTTTTTATTAGAGCAAAATAGTTCTCGCGGTAAGCAGACGATGAGCACAGCCCAAGACGTAGAGAGCACGATTGATTATATCAGGCAAAACTATCATGAAAATATGACAGTCGGACAGCTGGCTGAGCTGGCTCATGTGCCCTCCTGGCAGTACACCCCGCTCTTTCGGGACCTTACAGGGAGGAAGCCGCTTGAATTTTTGACTGAAATCCGGGTTGAACAAGCCAAGGATTTATTGATTCACTCAGATGCTTCGTTGCGAGATATTGCCAACCAGGTCGGCTTTTCCGACGAATATTATTTCAACCGCCGTTTTCGCAAAACAACAGGGTACTCCCCCAGACAATATGCCCGGTTGCTCAAAAGCAAAAAAAGCGTCCGTGATTGGACAGGGCATGAGGTCGAGATTCCCGTACAGCCCCAGCGGATTGTATATATCGGCGAGACTTTTAACGATTTGTTGGCCTTGCAGGTGGAGACAATTGCAGGCGGGAATCTTTCCTGGATTGATCGGACCATGTACAGAGATAAGCTAAAGCATGTACAAGACCTTCCTTTTCCGTTCACCCCAGACGATTTAATGGCGCTGGGGCCTGATCTGATTCTTTTCGCCAGCTCTGATGAAGACGAGTACAACCAGATTGCAGGGATTGCCCCAACACTCACCTTTAATTCCTTTGCTCCGCTTGGATGCCGGCTACACACACTTGGAGAGTGGCTTGGAAAAGGAGAGATCGCCAGGCAGTGGCTTGAGCATTACGACGCCAAGGAAGCTCACATGTGGCAGCAATTGCGTACGGTGCTAAAGCCGGGGGAAACTGCCTCTGTCTTTATTCATGATCACGGGGATCGACTGTTTGTCATGGGCGTGAGCGGATTTTCCTCTGCCCTCTATCACCCGCATGGCTTTGCAAGTGGAGGCAAAATTCAGGAGATGCTCGCTGCTGAGGAGGGCTTCTCGGAAATTTCAGAGGCTGCTTTGCCGGACTATGCTGGTGATCGCCTTTTCATGCTGCTCTCTGAGAAGCCGGATTCCCGGTTAGCAACCCAACAACTGCTAAGCAGCGCGCTTTGGAAGAGTCTGCCCGCTGTCCAAAATGGAAAAGTTCATCTCATCGAAGCGCAGCAATGGAACTGGGGCTCGGCACTCGTACGGGAAAACTTGCTGCATGTTCTGCCGGGATTGCTGCGCAGGTCATCCTGAGGCTAGGACACACACAGCACTCACTAAGACAAAAGAAACGGAACCTCGTCAATGGTCCCGAAAATCATGCCGCATACATGAAGCTCGGTCCCGATAACGTGTTCCGTTTTTTCTTCTACAGCTCTCCTGCAACCATCCAGGTCACATTTTTCGTTTGCAAATCTGTGTCCCATTCCTCAGGAGCAGGTGTATCACTGATGACGATATCAACCTCTTTCAGGTCGGCTACCTTGCACAAGGTACTGATCCCGATCTTGGAATGATCCGCCAAGACGATGCTTTCATTTGCATTTTCGATAAAACGCTTGGCCAGCTCAGCACGCTCTGGATCGTAGCAAGTAAGGCCTTTGTGCAAAAGCAGCCCGTCCATCGACAGAAACGCTTTGTCGACAAAGAAGGACTTCATCATCTTTTCTGCAAAGGCGCCTCCGACCCGATGGTGCTTGGCATTGACTTTTCCGCCCAAAAAGTAGACTTCTGCTTTGAGAACACCACTGTTTTGATACTCGATCAAGAGGTTGAGCGCCGTGATGGAGCTCGTCAAGATCGTCAAATCCTTTTTGGTGGACAAAAAGCCGATCATCTGCAGTGGAGTCGTTCCTTCATCGATGACGATCGTATCATTGTCCTGCACCAGCTCAGCAGCGACACGGCCGATCCGCTTCTTTTCCTCGGCTCGCATAACCTCACGACTGAGATGCGAAGGCTCGGAGCGCTCCATATTCAGCTTCACTGCACCGCCATAGACCCGTTTCAGCTTTTTTTCCGCTTCCAGGTCTTCCAAATACCTGCGAATCGACTCTGAAGAAACCTGCAGCTTCTCCACCAGCTCATTGGTTCTCACTTTGCCGTTTGAGTTGACCAGCTGCAAAATGATCTGCTTACGTTCTTCTCCGAATAACGACGACACGCCATGTCCCCCTACTAAATCTGCTATCAGATCAAACACTCCTCAAACGAGATCTGACGCTTCACTTCCTTTTGCAGGCATCCTGCGTGGAGTTTCCCAACATTTCTGCATCTTTTCCTACCATAAATTGTAGAGGTATTGGGATCTACAATCAAGGAGCTATCTACCAGAATCGATTCTCTTCGATTGCTACTAGTAAACGTTCCATATCTTCTGCATAGACTTCGCCGATGTTTCCAATCCGAAACGTATCTGCTTGTGATATTTTTCCTGGGTAAATGACGAAGCCTGCTTGCTTCAAACGATCATAGAGCTCTTGGAACGAAAAGAAATTGCTCTCGGGATAATAGAAGGATGTAATGAATGGAGATTGGAACTCTTTTGGCAGCAAGGTTCGGAATCCGAGGCGCTCCATCCCGCCAGACAAGATTTCTTGATTACGTGCATAGCGCTCATATCGCTTAACTACCCCGCCTTCTGCCAGAAGCTCTGTCAGTGCTTGGTCAAAGGCACGTACAACATGAGTCGGAGAGGTATATCGCCACTTGCCGTTCTCCTCCTCCATGGTTTTCCACTGATCGTATAAATCGAGGGAAAGTGTTCGAGCAATACCTTTGCACCCCGTGAGCGCAGCTGTTCGGGCAATGACAAAACCGAAGCCAGGCACACCCTGAATGCATTTATTCGCACTTGAAATGAGATAGTCGATCGAAAGCTCTGCGACATCCAGCTCGATTCCTCCAAAGCTACTCATCGCATCTACGATATACACTTTGCCATATTTCTTGACGGTTTCGCCGATTTCACGGATCGGATTGAGCATCCCTGTCGTCGTTTCCGAATGTACGACTGCTACGTGTGTGATCGAAGCATCCTCTTCCAGAGCTCGACTTAATGATTCGGTAGACACCTGCGCTACTTCCCCGTAATCGATCACGGCAGTTGCTATATTGTGTACCTGCGCCATTTTCACAATCCGATCACCGTATGCCCCATTTGTCAGGACGAGCAGCTTTCCGTCTGTCGGAATCACACTGCTGATGACCGCTTCCACGCAAAAGCTTCCACTGCCTTGCATAAGTACGGTTGTATAGTCTTCCGTTTGATCCGTTGCGAGTTTCACGAGCTTTTGCCGAACCGACTGTACGAGCTCGTTATAATCCCGGTCCCATGTGCACCAGTCGCGCATCATAGCTTCGCGCACACTACGCGATGTAGACAGCGGTCCTGGAGTAAGCAGCAAATACGGATTGTCTGTTGCTTCCTGTTGATGTTGATTCAAAATGTCTCATCCCTTCTGACTGAACTGATCGAAACTACTTCACTCGTTATGGGCGTTCTCCAGCTGCCTGGCGCAGCTTGATTTTTTCCAGCACTTCATCTAATAACCCGATTTCCTCTATCACATAATGAGCACCTGCTGCTCGCAATCTCTCAGATGTTTTGGCCATTCTCTCTTCCAGCTCATCCGCTGCCATGTGCGCCACTTCCTCCTGCGCCAAGCCCAGCTCACTGCCGCCCTTGAGGACACCGACTGTCCACATTCCTGCGTTTCGCCCTTCTTTCATATCACTTGTCGTGTCTCCTACCTTGACCATCTCACTCATCGGGTAGACATCAAGCAGGATCGCATTTTGATAGCACATCCACGGATACGGTCGACCGGCAGGCATGTCGCTTGGCGTAACCAGCACATCTGGCGCATAGCCTTGCTCTTTGGCTGCTTTTGTTACAACGGCCATCATTTCGCGGGTATAACCCGTTGTTGATCCAATTTTGAGGCCTTGGCTTCGCAGCCGCTCTACCAACTGGATTGCTCCCGGTACGGGTGTTGCGTATTGATGCAGCGTCTCCATCAGCATCGGTTCAAAATCCGCGTACAAAGCATCTACATCGGACTCATCTGGGAGACGTCCGTACTTTTCCTGCCACAAGCCTGCTACACGCTCCATCCGGCACAGTGCCTGGATGTGATCACGCTTGAGCATGCCCATCGGCTCACGTGCTTCTTCGGCGGAAAGCTCAATGCCTCTGTTTTTAAAAACCTGCAAAAAAACGGCTAACGGAGCGAAACAACCGTAATCCACCATTGTTCCTGCCCAATCAAATACGACTGCTTTCATAACTTAAGCCACCTGACCTTTCTCTTGGTTGGACCATGCCGTGCGTTTTTTGAGGCGTGCTGCTATCCATTCCGCGCAAGCACGAGCGATGATGTTGAGGACCACGATCAGCACCGACATAGCTGCTGCTGGGGCGACGTCACCAGCGTCATCCATATTGACAATCGAGACGGACGCCAGTTTAAAATCGGCCGCGTACAGAAAAACAACGGCTGAGATCGTGACCATGGAATTGATAAAAAAGTAGACTGCCATTTCGATAATTGCTGGCGTGCATACGGGAACTGTTACTCGCCAAAAAACCTTGATTTGCGAGATGCCCATCGACTCTGCTGCTTGCTCAAACTCCGGGTCGAGCTTTTTCAAGGCACTGGTTGCAGTAATGAACCCGACTGCGAAAAAGTGGATCACGTTGGCGAGAATCAGAATCCAGATCGAGCCGTACAAGCCATTCAGCGGATTGTCTGGATTGTTGAAAAAGAAAATGTAAGCAAGACCAATGACTAATCCTGGCAGCGCCAAAGGAAGAATCGAAAGGAAATAGCCTGCTTGCCGAAGTCCTTTCCACACCTGTGATTTCTCGATAGTGTAAGCGGCTATAAACGTGACTACGGTTCCGATCACAGCTGTCAGCAAGGCGACCAAAATACTGTTCCATAGCGGTGTCATGCCTTCTCCGGCAACACCTGAAAAATCGTAATGCTGCCAGCCGAATTCGAGATTGTACGGCCATACCTTGATAAAGGAAGCGATCACGACTGCCGCCATCATTAGAAGCAAAAATCCACTAACACTCAGACAGATGAGCGAGAAAAAGAAGTCGCGAAAACGGTTTTCTTTGATTCGGTATGGCTTGGACTTGGCGGTAATTGCGGAATGCTGCTTGCGCTCTACGATTCGATCGACGATAAAGGCGGCGAGAGCCGGAATGATCAAGAGCAGACCAACTGTCGCTCCCATCGTCATGTTCTGCTGGCCGATGACCTGCTTGTACACATCGGTAGCCAGCACAGAAAATTGTCCTCCAACTACTTTTGGTGCCCCAAAATCGGTAAACGAGAGCGTAAAGCAAACAAAGCAAGCACTGACGATTCCATATTTGATGCTAGGAACTGTCACGGTAAAAAATTTGCGCCAGTTGCCAGCGCCAAGCGTATCCGCTGCCTCATAGAGCTGGTAGTCAGCGAATGCAAGTGATACAGCGAGGATCAAATAGGCCTGTGGAAACACATAGACGATTTCTGCCAAAATAATGCCAACCGGACCGTACAAATCAATATCCCACTGAAACGGAAGCATTCCGAATACCCCTGTGGTGACGAGTCCCTGGTTGCCAAACAGATAGGTCAGGGCAATCCCATGCATCATGGTCGGTGCGAATAACGGCAGCAAGGCAATCGCGCGAAATGCTCCTTTTCCCCGAATGCCGCTGCGCGTCAAGGCGTAGGCAAAAAGAAACGCGAGTGTAACGGCAATCACTGTCGTCATGGATGAAATGTAAAGCGTGTTCGTAACCGATTGGGACAAGGCCGGCGTCGAAAAGTAAGTCACAAAGTTGTTCAGTCCGATAAATTGCCCGCTCTTGTCATAAAATGCACGCGAGAACAACTGAATCAATGGCAATAGGACGCTTACACCTAGGGCTACGATGACGAGTGAAATCAGCCATTTTTGCATCGTCCTGCCTGTGGCTTGTCTGGCTGCATTCATACTGCTCACCCCCGTTCCTCCGTAGTCGTAGCTGACTGTTCAAAGGCGAGCAAATTTTCCAACGGCAGCTCCAGCCACACCTTTTTATTTCGAGATAGCCCGAGCTTGCGGGCTTCCTGGGTCAGTACATCAAGCGTGAGCAGCTCTTCGCTCATCTGTCCCGCAGCATCCTGCCACTGTAAAAAGATCCGGTAAAAGGCTCCGCGAAACTCCAGCTCGGAAATATGGGCCGGGATTCCGTACTCTGATTCTTGCTCCAAAATGCGGATATGCTCCGGGCGAATCGCGAGCAGCTTCGTTTGATCCGTAAACGGATGGCCAAAGCTGCTGTTTGAGAAGAAATTGATCGCTCCGATAAAATCAGCAACAAACGGGCTCAATGGTGTATTGTAAACTTCCTCCGGGGTACCAACCTGCACGACCTCCCCGTGGTTCATCACTACAATTTTGTCTGCCATCGTCAGTGCTTCATCCTGATCATGGGTCACCATAACCGTAGTCATTCCGAATTGCTCATGCAGACGGCGAATCTCCCGGCGCAGCTTTTGTCTTACTTTTGCATCCAGCGCAGACAACGGTTCATCCAGCAGCAATACTTGTGGCGAAAGTGCGATTGCCCTTGCCAAAGCAATGCGCTGTTGTTGACCACCGGAGAGCTGGGCGGGATATTTGGCGGCGGCATGAGAAAGATCCACCATGTCCAGCGCCTCTTCTACTTTCGCTGCAATTTCTTTCTTAGACAGCTTTTTTTCTTGCAGGCCAAAAGCAATATTTTCGGCGGCAGTCAGATTGGGAAACAACGCGTATGACTGAAACATCATCGCAATATTTCGTTTTGCCGGGGGCAGGGAAGTAATTTCCCTGCCGTCTACGATCATCCGGCCAGTTGTCGGGTGCTCCAATCCTGCCAGCATTCTCAGTAACGTCGTTTTTCCGCAGCCACTAGGACCGAGCAGACAGACGAATTCATTCTTGTCAATTTCGATGGAGACATGCTCCAAAGCGGCAAATAATCCGAAGCGTTTACTGACCCCTTGAATGGATAGATAGGATTGTCTCATGCTGATCTCCTCGCTGCTTACTTAGGCTCGCTCTTGGTAGCGTAGCGTTTTTCCCACTCTGCCAAGACGTTATCACGATTCTCTGCTGCTTTTTTCAAGTCCAGCTTGATCAATTGCTTGATCGGGTCTACGGCGTAGCCTTCTGGAAGTGTTCCACCTTCTTGCTTCACGCTGACGATCGCGAAATTTTGGTTATAGGCTTTCATCGCTTCATCCGAGATGGCCCAATCCAAGAACAGCTTTGCTTCCGGCTTAATCTCAGTCTTTTTCATCAGGGCATTGGCCTCTACATCCCAGCCAGAGCCCTCAGACGGGAAGACAACCTCGATCGGTGCCCCTTTTTTCTTTTCCGTAATGGAGCGATAGCCAAAGGAAATACCGATTGGATATTCTCCAGACGCTGCCATTTTTGCAGGCTTGGAGCCTGAATGTGTGTACAGCGCCATATTTTCATGCAGCTTGTCGAGATATGCCCAGCCTTCCTGTTCACCTTTTAGCTGCATAATTCCGTTGATGGTCAAAAGTCCCGTTCCAGATGACGCCGGATTTGGCATCACGATCAGCCCTTTGTATTCTGGCTTGATCAAATCTTCATAGGTTTTCGGAATTGGCAGGTTTCGTTTTTCGAGTTCCTTTGTATTTACAGCAACGGCTGTTTCCCATGCGTCAATGCCTACCCAGCTTGCTGGCTCCTTGGAATCCTTGAACTCGGCAGATACTCGTTCGACCCCTTTTGGCGAATAGGCTTCGAGCATGCCTTGCTGTTCGAGAACCAACAGGCTGGTTGCGGCTGTTCCCCAGACGACGTCGGCTTGTGGATTATCCTTTTCTGCCAAAAGCTTCGCTGTGATTATACCAGTCGAGTCTCTGACGATGTTTACTTTTACATCCGGGTACTTGGCTTTAAAGGATTCCAGATACGTTTTGATCTGGTCATCCTCCAACGCAGTGTACACTGTAATAGCGCCCGAAGCCGGAGCTGCTGCGTTGGAGCCACCTGAAGCAGGTGTTTGTGCGTTTGATTGGGACTTGGGAGCTTGTCCACATCCTGCCAGAACTGCCAAGGACAAAAATGATGCTAGTATCGGATAATGCCACTTCTTCATGAAAACCTCTCCCCTGCGTGAAATGTTCAATTTTTCTTTTGTTAGGTCTCATGTTACGGGGGAAATATTAAGTGAATGTGAATGCAAGGTAAAAGAAATGTGTTTATGTGTTTTTGTGTGTTTTTAGTTGCATAAGAGAGAAGGAATGTGTATGCCGGACTTTGTGGAGGAGAGGAAACCGGAGAAAATGCTCCAGGTTCTTGGAACGCTTGCAGGGGGTCATTCCTGTACGGCTGCATGGAAAAAGGGAAACCGCGTCCAAAGTCGCGGGTTCGGGGATGGCTCTCAGAGGTGGACGCTTAAGTGCGTGTTTCCCTTTTTCCACTCCGCCTTGGCAGCGTTCCAAAGACCTTCGCTTTTTTCTCCGGTTTCCTCTCACTAGCTATTTGTGGTCCACGTACTTAAATCCATTACACAAAAGGAGTTTTGATAGAGTCGGCAATAATACAAAAAACCGCTTCCGTCCTCCCTCTAAGGGCATGACAGATAGCGGTATTCGTTCACCCTTCTAATTCGCCTTCCATAAACTTGATCAGGTACTCCTCTGGCTTTTCGAGAAACGCTGGAAAGCTGCACAAGTCGGCATACTCCTTGTGCTCGATGTCATAGCAGCCGATCTGGCCTTTTTTCTTTGGATTCCACACGAGCTGCAGGTGGGAGTAGTTATCGATGTCGGCTGACAGGCGCAGGTATTTTTGTCTGCCGACTTTTAGCTCGATGGTATCGGTCAGTGCAAAGAAGTCAATATAATCAATCTCATACTCATTGGGAGCAAGCTCCAGGCGCAGCTTGTCTCCGGTAAGAAAGCGGATCAGCTCGTCGGTTAGCTTGAACTTTTTCAGCTCAAGCTTTTTGTTTTCCACGTCATGAAATTCTGGCGGCTCGAGCGATTTTAAATAGTCTGCCAGTGCTGCATTTTTGTTGCTTACGGCAATCGTATACGCTCTCTCCCCATCTTTTTCCGCTAAGGTAACGTCCGCACCCTGTTCAATCAAATATTTTACCATCCCGATATTCCCCATACGTGCTGCCACTGTTAACGGAGTCGCACAATAAGGATAAACCATATCTGGCTGATTATAATTAATGTCCACCCCTTGATCGAGTAAATACGCAATCGTCTTTCGATCATGATCCGACACGGCTTTGCGCAATACGGCGCCTCCATGCTGCTTCAAATCCAAGCCCAGCTCTTGAATAAGCGGGATGTTATTTTTGTTGCCATAGTAGGCCTCCGTATAAGCGCCTGAGCCAACCTGGTTAAGCATGTCCAGCTTGGCGCCTTGTGCTGCAACGTAGCGAACGATGTCTTCCTTGCAATAGCGAACCGCATTCAAAAACGCAGGATTGCGATGGACATTCAGATTGACCCCGTGCTCTACCAGCAGCTTTACCACATCGAGTTTTTCCGATAGAAGCGCAAGATCCAACGGACTGAGCGTAGTATACTTGCTCAAAACGATGCCTTTCTCGATGTCCCAGCCTGCAGCAATGGCAGCCTGCAGGGCCGGAATATTTCCTTCATATATGTTTAGCGCGATCTCTGGAAGCTCCTCGAACGTCCCAATATCTTTCAGCTTGATCATCTGTTCCCCTCCACGATCCAAAATCTTACGGAAAATTATAGAAAAATACTCAGAAAAAAACAACAGAACCAAAGACTCATCCTGATGATCGATCCGTTGCCATCGGCTTCTCCACGTACATTCGAAACAATTGGATATACAGTACGGCACTGACGAGGGCAAACAGTAAAATGAGCGTGAATATTCCCAGAGGTGGCACCCAGCTGGACAAAAAGACAGTGATTGGCGCTAAAAATTTACCGATGGTGGGCTGCAAGCTGTCTGCACCCATATACTGTCCTCTTGCATTTTCCGGGGCATAACGGCTTATGAAGCTCTGTGTCACTGGAGAGCGCGCCATCTCCCCAAAGGTAAAGATGATCGTCACAAAAAACAGAAACCAGATATGGGTGCTAAATCCGAGAGCAAAGGTGCCAATCCCAGACAACAACGACGACAGAATGAATACATCGCGTTCCTTCCAATTTTGGAGCCATTTTGTGACGGGGAGAATAAACAGGACAAACAAAAGACCATTAAACCCCAGCACCCACCCGTAGATCTCCGTACTGGACAGCATCAGGGAGTCACTACTCCAAGGGAATAGAGCCTGGGCTGGAACTTCATTGATTACGTAGACAGCCAAATAAAGATCGAGCTGCATGATCGGGACCAGCGCACAGATGCCTGCTAATGTATAGACGAGGAACACCTTATCCCGAAAAATGATGCCATATCCCCTCCACTGTTCCTTGAACACACGAGTCATGGAAGCAGAGCCCTTCGGTGCCTTGACCGAATCGGGCATCGTTTCGCGGACCATAATAAAAATCGCAATAAAATACAGAAGCAGGACCACAGCACAGGTCCATAGCAGCTCTTGGCGGTAATGGAAGAAGAAAATGGCTCCGAGTGCAGGACCAAGCACAGCACCAATGTTATTGGCGGTCGTAAATGTCGCAAATATTTCGCGGCGGTACTGTGATGGAACGAGGTCAGCTACCATCGCGGAGCTGGCCGGACGATAAATCGAGCCTCCCAACCCAAGACCAATAAATGCGATATAATCTATCCAATGAGATGGCGACACGGCAAACAAGGCAAACATCGCCGTCTGTAGCAAAGCTCCCAGCAGCATGACAGGACGTCTACCTATTCGGTCTGCTAAAGCTCCGCCAAGCAAGCTCCCCAAAAGACTGAAGATCGGCGGAACCGTCATCAAAATGCCTGCGACATGATTACCTAATGCTGCACCAAAATAGACGGTTATAAACGGAAAATACATCCAAAAAAGCATGTTGAACAATGCTTCCCCGATTAACCTGACTTTCAGGTTGTGATCCCATAGCCGTAGCTGCATCGATACCCTCCCCTAATCGTGTTTACACTTCACAATGTTTTCCCGGCCGGGTATAAGAAACTTTAAAACAATTTCCTGGAAAAATATAGACTTATAATCGCAGGTGGTTTACACTAATAATATGAAAGCAGAAAATACTGACTTCTATTTTAACTGCTAGATAAAACGAACGCATGTTCCGAAACGACAAAGACGCTCCCATTGGAAGCGTCTTTTTTGGTGTTTTGGCCCCTTGTACCTACGCCCTACAATGTGTAATCCCGTTCCACCTTGCAAATGCGTGTAATGTAATAGCCGTACCACATTTCTCTTCCTTTTTCCTGTGCTACCCGGTGCTCCTCATCACGCTTCCAGTCCCGGATCGCTTCGAGTGAGGACCAGTACGAAACCGTAATGCCAAAGCCAGATGCATCACGGACACTTTCAACCCCAAGAAAGCCCGGCTGACCAGTTGCCAGCTCTACCATACGCTCTGCCATTTCCCCATAGCCATGATCGCCTTCTGTTCGCTGTGACGAAAAAATCACGGCATAGTACGGAGGTGCTGGTGTTTTGGCGAAGTTCTCCATCATGATTGCACCTCATTTTCGAGCGCAGCTTCAACCGCGATCCGTGCATGAATTGCTGTCGTATCAAAAACAGGAACCGGACTGTCCTCTGCTGAAATCAACAGACCGATCTCTGTACAGCCCAGGATCACAGCCTCTGCCCCCTGCTCCACCAATCGCTCGATGATTTGGACGTACCGCTGCTTAGATTCCTCACGAATGACACCGACACAAAGCTCATGATAGATGATCTCATGGACACTGTTGCGCTCCGCCTCATCTGGAAGCAATACCTTCAGGCCATGCACATCGCGCAGTCTTCCTGTATAAAAATCTTGCTCCATCGTAAAACGGGTGGCGAGTAGCGCAACACGTTTATGTCCATTTTCCAGGATGGCTGCCGCTGTCGCATCGGCAATATGCAAAAAGGGCAGCTTCGTCGCTTCCTCAATCGCATACGTCAGCTTGTGCATCGTGTTGGTGCAAAGAACGATCAGATCAGCTCCTGCTGCCTCCAGGCTTCTCGCAGCTTTTGCCATCTCTTGTCCCGCTTCGTCCCACCTCGCTTCGCGCTGCAAGCGTTCAATTTCAGCGAAATCAACCGAATACAGAACACATTTAGCAGAATGAAGTCCGCCCAATCGCGCCTTCACCTCTTCATTAAGCAGGCGATAATAGACCAGAGAAGATTCCCAGCTCATTCCCCCGATTAACCCAATCGTTTTCATGGTTTGTCGTTCTCTCCTTTTGTTGCAATAGTTGCTGTTCTCGATTGAGAGTCCCACTGCACACTAGTATCTAGCATCTCTGCGGCAAAACGAATCGGTATCATCAGTTTTCCGGCGATCATACGAGACCGAACCGGTGTTGGTGGATTTCCTCCATCAACCGTAACTCCTCCGCTTTCCCACAAATGAATCTCTCTTCCTTCTTTCGTTACGGTAATTATTTTTTCCTGTTGCATAATGGTCACTTTTGCTCCCAGCTTCGCAAAGATTTCTTCAGCCAAAACATAGACACTACCATTTATTATCACCGGCTGACGTGAAAAGGAGAGTATCTGTGAATCCCATTTCACTTGTATGGGAGGTGACTTACGCTGTACCACGATCAATGCGTTGCTCAAATTTCTACCTGGTCTAGTTAACAACTTTCCTTTTGCATACAGGCCAGATGATGCTCCACCATCAAGATTCATGGCCGCCTGCAATCCCATTGACTGACAAATTACGGCTAATTGGTTTAACGTAACGTTTGGCACGGTGCCCATCACCAATTGATTATCTGCGGTATAACCGATAAAGGAGCGCTGGGCACTCAGTGTTGTCAGCTTTGGGTCCTGCATCCCTTCGGCCAGAGGGTCTACAACAACTTTTCCATCTTGTACGAGTGTCGGTCCAGCACTTGTGATATGTTCAAAGGAGTTTTCACTCATCTTCTTGCTAGTCATGATCACAGGACGCAGGTTTCCGTTAAAGCCGATGGAAGAACCGCTCGTTTTTTCATTCTTCTTCTCGAAATCAATCACGATCATTCCCCACGGCGGCTTGGGATCTTCCTTGTTATAAGCCATAAAAAAGGTTCCATTAATCACCGCTAACGCATTGTTCTGCTTCGCCATCTCTTGGAGGCTTTGCGTCTTTCCTATTTCATTAAAAGCAAGGACAGGCCGTACCTCCAAACGGGAGTCATTGAGATTAATTCTGACAATTTGTGCGGTTCGTTTTCCCGACGATGTTGTAAATGTTTGACTCATTGTACTTATACTTTTGGTTATTTCCTGTTGCTCTCCCTTTGCACTAACAGCAGGTAGTGCAGTTAGTGATGCAATCAGAATAATGGAAACCACCCATTTTCTAATTTTCACTATTGTTTCCTCCATCACAGTTGGCTTCAAAACATTTCGAGCTTTCTCATTAACAATTACACCTGACGAAAACGAGTCCGCAGCACGCTACTAGCCAGACGCGTATCCAGTGAAGTATCCAGAGGCACTCCCCTCTCACGAGCTTCATCCTCGGCCAGACTACTCTCTTTAATCCGTTCAGCACCCATCCCTAGTGAACCAGCCAGCTTGTGAAAAAAGGAATAGTAGCTCTCTTTTTCCTGCGGCCCCAGATGAAGCAGCCCCGTAAACTCTCCTTCGACCAGCTCACAGATGGCATGTGCTACGTCTTCCACATGAACAAATGTTTTATACAGATTTCCAGGACGTAGCATCTCTCGTCCTGCAGCAAGCTCTGAAAGCATAAAAGCCACTCGTTTATCCCAATTTCCAGCCGAATTGCGGCCATAAATCGGACCAAGCCTTACGATAGCATGGTTGTCATGCCGCGTTTGGACAAGCATCTCGCCCAGTTGCTTGGCATGAGAATATGAAGCCAGCGGGTTGACGTCAGCTAGCGGGACTACCTCATCAGCCTCTACAAACGCTCCATTGCCTTGTCCAAAAATACCGTCTGAGGATATGTAAATAAACCTACTTTCTTTCGGCAAATGCTCCAGCAGCGTATTCATTCCGCTCTTGATTATCGCGGGTTCATCGGTACTGCTCATCAACGCCCAAATGACGACATCAGGGGAAATCTCCTGTAAAAGCTGAACAAAAGAAGGTCCGTCGGTCACATCCAGTCGGATGAAACCATCTGCTCGTCCCGTAGAATAACAAGTAGCGATAACTTCATGTTCACCATTCTGTCTAAGGCAATCGTAAATTTGTGTTCCTAAATAGCCACTTCCTCCAAGCAGCAGTATCCGTCGCTTCTTCATCACACGCTTCGCTCCCTCATCCCGAATCCGCCTTACTTTTTCCTGTATTATCCAGTACAATATTTATTATAACGCCTATCGTCCCCTCTCGCCCGTTCAAAAGTTCAGATAGAAAGCAGGGGTATCTCATGAATCAAACGATCGTTCTTGCAGGAGGCTCCGGATTTTTAGGAAAAGCGCTCGCGACATTTTTGCAGCAAAACGGATTCGATGTCGTGATCCTCACCAGAGGAGCGGCACATGTCCGCGATCATATTCGCTATGTTCAGTGGGATGGAGCAACTCTCGGTGAGTGGACCAAAGAAATAGAGGGTAGCCGTGCTGTCGTCAACTTCACAGGAAAAAGCGTCAATTGTCTCTATACGAAGAAAAACAGAGAAGAAATCATTCGCTCACGGCTTGATTCTGTTCAGGTGCTCACAGATGCGATACTCGGCTGCACAACGCCCCCACCTGTATTCATCCAGGCAGGCTCTCTCGCTATTTTCGGGGACACCAGAGAAATTTGTACCGAGGAAGCCCCACACGGCACTGGTTTTTCCGTTGAGGTTTGCAAGCTATGGGAGCAGGCTTTTTTTGCACGTGAGCTGCCCCAGACGCGAAAGGTTTTGCTGCGGATTGGCTTTGCCTTGGGGAAAAACGGCGGAGCTCTCGAACCACTTGTTAATCTCGCCCGTTATCGTTTAGGCGGTACAGTAGGCTCAGGAAATCAATACATTAGCTGGCTGCACATCGATGATCTAAATCAGATGTTCCTCGCCGCGATCGAGGACGAGCAGCTAAATGGCATTTTCAATGCGACAGGTCCGACACCAGTTACAAACAAGGAATTCATGTCTACCCTACGCAGCGTAATGAACAAAGGCTGGGCGCCCCCCACTCCAACCCCTTTTGTCTGGATCGGCGCCTATCTCATCATGGGAACAGACCCGAGCCTTGCCTTGAGCGGAAGAAATTGTCTCCCCAAAAAGCTTTTGGACCATGGTTTTTCCTTTGCCCACTCCGATTTGAAGACTGCACTGCATGACTTGCTTCAAGACTAAAGGAAAAAAGAGCCGGGCTAAAATTGAGTACGGTGTTCGGTGGGGTTGCGAGACAGCCTATATAACAATAAAGAAACCAGTCCCTGAAAGACTGGTTTCTTAACGTAATACCTTTCTAAAAAGCTGCCTATTCCTTTTTCAGTCGTTTATGCTTTTAGTTTTGCCTCTGCCTCTTGCAGCTGGGCTTGCGGTGTATTGCGATCCATCATGTGCTTGCCTACAAAAATGGCTGTGATCATGAGGTAGGAATACACAAATTGCATGGACGATTCAAGAGCGAAGCCTACCGTTGGCGAGTGAATAATGCCAAAGAGTGAGAGAATCGCTCCACTACCAGCGGCGATTGCAGCACGCAATGGTTTATCGGTAATGGCAAAGATCGCGATGCATCCCCAAACCA
Source organism: Brevibacillus reuszeri (assembly GCF_002897295.1). Classification (GTDB taxonomy): domain Bacteria; phylum Bacillota; class Bacilli; order Brevibacillales; family Brevibacillaceae; genus Brevibacillus; species Brevibacillus reuszeri_A. The sequence goes on from NZ_BEXF01000007.1 coordinate 201,203, forward strand.
TACTGCTGATCGGCGCGCCGTTGCCCAGATGAACCAGTCCGTTGTAGTACACTCCTTTATTGGCCATGACGGCTGCCCCTACCTTTGCCCCGGTCGTTCCCGCTGCGGAAAGCACGTTGTTGGTCAAAGTCAGCGCCCAGTTTGCAATCCATGGAAACATACATATGAAGATGACTGGTACTTCCAGCTTCGGTGTTTCGCGCACGACCTGGTTGGCGGTGACAATCCCAATGTAGACCAATATGGGCACAATTGCAGCGACAGGGATGACAGCCAGTAAAAAGGCTCCGATTCCGAACAGAGAAATGATGAACATCGACAAGCCCGTAGCTACTGTGTAGCCAATACCAGCTCCGAGAGACTTCCAGCCGGCATGTCCAACGTAGACTGTCACTGGGTACGGATTTCCGCAGAAGCAGCCGATAATGGAAGAAATTCCGTTAGCCAGCATCACTTTTCGCGTGTTGTACTCATCACCTGCTGCATGTGCGCTTTCGATATTTTCCAGATCAAAAATATAGTTGGCAAGGCCAAGTGGCACAGCAGAAGCCAGGTATGGAAGCGCGTGCGGTAACCCTTGGATGAGACTATCGATATGGACAGTAGGTGGATTGAAGCCAAAGGATTTCATAGATGCAGCGATTGCTGCCGGATCTTGCAGGCCGAATATCCAAGCCAGTGCCGTTCCTGTTGCGAGCAGCAGAAAGCCTGTCGGGATTTTGGCGAATAGCGGTTTTTTACCAAACCAGTTCAGGAAAATGATAATAAGGACAGCAAAAGCAACGACAGGGGTTTCAAAGGATTGCAGCATCGGATTCATCGCCAATAAGAGCAGGCCAAGACCAGACAAGCAGGATAAGAGAACGGTTCGCGGGATCATTCTTCTAATCGTATCGCCTAAAAACGAACCGACCACGAGAATCATCGCTTCAAAAAAGCACCAGACAAGGGCAATCTGAAAGGCGAATTCAGCATTTTTCGTAGAGAGATAAACGGGGAGAATAACGAGAAAGGTAACGGTAAAGATAGACGGTGCACTAGGTCCGGATGGGAGTGCGGTTACATCCCTTCTTCCGGTTGCTTTAGCAAGAGAGTAACCGAATATAAAATAGCAGGCACTTGCTAAAAAGATGGCAAGGCCAAAAGAAGGAACAACTCGTCCATATACAATCTCTTCTGGAAAGCCTACGACAAAAAGCAAAAGGGCAATCATCGTCAACAAATTGGTTAAATTATTTGCCAGCAAGCCAAAATAGGCAGCCCAGTCCCCTTTTTTCCATAGTAACCCTTTCATTGCTTGATCCATGTCAACTCACCCCTACAGATTGGTTTCTGAATCATGACTAAAGAATGCGGGATACATTGATAACGCTTTCATTTCTTTGAAACAACTGCCAATCTAAGATGTCTGGGATGTATATGTAATCGTGCTAGGAGCAGCGGCAAACACCATGAATGCGTTGCTGCCGCTGCTTCTAGCACTGGAATGTTGCACGCCTCAAAAAAGGATACTCACCATCCAGGTCGAGGCTAAACACGCTTACTTAACAATGTGTGTCCCTGCTTTGCTCAAAATCGCATCTTTTAAACTTTCGGGATTGGTGATGATTACACTTGTCCCATTTTTCTCCAAAAAGCTCAAGCTAGCCTCGATTTTTGGCAGCATACTGCCTTTTGCGAAATGTTCTTCAGCCACATATTGCTTGGTTTCCTCGACAGTGATACGCTCCAGTGCCTTTTGATTCGGTATGCCGAAGTTGATGCATACCTGTGGAACACCTGTAGTAATAATCAGCGTCTCTGCATCGATTTGCTCTGCCAGCAAGCTAGTAGCAAAATCTTTGTCAATGACGGCGTCGATGCCCTCATACGTATTTTCATTTGTTTTCACAACCGGGATACCGCCTCCGCCAACAGCGACCACTACATATCCCGCTTCAATCAACGATTTGATAGCGTCTTTTTCTACAATGTCGATCGGCTTTGGTGAAGAAACGACTCTTCTGTATCCTCGACCGGAATCCTCGATAAACACCCAATCCTCATGCTCTTTTTGCATTTCTTCCGTCTGCTCCAGCGTGAAAAAGGAGCCGACTGGCTTCGTTGGATTTTGGAAGTTCGGGTCTTCACTGCTAACTTCTACCTGTGTGATTACACTAGCAACTTTTTTATTGATTCCTCTTTTGGCAAACTCGTTTGTTAAAGCTTGCTGGATCTGGTATCCGATTCCCCCCTGTGTATCTGCAACGCAATTCACCAGTGGGACTAAAGGCATCTGTGCTACTTCGCTCGCAATTTCGCATCTTTGAAGAGCAAATCCAACCTGTGGCCCATTTCCATGAGTAACGACAACATTGTATCCCTCTTGAACCATATCAGCGATATTTACCGCCGTTTCACACACGGCTTCGTATTGGTCTTGAATGGTATTGCGACCATTATCCTTGACCAATGAATTTCCTCCGATTGCAACAATAACTAATTTTTCCACTGAACTGACTCCTTTTGTCATGATACTTTTGCAAGTGTTTCTCGCTTTTCATTGTTGCTTGGTTTATTCCATTTGTAGCAAAGGGCATACAAGACGCTTGATATGATCAACCCGCTAATGAACGCTGACTTACTGATGGTGGCCAGCACGATCACATTCGGCAGGAAAGCGCCAGATAGCGTAATCATAAAGCTGACGATCAATACGCCGCATGCCATCATATTAAATCCGTTTTTGTATTCCCCGTTTTCACCTGGTTTCACGTAGATCGCAGATAAATCGAGCTTCCTTTTTCGTTCAATGAAGAAACTAACCAGCATGATCCCTGTAATAGGTCCGTACATAGAGCCTATAAAGCTATAGAACATATACAGGGCTGCTGTTCCATTCACAAGCTTCCAGGGCAAAATGATGGTGCCTAGAATGGCTGTTACAATAGCCGCTGATTTTACACTAAACACTTTTGGAAAAAGCGCAGTCATTTGTAGACCTGATGGGAGTAAATTACCAAACACAACATAGCTAGTCGAACCTATATTCAGTGCCAGTAATAAGATTATCACGGCAACAGGATTACCAATTTGATCAATCGCAGCTACTATATCAAAATTAGTTAAGCCAAACGCGATTTGTGTTCCAACCAACAATCCTACTGACGTAATCGCAAATAGGATATAGGATACAATCATCCCCAGCGGTAAACCCACCACCGGAGCCTTTGGTGTTTTTGCTCTTTGCGTAAGGTCTGCAATGTTTACAATAGGGCCACCCCAGTTTGATACCAATGCACTTACACACGCGATGAATACAAGCCAATTTTCAATTGGTTTGGCAGGAACATAAGCAAAGATCGGACCAAATCCGCCAGCCACCTTGATCGCCCAAATCGCTGCGCCAACGATGAAAATATAGATGATCGGCGAAGACCATTTGCTAAACAAGCTAAGAATTTTCATTCCGCCCAGGAACAAACCAACCGTAATGACCCACAGGATCACAAAGGAAAGGAGAGTTGGGAAATCTAATCCGAGAAAATCAAACCCTGGGAGCAAATCCATATAGCCAGGGAATATTTTCGTAAAAATGACATTAAACGATTGTGCACCAATAATCGTTTTTGTTCCGAAAAACACAACACCAGCAATAAGCCCGCGACATATGGCAGGAATGACCGAGCCTTTTACGCCAAAGGAGCTTCGCAACAGCATCGAATACCCTATTCCATATTTCGTTCCTGCATAGCCGTTCAACACATAGCCAATCGAAACGATTATGGCAGCAGTCATGACTGCCCATAAAACTTGTGGAACGGAAAGTCCGAGCACAAAGAAACCAGCAACTGTCATATACGACATGAGATTGTGCACAGCGCCCATCCAAACCGTAACGTAGTTATAGACGCCCCAATCTCGTGTCTCAGCTGTTTTTGGTAAAACTTCTTCTGAATAACCGTACGATTTCAGTTCTTCATGAGAAATGCTCAATTTCGAAAGCTCCATGTTGTCACCCTCCTGTGCGTCCATCCTTCAACCCGACTCTCGTAGCAAAAACTTTCGAAAGTCGGGTTATTACTAGATGGGCACCTGGCAAATTGGTATTAGCTGATTTTCTCACTCAATGCAAGCAGCGCTTTTTCAAATGCTTCCATCGGTGGGTGCGTAATTCCCGCACCAATCATGCCAATCCCTGCATCCTTATGGGCAATCGCTGTATTGATAATTGGCAGAATGCCTGTTTGCACGACTTGGCGAATATCGATACCAGTTGGTACACCTTGGAAGTTCAAGAGTGGGATTGTCACGTTTGGATTTTCACCCAATGTGATTTCTTTCATTTTGGTTGAATAGCCGATTGCTTCATCAACCGTTCCACCTACCAGAGCTACGATCGCTGGTGCTGCTGCCATCGCAAAGCCGCCGATTCCATATGTCTCAGTGATCGCACTGTCCCCGATATCCAGACCGGAATCTTCTGGTTTGTAGCCGGCAAACATCGGTCCAACTACTTTTTGTGCTGGACCCACGAACCAAGTATTGCCTGGCATACCGCTTACACGAATACCGAAATCAACGCCGTTACGAGCCATGGTTGTGACAACAGTGGAGTATTCAATTCCATGAGCTGCGTCAAGCGCACATTTGCTCATTGCCATCCAGGTCGGACCAGAGAAGTAATCACTGCTTGCTACGAAGTCGAATACTTCACGTTTTTGTTCCTTCGTAAAATCTGTCTCCAGAATGTAAGGAGTCAGCGCTTGAATCAACAGGCTTGTACCTGCATTGTTGCGGTTATGGCACTCGTCACCCATGTGCAAAGCCTGGGCAAGCATGAGGCGCAAATCGATTTCGCCTGCAATTTTCATCGCATCGCGCAGCATTGGACCCAATACGTCGCGCATCCAGTTCAAACGAGTGATCACACTTTCATCGTTTGCACCCATGCGCAAGATTTTTGCCATTTGCTCACTCATGTTAGTGAAAGCGATGTTGCCATACGTTTTGTTTTTAACCACGTGCATGAACATCGAAGCCGAAGTCACACCCGCCATGGAGCCTACGCAATCGTGCTCGTGGCAAGGGGAGAACGTGATTTCACCAGAAGCTGCTACCTTCTCTGCTTCCTCGATGTCTTTTGCCAGTCCTTCAAATACGATCGCCCCAGTAACGGCACCTCTCATCGCACCACACATGCGATCCCAAGTAATTGGCGGACCGGAGTGCAGAATCGTTGTTTTCGTCATACCTGGAACGACGTTAATCGCTTGGTCATAGCCGATTAGCACAGGCTGGGAATTGATGATGCGCTCAACAGCCAGCTTGTTTGCTTCCTCAATTTTTTGTTCCAGCGCAGCGTTTTCCAGGCTGTCCAATGCTTTAATGATTTCTGGCTTTCCGCCGCCTGGAGGCTTCCATTCCAAATGAATGGCGTCTGCATTTTGCTTTTTAATATCATCTTTGAAAAATTCGATCCCTACGTTGATCGCATGAATTTTACCGGTAAAAAGCTCGTTGATTTTACTCATGGTTAAACCCCTTTCGCCACAAATTCTCTAGCCAGCAGACCAGCATTTGTACTGCTGCTTGCGATTGTCACGCCTGCGTCCATCAGCTTTTGCACTTGATCCTCGAATTTAGGGCTGTCCAGATCGGTTCCCATTACATAGCCGAGGATTTCCAAGTGTCTGCCTTCTTTTTCAGCCAATTGCTTCGCTTCGATAATTGCTGGCAGCATAACCCCAACCGGATCTTCATGAGAGCCAAAGCCTAGAATGAAGTCCATCACAATAACGCCAACAGAAGGATCCTTTGCTTCCTGTAGGAATCTGGCGATACGTGTGGATGGGTCAATCATTGGATGCGGCTTGCCGTTTGTGAAATCGTCATCTCCCATGTCCAGGAACGTATGAGCGATGCTCTCGTGCAGGTTTTTCAGCTTGTATTCCGGTTTCTTTTGAATGTTGCTATATACGTCTTCATAAGTATCCATCGCCAGGTACATCGCTTCATCACACAGCGTTCCGCCGCAGAACAATCCGCGAATGTACTTTTGCTCCGGAGTCAATTTTGCGCGTACTTCTTCAATCAAAGGCCAGTTGAGTGGACGCTTGTTGAGCTCATCCTCGTTGGCACCTGCCAGGACAACTGCTTTGAGGGCAGCTTCTTTAGTCGTTTTGGCAAAATGTCCGCCAGCTGCTACGACTGCAGTTTCTTCTCCGCCGATGAAGTAGACAACGACTGGCTTTTTGCAATTTTTGATCTGTGCCAATACTTTTTCTTCCACACTCGGTGCTGGTGGCTTGGAAATGAGTACGATTACTTTTGTCGCCTCGTCCTCGTCCAGTGCCTTCATTCCGTCCAGCATCATGATGCCGCCTACTTGCTCGCTCAGGTCACGGCCACCTGTACCAATCAGCTGGGTAATACCGCCGCCGAAGTCGTGAATACGCACGCTTACTTCTTGGCTGCCTGTACCGGATGCGCCGACGATTCCGATGTTGCCTTTGCGAACAGCGTTTCCGAAGCACAGCGCTACGTTGCCAATGATCGCAGTACCGCAGTCAGGTCCCATCATCAAGAGGCCTTTTTCATGAGCGAACTGCTTCAGTGCGATTTCATCCTCGATGCTTACGTTGTCAGAGAACAGCATTACATGCAGATCGTTTTCCAACGCTTTTCTCGCTTCTCTCGCTGCGAACGCACCGTTTACGGAAATAACAGCCAGGTTTGCTTCTGGAATGGATTTTGCCGCCGAATCGATGGTTGCGTATTTGATCTCGGTTTTGCCCTTGGTGTCACCTTTTTTCGTGAACAGCTCCTCGATACCCACATACGCACTCTCGCACAGCTCATCTGTCGCTGCTTTTACCACGATCATCAAATCGCTAGTTTTCGCTGCTTCCAGCTCAGGTGTGAGCAATCCTACGTTGCGCAGCACCTCTTTGTTCATTTCTGTACCCATGGCAATTACTGCTTGCTCTACCCCTTCAATCTGATTCGCTTTGGTCGAAAGCGACATCAGAGACACGGAGTCAAAATACGTGCTCTCTTTAATCACGACTTTAATAGACATGCCCTACCTCCTGCTTCTATATTGAGTTCCAAACCACAGACCAGCCCCAGCGCCATGTCTGTTCCTGATGATGAGCCTATCGCCAGCACCTTTTCCAAAGCTCCCAGCAGCTCCTCTACCGTGCCCTTGGACAAGGCTTGGAGCAGGCTCACGACAGATTCTCGAACTTGTCCACTAGCTGCCTTTTTTACCATCATGTAGCTGATTTCATTCGTTAATTGTTTTGCTTTTAATGCTATTTCTTCTAAAAAATGGCATGATAAATAGTAGGGGGTGCCCTGCATATTCGCTATGCTGAACAATCCCACTAAAAAATCGTCACCAGAAGGTGTTAATCCTGGTCCAAGACCCACAAGTCCTAGTGCATGCTGCACAGCGACCTCGCTCTTGCCTGCTGCCAATGCTTCTCGTAGCAAGCCTGATCGCTGCAGGAGCATATTGGACATTTCTGCTTCAAACGGTGTGGACGGTCGGGAATTTCTCTTCATACCGCCGCACTTGCCATGAGCAGCAATATATTCCTTCATGAACGCGATATCTACTTTTAGAGTTTCTATGTTGGAAGGATAGGGAGGCAGTGTGCACTCCCACTCTTTTGCTTGCGTAGCTGCGATTTCTATTTTATTGCCAATCTGTAGCGTCTGGCCCTGTGACAGAACGCGGTCGCCCACTTCCAGCCCTGTCTCATGAAAGCGTTTTACATCAAGGACTAACGTGTTTGGCCCATTATCCAGTTGATCACAGGCGATCGTATACAACTCGTTATTTTGATCACACTGCAGATTGATCGTTCGCTCGAAAATACTGTGAACCTTCCCGCTAAAGCTTGAGCTTGCCAATATCCGCAAAAACTCGGCATCGCCAGACAGTGCGTGAATGTGCATGGAGGAATTACTTCGCTCCCGCTTCCAAAAGGATTTGCTCGATTTCTGTGTAGCCTTTTCTTCTAGCCAGCTCAAGTGGAGTGACGCCGTATTTATCTACCATGTGAACATTCGCACCGTGCTCAATCAAAAGCTTGATGATCGTTTGTTGTCTTTCTCCGCCATCGTTCAAGATGATCGCTTCAATCAGTGGCGTCCAACCGCAAATGTTGGTATGATTCACATTGATTTCAGTCGTAGTCAAAAGCTCACGTACGATTTCAACATGACCTTTTTCACTTGCAGGTGTAATCCCTACCCCACCAAAGCGCGTGAGCAAATCGATGTCCGTACCTGCTTGAATCATCATTTTTACAAGCTCCAGCTTGTTGTTGATGCAACCGTACAAGAACGGATTGAAGCAAGTTTCATCTTGTAAATCAATGTTTGCACCTGCATCTACTAAAAACTGTACGGCTTCATACTGGTCGTTCATTGCAGCAATGAGGATGGCTGTGCGCTTTTGTCTGTTTCTAACATTGATATCAATGCCTTGCGCCAGATGCTGCTTCAGTGCATCGATATCGCCCTGGGCTGCGGCATCGTGAAATGCTTGTACTACGCTTTTGTCCGTCATATTCGCCCTCCATGTACCCGTATTGAAAAATAAATTAGACAACTAAACCATTCTTACAGCATTATTTTAGACAGGAAGTATGCAAACGTCATTGTGTAACGAAACTAAAAAAACTCAGATTCAATTGTGCACATTGCACAAAGACCTATATCTCCAACATACCGAGGGAGTGAATACGGATGCTGACCATTAAAGATTTACTCCAGATCAAATCAATAGATGGAATAAAGATCATCGCAGGAGAGCAAGGCATCGATAATGTCGTCTCCATCGTCAATATCATGGAAAACCCGGATGCGTTCGACTGGCTTTCTTCTAACGAATTGCTTTTATCGACTGGTTATATTTTCAAGGATAATGAGGAATTGCAAAATAAAATCATCAAAGAGCTGGCAGAAATCAATTGCTCCGGGCTATGTATAAAGATGCACCGTTACTTCGATCGTATTCCGCAAAACATGATCGATCATGCGAACAAGTACGGACTGCCACTGTTGGCCCTGCCTTTTGAATATACGTTGTCCAAAGTAATTGCCATCATCAATGAAAAAGCATCAGGGCGCTATGATTTGTTGAACCGTAAAACATTAGATATGCACAATGCCCTTTTTCGCATCGCGCTTGAGGGAGGGGGAATTGACCGGATTTCCTCCGAGCTGGCAGAGACCATAGGCAACCCGCTGCTCATTTTGGACAGGGACTGGAACCTGTTACACTACACCGAAATCAGACAAAATCCCGTCCCGCTAAAGTCCTGTCTGACGCTCGCAAAAAACAGACCGGTCTTCACCCGTGAATTCACGGAAAGCATCCCGAAAAATATTAGCCAAATTAAAAAATCGATCAAGCGCATTTATCATGGAAAAGACCAGGAAATCAAATGCCGCGTGCTTCCTGTTGCTGTAGCCAATTACATTTATGGCTATATCGTCGTCTGGCAAACTGTTCGAGAGCTGACCGAATTTGACTATATCGTCCTCGAACAAGCCTCGACGATCATGGCATTGGATCGCATAAAAGCCCGGGAGATTGAGGAAGTAAAGCTAAAAATTAGGCAAGACTTTTTCGACGATCTGCTTACGGGAAAAATTACATCGAGCGATTCGATCCAGACGCTGTGTGACCTGCATGGCTTAAAATCGACGTACATGTACTACTGTGCCGTCATCAACATCGAGCCGATAGAGCTGGAAAATTTGCAGGACATGGTCGATCGCAAGTATGAGCTGGATCGGATCGCCAAAAAATGTGTAGATATTGTCTATGATTACGCGAACAAAGCCCACGGGGAGATCACATGCTTTTATCGCAACAACCGGATTATCATTCTCGTGGGACAAAATGAGCACAAGCCGCCAACCTCTGTCAGCGAAGCCAGACAGTTCGCTACCGAGCTGCGCACGACTCTGCAAGAAAAGATCAAGAAAACGACGTTCTACATGGGAATCGGCAGGCAATACAAAACAATTACTTCCCTGCACAAAAGCTTTTCCGAAGCACATGAAGCGATCCGGCTGATGCAAAAATTCGATAGAAAAGGGAACGTCTCTCACTTTGACGACTACTCCGTCTACCATTTTCTTGATTCCAATATTAAAGACATCGAGCTGGAGGATTTCTTCTTAAAACAGCTGGGTACCCTCTATGAGCACGACCATGCTTTTGGTACAAGCTTTATGAGCACTCTGGAAAATTACTTTGCGTATAACCAAAATGTGAGTGAAGCAGCCAAAGCGATGTTCATTCACCGCAATACGTTTATTTATCGGATCGACAAGATCAAGGAGCTACTGAACATGGACCTGAAAAACTCCGAGGAGCTTTTGCAAATTCAGCTCGCTCTCAAAATTGGCAAGCTGCTGCACAAAGAATAAGAGCAGGTGCTACTTTTTGAACACCCATTTCTAGTTCATTGGACAGAGTGCCTAATTGCACCAAAATTTGTATAATCGAAATAAGAACGAGTGGCTTCTGCTAGTTTTACCCTTTTGCCAAATACATCTTCCTTAGGAGGAGAGGTTGCATGGGTACAAGCTATGATCCACATTTTCTTGGTGATAGGCACCCTGTTTATTTACCTCAGCTTTTAGGTGACACAGCAAAAGGCTCTTTAGCCGGTGGACAAGTATTTGATTTTTGTCATTTTGCAATCGTCATGAGCAAGCAAACGAGATTTGCCATTTTCTCTGCTGCATGCGTAGACAAGTCAAAAGCAGTCCCTGTTACAAGAGATAATACTTCCTGGCATTTTGATGAGCGAATTGGCATGGAAAATCAGGTAGGGCCTGAATATTACGCTGAAAATGATTATGATCGCGGCCATTTGACGCGCAGAAAAGATGTTTGCTGGGGAGACGTGCAGGAGGCTAGACAAGCCAACTACGACTCATTTTGCTATGCGAATATCTCGCTCCAGCACCACAACTTTAATACAGGGATTTGGAACTGCCTGGAGGATTGGGTCCTGGAGAGAGTCCGAACAAAAAAGCTGATCGTCATCACAGGTCCCATTCACAAAGCAGAGGACGAAGAATATTGCGGGGTTCGAGGCAAACCGGGGTGTGCGGTGAAGGTTCCGTTCGGTTTTTGGAAAAGCGTTTTCTATGTAAATGAAGGGCAGAAGCTCGCCTGTCTCTCGTTTCTCATCCGGCAAAGCGCTGAACGCTCAAAAGATCGCTGCGAGTATGACAGGCTTGTCACCTATCAAATCCCTCTAGACACGATAACAAAAGAAGCACAGCTGCAATTCGAAGACAGCCTTTATGAAATCAATCCACTCGTGTCAAAACTAGGCGTTACGAGACCTGCATTCGACCAGCCTGTCCCAGTCATAAAAAGGATTTTGCAGCCCGGCGATATCGAGCTCGGTGCAAAGTGATGCGTCCCTTTTTCTATTTTAGTGAAGCACTACTCTTTTATCCGATACCAATGCACGTACTGTTCATGGTAGCCGATTTTTTCATAGAGGCTCAGAGCAGGCTTGTTGTCCTTCAACACCTGCAAATACGAATACTTTGCCCCTTTTTCCTGACCCCATTGCAACAGGTTTAAGACCAGCTGCTCGCCCAGACCTTGATTCCGGTACGCTTGATCTGTCACGATATCAAATAGTCCGATATACTCTCTCTCCACTACTCCAAGGCCACAAGCTACGATTTTGTTGTCTAAATAAAGCGAGGCATAACAAGCTGGTGGGATTATTTTTCCCAGCGTCTTGGTCATCGTCTCTTTCGCCTTTTCTCCTTGGTGGCTTAGTCTGCAATAGGCGTCTCTCCACTCCTCTGTGCAGTGCTCGTCAAAACGGGCCAGGTGGAGAGACGGCACTGCCACTTTATCCAGTGATACCGCCTGCATGCTCGTAAACGCTTGGGCGACATATCCCTTTTCTTCGAGTAACTCATCCAGGTCGTGGGGCTCGGCGAACGGTGTCATTTTAAAAATGGTGGGAAGCCCCTTCCTCTGATAGTAGGCTTCACAAGCAGCTATTTTACTCTCCAGCTCCTCCGTGGAGGGATACAGGGCACATACAGAGTTTGCCCGTTTGGTATAGCCATCTGCGAACCGTAGGAGCCAACCGTCATACACCATCGTTTCTAAAGCTGGCCAGGCGTTCAGCGACAGTTCTTCTAGTTTTGGATACAAGGTGGTTCCCCCTTTTTTAATAATTATACATTTTATTGAATAATTATTCAATTGGATCTGTCAGGCTAATACAATAAAGCCGTGGCAAGCTCTGCTTTTGCGAGTTGTCCACGGCCTTTTATTTGAAGCGAATCGTTTGCCTACTTACAGCCAGGTTGTTTTGTTCTCAGCAGCCACACGATCTGTCTCAGGAGCTTCACCATCCGGGTAGCCGATAAAGAGCGTGCCAACTACTTTCCTGTTCTCAGGTGAACCGAGGAATTGCAGCAAGCGCTCGTCACGAACCAATCCCACACCTCTAGTCCGCCATACCATTCCGAGTCCCAGCTCCTTGGCAGCTAGCCACATCGAATGAATCGCACAGCATACTGCATATTCATTGTCTTCTGACGATGCTTCGTCACCAGGAATCACATCTGCTGTTGCAACGATCACCAGCGGTGTTTTTTCCAGGACTTCCAGTGAACTGTTCACAAGATTCGGTTTGGTTGGAAAACGCTCCAGCAAAAACGCCTTCGCAATGTCCTCAAAGCGTTGCTTGGCTTCTCCTCTGATCACATAAAAATGCCACGGCTGACGCAAACGGTCATTCGGAGCGAGGACAGCGCAATCGAGCAGCGCCTGAATTTTCTCGGTCTCTACTTCTTTCTGAATATAGTTTCGCACAGCTCTGCGGTTTTTTAGTAGGTCTTGTACGGTCACTTTTGCATCCTCCTTTTACATCCAAGCAGCTTTCAACAAATTTACCATTCATTATATACAAGCCCGTATCGTTCGTATAGCTTATGCGCTTCTGGAAGCACATTTACATGCTCTTTCGTTGCCTTATTTCGTATGAATCGCCATTTGGGCTTTATGCTCGTCAGCTTTTTTCACATAGATATCATACTGTGTAAAATCGTTTCTCGGAAAAAAGCCCAAGGCTGGCGAACCGAATTGATTCCCTTGCTGAGAATACGACCTAGTCCGAAACTGCACACCACCTGCCGCTAGCTTGTGAACGATACGCAAATAATTTTCATGGCCAAAAGCCGTATAAACCAAGCACTTATACCTGGAGAAAAAGAATTGAAACAAGCTCATATCTGGCCACTCCCCTTCCCCTTTTTATTCGTATACGTCAGGAGCTGGAAACGGTTTCATCTCTACTACCCATATATGCTTTTCAAGGCAAAAGACCCTTCGCAACCGGCAGAATCAACTGGTTTGAAAGGGTCTTTCCTTAAAAGTATAGAAGACGTTTTTCGGCGATGGTCACAGCTCGATAAGCGGAATTCCGTTTGACGCTGCTACTGGCTCGACTGCTTTTCCTGCGGTACGAACCAAGGTGTAATATTCATAGCAACCGATCACCCCGAAATCCCCGTCAATTACGCCAGGATAGGCACGATTTACAGAATATACCTGACTTTGATGGGCCTTCAGCGCTTCCCCTTTTTGCGTTCGATATAGAGTGATGTCCACTTTTCCCGTAATCGGTACAGCCGCTTTTGGTCCGCGATCCGGGCAGTGGTCATAGTAGTGAGGGATCGACACATAGTACAAATCAGGATATTCATCAATTGTCAGCTGAAGCTCTGCTCGCTCTACTGCGATCGTAGTCGCCTCGCATGTGACGATATGATCAGGATGTCCTGTTACCCCGTCTGGCGGAAAGGTAACAACTACATTTGGCTTCCAATCGACAATCGCTGCCTGGATTTTTCCAATCAGCTCCTCCCGATCCGCATTCTCCAGTGAGCCGTCCGGGTAACGGAACAAATCAAGCCGATTGATCCCCAGCACTTCCGCTGCTTTGCCCAGCTCCTGTTCGCGATGACGCGCCAGCTTCTCGCGGCAATCGATATCAAACGGACCCGAACGTCCCTTGCACCCCGATGTGATGCATAATAGGCATGTTTGTTGTCCGTGATCCTGGCATTTTGCAAGCGTGCCCCCACATGCAAATGATTCATCATCTGGATGGGGGAACACAACCATTACTTTTTTCATGTAAGGCACCTCATTTACCGTTCGCCTGGTTCTCCTGACTATCGAGATAAGCCAAGCCTTTTGCAATCACTCCGTATATAGGAGCGTTTTGCGCATTTTCAATAACGACCTGCGAGGCATAGCGTTTGACCTGCTCTACGACAATTTCCCGCACACGCTCGTCGTTTTGCAGGACGCCTCCCTGCAAGATCATCTGGAACGGTTTATTTTTCATTTCCAGCTGGTCAATGACGGCACGAACCGATAAAAACAGTTCTTCGCCCGCTGCTTGTAGAATCGCTTGCGCCACCTGATCATGGGCGTTTGATGCCTGACTTACGAGTGGCGACAGCTCGGCTACCTTGTCTACCGAGTAATGCGAGCTATAGGTCCAGTTAAATAATTCATCTACACGCGTAAGTCCTACGTAGGGGAGAAGCAATTCTTTGAGGATCGTTTTCTCTCCTCTGCCGTCCGCATGCTTTAAAACGGCCATAATTGCTTGCTTCCCGATCCAATAGCCGCTTCCTTCGTCTCCAACCCGATGCCCCCAGCCACCGGCACGCGCTGTTTGTTGACTCTCATTTACCCCAAACGCGATCGAGCCTGTTCCTGCTATCACCAAAATACCAGGCTTACCGCCAGTTGCGCCAAGCAGCGCGGCAAAGCCGTCGTTTTCTACGATCAAATGGCGGACGCGGATGTTTAGCGACGTAAGTACTTTCTCCACCATGCCACAAATCACCTGTCGGTCATGCTCGGTATCCAGTCCAGCAAGACCAAACACCGCACACTCCACTTCCCACTCCACCTGTTCGTCAATCTGAGATTGTGACTGAGCGATTAACTCGTTACGTCCTTTTGCATCTTCCAGTGCCTGTGCGATCGCAGCAATCAGCTCGCGTGATGCCGCTTCCTCTCCAATTCCTTGATAATTACATGAGCCGGAACGACCTATTCCGACTTCTTGGCTGGATCGGTCCACCAGCACCGCCAGGCACTTGGTGCCTCCTCCGTCCACTGCCAGAAGAGGAATCCGCACCACTGCCATTACCCCACACTCCATTCGGCTGTCATTTGGTCGAGCTTTTGCGCTGCAGCCGTGCATGACTGCTTCGCCTGCGCTAGCCATTCCGCCTCTTCCTGCCATGCCCTTTGGCGTTCGCCGATCATCCGCTTGATCTCGTCTGGACTCGGACCGCCAGGCAGCTTGCGAATTGCAACGAAATGAACCGGGTCTAAAGCGAGCGCCAGCTCTTCTGCTGTGAGCACCAGTTCTCTGCCGATGACGGCTTGCGCTGCGCGATTTACTAGTTCGAGACTGATTTGATTTGCTGCCAGCCCGGCGCTCATGGCTTCCTTAACAACACTGCTTACGATGTGATGCGCCTTGCGAAACGAGATGCGATCTGTGCGCACCAAAGTATCAGCCAGCTCAGTTACCGTAGCATAGCTTTCTTTTGCCCGTGCCAAAAGAACATCCTTGTTTACCTCCATCGTTCCTACCACGCTTGCCATGAGTCGATACATTTGCTCTAGCACGGACATTCCGCGCCATGCATAAGGCTGCATATCGTCTTCGGTATCCACAATATCCCCGAACGGTGTATTGTGCATCATAGTCAGAACTGTCGTCGCATTCCCTGCACAACTGGACAATAAGGAACGCATATGTTCAAAGGAAACCGGATTACGTTTTTGCGGCATGATCGAGCTGATCTGAACATAGGGGCTTGCTACTTTTAGTCCGGCAAATTCCTGCGTGCACCACAGCAGCATATCTTGTACGGTACGTCCCAGGTTGATCGCTGCCAATTGTATCGCAGTTGCAACTTCTCCTAAATAATCGGCCCCACATACAGCATCATAGGAATTTTCTACCAATTCGTCAAATCCGAGCAATTCCTTCATTCGCTCACGACTGATTGCAAAGCCCGATGTCGTCAGTGCAGCTGCCCCCATCGGACTTCTGTTGCAGGTGTGGTACGCTTGGATAAGCCTTTTGATATCACGGCTGAGCAAATCAGTGGCAGCCAGCATGTAATGAGCCATCGTCGTTGGCTGTGCCTGCTGGGTATGCGTATAGCCAATCATCACCGTCTCCGCATGCTCATGTGCAAAGAGGAGCAAATGCTCTTTCAGATAGAGGGCAGATGCCAGGGTCACAAGCAGTTTTTCACGCAGCACCATGCGGTAAATCGTAATCCCCATATCATTGCGGCTTCTTGCCAGATGCAGATTGCCCGCTACATCCGGTGCCAGCTCCAGCAGACGGCTCTCTACCTGAAAGAACAAATCTTCAAACTGCCCGGTATACGAAGAGCGACGCAGTTCATCCAGATCAATACCGCTGAGTGCACGAGCGATCATTCTCGCTTCATCATCGGTAATCAATTCCTGTTCTCGCAGCATGATCAGATGCGCCTTGTTGATGGCCATCATCGGTTCCAAGAGATGGTTTTTGGCCTCGTTAAAAGCAGGCTCCAACACAGCCTCCACATACGTCCTCCCAGGGAAACTAGCCCCCTCCTGCTGAAAAATCCGTTCTCTGTAATCCATCTTTTCGCATCTCCTTCCCTGCCGATTCGTTGGCTACGTTTTCTGCGACGAAATCTCTTTCGCAAAAGGAGGGGAAGCGACCCAAAAAGAGAATCGCTTCACCACTTTTGCTAAAGAATCGTGATCCTACTACGGACCGCGAAATGCTGCTTTTACTGATGCAGGCTGACCATGTTTACAAACATCCGAATCGCGCCAGGCACCAGAGCAGGAATTTCTCGGTACCAGACAAGCGAGCTGTAGGTATAGGTTCCTTTGCCATATTTGGCAGAGAGGAACGTTCCTGTAAACTCATTCTCTCCCGGGTCGCCATTTGCGATCAGCTCGGTATATTCCTTGCCCCACTCAGCCGGGTTGTAAGCTGAGCGGTCCTGAATCCAGTTATCCCAATCCCCATCTGTGATTTTGTTTGGGGTGTTGAACAGCGGATGATCTGGTGCCAGCATCGTGACTTTGGAGTTTTCATCCGTCACGCGCCACTGAATCAAAGGTGCACCGATTTTGATTGGATAAGGAGCGAGCTCAGGCTTCCATTTGTCTTCGGGCTTATGATACTGCACGACGAGATTGCCGCCGTTTTCTACGTATTTAAGCAAACGCTCATTGCTCGGAATCAGCTCGGGACGGAAGCCGTATGCGCGTATACCCAAAACGATGGTGTTGTACTGGCTAAGATCACCTGACTCAATATCTTTCGCAGTCAAATTCGTCACATTGACGCCGACCTGCGACAAGTATTGATCGATATTGTCAAAGCCGCTGGATACGTAGCCGACCTTGAGACCAGCAGGTACCTTGAGATCAAACGCTTGGATCGCAACTGTCGAAGGCTGCACGAAGTAAGTCGTTCCCAGATGCGGATAACGAATGACCTGTACGCCATGACGGCTTTCTTTGCCGCCACCTGTTGCGACTGCCGTGATCGTGTATTGATCCGGCTTGACAGAGGCTGCGGCTTTTACCGTAAAGGCAACTGACTTCGTTTCTCCTTTTGCGTCAAAAGCGAGTGGTGCTGCTTTAGGCTCTACTGTCCAGCCTTTTGGTACATCGAGAGAAATGTTCGTTTGTGCTGCACCAGGATTGTAGTTTTTCACCGTTACCTTGACAGGAATCGGCTCCTCCGGCTTTTGCGTATTCAATACGGTAGCGCTTGGGCTTGGTACCAGCGAAAAAGATGGAAGGACTGCAATTGCATCAGCTGGCACAACATGGCTATTGGCTGCTTGGCCGGATAGGCTGTACGAAACATCAGCCGTAATCGCTGGCGCTGCATACGGTTGGAACAACTCCGCATTTGCTGGAACGGATACGTCAAACGTCGTTTTTACCGTCTGATTGTAGCCCAGCTGCGAAAAGCTCGTAGTGGACAAAGCTTTTGCCGTCCAGCCCGCTGGAACGTTTAATTTCAAATCAACCTTGCTGATTTTGCTTTGTCCTCCGTTGTAGGCAGTCACGGTTACTTTGGTCTTTTGACCAGCCACCAGCTCGGTAGTCTCCGGCTTGACCTTTGTCACCAGAGAAAGTGCCTCGGCACTTGCCTTGTTCAGCTGTGCCTGCTTGACATCCAGACGGTGCAGCAGGTCTGTTTTTGTGTCGGCAGGCAGATTAGCTGCCTTTACAGTCGCTGTTGTTTTTTGCACGTCAGCGAGCATTTCATGTACTTCCTTGGCTACTGTCGCAAACTGTGGATATGCTGCAATTACTTCGGAAGAATCCTTTTGCAGCTTTTTCAGATCAGCAGCTATTTTTTCTCCGCCAGGCTGGTTTGCAACCTCCTTGGCTAAATCGTCAAAGGTATAAGCGATTCCATCGAAAAAGTCCGTTTCTTTCTTTTTGCTCTCCACTACAGCTTGATCCAGCTTGTAGTAGTTTAAGGTCGGCCCCTCATCGTAGTGGCGTCCCATTCCTTGGCTCTTGTGCATGAAACGGGATTCCTCACCCAGCTGTAAATACGAAGCGCCGTAAATTTCGTCGTAGTCGCCGACAGGAACACTCACAGAGTAGTCGGATTCCTTTGCTGGCAAAT
The DNA here is from genome assembly GCF_002897295.1 of Brevibacillus reuszeri. Taxonomy (GTDB): domain Bacteria; phylum Bacillota; class Bacilli; order Brevibacillales; family Brevibacillaceae; genus Brevibacillus; species Brevibacillus reuszeri_A. Next base: position 219,961 of record NZ_BEXF01000007.1, read on the forward strand.
ACAGCTTTTTCACTTGCCATGGTGCGAGCCCTTCTTTTATCTGCTCGGGAAAAATGTTCGGATCGGCTGCATCCTTGAAAGCTCGCACGGTAATGACATTGATCGCGCGATGATGGCCGTGAGTCGAAGGTTCGTTCAGAAATGCGGGTATTACTACATCAGGTCTGATTGTACGGATTTTACGAATCAGCTTTTCGTACGCAACTTGCTCTCCCCATTTTTCCAGTGTTTCATCAGGACTCTTGGAAAAGCCGAAATCAAAAATCGGGTCATCGATTTTTTCACTCAGATTTTCCAAATGGATGTTGGTGATTTTGGAAGCCTCCTGTAATTCGCGTGTGCGGATAATTCCCAGGGCATTACCCAGCTCACTTCCAATTTCGTTTTGGCCACCTTCCCCCCTGTTTGCGATGACGCTGGACGTATCCACTCCCCTACCCAGTGACAGATACGCGAGCATGGCACTGTGCTCGTCATCTGGATGGGCCCCGGTATTCATGGCGCTGGCGATTGTGGCGAGCGGTTTGATCGCTTTCCACAAATCGACAACCCCCCGGTCGGCATGGGCAGTCTGGGGTGCTACCGGCATAATCAAGCTACCTGCTAGCACCGCCGCTGTCGTAATCGTGTACAACTTGGCAAGCTTCCCCTTTTTCAATGAACTCTCCTCCATTCCCCTTTTCCGAGTCTGATCAAAAAGCTGTGCTTCCGTACCTTTTGAGCATCCTCTTCAGATTGATGTCTATATCAATCATGGCTACTCTAGTAGCTTTTCCTGATGTGCCATGGATCGACCCTAAGAAAAACATAACGGAGTGGTGAAATGGGTGAATCGCTTACTGCTTTTGACTGATCATGTTGACAAACAGGCGGAATGCACCTGGCACAAGCTGCGGAATTTCTCTAAACCAAGCGAGTGAGCTGTATGTATACGTCCCTTTGCCGTAATGCGCAGAGAGGAAAATCCCTCGAAACTCCGGCTCACCTGGATCACTTGTCGCAATCAACTCGGTATATTCACTGCCCCAGCGCGAAGGGTTGTAGATGGAGCGCTCCTGTACCCAGCCATCCCAATCTGCTGACGTAATCAGATTTGGCTTGTGAAACATCGGGTGCTCCGGGGCAAGCATGCGTACATCTGACTGCTCATTCGTGACTCGCCAATCAATCAGTGATTCTCCGATAAAAATCGGATACGGTGCGAGCTGCGGCTTCCATTTATCCTCCGGCTTATGGTACTGCACGACGAGATTTCCGCCGTTTTCCACGTACTGCAAAAGGCGCAAATTGCTATCGATCAATTCTCTGCGGAAGCCGTATGCGCGAATACCGAGAATAATCGTGTCATAGCGAGACAAATCACCTGATTGAATCTCATTGGCATCGAGGTTGATGCAGTTTACCCCTACCTGACGCAAGTATTTATCAATATTGTCAAAGCCGCTGGATACGTAGCCAATCCTCTGATTCTCCGGAATAACCAGATCAAACGCCTGAACGATTAGTTCTGTCGGAAGGATCAAATAACTGCGACCTACGTGAGGATACTCAATGACCTGGACGTTGCGCCCATTCTCCGTCACGCCATCTGTTCCTGTGACCTGCGCAAGAATCTCGTACTTTCCGTTTTCTACCTTAGGAGTCGTTTTCACTGTAAATGAAATCGTCTTGGTCTCACCGCGGAAAGAAAACGGAACATCGACACTGCTTGGCTCGGCTGTCCATCCGTCCGGCAGCTGCAGGGATACTTTTGCAGTCGTTGTACCCGTCCGGTACTGCTTCAATGTCACTTTGACAGGGATCGTCTCATTGGTGTGCAGTGTATTGAAAACGACATTATCCGGTGTCAGTGCCAGCGAGTAGGGTGGCAAAACGGCTACGCAGGCTTCCGGTTCAACCCGAATCGCACTCGCGGTATCAAAAGCAAAATACTGGGCCTCGACTTCGAGTGCAGGTGGCTTGTAGGGATGAAACAGACTGGCATCAGAGGGAATCGACACCTCGTACACCGTGCAAACCGTCTGGTTATATGGCAAACGCGGGAAAGCAGTTGGCGTCAGTGGTTTTGCTGTCCAGCCTTGTGGCACACGCAATCGCAGCTGGACATGCTCAATTTCTATCGCTCCACCATTGTAGGCCGTTACCGTGACTGTCGTCGTTTGGCCTGCCACCCATTCGCCAGTATCCGGCTTAATCTTGACCACGAGTGAAAGTGCCTCGGCACTTGCTCGATTTAGCTGCGCTTCCTTGATTCCTAGACGGTACATCAGATCTATTTTGGCTGTCTTGTCGATGGAAGCAGTATGTACCTCCTGCTGCGCGGCATGAAGCAACGCTTTCATTCGGTGTACACGATTGGCTACCTCCGCAAAGCGCGGGTACGCTGCCAGGACATCCATCGCCGCATCATTCAATCGTTGCAGGGCGTCTGCCAGCTCCGGCGCTCCTTTTTCCGCTACGTCCTCTGCCAAATCTGCAAAAGTGAACGGAAGTCCTGAGAAGAAATCGCGTTCTTTTTCCTGGGCAGGAACAACCGCGGCGTCCAATCGGTAGTAGTTGTAAGTCGGTCCTTCATCGTAATGAACCCCCATGCCCTGCGTCTTATGCATGAAGCGCGAGCGCTCACCAAGCTGCACATAGGAGGAGCCGTAGTTTTGATCGTATTCTCCCACAGGAACGGCTACATGGTAGTCGTCGTTATCGATCACTGGCACGTACAGCTTTTTGATTTGCCAGGGCAACAGCCCACTCTCCTGGTGCTGTGGAAATACATCAGGATCTGCTGCGCCCTGAAAAGCCCGTTGGGTCAACAGTGTAATGGCCCGGTGATGTCCGTGAGTAGTAGGTTCATTTTCAAAGCACGCAATCACGACATCCGGGCGCAGCTCCCTGATTTTCCGCACCAGACGTTCGTAGACGACCTCTTCACCCCACTTGCGAAAAGTTTCCTCTGCGCATTTGGAAAAGCCAAAATCATGGATCGGGTCAATCAGCTCTTCGCTTAAAATACCGAGTGTGACATTGCTGATCCGCGATGCTTCCTCCAGCTCTCTGGTACGGATAATCCCCAGAGCAACACCTTGTTCGCAGCCAATCTCATTTTGGCCACCTTCTCCTCTGGTGGCGATGATACTTGAGGTGTACACGCCTCGTCCCATTGCGAGATAAGCGAGCATCGCACTATGCTCATCATCCGGATGAGCACCCGTATTCATCGCGCTGGCTATCGTAGCAAGCGGCTTGATCGCTGTCCACAGATCGAGCAAGCCATGTTCCCCATGCCCTGCACGTGCAAATACAGGGATGGGAGGGCAAGGCAGTCTGGCCCCCGGCATGTGCTTGTCAATTGACTCACTGCTTTCCATGTTAAAGCTCCTCCTTTATCACCATGGCGGGTGATGAAACCGCGGCGTGGGGGCGAGTGCCAGCCTATTTAGCCGTTACTAAACGGCAGTACCGGCTTTATCCCCCGACAGCTTTCTGGAGATGAACAATACGATGATGATGACCACGATTTGCAAGACGCCGTAGGCACACGCGGTACCGAATTCAAAATTGTACATACGTTGGAAAACGGCTACGGACAAAGGTGTCGTCCGTGGTGTAAAGATCAGGATCGAAGCAACGAATTCTCCGATACACTGTACGAATGCCAATAGTGTCCCGGCGAGAATCCCGCCTAGAGCCATCGGAAACACAACACGTCTGAAGCTGTACCACCAGGAGGCTCCAAGATTGCGCGCAGCCTCTTCGACAGAAGGGTCCATCTGCATCAGGGTTGCCGAAGTCGAGCGGAACACCAATGGCAGATGGCGGACGAAGTAAGCAAGCGGGATGATCCAAAACGTCCCGATCAATACCTGTCCAAAGCTAAACACGTTAGGCTGACTGAAGGCTGCAATCAGGTTTACGGCAACAACCGTACCAGGCAATGCCCACGGCAGCATGATCAGCACATCCAAAAGTGTTTTACCGCGGAACTTGAGGCGAACCATCGAATAGGCAGCAGCTACCCCAAACAGAACAATTCCGATGGAGGCGATTGCAGAAAGCTGCAAGCTATTGGCGATCGGACGCCATGTCTTGCTGTCTGTAAACAAATCAATGTAATGACTCATCGTATATTGAGGAGGCAATATCTGTACCGTCCACGTACCATCCACCGAGAAGGAGATCAGTACCAGGACGAGAATTGGCAGCATCAGGATAATCGTGCCGATAAACGACAGCACAATCGTTACGTAGCGCCCAGCTTTACTCTTGATCTCGGTGCGATGCACACTAACCCCTTTGCTGAGGTTCTGATAATTGCGTGCGCCCTGATACCAGCGCATGATCAGCAAAAAGGCAATCGAAACGATAGACAAAATCGTCGATTGTGTAGCCGCCATGTCCAAGTCCCCATTGGTACGGGACAGATAAATTTGCATGGTCATCGTACGGTCGATTCCAAAAATAAGCGGTGCGGTGTAAGAAGCCATCGAGATCATAAACACAAGAAGCGATGACGCTACAATCGCAGGTGTCAGCATCGGCAGGATGACGCGGCGCCAAACCGTAAATCGGTTAGCCCCGAGACTCGCTGCTGCCTCTTCCAGCGAAGGATCAAGTCCTTTGATGGCAGCCGTCGCCGTCATGAAAAAGTACGGGTACATCGTAAATGCATGGACCACAACTACTCCCCAAAAACCTTTCAGGGAGAAAGGCACTTGTGCCAGATCAAACAGTTCCTTGAACATTCGCGGGAAGATACCGCTCTCTCCATATAAGAAGGTAAACGAAAGGACTCCAATCAGTGGCGGCAGTGCCATCGGAACAAGCGCCAGAACGGACAAGATTTTGCGTCCAGGGAATTCATAGCGCTCCAGCAAAAAGGCCATCGCCACACCGACAATTCCACAACTGATGACACTTAAGATGGAAATGTAGATGCTGGTCCAAAGCGCTTCCAGGTTGGCGGTATGCTCCAGACTGAAAAAGCGCGTGTAGTTTTTCCACGTAATTTGCTCATCGACATTGATACTTGCGATAAAGGTTTCAAACAACGGATAGATGACATACGCCAGTAAGATCAAAAAGAGCGGCGAAACCAGAACATAGACGAAGGCGGGTGAAGAAGTGATAGACTTCCGTCTGGCTAATGCCGGCACTTGCTGCAAATCTGCTTTCAAAAGCTTCTTCCCCCTTATCCTGCGAAATAAATGCTCTCTTTCGGGATATGCAGCCCGATTGAGTCTCCCCGCTGCTTTACTGGCCGTCCCAGATTAATAGACATGCTGCGCAGCTGTTCTTGACCGACCTTGGTCGTATAGTTCACGCATGCGCCTGTAAATTCGGACATTTCAACAGAACCGGAGACGATATTGAATCCCTCAGCTACTGTGCTTTCCTGAACCGATTCAGGACGGATCGACATCGTAATGGTCTCCCCAGCCTCCAGACGAGCGCGTGGCGAAGCATTTTGTTTCAGCCCGCTGAGCACATGACCGGAAGCGAGGCGTACTTTAACCTCTTCTCCTTCGATGCCGACAACGGTTCCTTCCCACAAATTCGTCTCGCCAATAAACGAGGCGACAAATCGATTCACGGGGTAATGGTAAATCTCATGCGGAGTGCCTATTTGCTGTACCTCTCCACTCTGCATAACCATAATCCGATCGGACATCGACATCGCTTCTGCCTGGTCATGCGTCACGTAGATGGTCGTAATCCCGAGCTCCAGCTGCAACCGCTTGATTTCAAAGCGGGTTTCCTCGCGCAGCTTGGCATCCAGATTGGACAGTGGCTCATCCAGCAGCAAAATTTGTGGCTCAATAACGAGTGCTCGCGCCAGCGCGACCCTTTGCTGCTGCCCACCTGAGAGCTGATCAATGCGTCTGTCGCCGTAGCCCTCTAGTCGCACCAGCTTCATGATGCGCTCGACACGTTCCTTTGTATCTGTCTTGTTGATTTTGCGCACCTGCAACCCAAACGCGATATTTTCAAAGACAGTCATGTGTGGAAACAGTGCGTAGTTTTGGAAAACCATCCCCGTGTTGCGCTTGTGAGGCGGTACAGCCGTAACCTCCTGGCTGCCAAAACGGATTTGTCCCTCTGTCGGAAAGTAAAAGCCCGCGATCATTCGCAAGGTGGTTGTTTTGCCGCAACCGCTTGGCCCCAAAAATGTGAAGAATTCACCTGATTCAATATGGATGTGAACGTCCTCGACTCCTTTTGCATTGCCAAACCGTTTGTATACATGATCAAGTGTTACGCTGCTCATCAGGTCTTCTTTCCTCCTTTGTGGCAAGTTGTGGCCACATGCCCTAGCTTTGCATTGCACAAGTGACTAGACGGAAAGGAATCATCCTTCCCGTCTAGACATCATTACTTCTTGCCTTTGCCCTTAATGTTTTCATCCCAATGCTGCATCCACTCTTTTTCCTTAGCAGCCATTACATCCCAATCGAGATCCATCGGCTTCAGCTCCAGATTTTTCATGAAATCTGGCAAATCGTCTTTGCTGATATCGGTACGAGCAGGGAACTGGAAGCGCTCCTTAGCCAGCTGAGAAGCAATTTCCGGACTCATCAAGAACTCCATGAAGTTTTTCGCCGCATCCAGGTTTTTCGCGCCCTTGACGAGAGCGATACCGTCTACGAGAATAGGTGCTCCACTCTTTGGATAAATGAAATCATAAGGATGGTTGTTCTTTTTGCCTTGCAACAGAACGTCTTGCAGGTTCCACAGGGAGATTACGCCTTCTTGACGATCTAGCTTGAGGTAGAGGTTGGTTGGGTCTTGGGTGTATTCCTTCGTGTTAGCATCCAGCTTCAACAACCACTCATAGCCTTTTTCAGGTGTATCTGCACCCTGGCGGAAAATCATAGCGGAATAAATGGTGCGCATCGTGCCTGACGGCAGAACGTTACGAATCACGATTTTGTCCTTGAATTTCGGATCGAGCAATTCATCCCAATCTTGTGGCGCTTCTTCCGGCTTGAGCACATCCTTGTTGTACATGATGACCTCTGGCAAGAGCATCTCACCATACCAGCGATCTTGCGGGTCTTTGTACAAATCAGGAACCTTGTCAGAGAAGGTAGGCTTGTAAGCTTCCAGTAGTCCTTCATTAGCAGCTGTGCTCAATGCGGACTGTGTGCCGCCCCACCAGAAGTCAGCCTGCGGGTTGGCTTTCTCTGCACGAACACGCTCCAAAATTTGTTGGGCGCCCATCTCCAGTGTTTCCACCTCGATGTTTGGATACTTCTCCTTGAACTTCGGCAGGACGACTTCAAAAATGTTTTTGTCGCGTCCTGTATAAATAACCAGCTTTTGCGGTTCTCCAGACGGAGCTGGTGTTGCCGGTTGTGCTGCTGGCTGTGAGCCGGAACCACCACCGTTATTGCTGTTGTCAGCAGGTGCTGATTGTTGTCCTCCACCTGAGCACGCAGCCACAGTCAAGGCCAAGGAACTGACGAATATACCTTGCATCCATTTTTTTATGCTGTTGGACTTCTTCAAAACTTACTCCCCCTCTTCTTCTCTTCTCACTCTTTGTCAAGCAGTCTGCTGAACGGAAACGCTTCCAAGACGCAATGCACTGCGCCAATCAAGCCTGCCCGTTCCCCCAAGCTTGCCTGTTCGAGTCTTGGCACCTCTGGCACCCACTCGCTTAGCCAATCGTGAATTCGTTTCACCCCTTCTTCGTCGACGTGGACCATCTCCCCGCTCAGGATTAACAGCTCCGGGTTCAATACACTTACGATGTTTGCCATGCCATACGCCCAATGTCGATACACATCATCGAGAAGACGTTGTGCATCGGCGTTATTTTGCCGGGCGAGGCGGATGAGCGCTTCTATGACACTCGACCCTTCCTGAAGGTCGGAGAGAAATCCCTTTGCTTGCTGCAAAATTCCCGAGGTAGAGTAATTCGTCTCAAAAACCCCAGACGCGTCATTCGGACGGTTATGTACGGGACCGATCATCATAAAGCCGATCTCACCTGCTGCTTCTCGGCTTCCTCGGTAAAATTGTCCGTCCAAAATGATACCCGCGCCAATGCCTGTACCTACGTACATGTAGACGACATTGGAATGACCGACTCCTGCCCCACGGACGTATTCGCCCAGTGTCATCATATTCACATCGTTATCGATGATGACAGGCAGTCCAAGCCGCTCCTCGATGGTTTGCTGGATCGGAGAACCCATCCAGCCCGTACTGGGTGAAAAGCTGACAGTACCGCTCCCACGCTGAGTGACACCCTGCAAGCCGACGCCAACACCGAGCAGTCGTTCTCGCTCGATACCGCTCTCTTCCAAGAGTTGCTCCAAACCTGCCGCCAAGTCCTCAATGACGGTTTCGCCATTGGATGGCAGAGCCAGTCGCTTTCGGTAGCGTGCCAAAAACTCGCCTTTCAAATCGGCAATCGCCATGTCCAGTGTGGTACCCTCGAAAATCACCCCTGCAATCGCATACGCCTGGTAATTGTATTCCAAGAGAATCGGCTTTCGCCCGCCTTTGGAATCTCCCATCCCTACCTCGTGCAGAAGACCTTCTTGAATCATCTCTTCTACCAGAGCAGAAACACACGGACGACTGAGCATGGTCTCCTTGGATATATCGGCGCGGGAAATCTGACCGTGCTGTATGACCTGCTGTAAAACCTCTCCCTTGTTCAGCTTCTTCACCAGTTTGCTGTTGCCTGTTTTTCTGGGAACACGCACGCCTCACCAATCACCACCATAGAGTTAGTTAACTTTACTAACAAAGATTAACCAAATTATACCTGCCCAGTTCCGAATAGTCAAACAATTTTATAACAAGAAAAAGCGAATCCCTCTATACAGGAATCCGCTTATTATCCTCTACTCTTCTCCTACCGTTTGCCATACGTCCTTTACCAGCTCAATAAACGTTTGGATAGCAGCCTCGCCCTTTCTCCGCTCCAAACATACGAGCGAGGTCTCTGCTTTTTTGGAGAAGCGGTAAAGCTCTGTCAGTTCTCCCGTCCCAAGCTCCTTCGCTACCAAAGCCGTACTAAGCAGCGCTACCCCGATTTCGTTTAGAACAGACCGCTTGATCGTTTCCTCACTGCTGCACTTGATTACAGACGGCGGTACATACCCGATCTCCAGCAAGCACTGTGAGATGAATCCATCCAGGTTGCAGCCCTCCTGATAGGACAGAAAAGGAAAGGCTGCCAAAGCCTCCTGCATGGAGCGTTTCTTGATCATGTTAGGAGACGCGACAAGTGCAAATTCCTCCATGTCTACAATCGTAGAAAAAATCTCGGGCTGTGAGCTGACACCTGCAATAATGCCAATATCGGCCTCATGCGAATGAATTTTTCTGAGTGTCTCCTGGCTCGTACACGAAATGACCTGTAAATTGACCTGCGGATGAGTCTCGACGTACACTTTGAGAATTTGAGGCATGAAATGTGTACAGTAAAACTCAGGTGCTGCTACAACGAGCGGGCCTACGGGCAAGTGCAGCGTATTTAGCTCTTCCTCCATATGCTGCAACACAAGAAACAGCTGATCGGTGTACTGCTTGACTGTTTTTCCTGCCGGGGTTAAAAATGTGCGCTTGCCTACTCGATTGAGCAGCGGATGGCCAAGCTCACGCTCCAATGCCTGAATTTGCACGGTAATGGTTGGCTGACTGTATCCTAATACCTCGGCTGCCTTGGTCAAATTCAAATGCTCGGCTACCACCAGAAATGTTTTTAAATTCCGTAATTCCATAGTGGTTCCACTCCCCCCTTCCAATGCGACCCGTTTCCTGTGCCTATAGAGAGAAGTTTAGCCGAAGAATAGACATTTGATCAACTGATGAGCTTTCCAGACAAAGAAAAGAGGCCGTTCGCAGATGCGGCGACCTCCTTCCTTTTAGCGCTCTGAATATTTGCTCACAATACCTGCGAGCTTTCCGGCATCCACATTGCTGCCACTGACGATGGTCAGTACCTTTTTCCCTTGCAGATCAGGTACCGTACCCTGCATCAATGCCGCAACCCCTACTGCCCCTGAGCCCTCGACCATGAGATGATGCTCTTTTGCTAGCCAATGCATCGCCTGGGCGACATGCTCTTCTTCAACGAGCAAAAAGTCGTCCACAATCTCAAGTGCCAAATCCAGATTTCCCTGCGTAATTCCACCGTGCAGTCCATCCGCCAGTGAATCGCTGTACTCCACATCAGCCAGCCGCTTTTCACGGAAGGAATAGTACCACGGTGGTGAAGCGTGTGTCTGTATGCCAATCACTTTTACATCCGGCTTGATCGCCTTGGCGGCAAGTGCTACCCCGCAAATCAATCCGCCTCCACCCGCTGGCACGAGGATGACGTCAAAATCAGGCTCCTCCAGAAGTGCCTCCAGTCCGGCTGTTCCTTGACCTGCAATGATCTGATCATCTTCAAATGCATGAACAAACGTCCTGCCCGTCTCTTCTGCCAATTGGTACGCGTAGCTTTCAGCCTCATCATAGCTGTCACCGTGCACGACCAGCTCCGCACCATAGCGCTTGATTCCGGCTTTTTTCGTCTCTGGCGCTGTTTTCGGCACTACGATCAGAGCGGAAATGCCTTTCAGGGAAGCCGCATAGGCAACTCCCTGTGCATGGTTACCGGCAGAAGCGGTGATTACTCCACGAGCGAGCTCGTCTTCACGCATAGAGGCAATCTTGTTGAGTGCCCCCCGCGCCTTGAACGATCCGGTTTTTTGATGGCACTCCAGCTTCATCCATACGTCTGCGCCAGACAAGCTGGACAAGGCTGCCGACTGAATGAGCGGTGTCTGAATGACTTGCCCTCTCAAATGTTTATGTGCTTTGACAATATCGAGAAAAGATACCGTTAGCATTTGCTACATCCTCCTTTTGTACAATCTATTAGAAATGCTTGACCAATTGAATAAACAGCTCGATACCTGTCGGGATTACATCCTCGTCGATATCAAATCGGGGGTGATGGTGGGGATAAGCGCTTTGGTCGCCTCCCATTCCAATAAAAACAAAGGAACCAGGCTTACGCTCCAAATAATAGGAAAAGTCTTCTCCCCCCATGACCGGCTCTACATAGCATAGCACTTCTTCCCCCCAATGATCGGCGACAACTCCTGCGACATACTGGCTCATCTCTTTATCATTTACGACAGGCGGTGTGCCCCAGTCCACGATCACCTCACCCTTTGCGCCCCACGCGCTGCATATGGCCTCAATCGTCTGCTTCAGCTCGGCGACCAGCAATTGCCTCGTCTTTTCAGACTGCGCGCGGATCGTTCCGTAGAGAATGGCCGTGTTTGGGATAATATTGTAGGTGGTACCAGACTCCATCCGACAAATCGAAATAACTGCAGGCTCCATCGGGTTTATCCTCCGGGACACAATCCCTTGGACTGCTGTAATGACCTGGCTGGCTACAAAGATCGGATCAACGGTCTCATGCGGCATCGAGCCATGTCCACCGTAACCTGTAATCACGATACGCAAATCATCGGAGGAGGCCATTATCGATCCGTTGCTAATTCCGATTTTGCCTTTCGCAAGCGGCTGCCAGAGATGAAGTCCAAACACGGCGTCGACGTCGTCCACCACGCCTTGGCGAACAAGCGCTTCCGCACCGCTCGGGAGCATCTCCTCAGACGATTGGAACAGAAACAGCACATTGGGCCGTACTTCCCCCCTGTTCTCAGCAAGCCACTTCGCTGCTGCAAGCAAAATGGCGGTGTGACCGTCATGCCCACATACATGAGCGACACCCGGATTTTTGGAAAGATAAGCTTTATCCCCTTCTTCGTTCACAGGCAGAGCGTCTATATCTGCGCGCAGAGCAATCGTTTTGCTGCCATCCGTTCCCCGCAACAAGCCGACGACGCTGGGAGGCTCGCATGGAATCAGCTCAATTTGCCATTGTTGCAGCCATTTTCGGATATAAGCGGCAGTCTGATATTCCTCGCCAGACAGCTCCGGGTATTGATGCAAATATCGCCGCTCGTTCACCGTCCATTGGGCGAGAGTCGAGGTACAAATTGTCATGGCCTACTCTCCTTTTTATCAAAATGGTCCGTACCCGATCAGATGCGCAACAAACACCGCAACAGCCGCAACAGCGTATTGCATCATAATCAGCGGGAAAATCCACTTCATCCAGCGGGTCCACGGAATGCCTGCCAGCGCCAGTCCAGCCATAAAATAACCGGAGGTCGGGATAAAAATATTCGAGATTCCATCCCCGAACTGATAGGCGAGCACCGCTGTCTGGCGCGTCACCCCGACAAGCTCTGCCAAAGGCGCCATGATCGGCATGGTCAGTGCAGCCATTCCACTGCCAGACGGAACGATAAAGCTGATGATTGTTTGCAAGACGAGCATCCCGAGAGCCGTAAAGGTGCTCGGCAGCTGATTTAGCACCCCTGCGGAATAATACAGAATCGTATCGAGAATATGACCATCATTGAGGACAACCACGACAGCCCGCGCGACTCCGATGACCAACGCTCCGGCAATCAGCCCGGCTGCCCCTTTCATGAAAGCGTCTACGATATGATTGACGCTAAGCTTTCCTGTGAAGCCGATGATGATCCCGAGTAACAGGAAGAGTCCGGATAGCTCAGTCAAATACCAGCCATACTCGATCACCCCAAAAACCAGAACACCGAAGTTTAGGACAAACAAGGATAAGATCCATTTGTGCCTGACCGTTAATTGAATATCCTCGCGCAAAAGCTCACTCGTGCTTTTTCCTTCGAACAGACCAAAGAAGCCAGCTGAACGATCCTTTTTCACTTTTGATGCATACCGCAAAATAAAGGCGGTAGAAACGATGTACATCACGACAAATACAGCAATGCGATAGCCCATGCCGGAGAAGGGAGGTAATTCAGCGATTCCTTGGGCAACTCCCACTGTAAACGGATTCATAAGCGCCGACGTAAAACCGACAGACGCTCCTACCAAAACGATCGCCGCACCCGTAATTGCATCAAAGCCAAGTGCGATCGCCAGTGGAATCATGATTGCGATATAAGGCAGCGTCTCCTCGGCCATACCCATGAGGGAGCCTCCAGCGGCAAAAAACAGCATCATGATTGGAATCAGCCATTTTTCTTGATTTCGCAATAGCTTGGATAGAGTGACGATGAGTGCTTCAATCGCGCCAGTAGCCGTTATAATTCCGAATGTTCCGCCAATTATAAGAACGAAAAAGATGACTCCAGAGGCTTCAACCAAGCCGGTATGCACACTGTTGACCAGTCCCAGCGGCTTTACTGGAGAAGCTTCTATGAATTGAAAGGTAGCTGGGTCAATCACGTTTCTTCCATTTACTTCTACTCTTCCATATTCACCAGCAGGCAGTAAATACGTAAGTACAACTGCAATTGCAAGAACGACAAAGAGCAAGGCAAACACGTTGATATCCCATAGCTTTTTCTGCTTTTTCGGCTGCACGTCCACATGTAACTGACTCATGATAACCCCCCATTTGGTATCAGATCAGATGATCGGGAGAGAAGTCTCCTCCATCACTTGAAGGAGACTCTGCCTGCCCGAGCCTATTGCGTTACTTTTTGTGTAGCGAGAAACTCAGATACCTTTTCCAAGCCAGCCTTCAGTACCTCTGTAGAGCAGGCATATCCGATTCGGACCCAGCCCTCCATGTCAAAGCAGCTACCCGGTGTCAAAAACGCTCCGGTTGACCGGAACAAATCGATGCAAAATGCTTCTGACGGAATATCCAGCTCGTATTTCAGCATCGCGGTTGTTCCCGCCTGTGGCTTCACGTAAGAAACCAGCGGCTCGCTTATTACCCATTCATCTAAAATTTGTAGGTTATCACGTACGATCTTCAGGTTGCGCTCCATGATTTTGTCGCGGTTTTTCAAGGCATGTACGGCCAGCATATCGTCAAGCATCCCGCAGCTGATGGTTGTGTAGTCACGATGCTGGAAGCAGTTTTTGATCACATCTACAGGCGCGGCGATCCAGCCCAGACGAAGGCCCGCGAGAGAAAATACTTTAGACATACTGCTTGTCGCAATTCCTTTGTCGTACAGATCCACAATCGAAGGAACTGTAATCTCCGGATCTTGGTGCAAATTGCGATAGACCTCGTCACATAGCAGATAGGCATCTACAGAGCGGGCAATCTCTACGATTTCACGGAGAATCGCTTCGTTCATCAGCGCACCTGATGGATTGTTCGGGTTGTTAATGCAAATCAGCTTGGTCTTGTCTGTAACGAGCGAGCGCAGCTCATCGAGGTCAGGTAAAAACTCATTCTCTGGAAGCAATCTGAGCAGCTTTACTTGTGCGCCAAACGATTCAGGCACGGAGTAGATTTGCTGGTAGGTAGGATGAACCGTAATGACCTCGTCCCCTGGCTGGACAAGCGAGAACAAGGTAAGGAAATTGGCTCCGATCGCCCCATTCATCGCCAAAATGTTCTCTGGCTTCATCGTCTTGTACATGCCTGCCACGAGGCTGCGGAATTCCGGGGAGCCCTCGATGTGACCATACGTCAGCTTCTGCGCTGCCATCTCTTTGAAAAAGTCTTCTGGCTCAGCAGAAAGACGAATCAGCTCCTCGACTGTCAGAGAGTCTACACATGTCTCAGCAATATTGTAGACAGCCTCAAGCTCGTATTCATTCATCCATTCTTCTACTTTAAAAGGGGCAATTCTCATCGCTCGTTCTCTCCTTTACGCATACATTTCCTTTTACAGATCAACAATCGTTCCAACGCCGCGTTTATCTGCCACTTTCAAAATATGGGTAGCCGTCAGCAAATCCTGAATAGCGATACCTGTACTGTCAAAGATCGTAATTTCCTCTGCTGTATTTCTACCGGGAACACGCCCCAGGATCACGTTGCCGATTTCCCCAACGATGTCTGCTTCGGTGATGACTCCTTTTTTGATCGGAACCTCTGTTTCTCCTACACGAACAGCCTGCCCGACATCATCCACGAAGACACGCCCTGCTGCAAACAGGTGCTCATCAATCTCCTGCTTTCCTTCCATATCTGCACCGATACATGTGATGTGTGTACCTGGTTTTACCCAATCCTTTTGAATCATCGGCTCGCGGGAAGGAGTAGCTGTAATGATGATATCTGCTTGTCTGACGGCATCCTCGATATTTTCCACCGCGATAAATTCTACATCGCAGCGACTCGCATAACGCTCGTATTCATCTCCTGTATACTTCGAGACGAACTTTTTAAGAAGCTTGTCCTTGATCTGCGCTGTAAAGCTGCGTGCTTTTTCTCCTGATTTCGGATGGCAAATATAGACTCGTTTAATATGCTCCATGGCCATGAGCGTCGCCATGATTTGAAAAGGTGCCTGATGACCCGTACCCACGATGAGGAGGTTTTCTGATTCTGGACGTGCCAAATATTTGGCGCCAATTCCGCCTGCTGCTCCCGTACGCATGCAGGTGATGTGCTCCCCGCTCAAAATCCCGAGAGGAACACCCGTCTGACTATCCAATACCATGACAGTTCCGACCAGCTGTGGCAACCCTTTTTCTGCGTTGTCTCCAAACCATGAGACGAGCTTGAGCCCAAACACATCTGCTGCTGGCAAATGGCCTGATTTAATATCCATGTCGGCCCTGCCCTCTACGAATTCATGAAAGATGAGTGGGAACAATGTCGCCTGCTGATCTGACTTCATTTGATAGGCCTGCTCTACCACTTCGATCACACTGGCCATATCCAGTACGTCTTCGGTAGTTTCCTGATTGATTACGCGAAATGGAAACATGTGTCTCGCTCCTCCCCTCGATTTCCTTCACACTAACACAGTTTTCTGTCACTAAAAAATTGAAAGTTCCAATAGTTAGTATTAAGAAAAGTAAAGCCTCCAAATCCACGTCAGATCATGGGCTTTTCGCGAAAAAGCATTGAACTTCTGTTCCTCGTTTGTTACTATTTTCCTTAAAAAAGAAACTTATTTTCGCAATACGAAACAAAAATGCATTTCTTTTTTGGTGAATATCCAGGTCGTACGCAGTGAAAAGGGCTTCGGGCAACACCAATAATCAGAAAGTTCGTACAAAAAAATGCCGCCGAGACCTCTGCTGGGAAGGAAGACCATGTATATTCACTCCAATACGTTTACGTTCACTAAAGAAAAGGTGGGGATTTCATTGTTAAAAGGAAAAGTGGCCTTGATTACAGGCGCAGGTACTGGAATCGGACGTGCTACAGCCTTGCGCTTGGCAAAGGAAGGCGTACATATCACGATTAATTATTCCAGATCAGAGCAAGAGGCGCGTGAGACGCAAAAAGAGGTAGAGGCTCTCGGGGTTCAAAGTCTGTTATACCAAGCGGATGTAGCAGATGATGAGGCTGTCCGTCTCATGGTGAAAGAAACCATCAAGACGTTTGGACGCTTAGATATTTTGATCAATAACGCAGGTGTCACTACTTTTGTTGACCATCGCGACCTGGAAGGACTAAAGGATGAATACTGGGACAAAGTCATGGATGTCAATGTAAAGGGGATGTTTCATTGCTGCCGGGCAGCAGCTGACGAGCTGAGAAAGCAAAAGGGCTGTATCATAAACATTACCTCGATCGCAGGCATGACTGGGCTCGGCAGCTCCATCGCTTATGCGGCGTCCAAGGCTGCAGCCATCAGCGTCACGAAATCGCTGGCTAGAGTCATGGCACCCGAAGTTAGAGTAAACTGCGTTTCCCCAGGCGTCGTCCAAACCCGTTGGGTAGAAGGTCAGGATGAGCATGTAGAGCGTCTTGCCGAAGGAACACCATTGGGAAGAGTTGCTTCACCTGAGGACGTATCTGAAGTCATCTATTCCTTACTCGCTCACGCTCGCTTTGTAACTGGCCAGAACATAGTTGTCGATGGCGGTATGTTTATTTAAAGCAAACGTTCAAAAAGCAGTGAACACATCGCCCCATGCATGTGTGCACTGCTTTTTTTGTTATTCTCTGTACCCTAGTCGCCCTGATATCTTCTTGGCAATGCCTACAATATGCTCCTGCAATTCTTCCAACCTCTCTGCTGTCATACGCATCGTAGGTCCAGAAATACTCACTGCTGCAACAACCTTCCCGTTATGCTCGAAAATCGGAGCGGCAATACAGGAAATGCCCATTTCATTTTCTTCCAGGTCATACGCAAACCCGTTGCTTTTAATTTCTTTGAGTGCATCTAGTAAAACATCTTTATCGACAATCGTATGAACGGTATACGGCTCCATAGGCTGTCGATCGATTATTTTGGTTACTTCTGACGACGGCAAGTACGCCATAATCACTTTCCCAACACCTGTGCAGTGCATGGGAGCCCGTGTACCGACCTTGGAGTGCATGCGCAGCGTTTCGTTTCCTTCGAGCTTTTCAATATAGACGACCTCGCCACGATCATAGACAACGAGGTGAATCACTTCGTTTGTCACATTCCCGAGCTCTTTTAAAAATGGCTTCGCCTCTGTTCGCAAATCGATAGAGTCGAGCAAAGCCGAGCTCAATTCCAATACTTTATAGCCTAATTTATATTTCTCGGTTTCTGCATCCTGTTCAACATAGCCATGCCGAACAAAGGTAGACAGCATGCGATAAACCGATGTTTTGTTCAACCCGATCTCTTTGGATATTTCTGTTACGCCATATCCTCCCCTGCGAGAGCCAAGTACTTCAAATATCTGCAAGGCTCGATCAAGAGATTTAACCAAGTTATCACTCGACATAGTGGAGACACCCCAAATCTATTAGTGAGAAAAAACGGTAACAATCTACTCCTACTATAACATACAACGAAAGAATCTTAAGGACGGATAGCATTCGTCCTTAAGCCGGAACGGGAAATCCCCTTCACTTTTTTCAGTCCAAAAGAAGGGGATGGATGATTCGGCATTGACATTCCCCACATCTACGAGGGTGACCTGACCTCTTTGAAAATATCGACTAACGAGGTAGGCATATTCTCGGCTTCATCAAAATCCAGAGACTGCTCGATCAATGTGAGATGTTGGACGATAAGCTGCTCGGCAACCGCCTCGTCTCTTATTCGAATCGCTTCCAAAATTTGTGTGTGCTCGTCTGAGCTGCAGTACATTAATTGCTTGTAACCGTAAAAAGCAATAATGACATAGGTCAAGGAGATCAGTTCTTCCAAATAACGCAGGTAGTAGGAATTCCCTGCGATCTCTGCTATCTTCAAATGGAAATCCCCGGAAATTTGTAATACGCCAAACATATCACCTTGTACATGCGCCTCGTGCTCTTCTTCAATCAGGGCACATAGCCGATCGAGATGCTCCACATCCGCAAGCTTGCAGGCCTGTCGGATTGCTGCTGCTTCCAACACCCGACGCATTTCGAAAACTTCCTTGGCATCCGTAACTGCCGGACATGAGACAAACGTTCCTTTGTGCGGAATAATCGTCACCAATTTTTCGTACGCGAGACGCCGCAGTACGTTTCGGACAGGGGTACGACTAACGCCAAACGACTCTGCAATGACATCCTCTACCAACTGCATGTTAGGCCTGAGCTTTTGCTGCAGGATCGCTTGTTTTATCGTTTTATAAATGTCGGTTTCATTGGATTGGATCATTGGTTGGACCCTCTCTATTCATCCTTCGTGTATTAAGCAAGGCAACGACGACATTAGTACATTATAACATCAAAGGTTTTCATTTGCATAAACATTCAGAACAGACCCGCAATTACCATCTATTTAAAAGAAGGAGTATTCAGCACTTTTGACAGGCTGAATACTCCTTTGCTGATTAGCTTGAAAATTTCTAGATATCCCCAGATCAAACGCGGAAACAGTTTTGGGCAGAGGCTCTTTTCATCTTGTGCGTTATGACTAAGCCACGCGTGATTGTCTGTCGACTATCGAAACATTATCCTTCGTTATCAAACTGACAATGGTCATCACCACCACATTGATTACCAGGGCGATAATACCCTGGTTCAAATCCTGGATGGACTGCGGCAACAATGGGAACAGTGTCCCGATTGTAGTATTGCTGATCGTAACGTAAGCTACCATAGACACACCAGCAATGATTCCTGCTGCTGCACCCTGTTTCGTGACAAAATTTCGTTTCATCAAGCTGAACACCAATGACGGGCATAATTGCGTCACGAGACTGTAACCCATCAAGAGCAAGGTCACGAGCGTGTCGCCGCCCTCAAATGTGAAATAGAGGGAGATCAAGGCCACCACAGGTACGAGATATCTCGCCAGCCTGGAGACTTGTGCATCCGTCGTGTTTGGAACGATTACCTTGTACACATTTTTGGCCAAAAGAGTCGATGCCGACATCAGCATCATCGATCCCGGTACGATGGCAGTCAAAAGACCGGCCGCGCCGATGATACCGACGAACCACGGATCAAAGGTTTGGATAGAGAGACGCAAGAGTGATAGGTCGCCTTCCGCTCCTTTTAGACCAGGGACTTGCATGATAGCCGCGAATCCGACGAAAAAGACGAACAAGAGCACTAATTGATACATGGGCATGATGAAGGCATTCTTGCGGAACACTTTTTCGTTTTGTGCGGAGTAAATCGAACCAAAGGTATGAGGCCAAGCATAAAACCCAATTGCTGTAAGGAGTACCGTTGAGACAAACCAAGACGGGCTCAATCCCTTGTCCGGTAAGGCGAGGAATCCCGGTTTTACCGTCTCAATCGCTTGGAACATCTCGCCGATGCTGCCATAGTAATGGTAAGGCAGATATATACCGAGGAAGACGACGACACCTAGTATGGTGATATCTTTTACCACAGCCGTCCAAGCCGATCCATGAATCCCGGAAATCGTGACATAAACGGTAACAGCCATCGTTCCGATCCAGATCGCTGCGGTCGAAGAAATGCTCCCATAGGAGGCTTCTGATACGATTAGACCCAAACCTTTTAATTGCAGTACGAGATAAGGAATCAATGCTAATACCCCTACCAGCGAAACGAGTACACCGAGATAAGGGCTTTTGTACTTACTAACGAAAAAGTCAGATTGGGACATCAAGTTGTTTTCTTTTGCATAGCGCCAAATGGCAGGCAACAACCAATACGAGATGATATAGGCCAGACAGCCGTACCCCAGAATATAAAACGCGGGACCGCCCTTTCCGTAGGCCCAACCGCTACCGCCTAGGAAGGTGAATGTAGTGTAAATCTCGCCTGCCATGAGTAGGAAGATAAAAATGGTACCGAAACCGCGGCCCCCCACTGTCCACTGCTCCAGGTTCATGTCCTTTCCTTTGCGTGCCAAGATGCCTAGAAGAAGAGAAAATATAAGAAAACCGAATATTATGAATAAAGCTACGCCCATTATACCTCGCCCTCCTTATTCGCCGGGTCCAGCTTGTAGATAATGCCCATGATGATCGATGTCAGTACGACCCACAAGACAATCCAAAACAGAATGAACGGCAGTCCTGCAACAAATGGTGTAACCTTATTGACAAATCCTATACAGCCCAATATGCCGATAAACGGCAGCATCGCTAAAAAATGGATTAGCTTCATAGATATCTCCCCCAAATTTTATCTTTCACAGTTCTCCTTGTTTTCCATCACGATCTTTCTCGCTGCATTGACAAACATCTTCACGCCCACTTCCAGTGCATCTTCGTCCACTGTAAAGCGCGGATGGTGATGTGGATACGTAATGCCTTTTTCCTTGTTTCCAGCAGGCACGAAGAAGAAGCATCCCGGCGCCTTTTGCTGGAAGGCAGAGAAGTCTTCGCCACCCATGATTGGACGCATGTGCTCCACCCATTCTTGTCCTAAAGTCTCCACCACTACTTCTTCTATTAATTTCGTTACTTCGGGGTCATTGATCACAGGATAGTTGCCAAACTCGTATTTGAATTCGTAAGAAGCACCATGTGCCTCTGTAATTCCTTTAATCACACGCTCCATCAGGCCAGGAACGGCTGCACGCAGGTCCTTGTCAAAGCTGCGAACTGTACCGCAAATCTCTACAGCATCCGGGATAACGTTGTGTGTGGTACCTCCAATAAACTGCGTAACAGAGAGAACCAGATTGTCCAGCGGATCGGCATTGCGGGATACGATATGCTGCAGACTGGTTACGACTAAAGCTGCAATGGCGATGCTGTCAATGGTTTCATGCGGCAATGCGGCATGTCCACCTTTTCCAATTACAGTCAGCCAAAAGGTATCCGTTGCAGCCATCATCGGACCTGAGCAAATCCCGACTGTACCAAATTCCATCGTCGACCACAAATGCGTACCAATTACCATATCGACGCCATCCATCACCCCTGCCTGGACCATCTCCTCTGCACCGCCAGGAACTACCTCTTCCGCGTGCTGGAACAAAAAGCGTACTTCCCCTTTGATCTGATCTTTCTTGCTGGACAGAAGCTTCGCGGCACCAAGCAACATGGCCGTATGTCCATCGTGGCCACATGCGTGCATCACGCCGGGATTTTTTGAGACGAAGTCAAACGTGTTTTCTTCCATGATAGGAAGAGCATCCATGTCAGCTCGCATGGCTAGCACTGTACCAGGCTCTGAACCGATCAGACGCGCCATAACACTTTTTTCGGTCGGTCGACTTACTGCCAAATTCCCAAAAGAGACGAGAGTTTCATATACAAACTGGGCTGTCTTTTCTTCACGGAAGGAAAGCTCTGGATTTTGGTGCAAATAGCGTCTCCACGAGATTACCTGTTCCTTCAACTCTTCTGCTTCTTTATTAAGTGTTTCTGTTGCTGTCATTTCGTTCTCCTCCTTTTACTTGCCCGGGGATATCTTTCTCGGACCCGGGTGCGTTTGTCATCTGCCTTTTCTAAAATCCACGGGAAATGCTCAGACGGATCTCCCCACTCCTGTTTCTCTCTTTCTCAAACGCTGCTTTACTCGAAGATCGTACCTTTTCTGAATTTCGAATCTTTAAAGGCGTATTTGGTCAGAAGAATATAGGCAATCCCCGCCACAACAAAACCAACAATCCACGCCAGCTCCACTTTTACGATTGCTGCTCCGGCACCGATAAACATTGCGAGCATAGCGTTTGGGTTATACCCTGCAAATGGACCGTCTTCCTTGTACAATTCCGAGATGTTCACTTCTTGCCTCCGTAAGATGTAGTATTCGACGAGAAGGATGGAGACGATCGGTCCTAAAAAGGCAGAGTAAATCAGAATGAACAGGTTCAGACCTTCTGCAGAAGAATCCTGCACCAGCACCCACGGGAATGAGCAGAGCGCGAGCAAGCCCGTGATGATTACCGCTGGCTTGAATTTGACTTTGGTCAGCAGCGTAATGACATAGGCTGGCGGAATGATGTTGGCAACCATGTTGACTGCTACCACGCCCATGACAATAAATGCAGATACAAAAATAGTAATGTATGAGTTATCAACCACGAGTGCAAATGCCTTGACTGGATTGGAAATGCCCGTTGCGGAAGCTAGCATGCCCCCGATGGTGAGGGTAAAGCCGTACGCGATTAAAATCGGCAGGAAGTACAAGAATCCGCGCTTCGCGTCACTGATGCCTGTTTTCAGCTCTCTCGAATAGTCTGCGGCACTCAAAAAGATAGCTGCGTAATTCCCCATAAATACCATAATGAATGCAAAGAACGGCAAGCCCCACGTCCCTTCAGTATGAACCCATTTTTCTGCAATCACAGCACTATGGGAGGTAAGCAGAACACCGAATACGTATAGAAGGGCGAGCATAATCACGATTGACGTAAGCGCTTCCACCCATTTGATTGCATGAAATCCGTACAGAGACAACCCGATTTGCACAAGCTGGAGGACAACGAAGCAAATCGCGACACTATCAAAGGCTCCACCCGTTACAATCTTGGCGATTTCGTTTAGCGCCGTGCCCCCTATCCAGCTCTGAAAGCCGTACCAGACAATCGCAGGTATACCACGCATCAGTGAGGAGATGACGGAGCCTTTTAGCCCAAATGACATCCTGAGCTGCACAACATAAGGGATTCCCGTTCTGTAACCGAGTCGATCGTTCAGGGCGAAAATGATGGAAATGATCCCGATCGCGATGATTGTGGCGGCCATGGTTTGCACGATATTCAACGTAGCAATCCCCGCAACAATCAAGCTGGCACCGAGTGTCATGTTGCCTAGATTCACACCATCGCCAATCCACATAAAAATGTAATCGAGTGGCCGTACGGTTCGGGCATCGTCTTTTTTCGGATTTAACGATTCATCCAGACCCGTGTTCTGTTGGATCTGTGTTTCCGTCGCCAATAAGCTTTCCACATTGGTTGACATAATTCGCCCAGCTCCTTTTTGTTATCGGTTCTTGTTCCGCAATAAGAAACAATGTTTCTAGTGAAGATTCGCTTTTTTACAGGATGACACGGCATTTTTGCTTTGCTCTTTTTGCGCAAGTGATTTACGAACGATAAGCTGATGGTAACCCGGGAAGAGTCCCGGGCTCCTCAATCAAAAAGGGCCTGTTACTCATTGTGCTTGGGCGAAGTTGTTTTGAGAAGTTTTGGGATGGGAGAGGAGCTGTCCGATCGGTTCACTGACAATCCCTTGTGGAAGATCAAAGACTAGATGACCTCGTACAAATGTTTTTGTGACGCGGCAGTTGATGGTTCTACCTGTGTAGGGGCTTTGTTTATGACGATAATACAAATCTTCTGCTGCTACCGTATACGACTGATTTGGATCTACGAGAATGATGTCTGCATCTTTAAAGATCGCGATTTCACCCTTTGACTTCAGCTGGAACCGTTCTGCCGGCTTCGTTGCAATCATTCGAACAAATTCTGTGACGGGGACATTGCGTTTTTTTACAGCTTCATCAAACATGAGGTCGACGTTGTTCTGGCAGCCGGAAATGCCACCCCACACTTCGAAAATATTGTTTGTATCACTGTGCTTCATTGCTGGTGGGCACGGAGAATGATCAGAGGTGAGCATATCGATCTTGCCTTGCTTTAGTACTTCCCACAGTTTTTCTTGTTCTCGCTCATCGCGCAAAGGCGGAGAACATTTTGCCAGTGGGCCAATCGCTTCAAACTGGCTGGTCGTAATCGTGAAGTAATGCGGGCATGATTCTAGGGTTACATCCTGACCTTCCTTGCGTGCCGAAATGATGACCTCCACGGCTTCTGCACTGCTGATATGGACAAAATGCAGTTTGCATCCTGTCTCTCTCCCCAATTGCAGGGCGCGCTTGACAGCTTCTACTTCGGAGATGATGGGACGTGATTCTACGTAATCGGTCGCTGTCAGCTTTCCTTGCTTGATCTTTTCTTCTGCGAGGCGATCCGTAATTTGGGGATTCTCAGCGTGGATCGATAACACATGACCGAGCTGAGCTATTTTTTTCATTCCGGCATAAAGCGTGTAATCATCCACATTTTTGAAATCGTCAGGCAAGTCTGTGCCGCAGGATGCCATGAAGCATTTGTAGGCGACGACCCCTTCATCGGACAGCTCCTGCAGGTTATCCAGATTTCCTGGTACCAATCCTCCGTAGAAGTAATAGTCGACGTAATTTTTACCTTCGGCCGCCCTCCTTTTTGCCTCCAGTGCTTGCTTGGTAGTCGTGGCGGGCAGGGCATTCAACGGCATATCCACGTATGAGGTGGTCCCGCCTGCTGCGAGTGCTTTGGTCCCGATAACAAAGCCTTCCCACTCGGTTCGTCCCGGCTCGCAAATGTGTACATGTGTGTCAATCATTCCTGGCATCACGTATTGGCCAGTGGCATCCACTACCTCGATTGCAATCGCTTCCAAACTTTCGGCAATCGCGGAGATTTTCCCATCTCGCACGCCGATGTCTACCTTCTTCACTTCATCACGAAAAACGACGTTCCCACCTTTAATAATGAGATCATAAACCATACACCCTTACCTCCCCTAGTTTTTGTTTTTTACCTCCCATTTTCTAAAGCGCTCTCCCGTTTTGGTAAAAGAAGACCGCTTGACCTTTGCGATATCGATGTATGCGCTTATCGGTCAAGCGGTACGAGAACCCCTTGGATGAATTTACTTGTTGTTTAACAGATCATAGAGTGTGAGTGCGACGATCTTCGTTGCTTTGACCAAATCGTCAATTTTCACATGCTCATCAGCACGGTGGCCGTTTGCTTCCAGCAAGGTGCGCGGTCCCGCTCCAAACATGACGGTCGGAATCCCGGCTTCTGCGAAAAGTCTGGCATCTGCATAGAGTGGCACACCGTGAACGGTAAGCTCTCCGTCCATGATTTCCTTCCAGTTTGCTCCGAGTGTTTGGATGAGTGCCGTATCCTCTGGAACAGGGCCAAAGCTTTTTGCCAAAAGGATACGCTCAACCGCCGCTTCGATGCCGATATATTCGCTTGCTGTTTGTTCTACCAGGCGGCGCAGCTCTGCTTCGACTTGCTCTCCATCTTCTTCCGGGATGAGTCTGCGGTCGATACGAATCGTGCATTCATCTGGCACAACGTTTGTATTGATGCCACCCGAAATCAGACCGACAACCATATTTGGCGTGCCGATTCCTGGCACCTTGGAGGAGACTCCCCGCAAGGTTCTGCGATACTCGTACAAGGCAGCAAGTACGCCCGTCATCGCTTCGATGGCGTCATAGCCTGTCTCCGGCGCAGCTGCGTGTGCCGATTTCCCTTTGAGCTTAATCTCCAGATGGAGGCAGCCATTATGTGCATTGACAATCGAGTGTGTGAAGCCCGCTGCTATTGCCATGTCCGGTGCGATATGGCCTTTTTCCAGCAGCCACTTCGGCCCGATGATGCCGCCTACCTCCTCGTCGAAGGTAAATGCGAGCGAAACTTTACCGGACAATTGTTCAGCCACCTGCCGAAGCGCCATCACCGCAAATGTATAGGTGGCAATATCGGACTTGGATACCGCTGCTCCGCGACCATAAATTTTGCCGTCGACAATTTGCCCGCCATAAGGATCATACGTCCAGCCAAGCCCCGGAGCGACGACATCCCCGTGTGAATTGAGGGCGATCGTAGGTCCTGCTCCATCTCCAAAGCTCGTAGTGGAGACAACATTGGCCACTCGTATCATGCCATTGGCTTTTACGGCTTCCGGCTCTACTGGAAGCAGCGATACATCTTCAAAGCGGAAGTCTGAAAGACGTTTTTCGATGTGGGTCGCGATGTTGTAGCAGTCCCCTGGTGGATTATCTGATGGAATCGCTACCAATTCCTGCAAAAAAGAAATCAGATGGTCTGTATGTGCTTCTATCCATTGAAGTACTTCCTGTTTCGATGAATTCAGCGTTCCTTGATTTGCAGTGCTCATGTACTGGCAACTCCTTTATCTTCATTTTTCAAGCCCTCACCTACGTC
Organism: Brevibacillus reuszeri; assembly: GCF_002897295.1. Lineage (GTDB taxonomy): Bacteria > Bacillota > Bacilli > Brevibacillales > Brevibacillaceae > Brevibacillus > Brevibacillus reuszeri_A. The sequence goes on from NZ_BEXF01000007.1 coordinate 246,267, forward strand.
AGCCTGAGTACCACGTTCAACAGGACCGAAGCCCCTGCTTGCATATCCGCTACCGTCACAAACTCATCTGGATGATGGCTTACCCCATCCCTGCATCTGACGAAAATCATTCCGATATCGGTGATCGAAGCAACTGCCATTGCGTCATGCCCTGCACCGCTCACGATCTGAATCGGTTTCATCCCGCTCTCTGCCAGAACAGTTTCAATCTCATTGATAAAACGCTGTGAGCAAGCTACAGCGGGAGAATCCATAATCTGCGAAAACTCCCCAACCAATCCGCGCCTCGCTAAAATGCGCCTGCATTCCTCCAAAATGTCCGCGAGAGCCATCTTTTTGGTTTGATCTTCGATATGCCGTATGTCCAGCGTCCCCTCGACAACACCTGGAATGACATTGCTCGCTCCAGGAGCAACGGACAATTTGCCGACCGTTACCACAAGATTCTGATATTTTTGCGCAGCCTTTTCCATCGCCAGGATCATTTCGCTCGTTCCTACCAGTGCGTCCTTGCGCATCGAGATCGGGACAGTCCCTGCATGACCCGCGTTTCCTTCTACACGAAAGTGATACCGTGCTGCTCCTGCGATCCCCGAGACAGCACCACAGGCTTGCATCTCCTGTTCCAGAACCGGTCCCTGCTCGATATGCAGCTCGATATAGCCGAGGATCGTCTTCGGGTCACGTGCAGCCAAATGATAGCGGGACGGCTCCAGCCCCAGCTCTTGCATGGCGGCAGCTACGGTAATCCCTTGTTCATCCTTTGCCTGTAAATCCTCCGCTCGCAAATCACCGGATAATGCCTTGCTACCCAGCAAAGTCGTATGAAACCGGGTCCCTTCCTCGTCACAAAAGCCAATCACCTCGATAGGATGCCGCGGTCGATATTGGTGCTCGTGCAGCGTCTGGACGACCTCGATGCCTGAGAGGACTCCGAGAATTCCGTCATACTTCCCAGCTTCGACGACCGAATCAAGATGGGAACCGATCAGCAGTGCAGGAGCATCGGGTTGTGTTCCTTCGTATCTGCCAATCAGATTGCCTAGTTCATCACGGCGAACTATCATTCCTGCCTCTCTCATCCATTGGCTGACGAGCTCGTTTGCCGTCTCGCTTTCTTTAGTAAACGAAAGTCGCGTTACGCCTCGTACAGTCGTACTGCATGCTGCCAATTCTTCAATACGCTGGGCGATTCTCTGTGCGCTCACGCTTTGCTGCATCACTTGCATCTGCTCTCCTCCTTCCCTACCAATCAGAGAAAACAGCCCTTGCACAGCCTGATGAATCCCTCGTTGTATACAATACGATTTATGATTGTATACACTGTTATATCCATACCGAAACTATAGTTTGAATTTATACAATTTTCAATATTTTTATTTCTACTTCCAGATGCTTTTTTTACGCTTGTTGAGAGGAACCAAACTCGCGCATTTTTTGCTTTACGCTAGCCCTGACAGCGTCTACTGCCTGTCTTGCATACTTTTGCACCTCATAGGCATTCGCTGCTCCCACCAGTACGCGTCTAAGCGCTGCCGTGTACACTATCTGGTTTTCGGTATTGACGTTGATTTTCGTGATGCCAAGCCCAATTGCTTTTTGGATATCGCGGGTCGGGATACCTGTACCTCCATGGAGAGCACAAGGTGCCTGGGTCAAGCGTACGATATCTGCCAGAAGATCAAATTGGAGCCTGGGCTCACCCTTGTACAGCCCGTGTACAGACCCAAGTGCCGGTGCCAAGCAATCGATCTGCGTTTCGAGCATGAATCGCTCACAGTCTTTTGCAGCAGCAAATGTCCCCAGCGACTCATCAACAACGATTCCATCCTCTTCCCCTGTTATACGTCCGAGCTCTGCCTCAACGGATACGCCGAGCGAGCGGGCAACCGCGGCCACTTTTTGCGTCAGCTCGATATTCTTTTCCAGTGGCAAATGGGACCCATCAATCATGACAGAGGAAAATCCTGCCTGGATCGCTTTGACACATGCTTCAAAGGAAGAGCTATGATCCAGATGAAGTGCGACGGGAACCGTAACCTCGTACGCTTTGATCAGTTCCCGGACGATCGAGGCAACGAGTGCAAAGCCTCCCAAATGACGAACCGCTGCTTCCGTAATACCGAGGATGACCGGCGAGCTCTCTTCCTTTGCCGCAAGCAAAAAGGCTTGTGCGAACTCCAAGCTGTTTACATTAAACTGACCGACTGCATATTGCCGCTCTTTTGCTGCATGCAGCATGTTTTTCATCGAAACGATTTGCATACATACCTATCTCCTCTTGCCCCATGCGCAAAAAGATGTTAAGAGACTGCTACAGCTTGCTCCACGCTTTTCGAAGCGTACGCTTGGACTGGGCAACAACGATATCAGACGATTCTATGCCAACTGGCTTCACTTCGAAAGCCACCACATTTTCCGAGCCTTCGCCGATGTAACCAATCTCCAGCAATATTTTCAAATATTCCACCAATTCATCCACGTCGTTTTCAGACCCTGGATAGCCAAATCGCGGATGTACATCGCCATAGGCAGGATCGGTTGGATTTTTAATATAGCAATTGCCAATATGGGCATGATTGATGTAATCGCGAGCTGTGTAAAGCGCATCCCGCGACGTTTCACGCTGCATGGGCAAATGGCTCAGATCGAGCATCAAGCCAAAATTCGCATCTGTTTTGCGTACTTCCTTGGCTACTTCTACTGCCAAGCGATTTGGTCCGACCAAGCATTTTTTATCAGTCGCATCGTCGAACGTTTCCAATGAGATGGACAGATTTCCTTTTGCTCTCGCATACTGGCAAATCTCTTTCAACGAATCAATCAAAAGTGCCACTGCCTTCTCTTCATTCTGGTCGGGCTTGGGACCGCTCAGCAAGCCGAGCTTCCCGGCATTCAGCTCATGCGCTTGATCGATCGCGCCTTTGATTAAATCGATTGCAAAGCGTCTTTTCTCTTCGTCAAACGAATTCAAGTCCGCTTTATTTCCGAGCAATATCGGTTGTGCACCGAAGCCTGTTGTGATTCTGCCCGATTCCAGCATCTGCGCGACTTGCTTTCGCTGCTCACTGTCGTTGATTCGCGTAATTTCAATCGCGGAAAAGAAATCATCCGTAATGATTTTGTTAACCGTCTCTACAATCGGTCCCTCTCCACCGATTGTTTGGGGATACGCCATGAAATGAACAATACCTACCTGCATGTAATGCTGGAGATCTGTTTTCATCTATCCTTCCCTGCTCCTTTCTGGATATCTTTCTCCCCTCACGACGAGAGGAGAAAGATTCGTCTTTGCTCCCAAAAGCATCGAGTTAGTTGACGCTATAATCAACGGTCGATAGTCTTCCATTTGGCGAGAAGCCGCATTCTGCTGCTGGGTCGACGATCACTTCGATGAGATAAGGCTTGCCGAGCTCTACTGCGCGTGCAAGAGCAGGCTTGATCTCTCTCCAATCCGTAACAAGCTCGCCACGAACGCCCATTCCTTCCGCTGTTTTGACGAAATCGATGCCACGGTCGCCATTTTCGCAAAGCTCATTCGTATAAATCAGGTCGGTAGAAATGCGGCGCTCGTCATACCACCAGTTTTGCTGCTGGCGAATCAGACCGAGCAAGGAGTTGTTCATGACGAATACGATGATAGGGATATTGAACTTGGCGGCTGTAGCCAAATCCTGCAGGGACATCCCCAAACTGCCGTCACCTACAATGTTTACACTTTGACGCTTTGGAAAAGCTAGCTTTGCTGCCATCGCTGCTCCCAGCCCCCAGCCCATCGTACCTGCTCCTCCTGTGATGAGATAGGAGCGCGGGACATATGTTTCGAACAATTGGCATGACCAGATTTGGCTGATCCCGCAGTCATGCGAAACAAAAGCGTCTCGGTCCAAAAATTCGCGAAGCTCACGCAAAGCACGCTGTGGCTTGATCAGATCGTTGTCAAAATCCGTCTTGCGCGCAAGGCGATTGCGCTCTTCGGTTAAATCGAGCTGCTTGATCTCCAACGCCGCAGCAGCTACATCCTTTGTCAAATCCTTGATTGTAGCAGCGAGCTTCACCATGTACGATTTAACGTCAGCGATTACCGCTACCTCTGTCTCCAAATATTTGCCGATTTGCTTTTTATCGAGATTGACGTGAACGATCTTCGTATTTTGCTTGAACTCTTCGAAGTTTCCAATGCTTCGATCTCCGAAACGTCCCCCCAGGTTGATCACGAGGTCAGCTTCCAAAATCGTTTTGTTTCCAAGCGGCGTGTTGAGCATCGTGCCCATCCGTCCTGCAAACAATGGATGATCGTTCGGGAAAGTATCGATCCCCATCACTGATGTAACGACCGGAATTTGCAAGGTTTCTGCCAGCTCTTTCAATTCAGCAGTCGCATTAGCCAGGTTTACACCGCCACCAGAGATCAGTACTGGCTTCTTGGCTTCTTTCAACAGCTCGATTGTTTTGGCAATATCTTCATCCGTCGCTTGTGGCAATTGTTCCTGTACGCTGACGAAAGCATCCAAGTCCACCTCTACCTCTGTCTTTTGTACATCTACACAAAGGTCGATCAATACGGGACCTTTTTTCCCGGTCGTTGCCGTCTCCCACGCTTCATGGAACCGTTGGACCGTTGTAGCCGCATCGTTCATCAGATAAACTTCCTTGCAGACGGGCCGCGCGATTTCGGTAACTGGCACTTCCTGAAACGATTGTGTACCGATCAGATGAGTCGCCACTTGACCTGTAAAGGCAATCATCGGTACCGAGTCCATGTAGGCTCCGTAAAGACCCGTGATAAAATTGGTTCCACCCGGCCCGGATGTGGCTGCACAAACGCCCACCTTTCCAGTCGCTCGGGAGTATGAATCGGCCATGAAAGCAGCTGTTTGTTCATGTCGAACAACATACGATTGGATGTCCGTCAATTCGCGAATCGCATCATATAATGGAAGAATCGCAACACCCGGAACACCGTATACGTGCTCGACTCCTTTTTTCTTTAAATAAAGCGCAATTGCTTCTGCTACCGTCATTTTTTGCAATGCCATGATCATGCCCCTCTTTCTTCATTCGTTCCTAAATTTTGATCGTGCCGATGATCTCTGCCAAGGTGGATCGATTCCCTACGTTTCCTGGAAAAACGATGTAGGGTGTATGGGGAAGATGTGCTTCTGACCCGGTTAGCCAGACAGGGATTCCAGGTGCAGCCTGACCGAGCACCTTTGCTTTTTTGATCGCCAAGCCTTTGGTTGCAATATCACTGGAGGTAATGCCTCCTTTGGCTACGATGAATTTTGGCGTCACACGCAGACTGCTGACTACCTCCGCCAGACTGTTCGAGATCGTTTGACTAATCGTCAAATTGTCCGATTTGTCCTTGGCCGTCACGACTTCTCTGCTTGTGTACATAACCGTGTCCTGCCCGCTTGCCATTGCTTCTTCTACCTGATCGCGCACCCGTGCCAATTCCCCTTTTCGCGAAGCTTCATCTAATAGTTCAGCTACACGTATCTCAATCGTTTGAATCTGGAACCGGGAGATGAGCTCCTGGAGCTGCTCTGTCGTTTTTTTCGTGTGCGAACCGACGATGATCAGTCCGCCGTGATTTTGGCCAGTTGCCGACATCATTTCCCGGGCAGTCAGGAAAGGCCGGTCCTCGATTCCTGCAAACGATTTGACAAAGGAAGCTGCGGTGCGGAACAAAAACCTTTTGCCCATTTCCATTGCTCGAATCAGAGCGACGGACAAAATATCGAGGTCCTCATACGAAGCTGCATTGACGATAATCGGTGCATTTCCATGTGTCGCAAGCAGCTTGGAATGTACCCGAACGACACCGCCCTCACGAATGTCCGCAAGCGAAATCGTCTGGATCGGATCGCTGGCATCAGCTCCGCCTTTTTCAATCACCCAGCTAGGGAGATGCGCATTGGAAAAGCCGAAGACCACGTCCCTAGCAAACTCCGTTTCATGTACGGGAACAAGCGTGTCGCCATCCAGCAGGTAGTGAGTATCATTAATCGTGTAGCGCCCGCCCTCCATAAAGGCAGGTATGATCAGATGACCGTCAAACTCCCACCCGGCCTCTCGGGACAATTCGTTTTGCAGTACCTGAACCTCCAACGGATAATGCCCACGCAGCGTAGAATCCCCACGGCTAATCACAGAAAAATCGATAGCCATTTCCTGCGCAGCCTCCACCAGATTGTACATGATCTCGCGGTTGATCTCTGCCGCCTTCTCGGGCTGATAGCTTCTCGTATTCGTCAAAATGTAGAGGACATGACGATCATCCGCCAAGCCTTGGCGAATCCATTCCTTGCTCCAGTCTGTAATGACGTATACATCGTGTACGGTTTGAACTCCCGTAGGATCATCATCGAGAACAATCAATTTATGCCCGGTTTGCTTCCATCTGTCCTGGATTTGTTGACGCAGACCATGCTCCTGTCTGACTGGCGGGAGGTCGCTGCGTATGGCTTCAAACGTTATGGGCGTGGATGGTGGATTCATAGAGACATCCCCCCTACAATTTGACTCTGTCTAAAAGCTCTTCGACCGTTTCCACAATGTTGGCCGCCCGCAATCCGAAGAAATCAAGCAGCTCATCCATTTTTCCAGAAACACCGAAGCGATCCTTGGTCCCGACACGCCGCAGTTGAGTCGGCTGATGCTCAGCGAGTACCTCCGCAACAGCGCTCCCCAGTCCGCCTACAATCGAATGCTCCTCGACAGTGACAACCTTGCTCGTTTTGGCCGCGGACTGTACGATCGCCTCTACATCGATCGGCTTGATTGTATGAACGTGGATTACCTCGGTACTGACGCCCCGATCTCGCAGCTGCTCTGCCGCTTTTAACACTTCACTCAACATCATGCCCGTACTAATGAGAGACACATCCGAGCCCTCAAGATAGCGTTTCGCCTTTCCAATTTGGAACGGCTCCTCGGACTTTGTGACAATCGGCACGGGCAGCTTGCCTACGCGCAAATAGACTGGACCCTCAAAATGAAAGGCAGCTTCGACTGCCTTTTCCATTTCGACCGAGTCGGCTGGGACCAGTACGGTCATCCGCGGCAATGAGCGCATCAGCGATATGTCCTCCAACGGAAGATGGGTGGCCCCCTCCTGTGCAGCAGAGGTTCCCGCATTATGTCCGACGATTTTGGCATTATTGTTGGCGTAGCAGACGGAAATCCTCATTTGATCGTAAGCGCGGCCCGTTAAAAAGTTGGCATAGGCATTCGCAAAAGGAATTTTTCCAGCAATCGCAAACCCTGCTGCTGTCCCTACCAAATCGCATTCCGAAATACCAATATTGAAAAAACGTTCTGGAAATTTATCTTTAAACAAATTGGTCATATTCGATTTCGCACAATCGGCGTCTAGAACGACCAGCTCTTTGTGCCTTTCGCCTAAACGAATCAGAGCGGCACTATATCCTTCACGAGGTGCTTTTAGCAGCGTCATTTATACCAGCTCCTTCAACGCGAATTCCAGTTCCTCATTGCTTGGCGCCAACCCGTGCCACTTATGTGTATTTTCCATAAAGGAAATCCCTTTGCCCTTGATCGTATGAGCCAAAATCGCAGTTGGCTTGCCTTTTACCTCTTTGGCTTGTCGCAGAGCATCGTCCACCTGATCCAGCTCATGTCCATCGATTTCGATCACATGCCAGCCAAACGACTTCCATTTACCAACCAGATCACCGACGCCTTTTACATTGTCCACATAATCGTCCAACTGAATCTTGTTCCAGTCGATGATGGCACAAACGTTATCCAGCTTGTAATGAGGCGTAGTCATCGCCGCTTCCCATACTTGGCCTTCCTGCAGCTCTCCGTCACCGATCATGACGTAGGAGCGGCGATTACTGCCATCCAGCTTTGCTGCCAAAGCAACTCCATTCGCTACAGACAGTCCCTGACCGAGCGAGCCCGAGGAAATATCAACTCCCGGACAATGCTCGCTGCACGGATGCCCATGCAAGCGTCCATCCACATCGCGGAAGGTCATTAGCTCTTCCACCGGAAAAAAACCTTTCTCAGCCAGTACAGAATAATAAACTGGCGTACAATGACCTTTTGATAAAAAGAAGCAATCCCTATCAGCCCATTGCGGATTTTTTGGATCGACATTCATGTGCTCAAAAAACAGTACGGTCAGAAGTTCAGTTGCTGACAACGAACCGCCAGGATGTCCACTCCCCGCATGATTGGTCATTTTGACAATGTGCCTGCGAATGGTTTTCGATAATTCCTGATAGTGCGCCAGCTTTTCCCGACTTAAAGCCATAGCGGCTCCCTCCTTCTTCGAACTCTCCTTTGTGATATGGGCAAGCACTCCAATTGTTTCTTATTAAGAAACGTCGTTTCGTTTAATGATTAAAAAAATATCTACTCACGAACAGCTGCTATTAGCTCTATTTCCACCCAAGCGTCTTTTGGCAAGCGAGCGACTTCCACCGTAGAACGAGCCGGAAGATGCGCTGTAAAATATCTGCCGTAAATTTCATTGAGCTTTGCAAAATCATTCATGTCTTTTAAGAAAACGGTCGTTTTCACCACATGCTGCAAGCTGGTACCTGCCGCTTCAAGAACGGCTTGTAGGTTGGCAAATACTTGATGCAATTGATCTTCGAAGGTTCCCTCCACAAAAGTCCCATCTGGTCTGAACGGAAGTGTCCCGGAAGTATAGACCAGATTGTCAATCTTCACCGCTTGTGAATAAGGGAGATTCGGCTGCGGTGCTTTCGGCGTGCGAATCATCTCCATCTCGATCGTCTCCTCCCTTTACTACTTTTGTTCCTTATTACGAAACAATGTTTCTATTTTATAGCGATTGTATCAACTCTGACAGCGCTTTTCAAGATACAAAAAATTAAATTTTCAGTTTTTTATTGCCACCTGTATCGCTGCTTCATAATCAGGATGTTCGGTTACTTCTGATACATATTCAGCATGAACCACTTTATTATTCTTGTCGATCACAAAAATTGCCCGTGTGAGCAAGCGCAGCTCCTCGATGACAACCCCATATGCTTTTCCAAATGATAGATCACGATAATCCGACAAAGTCTGCACCTGATCGATACCTGCTGCGCCGCACCACCGTTTTTGGGCAAATGGCAAATCCACACTGATTGTTAATACGGTAACATCTTTCAGATTCGCAGCCTCTTGATTAAATCGGCGCGTCTGCTGGTCACACACAGGCGTGTCAACGGAAGGAACGACACTGATGATGCGAACGGTGCCTTTGGAATCCTCCAGCGAAACCGGAGATAGATCATGATCCAGTACGGTAAAGCTTGGTGCTTGCTGACCTGCCTTTACTTCCTGCCCTACAAGTGTGACCGGATTTCCTTTGAAAGCTACTTGAGCCATTTTTACAAGCCTCCTTCATTTTGAGTTTGTTTCTTAATAAGAAATATCGTTTCTTAAATGAACTCACCTCTTTTATATCACATCCCTCTTGTCCTTCACAACCATTTTGTGACAAAGGAATATAACCCTATGCAAAAATAGAAGATTTACCTCACCTTGTAGCCATTGAAAAGCGCATTGAGATAATTTCCGATAGCTTTTATGTAGCTGAAGAAGATGGTGAAATTGAGGCCATCCCTTACAGGGTGGCCTATAAATTTCCTTGAAAATCATGTTTACTAGATTTCAAACGCTGTCTCCACTCATCTATTCTTTCGTTTTCGTCATTTCCCTCATAATCAACATCGCGTTCAAGAGCAAGCCTAGCGAGATGACGGGATGTGCCGCTGCCACGAATCCAATTTCTTCCGAGAAGACAGCCGTCGCGAAAATCAAAAGGGTTAGGCCGATCAGCACCAAACTCTTAATTTTTATGCCCTTGGGCAGTATGGCCGGAAAAGACAATATAAATAACAATACGGGGATAGGCGCGAAGTACATGGCGAAATTACCGTGCAGCCCCCATTGAGTCGAATCTAGGAACAGCGCAATTCCAGCCAAGAACACCTGTACCGCGATGCAGATCGAAAAAAGCACGTTCAATTTTCTAAAACCTAGCCGCGCGTATTGAGCGGCTACCGGCAGCGAAGAGCGGTTTTCGGTCATTTTGCGTACTTCCATCTTTTAAATCCTCCCTTAGACTTGCCTTTCGGAAACAGCGCGAATGAAGTAGGGGTACGGATCCAATTGAAACTCCCCTACTTTTGGATCGAGAATCGTCATTCGAATAGGGTGAACTTCCGGAATCTTCATCGAAGGATACCACCCGATGGCCATATCCCCCAGGATGAACATTCCGTGCTCGTCACCGAGCATCTGAAACGTCCTTCCGTCCCCGTTATAAGGCGTGACGTCAAATCGAGAATCTAGTCGCTGAATTGCCTCCGATACGCTGCCGCGAAGCGGAAAGCCGATCTCGCTGACATTCAGAATGGATTCGTGATCAAACGGCTTTGTTGAGGCATTGTCCATCCGATGCCGAGCGATGAGCTCCACCAGATTCCCCGAAGGATCTTCGAAATAGAAGGCATGCGCATCCATTCCTTCGAAATAAGCGATATCTTCGTTTGCCTGAATTCCTGTGTACGGAAGGGGCGCAGCGGAAAGCACCTGACAGCCTTTGGCCAGAAGCCAACTTTTCGCTTCATGAATTTGGTTCTCGGGGATATTCATTGCCAAATGGTAGGACGGCAGTATGCTACCCTCCTCCTCGTGAACGAAAGTCAATCGCGTTGCCCCGGCAACGATCGTGATTGAATGTTCCGTTATATCTGCTAAAACAAATCCAAGTCTTTCTGTGTAGAACACCTTCATTTCAGCTAAATGGGAGGTTCTCAGTTCCAGTTCGATGATTCTCATCTTACAGCCTCCTCCAGATACTTGAGTTTGTCAGGATTTGCAACTGCATAGATGGAATGAATCCTATTGTCCAAAGCCTCGAACGAGTAAACGTAAGCAATGCGTCCGCCGATCATCATTACGATTCCCGGGCTTCCGTTCACCGTAGTGATTATATAGGAATAGTGGCTATCAGGACTCCGGAACCAATCCATCCATTGCATATAAAACGGAATGACTCGCTTCGCTCCGACGACGGGCTGCTGTGCAGCCGGCGCCTTGCCACCTCCATCTGTATAATGGACGACGTCAGGAGACAGCAACTGCAACAAGCGGTTCGCATCGCCGGCAATCACGCTTTGGATGAATTGCTGCACTTGCTTCTCCGTAACAGTGCTCGCTCTTATGTCCAGCGGTTCATGGCGGATACCTTTCTTGGCCCGATGGAAAATTTGCCTGCAATTGAAGCTGCTTTTCCCCACCATGTTGGCAATCTCGTCATACGGATATTGAAACATTTCCCGCAGGAGAAACACTGCCCGCTCGACCGCGCTTAGCTGTTGCAGAAGCATCAAACAGGCCGTTGAGATCGTTTCCCTTTGTTGATAAATTTCAGAAGGGTCCAAGCTTACGCCTTCAAGATGCACGAGGGGCTCCGGCAGCCAGGTCCCCACGTAAACTTCCCGTTGTTTCGCGGACGATTGCAACAGGTTCAGGCAACGGTTTGTTACGATTTTGCACAAGTATGCCTTTACGTTCCGGATATTTGCGTCCGAAGGCAATTGGTTCATCGCCAGGAAAGCATCCTGTACGATGTCTTCCGCATCCATGACGCTTCCCAACATTCGATACGCCAGTGAGAACAATAACATCCGATAAGTTTGATATAGTTGTTCTGTGTCCATACAGACCTCCTTTCCGAAATAGTCCGTTTAGTGCGCGAGAATATGAAGGGAAGCTCGCTTCGCGCTTGCTGTCGCCCCGCCCGCCAAATATTCACCGTGTGACACCCAATCTCCAGCCACGTACAGGCCCTTGATCTGAGGGACGGCAGGACCCGGATTCTCGACCCGCTTCATATGTGGAAAGTCATGAACAACCGTCATCTTGGGCAAATACTGCTCCGCCACCACTTCCCGTCTCCAACCGGGATGAACGAGATCCATTGCTTGCTCAAGCTGTCTGCGGTCTTCTTGCGCATTGCTTCCTTGCACTTGGAACTTGATCATTTGAAACACTTGAACGTCATCGTTCTCGCTGAGTTCTAGCCCTTTGATTCGTGATGAGTTGATCATAAGGAACGGTTGATCGATGCCGTAGACAAATTGATGCTGCGGAGCGGGAAGTCGACGGAGCCCGATATCCAAACAAGCGGCCGTGATCGGAATGGCCTGCTGCTCCCACGTCCGCAGCGAAGTCAGTTCGACAGATGGAACCAGTCTGCTCGCTATCTGCGGCGATGTCGTCAGGATCACGTTGCGAACCTCTATCGTTTCGCCATTCTCGCATCGAACTCGTTGCACCCGTCCGTCATCATGCTCAACGGATATGACTTTCCTACCTGTAATCACTACCACGCCGAGCCGACGTGCTTCCGAAAACATTTCCTCGATCAGAGATCCCCAGCCTTTCTTCAAATAATACACGCCAGTGAAGGAACGTTGCATCTGTCTGAACAAAGGTCCCGCCACTTGTAAATCCGGAGCTTGCACGTATGTTCCTCCTCGGGCCAGTACGTACAGAAGATGACGTACCATCGGGCTTCCCACGTGCTCCTCCATCCAGTCTCGCAGACTCATGTGTGGAATCGTGGCCGTGTCAAGCTTGAGAATTTTCAAGAGGGTGGCTCCGAACCTGTATTTGTCCACCGCCGATAACAAGGGAGTCTTAAGCAGCGAACTGACTGCAGCTGGAAACGGGTGCACCTGCTCTTTCCAGATTCCGAATGGGGTGAACTCGTCGACTTTTCGAAAAATATCCGGATTTAAGGTTAATTCCCGGAAAATGTCGTACGCATCCCCGGCATAGAGTGCATGCGAACCCAAATTGAAGAGTATTCCGTCCTTCTTGTTCGTGATCGCCCTTCCCCCCGTCTGATTCTGACTTTCCAAAACTACGACACGTTTTCCTCCTCTTGCTAAATAAAGAGCTGCGGTCAGTCCGGCAATACCTCCACCAACAATGGCTACATCATACTTTGCAACCATTCGAAGAAGCCTCCTTCATGTGTTGTCATTAAACAAGACAGGAAGGAGGCCGAAGATGTGACAAAGTGAAAACAGCGATGTAGAAAAAAGAGCAACCCGAATAGCCCAGCCCACATTGAGTTATGACAAGAATTTATATACTTCAAACAAAAAAGCCGCATAAGTTGCGGCGACGGCAGACGTTGCATGATCAATACGGGAGCCGAATAATAAACCGACTTCCTTGATTCAGATTGCTTTGCACTTCAATGACGCCATTGTGAGAAAGTACGTATTGTTTTGCAATGGCAAGACCTAACCCTGTCCCACCGCTGACTCTTGAACGTGCTTCATCGACGCGGTAAAAACGGTCAAGCAAGTGTGGCAGGTGCTCAGGGGAAATGCCAATACCAGTATCCTGCACAATGACTGTCAAATATTGATCATTCTCATTAAGAAGCCGGAGATAGATGCCTCCTGGGCTCGGTGTATATCGGATAGCATTGGTAAGCAAATTCACCAAAACCTGTTTGATTCGATTAGCATCCACGGATATGGTTGTTTGATTGGTCCATACATCTAGTTGAATAGAAATACCTTTTTCTTCCGCAATTTGCTCCATAGCTGCGAGGAGTTTTTGTGCCAGGTCTGCCATATTAGTAGGCTCTTTTTTTACTGGCAATTCTCCTGCTTCTGCTAATGACAACGTTCGCAGATCCTCTACTAATTGGTTTAGCCGAATGAGCTCGTCCTGTAGCGGCAACAATGTCTCGGGCGGTATCATTTTCCCCTGCTGTTGCAGTGAATCCAGCTTCCCACCAATAATGGTAAGGGGGGTCCTAAGTTCATGTGCGACGTCAGCGGTTAGATTTTGACGTGCCTTTTCAGCTTGCTCCAGTTTTGTTGACATCACATTGATTGCACTCGCAATTTTGCCGTATTCATCATGCGTGTTTACATTGGTTTGAACGCCAAATTCTCCTCTTCCTAACTGTTCAATCACGGGGAGTAGCGCTCGCAGCGGAGAGGTCAACCACCGTGATAATTGGTAGGTGATGATAAGAGAGATGAGTATGAGCAACACACCGCTTACAAGTAAGATGATCACGACGGATATTGGTATGCCTATCATGATTTTATTTAAGTTTGCCACTTCTGGATCATAATAAAAAAATTGACCGACGATTTGTTCATTGATCATGATTTCTTTATGAATACCCAGGCGAGTTATTAACGTTTCAGGTGAGTCACCTAGATAACAAATGACGTTTTGATTGCTGTCCATGACAATGATGCTCGGACTTTCCTGGTGAATATCTTGTAAAAGATCGAACTGTTCAAGCCTATTCCATGAATACTTGTTGTCTAGATAATAGTTCGATAATTTGTTCGTAAGTAATCCAACTTCTTTTCCCCTTGTTTCATTTATGCTCGCGTCAATCGCGTTCTTCACAATTAGATGAGTAAGCGTAATAAATATGATGCTAATTCCCACGACCGTAGAAGTCATTGTCAGGAAAATTTTCCAGTGAAACTTCATGGCTGGTCCCCAAATCGATATCCGAATCCGTATACGGTTTGTATGTATCTTGGATTCGAAATATCGTCCTCTATTTTTTTCCGCAATCGGCTAATATGGGCATCCACTGTTCGCTCCTCGTTAAAAAGATCGTCCTCCAATGCAGCCTTTAAAAGCTGAAGACGGCTGTAGACAATACTGGGCTTGTCGGCCAGCGTCAATAAGAGCTTGAATTCCGTAGGCGTCAAACTGATTTCAACTCCACGCTTCCATACCTGATACTGTGAACGGGAAATGGTTAAGTCGCCTCTTACCAAATCTTCTTCGAACAAGGGGCTGCCATCTATCCTGCGCATCACCGAACGAATGCGCGCCAATAATTCTCGTAATGAAAAGGGTTTTGTCAGGTAATCATCGGCACCGACCTCAAGGCCGACTACTTTATCCATCTCGTCTGCCTTTGCGGTCACCATAATAATGCCGACCCGGCCCTTCTTCCTCAGTTCACGACAGACATCCAGCCCGCTCATACCGGGCATCATCCAATCAAGCACGACTACAACCGGATTTGTTTCTTTCGCTTTAGCCAGTGCCTCCGTTCCTGTTCGAGCCGTAACAACCTTGAATCCTTCACTCTGGAGAAATGAACGCATAAACTCAAGGACCTTTTCCTCATCATCCACCAATAGAATGGTTTGGTCCATCAAACTCCCTGCCTTTCCAAAGCCTCTCTTTCGTTAGTATATCCTATAGAATTTAACGCGTCATAAATGTCATGAAAGCCGCAACGGTTCGTCATAAGTTCACAACATTTTTTTGTTACGGTTAATGGGAGCTAAGGTGCTCGCTCAAGAGCATTTGGCACTTTTTTTGATAGAGGGTGATTACTATGGCATATAGGCTTAGTCACAAGAAAAAAAGCTTTCTAGTGGCGATACACGTTATTGCAGTTGCTTCATGGATCGGCGGAACATTGGGGATGCTGCTGCTTGGTTTTTATTTGCAAAATGCCGCTAATGGTGAACAACTTGCTTATACATTGGTGAGCATGGAGGTGATCGATGAAAATTTGCTTAAGTATCCTGCATTGTTCAGCTTGCTTACCGGAATCATGTTATCTGTATGGACCCAATGGGGACTTGTCAAGCACTACTGGGTCATCACGAAACTGGTCTTAACGATTATGACGATATTGATCGGCATTTTCTTTCTAAACGATTGGACAGCATCTCTTGCCGAAATGGTAGAAAAGATGGGCTTTTCAACATTGCAAAATCCGGATTTTCAAAATACATGGTTGTCCATTATCATCACGGCAAGCTTCAACTTGTTATGTTTAGTGTTGATGGTCTTTCTTACTTATTTCAAACCGTTCGGAAAGATGAAAAAGAAATAGCCACTAGAATCCACCGGAAAGGAATTTACTTTATATGACATTAGCGAAAGTTTTATAATTGATGTCTTCATCACCAATGCGATTTGGGGCTTAGTTATAGGAGGAATCGCTAAAGCCATAGGCCGTGTAAAGAGGTGGAATTTATATTAGGATACTTAATTAGAGAAGATGCAGTCTAAGACTTTTTTAGGCTGCATTCCTTTATTATTGCTGACTTAGTCTCAGGTTGCCGATTTAACCGCGTCCATTTTCACTGCGTAAAATAATTGATTTTTCTGAATGTAATTGCTACTATATATTATTAGAAACGTTATTTCTTATTAAGGAACAAGTGACAACCTATTCCTATGCCCCACCCAAAGGAGATGGAGAAACCGTGAGCAACCATACCAAAAGGCAGGTCGAAGGCATTCAAGTAACTGGTCCAGTCACCCCAGAAATAGCAGAGATTCTCTCACCCGATGCTCTTTCCTTTCTCGTCAAATTATCCAGAGCGTTTTCTGATACACGCCAAGATTTGCTTCAAAGAAGATTGGAAAGACAAGCCGAATTTGACGCAGGCAAAAAGCCTGATTTTCTCCCAGAGACGGAGCATATTCGCAATGGCGATTGGACCATTTTGTCGGTCCCTCAGGACTTGCAGGATCGGCGGGTAGAGATTACTGGGCCTTCCGGAGATCGCAAAATGGTCATCAATGCCTTGAATTCGGGAGCAAAGGCTTTTATGGCTGATTTCGAGGACGCGAATTCACCTACGTGGACAAACACTATTCATGGGCAAATCAATATGCGCGATGCAATTAACCGAACGATCGACTACGTTAGTCCGGAAGGCAAAAAATATGCTCTACATGACGAGATCGCTACACTGATCGTCCGTCCGCGCGGCTGGCATCTGGATGAAAAGCATGTGCTTGTTGACGGGAAGCCCATCTCGGGAAGTCTGTTTGATTTTGGGCTCTACTTTTTCCATAATGCTAAAAATCTATTGGCCAAAGGCTCTGGTCCATACTTTTACTTGCCGAAATTGGAAAGCCATCTGGAAGCACGTCTTTGGAATGACGTGTTTATTCTCGCGCAGGACGAACTCCAGATTCCCCAAGGAACGATCAAAGCGACGGTTCTCGTGGAAACGATTTTGGCGACCTTTGAAATGGATGAAATCTTGTACGAGCTGAGGGACCATATTGTCGGGATGAATTGTGGACGCTGGGATTACATCTTCAGCTATATCAAAAAGCTTCGCAATCATCCGGAGGTCATTCTCCCCGACCGCTCTTTGGTGACCATGTCGGTTCCGTTTATGGAAGCGTACACCTTGCTGACCATCCAAACATGTCACCGGCGCAAAGCTCATGCGATTGGAGGAATGGCTGCCCAAATTCCGATTAAAAATGATGCTGTCGCCAACGAAGAAGCGCTGCAAAAGGTCAAAGCCGATAAACAGCGGGAAGCACAAAACGGACATGACGGCTCGTGGGTAGCACATCCTGGTCTCGTGCCGATTGTAAAACAAGTATTCGATGAGATCATGCCTGCGCCGAATCAAGTGGAGAAACTAATCGAGAATTTGAACGTATCTGCCGCGGACCTCGTTCGGGTACCCGAAGGTGTTATCACCGAAAGCGGTCTGCGCACCAATATTAGTGTGAGTATTCAATATATCGAGGCCTGGCTGCGAGGTTCGGGAGCGGTTCCTATCTTCCACTTAATGGAGGATGCTGCAACCGCTGAGATTTCCAGAGCACAAATATGGCAGTGGATTCGCCATCCAAAAGGGGTTCTTGCTGATGGTAGGGACGTGACGCTGGACCTGGTACAGCAGCTCGGCGCCGAAGAGCTGGACAAGATCAAAAACACTATTGGCGAGGATGCCTTTGCCGCTGGAAAATTTGGGGTGGCTTACGAAATTTTTAGCAACCTCATCGTAAATGATCAGTTTGAGGATTTCCTGACTGTTCCGGGATATGCTTATTTGGAAGAATAGCTACTACTCTCCCATACAAAAACCTCCATTCTCTTTACGCGGAATGGAGGTTTTGTTTAGGTACCGCCGATTCTTGCAGAAATCGTCGCCGCCTTTTGCTTTACTTTTTCAATGAAGAAAGACAATCGCTCATCTGGAACCCGAAAGCTGGGAGCATTGATCGAAATAGCCCCCACTAGCTGATTTCCATATCCGATGATCGGGGCTGCGACAGCCATCGTCCCTTCTGTCTTCTCCGCGTAACTGATCGCATAGCCGTTCTGCTTGGCCTCTGCCAGTTGCTCGATGAACGTCTGCTGAGAAGCTGACGGCAGCTGAGCGCTGACTATTTTCATCATCTCTGGCGTTTTCCAATGTGCGAGAATCATTTTACTGGGGGCACCGATTGTGAGAGGAATCCGTTCCCCCAAATTCTCGTCAATGCGTATTTTCAATGGACTTTCTACTTTTTCGATCGGAATGGAATCGCCGCCTGCCGGAATGTTGAGGAAAATGCTCTCCTCTACCTCTATCGCCAGCTCCTCCATATACGGCCTCGCCACAGCGCGCAAATTCAGCTTTTCATGCAGCAGAAATCCGATTTCCATCCACGTATAGCCGGCCTTGTAATGCTTGGTGACGGGTTCCTGCTCCACCAATCCGTAGTGGATCATCGATTCGAGAAAACGGTGGAGCGTACTGATGGGCAGGCCGGTTGCGTCAACTAGCTCCGATATGGGCCAAGCAGGTTTCTCGTCTGAAATCAGTACCCGAATGATTTTCATCGTCCGCTCTATAGATTGAACCATAGTCTCCCGCCTCTACAAAAATGCGTTACGCTGACACGCTGTTATCATTAGTCGCCTGCTTTTTTGTCTTTTTACCATTGGATAGCTTGCCTTCCAGTCTGTTCACGAAGTAGGTGAAGATCATAATCAGGATCAAGTAGTACAAGCCAACAACCATGTAGGTGTCTAACTGGCGATAGTTGGACGCCGCTTCACTAAGCGCTGTCCCCCACAAATCCTGCATCCCTACATAGGCAACCAGCGAGGAATCCTTCAGCCCGATAATAAACTGGTTGCCCAAGGCAGGAATCGCTCGGCGAAATGCTTGCGGCAGAACAATTCGGCGCATAGCCAGCGGATAGGACATTCCCAATGAACGAGATGCCTCCATCTGCCCACGATCAATCGATTGGATCGCTCCACGGAAAATTTCTGCAATATATGCACCGTTGTGAACTGCTAGTGCAAGTGCCCCTGCCCAAAAGTTAGAGAGTGTGATCAGATTGGCAATCCCGAAATACAAAATCGCAATTTGTACGATCAACGGAGTACCGCGAATGACCGTAATGTACGTGTGTGCGAAGTAGTTTAATGGCTTGGAGTTTGAGATACGGAAAAAGGCAATGATCAGACCAACGATACAGCCAAGTACGAGGGCAACGGCTGTCAGCTGGAGCGTAAGCCACGCCGCTTTTAGAAAAAGAGGATAGCTGGAAACTAAAATATCAACCACGTTAGATCACTCCTCGCATGAAGTAAAACCATCACGATACCTCTATCGAGGCCTGCTCAAGGGTGAGCGACCGCGTCTCTTGGAAAAAGGGGGGCGTCCTGTCCGGACACCCCGCAACCTCGCTTACTGTTTTTGCAAAATGTCGCGACCAAACCATTTTTCGCTGATTTTTGCATAGGTACCGTCTTTTATGATTTCATCCAACGCTTTGTTAATGCGCTCTACCCCTTCTTTGTCATCCTTGCGCACAGCAATCGCTTGCTCGTCAAAGCTCAGTGGCTCACCTACGTCTTTTACTTTTCCAGCGCCTTCTTTAATAAAGCGCAAGCCTACTACCTGGTCAGTAATCACCGCATCGAGACGGCCTGTTGGCAAATCGAGCAGTGCTGTGATGTCACTGTCGTACTGTGTGATTTTATCTTCATCGGTCAGCTTTTTCGCCCAATCCAAGTAGTTGGATGCTTTTACAACACCGATTTTTTTGCCTTTCAGATCCTCTTTGGATTTGATCGTTGTATTGTCTTCATTTACAAAAATTTGGGAACCGGAGCGGTAATATGGGTTCGTAAAGGCTACGGCTTTTTGACGCTCCTCAGTCACCGTCAAGCTACCGATGATGGAATCGTATTTATTGGAATTCAAGCCTTGGATAATGGTTTCGAATGGGTTGGTGATCGGTACTGCGGTCATGCCCATTTTTTCTGCCAGGGCTTGTCCGATTTCTACGTCAAAGCCTGTGAGCGTACCATTTTCTTTAAAGCTAAACGGCTTGTACACTCCACTCATCGCGTAGGTAAATTCTTTTTTTCCGCCAGCTGCTCCAGATCCTCCAGCCGCAGGTGCGCTGCTATCTGAACCACATGCCGACAACAGGAGTGAGCCTAGCAAAACGGTAGACAGCAGAACTCCAGACCACATAGAACGTTTTTTCATTTGAAATTCCCCCATTTTTTTCTGTTGGTTTTTATTTAGCGAATGCTTCCCAAAAATTGCTTTGTCCGCTCGTTTTGCGGGTTTTCAAAGAATGTTTTGGGCGGCCCTTGCTCCAAAATAACGCCGTTGTCCATGAACACCGCCCGATCGGCAACTTCACGCGCAAAGCCCATTTCGTGAGTCACAACGATCATGGTCATCCCTTCCTGAGCAAGCTGCTTCATTACTTGCAGCACCTCTCCAACGAGCTCGGGATCGAGCGCGGAGGTAGGCTCATCGAACAACAGTACCTTTGGTTTCATCGCAAGCGCTCTGGCTATCGCTACCCGTTGCTTTTGTCCGCCAGAGAGCATATCGGGATAAACATCTGCTTTGTCCTGCAAATTTACTTTTTTCAATAATTCGAGCCCCAGCGCTTTCGCTTCTGCCGGATTCATCTTTTTGACATGGATCGGGGCCTCGATGACATTTTCCAAAGCGGTTTTATGCGGGAACAGGTTGAAATGCTGAAAGACCATGCCCACCTCTTCGCGGAAGTGGTTCAAGTTTGTCTTGTTCGGGTCGATCTGTTTGCCACCTACCCAAATCTCACCTTCATTGTATACTTCCAGAAAATTCAAACATCGGAGCAGCGTACTTTTCCCGGAACCACTCGCCCCGAGCAGTACCACCACTTCTTGTTCTTTTACTTCAAGTGTCACACCTTTTAGCACGGTTAAAGACCCAAAAGACTTCACAAGCTGTTTAACCTGAATCATCCTGCTATCCCCCTATCTCTTCGCCACGGGATGACTTGCTGTTTTCCAATAGTCGGAAAAGTTTTCTGATTTAAATTATAATTACATTTTTTCAGATATGCAAGAAAGTTTTTATTTATTCATTCATTAAAAATATGCTGATCGGAAATAAGCTTGAAATGACAAGAGTAAAACGCGAGAAAAAATCCTGCAAAAAGAGCAACGCAAAAAGCGACCCTTCGGCATTGCGCCGTGGTCGCCTTTTCATAACGTGCATGTGCAGCTTTTCCTAGCTCTTGGCTGTCTTCGGCTGCTTTTTCCCTGTTTTTTCATCGCTTGTTTTACCCAGCTCGTGCTTGATAAACAAATAGCTCTCGATCTCTCTTAGCAGGTAAAACAAGGACGCTCTCGTTTCAAACTCTTCACGTGTACGTGGCAGGTCTGTTTCCTTGATCTCCTTGCGCATGTCCCGCAGCTGATCGATAAAGCGGTAAGCGGTATTGCCCGGATGCACGGAATCACTGATCCGTTCGAGAAAATCAGCAATGTGAAGCCCCTGCGGTACCCGGGTATTGAGCGAGGAGACGATCGGCATCATCCGCTCCAATAGCTCAAATTGTTTTTCGCGCATGATGAAGTACTGGTAGTACGAATCGTCGCGGCGTCCCAAGCGATTGTCGACATCACGCGATGCCAGACGGATTGCTTTTTCCAAAAGCCCAGGAGCCTCGATCATTTCCCTCCCGTCCCAGTCGCTTTCGCCATGACGCAAATAATAGCAAAACTCCCGCAATATTTTTATAAACAGCCTTTCCACTTGTCCCTGCATGGCTTGCAGTTCTTTATCCAGACTGGGCATGTACAGATTTACGACCAACGCGACACCGACACCTACGACAAGCAGCGCCACTTCGTTTGCAATCAGCGCCACATCCATTCTTTGGGTCGAATACAAATGCATGAGCACAACGATGCTGGTGACGAAGCCCTCCTGAATTTTAAAGCGCACAGCCAGCGGCATGAAAATCAGAATTTCAATCAAAATCGCGAGAGGCGTAAAGCCAAGGACGAGAAACAAGGCTATCCCGATAGCCAATCCCAAAAAGCTTGCCAATATCCGATTCCACGCGGTTCGAAACGATTGCTTAACCGTCACCTGAATGCACAGGATCGTAATAATACCAGCAGAGGCAGGGAACATCAGGTCCAGCTGCTGGGCTAATAGGATCGAAATCGCTGTTCCGATCGCTGTTTTTAGTGTTCGATAACCAATTTTAAGCTTGAGCCAATTCAGTCGTGTTCCCCTCCATGCTACAAAAGCGGATTTACAATGTTTTGCCGCAGCTCGGGCAATATTGATACTCCGTTTTTACTCGCTCTCCGCAGTATGGACAAAAAGCCTTCTGTCCAGTAGTTTCGTCTGTCTGTTGATTCTCGCCCGCTGATTGTTGTCCGAATCTACGGTTTAGGGGATCGCCTTCTTCAATGGATTCCGTAATATCAAACAAGGACATTCTTTCCTTGGAGGTCGCGTTTTTGTAATGATAAATCGTCTGGAAAATGCCAATTGCCACAAAGATAATTCCAAACAACGGAAAAATTGTTCCGACAAGTGGAAATGGAGCATCTCGCGTCATGGCAAACGCCATGATCGTCCAAAAAATGCCGAACACAACAACGCCAAGGCTTCCGGCTGCCCCCATCGCAGACGGTCCACGACCTGGTTTGATGCTTTTCATCCGAAGCACCTCCTCTTTCCTAAATCTTACCCTAAAAATGATTGGGTCACAAACAGAAGCACCCGTTCATAAGACTGTTTTTGTCTGTGTTACGTTACGCAGCCACATCCTGAACAAGCATAGCAACCAAGTTTATCACGATCAGGCCAATGTCGGCGACTAAAAAGTCAAACGATGGAAGAGAAGCTCAAGCTGTAGCCAAAGAAAGGGACTGCCTGTCAAAAGTCATACACTCCGACTTTTGCGGCAGCCCTTCGTATCAAGCTCTATTTCTTTTGTGTTTGTTCATATAAAGTTTGAACCAGCTGTGCTACCTCTGCTCGCGTCAGTGACTCATTCGGGCTAAAGGCATTTGGGGATTTACCTGCCAGAATTCCTTTTGCATTCACCAGTGCTACTGCTGGAACCTGTTTTTTCTGTAGGTCTGTGTAAGGCGTGATGAATATGTCCGTCTTCTCTAACAGGCTTCCGTAGCCAAACAGACGGGCAAGCATGTCTGCTGCTTCTATTCGCGTAATGGCGCGATCAGGGTTGAACGTGTTACCTTCCTTGGCAATGATACCGTATCGAATTGCTTTTTGAATCGCTGGATAGTACGCGTTCTTCATATCTACGTCCGTAAACTGATAAGTCTGGTCCTCATCGTCCTCATAAAACATACCCAGATTCCGGAATTCATACCGATTTGTCAATCGCGTCAAAATTTGGGCCATTTCCCCGCGTGTCACTGCTTTCTCCGGCTCCAGCTTTCCATCCTTGGCCGTGAGCAGGTCCATGCGCACTGCGAATTCCAATGCTGCTTTTTGCGGATGCTCGTCGATGTCCTGCGGCTGCCGATTTTTTTCTGCCTCCGCATAGCTGACCCATTGTCCCGATACCGCGTCCACTACACCTTCATCTCCTACGTAACGATAGATAAGAAGTGGCTCCTTTGGCTGGGAAGGGAATCCGTAGCTGGTGTATTGTGGCTGGTAATAGGTAAGCATGAACTCTTTTTGCTTTTGCATGATTTGATTGGCTTTTGTATGATCGATGGTTGCTTTGAGTGATTTTTCAGTGGCGTTTACAGGCAATTCGTCCCAAGGAGCTCTCAGTCCTTCTGCTTCCCCTGTCTCAGGATCAACGATAACCTCAGTATACATGCTTTGAATTTCGACCCCATCCTTTAACCAACCAAAACGGACTCCGTACGATTCTCCACGCTCTATCAGCTGCTTCTGCTCTTCTGCCGATGGAGACGGCAAGAGGAACATTTCTCCCAATCGGTCAGCATAGAGCATTTTCACGAGCTGGATCGCGTTTGCCTCTGCCTTGCCCCATGGTATAACTGTTGTGAACTTGCGCCCCCGCTCCCTAAATCGAGCCCCTTCTCTCGCTTCGTATCCCTTCAATTCACCACGGTCACCGATCGTGAGCTCCACGCGCTCCTCCGAATCCGCCTTCCCTTGGAGAGGGGTAAAGGAAAAATCCCAATTCTGTCTTCGAACACCGTCCGCGCCAGTGCTGGAACCACTGCCATAGCTTCCTTCAAAGCGATAGCTGCCCGGGAACTTTTTGATGATTTGCTCAGCAATCTTTTGCGCCTCTTCCTTGGTAATGATGCGCTCTTCTCCTTTATTCTTTACGACAGTAGTTCCGAGTGGCTGGATCTTTCTCTCCACAGCCTCGGTGCCTACCGCATTAATGACCTTGCCGCTTATCGCATCTACAAACTGCGGATCATTTTCATCAAAACGATATATCAGCATATACAGATCTGAACCCGGCTCTCCACTTCTTAGAACACTTGCCTGATTCGCGAATACGAGAGAAGGCTTCGCCTGCTCAGCTAAAAGCTTTTGTCCTTCTTCAGCAGAAATCACCTGTGTAGTCGCAGGGAGCTTGCCATCATACCATTCCCGTGAGAAGGAAGTAAGCTGTCCCTCTTGGTCAAGAACGATTTGAAACCCGTTCTCCAGAAAAGGAATCTCGTTTTCCATCCGGGTAAAAGAAAAGTGATGGATAGCTTGCTGCTGGAAAAAGTAAGGGTACAGCGGTCCGAATTCGTTCGGCTTGGACAGTTTTTGTCGCTCTTCCGAAGTAGTGACTCGTTGTAAAAACTCCTCTGCTATACTTAGTGCCTGTTCTGATGAAAGCTTTTTTTGTGAAGCTGTCGTATTGACTTTGTCCCGATAGTAGGAATATTGCAGCAATTTACTGGAAGCAGCATCGATTGTAACCATGATTCGGTTGGACTTTGTGTCTTCCCAAGCGATTCGCCAAGACGATGTCCCGCTAAATGGATCGCGTTTGGCATCCAGAAAGCTCGCTCGCTCCAATTTATAATCTGCAGGGATGGTGACCCATTTTTTGGCTGCCTGGATCGCTTCCTCCTGTGAAATACTTCTGGTTTGTTCTTCGGCTGCGTACGTGACCAGTGCTCCTCCACTCATACCAATCGTAGTGAGTACGGATGTGAGCAAAATGGAGGTAGATACTCCCATCGCCACTCCCCATGATTGTCTCCGTTTTAGCACGGTAAAAACCACTCCTCTCGATATACATGCTCGTCCATTTTACCATTAATCTGGAAAATATAGCAAAAAAAAGATCTGCAAATCAGGCTAATGACTCGCCCAGCAGATCTTTTTTTCCTTGCTCTCTTATTTTATACTTCCAGCTTTTTCGCGAGCGTTTCCACGTTCAACACATTACCAACGAGGAAGTTGCCAAATTCGCCGAAGCGCGCACTTACTTCATCAAAGCGCATTTCGTACACGATGTGCTTGAATTCCAGCGGATCGTTGGCAAACAGTGTAACGCCCCACTCCCAATCGTCAAAGCCCACAGAGCCACCGATGATTTGCTTCACGCGACCAGCATAGGAACGGCCGATCAAGCCGTGGGAGCGCATCATTTCCTGACGCTCCTGCATGCTCAGCATGTACCAGTTGTCTTGCAGATCACGTTTTTTGTTCATCGGATAGAAGCAGATGTGCTCCCATTTTGGCAGGACTGGGTACAGACGGTCACGCACATGTGGGTTAGCCTTTGGATCTTCACCTGGGTTATGTACATAATTGCTCAGCTCAACTACAGATACATAAGAATACGGTGCTTCTGTATAGGCAGCAAAGCGTGTTTTATTAAATGCCGTTTTGATTTCATCCAGCTCTTGCATAGTTTCTCGCAGAAACATGAAGACCAGATCAGCCTTGTGTCCCAAAATGGAGTACACAGCCGTGCTTCCTTTTCCTTCTGCTTCATTCGCGTCCCACGTATGGATCAATTCATTCAGCTCGTCCAACGCTTCTTGACGCTCCTGGGCAGAAGCTGCTTTCCACTTTTCCCAATTGATGGTGCGGAAATTATGATACGTATACCAACCTTCTAATGTAAGCAACGCTTCGTTCGTGCTCATTTGAAAATCAGCTCCTTTGAAAAATCTGGTTATCCTGTCTTCACCATTCCCAGTATAGCATAAGCAACTGCGGTATATTCCGAACAGATTGGTGAACAACAAAAGAAACAAGCGGCGCCATACGGCTACCGCTTGTCTTCGCTACTTGCTGCTGCAACTGTCAATTGACTTGCTGCTGCCTCATCTACAATAACAGTCACATCTGGGTGATGCTGCAGCAAGGAAGCCGGCACATCCGCTGTTGGCTCTCCCTCCAGCATCAGCCGTACTGCCTCTGCTTTTGCCTCACCGCTCGCCAGAAGAACAACCTTTTTGGCACTAAGAATCGTCTTGATCCCCATCGAAACTGCTTGTGTTGGCACTTCCACTTTACTCGCAAAATAGCGGGCGTTTGCTTCGATCGTGCTCTCGGTCAGCTGCACCACTCTTGTCGTCGAATCTGCAGAGGAACCAGGCTCATTGAAGCCGATATGTCCATTGTTGCCGATCCCCAGCACTTGAATATCTACACCGCCTGCTTGGCGAATGGCTTCCTCGTAGCTTACACACTCCTGTTGAAGATCAGCGGCATCCCCCGCCGGTACATGTGTATTGCCTGCTGGCAGGTTAATATGATCGAACAGGTTTTCCTGCATATAGGCGCGATAGCTTTGCGGGTGTGTAGCTCCTAGCCCGACATATTCATCAAGATTAAAGCTGCTCGCCTGAGAAAAATCGATGCCTTCCTCCTGATGCAGCTTGATCAGCTCCCGGTACATACCTACGGGTGTACCTCCAGTTGCCAGACCCAAAACGACTTTCGGGTTGCTCTTGACTTCATCAGCGACCAGTCCTGCCGCCTTTTTGCCGAGCTCCCCGTAATCTTTTACAATTATGAGTTTCAACTCATCTCACCTCAGTCAATATTTTCTCTCCAGTACGGCCTTTGCCGTTCGTTCCTTGTACGTGAGCGCTTTTTCCTTGTTGCGCATGGCAAGTGTCGTGCAGATGACATCCAACACATGCAGCTGTGCAATTTTTGCCGCCAGTGAACCTCCCTGCAACGGACCTTCCTGAGCCGCAGTGAGCAGCGTTATATCTGCTACATTCGTAATCGGCGAGCGGCGGTAATGTGTCAAGCAGATGATGGTCGCACCTGCCTGTTTTGCCACTTTGAGCGAGTCGATCGTGTCTTTGGTACTGCCCGATACGGACAACCCGATCGCTACATCACCAGGGCCTAGTGTCGCAGCTGCCATCGCCTGCAGATGTGACTCACTCATGGCGTCTACACGCAGACCAATCCGCATAAATGCGTACTTGGCGTCCTGTGCCGTGACGGCTGAGGTACCTACTCCGTAGAAGTGGATGGAGCCCGCTTTTTGCAGCAGCTCCACGCAGCGCTCGATCTGCTCCATGTCAATCAATGCAGCTGTATCACCTATCGCCTGCTGATTGGTTGCCATTACTTTCTGGGCAATGATATCGAGGGTATCATTTTCGCCTACTTCTCCATGCAGATTTTTGGCTGGCGTAACCAGCTCCTGCGCAAGCGCCAGCTTGAATTCCTGATAGCCACGAAAGCCGATCTTCCGGCAAAAACGGAGTACCGTCGTCTCCCCTACGCCAGCCTTTTCTGCCAGATCGATGACAGAAGAGTAGATGACGCTATCCGTTTGCTGCAAGACGATACTTGCGACTTTTTGCTCTGATTTCGTAAAAGAAGGCGTGAGACTCTGTATTTGCAATAGCGTATTTGTCTTGAGAATGGTCGCTGTACCCAGACTGGACAGCTCCTCTTGGTGTCCTGCCATATGCTCCCCCTTGGGTAAAAAGGCTGATCTCATCGAGTTCTTCAGGCGCAAAACAAAAAGGCTGTATTTCTACAGCCATTATATCAAAAAAGGAGTTTTCCGCCATCTCTTTTATATAAAGTGGAGTGTTCCTCCAACTTTCTAAAAAGGCGTGAACAAAACGTTGGCACATCTTCTAATACTCATGCAGCCTGTTCGCACTGCCGGATTCAGGACCAGATCGAGAGTCACGATCTCCCCGGCTTCTAATGTGACGGTTCCTATCCCCTCGCCAACGCCCAAAGCTCTGGCCACAACCAGATAATTACCCGGCTCCAGGTTGGCTGCGACGTAACGTCCCAGATTGTCCGTTTGAACAGTCGCTACGATTCTTACTGGCTGATTCAATGTCTGTACATACACAAGTGCCCCGGCAACCGGAAGTCCCGTCAATCCTGAACGGACTGTTCCGTGGATTCGGCCAGTCTGAGAGAGTTGAATGACGATTGCGGTCGTCTGGTTGGCGTTAACGACTAGCTCCACTTGCCCAGAGCCAATTCCTGGTATCGTCCCTACTGCGGTATACGTCCCAGGCGCCACATTGACAAAACGGAATGTGCCGTCCGGCTGTGCCAGGATGTTCTGCAATCGTATCCCATCTGCATTGATTAATGTCAGCTGAATATTGTTTCCGATCGCTTGGGTACCATCCGGCAGCAAGACAATCCCTGTTATATCTCCGACGATCGGCAACATTGAAATAGAAGCACCAGCTGTCTGCCCGCCGACAACGGAAACGGTGGTATAATGCGTGCCGAAGCCGTCTGCACTTGCCACGACATTATACAAACCTTGGGGCAGTCCCGTTATCAGGAAATTCCCGGCCTGATTTGTTACCGTATTGGTAATAAACATGCCATTGGAAAAGATTTGCACCGAAACAGCCGCTCCCGAGATCGGAAGCCCCGTCAGCTGATTGGTCACCTGTCCAGAAATATTACCCGGCAGTGCCGCCATCGATAGAACGACTCCGTTTATTGTCTGCCCTGCTGTAACAGTAATGCTTTGCATCGCTGTGGTGTAGCTCTCCTGACTCGCACTAATGATGTACGTTCCAGGCGGGAGATTGCCTACTGAATAATTCCCTAAGTCATCCGTGACCGCACTGCCGTACAAAGTGCCGTGCGCATCCTTCACCTGTACCACCGCGTTGGGAACGACTCCTCCTCCCGCTGCTTGCACCTGTCCCGTGATCGTAGCAGGGAATGGGTTTAGCCCGACATCAATCTCCGTGGTCTGCCCTGAGAAAATCGTCGCCCCGACAGGTGCAGTCGCGTAGCCCTGTTCGCTGATGGCCAGTGTATACGTCAAGGGAGCCAAGCCATCAATGACAAATTGCCCGAGTCCGTCCGTAATCGTCCGAGCGAGTAAATTGTTTGTGGAAGGGAAAAAGATGAGAACCTCTGCCCCAACCAATGGGGTTCCATCCAGACTGTCCCTGACGACGCCCTGCAACCTTCCCGGATTTGGATCAAGCGGGATGTTGATGGTTGCTGTTCCTCCAGCGGCTACAGCAAAAGAGACACTCTTCCTTTGATAGTTTTCGTTTCTTGCCAAAAGCGTGTAGTTTCCTTCCGTAAAGCCGTTGATCAGGTACACTCCCTGTATGTCTGTCTGGATAGAAAACAGAATTGTATTATTGTTGTCCAGCAGACGGACGAGGGTGTTGGCAAGAGGCGTAGCAACCAAGGAGTCGCTGACTTGACCGGTCACACCCGCTGGCAAGCTCGGCAAGGAAAAGTCGAGACCGGTCAGTCCTCCCTGTACAACCAGAACGGTAGACGCTTCTGCGGCATACCCCGCAGCATTCGCAATGAGCGTATAGCTGCCTGCAGTAAGGCCACTTGCCACGTACTGTCCTTGTGAATCGGCGAGCAGGATCGTCAGGATGGTCCCAGATGGGCTTCCTTGACGGACGGTTATCGTAGCGCCAGCTATCGGCATGCCCGAATTTTCCTCTCGCACTGTGCCCGCTATTGCGCCGGGCAAGTCTTGGAGCGCAAAGCTTAATGTAGAAGCACTGCCAGACTGTATGATTGCTCCGGCAGCATCGCTTGCATATCCGGAAGCATTTACGTTAACGGTGTATCCTCCGGGGGCCAGCCTATTTACGTAATAGTTGCCCATGGCGTCCGTCACTAAAGTCGCCACAGGCGCCCGTGTGTTATCGTAGACGATGATCGTTGCTCCTACGATCGGCAAGCCTGTTTCAAGATCAATCACAGTCCCTGACAAGCTGCCAGGATTCGGGATAAGCGCAGTCTGGAAGCTTGCCGTTTGTCCCCCTGACAAAATGACAGACTGCGATGCAGATGAAAAGTTTGGAGCGGTTACCGTTACGTTTACCACGCCAGGAGGTAGTTTTTCGGCAAGAAAAACACCTTGATCATCGGTAAGAAGCGTAGAAAGCCGTGCACCTTGGGCGTTTGTAATCAGAACACTGCTTCCAGGAATGCCGAGTCCTGTCATTTGATTGGTTACCTGACCAGAGATGGCAGCAGGCAAATCAGCCAACGTAACTGTCGTCGTTGCCGTCGCTCCTGCTGTTATCGCAACACCAATGCTCCCCACTCCGTAGCCTGGCGCGGAAGCGAGGATGGTGTACACCCCAGGAGCGACGTTTGAAAAGAAAAAACCGCCTGATTCATTCGCAAGTAAGCTTTGAAGAACCGATTGATTGCTATCAACCAGCTTGACGTTTATTTGGCCTCCGGTAGCGGGCTGTCCCGAGCTGTTAATAACGCTGCCAGCAATAGCCCCGGGCATTGACAGGAGTGCAACGCTGGCTCCCGTCGTCTGTTGACTTGCTACATTGACCCCGACAGTCTGAGCAGAATAGGTAGGAGCGCTTATCGTGACGGTATATGCTCCCGGAGTGATATTTCCAATCAGATAATTCCCCGCCTGGTCGGTACTTGCCGAAGCGACTACATTTCCGTCCAAGGCGGAACGAATCAGCACAACAGCCCCTGAGATTGGGGTTCCCGGACTATTCGCATCTGTCACCTGACCGCTTATTCCTCCCGCATCTGCTGAGAGGGTAAAATCAATCCCCGTTTTGACATCCCCTGGTCCAAGCGTAGCACCAATCGTAGCAGCGACAAAACCGGGGGCATTCGCTGCCACGATGAAGGAGCCGACAGGCAGATGGCCGATCGTATAGACCCCAGCTGTGTCAGTCGCTCCAAAGCCCAGTGTCGTCTCATGCAAATCCATGATACGCACAACGGCAGTGGCGATCGGCTGCATGCTGGCATCACGTACTGTTCCCGAAATGCTTGCCGGATTTGGCGCGAGTGTCATCGTCACACTGGTGGTCTGTCCAGCCACTACGATTGCACCGGTGGATTGCACAGCATAACCAGGTGCGGATGCGGTCAAGACATAGGAACCCGGCGGCAATCCTTCAAATAGAAATGCCCCGTTCCCATCGGCAATGACAGAGCCAATCAATAAGTTATTGATGTCGAACAACTGGATAGTAGTACTTGCAACTATAGGCCCTATTGTTCCAACGACTGCTCCGACTGCTTGGGATAGTTGTAGCTGGACCGGAGTTGCTGCATTAGGCAATACGATTGCTCCTGCTTGATTCGTTTGAAAGCCAGCAGCTGAGGCGGTGACAATATATTGTCCCCCAGCTAGCCCCATGATCGCGAAATTCCCTTGACTGTCGCTGTTGACTGATTTGATCACGAAGCCATTGGCATCAAGCACTTTGATTTGCGCCCCGGCGATAGGCTGCAGTGTTCCGGCTCCAACTACTTGCCCGTAAATTTCACCTGGACTTGAAAACAACGAAAGTGTGACGGGCGTGTTGGCATTTGCAAGTACGATAGCCGTAGCGCTGTTCGTTTGATAGGTAGCCGCGTTTGCCGTAATCGTGTATACCCCTGGCGAAAGGCCTGTAATCTGATAATTTCCTGCGAGATCGCTCAATGCCTGGGCGACGATAGCTCCTGCACCATTCAAGACACTAACCTCTACGGAAGCGCCAATGATTGGCAGTCCCGATGTCCCGTCAAGAATTGTCCCTGAAAGACTCCCCGGCAGGTCTGCAAGCTGCGCGTTCACCGTAGTTACGGCAAGGGGACTGACAATCGCACCTGTTAAGCTGGTTGCTTTGTTGGGAGCCGACACGATAACAACGTAGTTTTTTGGCAGCAGGTTAAAAATTGCGTATTGACCATTGCCGTCTGTAAGCACCGTAGCTACTACCGGACCGGATGCTGTGTTCTCTCTGATGGTAATAACTGCTCCCTGGATCGGCTGGTTCGCACTGTCTGTGACCTGACCTGTTATGGAGCCTGGTGAAGCTTGCAGCACAAAGTTCAGCAGTGATATTGTCTGGGGCATGACGACCGTCCCGAGCACCGACGTCGAATAGTCCTGGGCCGATGCAGTAACGGTATAAGAATACGGTGCCAAGTGAGGAAAGGAAAAAGTTCCCGCACTATCCGTTATCGCCTGCGCTACGGGCACGGTACCCTTTGATACGATGACAGCTGCCCCAACAATCGGATTCCCTGACGTATCTGTGACACTCCCGTTCAGTACCCCCGCCAGTTTATCCAATGAAAGATCAACCTGGGTAACAGTCGCTGGCGCAATATCAAACCCGATTGTCTTCCCTGCGTATCCCTCCGCTGCAACTGAGAGAACATAGGTTGTCGGCCCAAGCAAGGATAACGAATAGTCCCCGTTCGCATCAGTTGTCGTCTCTGCAACAGGAAGCCCATCGCGAGTCAAAACCTTGACGCTTGCACCCGGAATGTCGTCTCCTGTTTGTGCATCCGAGATCGTCCCGCTCACAGTGCCAAACGCTGCTGTCAGACTGTAGTTCAGAATTTTGACATCCCCCGGCTGCAAGCTGATTCCTGCCAGCTGTGTGGAATACCCCGCAGCGCTGACGCGAATCTGGTAGACGCCTTGGGCCAGCTTATTCAACACATACGACCCGGCCCCGTCTGTTGTTGTTTCCGTCAGGAGAATCCCGGTCTGATTCAATACTTCCACGAGTGCCCCTGGGATCGGCACATTGCCAGGCCCGGTTACCTGACCTGAAAGCTGAGCCAGAGCCGTTTGCAAAACGACATTTTGTGTTGTCGTCTGGGCCCGAATCACACTGATTGCAGCTGTTGCTGGCTGATACGTATCCGCACTCACGGCGATTGTGTAAGCGCCTGGCACGACATTCAGGAATTGATAGACTCCCCCCGCCCCGGTAACCACCTGATTGACGGTGACACCTGACGTATTGATGAGTTTTACAACCGCCCCTGCAATCGGAGACAGGGAAGCATCCGTAACAGTCCCCGTCACTTGCCCTGGACTTTGCGGTAGTAAAATATCTGCACGCGTTGTCTGGCCAGCTACTACCGTAACAAATTGTATTTTCGGATCGTAAGTGGACGCAGTGACCGAGACGGAATAGACCCCAGGTGCCAATCCCGTAAAGGAATAGGCTCCATCAACGTTTGTAGTCGTCGTACCGATCAGGACCGGAGTCAAGTCGTACAGCTCTACCTGTGCACCCGCAACAGGCAAATTCGTGGATTGGTCAAGAACAACACCAGCAACGCTGCCAGCTGGGCTCACCGTGATATCCAAGGTGTCCGAAAGCGGAGTAAGCGTGCCTCCCGAGTAGCTATCAACCCCTGAAGCTGTCGCAGTATTCAATCGCCGCGTTCCGGTCGGTGAAGTCGTAAATATCCCGCTTACTGTAAAAGACAAGCTCGCTAGCGCTGCCACAGGAAGATTGCCTATAGTCCAGCTGAGGGTTTTCGTTAGCGAATTATAGCTCACAGTGCCGCTGCTCACCGTATTTACGGCAAAAGCCGTAACCTGATCAAGCTGGAGCAAGTCTTGAACCGTGACCACATTCGCCTGACTTTTTCCCGTATTTGCAACTGCGATCGTACCGGTCCACTGCGCCACCTGTCCGGTGATGACGCTGCCAGGTCCAGAAGTCAGCTGCTTGTCGATAGCCAGACTGGCCCGAACATCTCCCACCGCTACCATACTCACGTTACTCAATGAATTGACAAAGCTGAACCCTTCGCTCGTCCGCAAAGAATCCTTGTTGTAGTTATTATCATTCGTAGACGTAAACGGCAAGAATCGTAGGGTGGTAAGGGAGGTAACGGATAGCGTGGAAAAAAAAGCAGCTGCAGGAACGATACAGTCTATGAAGTAATCGGGATTGCCACTAAAATTGGAGCCGTCATTGGTGAGCCGTACGCGAGCCGTATCAAAATTGATAATCGGCAACTGCCAGTTCGGTGCTCCACTGCCGTTTGTTCCCTCAGCCTGATCCGTCCATGAATCGAATTCGACGATCGTGTTTTGTATCAAGGCAATGCGATTGCGCAGCCCTTGCACGCCCAGCATCCATTGGTACGTACCCGCTACACCGTTTGTATTGATCAAAAATCCCCAGGCAAAATTTTGGAAGCCGTTTTTTTGTGTATTTCGTGGATCCTCGTTGACTCGCAATCGAAAGTATAAATTGGTTCCGTCATACGCCAAATACGCTCCAGGAAAAGTAGCGTTTCCCACCAAATCGACAGAACCCGGACTTTCGTCATTAGGAACGTCTCCGTATGGACTCCCCCCTAATGTAAAAGCGACAAACTGATTATCAGAAGGATAGGCCATCTGTGCTCACCTCTCGTCTCTAACATATGTGCTCGTAAGGGTATAGCACTGTGTCATCGTCCAATTTGGGCTTATCAGCGCGAGTCCACCATCGAAAAAAGGCTTTCGCCTGCAAGATTACCTTGCCTACGAAAGCCTTTCTGCTTTACTAACCTTATGCAAACACACGGTAGCCCAGCATGATCACGAGCACCATGACCACGAGTGCACCGATGAAGAATCCGATACTGCCTTCGTTTCTACGGGCACGTCCCAAAGACATTTCCATCAAGCCGAATAGGACGATGGCGAGTATCCCTTTGACATAGTAGTAGAAATCGCTCGTATGATACTGGAAAAGCAGCCAAGCACCGGAAACCAGAATGATAACGATCATGAGTCTGAGCAGCATATGTACGATTTTTCCTGCTTTTGCTTTTCCCAAACGATACAAGATATAGCCTACGATCAACAGGACAAACGCAACTTCCCAACCTCCGACATGCGCTTCCTTCAACGCGTTGTAAGGCATCATTTCAACCCCTTTTTCCTCATTAAATAGCCTATCCAAGCCATTATAACAGAAGTGTCGGAAAAAAGCAGATGTCCAAATACGTGGCAGTATTGTGACAGGAGCACGTATTATTTCGGACTGCTCAGGAGGAGAGAAAAAGGAGAAAAGGCTCCAGGTTCTTGGGCCACTTTCTGGGGTTTTGACTGTCCGGTTCCAAAGACCTTCGCTTTTCTCCTTTTTTCTCTCACCAGCCACTAGTGGTCCCCCTGTCTTACTTTTTAAAACAAAAAAAGACCGCACATGGCGTGCAGTCTTTTCACTCTAGCATTCTATCTCAGCAAAAATCCGTCTGACAGCGGATCGGTCGGATCAACGACGAATTGGTGCAAGCCTGTGATGAACGCCTTTCCCTCTATACTTGGGACGATAGCTGGGTAATTGCCTACTTGTGTCGTCTCGATCACCGTACCGATAAATTGACTACCTACAATTCCTTCGTGGACGAACTTCTCGCCAATCGCAAGCTTGCCTCTTGCGTATAAAGTAGCGAGGCGAGCAGCGGTACCTGTGCCGCATGGCGAGCGATCGATTTGTTTATCAGCAAAAATCGTGACGTTGCGCAAATCGGAGCCTTGTTTTCTCGGCTCATCTGATATGATGACGCCGTAGATTCCGACCAGCTCTGGCTCCAATGGATGTACGACCTCCAGCTTTGCCTCGATCTGTTCCTTGATGCGCGCTCCCCACTCCTGTAGCGCGGGTAGCTGCTCAATCTCTACCTGCACGCCTATATCCTCAGCATGCACGACCGCGTAAAAGGCTCCGCCAAAAGCGATGTCGACGTGAAAGGCTTTTCCTTCCCACTCGATCGGGACATCCTTGGCAAATACAAAGGACGGCACATTTTCAAACGAGACGGATTTGACCTGCGTTCCTTCTGTATGGGCACGAGCGAGGATGCGGCCAGCGGGACTGTCGATGACAATGTCCTCATCCGGCGCTGTTGCCTGCATGATCCCTGTTTCAATTGCTGCTGTGACTACCGCAATGATCCCGTGACCACACATTGTGCTATAGCCTTCGTTATGCATAAAGAGCACGCCAAATGCCGCATCCGGGCTAACCGGGGCCGTCATGATGCACCCGTACATCCCATGGTGTCCCCGCGGCTCATACATGAGCACGCGTCTGATGGTATCAAGGTTCTCACGAAAATAACGCCGCTTCTCCAAAATCGTCTCGCCCTTGAGCGGTGGTATTCCCCCTGTAATAATCCGCAGCGGCTCCCCACCAGTATGAGCGTCAATGGTCGTAAATAACTGATTGATCTGCATCGTATACTCACCTCTACCAGGTTGCTTTACCTACCAGGCATATTTGATGGCGCAGGTCTTGATTTCGCTGTAGAACTCAAGAGCCGCCTGGCCTTGCTCCCTTGTATGGGAGCTGGACAGCTTCATCCCGCCAAATGGCGCCTGGTATTCCACGCCTGCGGTTTCCTGATTGACGCGAACCATTCCAGCCTGCGCGAGATCAAGGAACCGATGTGCACTTGCCAAATCACGCGTAAACAGCGAGGCACTGAGTCCATACACGGTCTGATTGCACAACTCAATCGCTTGATCAAAATTGTCAGCAGCAAGCATGACAGCAAGCGGTCCAAACACTTCCTCCTGAACGAGGGCATGGTTGGCAGCTACACCTTCTACAATCTTGGGACGGATGAAGTAGCCCTGATCCGCTGCGTCTACAGCTGGACTTTCAGCGACGAGACGTGCTTGCTCACTTGCCAGGGAAATGTATTTGTTTACCGTCTCATATTGCGCCGCTGAAGCAACTGGACCCAGGTATGCCGCAGGATCACTGGCTTCGCCAACCCGGCACGCCGCCATCGCTGTCTGCAATCGCTCCACCAGTGGCTGATAGATTGCCTTCTCCACAATAATCCGGCTCGTTGCCGTGCATTTTTGTCCCGCTGAACGAAAAGCTCCACTCAACAGGATCGGTACGGTTTTATCCAAGTCAGCATCTGCCAAAACGACTGCGGCATTTTTTCCGCCCATTTCGGTCTGATACTTGATATTGCGTCCCGCACAAGCCACTGCGATTTGTTTGCCAGTATCCGATGATCCTGTAAAGCTGACTGCATCGATATCCGCCTCTGCTGTCAGGACGTTTCCAATCTCGCGCCCTTTTCCGATCACGAGATTCAATACCCCAGCCGGCAGCTTGGTCTCAGCAAAAATCTCTGCCAATCTCGTCGCTGTAAGCGAGCCGTTTTCAGCTGGCTTCCAGATGACCGTGTTGCCGCAGATCAGTGCCGGAGCGATTTTCCAGATCGGGATTGCAACGGGAAAATTCCATGGTGTGATGACCGCTACGACCCCAAGAGGCACGCGACGGCTGTATTGCAGGACATTCGTATCGGCTGACGGAATCAAATTTCCGTTGGTGCGCATCCCTTCACCCGCGTAGTAGCGCAGCAAATTGACGCCTCGCATGACTTCCCCGCGCATTTCGCCTATTTGCTTGCCCATTTCCCGGCTAGCCAGACTGGCCAGATCATCTGCATGCTTTTCCAATACGGAAGCCATCTGAAATAAAATCTCACCACGCGCGGCACCCGTCAGCTCTGCCCAAGACTTTTGCGCTGCTCTTGCCGCCTGCTGGGCTGCGAGTACATGGGAGCGGTCAGATAGATGCAGCACCCCAACCTCTTCCGTTAGACGCGACGGATTTTTGACCGTCACTTCCTTGCCAGACGGCGTAATCCATTCGCCGCCGATCCAGTTTTTGCTTTGCATCCTCGCCTGACCTCCTTATCGACTGCTTGCGGCACCAACTGCATAGTCAAACGCTTTTTTAATATCCGCGTAGTATTCTTCTGTCAGTGGGAGACGTGGCGGTCTTGTGGGCCCAACCGGGAAGTTCGCCAGCTCCATCATGTATTTAATCGACTGGACAAGCTGTGGGCTCGCGTCGAAGTGGAACAATGGCAATAGTCTGCGGTACAGCGCTTGGGCTTGCTTCAGATTACCTTCTCTCGCCAGACGGAACAGCTCTACGCCCTCTTTTGGCAGTGCATTCGGTACGCCGGAAATCCAGCCAGTAGCCCCAACCAATGCACCTTCCATCGCCAAGTCGTCAACACCGACCATGACCTCCAAATCGGACATCGCCAAAATATCCTGTATGCGGCGTACATCTCCTGTAAATTCTTTGACCGCTACGATGTTTTCCATTTTGGACAAGCGAGCCAAAATATCCGGTGTCAAATCAATTTTGTAGTCATGCGGGTTGTTGTACGCGATAATTGGCAGGCCGACTGTATTGAGTGCTTCGTAGTGAGCAAATACTTCATTTTCCAGTGGCTTGTAGTTGATTGGCGGCAGAGCCATGACTCCAGCTGCGCCTGCGTCCTTGGAAAATTGGACCCATTCGACTGCCTGACGGGTAGAAGGAGCTGCAGAACCGACAACAACAGGCACGCGACCTTTTGCCGCTGCAATTACAGTGTTAATTACCTTGGCCCGCTCTTCTCCTGTCATCGTTGCGTATTCACCGAGCGAGCCAGACGGAACGAGCCCGTCAATTCCTTCTTGAATGAGCCATTCGCACAGCTCGGTAAGACGCTTGTAATCTACCTCGTGATCCTCTGTAAAAGGGGTAACCAGTGCTACATAAACGCCATCAAATCGTCCCATTGTTCATTCTCCTCTCGTTCTTTTCCTATGTTTTTTGGTAAATTTATTAATGGTCGGTTGCCTCCGGGATGAGCAGGAAGCCATTTGCCAGCTCATCATCCGGATTGTAAAAAATCGTATGCTTGCCCATCAGCCACGCAGAGCCAGCAATCCGTGTCACCACAGCAGTCAGGCCACCTTCTTTGGTCTCCTCCAGCACCTTTCCTGTAAACAGTGAGCCGACGATGCTCTCATGAACAAACGATTCATTCAAGCCGATTTCTCTTTTTGCATACAGGGTCGCAAGCTTGGCAGAGGTTCCGGTTCCGCATGGTGAACGATCGATGCCGCCAGGAGGGACGACGACTGTATTTTTCACATGGGCATCAGCATGATTGGGAGCCGTATAAAACTCCACATGGGTCAACCCACGAATGAATGGCTTTTCCGGGTGAACGACCTCTACTTCTTGATTGATTGCCTTGCGGATGCGAACAGCCGTATCGACGATCGCAGAAGCATTGGAAGGGATTAGCTCAAGCCCTAGCTTACGTGCATCGGTAATTGCGTAAAAATTACCTCCGTAGGCGATATCGCAGGTGACTCGCCCCAAGCCCTCCACCTCTACACTTACATCCTGCTTGTAGAGAAATGCCGGGATGTTGGTAAACGATACCTCGCCTGCCTTGCCACCTGCTACCTGAATCTCCACCTCTACCAGCCCTGCTGGCGTATCGAGCTTGAGCTTGGTCACAGGCTCTATTACGGGAACCAGCCCTGTCTCAATCAGTGCCGTACACAGACCGATCGTATCGTGCCCACACATCGGCAAATAACCGCCTGTTTCAATGTAGATGACACCGACATCTGCATCCGGATGGCACGGCTCCACGATTAGAGCACCCGACATGACATCGTGTCCGCGCGGCTCGTACATGAGGAGCGTGCGTATCCAATCGTACTCCGCTTTCATGTGGAGCATCTTGTCTGCCATCGTCTCCCCTTCCAGCTTGGGTAATCCACTGATCACCGTGCGTGTGGGATTCCCTCCGGTATGTGTATCGACCGTAGAAAACACCCTGCTTGCTTTCATGGATGCAACACCCCTTTTTTCGTAAAGCGGTCATGTCTGAGTGGCGTGAGTGGGATACTCGTTTCACTTGCTTCCGTCAGCATTTCCGCCATCACTTTGCCTGTAACAGCTGCCAGGCTGATTCCATCTCCCTCATGCCCCGCCGCAATAAAATAGCCCGGAATCTCCTCTACACGAGAAATAATCGGCAGATGATCCTCAGTCCATGGTCTCAGTCCGCAATAGGTGCGGATGATGGCAAAGTCCGCAATCTTTGGATAAAAGCGCAGTGCTCTGCGGGCCATGCACCTTACAACGTTCAGATCCACTCGTGTATCGAAGCCGACAAACTGCCGACTGGAGCCGATGAGGAAATTTTGACTCTCTGTCGGTTCAAACACCAACGCCACACCGTACTTTTCCGTCTCTTCATCAACCCGGCGCTGACCTCCGAACTTGGAAATCAGATAACCAAACTCCATCACCTTGCGTATCCCGACAGGCATCTGTCTCGAAGCGACGATCAGGTGACCTTTGCGCGGGAGAATGGGAATATCCAGCCCTACCATCTGACCGATATACGGTGCCCAGACGCCAGCCGCATTCACGACCTGCCTCGCCGTTACTTGGCCAGCTCCTGTCTCCAAACGAAAGATACCTGTTGCCTGATCGCGTTTGAGCGACTTTACCTCGGTACGCTGCATGATCCGTGCGCCATACTTTTTCGCCCCCTCAAACAGGGCAAATGTAAGCATGTACGGATTCACCGTAGAATCTGTAGCGCACTCCAATCCGCCCAGCAAATCGTCAGAAAAATAAGGCGACTCCTGCCTGATATCCGAGCGATCCAGCATCCGAAATGGCAGCCCCGCTTCTTTTTGCCGCCTCACCCACTCGTTTGCCGCCTCCATCTCTGCTTCTGTTTCACAGACGAGAATACTCCCAGGCGCTCGATACTCAAACGAGTGATCCAATTCATGGCTCAGCTCATCAACAAGCATCTGACTTTTTAGCGACATCTGACTGTCGAACCCCGGGTCCTTGTCGATCGCCAGAATGTTGCCGTCACAGCGAGAGGATGTGCCCGATGCAAGCTCGCCCTTTTCCAGCACGATAACATCAAGACCAGCCTTGGCAGCGTAATAGGCAATCGCTCCGCCGATGATTCCTCCACCGATCACGGCTACCTGGGCGTGGATTTTGGTTTGTACAGTCATGGTTGATTCTCCTCAAAAGCGTAGTGTCGGTTTTCACGCTATTCTTTCATTGCAAGCAGTATGCCAACCACTTTTCTCACTTTTTTTCTAACGAATTGTCTAAAATATTTTACAACTCAGATGTTGAATGTATAATTAATGAGAAAGTGTTTACTTTTTTATACACTCTTAAAAAGGGATGGTTGGGTTGAAACACAAACTGCCTGCTTTGACCGAATTCATGCAGACGAACATGCTGATTTCCCGCTATCACGAGCATTTCTTCATTCATCAGCACGAAACTGATGTTCCTGTGTTTGTCGAAGACACAAGCGGCTGGCACATTGCCCGCTCCTCGCAGTTATCTGCACAGATACCCATTAATCTCGCGCTGCCCCCCTGGGGAAAAACGACCGCCATCCATGCCGATCTCCCTATGTCCCAGGCTATTTCCTTACTCAGTGAATATTCCTATCTCTTGATCGTAAAAGAAGCGCCACAGCCGATCGGCTATCTCGAGCGTTCTCGCGTCCTGCAGGCTGTATTTGAGTCCTACGAGGTTCTTGAAGCGTATTTTGAAACGATGATCAAGACGATGGATGCGTCTATTTCCGTCATTGATGAGCAGGCCCGCGTCATGGTCTGGACAGAAGGAGCCGAAAGCATTTTTTCCTTGAAGCAAAAAGACATCATCGGCAAGCCAATTACAGATTTCTTCCCTTTGGAGATGCTCGAAACGATTCAATCCTTGAAAAGCGGACATTCCCTCTATCGTCATCAGCATCAACCCAGAGAGGATCTCGTCGTTTTGATTAATACCAACCCTATTTACCTGCATGACAAGATCATTGGTGCTGTCGCTGCCGAAACAGACATTACCAGTCAGGTCAGACTCAATCAGGAGCTGCTTAACGCCAACAAAAAGGTCAATCACCTCCAACAGGAAATGGCCAAGCTGAGTCCGTCTGCAGATCCCTTTCAGCAAATCAAAGGAACCAGTCTCGCCATCCGACAAATCAAATCGATGATCCAAAAGCTGAATGCCACGGAAGCTACAGTACTGATCC
The DNA here is from genome assembly GCF_002897295.1 of Brevibacillus reuszeri. Lineage (GTDB taxonomy): Bacteria > Bacillota > Bacilli > Brevibacillales > Brevibacillaceae > Brevibacillus > Brevibacillus reuszeri_A. Next base: position 288,479 of record NZ_BEXF01000007.1, read on the forward strand.
TTGGCGAAAGCGGTGTCGGCAAGGAGCTGTTTGCCAAAGCCGTGCATGATGTTCGTGAGGGTGCCAATGCGCCATTCGTCGCCATCAACTGTGGCGCGATCTCGCCGACCTTGTTTGAAAGTGAGCTGTTCGGTTATGAAAAGGGTGCCTTCTCCGGGGCCGATCAAAAAGGCAAAAAAGGAATGATCGAGCTTGCTCGCGGAGGCACACTCTTTCTGGATGAAGTAGGCGAAATGCCGCTCGATATGCAGGTGAAGCTCCTGCGCGTTTTACAGGAAAGAAAGTATTATCCAGTAGGTGGAACCAAGCAGATTGAGGCTGATTTTCGAGTCGTGGCTGCGACCAATAAAAATCTGGAGGACTTGGTGAAGGAAGGGAAATTTCGCGAGGATCTGTACTACCGTCTCAATGTCGTGACGTTAAAGATTCCTCCGCTACGTCAGCGCATTGAGGATACGATTGAGCTGGCGCACTTTTTCCTCTATGAATTTTCTCTGCGCTACAACCGACCTGTCCATGCGATCTCACAAAACGTCATGCAGAACCTGCTCCAGTATGACTGGCCAGGCAACATTCGCGAGCTGCGAAATGCGATAGAAAGACTGGTCGTTTTTGCAACAGATGGAGTTATAAAAGAAGAAGACCTGCCGTATTCGCTGCAAGGACAGCCCAAAGCCTCTCCGATCGAATTGCCGAATGACCTGATCTCCTTGCAAGAAGAGCTGGAGGCACATGAACGCCGCGTCATTTTGCGGGCGATTGAGCTGGAAAACGGCAACAAGCAGGCTGCCGCCAAGCGATTGGGCATTTCACGTGCTACCCTGTACAACAAATTAAATAAGTAATCTTTGCACAGGGGAAAATAAGGGCTGTCGATCATTCTCGACAGCCTGACAGCTCGGCTAAGGGCACGTTTTTCTTTCTTTGCGAGAAAAAAACAAGAGAAGGCGACGACGTACAAAGCGGTAATCACATCCGCTTTTCGGGGGTAGGACCTCAGACAAAATACGGACCAATTCCATGGTTGATTCCTCCTTTGTCGTTTGACAGCAGCCTTCCTGTTTCTTACGCTCCGAGATAAGCCTTGACGATGGATTCGTCCCCGCGCAGTACCTCTGCCGTGTTTTCCATGACGATTCGCCCGGTTTCGAGGACATAGCCGCGGTGCGCAAGCCGAAGTGCTGCCTTGGCATTTTGCTCGATCAAAAGGATCGTCGTGCCCTGCTTGTTAATTTCTCTGATGATATGCATAATCTCCTGCACAATAATCGGGGCAAGTCCCATGGAAGGCTCATCGAGCATCAGTAATTTGGGACGCGCCATCAAGCCCCGACAAATCGCCAGCATCTGCTGCTCTCCGCCACTGAGTGTTCCTCCCAATTGTGTGCTCCGTTCCTTTAAGCGAGGAAACATGGAAAACGCTTGTTCAATCCCGGCCGCTATCACATCTTTCTTTTTCTTTTGCGTGAATCCGCCCAGCTCTAGATTTTCGCGGACGGTCAAGCCGGCAAAAATCCGCCGTCCTTCTGGCACATGAATGATTCCTTCCTCGACGATCTGATGAGCAGGCAAACCGACGATGCTTTTTCCGTTCAGCAAAATATCTCCTTTGCCTGGACGAACAAGCCCGGAGATCGTTTTGAGTGTCGTGCTCTTCCCTGCTCCATTGCTCCCTAAAAGTGCCACAATCTCCCCTTGGCGAACTTCCAGACTAATTCCTTTCAACGCTTCGATTTTTCCATAGAACGAATGAACGCTGTCGATTGTCAAAAGTGTACTCACATCGCCTCCTCCTCCTTACCCAGATAGGCCTCCACGACGCGGGGATGATTCAGGACTTCAGCAGGAGCTCCCTCGGCAATTTTTTGTCCATAGTCGAGGACGATCACATTTTCGGAGATTTTATGAATTAGGCCCATATCATGTTCGATAATGAGGACTGTCAGCTCGTACTTCTGGCGGATGCGATTGATGAGCTCAATCAGACTCTCTTTTTCCTCATAGTTCAACCCCGCTGCTGGCTCATCCAGCAACAGGACACGTGGCTTTGTTGCCAATGCCCTCGCAATTTCCAGATAGCGCTGCTCCCCGTACGGCAAATTTTTCGCGATGCGGTAACGGGAAGCCTCCATCCCGACAAACGCCAGACAATCGCGTGCCACTTCTTCTATGAGCCGCTCTTCCTTTTTCTGTGCTGGCGTATGCCACAGCGCTCCCCAGACCGTTTGCTTCGTTCGACTGTGCATGCCTGACTTCACATTGTCCAGTACAGTCAAATTGGGAAACAGGCGCAGGTTTTGAAAGGTGCGTGCCAAGCCTCGCTGTGTGATTTGGCTTGGCTTCTTCCCGACAAGATTTTCATTGCCCAGCATGATTTGACCCGCTGTTGGACGATAAAAACCGGTAATCATGTTAAAAACGGACGTCTTACCTGCGCCATTCGGTCCGATGATACTCGTAATCGAGCCAGCAGGAATCTCAAATGACAGATCGCTGACAGCCGTGAGACCGCCAAATTTAAGCGTTACATTTTTCACTGTCAAGCTGGACATCTCTGTCACTCCCTTCTGTCCTTACCGCATCAGCTTCATGCGCCGTATCCTTACCTGTTTCGTAGCGCGCGGGCCACAAGCCTTGTGGTCGAAAGAGCATCATCGCCACTAAAGCGACACCGAAAATCAGATAGCGCCAGTCTTCTACTGACCGCAGCAGCTCCGGCAGCGCGATGACCAGTACCGCACCCAGCACTACACCCGGAATACTGCCCAGGCCACCGAGCACAACCGCGAGCAAGATCATAATCGATTGAGTGAAGCTAAAGCTGAGTGGAGCAATCGCGCTCATTTTTACCGCAAAGACAGAGCCTCCCAGGCTGCCGATGACGGCTCCGATCGAATACGCCAGCAGCTTCATCTTGATCCGATTGATTCCCATCGCCTCTGCTGCGTCCTCGTCCTCGCGAATGTACATCCAGGCTCTGCCGATTCTTGAGGAGCCAAGCCTTTTCACCGCAAGAACAGCCAGAATGGCAATGATCAGGATCAGATAGTAAAAGTCCATTTGACCTGCCAGCACATAGCTGCCGATAGAAGGACGAGGAATCCCGTATATGCCCGAGGCAGAGCCCGTGATATCGAGATTGATCGCCAGTATGCGGATAATTTCTCCAAAGCCCAAGGTCACAATCGCCAAATAATCACTACGCAGGCGAAGCGTCGGTGCTCCGATGATGACGCCAACTACTGCCGCGATTACCATCGAGACGGGTAGCGTCATCCAGAACGACCATTGATACACGGTCATCAAAATCCCTGTCGTATACGCTCCGACCGCAAAAAAAGCGGCATAGCCCAAATCAAGAAGTCCAGCAAAGCCGACGACCACATTCAGTCCTTGTGCCAAAACGATATAAAACAAGGCAAGAGTCGCTACATCGAGCCAATAGTTGTTGGTGAGAAACGGAAGGCAGCATGCCACGACGAGCAATAGGATAATGGAGAGCTTTTTTCCGAGTGGGTTCATCCGCTACATCCTCTCCGTTACTTTTTCGCCCATGATGCCCGTTGGCTTCAGCACCAGGATCAAAATCAGGAGGGAAAAGGCAACAACATCCTTCCACGATCCGCCAAAAAGGAATGTTCCTGCCGTCTCCATCATGCCAAGCAGCAGCCCGCCCAGCATGGCGCCAGGTATACTGCCGATTCCTCCCAGGACGGCTGCCGTAAACGCTTTGAGTCCGATAATAAAGCCCATCATAAAATTGACCGTTCCGTAATACGCGCCTGCCATCGTCCCGGCGCCTGCTGCCAGCGAAGCTCCAATAAAAAAGGTCAGGGCGATCACCTTGTGTACGTTGATTCCCATCAAATGACAAGCTGTCTGATCGTGAGCGATTGCTCTCATCGCTTTTCCATAGAGAGTTCTGCTAATGAACAGGTGCAAGCCCAGCATCAGCAGCGCAGAGATGATAACCAGTCCGATTTGGGTATACGTAATGTGCGCTCCGAATACCTCCCACCCATCATGTGACAGCTGGAGCGGATACACCTGATACTGCGCTCCCCAAAACAGCATCGAGCCATTTTCTAGAAAAAGGGATACGCCAATCGCCGTAATCAGGATGGAGAGACGCGGGGCGAGCAGAAGTGGCCGATAAGCCACCCGCTCGATCCCCATTCCGATTGCTCCGACAATTACCATCGTCAAAAATAGCACGACAATGATTCCCATCAAGCCAGCACCCGATCCATTTCCACTCACAACACTAAGCAGCGTATACCCGACAAATGCACCGAGCATGTATAGATCACCGTGCGCGAAATTAAGCAGCTTGATAATCCCAAAAACCATCGTATACCCTAAGGCAATCAAGCTATAAAAAGCACCGATCACCAACCCATCAGCGAGAGTCTGGACCAAAATATCCATGCATTCACCTCTTTCCTCTTTTCATGGACAAAGCCCTCCGCTGCTACTTCGCCAGCGTAAACTTGCCACCCGCCACTTTTAATACGGCAAAGTTTGAAGTGTCCAAGGTGTTTTGTGCATTAAAGGAAATGGTTTGGCCCAGTGCTTTGAAGTCTTTCGTCTCTTTGATCGCTTTCTTGAGCGCATCACGGTCTGTAGAATTGGCTCTTTTCAAAGCATCTGCGAGAAGATTTACGGCATTGTAGCTAAGTGCAGAAAACGGTCCGGGCGCCAGATTGTTGTAGGTCGCTTTGTACTCCGTGGTGAAGGCTTCGGCGCCCTCGATAAACTCAGCGGTCGGAGTAGCCGTAATCAGCAGCCCTTCAGCGTTTTCTGCGCCCGCGATTTTAATGACATCCTCGCTAAATGATCCATCTCCTACGAAGAAGAGACCGGAGACGCCTTTTTGCTTGAACTGCTTGACCATCAAACCGCCTGCCGCATAATAGCCGGTGAAATAAGTCGCTTCGGGTCCAATACCTTTAAGCTTGGTGACCAATGCACTGAAATCTTTTTCTTCGGGGTTAATGGCTTCATAAGCGACGACCGTTCCTCCTGATTTCTCGACAGCTGTCTTGGCAAAATCAGCAAGGTCTTTGGCATACGCAGAATTGTCGTGAACAAGAGCTACCTTTTTCGCCTGATTCGCGGCCATGTAGTCAGCGGCTGTCTGTGCCTGGTCAGGGGTCAAACCATTAATTAAAAACAGGGTGTCATAGCCTTGGGCAGGCAATTTGGCTGAATTCGCTGCAGGAACAATCATCGGGATATTGGCATTTTTGAAGACACCGGATGAAGGCAGTGTTGCTCCCGAGCAGTAGCCACCTACCACCGCTACTACGTTTTGCGATACCAGCTTGTTGGCAGCAGTCGTAGCCATTTGGGGATCGCAGCCATCATCTGCCACTTCAATCTTCAGTTTTTTACCGAGAACACCGCCAGCATCATTCACTTTTTTGACTGCCATCTCAATCGCGTTTTGCATGTCTTTTCCATCGGTCGCATTGTTCCCCGTTACAGGTAGAAGCACCCCGACCAAAATCTCATCTCCGCCCGCAGAGCCTGAGCCTGAAGACTGTCCTTGATTTGCACATCCTGCTACAGCCAGTGAGAATGTTAACATCGTTGCAACAATCGCACTTCCCCATTTTTTCATAGCCCTTCCCCCGTTCGACTATTATTCGATGGATGCCCATTTCCAGTCGATCGCACCCAAACCGTCCTGGAAGACTCCTTTTACCTTGTCATTTTTCACCCATGTATGTGTATAGAAATAGATAGGCATGATCGGCATCTCGTCCATCATGATTTGTTCGGCTTCACGCAGGATTGCCTTGCGCTTCTCTGGATCGCCCTCTGTGGCTGACTGATTCAACAGCTCCTTGAACTTCGGATTCTCCCAGCGCGTATCGTTGTTTCCTCCGTTTTTCTCTTTGAACAGCTCCAGGAAGTTGATCGGATCGTTGAAATCACCAGACCAGCCCAGGCGGCCTACCTGATAGTTGCCTTCGTGCATGGTTTCGAGGTATACCTTCCATTCCTGATTTTCCAGCTTCACTTCTACGCCGAGGTTTTTGCGCCATTGATCCTGGATGGCCTCAGCAATTTTTTTATGTCCTTCGGAAGTGTTATACACAAGCGTCACTGCTGGAAGCTTGCTAATCCCCAGCTCGCTCATGCCTTCTTCCAGCATCTTTTTAGCCGTTTCTTGGTCATTGTCTTTGAAGTAGCCATCCGGATTGAGTGCCATCGTAGGGGGAACAGCTGCCATGGCTGGCTGTTGATTTGCTTGGAGTACGTTATCGATCAGGATTTGACGATTGATCGAGTAGGCAAACGCTTTACGTATTTTCACATTGTTGAACGGAGGTTTTTCTGTATTGAATTTATACCAATACGTGGCACCAACTGGTTTTACTTGTAGTTTGCCACTGTCCTTTAAGGCAGGCATAGCGTCCGTAGGCAAAGAACTCATCGGAGATCCTGCCCAATCGATCTCTCCATTTTCAAACATGGACAGCTCTGTGTTCTCATCCTCTACCATTGAGAACTCGATTTTGTCCAGCTTGACGCTATCCTTGTCCCAGTAATTATCATTTTTTACCAAAACCATTTTGCTCTTATGATCCCAAACTTCCATCTTATACGGTCCGTTACCCAAATGAGTTTTGGCATCTCCTGCCCAGTTTGGAGTAGATTCAACTACCTTTTTATTTACCGGGAAATAAGTTTGGAAGGCCGTCAGCTCCAGGAAAAACGGAGTGGGATTCTCAAGCTCTACTTTTAATGTCTTGTCATCTACTGCCTTTACACCAACATCGTCCAGCTTTGCTTCACTTTTATTGGCTTTTTCCGCATTTTTGATGTAATAGAGCTGGTAAGCGTAGTTGGACGCTGTTTTCGGATCAAGTGCACGCTTCCACGCATATTCAAAATCATGCGCAGTAACTAGTTCACCATTGCTCCACTTGGAATCACGCAGAGTGAATGTATACGTTTTCAAATCGCTGGAAACGTCGATTTTTTCGGCAACTGCTTCCTCTGGCTTACCAGATGGTCCGATACGTGTCAGACCGTCAAAAACTGCCTTGGTAATAGCCGCTGAGGTCGTGTCTTCTGCCAAGCCCGGATCACCTGTAGGTGGCTCGGAGTGAAGATTCCAGCGCAACACCTGTGGTTCCTTTGGCTTTTCTGCTGGTGCAGGCTGTGTTGCTGACTGTGCTTGCGTTTGGCCTTGCTGCGACTGATCTGCTGGTTTGGCCGCTGGCTGTCCCCCACATCCTGCAAGCGCCGCTCCCAGAACGGCAACACTGCTGATAAGGGCAAAAATACTTCGTTTCAAACGATCAACCCCTCATTCTCTAAAGTGATTTAATTTTTACAAAATACTGAAAATGCAAGAGGTGTGCCAAATGGAAAAGAGAGGGATCATACTATTGCGCACCGTTATATGTATCGTTTTTTAGACACACACGACTATATGTGTTTTAAATATTAGACAAATTATGTTTTATACTAAAAAAGATAAGCCCTTGACCACTTCCATGATCAAGGGCTTCTTAGCTTCTTTGTTTACAGGGTATTACAGGATAATCAAGTCGCGCGCGGCACTCGTCAGTACACGATTTCCTTCTGCTGTTACGACGATATCGTCCTCGATTCGCACACCACCTACATCCGGGATGTAAATCCCTGGCTCAACCGTCAAGACCATACCTTCTTGAATGATCAGTTCGCAGCGTGTGGACATGAACGGCTCTTCATGGATATCCAAGCCTACTCCGTGACCCATTCCGTGACCAAATCGCTCCCCAAAGCCTTGCTGGGTAATGTAATCTCTGGCAAACGCATCTGCTTCTTTGCCCGTAATACCAGGGCGAATCCCTGCTACTGCCCGATTGCGCGCTTCCAAAACGATACCATAAATCGCTTTTAATTGATCGGAAGGCTCCCCTACTGCTACAGTTCGCGTAATGTCTGAACGGTAGCCTTGGTACAGAGCACCGTAATCCATCGTTACCATATCCCCGGTCTCGATGAGTTTATCGCTTGCTACCCCATGTGGCAGGGCAGAACGATGACCAGAGGCAATGATGATATCAAAGGCGGAGCCGGATGCTCCCTGCTTTCGCATGAATATTTCCAATTCATTAGACACATCGAGCTCACTGATACCTGGACGCAAAAACGAAGTAATATGTGTAAATGCTGCGTCTGCAATTTCAGCAGCCTTCTGGATCTTGGCTAGCTCGTCAGCAGTCTTGATCATCCGCAAGCCTTCTACTACTCCTGAAGTAGGAACGAGCTCGATTTGTTCCTTAGCTGCGTTTGCATAGCTGCGGTGCAGAGCATACGTTACGTTCGTTTCCTCAAAGGCCAGTGTCTTGATCCCCATTTCATCAGCAAGGCGAACTACCTCTGAATAAACAGATTCCTTTGTCGGCAAAAAAACGATCTCAAAATCTGTTGCCTGTGCAGCTGCTTGAGCTGTGTAACGAAAATCAGTCAGCAGCTTTGCTTGATCACTGGAGATGAGTAGGACGCCATATGTACCCGTAAAATTGCTTAAATAACGGCGGTTTTGCGCATTCGTAATTAGGATGCCGTCCACTCCCATTGATGTGAATTGTTGGCGAAGGCGATTCACTTTCTCCATCTTTGTCATTCCTTTCGCATGCTTTTTATACTCCAAAAGAAAATCTAGCAATACCTATGCCATTAATCGTACTCGCCTCATCGAGCTGCTGCAATTCTTTTCGATTCGAATATAGGCAGAATGCTGGCACGACATTTGCATTTTCAATGGTACGCAAACAAAAAGGAGGGCTTTCACATGGACTCGCATCAGCTCATTGTCTGCCGTTGTGAAGAAGTAACGCTGGCTGATCTACTGGAGACCGCTCAAGCCTATCAATGTACGGCGCGTGAATTAAAATTGAGAACACGTGCTGGTATGGGCTGCTGCGGTGGACGTACTTGCCGTACATTCATTGATCAGATCATCGAACAAACAACCGGCCAAGTGCCATCACATACTGTACCACTTGGATACCAGCCACCTGTTCGTCCCATCTCGTTTACGACTCTCGGAGGTAGATCGTCATGAGCCAACGCATTTTGAACCACCCCGTCCTAGGGTCTTTACATCAGGGAAAATTGGTGCATTTTACTTTTAATGAAACTAGCTATACCGCTTATGAGGGAGAGACAATTGCTGCTGCCCTGTTGGCCTCGGGTGTCCGTTCTCTGCGCGTACATGAAGAAAAGGGAACGCCACGGGGAATCTACTGCAACATTGGTCATTGCTATGAGTGCCGTGTAACCGTGAACGGTGTCCCAACTGTGCGTGCATGTATGACTTTAGTCCAGGACGGAATGGACGTAACGGCTGGAATCGTATTGCCTACCCCTTTGAAAAAAGGAGGCGTAGGACATGATTGACGTACTCATCATTGGCGCAGGACCTGCAGGCTTGTCAGCCGCAATCGCTTGTGCAAGACATGGTTTATCCGTTCGGGTGGTAGATGAATTTTATCGATCAGGAGGACGGTTGCTAGGACAGCTGCATCAAGAGCCGAATGGAACTTGGTGGAATGGGATCGCCGAAGCAGCAAGATTAGATCAAGAGGCAAGGTCATTCGGCGTTGAGATAAACTGCGGCATTTCTGTCTACAATGTGACTCGTACAGCAGACGGTTGGGTGGTTTCTACTACAGATGGAGAGATAGCAACCCCGTTGCTGCTCATCGCTACAGGTGCTTCGGAGACTGCTGTTCCTGTACCTGGCTGGACGCTGCCTGGGAGCATGTCCATCGGGGCAGCACAGGTGATGACAAATGTCCAGCGCGTACGGGTCGGTCAGCGCGGAGTCGTCATCGGCGTGAATATTTTATCTGTTGCCATCGCCCGGGAGCTGCAGCTGGCGGGAATAAAAGTGGATCGAATGATTCTGCCTCCGCACTCTGTCCTTACGGGAAATGCAGGGCAGCCTGAAGCCGTTATGCGCTCTCTTTTGCGGGTGGCCCACCTGGCTCCCTCTCCGTTGATTCGCTTTGGGAGTCAGCTCATGAATGGCAACTGGATGCAGCGTCTTGGCGTTTCCTTGTATCCGTCCAAAGGTTTTTCCATGTGGGGGATTCCGATCCAGCTCCGTACAGCCGCACTCGAGATAGTCGGCAACGAGCAGGTAGAAGGAGTCCGAATCGCACGCATTACGCCAGACGGTCAGCCTATCTCCGGAACCGAGGAGTTGATTCCTGCTGATTTTGTCTGTATCGCAGGCGGTTTGAGCCCGCTTGCTGAATTGGCTGCTATCGCGGGTTGTCCATTTGCTTATGTGCCTTCTTTAGGTGGGCATGTACCGATTCACGATGAAAGAATGAGAACACCGCTGCCCGGGCTTTTTGTCGCGGGCAACATCACCGGAATTGAAAGCGCAAAGGTAGCAATAGCCCAAGGAACTTTAGCGGGACTATCCATTTCATCTACGCACGGCGCGCTGACAGACCAGAGTCTTCTTCAGGAAGCGATTCGCCAAGTCGAGCATGTGCGTCAAAACGCAACGATCCAATTTCATCCTGAAATCAGGGCTGGCCGAGCGTTGGTTGGGCAAATGGCGACTGCATGTATGGAAAAATAGCGCTACGCTAATCGACACAAAAAAGGGGGCTTACGGCTGCGGCTTCTGTCAGCGCGTAAGCTCCCCCTCCTTTTGCATTTGCACATAATGCTCAACCATTTCTGGATAGGCTGCTATTTCGTTTTTTCCTGCATCGGTCACTGCATACACGCCCCGTTTCACCTTTTCAAACCATCCATAATAGTTTTTGGTTAGAATGGATAACGTTTTATCTCCGGTTCCCATTTGCCGCAGTGATTTCGGTGACATCGGTCCATTTTGTTGAAGCAGACTGGCAATCTGGATGCAGCTTTGCTTGTAGGCTGTCATGATCTTTGTTTGATGGCTGCCGCCTACATTGTAATCCCCGTACCGTCCCTTTATTTCAGCAATGATTTTATTCCTGCTTCGATGATTTTGCCGCATGCTTTTTTGCCGATCAAATGGACCCGGAGTTATTTTTACCTCCATGGTTGCTTTGTTTTTGGAAAAGGAGACAAGGATCAAGCCCAGCTCCAATCGTCGGATCATATGCGCAATATCATGCCACTTTTTGGAGAACAAGCTGTATTTGGGCTGCGGGATTGCCACGTAGACCTGATCCGTTAATCGCTGTCTTTTCGTTGCCTGGATGAGTAGCTCCATATTCAAATTGAGCTTGCATTCGACGATTACGAGCTCCTCTTCTTTGATCGCTGCCACGTCGCAATGCTTGACCTCCCCAAAAACCTCGTAGCCTTGCTTGACAAAATGTGTACGAATCGGCTCGTACAAATCTACTTCATAGCGCTTCTCTGTTTTTGTTCTCATTTTTGCTTTCGCTTTCGTTTTTATCACGAGCAAATCTCCTTGGACGCATTTGAATCAAAATTCCATCATTTGATGCCCGATTCCTTCATTCCTATGAATTCGTATACGTTCAGAAAAAAGAGCCAATCCATAGGATTGACTCTCGCTTATTCTCATTCCTTGAAAACTGGATCTGCATGCTTGCTAAGAGTGTGTGGATAAGTCCTCGACCGATTAGTATTCGTCAGCTCCACGTGTTACCACGCTTCCACACCGAACCTATCAACCTCATCGTCTATGAGGGGTCTTACCAACTTACGCTGTGGGAAGTCTCATCTTGGAGGGGGCTTCACGCTTAGATGCTTTCAGCGCTTATCCCTTCCGCACATAGCTACCCAGCTGTGCCACTGGCGTGACAACTGGTGCACCAGCGGTGCGTCCATCC
>NZ_BEXF01000008.1 GCF_002897295.1 Brevibacillus reuszeri
AGGATTTGTTCAATAGCCGTAATTTTTACCGGACCGGAAATCTTTGCTCTGTGAGACATAAAAATGCTCCTCCTTGCAGGTAGACAGTTTTATTATTTCAACTGTCTACCCGAAGGGGAGCATATCATTGTGTACGCGAATGAGAGGTTTTTTGTTGTGCAGATATTGCTTTCAGGCTTCCTGTGTGTCGAGAAGAATGAAAGCGTTCTAATTATATATAGAAGAAACAGGTACCCCTCGGAGGAAAGAGCCTTTCAAAGGACGTTTTCTTCGGGGTTTTTGTGTTGCAGAAAAGTCCTTCACAGTAGTTGGAATGTGCTTTTTCCCGAGATGACGTAGGCCATGTTTTTTATCCATAGTGAAAGCGCTTCCTGAATTTTTGGAATTGGGCATGTCGGCCAATTATGGATGGCGATATGTAATAGAGGAGATTCGTAACAATATTATGATCAACTCGTGACTGCCATGTGAACACTTTGTCACAGAAATACTACGAAATATTGAACGTGCAAAAAAACAAGTACAAAAGAGGCCACTCTCTGATAGTATGTAGATGCGATTAGGAGACGTGTTCACCTATATTGAAAAAACGTAAAAAGAGTTACATGCTTTCTGCTTGTGAAAGAGGAGGGATTAGGAGAATGAGTGGAGGAAAAATGCTGAGGCAAATCCAGTTTTGGATCTTGGCAGCGCTAGCAACCGTCCTGCTTTCGGGATGTGGTAGTGAATATCTTGTCTTGAATCCGAAAGGACCGGTAGCCGAGACACAGTACAATCTCATCATTATTTCTACGATTTTGTGCGCGGTCATCATCATTCCGGTTCTTGCGCTTACTGCCTTTATCGTATATCGCTATAGGGATACGCCTGGCAATAAAGCACCGTACAAGCCGGAATGGGCTCATAACACGGCGCTTGAAGTAATTTGGTGGGGAATCCCGGTGGTTATCATTGCGATCCTGGGTTACTTTACCGTTCGAGATGTTTATGTCTTAAAAGAATCTCCTAATAAAGAAGTTGCACCAATGACCATTCAAGTTACGGCATTGGATTGGAAATGGATGTTTACTTATCCGGATCAAAACATCGCGACAGTTAACTACCTAGAGATTCCTGCTGGAGTACCGATTCACTTCCAAGTGTCTGCAGAAGCTCCGATGAACTCTTTCTGGGTACCAGAGCTGGGTGGTCAAATTTACGCGATGGCGGGAATGGCTACAGAGCTGTACTTGCAAGCAGATGAACCAGGTGAGTTCCAAGGCTTTAGCTCTAACTTCTCTGGAAAAGACTTTGCTCATATGCAGTTCAAGGTGGTTGCCAAACCACAAGACGAGTTCAATAAATGGGTGGATGAAGTAAAAGGTACGACTCCAGCCATGTCTAAAGAAGACTACAATGAATTGAAAAAGCCTGGATTGACTGAGAAGAAGCTGTACTCCGCTTTCCCAGAAGGCTTGTTTGAAGAAATTCTTGCTCGATACAGCCATGGTCATGATATGGATCATGTGATGAAAAAAGAACCTGCCGAGACAGGTGCGAAGTCTACGGATAGTTCACAAGCTACACATCAAATGTCTGATATGAGCAGTATGCCGGGTATGGATCACTCCGGTATGAAGCATTAGAGAGGGAGGAGGAATACCAAGTGTGGGAGAACATTAAGGAATTTGCATCCACGTTCTTTGTAACGGGTGACCCGCTAATTTACGGTGCGGACGTTTCGATTGCCCTTACCATGATAGCAATCGTGTTTGTACTGACCAAGTATAAAAAATGGGGTTGGCTGTGGCGCGAATGGCTGACTACGGTTGACCATAAACGTATCGGTATCATGTACTTGATCGCATCACTCTTGATGCTATTCCGCGGTGGGGTCGACGCCCTGCTGATGCGTTTACAGCTGGCATTCCCGAATATGGAGTTTTTACATTCGGAGCACTACAATGCGATTTTTACGACTCACGGTACGATCATGATTTTGTTCATGGCGATGCCGATGATGTTCGGTTTGTTCAACATGGTAGTTCCGCTTCAATTAGGTGCGCGTGACGTAGCGTATCCATTCCTGAACGCACTTAGCTTCTGGCTGTTCATGCTCGGTGCGATGCTGTTCAACCTTTCGTTCGTAATCGGTGGTTCACCAGAAGCTGGTTGGCTGTCTTATCCACCGTTGTCACAAAATGATTTCAGTCCGGGACCAGGACAAAACTTCTGGATCTGGGGTATTCAAATTTCCGGTATCGGTAGCTTGGCTACGGGGATTAACTTCATCGTAACCATCCTGAAAATGCGTGCTCCTGGCATGAAATTGTCCCAAATGCCATTGTTCAGCTGGTCTGTATTGTCTTCCAGCATCATGATCATCTTTGCTTTCCCGATCTTGACGGTAACAATCGCACTGTTGTTCCTTGACCGTTTTGCAGGCGCCCACTTCTTTACAATGGACGGCGGCGGAAATCCGATGATGTATTTGAACCTCATCTGGATGTGGGGTCACCCTGAGGTATATATCGTAGTTGTACCAGCATTTGGTATCTTCTCTGAGGTTGTAGCAACCTTTTCTCGTAAAAAGATTTTCGGTTACAAATCCATGGTTTGGGCTTTGATGGCGATTGCCGTTGCGTCCTTCTTTACATGGGCTCACCACTTCTTCACCATGGGTACTAGTGCAAGTGTTATTGCGTTCTTTGCGATATCGACGATGGTCATTGCGATTCCGACCGGTGTTAAGGTATTTAACTGGCTGTTTACGATGTTCCGTGGTCGGATATCCTTTAAACAACCAATGCTGTGGACCATCGCTTTTATCCCTTGTTTCCTCGTAGGTGGAGCAACGGGTGTTATGCTGGCGGTAGCACCGGCAGACTATCAATACCACAATAGCTACTTCCTGATTGCCCACTTCCACCAAGTATTGATCGGTGGGGTAGTGTTCGGTTACCTGGCAGGTATTTACTACTGGTGGCCAAAACTGTTCGGCTTCAAGCTCGATGAGAAATTGGGCAAATGGGGCTTCTGGTTCTGGAATATCGGTTTCTATGTATGCTTCATGCCACAATACGCACTCGGCTTCATGGGTATGACTCGCCGTTACTATACGTACGGCTGGGATCGCGGTTGGGCAGATATGAACCTGGTTTCTACCGTCGGTGCTTTCATGATGGGGATCGGTTTCATTTTCCAAGTATGGCAAATCGCTTACAGCATCAAGCATGGGGAGCGCGATAAAACAGGTGACCCATGGAATGGACGTACACTGGAATGGTCGATTCCATCGCCGGCTCCGTTCTATAACTTCGCTGTCGTGCCAACCGTGAAAGACTCTGACGACTGGTGGGCAACGAAACAAGCGAAAGCAAATGGTACGTATAAAGAAGAGCCTGTGCATCTGGAGCCAATCCACATGCCGAAAAACTCGGGCATACCGTTTATCATGTCTCTGTTCTGGTTCATGGTTGGATTTGGTTTCACGTTCGGATGGGTTTGGATTGCAGTAATTGGATTCATTGGAGTGTTTGCGTGCATGTGGGTACGTTCCTTCCAATATGATACGGATTATTATGTACCGGTGGATGAAGTGCGACGCACCGAGGCTTCACTGGGGAGGGTATTGTAATGCAACAGATGGCTAAGCATCACGACCATGGTCACGGACACGATCATGATCATGGTCATGAAGAGCACGAACAACTAAAGGTTCTAGGTTTTTGGATCTTCGTTGTTACCGACTGCATTTTGTTCGGTTCGCTGTTTGCCACCTATGCGGTAATGATGCATAGCTACGCTGGTGGGCCGACTGGTAAAGAATTGTTTGAACTCCCAGGGATCATTGCTTCCACCTTTATCTTGCTGACAAGTAGCTTTACCAGTGGTTTGGCTGTCCTGGCAATGAACAAAGGCAAAGTAAAAGAAATGATCGCTTGGCTGGCTGTAACGGCTGTACTGGGTCTGTCCTTCGTAGTGCTGGAGATTAACGAGTTTACGCATTTGGTGCATGAAGGAGCAACCATGGCAACTAGTGGTTTCTGGTCTGCTTTCTTCACGCTGGTTGGTACGCACGGATTGCACGTATCCGTTGGTCTGTTCTGGATGGTAGCATTGATGATTCAGCTGAAACGTCGCGGAATCACACCTGTTACTCGCCGTAAAGTGACTAACCTGAGCTTGTACTGGCACTTCCTGGACGTTGTGTGGATTTTCCTCTTCACAGTCGTCTATCTGATGGGGGTGATGTAAGATGACGCAACATGAAAATCATGGGGATCATCACAATCATGGATCGCTGAAATCGTACGTGATTGGTTTCATCCTGTCGATTGTGCTCACCATTATTCCACTGGTGCTAGTCATGAATCAGATGATGAGTAAAACAGCTACGCTGATTACCATCATGGTGATGGCCGTCTTGCAATTCGTGATTCAGCTGTTCTTCTTCATGCATATCCGCGAGGGAGAAAAGCCGCGTTACAACGTACAGACATTGATCCTGGGGCTTGTGATTGTTTTGACAATCGTGCTTGGTTCTATTTGGATCATGACCTTTAACAAATACTAAAAGAAGTTCAAAACCTCTTGGGGCATATCCCGAGAGGTTTTTTGCTGTTCTTGCTTGTTGGCGCTTCGATCGCATGGTAAGATGTACGGAATTTACAAAAGAACATGCAAAAGGGAGTGAGAGTATGGAGAAGCAGCTTCAATTGGTGAAGCCATCACAAGAATACTACGACGAATATGTTTCTTTTTACGAGGAATGGAAAAATAGCAAGGAGCCAATCGTGCCCTGGGTGGTGGACAAAGAGCCTTACGATTTTGCAGCCTATCTACATTTTTTGGAGAGCGAAGTGGACGAAAACATTCTTCCAGCAGATTTTGTGCCTCATACGACGTACTGGCTGAGACGAGAGGATGGACGGATCGTGGGAGCGGTCAACATCCGCCATCGGTTAAATGACCGCTTGCTTCGTGTAGGAGGGCACATCGGTTACGGGATCAGACCATCAGAGAGACAAAAAGGCTATGCCACTGCGATTCTGGCCAAGTCCCTAGAAATAACGAAAGAGCTGGGATTGGAAAAGGTATTGGTGGTTTGTGACAGCTGGAATACGGCATCAGAAAAAACGATTCTGAAAAATGGCGGTGTGCTGGAATCCGATTATACCGAGGAAGATGGCAACGTAGTCAGAAGATATTGGATAGAACTATAGGCAAAAGAGAGGGGGCTTTATTACCCTCTCTTTATTTGTTTTGATTATAGGAGGTGATTAATAATATAAATATTCTTTATATTCAGAATAATGTTCTTGCCTATTTATTACGCTGGAAATAAAATATCTAGTAAATATGTGCGCTTTTTAAAATTGTTTTTTATCCTGCATCATTTTCTCACCCACAAAGCTGTGAAATCCTGCCCCCGCAACTACGATCTGCTTCCGCGCAACAAACTTCTATATAACCCAGCAATCGTTGGCTTATATAAATCAGTACCACCCTAGTTAAGGAGGGCTCGCTTTTTTATTGTTATCACGTTTTTTTATGCATAAGCGACAAAACAGATCGTTGAAAATCGACTAGGGGGTAAAAAGATGAAGAAATGGACGTTTATGTGGTTGGCGCTGCTGCTGGTGATCGTGACGGGATGTTCTCAGGAGGCAGGGACGGGAGTGAGTGGTCCGTCCACGATCCAAAAGGTAGTGGATAAGAAAAAGCTTGTGATCGGTACTTCAAGCGGTTATTTTCCGTTTGAAATGAAGGACAAGGAAGGGAAGTTCGTCGGATATGACATGGATTTGGGAAAAGCAATTGCGGATGCCCTGAAGGTAGAAGTTGAATTCAAGGATTACAGCGATTTTGGCGGTCTGATTCCCGCTCTGCAAACTGGTGATATCGACATGGTCATCTCCGGTATGACGATTCGAGGGGATCGAGCGCTCGCCGTCAGCTTTTCCGATCCATACTATTCATCGGGACAAGTCCTCATGGTTCCGAAAAAAGATAGTACGACACAAAGCTGGAAGGAACTGGACCAGCCTGGTAAAAAAATCGCTGTAGGACAGGGCTCCACGGGTGCCCTACTGGCCAAGCAGCTGTTCAAGAACGCGACAATCATGGATTTCGATGGCTTTACCAACGCTGCGCTGGCAGTGAAGCAGGCACAAGCAGACGCTCTTGTCTTTGATGAGCCGGGAGTTCGCGTTTTTGAAGTTATGAATGCCGACTCGGTTCGAGGTGTATACGAGGTGTTGTCCACTGAGAATCTGGGAATCGCATTGCCTTTGAATGATCAGGCCACGATTCAATGGGTGAATTCCTTCCTTGCTTCGTATCGGAACGGGCTGGACGATCAGATTTCGATCAATAAATGGTTCAAATCAAGCGAGTGGATCAATCAGGTGCAGCAGCAGTAAAAATACGCCAAAGTATTACAGGTGAGCGTATGAAAGGAAGGGGGTAGAACATGGGTAGCGCCTGGAATGTGATTCCTCAAAATATGCATTTATTATGGGATGGTTTATTGTTGACGCTGCAGCTGTCCGCATGCGCACTGCTCGTGAGTATCCCTGTAGGAATTTTGCTCGGATTATGCAGAATTTCCGGTAATCGGGTAGTTTCTTTTCTGGCAGTCAGCTACGTAGAGTTTATTCGCGGAGTTCCCTTGCTCGTCTTGCTGTTCTGGATCTATTTTGTACTCGGCAAGTATTTGAAAATGGGTCCCTTTTTGGCGGGGGTCTTCGGCTTGGGCTTGTTTTCGGCAGCCTTCATAGCTGAGATCGTACGGGCAGGAATTCAAGCTGTACCACGGGGGCAGATGGAGGCTGCTCGTTCCTCCGGGATGACGTACGTGCAGGCGATGCGTTTTATCATCCTGCCGCAAGCGATGCGCAAAGTATTGCCGCCTATGGCTTCCCAGTTTATTACTCTCATCAAGGACTCCTCGCTGGTATCCGTCATCTCTGTGGTCGATCTGACGCTGGTCGCCAAAAACCTGGTGTCTACGACGTTTCGCTCGCTGGAGGTATGGACGTTTGTAGCAATTATGTATTTCTGCATCACCTTTTTCCTGTCTCAAATCATCAGTGCGCTGGAGAGGCGATATCGGGTATCTGAATAAAGGATGCGCATGATCTACGGTACAAGGAGGCCCGGCAGTGATCCAAATCAAACAAGTAAACAAAAGCTACGGAAGTGTCAATGTCCTGCAAGATATCAACATGGAAATACCTGAGTCCAATGTATATGCCCTGATCGGACCAAGCGGAGCGGGAAAAAGCACGCTAATTCGCAGCATGAACGCACTGGAGTCAATCGAGACAGGTGAAATCATTGTCGATGGGACGTCCGTACACGATCGACGGACGAATATTAACAAATTGCGGTCAGATATCGGTTTTGTCTTCCAATCGTTTAATCTGTATCCACATCTGACTGCGGTAGAAAATGTAGCGATAGCCCCTGTTCAGGTGAAAAAGGTGCCAAAGGAAGAAGCAACGGAAAAAGCAAAAAAACTGCTGACATCACTTGGGCTGGGAGAGAAATACGACTCGTTCCCAGGTCAGCTTTCTGGTGGACAGCAGCAGCGGGTAGCTATCGCGCGGGCACTCGCCATGGACCCGAAAGTCATGCTGTTCGATGAACCGACCTCTGCCCTAGACCCGGAGATGATCAAGGAAGTGTTGGATGCGATTAGGGGCCTTGCTTCTAGTGGAATGACGATGGTGGTCGTCACACATGAAATGGGGTTTGCCCGGGAAATTTGTGATCAGATCGTATTCATGGCAGCTGGCAGGATTGTGGAGGTCGCCCCGCCGGAACAATTTTTTACCGATCCAAAATCTGATCGGGCGAAAGACTTTTTATCAAAAGTACTGAATCATTAGCCGTTTCCCAAAGTAATCACGAGCTGCTTGTTTGGAGGGCGTGTAGATGAAAGTGGACTTGATCATTATGGAAAACCGCAAGCTGATAACAGTGGATGAAAAAGAAGCAATCGGGCAAGCACGAGGGGCTGCTAATCAAATTAGTCGTCGTTCTCAGGCAGATATTGCGGCTCTAGGAAGTGACGTTTACAGGATGATGGAGGAGGGATATCTATGACGTCGATTTTTACCAACGGCAGGTTTTATACATTTGATCAGTCGCAGCCGACGGTTGAGGCTGTCGTAGTGAAGGATGGCAAGATTGTGGATTTGGGGAGCCATCGGGATATGCTACTGCAGTGGGGAAGACCAGAGGCATCTGTGAGAGATTTGGATGGAAAAACGGTGACGCCGGGTCTTATAGACAGCCACCTTCATTTATCCTCAATCGCAACCAAAATGATGGCAATGGATCTGGGGAGCATTACCTCCAAGGATGGCTTGCTTCAATCGGTGAAGGAAAGAGCGAATAAAACACTAGCAACGGAATGGATACAGGGAAGAGGCTGGGATGAAAATCGTTTCATCGCAGGTGGATTGCCGACGATTGAGGAGCTGGATGCTGTGTCGCCGCATTGTCCTGTCCTTTTGACACGCGTTTGTGGCCATGTCGTCTTGGTAAACAGCAAAGCATTGGAGATTGCAGGCTATTCTGCAGATATGGACATTCCAGCAGGGGGTACCGTTGTACTTGATCCGCTTACGCAAAAGCCGACTGGCCTACTACTCGAAACGGCAGCCAATATTGTCCAGAGGCATATTCCCGACCTCACCTATGAGCAGCTCAAGCAAGCGCTGAAAAAGGCGATTGGGCAAGCGATGCAGTGTGGACTTACTAGCGTGCATACGGAGGATTTGCGTGGTCTCGGCGGATTGGATCAGACCTGGAGACTGTATGACGAGCTGTTAAACGAAGAAAAGCTGGGGCTTCGTTGTAACCTGTTAATCTATTACCCGCATGTGAAACAGCTGGTTGAGCGCGGGATGTACGCTGGCTATGGAAATGAGAAGCTGCAGATCGGTGCAGTGAAAATATTTGCGGACGGCAGCTTTGGCGGTCGTACGGCATATCTTTCCACGCCTTATACGGATGATCCGGGGAATGTGGGAAGCGAGATCCATGACGATGAGACCTTGTACCAGCTGTTTAAGGAAGCGCGCGATGCCAAAATGCCGATCGCGGTTCATACGATTGGGGATCAGGCATTGGAAAATGTGCTCAACACATTGGGCAAATTCCCGACTGTAGCGTATCGGGACCGGATGATTCATACCTCCCTGCTTCGCCCGGATTTGCTGGAGCGATTGAAAAGTCCAAGCATCGTCGCGGATATTCAGCCCCGCTTTGTCGTTGGAGACTTCCCATGGGTTGCGGAGCGGATCGGAGAAGAGAGGGCCAAGCAAGCTTATATATGGAAAAGCATGCTGGATGCAGGCATCATGTGCGCTGGCGGCTCGGATGCTCCCGTAGAACCTTTGGAGCCGCTTTTGGGTATTCACGCAGCGGTTTCACGTCGCGCCCCACAAGATACACATGAGGGATACTACCCGAGCGAAAATTTGACGATTGAGGAAGCAGTGCGCATTTTTACATACGGTGGCGCTCTGGCAACGAATGAGGAAGCGGTCAAAGGAACGCTCAGCAGAGGAAAGTATGCCGATATGACCGTGTATTCGAAAAATCTGTTCGAGATCGAACACGACGAGCTATTATCTACGAATATCGAGATGACGATTATTAATGGAGAAGTTTGTTACGAGCGCGGTGGCAATAAAAACTTGTGTGAAATCTAGGCTGCTTGACATACTAAATGAAGCCCGCTTTTCCTCTACCATGGAGGGAAGCGGGCCTTTCAAATGTTTACTCGATATGTTTTAGGACTTTTTCTTTTTAGAAACTAAGTATATAATTATGTTGTGAAACACATTTTGGAAAGGGGAGTTACCTATGTTCGATATCGTGATTATTGGAGCAGGTCCAGCAGGGGGAAGTGCAGCATTGTTTGCAGCGAAGTCGGGGAAAAAGACATTGCTGATTGATAATGACAAAAGCATGACGAAACGCGCTTGGTTAGAAAATCATTACGGCATCCTGGAAGTGACAGGACCGGACTTGATTGAAACAGGTAAGAAGCAAGCGGCAAAATTCGGTGCGGAGCTGGTCACCGATCAAGTCAACAATATTACGAAATCCGAACAAGGCTTCGTTGTAGAAACAGCAGAAAAAGGCTCCTTTGAAGCAAAGCATGTTATTTTGGCTACCGGTGCGGTAGTGACACTGGCTGAAGCGATTGGCGTCAATACCAAAGAGGGTACAGAGCCGCGCATCAAAACGGTAGTGGATGTTGATGGGCAAGGAAAAACAAACGTGGATGGAATCTGGGCAGCTGGTACGTGCGCGGGTGTAAGCGTACATACGATCATTACAGCTGGCGATGGAGCCAAAGTAGCGATCAATGTCATCAGTGAGCTGAACGGCGAGCGCTATGTAGACCACGATGTACTGAAAACGAACTAAGCAAGCTAGAGATAGAAGCCATCTTCTTTGTGAGCCTCGTGTTCAGCCAAAGAAGATGGTTTTTTAATGTAGCGAAGGTATTTTACGAGGAAGTAAATTTTTTACAGACTTTTGGTCAAATTTGAATATAATATTTAGAGTAATCATCACGGGAACGATAGGAGGAACTTGCTTGATTGCGAAAGAAAGCAAAGTGAATTTTGTCCTGGCGGGGCTATTACTGGGTCTGCTAATGGCATCAATGGACAATACAATCGTAGCAACTGCGATGGGAACCATTGTAGGCGAAATGGGCGGGATGGATAAATTCGTCTGGGTTACCTCGGCTTATATGGTTGCTACGATGGCGGGAATGCCGATCTTCGGAAAGCTCTCAGATATGTACGGCAGAAAACGATTTTACGTGTTTGGACTAGTTGTGTTTTTAATTGGCTCCATTCTCTGCGGTACTGCAAACAGCATCGTAGAATTAAGTATTTATCGCGCGATTCAAGGGATCGGTGGCGGTGCCTTGATGCCGATTGCGTTTACCATCATCTTTGACGTATTCCCGCCTGAAAAAAGGGGAAAGATGACTGGTTTATTCGGGGCTGTATTTGGTACATCCAGTGTATTTGGACCGTTGCTTGGTGCGTACATAACAGAGTATGTGGGCTGGCATTGGATTTTTTACATCAATGTGCCGATCGGCGCTCTGTCTCTCTGGTTCATTTCCGTTTATTACCGTGAGTCACTGGAGCACCGCAAGCAAAGCATCGACTGGTGGGGAGCAGTTACACTCGTCGGCGCTGTTGTCAGCTTGATGTTCGCGCTTGAGCTGGGTGGCAATCAATTTGCCTGGAATTCGGTTCAAATCATTGGACTGTTTGTGTCCTTTGCTGTGCTGTTCGTTATTTTTCTGATCGTGGAGACCAAAGTACCAGAGCCGATCATCTCGTTTACAATGTTTAAAAGACGTCTGTTTGCTGCTTCTAATGCGGTAGCGCTATTGTACGGCTCTGCTTTTATTATTACGACCGTCTATTTACCGATTTTTATCCAAGGTGTATTCGGAGGCTCGGCTACGAATTCTGGATTGCTGTTGACACCGATGATGCTGGGCTCTGTTGTTGGTAGCCAGCTGGGTGGATTTTTGACGACAAAAACGAGCTTTCGCAACATTATGCTGACCTCGTCCGTCTTTTTCGTACCAGGCATTTTCCTGCTCAGTACATTATCACCTGAGATTTCCCGAGGCATGGTCACTTTTTACATGATTATTACCGGTTTTGGTGTGGGCTTTTCGTTCTCTGTACTCGGGATGGCAGCCATTCACGGCTTTGACATGCGGCAACGCGGTTCGGCCAGCTCGACGGGGTCCTTTTTCCGTTCGCTTGGGATGACATTGGGGATTACAGTCTTTGGGATTTTGCAGCGTAACCAGTTTGAACATGGGATGTCATCTGCTTTTGCGGGACAAGACACAGGGATTGGAGCGATTACTGACCCGCGTGCGATTCTCACACCAGAGACACGTGCAGCGATTCCTGCTCCTGTTCTGGATAAAATTACGGATATCCTCGCCTCGTCAATTGCTCATACGTTTTTGTGGGCGCTGGTTCCGGCAATACTTGCGGTCGTATGTATTGTGCTGATGGGCAAGGAGCGTGTACTGATTCCTTCAAAAGAAAACAGGCCGAACCCCGAGCATCACTAGAGGAGAAGCGGCTATGAGTATAAAACTGCTCATTCTTGGTCTTTTGATGGAGGGCGAAAAGCATCCTTATGAAGTCCAGCAGGTGGTCAAGCAGCGTGGGATGGACTGCTATATCAAATACGCCAAAGGCTCCTTGTACTATGCCTTCGACCAATTGGCGAAAGCAAATCTGATCGAGGTCGCAAACATTATCCGGGAGTCCAATCGCCCGGATAAAACGACCTATCGCATCACAGATAAAGGAAGAGACAAGTTTCAGCAGCTGTTGCTGTCGGAGATGCGTCGCCCGATTCAGCTGCACAATCCGATCTATGCGGCCCTGACTTTTGCTGCATACGGCGATCCAGAAAAAATGGCAGAGGCATCTGCAGAAAATATTCGAGAGGTTCAGCGGGTGGCGGGGCTGCTCGAATCTATTTTGGAGCAGTCAAAGGACGCATTGGACTTTGGAGCGAGGGCAATTTTGATCGGGGCGATCGAGCATCTGCGTGCAGAAGAGCGGTGGATTGAGCGTGTACGCCAAGAGGGGTTTGGCATTTGATTTTGAAATAATTATGAACATTGGACAATTGTTATCATTTCGATAGTTTTTCGTTTATAATGATGGTAATTACTTTCAAGGATGGTACCCCTCATGATGAATACCCCGCTTGGACGTTTTCGCGTAATTGGCATTCTGGAAGGAATCTCGTATTTGGTTTTGCTCGGGATCGCTATGCCACTCAAGTATTTTCTCGATGTACCAGCCGCAGTGAAAATTGTTGGTGCCCTTCATGGGCTGCTATTTGTACTCTACATTTTGGCCCTAGCCCATGTAACGCTGAAAAACAGATGGTCAATCATTCGGGTGATCGGTGCTTTTATTGCATCCCTTCTTCCTTTTGGAAACTTTGTATTGGATGCGAGATTGAAAAAAGAGCAATAGCAAGCTGTTTGGACTGTAAAGGCGGGTAAAAAGGTACCCGTCTTTGCTTCATATGTAAATATAAATCATGAGCGATGAGATGAGGAGGATTCGTGTGGAGACCAGAATATTGGCAGGTAATCTAATATGGGACAAGGAAGGACAAATCCTTCTCGAAACCGTGACGGAGAATCGATATGTATTGGTTCTCCCACAAATTATTACGTTAACTGAAACAGAGGAAAAGGTAGCGAGCGATGAACTAACAGAGCAGCATAGCGGGCTGAACGTGATTGCACGCTGCTTTGTTTATGAATAATAGAAAGCCGGGGGAGCCGCGGCTTGATTTGGTTTATATGGATTGATAATTCAGAAAACTTGATTTAAAAGACCAGTTCATCTTATTTTGTAGGATGAACTGGTTTTTGTCCTGAAGAAATAGTGATTTATCCTCGTACAATCATGACTGTCTTTTCCCGATACTCCCTACGAACAAGATGAATGCGCAGTCCGATGCAAATAAGCGCTGCAACCAGATAGCAAAAGCCACTCCACAGGGTACCGTGTATGCCAAACATGGATAGGAACCAACCACCTGTCCCCGAACCGATCGTCACGCCTAGATTGATAAATGAAATGTAGAGCGCAGTTGCAAATTCAGGAGCTTCGGGAGCTTCATCTGTTAGCCAAATTTGGGTCACGATCAGGCCGCTTGTATGAGCTGCTCCCCAATAAATCATGATCACGACGATCAGGAGCATGGCGGAGATGTCCCACATGAGCAGAAAATAAGCAATGCCGAGAGCAAGCGGATGAAGGAATGTTGTTTTGAGCTTGTTTCTGCTAATCAGATTCCCCGCCAGCAGATTGCCTGCAACCCCACCAATTCCGAAGATGACGAGCAAGATACTGATTAGTTCACCACCAAGGCCAAATGCTTGGCTCAGGTATTCAGCAGAATAGCTGTAGACCGAGAACATGGCAGCAAAAATGAACGTTGAAGCTCCGATATTAATCCAGAGAGGCACCTTGCGCAAAATGCCCAGCTGCTTGCGGAAAGACATTGGCTCTGCCTGTTCCTTTTCAGGCAGCATGAGTGCAATCCCCAAACCTGCAATTCCGTTTACAATGGCGCAAAACAGGAACGCAGCTTCCATGGAAAATTGAACCGCAATGTACGCTGTGATCGGGACGCCCAGCACCATTCCCATACTGGTGCCTACGAACGCTTTTGCGGCTACTTGGGTTGCCTTGTTTTCTGGATACAGAGATTTGGCAGCGACAAAAGCCAATGAAAAATAGACTGGGTGAAACATCGCTGGAATGATCCGCAGGGCTAAAAGAACAGAAAAGCTTGGCGCATAGGCTGACAGTAAACTGCTTGCAGTGAAAATAAATAGAGAGATCATCAAAATCTTTTTGCGATTATATTTGGACAGAAGCAGTACCATAAAGGGGCCGAGTACCGCGATGACCAGTGCGAATATGCCGACCAGCGTGCCTGCCATCGATGCTGTGACCTGATAATGTTCCATAATTACCGGGAGAATGCCAACTACACCAAATTCGATCGTGTATACGCCAAATAAACCAAGTGCGATGAAAAATAACGGATTTTTGAAGGAACGTGGCACTGTTACTTGATCCCCTTGTAAATCGCATCGCATAGCTCTACTGTAAATAAACCGGCCATCCCCTCATACGCCGTATTGGTAAAAGCAACGACACTGAGCTTGCGAGCCGGGTCGACGAACCAGGAGTGACCATATGCTCCTCCTAATCGCCAGGTGCCAGAAGATTCTGGCGTTTGGGCTGCTTCGGCGTCGTGAAGGACGGTAAAGCCAAGTCCAAAGCCGCGTCCAGGCCAATTTGCCAATGGCAGCTCTCCTGTTTGGATCGTTCCCATTTCTCGGACCAGATCAGCAGGTAAAAGAGGGGCGCCACCACCACGAAGTACCTCCAACAGGTGGAGGAAATCGCCTGCTGTACCAATCATCCCAGAGCCGCCAGAAGCAAAGGCATCTGCATCAAAAGCACGGGCTGGCTCAAAACGGATTCCGGCTGTGCCTTCAAAGACAGGAACAATATCGATTTCGCGCATACGGCGAGGATGAGGCTCGTCATTCACATAGGGAGTGACCAGTCTGTGCTTGTCACGAACGAGAAAAGAGGTATCAGTCATATTCAATGGACGTGTAACCAGGTCGTGGACCGCATCGGAGAGTGATGCATTCGTTACACGGCTAATCAGTGCTCCGAGCACATCTGTCGCCAAAGAATAGCCCCAGTTCGTGCCTGGATCATAGAGCAGCGGGACGGAAGCGAGACGACGCAGATTTTCTTCCAACGTAACACCAGAACGATCCATCCCATCCGACACACCTGCCAGGTGATAAGGACCATGATGGTCTGCCTCCAAAAAACCGTAGCTGAGTCCAGCCGTGTGTGTGAGCAACTGGCGCAATGTGATTTGGGCTGCTTCACCACTACGTAAATGAGGGCGGAATTCAGGCAGCCATTGTTGGATATCGTCATCAAGCCCGATTCGTCCTTGGGCAATCAGGACTAGTGCAGCGACTGAGACGATTGGCTTGGACACAGAAGCCAGGCGAAATAAGGCATCCTCGGTCATCGGTTTGCTTGTCTCCCGATCAGCGAGTCCAGCAGCTCGACTATAGACTACATCACCATCTACAGCTACTTTAACGACTGTGCCTACTAATCGGTGGCCCGCAAGTGTGCGCTGGATCACATCATCAATCAATAAACCAAGCTGAGTATATTGTCTGTGGGATGAATGAGAAGCTGACAAAGGAATCATCCTTTCTTTATCGTAAATTAATTGCTTTATTTACGTAAGTATATTGTATAAATTTAGTTAATCCATTTACATAAGGGAATAAAGGTATTATGGTATTCTTACAAAGAAAATCCATTAATTTTCCCACAATGGCTTTGAAATCATAGGAGGGGTTATGGTGGATCAAGTGGATAAGCAAATACTGCTACAGCTGCAGGAGCATGGACGAATTTCCATGACTGAGCTGGGCAAGGCAGTCGGTTTATCGCAGCCTGCTGTAACAGAGCGCGTACGACGGTTGGAAGAAAAAGGGGTTATTCAAGAGTATAGGGCCGTGCTCTCTCAGGAGAAAATCGGTAAGCAAGCGGCAGCATACATGCTTGTCCGCACAAAGGAATGCACCGCTTTTTTAGAGTTTTGCCGCAATAGTCCAGAGGTCATCGAATGTCATAGGATAAGTGGGGAACATAATTATTTACTCAAAGTAGTGACGGATTCGCTGCAGGAGCTGGAGAGATTCGGGAACAGCTGTGATTTGTATGGAAATTATACGATTCTGATTGTTTTGTCCTCTCCGATTGATTACAAGAGCTTCGTACCCTCTATAGAAGAGAGAGTGTTGTAGGATGAGGTAGCGGAAAGCAGACGGAGGGAGAGTAATCAGCCAATGAAGACAAAACGGGCACAACCAAATACAGAATCCAGCAAGCTAAAAAGGCTCTTTGAATTATTTCTCGTTTCTATGAAGCTCGGAGCAACTTCATTTGGCGGACCTATCGCTCATCTCGGTTTTTTTCACGAAGAATATATCAAGCGTAGAAAATGGTTGGATGAGAAAAGCTATGCTGAGCTTGTAGCTGTTTGCCAAATCCTTCCCGGTCCTGCGAGCAGTCAGGTTGGGATCGGCATCGGAATCCTACGTGGCGGTTTGCTTGGGGGCATTGCGGCTTGGCTCGGTTTTACGCTGCCATCTGTTCTTGTCCTCGTGTTATTCGCTATGTTTATGCAGGAATCAACTATTGCACAGGCAGGATGGATTCACGGACTAAAAATCGTAGCCGTTGCGATTGTTGCTCATGCCGTCATCGAAATGGGCAAAAAGCTTGCGCCTGATAAAAAGCGGGCAACGATCGCTGTATTGGCTGCTACAGCTGCGTTATTGTGGCAAACGGCATTTAGTCAGATCATGATCATTGTCCTAGCGGGATTGCTCGGTTGGTCCTTTTATCGGGGAGAACAGGCTTCGATCGTCCCCGCCATTCGCGTACCAATAAAACGATCCGTTGCTGTGCTTTGTTTGACGTTATTTATTTGCCTGCTTTTGGCACTGCCCGTTTTGAAAGGAGTGCTTTCCCTTCCTTGGCTCGCGATGTTTGACAGCTTTTACAGGGCAGGCTCGCTTGTTTTTGGGGGAGGTCATGTGGTTCTCCCACTGTTAGAAAGGGAAGTATTGCCGGCAGGATGGCTAACAAAAGAACAGTTTCTTGCCGGATACGGAGCAACCCAAGCGGTACCAGGTCCGTTGTTTACCTTTGCTGCTTTCTTGGGCGCTGTAATGAATGGATGGGCAGGGGCAGCAGTTGCGACGATTGCCATTTTTTTGCCTGCCTTTTTATTGGTTGCAGGGACGTTGCCATTCTGGGGAGCCCTTCGCCAAAAACGTGGCATACAGGCCGCTTTGGCAGGTGTGAATGCGGCTGTTGTGGGAATATTGTTAGCTGCGCTTTATGACCCGATCTGGGTTAGCTCGATTCTGACTCCTGCCGATTTTGTGCTTGCCGCGATTCTCTTTACGCTACTTGCATTTTGGAAAACCCCCCCTTGGGTAATTGTGCTGATTGGGGCTTTAGGTGGTATTTTCATAAATAGCTAAATACCCTAGTTTTTCATCTGGCTTTTGCCATATGGATCGCTTATATTGTAGTCACGTGACAAAATGACAAAGTGCCCAGTTTGGGTGGGGGTAGGAGAGCAATGGGCTTTGAGTTTGTTTTGATCATCATCGGGATTAACATTTTGTATGTATCCTTTTTTACATTACGATTGTTAATGGTGATCAAAGGTTATCGCGTGATGGCATCCATTTTGGCTATGGTAGAAGTTTTTGTTTATTTGAAGGGATTGGCAATTGTTCTGGATAACCTGGACAATTGGGTGAATCTTGCCGCGTACTGCATCGGCTGGGGAATGGGGGTATTCATCGGCAGTAAGATCGAGGAGTACTTGGCCTTGGGCTATGTGACGCTGCAGGTGGTTGTAGACTCTGTTGATCTGGAAGTTCCCGTAAAGCTGCGTGAGCATGGCTTTGGCGTAACCTCCTGGGTTGCGGAAGGCCGCGATGGACACCGCTTGATGATGCAGGTACTGACCAAACGGACGAATGAAAAAAAACTGTGGAAGCTCATTAATGAGATAGCGCCCAAGGCATTTGTTATCTCCTTTGAGGCAAAGCAACTAAAAGGCGGATTCTGGGTTAACCGCCTCCGTTAATAAAAGTAGATAACAGCCAGCTCTCCTTTTTGTAAGGGAAAGCTGGCTGTTTTTTGTTACTCCTCCGTGCTTGTCCGATTTTGATGAATCCAAACGGCGATCTGGAGGGAGACGGCGTCCTTGAATAGCTGCGGGTCATAGCCAGTCAGCTCCTTGATTTTTGCTAATCGATAGAGGAGTGTATTTCGATGGATGAACAACGATTTGGCTGTATCGGTAATGCTAAGATTGTTTGCGAAAAAGGCTTCTGCGGTTTCGATAAATTTGGGAGTGAGGTGGGCAAAAAGGCGTTGTACAAATTTTTGCTTCACATCCGGGTCCATTCGGTCAATGAGTGCGAGCGTTTCAATATCCGCGTAAGCAGTCACCCTTTGTTTTCTGTCTCCGAGCAGCAGGGCTAATTTAGCCTCATCCCGAGATCTCCAAATATTTCGCTGTTCTGTGACGGGTGCGCCCAAGCCGATATGAAATTGGATGCCCACGTGCTGGAGAAATGCGCCTACCATCTCTAGCTTTCGCTTGAGCACTTGCTCGGTGGTAGCAGAGGTAAGAATGAACAATCGATTTACTTTGAAAAAGCCTACCAGTATGTGCTGGGCATCGAGCAGCTCTTCAATTTTTTGAATCAGCTCCTGATTTGAGAGAGGATTATCTTTGAGTTGAATCAGGGACACTTGAAAGGGAGATTTTAATTTTACATTCAATAGATTTAATCTTTGCTCCACAGCGTCATCGTTTGGTTCCGATTTTACCAGCTCTTCGAAAATTAATTCCTTCATTCGCTGCTTCCATTCGATCTGGGATGCGAGAAAAGACTGGTTGATCATCATTTCCGTAATCATTTTGACCAGCTCGCCGAATTCGAGGATTTCCTCTGGACGGCCAGTAATGCCGATGACGCCAATGATCTGGTCCTGAAATTGAATGGGCAAATTTATGCCTGGGCGTGCACCCTTGTACTGCTCCTGATTGTCTTTGGTAATCAGCAGCGGCATTTTTGTTCGAATCACATCCGAGGCGCCCTCATGAATTTGGTTCACACGCGCTGGATCGCCGGATGCGATAATAGTGCCAGTGTGGTCCATGATATTGATATTGCGGTTTAAGCGGTTCATGGTTTCGCGGACGATTTCCTGTGCGATTTTCTCTGTCAGCATGGAACCATGCCTCTTTTCTAGGTTTTTATTTATAATATACAAAAAAATCAGCCGATTGTAGCTGTATTTTTGTATGCCGTGAACGATGAATTTCAATTGTCACCAGCCTATAATGATGAAAAGATAAAAATGTAAGCGCTTTACAAAGGAGTGATTGTAGAGAGTGAAGATAGTCATCGCGCCCGACTCATTCAAAGGAAGTTTGTCCGCACCCGAAGCAGCTAGTGCAATAGAGTTAGGGATAAAAAAGGTGATGCCGGACGCGCAAACAGTTTTGGTACCGGTAGCGGATGGTGGAGAAGGTACAATGGAGAGCCTGATTGCCTCCACTAAGGGACGGAGAGTAGAGGTCGACGTGACGGGGCCGATGCATGTGCCAGTAAGAGCCGCTTACGGCATTTTAGGAGACCAGGTGACGTGTGTGATTGAAATGGCCAGTGCTTCGGGTTTGATTCTGGTCAAACCGGAGGAGAGAAACCCCTTGATCAGCACTACGTACGGCACCGGTGAATTAATCAAGCGGGCGCTGGATGATGGCTGCCGACGGTTTATCGTAGGTCTCGGCGGAAGTGCTACGAATGACGGTGGAATCGGTATGCTGCAGGCTCTCGGGATGAAGCTGCTTGATGCGGATGGCAAGTCGGTCGGCTTTGGCGGCGGGGAGCTTCATCGCATTCAGCAAATTGATGATCAGCATTTTGATCCAAGAATCTCTGCGTCCACCTTTTTGATTGCATCCGATGTACAGAATCCTTTGATTGGACCAAATGGAGCCTCACACGTCTTTGGTCCGCAAAAAGGAGCGACTGCGGAAATCGTGGAAGAATTGGATCGCTCGCTAGGCAAGTGGGCCGATCTGGTGCAGGCGAAAACAGGGATCTCGCTTCACGATTTGCCAGGCGCAGGTGCAGCAGGTGGGATCGGCGGAGCTTTTCAAGCCTTTTTTCCATCCACGATGAAGCGTGGCATCGATATCGTCATCGAGTACACAGGGCTGGGAGAAAAAATGCAGGATGCTGCCATTGTATTCACTGGAGAAGGACAGATTGATTTTCAAACTGCTTCTGGAAAAACGCCGATGGGCGTAGCCCAAGAAGCACAAAAAAGAGGTATTCCCGTGTTCGTTCTGGCAGGATCGGTCGGTAAAGGGACAGATACGCTGTACGAATTCGGAATCCATAGCATCACAAGTATCATGAGTGGGCCAATGACTCTGCAGGAGGCTATGAACAGAGCTTCTGAGCTCTTGACACAAACGGCTGAGCAGGTGCTGAGAACGTATCTCGCGGGCTTTCGTTCCAAATAAAAAAAGAAACAGGGGGGTTGCTGCATGCAAATAAAGAAGGCGATTGAAAAAGTGCCCGGTGGGTTAATGGTGGTTCCGTTGTTATTTGGAGCCTTGTTAAACACGGTTGACCAAATGCACATTCCGGTTGTGATGGACGCGTTACAGGCGATTGGCGTCGCTCCAACCAAGGATGGACATTACGAGCTATTGCGGATTGGCGGATTTGCCGAGGCTCTCTTTAAAAACAGTGCGATTGCTCTCATTGCCTTGTTCCTTTTCTGTTGTGGAAGCCAAATGAATCTGCGTGTCGGTGGTAAAGCTTTGAAAAAAGGAGCCCTGCTGACGGCCTCCAAATACTTCACGGGTGTCGGTGTCGGTTTCTTGTGGGGATACCTTTCCGGAGATATGATGAACGGATTCCTCGGGTTATCAGCGCTTGCGATTATCGCCGCGATGACCAATGGAAATGGCGGTATGTACGCGGCTCTCACCTCGCAGTACGGCAACCGTTCGGATGTTGGGGCAGTTGCGGTTCTCTCATTGAATGACGGTCCCTTCTTTACCTTGATGGCACTCGGAATGCTTGGCGCCAATTTCCCTGTAATCGCATTTATCGCTGTATTATTGCCGATTGGTATTGGAATGCTGCTCGGTAACCTCGATCAAGACATTCGTGAGTTCCTGAAGCCAGGTGAATTTTTGCCAGTACCGTTCTTCGCATTTGCACTTGGTGCCGGAATGGATTTTGCTACCTTCCTTAAAATGGAGGTTCTTCTTGCAGGACTTGCCCTTGGTCTCATGAC
Organism: Brevibacillus reuszeri; assembly: GCF_002897295.1. GTDB lineage: Bacteria > Bacillota > Bacilli > Brevibacillales > Brevibacillaceae > Brevibacillus > Brevibacillus reuszeri_A. Next base: position 21,570 of record NZ_BEXF01000008.1, read on the forward strand.
TACGATTTTGACAGGCTTTACTGGTATAATTGTATTCAAAATCTTCCGAGAAAAGAGCCAGATTGCTCCTATTTCGGAAGCATCTACAGCTGGTAACGCCGTAGGAACACCAGCAGCGATTGCAGCGGCAGCCGCGGTAGCTTCGGGCTCGGGGATGATGTCCGCCGCAGATGCCCAAGCTTATCAGGATCTCGTACAGATCGCTACGGCCCAAATTTCGATTTCTACGCTGACAACGGCAATTCTTTGCCCGATCGCTGTCATCATCGTAGATAACTGGCAGAAAAAGAGAGGAATTGACGGAAAACAGGAGGATCATACAGCAGGAAAACCAATCAATGTGTAGCCTGTAAATCGTTTGGAAAAGGAGAATGGAATGAAAACGACGCTGCTTTATGGAAAAGACGGATTGACGATAGATGTGCCAGATGACTCCTTGATAGTCGAACCGAAAAACCTGCCGGGTCTCGAAAATGAAGAGGAAGCGGTAATACAAGCACTCCAGGAGCCGATCGGTACACAGCCACTGCGAGACATGGTAAAAGGTACAGACAAGGTAGCGATCGTCATCAGCGACATCACGCGTCCTACGCCCAATCACAAGCTGGTTCCGTGGATTTTGAAGGAGCTGTCGCATGTACCGCTGGAAAATTTCGTGGTGATTAACGGGACAGGTACGCACCGAGACCAGACACGGGAAGAATTCGTGCAGATGCTGGGTGAATGGGTGGTGGACAATGTGCGCGTCATCAACCATCACTGCCATGAAAAAGAAGAGCTGGTCAAGGTAGGAGAAAGCCGTTTCGGTTGTGATGCGTATTTAAACAAGGAATACGTAGAGGCAGATTTTAAAATCGTGACGGGCTTTATCGAGCCGCATTTCTTTGCCGGATTTTCTGGTGGACCCAAAGGGATTATGCCTGGAATCGCTGGCATCGAGACCATCATGACCTTTCACAACGCCCGGATGATCGGTGACCCGCTGGCAACGTGGGGAAATATGGAGAACAATCCGGTGCAGGATATGGCCCGCGAAGTCAATCGGATGTGCAAGCCTGACTTTATGTTGAATGTTACTTTGAACCGCGAAAAGGAAATAACCGCTGTTTTTGCAGGTGAGCTGTTCGAAGCCCACGATCAGGGCTGCGCATTTGCAAAAGAGCATGCGATGATACGCTGTGACCACCGCTTTGATGTAGTCATCACGTCGAATTCCGGCTATCCGTTGGACCAGAATCTGTATCAAGCGGTAAAAGGCATGAGTGCTGCACATAAAATTGTCAAAAAAGGCGGAACGATTATTTGCGCTGCGGAGTGCTCGGACGGACTTCCCAACCATGGCAATTACGCTAGTATCTTGAAAATGCGCAAGACTCCACAGGAAATTTTGGATATGATCAATGATCCTTCCTTTAAAATCTTCGACCAATGGCAGGTGCAGAAGCAGGCAGTTATTCAGGTTTGGGCAGATGTGCATGTGTATTCCAGCTTGTCGGATGAAACCGTAGAGCTGGCCATGTTTACACCTACGCGCGACATTACGGAAAACCTGAATGAGCTGAAGAAAAAGTACGGCGAGCAAATGACCGTGGCCGTTCTTCCGCTAGGTCCGCTAACCATACCTTACGTAGAGGAGTAAGATCAGTCTGTCCAGTGTGGAGAAAGGAGGAGGATTATACGGTGCATGAACAAAAAATGGAGACGCTGCGAAGCTTGCTCAGACAAATGGAAAGAGTCGTTGTTGCTTTTTCCGGTGGTGTAGACAGCACGTTTCTGGTGAGGGTAGCAGTGGATACTTTGGGGGCAGAAAACGTACTCGCAGTGACCGCAGATTCGGAAACGTATCCGACATCAGAGCTGGCAGAAGCAAGAGAGCTGGCGAGGCAGATCGGGGTTCCCCATCAAGTGATCGAAACCTCCGAGCTGTCCATCCCGGGATATGCGGAGAATACGCATGATCGGTGCTACTTTTGCAAGAAAAGCTTGTTCGAGCATCTGCTGCCCATTCTGGAGCAGCAAGGCTATCAGAATCTCGCCTATGGTTTGATCGCCGATGACATGAGTGATCACAGACCAGGGACCCGTGCAGCTCAAGAACTCGGTGTACGAGCACCATTGCAGGAGGCAGGTCTCTATAAAGAAGAGATCCGTGAGCTCTCACGCGAGCTGGGCCTGCCCACGTGGAAAAAGCCATCGTTTGCGTGCCTGTCCTCGCGAATCAGCTACGGGGAGCAAATCACGTTGGAAAAGCTGATAAAGGTCGATCGCTCTGAGGCGTATTTAAAAGGGCTGGGAATCCGGCAGGTGCGTGTGCGTACACACGGTGAAATTGCACGAATCGAAGTCGAGTCTGCGGACATACCGATCGTTCTTCAGCATAAGGAAGAGATAACGAATCAGCTTAAAGCGTACGGGTATTCCTATGTGACGATGGATTTGCTTGGCTACAAGAGCGGTAGCATGAATCTGGGTGTAGCGAAAACTGGTGTTTGAGATCGTTTTTAAAAAATGAAGCTGTTCCTTGGCAGTTTAAAGCTGCCAGAGGGGCAGCTTTTTTGTTCTCGTAACGTGGCTGTAGGGGGGGGAAGCAGATTTCCATGCTCGGCTCCGGTCTACGTCCTGCGAGGAAGGGGTGACTGTCCGCTCCGAGCCGATTCGCGGGGGATCGTAAAAGTGGTAGCCGCTCCGCAGAGTATTCAGGGTTACGATACTGTTGCCCGCGAATCGGTTCTCCGCTGAGTAGGACTTCGCGAGTCGCTCCGCCTGGAAATCTGCTTCTCTGGCGGGAGTGTCTCGTGTCACGTTGCTGCAGGGGAGAGAAGCCTGTTTCCATGCTCGGCTCCGGTCTACGTCCTACATGGGAGTGAAACTGTCCGCTTCGAGCCGATTCGCGGGGGATCGTAAAAGTGGTAGCCGCTACGTAGAGTATTCAGGGTTACGATCCTGTTGCCCGCGAATCGGCTCTCCGCTAAGCAGGACTTCGCGAGTCGCTCCGCCTGGAAACATGCTTCTCTGGCGGGAGTGTCTCGTGTCACGTTGCTGCAGGGGGAGAGAAGCCTGTTTCCATGCTCGGCTCCGGTCTACGTCCTGCGAGGAAGGGGTGACTGTCCGCTCCGAGCCGATTCGCGGGGGATCGTAAAAGTGGTAGCCTCTTCGTAGATCATTCAGGGTTACGCTCCTGATGCCCGCGAATCGGCTCTCCGCTGAGTAGGACTTCGTGAGTCGCTCCGCCTGGAAACATGCTTCTCTGGCGAAACTGAATCTGCTTCAACGAGGATCATTCAAAAAATAAGCACGAAACAGATTCAAAGCTGTCCGAGAAAAAGGGAGAAACAAGCGAAGCTCTTTGGAACACCTACCAAGGCGCAGTGGAAAAAGAGAAACACGCCCTTAGCGTCCAACTTTGAGAAGCCTCTTGAACCGACCACTTTTGGACGCGGGTTTCGCTTTTGCAAAGGAGCCGGCCAGGGATGACCCGAGAGAGTGTTCCAAGAAGCTGGAGCGTTTTCTCCCTTTTTCTCCCCACCACTACAGCTCGAATGAGGCAATCCGAAGGAAAAATCTCCTATTTCCGCAAGATTTTCATGCAATTACCCCTATTATTAGAAAATTGTAAAGAAAAATAATATTTTCTTTAGTCTTTTTCAGTAGTTTTGGGTAGAGCGTTCTTACGATACAAATTAGGAAAGAGAGCAAGGGGGAATCTGGTTGATTAGTTTTCATCAAGTGAACAAGCATTATGGCAACTTTCATGTCCTGAGGAACATCGACCTGCATATCAACCAGGGAGAAGTCGTCGTGGTTATTGGCCCATCTGGTTCAGGCAAAAGTACGATGGTTCGCTGCATCAACAGATTGGAAACGGTTACAAGTGGAGAGCTCGTCGTTGACAATGTACAGGTGAACGACAAAAACACAGATATTAACCAGCTACGCCGCAACATCGGCATGGTTTTTCAACACTTCAATCTCTATCCGCATAAAACCGTAATGCAAAACATCACGCTCGCGCCCGTCAAGGTACTCGGTGTCTCCCAAAAGGAAGCGGACGAAACCGCTCTGTACTATTTGGAAAAGGTAGGGATTCCTGAAAAGGCAGATATGTACCCTACACAGCTTTCCGGTGGGCAGCAGCAGCGTGTAGCAATCGCGCGCGGACTGGCGATGCGACCAAAAATCATGCTTTTCGATGAGCCGACCTCCGCTCTGGACCCAGAGACAATCGGAGAAGTGCTGGATGTCATGAAGAAGCTGGCGCAAGAAGGTATGACGATGGTCGTCGTGACGCACGAAATGGGCTTTGCCCGGGAAGTGGCCGATCGCATCGTCTTCATGGACCAAGGCCGAATCTTGGAAGAAGCGACGCCGGAGCAGTTTTTTGCCAATCCGAGTGAAGAGCGTGCGCGTTTGTTCTTGAGCCGCATTTTGAACCACTAGAATCTAAAACAAAGAGAGAAAAGGGGTATTCAGATGAAAGCAAACAAGGTATGGAAGAAAGTAGCTGGAATGGGATTGGTGCTCATGCTGAGCGCAACTGCACTCGCAGGCTGTGGAGGCGGCAAGACCTCAGAAGGAGCAGCGCCAGGCGGTCAAGCTACTGGAGCAGCTGGTACAGGTACAATCGCCAAAATGAAGGAAAGAGACAAATTTGTAGTCGGCGTAAAGTATGATTTGAATCTGTTTGGACTGAAGGACCCGGCAACTGGTAACGTAGAAGGTCTTGATATTGATATTGCCAAGGCAATCGCTAAAAAGGTGCTTGGCGATGAAAATAAAATCGAGCTGAAAGAAGTAACCTCCAAAACGCGGATTCCGATGCTGAAAAACGGCGAAATTGATGCGATCATTGCTACGATGACGATTACGGAAGAGCGCAAAAAGGAAGTTGATTTCTCCGATGTATACTTCCTGGCTGGTCAATCGTTGCTCGTGAAAAAAGATAGCAGCATCAATGGCATTAAAGACCTGCAAAAAGGCATGAAGGTCGTAACTGCAAAAGGCTCTACTTCCGCTAAAAACATTCGTGCGAGTGCACCGGATGCAGAAATTCTTGAATTCGAAAATTACGCAGAAGCCTTCACAGCGCTAAAAGCTGGACAAGGTGATGCGCTTACTACTGATAACGCTCTCTTATACGGAATGGCAAAACAAGATCCGAACTACCGTGTAACTGAAGAAACCTTTACCGAAGAACCATACGGAATTGCGATCAGCAAAGGCGATGCAGAATTCGTAAAAACAGTAAACGACCTGTTGAAAGAAATGAAAGAAAACGGCGAATACGACAAGATTTACGAAAAATGGATTGGAGAAAAGCCGAAAAAATAATGCTGTTCGACTCCATTACGGATGAGCGGTTGTAATTACCGCTCATTCCCTTATTTTCTTACGCCAGAGGGGGTTCGTAACAGAGATGATTGATTTTTCGATCTTGATTGATCACTGGGATATGTATCTAGAGGGATTTGGAAACACCTTGAAAGCGAGCCTGCTCGCACTGATTGGCAGCTTTGTTTTAGGAACGATCTTTGCTATCTTCCGAATTTCTCCGATTCGCCCACTCAACTGGATAGGCGCTGCATTCGTGGAATTTATCCGTAACATTCCATTGATTCTCGTAGTCTTTCTGTTTTTCGTGGGACTACCATCCATCGGAATTGTGCTAAATCCATTTCTTGCAGGAACAATGGGCCTTACTGTATATACCGCTGCTTTTATTGCGGAGACCATACGCGCTGGAATCCAGGCCGTTCCTAAAGGACAAACGGAAGCCGCACGCTCCTCAGGTCTGACTTATTTGCAAACGATGCGCTACGTCATTTTGCCACAGGCGATTAAAGTGGTCATTCCTCCCATGGGCAACCAGTTTATCAATCTGGTCAAAAACTCGTCCGTTTTGGGTGTAATTGCTGGTCTCGACCTGATGTATTTCGGTGATCTGATTGCAGCCGATACCTTTGTTACGTTTGATGTGTACATTTTCGTGGGTCTTTTCTATCTAATTCTAACCCTTCCGTTAAGCTCGTTCGTAAGCTATTTGGAACGACGCTTGGCGAAAGGCCGCTAATAAGGAGGGGACACCATGGACTTCATCGGGGCTTATACGCCAAGTCACTTGACCTTTCTCCTAGAAGGTTTTTGGATCACCTTGCAGGTGGCATTTCTGTCGATTGTATTCAGTTTTGCGATTGCGATTGTAGTTGGGGTGCTTCGCTATGCGCGCATTCCGGTCGTCTCTCGTATTCTCGCTACAGTGGTGGAGCTAGTTCGTAATCTGCCGCTTCTCTTGATCATTTTCTTCACGTATTTTGCTCTGCCAGAAGTGGGCATCAAGCTCGATAAATTTTATGCTGCGGTTTTGGCATTGGTTATTTTTGAGGCTGCGATGCTGTCCGAGATTGTGCGCAGCGGATTGAACTCGGTGGAAAAGGGACAAATTGAAGCCGCTCGTTCCTCAGGCCTCAATTATGTACAAACGCTCTGGCATGTTGTGCTTCCACAAGCGCTGCGCCGGATGGTACCACCCATTGTTAGCCAGTTTATCTCATTATTGAAGGATACTTCGCTGGCGGTCATTATTGCTCTGCCTGAGTTGATGAACCATGCACAAATTATCAACGGTCGCAATGTCAATTACGTCATTCCGACGTTCCTGCTCGTAGCGGTCATGTACTTTGTGGTTAACTATGCGTTGTCGATTGTTTCCAAACGTTTGGAAAATAAGCACGCTTAATAGTGGATGTGACCGCTTGTGGTCAAACACTTTTGTCCCCGACGAGAGGGGAAAACGGTCATAACTGTTTTGTGCAGATCTCCGATTCTTTGTAAAATAGGAATGGAGATCTTTTCTTTTCCATTAGGAAAGGTTGATTTTACTGACTGGATAAGGGAAAAGTATAAGTATAACAAAGGCTTTTGCTAGTGGGCTTTGCGGTAAGCAAGGTTTTTCTCAGAAAGGGGCTATTATGCGCGAGCGTTTATTGATACTCTGTGTCATTATGCTGGCATCGGCTTTTTTCGGAGAGATGAAGGTGAATCCCTTTGGGGGTTCTTTTCGCTTCTCTCTGGGAATTGCCGCTTTCTTTTTCGGACTGCTCTGGTTTCAATCCGTACCGGTACTCCTGACAGGCTTTTTGACGGGGACATTTATTCTCGGGTTTCGCGTAGGGCTCGACGTGCTCATTGATTATCGGACGTGGGCAGAAAGCTTTTTTGTACATTTGCCCTCTGCCTTTTATTATTTCAGCTTTTCGCTCTTAATTTATTTCGTTCGCGCGAGAAAGTATTTGGAATTTCCTTTATTAGTAGGCTTGATTGGGGCTTCGGTAGATTTCCTTTCCAATATCGTGGAGCTGCAAGTACGTCAAATTTTTAGTGATACACCAATGCTTACTTGGGAGAGCGCTTTTATGCTTCTCTTTTTTGGTGCCCTGCGCAGCTTTTTTGTGGTAGGTCTCTACAACAGTGTCTCAATAAGACAGGTCAGAGCTGTGGGAGCGGTGCGCCAGGAGGAGCTGGAACGATTGCGCATGATCAATACTGAATTGTACGAAGAGGCATTTTACTTGCGAAAATCGATGACACACCTCGAAGAAATCACCCGAGAAAGCTATCAGCTATATACGCGGCTGCGAGAGTCTGAGCATGCGGAATCGCCTACAGCACTCACGATTGCAGAGCATGTACACGAGGTAAAAAAGGACTCGCAGCGAATGCTTGCTGGATTATCCAATCTTATGAATCAGGAAGATTTATCACCCCATCTGCCAGTGGCTGAGTTGTGCGGACTGGTGATTCGAGCGAACCAAAAATATGCCGAAATGCTGGACAAGGAAATTGAGTTCACCTGGAATTGTCAGGTGAAGCTATCAACGAGCCAAATCTACGCGCTGCTCTCTGTACTGAACAATCTGGTCGCCAATGCTGTAGAGGCCATTGATAAAACCGGCAATGTGGAATTGCTCGTCAAGCTGGATCATCGTAATATAGTATTTCACGTACTGGACAGTGGGCCGGGGATTCCCCGTGAGGAAAGAGAATGGGTTTTCCAGCCTGGATATACGACGAAATACGATGCGCAAGGAAATTCATCTACCGGAATTGGACTCACGCATGCCAGAGGGATTGTCCAAAGTCTGCAAGGCAGCTTGCATATTTTGCACGATCGGGAAGGCATGACGCATTTTGAGGTGCAAATTCCAACCGATCAACTGCTCAGAAAGGAGGTCGTGTCGTGATCCGTTTTTTTCTGATTGAAGACGATGCGGTCGTGAGAAGAATGTTGGAGCGAATTATTCAGGATAGCGGTCTGGGAGAGATCGTAGGTCAGGCAAGTGATGGAAATCAGGTGTCGATCGATCAGTTATTTGGGGTCGATGTGATCATCATCGATCTTTTGATGCCTGAGCTGGACGGTATTCAGACGATTAAAAAGCTGCAAACAGAAGGCTTTGCTGGGAGATTCATCATGGTGTCGCAGGTGGAAAACAAAGAGATGATTGGTGAAGCGTACCTGCAAGGCATTGATACCTTTATCCAAAAGCCAATCAATCGTCTGGAAGTCATGTCTGTCCTCAAGCGGGTAGCGGACTACTTGTCTTTGGAGGCGTCGCTACAGACCATTCGTAAGTCACTGCAGATTTTAGATATCAAAGGAAAGCAGGAGCCAGCTGATTTTGGCTCGAAGCCTGCCTCCTTTTCTGAGCAGGATGGCTTGGCACAAAAGGCACAGCAGCTCTTGCTCCAGCTGGGGATCGCAAGTGAAGCGGGAGCCCCTGATCTGGTACTGATCATCCAGTGGCTGGCTCAAGAAGAGCGCAGGGGAGATCAGCTTCGCGATATTCAGCTAAAGGAGCTGTACTCACAGATTTTGCTGAAGCTGCATGGTACACTGGATGAGCAGTCGATGGGAAAAGAAGTCCGTGCGATGGAGCAGAGGATCAGACGAATGGTGCTGCAAGCATTCAATCACTTGTCATCACTAGGGTTAACCGACTATGCCAACCCTACCTTCGAGCATTTTGCTCCGCGCTTATTTGATTTTCAGGAAATCCGCCAACGCATGCAAGAGCTGGAGGCTGGCGAAAAAACAACCAAATGCCGGATTAGTGTACGAAAGTTTTTATCTGTCTTTTTTATGGAAGCAAAAGCATAAGCAATCATACCTGAATACAAAAAAGGAAAAAACAGACCGCATGTATGTGAATCAATACGGTTTGCTTTTTCCTTTTTTAAATCTGCGCCTTCGAAAAAAGCTCCGAAAACGCACCGTACAGCCCCGTTCCACCATACTGCAGCTGATAGTCCTCAATTGGGCTGTCACGTACGATTTGCCCATTCATCAAAAAGATAGCACGATCTGCAATGGCATCGGCTACCTGCAGCTGATGCGTAGAAAAGATGACAGTCTGACCTGCGAGCTTGATTTCCCGCACCAGATCGACAAATCCATCCATCCAATATGGATCAAGCCCATTCGTTGGCTCGTCGAGGATGACGAGCGCAGGCTTGGCCAAGATCGCTTGAGCGAAAAGAAGCCGCTGCTGCATGCCTTTGGAAAACTGGGAAACACGTTTGTTTCGATGCTCATGCAGTCCCACTGCTGCCAGTACATGATCTGCTTCCTCAGCGGAGCGATTACGAAGCGAGGCGTAGAAGCGTATCGTTTCACTAGCAGTGAGTCCAGGTGAAAAGGTAAAGTGATCGGGCATATAACCAATTTGCTGCAAGTAATCGACCCGATGATCATTCCAGTTCAAGCCATTGAGTTGAATTGTTCCAGAGGTAGGGCGCAAAATTCCGACGATCATGCGCAAGATCGTACTTTTTCCTGCACCATTGCCGCCACACAAAGCGACGACTTCTCCTGGCTCAATCCGCAGACTAAAAGGATGCACAATCGTTTTCCCCTGGATCGTTTTTTCTACCTGGTCAATCTCCAGTCCAAATACGTCCACGTTTCTCACCTTCTTTCCCACGCTTTGATGGCGATATAGAGTGTGACGCCAATCCAGGCCAGACAAAGTGCAACGAAGCACATATCTCCCAGCGGGGAATCGACCCAGTACATCCACTTATAGTACTCAGGGCCAAAAATCGAGCCACCCCCAAGCCGGGCAACAGAGAAGACACGGACGAACTCTGCCGGATTCAGCAGGGTGACGACTTGAAGAATCGGCTTGATCCATGTGTACGGAACAAAGCTAAGCAGGGAAATGAGCAGGGTAGGCCAAGCCAAAATATAGAAAAACCAGATGCTGACGCCCATTGTCAAAGCCTGCCAACGGTTCCGACTCAGCGCCCCAATCAACAATGCAATCCCGAGAAACAACAAGATGATACAGAGCGAAAAGACGAACAGAAACAACAGTGTTGTGGCAGAGAAGCTTTTCCCGAGCAATGCGCCGGCAAGCCCGGAAAGTCCATAGCCAAAGGAAACAATCGAGATGAGGACGACCGCTTGCCCAAGGTATTTTCCCAGCAAAAAGGAAGAGGTGGTCATCGCATACGTAGACAATAGCTGCCAGCTTCCTTCCTCCTTTTCTGCGGTGAGAGAAAAGGAGGAGAGGAGCATCGTCATCAGTGGCAGCAGGTACAAAATCAGGTTAAGCATAGTGCCGGTTGTATATGTATAGCCTTGCATGTAGGACTGCGACTGGATGACGAGCAGCCCGAGACTAAACAGGGAGAACAGGGCCATAAATGAGTATGACCACGGATTGCGGAAGCCAACCTTCACTTCCCGTTTGGCAATCAGATTGATGTGCACGTTCTCCACGTCCTTACACTAGTGTTTTGATTGCGTGTTGCTGTCTGTTGCTGGTGTGCTTTCAGAGTGACCTTCTGTAGAATGGCCATCCTGCTGCTGGTGCCCACCGGAGGAATGTCCGTCCTTGTTCATGTGCTCGCTCATGCTGCGTTCCCACGTATGGGCTTTTAGGTCTGTGACAACACCCTTTTTCTGCTCTTGTACGAAAGACTCTGCCGCTGCTTTGTCTTTGAAGGAGTAAATGCCATAGCTCATTGGAGTTTTGAAAGTTGCGTCATAGGCGTAGGCAGCCTGATCTGCTTTCATCCATTCAGCCGTATAGTAGTCACGAACAAACTGGACATCGACTGTTTCCGTGCCATTTTTCTCGGTCCACTCATGCATGCAGCCGATATCATCGAATTTCAGAACCTTGCCATCCTTGAGAACGATTTGGGTTGCGTTGTGGTCATTTGGTACATGCATGTGACAAATATCACATTTGTCTACGCCCTCGGCAATCTCGGCTGGCTGTGCTTCCTGCTTGCCGCAGCCCATCATCATGAGGCTAATTCCTACAATCGCACCTAATGTGGTTATCCATTTTTTCATTGCTTTCTCACTCCTGTATATATAATTGAACCACTACCGAGCAATAAGAGTGCTCCTAAAATACCTGTCAGCCAGCTACTGCTGCCCCCGACATCATGAGCCTGAGATTCGGGTGGAGTCATCAGTGGGGCAGCGTCACGAATGGTTGTGCCCGTCCCGTTAGTAAAGAGTCCCTCGAGAAACACGAAGCCCGGTGCCTGGAAAAACAGCTGGTAGGGAGGAACAGCATCCGTCAGACCGAGATAAAAGGGATTCATTTCATAAGGAAGATCGCTGCGAGCATCACCGTTAACGTCCAGCCCTTGCAGATTGTCCCAGTAGTTCCCATCCAGTCGATCAGTTGTACTGTCTTGTGCCTGTGCTTGAATGACGTTTGAGACAAACACATTTTCAGTCAGTACGTTGTCGCGCGAATTAAGGAGCTGCATCCCGATAAAATTGAGCTTTAGCTGATTCTGGCGTACCGTTATTCCCTCTGATCGTTCCAAATAAAGTCCGACCCGGTTGCCCTCGATCTGATTCCCTTCCAATTTCGAATTCGTCACCTCATAGAGGAGGATACCCTGGGAATTGGGGTTTTTTTGCTGCTTGAGCAGTTGATTGCCTAGAACAGCAGCTTTGGTCGTCTCCATCAGCATGGCGCCAGTCACGTTTTCACTTCCGGTATTCTCCGCAAGAATGCTGCCGGAGGTTCCCATGAAATGATAGCCGTACCGCGATTTTTCTACGTGATTTTGTGTGATTTCATTGCCATTGCTGCGCTCCACATAAATACCGTCAAAAGCGTTCGTGACCTGATTGGAACTAATTCGGTTCTGGTGTGAATCGTACAAGTCGATTCCATTTCCTTTTTGCGCGATTACGTTGCTTTTTGGTGTCTCCTGGCCTTTTGTCAGGTGCTTGCTGTGATCGATTCCTGCGTCGCTACCTGTGCCTCTTTCTTTTACTTTGCCGATAACCTGGATGTTGTGCAGCGTATTGGAGTTGGCCTCACGCAGCTGTATGCCTGTGCCCATCGTTTCGATTACGATTTGCTCCAAGACGTTTTGATTGCCCCTGATTACAAGTGATGCATCCTCACTGTTAACCCGTTTGTCTACGATCTTGATTCCCTGAATCGTGACGTTGTCGCTTTGGATCGTAACAGCAGCTTCATCACTGGGATTTGTCAGCTTCACATTCCCTTTTGCCAGCAGGACGAGGGGCTTGGTTATCTTTATCGGTCCCTCGTAATCCCCTTCAGGTATGGATATGGTATCCCCGGGGCGAGCCTGGTCGAGCATGGCTTGCAGGTTGTTGGATCCCTCTGCCGCTCTTATGCCAGTTGGAACCAGAAACATGATGAGACTGGCCATGCTTGCCAGTGACAGATAGCGGAAAAAACGGCGACTTTTCCATCTCCAAATCAGGGTTTTTCCCCCTTTCCACTCCTTGATCGAGCCACTTTTAGCATAGCAGTCCGGCTTTCATTTCGGATGACTCAACCGGGCTATAAAACGTGTCAAAAATCGCAACGATTTTACAAAAATGGAAAAGATGAGAGGAAAAAGCGCGATGGCAATCAGCGCAAAATAGGTTCATAATGAGAAGAAATTGTGACAAATGGAGGACGAGGTATGGATGCGACGATCGAAAAGGCACTACATATCATGCTGGCCAATTGGGAGCGTATGAAAAAGAGCCACGAAGACGATGCCGAGGATGATGCAAATACATTCGAGGCTTCCTTTTATCATTTGATGGAGCAAATTCGCGAATGGTTTGGAAAGCTGGAGCCAAAGCCAACGACAGTGGATGATGCCTTGCTTTTGCCGGATATGGCTAAGCTGGAAGAGCAGATGCCTGTGGAAATCCTGTTGAACTTCGAGACGGAGCTGGAGCTGATCGTAGAAGGTGAGACGAGGATTGAGGACGAGAGATACGACTAGTTGCGTACATAGTGGATGCAATGCCATCATCATTTTGAAAAAGGGACAACCGGAAGCTAGGGAGAGTGGCTTTCCGAGTTGTCTCTTTTTATTTTTCGTCTTTTTCTGCGTACAGTCGGACATATCAGGAAGCAGAGTCTTGTCTCTTTGCATGATCAGCAGTATGGGTGGTTGAAAACCTGAAACGTACGAGAAGACCGAATGAGAATTGGAAATGGACGTATTCTATGTATAGGTAAATCATGGACACCTGTGTTACGGGAGGGAGTGGTAAGATGACAAACACGATTTTGTTAGTCATTGTACTGATCATAATTGTTTTGCCACCGCTGGTCTTTTTTAGCTATATGTACATGTTGTCGAAGCAGCCGAAGCATTCCATCATTCGTTCTCATCCGTTTTTGGGGTGGGTTCGCTACTTGCTTGAAAAGCTCGGACCTGAATTCCGTCAGTATTGGTTTGACAACGATACGGAGGGAAAGCCGTTTTCTCGTGCGGACTTTGTCGGTCTTGTCTATGCAGCAAAATACCGGACGGATCTGATTTCATTTGGCGGCAGACGGGATTACGAGAAGCCCGGTTTTTATTTGTCCAATGCCATGTTTCCCAAATTGACAAGTGAGCTGCGGGTCAATAATGAAAAGACTGTTCCAGGAAAAAAGTATGTCATTACAGATGAAGGTTTGTTCACGCGGAGGGAAAAATTCATATCGGGGGAAGTATCGCCGTGGCTTTTGCATGATACGGATGTCATTGTGGTTGGCGAAAATCGTCGGCATCCGTGGCGGCTGTCGGGCATGTTCGGTGCATCCGCGACCTCGTATGGGGCAGTCGGTGAAAACTATATTTTGTCTACTGGAAGCGGAGCACATATGGCTGGCGGCTCGTGGATCAATACCGGGGAGGGCGGAGTGGCGGAGGTGCACCTGTCTACTGGGGTGGACATCATTTCGCAGATCGGTCCAGGCATGTTTGGCTTCCGGGACGATACGGGCCATTTTTCCATAGAAGAGTACAAGCGCAAGGCTGAGATCCCAAATATCAAGGCATTCGAGCTGAAGTTTCATCAGGGCGCCAAAATTAGGGGTGGACATCTCGAAGGTACGAAGGTCACGGAGAAGGTAGCGGCTGCCCGATTGGTTCCTGTCGGGAAGACGGTGAATTCACCCAATCGCTTTGAGTTTTTGACCAATCCCGAGCAAGCATTGCGCTTCATCGGAACGTTGCAGGAGGCGGGGGGAAAGCCTGTCGGGGTAAAAATTGTTGTGGGTGATCCAAAGCGACTCGAGCCGTTCTTTGCCAGCATGCTGGAGCTGGACATTTATCCAGATTTTATTACGGTAGATGGCTCAGAGGGTGGCTCTGGTGCAACCTTCAAGGCGATGGCAGATGGCATGGGGCTGCCACTGTATCCAGCCTTAATTATCCTCGACGATACAGCGAGGAAGTTCGGTGTGCGCGATCGCTTCAAAATCTTCGCTTCCGGAAAGCTGGTTACACCAGACAAGGTAGCGATTGCGCTTGCGCTGGGCGCAGACTGCGTCAGCTCGGCACGCGGATTTATGATGGCTAACGGCTGTATCATGGCTATGCAATGCCATACAGGCAAGTGTCCGACAGGGATTACGACAACCGACTCCAAATACCAGGAGGCGCTTGCCCCTGAAGAAAAACAGTGGCGTGTTATGAACTACATTTTGCAGCTGCGAGAAGGCTTGTTTTCATTGGCCGCGGCCTGTGGCTTGGAAAGTCCACGAGAATTGCGGCGAGAGCATGTCGTGTTTACAAACGAGAGCGGAGAAAGTGTACGGGTGGTGGATTTATTTCCGTATCCGGCGGTGTCGAGGTAAAGCAGGTGGCTCAGAACAAAAAAGCGGGTGGCAATCACATGCCCCCGCGTCTTGTTTTTTTTATGTCTTACGTTGTAGAAATCGTTTGTTGTCCAGGCTTCCAATCCATCGGGCACAAGCCGCCAGATTGAAGTGCTTCGATCACCCGGATAGTTTCATCTACACTTCGACCTACTTTGGAGTTGGATATGACGGAGTATTGCAGGACGCCTTCTGGATCGATGATGAAGCTCGCACGCAGCGGTGCTTTGCTTGCTTCGTCCAATACACCGTAGGCGAGAGTGGCTTCCTTGCCATAATCAGAAGCGAGTGGGAAAGAAAGTGGACCGATTCCTTCGCTGGATCTCATCCATGCTTTATGGGTGTGGATGCTGTCGCCGCTTACGCCAAGCACCTCGACATTCAGGTCGGTGAACTCCTTGATTCGCCGGTTCAGGCTCAAAATTTCCGTTGGGCACACCTTGGAAAAGTCAAACGGGTAAAAGAACAAAAGAAGCCATTTGCCGCGATAGTCTACCAGGCTTTTTGGCAGGGGAAAGCCATTGTCAAAGGTAACGGTGTCCATCGTAAAATCAGGTGTAGGAAGTCCAATACGTGCTGTCATCGTAATCTCTCCTCGTTTGAGCAATCAAATATGTAAGGTTCTGGTATTAAAGTAGCATGAGAAGTAATTATAATCAATATCAAATTAAAATAATTTTAAAATAACAACACTTTACGTACAACCAAAAAAGCGGTAAAATGGGTAAAAATAACAAAATTCATAAAAAATCAGGCTATTGTACACCTTCCTTCTAATCCAAATGAGCTTAGGGGTACTACTTTCCTGATTTTTTTTTACCCAAATTACGTACAACCGGGGCTCGGTCAGAGGACTGGCCGTAGCCAGGCTGCTACTGTAACGAAGAATGGATGGGTGCTAGCTCTTATGAAAAATCAAGTATACCTTTGGCGGAAAAATAAAATTGTGGTAGAGCACGGTAGCAATGATCTGCCTGTCTCATATTTGGCTGCGGCCTTGCGTAACATTGAGAGTCTTGGTTATACGTTTTCTCTCGAGCTGTTAGAGAGAATCCGGACTTTATCAGAAGGCGAGTTTTTCGCGTTGTATTCCACTGTCGTATCTGTACTCAAGGAAAAGGTAGGAGCATCCAGACGCTTCAAGCCGATGTATCCGAATTTTCCCAAGCAGGTAATGGAAGCAAACGATGGAGAGCTTTATCTGCAAGCAATACGTCATTATTTGACATGGAAGCTGCCTGTACATGAGGTGAAAAAAAGACTGCCGCTGTTAAAGGAATCCCGGCTGAAGCTGATCGAGCTGGGAACGGATGAAGAGCTTTTGCAGGTTGGGATGAATCTGCTGCGTGCGAAAAGCTCATTATCTGTGAAAGACAAAGAGGATTTGGAAGTATTGCTTCAGGAGTGTACTGGAATTGCAGAAGCCTTGCCACCGGAAATCCCGCACAAAGAAAATGTCGCTATCGTAGCAAGTATATTGCTAAAGCATGACAAGCTTCCTATTGATTTTTTTGCGAATTACTGCAAAACAGCGACCGACGTGCTACGAATTGCGGTAGCGCTGTCTGATGGGGATGTGAGCTTGGCTGCACCGACCAAATTTCGCAAATTCAGACGCTCTGAAAGGCGCTTGCTCCTGCGATTGCTTGAAGCCAGTCCCAATCTAATCGAAGATATGCTGCGCTACAAAAACCGCTGGATTCGTCTCGGAGAAATTTTGCACCCATTTGAGTATCAGGATCGGTACCCAAAAACGGCTGAAGCGTTTGACGCCTTACGCAACAATCATAAAATCGAGACGATGGGAAGCAAGGTCGAGCAAGCCTTGGTATATGGGGATGTAGCTGCGGCTGTGCAGCTCCTCGGTCAGCGGCCGGGGGAGTTCGCCCGCAGATTGGACCATTTGCTTCGGATATCTGAAAATGGGGAAGTTGTGCTGGAGTCATTTGCAAAAATCGCTGCATCTGTATCCACACCCGTGCTGCTACAGGTAATGAATCATTTCGTAAAAAGAGAAGCCTACGGAAAATGGCGGACCTTTTTTCCAAAAGGAGAAGTGGCAAAAGTACAGGCGATCCCAAATACGCTTGTGAGTCTGGAGGAACCTATCCGGCAAAGAGCGGCAACGATTTGCCGCGAGGTGCTAATGCAGCGGTTTGCAGCTTTGCCACCACTCGGAAAAGTCTTTATTGATCCGCGCCTTCACGAGCATCTCGTCCCGTTTTCCCAGCGTTCAGCGAGCAAGGCGCTTCGTACGCTAGTTCGCGGCTCCAGAATAGCGATCCCGGAGGGTGGAACCATCCGCTTTTTTACATGGTGGAGAGAAGGACAAGTAAACGGTATGCCAACAGGTCGCGTGGATGTGGATTTGTCAGCAGTGCTGTATAATGCGAAATGGAAGTACCTGGAGCATATCTCCTATACCAATTTGCGCTCAGCGAAGTATCAGGCATACCATAGCGGGGATATCGTGGAAGCTCCTAATGGCGCTTGTGAATTTATTGACTTGGATATGGAGTCCATCATCCGGTATGGCGGGAGGTATGTCGTGATGTCGCTGAATTCATTTACCAATCAGCCGTATTGCGACTTGCCGGAATGCTATGCAGGCTGGATGATCCGTACAGAGCCGCAGTCAGGAGAAATTTTTGAACCGCAGACTGTTCAGGACAAGGTCGATCTCGCTTCCAATACTTCGATCAGTATTCCAGTCATACTCGATCTGGTAGAACGCAAAGTGATCTGGACAGATGTTGCCCTGCGCTCACACCCACGCTTTGTCAACAATGTAGAGGCAAACAGCGGCGGTATGCAATGGATGGGGAAAGCACTGACCACGCTAGTAAAGCCAACGCTCCATGAGCTGTTTTCGCTTCACGTCGAGGCGAGAGGTACACGAACTGATCAGGAAGAAAACGCAGATACCGTTTTCTCGCTGGAGACTGGAATCACGCCTTTTGACACCGAGATCATCATGGCTGATTTTTTATAGATTATGTAGATTAGATAAGCCAGCTACGTTGAGCTGGCTTTTTACTGTTCTACGTCGCCCGCGCCCAAATCGCAAGCGATACGGTTTTTCCAGGATTAATAAATCGATGCGGTGCGGTGCTACTAAACCCAATGCTGTCGCCCTCGTACAGATGGTATTCCCTCTCTGCCAGCAGCACCTTTAATTCTCCCTGCAAAATATAGCCGCATTCTTCGCCAGAATGAGAGATTTGCTCCTGCTCTAGTGTTTCACCGGGCTCAATTTCGATCAACAAAAACTCGATTTTTCCTTCTTGCAGGGGGGTCAGCACATGGTATTTCGTCATCGTATTCTTCAATTGAATAATCTTATGCATGCCTTTACGAATCAGAGGCTCATGGTCGTCCTTTAGTCGGAAAAAGTGATTGATCGGAACGTCAAGAGCGGAGCATATTTTCCAAAAGGTACCCACAGTGGGGTCTACCAATCCGCGTTCAATCTGTGAGAGAAGACTCATACTCAAACCGGTCTTGTCTGCGAGATTTTGTAGCGTTAATTGCTTTTGTTTACGGATTTCTCTAAGTTCTGCTCCGTTAAACATGTCGTATCAACCCTCTTTGCGTAAAGACTCGGAAGTGAGGACAGCAGTGATTTCGTGTACGCGTCCTCGGGATGAGAAAAAATATCCGCGACGCTTCCTGTTTCAACGATCCGTCCCTGTTTCATGACGGCCATGCGATCACACATATAACGGATGACAGCCATGTTGTGAGAAATGAATAGATACGTAAGATTGCGCTCGCGCTTTAGCTCTTGCAGCAGGTTCAGGACATGTGCCTGAACAGAAACGTCGAGTGCAGAGGTTGGCTCGTCCAACACAACAAAGGTGGGGTCAGTGATAAGTGCTCTGGCGATCGCGATGCGCTGGCGCTGTCCACCGCTAAATTCATGCGGATAACGATTCAAATGCTCCACTTTCAGACCTACGCGGGTAATTAGGGCATGCAGTTTTTCCGTACTCGCCTTTGCTGCCCGTTCGGCAGGTGGGAGTGCCAGTAATGGTTCCGTAATAATCGCTTGAATCCGCATGCGTGGGTCCAGGGAGGATTGCGGGTCCTGAAAGACGATTTGCATTTCTCCTGGCTGCAGTCTGGAAAATTTGCTGCCTTGCCAGAGCGGACTTCCTTTATATAGAAGAGAGCCGCTTGTGGGATGCTCCAGACCAGTGATCATTTTTCCCAGCGTGCTTTTCCCTGACCCTGATTCCCCGATTAGTCCAAACGTTTCACCCTGGGCTATGGAAAAATCGACTTGTGAAACAGCGAGAAAGCTTTGCGCGCCTTTTTTATATTCCTTGCTAACTCCTGATACCTCTAGCAATGGATTCATCCGGTTTCCCTCCCCCAGCACGATACTTCATGTGTAATTGATCCCACCTGTGCAAGCTCCAAACTAGGATGGTCCTCTACACAAATGGGCAGGGAGCGGGAGCAACGGGAAGCGAAAACGCATCCAGGTGGCCTGTTCCGCAAATCAGGTGATTCTCCAGGGATAGCCAGGAGCGGCTGATCCGGAGTCGCCAGATCGGGGAGGGCACCAATCAATGCCTTGGTATAGGGATGCTGCGGCTTTTGCAAAACTTCTTCTGTCGTCCCTGTCTCTACGACTTCTCCGGCATACATCACCACAACACGCTGGCAGACCTGTGCAACGACTCCTAAGTCATGTGTGATGAGCATAATCGAGGTGCCGCGCTTTGCAGCAAGGTCCTGCATGAGCTTTAGAATCTCGCTTTGAATGGTTACGTCCAGGGCGGTCGTAGGCTCATCAGCAATTAACAGATCAGGCGGGGCGGACATGGCGAGTGCGATGACGACCCGCTGCCGCATCCCTCCGCTCAGCTCAAACGGAAATTTGCGGGCAACGAGGTGCGGTTCGTTGATCTGTACCTCCGCGAGACTGAGTACGGCTTGCTGGTACGCTTCTTTATAGGAAATCTTTCTGTGGCGATGAATCACTTCGGCGAGCTGATCGCCAATGCGCATCGTCGGGTGCAAGGCAGTCATGGGCTCCTGGAAAACCATTCCGATTTCTTTGCCACGAAGTGCCTGCAATTCTTTCTTTTCGAGAGAGAAGATGTTTCTTCCTTTATAGTGAATCGAGCCTGATGAAATCGAAGCATTTTTCTCTAAAAGTCCAAGTATGGTCAGGGCCGTTACGGACTTGCCTGAGCCAGATTCGCCAACGATCCCTACGATTTCTCCTTGTTTGATGGAGATAGACACGTTTTGCAGCGCTTTGATCTTATCCTGCATGGATGAAAATTCAACCGTCAAGTTTTTGATTTCCAGCAGCATACGGCTGCCCTCCCTTTTATGAACGGTTTGCTTTTGGATCGAGAATATCCCGAATTCCATCACCGATCAGATTGAAGCCGCACGAAGCAAGGAACAGTGCCAGTCCAGGAAATGTCGGATACCACCAATAGTCGAGCAGATATTTCCAACCAATACTGATCATTGCTCCCCATTCTGGGGTCGGAGGCTGTGCACCCAAGCCGAGGAAGCCTAGAGTGGCCACTAACAGAATCGCGTCGCCAATGTCCAGTGTGACCTGAATAACGACGGGTGAGAGCGCATTTGGAATGATATGGCGTGCGATAATGCGCCAAGGCTTGATCCCAAACGTGACAGCGGCTTTCACGAACAGCTTTTCACGCAAAGATAATGTTTCGGCGCGGGCCAGACGCACATACACCGGAATTTTGATGATCGCAATGGCAAGCATTGCATTCTGCAAATTCGGACCGAGTGTAGCTGCGACTGCCATGGCCAGAACGAGCGAAGGAAAAGCAAGCACGATGTCCATAAAGCGCATAATGACTTGATCCAGCTTTCCTCCGACATAACCGGAGATGGAGCCGATAATGGTACCGATAAGTCCTGCACCAAATACGACCGCTACCCCTACGCCGAGAGAGAGACGAGCGCCGTACAGGATGCGGGTGAAAATATCTCTGCCTACTTCATCTGTGCCAAACCAGTGATCGCTGCTTGGTGGAGCAAAGCGCTCGGCGATATTGATTTTGGTAGGCTCATATGGGCTGATTAACGGTGCGAATACAGACAGCACCAAAATAGTCAAAAGAAGCAACAAACCAAAGAGAGTCAGTGGGTTTCTGCGGATTTTGTACCAAAAGGGGTTGACCGCTTTCGTTGCTGTCACTGCTCTTCCATTTTCCGTTTTCGCAGCTATACCAGACACAAGTTGGCCCCCTTTCTATTCCTTGATTTGCGGATCAAGCGCGTAATAAGTGAGATCGACGAGCAAATTGATGATTACGTAGCCGAACGAGATGACAAAGGTAAAGCCCATGATTGCCGGGAAGTCGAGAAAGGCGATTGATTCCACGACATATTTGCCCATGCCCGGCCAGCTGAAAATCGTTTCGGTCACGACGGCTCCACCCAAAAGTGAGCCAAACGACAGACCGACAACCGTAATCGTAGGAATCAGAGCATTTCGCAGGGCGTACCGGAATAACAGCACAGGTCCGTGTATTCCGTTTGCTAGAGCTGTTCGAATGTATTCCTGACTGAGAACCTCCAGCATACTCGCGCGTACTTGCCTGGTGACGATAGCGAGCTGGGCAAAAGCAAGTGTGCAAGCAGGCAAAATCAGATGCCACAAGCTGTTCGTAAATGCGGCCCAATTGCCTGTCAACAGACTATCCAGCAAATAGAGCCCAGTAATAGAAGGGGGCGGCGTAATCATCAAATCAATACGTCCGCTGGAAGGCAACAGATTGAAGAACTTGTAAAAAAGCAAAATCCCGATCAGACCACTCCAGAAAACGGGGGTGGAGATACCGGCAATGGAGAAAAAGCGTCCGGCATGATCCCAGTTCGTATCTTTCTTGACAGCGGAGAGAATCCCGATCGGAATCCCGATCACAATCGCAATGACAAAGGCAGTTAAGGCAAGCTCCAGTGTAGCAGGGAAAAATTTGATCAGATCATCGACGACGGGCTGTTGTGTGCGAATGGAATTGCCAAAGTCACCTGCAACAAGTCCCTCCATGTAGGTAAAATATTGGACCCAGACCGGTTGGTCTAGGCCCAATTGACGGCGGACTTCCTGCAGTGTTTCCTCACTGGCTCGCTGCCCCACCATCATTCGTGCCGGATCGCCAGGGATGACGTGCGAGAGAAAAAAGGTGATGAGCGTCACTCCCAAAAGGACCAGGACGAGCATGGCGAGTCGTTTGACGATGATTTGTCTCATGAGGAAAGCACTCCTTCAAGCGGCTTTATTTGGACATTTCGGCCAGGTTGTAAATGCCCTCCAGCATCGGATTGTAAACAAAGCCTTTGACAGACTTGCTTACCGGAAGCAAGAAATCCTTTTGATACAGATAGAGGTATGGCGCTTCATCAATCACGATTTTTTGGGCTTCCTGATAAATTTTTTCGCGCTCGGCTTTATCGTTGATAGACGCGGCTTTGCGAACCAGCTCGTCCACCTTGTCATTTTTATAGAAGGCACGGTTGCCGGCGAGACCGAAGTTGTTGGAATCAAACCAGTAGTTCATAAACATGTACGGATCACCGAAGTCAGGGCTCCATACACCCATGGCGAGATCAAATTCGCCTTTATCGATCATTTCGCGGGAGGTTGCATACGCGATTTTTTTCAGGTTCAGCTTGACGCCAATATCAGAGAAAAAGGCTTGCAGGGTCAAAGCTTCTGTTTCCCACCATGCTTTGTTGTCGGAGTACAGCAGGTCGATGCTCAGGTTTGTCGCACCTGCCTCAGCCAGCAATGCTTTTGCTTTTTCTACATCGCGCTTGTATTGATGGGCGGATTCGTCGTGACCCCACAGACCTTTTGGAATCGGTCCGCGCATTTGGGTAGCGAAGCCTTCCTGTACAGATTCGGTCAGCGCGTCGTAATCGATCGCGTAGCTGAGCGCCTGGCGTACCTTTGGATTTTGCAGGGCTGGATTGCCTTTTGTGGAGTTGACATAGATGTAATCCACAAACAGGCTAGGCTGCTGCAAAACTTCCAGGTTTGGCTGATCTTTAATTGCTTTTAGCTGTTCGTTCGGGATGCCTTCGGCGATATCGAGCTCGCCTTGCTCTAGCTGCAGGCGCTGTGCTGTTGAGTCTGGAATGATTTTAAAGAAAATGTTTTGAAGTGCGGGTTTGACTGAGGAGTTAGGGTTTGGAGAAAGCTTGATGTACTCGCCTTTTCTCCATTCAGAGAGTTGGTAAGGGCCACTGCCCATGGTGTTGTTCGCGAGGAAGTTTTGGCCTAGGTCACCGTTTTGCTCCTTTTCCATCACCTTCGGATTGACGATACCGCCATAGTTAGCAGCGAGTGTGGAGAGGAACGGTGGGAAGTTCTGCGAGAGAACGAATGTAACGCTTGTTGGCGAGTCTACCTTCACTTCTTTAATCACGTTGTAGACATCAGCCGGGCCCTTTTTGATTTTGAGTGTACGATCGAAGGTGAATTTGACTGCTTCAGCCGTTACAGGCGTTCCGTCAGCAAAAGTGTTTCCTTCGGTAAGAGTGAACGTCCAGCTGAGTCCGTCCTCGCTTACCTTCCATTCTTTTGCCAAGCCAGGCTTTACTTCGGTGGTGCCGCCATCGTACTCTACGAGACGCTGGTAGGTAGGGTAGGTGATTTTCCAGGCACTGTTGTCGAAGGTGACGGCGGGATCCAGTGTGCCTTGGTCGGCTGTGATGCCTACAAACAGAGTGTCAGCAGGAGTTGCAGATTTTGCCTGTGCGGGCTCTGCCGGTTTGTTCTCCGCCGGCTTTGTTTCGCCTTGGGATTGACTTGCGGGCGTACTGCTACAAGCTGCGGTCAGCATGGTGAGGATTAGCAGAAGGGTAGTGAATAAAAAAGACCATCTACGCTTCAAAGAATTCGACCCCCCAAATTTATTATATTTAATTATTTTTTAATATATTGCAAAAATTCTATTTATTCAACTATTATTTTTTCCATGGACAAGATGCCGCCATAGATCGGTTTTTGGTGCGTTTGCTGTCCCCAGCTGCGGGTGCCGTATTCAAAATGCCACCATTCTTTTGCATAGTTGACGAAGCCAGCGCTGGTCATGAGGTGGTAGAGCAGACGGCGATTGTTGCGGATTGCGATTTCATTTTCAGTCGGCTGTGACAGCTCTTCATAGTGCCTGGTCGCAGCAGCTTCTGTGAAATCATCGAAGTCCGTACCCATATCCAGCCAGCCGTTTGGTCCGGCAATAGTCAGATCAACAGCTCCTCCTGAGAGGTGAGGAGACGGCTTTGTAATGTCAGTTGTGGGAGGGGCGACAAATTTGCGTAGCTCTTCGGCGAGAGTAGCTCCGTCTTGCCAGCCCTGCAAAAGCAATGATTGACGAAAGCCTTCATAAAGGGATGCCTGTACCTCAAAGGAACGCCACCCGTCCAGTACAACCAGCTCATAGCCGCTGGGCAGCTGTTCGGCAGCGGAAGCGAGTCTTCGGGCTGCTTCCTTTCGCAAGTATGCTTCTGGTGTTGTCCCCGCATACCCTTGGGCGTAGTAAGCTGGATAAACGGAGATTCTTGCTGATAGAGTAGAGAGCGGGACCATTTCCTCGCCGCATTCTCTCACCGGAAGCGTGCTGGGAAGAACATGATCTGATAGTTTCGGGATTGGGGGAGATACCATAAAATTCACCTCCTTTGGATGGCTTTGGCAATATCGTAGCCGAAAAATGATTTTTAGTAAATTGCAATTTTATTTAATTTTCTGCAATATGATAATTTCGTGATAGTAAAGTGTGTCTTTACACCCCAGTTTTGTTTGTTCCTCAGCTTTTGCTTGAATCCCGACCAGCATTTGCTATTATTAAAACAAGTGCTTGTCATAGAATGAAAAATGAATTGAATACGATACAAACAGGTCCTTGTTACTGCGAAAAAGCTTTTCCCGGTAGCAGGGTTAAAAGGGAAGATTGGTGAAAAACCAACGCGGTCCCGCCACTGTAAGAGAGTAGCTATTCTTCATGGCAACGGCGCCATCCACTGCCCACAAGGGTGCGGGAAGGAGAAGAATAGCGATGATCCTCAAGCCAGGAGACCTGCCTGTTCTTGTTTTTGCACTGCATTCCTTCGGGTTAAAGGAAGAGGTGAGGATCGGTGAAGTATGCTATCCACACGCTTTGTTTTCCTTACACGATAAGGGGAGAACAAGGCGTTTTTTTATTTCGATGAGGGGGTGGCTTTGTTGAGTCAGCAAGACAAAAAGCGAGGCTTGCTTTTGGTTTATACGGGTGATGGCAAGGGGAAAACGACAGCAGCTATCGGGCTGGCTGTGAGAGCGACCGGCCGTGGAAAAAAAGTATTGATGATTCAGTTCATTAAGTCACCAGAACGCACGTATGGAGAAAAGATCATTTTTGATCGGCTTGGAATCGAGATCGTGCAAAAGGGTGTCGGTTTTACATGGACAAAAACTCCAGAAGAGCATCGGGCAGCATTGAAGGAAGCATGGAGCTTTGCCCGCGAAAAGCTGATGGGCGGCGAGTACGATGTCGTCATTTTGGATGAGCTGAACAATGCCCTGGCGATCGATCGTTTCCCAATCGATGATGTGCTCCCGCTTGCCGAGGTGCTGGAGACGATCCAGAATCGTCCGCGCCACATTCACCTCGTAATTACAGGGCGCAGTGCCAAACAAGAGATTATGGACATGGCGGATTTGGTTACCGAAATGAAGCCGATCAAGCATTACTACGATGAGGGGATTCCAGCTGTGCTGGGGGTTGAATTTTAATGGGTATACTCGAGACCTACGGGCACGGCGGAGATTTGCTGTCGGCAGCCCAGCGCTTCGGTGTAGCCCCTGGCGATTTCCTCGATTACAGTGCCAATATCAATCCACTGGGAATGCCAGTTAGCGTTACGGAGATGCTGCTGGCTTCGCTGTCTGCAATCGTTCGTTATCCTGATCCGGGACATCGTTCCTTTCGCGGGGCTCTTGCTTTGCGCCTGGGACTCGGTGAAGAGTGGCTATTGCCCGCGAATGGTGCCGCAGAGGCGATGGCTTTGGCAATTTTGGGACTCAAGCCGCAAACTGTCGGTGTTGTGTATCCTTGCTTTTCGGAATATGAGCAGCTTTCCAAGCAGTTTGGCGCGCGTGTGATCGGCTGCTATGGAAAAGAGGAAAATGGCTACAAGCCTGATCAAAACGAGTTGCATGACCTGTTCGAACAGACTGATGTGGTTTTTATCGGGTCTCCGAACAATCCGACAGGGATTTTGTACGAGCCAAATGAGCTTGTGCAAATCGCGCAGTGGTCCACCGAGACAAACACTTGGCTGATTGTGGATGAGGCGTTTCTTGATTTTGTCGCAACGGAGCGGCAATTTACGCTAGCGACACAGCTGGAGCAGTATCCGCGGGTCATCCTGATGCGCTCAATGACGAAAATGTACGCCATTCCGGGTCTGCGTCTCGGCTATGCTATCGCCCATCCAGAGGTGATTGAGCAAATGCGCGGGAAACAGGTGAGCTGGAGTGTTAATTCGTTGGCTTTGCTCGCAGGTGAACTGTGCTTGCGGGAGCGCGAGTACGAGGAAAAAACACGCGCACTTGTTGCCAAGGAGCGAGCGTTCCTGTCGGAAATCATTACGCACGAGCTCGGGTGGAAGGTATGGCCCGGTGAAGCAAACTTTCTTTTGCTTCGTTCACCGAAGCATTTGCCAGCAGAGCAATTGCAAGCGCGGCTTGGCAAAAGAAGAATCCTGATTCGCAGCTGTGCCATGTATCCGGGCTTGACTGAGCATGATGTGCGTATCGCAGTCCGCAGCCGAGAAGAGAACGAAAGACTGATTGCTGCACTGCGCGAGGTCACGGAGGAAGGAAGTGGACACGCTTGAGTCTGATTGTAGTAACAGGCGGTGTCCGTTCAGGAAAAAGCCGTTTTGCCGAAGAACTGGCGGCAGAATCAGGTAGACGAGTTCTGTATGTTGCGACAGGCCAGGCATGGGATGACGAAATGCGTGCCAGAATCGAGCTGCACAAAAATCGTCGTCCAAGCGAATGGGGCTGTGTCGAGGTAGGCGGGCGCTTATCTGATTATGTAGACGTAAGTGCAGAGTACGATGTTGTATTGATTGACTGTCTCTCGACTTGGGTCAGCAATCGGTTAATGAATATTGCAGAAGAAGAATGGCGCAGCGAGAAGCATACAACGGCTCTTTTGCAGGAAGCAAAGGCTTGGCTGGGGCAGGTTCAAGCATCCAGTCAAACCGTTATCGCTGTCACCAGTGAGGTAGGGCTGGGTGGTGTCGCCATGAACCTTTTGGGAAGATGGTTCGCTGATGTGCTCGGCGACGTCAACCAGATGAGTGCGCGACAAGCGGATGTCGTCTATGCCGTCTTGTCTGGAATACCGTGGAGGATCAAGGGATGAATGCATTTTTTCACGCCATCGCCTTTTTTACCCGGATTCCGGTTCCGTGGCTGCGACCATCTGAAGCTGCCTGGAAAAAGAGTGTCAACTGGTATCCGGCTGTCGGCGTAGTGATCGGGCTTTTGCTATGGGGTGTGCATCAGGCGGGTGTGCACTTGTTTAGTCCGTGGCTCGCTGCCATTTTGACGCTGGGTGCCTGGGTTTATGTAACAGGTGGCCTTCACCTGGATGGCTGGATGGATTTGGCGGATGGGCTTGGCAGCAGCAGGCCGCGTGAGCAGGTGCTCGCGATCATGAAGGACAGCCGCGTGGGTGCGATGGGTGTCATCGCGGCGATCTTGCTGCTTCTGATCAAAGCTGGGGGTGTAGCAGAGCTGGCACATCCCGGCTGGGGAATGTTTCTGCTTTTTGTCCCGTTTGCCGCCCGTACGCACGTATTGCTATCGATTCGCCTGTGGCCTTATATATCCGCCGACAAAGGGATTGGAAAAGGAATCAGTGAAGGTCTCTCGGCTTTTTCCATTATCGTCAGCTATGTGCTTTTGCTCGGGGCTGGATGGTTTTTTGGCAGCTGGCAGGTAGTTGCAGCCATTGTGTTATCACTTGTATTTGCTCTTTTGTTTTCTCGTTCGGTTGCAAAAAAGCTTGGCGGGTTAAACGGAGATTGCTACGGAGCCGTCATCGAAAGCAGTGAGGCTGTGATGCTCCTGGTACTTGTGGGGAGCTGGTGGACATGAGATTAATCTGGGTCCGGCATGGCGAAACGGAAATAAATCGACAGAGCCGATATTTGGGACACAGTGATGTACCGCTACATGAGCACGGAAAAATGCAGGCATTGGAGCTGGCGTCTCGACTCCTGAACATAATCGAGCTTCCCAAAGCATTGTATACAAGTGACCTGCTTCGCTGTGTCCAGACAGCAGAGTCGTTATCGGCAGGATGGCAGCTGCCCGTGATGACAGTGCCTGCCCTGCGTGAATTGTCGTTTGGGGAATGGGAGCTTTTGACCTATGACGAGATTATGCAAAGGGATAGCGAGCGCGCTTCGAGGTGGTACGAAGACCCCTACAGGCAGTGTCCGCCACAGGGAGAGAGCTTGGAGAAGCTGGGCAATCGGGTGGACGAATGGCTAAAAGGGATACTGCGGGATTCGGAGCCAGAGGAAGCTGAAACGGTTGTCATCGTGACACACGGCGGAGTGATCCGCTGGGTCCAGGCAGCGTGGGTACATCAAGACCCGAGTGCTTACTGGAAAATGGATGGATTGAAGCATGGGGAGGCACTGCTTATGAGATGGGATGGGCAGCGGCTGATACAAGATTCCCTGTAGAAGTGAGAGAGGGACAACATGACTGAAATATGGATACTCTGTGCTGCCTACCTGATTGACAGGGTAGTGGGCGACCCGCGCAGCCTGCCCCATCCCGTCGTCATTATGGGCTGGTGGATTACACGACTGGAGCGTGTCATTCGTGCAGTCGTCAAGCGGGAATCACATCTGAAAATAGCAGGTATACTGTTTCCGCTCCTGATCGTTTCAGGCAGCTATATTGCGGTGTGGCTCCTATTGTGGGGTGCCTCATTCGTACATCCGCTGCTCTCATGGGCGCTGGCAGCCTGGCTGTTGTCCACGACCATCGCGACCAAAGGACTCGCGGATGCAGGGATGGAGATTGCCCGTCATCTGCTCGCTGGCGATATGGTAGCGGCGAGACACTCGCTATCCATGGTCGTGGGCAGGGATACCGAGCAGCTGGATGAACCACAAATTTGCCGTGGAGCTGTAGAAACCGTAGCGGAAAATATTGTGGATGCGATCGTCTCCCCATTATTTTATGCCGCGATCGGTGGTGCTCCGCTGGCGATGGCTTACCGAGCCGCGAATACGTTGGATTCGATGGTCGGCTATAAGAATGAAAAATATGTAAATCTCGGCTGGGCATCTGCCCGCTTTGATGATGTATTGAACTACATACCAGCACGACTTACAGCAGGGCTTTTGATTGTAGTGAGCTTTTTGATGCGGCTGGACTGGAAGCAGAGCTGGGCGATGATGCGCCGTGATGCCCATCTTCACCCAAGTCCCAACAGCGGCTTGCCTGAAGCTGGCGTAGCAGGTGCTTTGGGTGTCCAGCTAGGCGGACTCAATTACTACCAGGGAGTGTCATCCAATCGGGCGAAGCTGGGGGACCCGCACAGACCGCTTGGAGCGCAGGATATTAAGTCGACGGTCCATATGATGTATTTCGTTTCGTTGCTTTGTCTGGTTGTATGTATAGCCATTGCAGCAATGATAGATAGCGTGTGAGCAAAAGGGGGAGGACCTTATGAGCGGCAAATTGTTTGTGATCGGATTTGGCCCGGGGAGCTTTGAGCATATCACCAAACGAGCTCGGGAAGCGATTCAGGAAAGTGATGTAATTATTGGTTACTCAACGTATGTGGACTTGATCCGTGGACTGTTGACGGATCAGGAAATTGTAAGTACAGGGATGACCGAGGAAGTGACGCGTGCGCGCGAAGCGGTTCGTCAAGCCGAAGAGGAAGGAAAAAAGGTAGCCGTTATCTCCAGTGGAGACGCTGGTGTGTACGGGATGGCAGGTCTGGTCTATGAGGTGCTCGTAGAAAAAGGCTGGACAGAGGCGACAGGCGTACCAATTGAAATCGTGCCGGGGATTTCCGCGATCAACTCCTGTGGTGCGATTCTCGGAGCACCGATTATGCACGATGCCTGCACGATCAGTCTGAGTGACCACTTGACTCCGTGGGAGCTGATCGAAAGGCGGATTGATGCGGCAGGGATGGCTGACTTTGTGATCGCCTTGTACAACCCGCGCAGCGGTCGACGGACTCGCCAAATCGTAGAAGCACAGCGAATTCTGCTTCAATACCGCTCGCCAGATACTCCGGTCGGTATCGTCAAAAGTGCCTTTCGGGAGCGTGAGCACGTCGTCATTACGACATTGGCGCAAATGCTGGAGCATGATATCGGCATGCTGACGACCGTCATTATTGGGAATACGTCCACATTTGTATACGATGGCAAAATGATAACGCCGCGCGGATACCAGCGCAAATACACGCTGTCGGCTGATGAGCAGCCACTGAAGCCGCATCAGCGCTTGCGGGTAGAAAATGAGCCATGGTCACTGGAGGCAGCAAACGATACGCTCGCGTCCGCACCAGCAAATTCTGCTGCCCCTGCAAAGGATAGACCCGTGATGGTCGATGCAGAACCGGCAAAAACGGCTCCGACAAGCTCGGCTACAGGTACAGCTGTGCTGGAAGCGCCACCAGCTGTAACGGAAGAAGCAGCGGCTCCAAAGTCGCAGCCAGCCCCATTTGACTGGGCGATGCAAGCACTTACTGCAATCAACGCAGCAAAAGGAATTGCCTCTGAGCCAGCTGCGAAAACAGCAATTCGTTCAGCGTCCTCGTTTCAACCGGAAATGATTTTTGAAGTCGCGATAAGCCCAGGTGTGGCAAACAAAAAAATCACGCCGCAGCAGATGATGGCGATCGCCGAAGTGGCAGGTGAAAAAGGGGAGATCGAATACACCCCGCATCACCAGATGATTTTGCGTGTTCCTACATCCAACCCTGAGAGTGTGACGGGAATACTGCGCGAGCTGGGATTGATTTTAAGCCCAATCGGGGATGTTTTGCAGGTGAAGGCGTGCGACTTCTGCGACGGGGAGAAAAAGGACAGCATCCCTTATGCGGAGGAGCTGGCGCAAAAGCTGGGCGGCAAGGAAATGCCAAAGGAAGTAAAGATCGGCTTTAACGGTTGCGGGATGGCATGCTACAGAGCTGTACAAGAAGATATCGGAATCGTGTTTCGCAAAGGCAAGTTTGACCTGTTCCTCGGTGCCAAAACGGTCGGGCGTAACGCTCACTCAGGTCTTCAGGTAGCGGAAGGGATTCCAAAAGAAGAAATTGTGCCTCTCGTCGAGCGAATCGTTGCACGGTTCAAAAAAGAGGCATTCCCGAATGAGCGGTTCCACAAGTATTTCCAACGCGTGGGGGTAATCGAAGGCTACAAATGGCGCGAGCCTGCCAAAGAAGAAATCGAGAACGCGGCTTGCGGAGACTAAGCTCAATCCATTTATCCATAACCGATAAGAAGATGAGGAGGAACTACCATGGACGCAGTATTATTCGTAGGTCACGGAAGCAAGGACCCAGAGGGCAATGAAGAGATTCGCCAGTTTGTAAACTCACTCGCACCTGAGCTGGATGTTCCGATTATCGAAACATGCTTTTTGGAGTTCGCACGTCCTGACATGCTGTCGGGCCTGAATACATGTGTAGCGCGTGGAGCGACACGCGTAGCTGTTATTCCGATCATCCTGTTCTCCGCAGGTCATGCCAAAATTCACATCCCAGCGGCGATTGATGAGGCGAAGGAGCTTCATCCGTATGTACAGTTCATCTATGGACGTCCTATCGGTATTCACGATGAAGTGATCAACATTTTGACGACGCGTATGGAGGAAGCCGGCTTTGCTTCCGGTGAGGAGCATGAGGATCTGGCTGTGCTCGTGATCGGACGCGGCAGTAGTGACGCAGATGCCAACAGCGACATTTACAAAATGTCCCGACTGTTCTGGGAGCGCTACAAGGCGAAATGGGTAGAGACTGCATTTATGGGTGTGACCTATCCGCTCTACGATGAAGGAGTCGAGCGCTGCCTGAAGCTGGGGGCAAAACGCATCGTGCTGCTGCCGTACTTCCTGTTTACGGGAGTGCTGATCAAGCGGATGAGCGATCAGCTCGAAAAATTCCGGGAGCAATATCCAGAAGCACAGTTTGAGATGGCTGAGTATTTCGGTTTCCATCCGCTTTTAAAAGAAGTGCTTAAGGACCGTGTCGAAGAAGCTCTGCATGGCGAAGTGAAGCTCAACTGCGATACCTGTCAGTACAGACTGGCAGCGATGGAGCATATCGACCATCACCATCACCACCATGACGATGAGCATGGGCATCACCACCATCATCATGGGCACCATCATCACCATGATCATGACCACGGACACGATCATCACGACCATGATCACAGCCATGACCATGACCACGATCATGATCACAAACACGACCACAAGCATGACCACGTAACCAAGTAGGAGGGACGTTAGGATGATTCTGGTACTGGCTGGGACGAGCGATGCACGCGAGCTGGCCCTTTTGATCAAAGACAGCGGATACGATCTGTTGACGACAGTCGTGACTGACAATGCTGCCAAAAGCATGGAGGAGGCAGGTGTGCCTGTTCAGGTAGGACGCTTGACTGCTGAGGATATCCAGCAATTGATTGTTGAGAAAAGCGTGCAATGCGTGGTAGATGCCAGCCATCCCTTCGCTGAGGAAGCCTCCAAAAATGCGATGGCAGGTGCCAAGGGTGCTGGTGTCCCCTACATTCGCTACGAACGGGAAAGCTTGTCTTCGCCCGGCAGTGAAAAGCTGATTGTCGTCGAGGATTATGTACAGGCAGCTGAGCTTGCCGCTGACAAACGGGGCGTCATCATGCTGACGACTGGCAGCAAGACTTTGAAAACCTTTACGGATCGCCTGTTGGGCCTGCCTGATACGACACTGGTAGCGCGGATGCTGCCACGACTAGACAATATGGAAAAATGCGAGGAGCTTGGTCTGGAGCAGAAAAACATCGTCGCGATGCAGGGACCTTTCTCCAAGGAATTGAACAAAGCGCTCTACGATCATTACGGGGTGACACTGATGATCACCAAAGAGAGCGGAAAAGTAGGCGCTTTTGATGAAAAGGTAGAAGCGGCACTGGAAATGGGCATCGAGACAATCGTTATCGGCCGTCCGAAGATCGACTACGGAACCAAGTTTTCCGATTACGACAGTGTGCTAAAACAGCTGGGAGAGGCCGTTCAATAAATCGTTGTAATCACGTACGAAAAAACGACTGGAGGAACTAAATCATGGATTTCAAAACGGATTTCAAACCGATGACCGTACAACCGCAAGAGATCGAGGACATGAGCTTTCAAATTATTACGGATGAGCTGGGCGAGCATCCGTTTACAGAAGAACAATATCCGGTTGTTCAACGCGTGATCCACGCATCTGCTGACTTCGATCTGGGCCGCAGTCTCGTATTCCACCCGGATGCGGTGAAATCAGGGATTGAAGCGATTCGCAGCGGGAAAATCGTCGTAGCGGACGTGCAAATGGTGCAAGTCGGCATCAGTAAAAACCGTATCGAAAAGTTCGGCGGTCAGGTAAAGGTGTACATCTCTGACCGTGATGTGATGGAGGAAGCAAAACGTTTAAATACGACGCGCGCCATCATTTCGATGCGCAAAGCGATCAAGGAAGCAGACGGCGGTATCTTCTGCATTGGGAATGCGCCTACAGCCCTTTTGGAGCTGATTCGTATGGTAAAAGAAGGCGAAGCGAAGCCAGGTCTGGTTATCGGGATGCCTGTTGGTTTCGTATCCGCAGCAGAGTCCAAGGAAGAGCTGGCGAAGCTGGACATTCCATTCATCACAAACATCGGGCGCAAAGGCGGAAGCCCGGTAACAGTAGCAGCTCTGAATGCGATTTCCATCATGGCGGAACGGTTGGGCTAAACCTATGGCGGCCAAAGCAGCAACGGACGAAAAAGAGGCAAAACCCCTCCGCCATGGATATACGACGGGATCATGTGCAACGGCGACGACCAAGGCTGCTTTGATAGCGCTGATTACA
This sequence comes from Brevibacillus reuszeri, assembly GCF_002897295.1. GTDB lineage: Bacteria > Bacillota > Bacilli > Brevibacillales > Brevibacillaceae > Brevibacillus > Brevibacillus reuszeri_A. The sequence goes on from NZ_BEXF01000008.1 coordinate 55,870, forward strand.
CAGGAGCAGCAAAGTGAAGCCACAATTCGTTTGCCGATTGGCGAGTATGTTACTTTCCAGATGGAAAGCTGCGAATTCACGTCAGAAAAGGCTACAACGGCTACGATCAAGGACGGCGGAGACGACCCGGATGCGACACACGGTGCGTTGATTTTGAGCACGGTGGAATGGACGGATGAGCCTGGAATCATCCTTGATGGCGGGATTGGCGTAGGACGGGTGACCAAGCCAGGGTTGCCCGTTTCTATCGGTGAGGCGGCGATCAATCCTGTCCCGCGCAAAATGATTCGGGAAACCGCTCAAGCCGTTCTAGATGAATATGAAGTCGAACGCGGAATCAAAATTGTTATTTCCGTACCGGCAGGCGAGGAAATAGCCAAAAAAACGTTAAATGGACGACTCGGCATACTCGGAGGCATCTCCATTTTGGGGACGCGCGGCATCGTGGTGCCGTTTTCCACTTCTGCCTATAAAGCGAGTGTGGCGCAAGCAATCAACGTCGCCAAGGAAGCAGGCTGTGATCATATCGTGCTATCAACGGGCGGCAAGAGCGAATCGTTCGGAATTGCGACCTACCCGGAGCTGACGGAGGAAGCGTTTGTGGAAATGGGCGATTTCGTCGGTTTTTCGCTTACGCAATGCAAACGAAAGCAGATGAAAAAGGTCACGCTGGTCGGGATGATGGGCAAATTCTCTAAGGTGGCGCAAGGTGTGATGATGGTTCATTCCAAAAGCGCACCGGTTGACTTCGGATTCCTCGCCCAGATGGCGAGAGATGCGGGAGCGCCGCAGGAAACAATCGATGAGATATTGGGAGCCAACACAGCTTCTCAGGTAGGCGATCTGATGGCGGATACCCCGGCCTTTTTTGAGATCATGTGCGCCAATTGCTGTCGTGCGGCTCTCAAAGAGGTTGGCGGCGGCATCGCGGTCGAAACCATCATCATTTCAATGAAAGGGTCCCTGTTGGGAAGGGTGACGATCGATGACACAGACAATGAAAGTGATCGGGATCGGGGATGACGGACAAGCGAGTTTGTTGCCGTTGTACCAGACATGGATAGAAGAGTGTGAACTGTTGGTCGGAGGAGAGCGGCACCTCGCCTTTTTTCCAGAGCATACAGGTGAAAAGCGCGTGCTGAAGGGCGGACTCACCGCTATGGTCGAGGAGCTGCGTACGGAGACGCGCAAGACAGTCATTCTGGCTTCTGGTGACCCGCTCTTTTACGGGATCGGCAGCCTTTTGGCAAAGAAGCTGAATGTCGAGATCTACCCGCATCTCAGCTCCATCCAGCTAGCTTTTGCCAAAATGGGTGAAGCATGGCAGGATGCTACACTCGCAAGCGTACATGGACGTAGCATCAAAGGTCTGGCGCAGCGCATCGACGGCAAAGAAAAGGTCGCGCTGTTGACCGATCTGGAAAACTCGCCGTCTGCAATTGCCCGTTACCTGCTTTCTTTTCAGATGACGGAGTATGATGCTTTCGTAGCTGAAAATCTGGGGAGCGCAGATGAGAAAACAGGCTGGTATTCGCTTGAGGAAATGGCTGATGGCGTGTTTTCAGATCTGAATGTCGTGATCTTGAAAAAACGTCGTCCAAGCCCTGTATGGCCGTTCGGAATTGCGGACGAGGAATTTTCCCAACGCAAGCCGGACAAGGGCTTGATTACAAAAAAAGAAGTGCGCATTCTGAGCATCGCTCAGCTGCAATTGCACGCCAAAAGCATCGTGTGGGACATCGGCACCTGCACAGGCTCGGTCGCGATCGAAGCAGCACGTATCGCACGGGAAGGCGCAGTATACGGCGTCGAGAAAAACGCGGATGATCTGGAAAACTGCCGTCAGAACATGGCAAAGTTTCGGACTGATTTGACGGTCATCAATGCACGCGCACCAAAGGGCTTGGATGAATTCCCAGACCCGGATGCCGTCTTTATCGGTGGCAGCGGCGGAGAGCTGCGCGAACTGTTGAACATTTGCTGCACGCGTCTGCGCCCAGGTGGAAGAATCGTCGTCAATGCAGCTACGATCGAGACGTTGTATGAAGCGACACAAGCCTTTGCAGCAGAAGGCTTCGAGACATCAGTGACACTGGCGCAGCTATCGCGCAGTAAACCAATTTTATCGTTGACGCGGTTTGAGGCATTGAACCCGATCTATATCATCACCGCCTGGGCCAAGCAGGAGGAAGAACAAGGAGGAGACAACAAGTGAGCAAGATCGGAACACTGTACGGACTAGGAGTAGGTCCTGGCGATCCTGAATTAATTACCGTCAAGGCATTTCGCCTGTTGCAGCAATCACCTGTTATCGCGTACCCGAAAAAACGGATGGGCAGCAAAAGCTACGCACACCAAATCGCGGAGCTGTATGTGCAGCCAGGTGACAAGGAAATGCTCGGATTGGTATTCCCAATGACGCGGGATAAAGAAATTTTGGAGCGCGAATGGAATAAGACTGTCGAGATCGTGTGGGAGCGTCTATCCGAGGGCAAGGATGTCGCGTTTGTAACCGAGGGCGACCCGATGTTTTACAGCACCTTCATCCACATGATGCGCGTCATGCATGAAGAACATCCAGAGGTACCTGTTGTGACGGTCCCAGGTGTTTCTTCGTTCTTGGGAGCGGCATCTCGCTTCAATCTACCTCTTGCGGATGGGGATGAACAGATCGGAATCATTCCGGCCACAGAAGACAAGGAAGCGATGCGGAAAGCGATTGAGAATCACGATACGGTCGTTTTCCTTAAAGTAGCTAAGGTTCTGCCGATGATCATCGGCTTGCTAAAAGAAATGGGTCTGGCAGAAAAAGCGGCTGTGGCGACGAAGGTTACGTCCGCCGAGGAAATGGTTTGGACGGACATGCGGGTGCTGGAGCGCGCAGAGCTTAGCTATCTTACACTGATGGTGGTGAAAAAATAATGAAACTGTACATAGTAGGAGCGGGTCCTGGCGACCCGGATTTGATTACCGTAAAAGGCTTGAAGCTTTTGCAAAAAGCTGATGTGATTTTGTATACCGATTCACTTGTAAACGAAGACCTGGTGGGGCTCTGCAATCCTGACGCGGAGGTGCTGCACAGCTCCGGCATGGCATTGGAAGAAATGGTAGAGCTGATGGTAGATCGAATCGGCAAAGGCAAGACGGTAGTTCGCTTGCATACCGGTGACCCGTCTGTTTACGGCGCAATCATGGAGCAGATCGCCTTGCTTAAAGCAGAGGGCATCGAGGTCGAGATCGTTCCAGGTGTCAGCTCCGTATTTGCAGCAGCAGCGGCAGTCGGTGCCGAGCTGACGATCCCAGAGCTGACGCAGACACTGATCCTTACTCGTGCCGAAGGACGTACACCTGTACCGGAAAGAGAAAAGCTGCGTGCACTAGCTGAGCATCACTGCACACTTGCTTTGTACCTCAGTGCGACCTTGACCAAAAAGGTTGTGCGCGAGCTGGTTGAAGCAGGCTGGAGCGAGGATACGCCAGTAGCAGTCGTGCAACGGGCGAGCTGGCCAGATCAATTGATTGTTCGTACTACGCTGAAAAACTTGGACGAAGACATGGGCAAAAACGGCATCCGCAAGCACGCGATGATTTTGGCGGGCTGGGCGCTCGACCCGGACATTCACGAAAAGAGCGAGCAGTACCGTTCCAAGCTGTATGACAAAACCTTCACACACGGCTACAGAAAAGGTGTGAAGGAAGTATGATCATCGAGCTGAAAGAAGGCGAAATCCCTGCGATTCAGCAAACGGGAGAGTATGCCATCGTCGCGATTACGAAGCACGGCGTAGAAATTGCTCGCGATCTGAATCAAAAATTTCCTGGAACTGATCTGTACTACATGAGCAAGTTTGCTCGCGGCGATGAGGAAGCGCGTGGCATTCAGCTTTTTAGTGGCAGTGTGCGGATGCTGTTTCCTGCGCTTTGGCCAGTTTACAAGGGGCTCATTATTATCATTTCCCTCGGAGCGGTTGTACGCATGATCGCTCCGTTGCTCGAGGATAAAAAGAAAGATCCGGGCGTCGTCGTCATCGATGACCGGGGAGAAAATGTAATCAGCGTACTGTCCGGTCATTTGGGTGGAGCAAACGAGCTGACACATGAGGTGGCAGCTATCATGGGGGCACGTGCAATCATTACGACTGCATCCGATGTGCAAAAAACAATCCCTGTCGATCTGTTCGGACGCCGCTTTGGCTGGGAATGGGATTCCGATGAAAAGCTGACTCCTGTGAGTGCTTCCGTTGTAAATGAAGAGCAAGTAGCCGTCGTGAACGAATCAGGTGAACGTGATTGGTGGATGCATGACGCACCGATGCCGCCATCGATCAAGGAGTACCCTTCTATTGCGGCAGCCCAGGCCGCTTCGCCACATGCAGCACTCGTCGTTTCGCACCGCTTGCTCACTCCAGAGGAACAGACGATTTTGAACAACGGTGTCCTGTATCGCCCAAAGGTCATCGTGCTCGGCATGGGCTGCAATCGCGGCACCTCGGCGGACGAGATCGAGGCGGTTATCAAGGAAACATTGGATGAGCTGCAATTCTCGATTAAAAGCGTCAAGGCACTGGCAACGATCGAGTTGAAAAAAGACGAAGAGGGCCTGATTGCCGTTTGTGAAAAATACGGCTGGCCTTTTGTGTACTATTCTCCTGAGCAGCTGAATCAGGTGGAAATCAGCGACCCGTCAGATACGGTCTTTAAATTTACGGGTGCGTACGGAGTCAGCGAGCCGGCAGCCAAGCTATATGCAGGAGTAAGCGAGCTGGTGCTGACCAAGAAAAAATCGGGTAATGCGACGATTTCTGTAGGATTGATGCCTTATCACGAGGAGGGACGCTCATGACTGACAGCCGCCGTATCGTTATCGCCGGAACAGGCAGTGGAGCAGGGAAAACGACTGTCACCATCGGGCTAATGGCTGCTTTGAAGCGAAAAGGCCATACCGTACAAGGATTCAAATGCGGTCCTGACTATATCGATCCAACGTACCATACGGCAGTGACGGGCAGAGCATCCCGCAATCTGGACAGCTTTATGCTTTCCCATGACATCGTACGGGAAATATTCGTTCGGGGCAGTGCCGGAGCGGACATTTCCATCATTGAGGGTGTCATGGGCATGTACGATGGCAAGGAAGCGACCAGCGACAAAGGGAGCACAGCCGAAATCAGCATTTTGACAGAGTCACCCGTTATACTCGTCGTCAATTGCCAAAGCATGGCGCGTAGTGCAGCTGCCATTGTCAAAGGCTTTCAGCTGCTTAATCCGCAAGCGAGAATCGTTGGTGTCATCGCAAACAAGCTCGGCAGCGACGGACATTACAAAATCATCAAGGCAGCAATTGAGCAGGAGTGCGGAATCCCTGTCGTGGGCTATTTGAAGCGGGAAAATGAACTCGAGATCCCTGAGCGCCATCTCGGTCTGGTTCCATCTGTCGAGCGAGGCGAGCTGACACCGCTTTTTGACAAGCTAGCTGATTTGATTGCGGAGTCCGTAGACTTAGAGCTGGTCTGGGAGCTTGCCAAAGCAAAACCGCTGCAGGCGGAGCCGAAGCTGTTTGCTCCAAAAGAAGCGACTGCTGCCGTAACGATTGCGGTAGCCAAGGACCCTGCATTCCATTTTTACTATCCGGAAAATCTGGAGCTGCTTGAAGCATACGGTGCCAAGCTTGCCTTTTTCTCGCCGCTTGCTGGCGAAGGTGTGCCTGCTCATGCGGACGGGCTGTACATCGGAGGCGGATTTCCTGAGGAGTTCGCTGCCCAGCTGTCACAAAGCGAAGAGGTCCTGAATTCGGTGCGCACAGCCATCAAGAATGGTTTGCCGACACTTGCCGAGTGTGGCGGATACATGTTCTTGACGGAAGCGATTGTAACGACTGATGGAGAGCGTTATCCGATGGTAGGCCTGATTCCAGGACAAGTCACGATGCAAAAGAAGCTGGCAGCACTTGGCTATCGCGAGGTGCGCGGAAAAGAAGGCAACTTCCTGATCAGTACAGAGGAACAGGCAAAAGGTCACGAGTTCCACTATTCCACCTATAGGGCAGAAGCAGAGCTACCTCACGCCTACGAGACGAAAGGACTACGGGGAACCAAGCCGGAAGGGTACGCCGAAGGTAATTTGGTCGCAGGATATACACATCTGCATTTTGGCTCGAATCCAGAGCTGGTAAAAAGGTGGCTGAACCGCTGCGTGGAGGTGGGGGAGCGTGCATAAAAGCCTCCCGCTGATGATTCAGGGCACGAGCTCGGATGCAGGAAAAAGTGCAATCGCGACAGCGTTGTGCCGCATTTTTGCCCAGGATGGCTACAAGACGGCTCCGTTTAAATCGCAAAACATGGCATTGAACTCATACGTGACCTTGGACGGAAAAGAAATTGGGCGAGCACAGGGTGTTCAGGCTGAAGCAGCGGGGATTCTTGCCACGACGGACATGAATCCGATTTTGATCAAACCAACCCGCGACTCTGAATCGCAAATTGTGGTAAACGGCGAGCCATATAGAAATATGAAGGCATTTGCCTATCGCCAGGAATTTTTTGACGAGGGGCTTCGCATTATCGAGGAAGCGTACCAAAGACTGTCAGCCTCATACGAGCGGATTGTGATTGAGGGAGCTGGTAGTCCGGCTGAAATCAATCTGAATGACCGTGAGCTGGTGAACATGCGCGTCGCCCGGTTGACCAATGCCCCTGTCATTTTGGTAGCGGACATTGAGCGTGGCGGAGTTTTTGCCAGCCTCGTCGGAACATTGCAACTGCTGGAGCCAGCGGATCGTGATCGTGTCATCGGAGTGATCATCAACCGTTTCCGCGGAGATGTGACCCTTTTGCAGCCAGGTCTGGACTGGTTCGAGGAGTATACAGGCAAGCCAGTGCTCGGTGTGGTACCGTTCATTCCCGATTTGTGGATCGACGCGGAGGATTCGCTGATTCTGCATAAATATCATGGACAGCGAGAGACACCGCGAGAGATTGATATCGCTGTGCTGCGCTACCCGCGCATTTCCAATTTTACGGATGTCGATCCGTTTTTTGTGGAGCCAGATTGTCGGATGCGCTTCGTTACGAGAGTCGAGGAGCTCGGGGAGCCTGATCTGATCGTGCTGCCTGGAAGTAAAAATACGCTGGAGGACCTGCAATTTTTACGCGATACTGGGCTTGCAGCGAAGGTCCAGATGCTCCATAAAAGCGGAAGAAGCTATGTTGTCGGCTTGTGCGGCGGGTACCAGATGCTGGGTGAGTCCATCCACGATCCAGAGGGAGTAGAGTCTCCGCTAAAAGAGCTCGATGGTCTGGGATTGATCCCGATGATCACGACAATGGAAAAAAAGAAAACAACCGTCTTGTCCCGGGGGGAAGCAGTTTTTGCCGGAGAGAACATAACGGTCGAAGGCTACGAGATTCACATGGGACAGTCCGTTTATGGAACAAATGATTCGCCGTTTATCCAAATGGGGGAGCGGATAGAAGGGTACTGTCAGGAAGAGCGTCAACTGATCGGAACCTACTTCCACGGCTTGTTTCATAATGATCGGCTCCGTACCCTTTTGCTGAATACAATCAGGGAGAAAAAAGGACTATCGCCACTTGAAGATCGGCCATCCTTCGTTGCTCTTCGGGAACAAGGCTACGATCTTTTGGCTGATACCGTTCGGAGCCACGTGCGATTGGATGTTATCGAAGAGCAGATGAGGGCTTATCAGGAAAAAGAGGTGCGTTTATGATGGCTAGCTTGGAAAAACAACACAGAACGATAGAACCAGTGGACCACGAGGCCAGAGAGCAGGCAAGACAGCATGTGGACCAATTGACCAAGCCGCTTGGCAGCTTAGGACGCCTAGAGGAGCTGGCAATCGAGCTGGCTGGGATGACAGGAGAGGCATTTCCGGTAGTGACGCCACCTGGAGTTCTTGTCTTTGCGGCTGACCACGGGGTTGCGGTGGAGGGCGTATCTGCCTATCCGCAAGAAGTCACAGCGCAAATGGTCCTGAACATGGCTCATGGCGGTGCCGGCATCAACGTTTTTGCCCGCCAAATTGGTGCACTCCAAAAAATCGTGGACGTAGGAGTGCTTGCTCCTGTAGAGGCGCCTGGTGTATACAGTAAACGAATTCGTGCAGCCTCTGGAAATATGCTACGGGAAGCTGCGATGTCAACAGAAGAAGCCGAACGCTCTCTTGCAGTCGGGATCGAAATGGCTGAAGCTATCATTAATGAAGGCGCCAAGGTGTTGATTGTCGGTGAGGTAGGGATTGGCAACACGACAGCATCCAGCGCCGTTTTGGCTGCTTTGACGGGGGCAGACCCACAGGAAATCGTCGGACGTGGGACTGGGCTCGACGATGCTGGCTGGCAACGTAAAAAGGCGGTTGTCAGAGAAGCACTTGCTCTGCACAAGCCTGATGCTGACAAGCCGTTAGAGGTATTGGCCAAGGTTGGAGGGCTGGAAATCGGAGCGATGGCAGGTTCTATTCTGGGTGCAGCCTCCAGACGAGTTCCTGTCTTGCTGGACGGATTTATCGCGACGGTAGCGGCACTTTTGGCTGTGAAAATCGATGCAGGCGTATCTGATTATTTGATCGCAGGACATCGCTCGCAGGAGCCAGGTCATGCCTTTGTACTGCAGGCACTTGGCAAAGAGCCGTTGCTTGATCTGCATCTGCGCCTAGGTGAGGGAAGCGGAGCGGCAGTCGCTTTCCCGATAGTCGAGGCAGCTACTCGCATGCTCAAAGAGATGGCGACATTTGCATCCGCAGGAGTAAGTGACCGATGAGAGAAGTGGGTAAAGTATATCTCGTCGGTGCTGGCCCTGGTGATCCCAAGCTGATTACGGTAAAAGGAATGGAATGCTTGCAGCAAGCAGACGTCGTCGTTTATGATCGGCTTGCGAACCCGGCGTTGCTGGAGTACGCCCCCAAAACGGCTGAGCGCATCTACTGTGGCAAGCTGCCTGATCATCATACGATGAGGCAGGAATCCATCAACGAGCTTTTGGCCGAAAAAGCGCTGGAAGGAAACATCGTTGTACGGTTAAAAGGCGGCGATCCATGTGTATTTGGACGTGCAGGGGAAGAGGCAGAGCATCTGGCAGAGCGAGGAATCTCCTTTGAGATTGTGCCAGGGGTAACAGCAGGCATTGCTGCTTCTGCTTATGCCGGAATTCCCGTGACGCACCGCGATCATGGCTCATCCTTTGCAGTCGTTACGGGACATTTACGTGAGGATAAACCGGAGCTTGCGGTTGATAAGTGGCGCGCGCTTGCGGGTGGAATTGATACAGTTGCTTTTTACATGGGTGTTGCAAATCTTCCGCTCATTCGCACACAGCTTATGCTTCATGGTCGTGATCCGCAGACGCCTGTGGCCGTGATCGCATGGGGAACGCTCCCGAATCAAACGACCGTTACAGGTACCTTGGAAAATATCGAGGAGCGAGTCGCAGAAAATCCGCGCATTTCCAATCCGGCGATTATTTTGGTCGGGGATGTCGTGAAAATGCGGGAGAAAATAAACTGGTTTGAAAAGACTCTCGGTGCAGAATCAATTACGCACAGCTAAAATGAATGAATCGGCAAGCATATCCGAACAGGAGGGACCCTAGATGCCATACTATCCGATGATGGTTCAGCTGCGACAAAAGCGCTGTCTGATTGTGGGCGGAGGTCAGATTGCCGAGCGCAAAATCGGCAGTCTCCTGGCTGCTGGAGCAGATGACGTGATCGTAGTTAGTCCCACTGTTACGGATACGATAGCAGCGTGGGGGCAAAGCCGGAAAATGGTAGTTCATCTCCGTCCTTTTGAACCAGCGGACGTACAGGATGCGGTCATTGTCATCGCAGCGACGAATGATTCAGCAGTTAATCTCGCCGTTCACGACGCCTGCCTGCCATACCAGTGGATCAACATCGTAGATCGACCTGAGCTGTGCACCTTCACCGTCCCCTCTCTCGTAGAACGCGGAGACCTGCAAATCGCCATTTCTACCAGCGGCCACAATCCCGGTCTGGCCAAAAAGCTGCGCCGCCAGATAGAACAATGGATTGGCCCCGAATACGAAGCGTACACCCTGTTTCTAGGAGAGATGAGACGACAAGTGCGTACACTTGACCTACCTGAAAAAGACAAGCGAGCCATTCTATCAGAGCTCTTGGACGACCGATTTCTGCACTGGACCCAAATAGGTGAAACCTGGCGAAGAGATCAGGAAGCGGCAATGCTCCTAAAGACAAAAGACGTAAAGAATAAGTGAAGCGAAAAGCTCCTGCTATTTAAGCGGGGGCTTTTTTCCTTTACAACTGAAGCTCTCAGGCAACCTCTGCAGATCTCCTGTGAAAAGGGAATACAAAGATAGGGCCAAGCATTTCTTTATCCCCCGTTTCCTGATATGGTGAGAGAATACATGCGTTGATGCATCATGCTTTAGTAGAGTAACGGATAACAGACAGGGAGGAAACCACAATTGTCTGACGCTTTTCAGCTGGGTCCATTTATATTGAAAATGAGTATGCTGGCAGCAGTCGTTTCACTGGCTTGCGGTTTTTTTGCGATTACGTTGCGACTAAAAAAAGAGAAGGTAGAGCGAGCGCCAATCATTGAGATGCTGAGCAATTCTGTCTTCCTGGCGTTTTTGGTCTGGAAGCTAAGCTATATTCTCGTTCACTTTTCCAAAGCAATCGAAAACCCATCGTCTATCCTATATTTCTCAGGGGGAGAGAGCGGTGCTTGGCTGGCCGCTGTGGTAGTGGGGATTTATCTTGTGCGCAGTATACGGAAAAAAGCTATCCCGGTTCATCTGGTCGTTCTTGCCAGTGCAGCAGGCTTTTTGGCTGCAAGCGGCGTATACCATTTGCTTACCGTATTCCTGGAAAATAGTGATAGGTGGTATCATGTTCAGCAGGTCATCAGTAGTGCGATATTTCTCTGGTGGCTGTTTACCAGCAAGCAGGATCAAACGACAATGTCTTTCTGGTTGACTCTTTTACTCTGGTTTGGAATCAGTCAAGTCTATGTTCGATTTTTTATAGATGCAAGAAATGCTTTATTTCTTGGGCTTTCGAAGACGCAAATGACTTTCTATTTGCTATCGCTTCTCACTTTATTTTTGTCTACACGGCTCCAGACTCCTGTAACCGGAGGATCAACTGATGAAACGTAAAAATGCACTTGCAGCTATTGTGCTGTTAGGATTACTCGCTTGGGGAATAGTGGATACTGGGAAAGCACCTACAGCGCCAGCCCAACCGGGTGATGCCGAGCAGGCGGCTGGACAGGGGAACAAAACAGTTGGAATCGAAAAAGGAAATCTGGCCCCTGATTTTGAATTACAGGCGCTACGTGGAGGGCAGATAAAGCTCTCTGAATTACGGGGAAAAAAGGTGATTGTAAACCTGTGGGCAACCTGGTGTCCTCCGTGCCGAGCGGAGATGCCGGACATGCAGAGCTTTTATGAGGAAAATAAAGAAAAAGGGGTCGTTATTCTTGGTGTCAATCTGACCCCGACGGAAACCAACCCAGAGGCTGTTTCTAGCTTTGTAGAGGCGTATGGCATTTCGTTTCCGATTCTGATGGATGTCGATAAGCAGGTATCGAATGTGTACAAGGCGATTTCGATCCCTACGAGCTTTATCATCGATTCAAACGGAGTGATTCAAAATAAATTTATAGGACCGATGAATCAGGAAATGATGGAGAATATGCTGTCTGTGATTGAATGAAAAACTGACAGCCTGTTGTGGGCTGTCAGCTTGTTTGTTTCCGTAACGTATAGGAACTTATAAGCGTGTGACGCTTATGAATTCCGGAGCGCATGGAAACTTTCCGCTAAACGCGGTCGCTCCTCCATGAGGAAGCCTCGATAGAGGTTTTCTTATGCAAAATCACTCGGATGAGATGGCGTTGTTATTTACCCTCAGTGCAGAGTATGGCTTTTAGCGCTTGTACTTGCTTGCGCTCACCTGCAACGACCAGGGTAGCTCCTGTACAGAGGATGTACTCAGGACCGGGGTTGATCGTTTGGCGATGGTCTTTTTCAATAACGGCAATAATCGTTGCACCCGTTTCTTGACGGACATCGAGCTCGCCAATCGTTTTGCCAATTGAAGCAGAGCCATTCTGGATTTTGTACCATTCGATAATGAGCTTGTCCAATGCGACCTCGACCGTTTCCAATGCCGTTGGCTGATAGGTCAATCCGCCGACGATCGCAGCGATTTTTCTCGCTTCGTCATCATCGAGGGTAATCATGGAAATGGTTTCGTCTGCATCGTCATTGTCAAAATGGTACATTTCTCTGCGACCATCATCGTGAATAACAACGACAAGTTTATCCCCGCTTTTTGCTTCAACTTGGTACTTCCTTCCGATCCCTGGCAAATCGGATTCTCTAATCGAGAACATACAGCAGTCTCCTTTACTAACTTCTGGTTGTTCAGCTGAAATAACCGATACCTTATTTATTATACATGAAGTGGCATCACGATACATGCATATGAAAACAAACGCACGAAAATAGGATTTTGCTCCTTGTGAGCGATGAATGAAGATGGAGTAAGGGTGATGAACAATGGCAAACAAACAGTATCGCTTAACAGAAGCTGAGTGGCATTTTATATCCGAAATGCGTGAAATTGATATGGATGGATTACTAGATATCGTGATTGCCTTGCGGAGTGAAGTGAGGGAGCTGGAGAAAAAAGCTGAGCTGATCCGCGATCGTGAAAGTGAAAGCTGGCAGGCAGATTATCAAAAGACGCAGAAACGGATCAATCATTTGCGGCAGTTTGAACACGATATTCGAAAAACCTGGCCAATTGAGTAAGGGTGGGAAAAAGTGGTAAGGAAAAATTCGAAGGTTGACATACGTTCGACACGTTCAATAGGTAAAGTAGGATATGTACATAGCGACACGTATAGAAATACACAACCGGAAGAATGGAGGACTTTCCATGTTTAAAAAACAGTACCTGGCGATTGCATCTGCGTTGGTTCTTACCGTAGGATTATTTCCGACAAGCTCTTCTGCATCTGTTGCGACGAAGAATTTGCAAGCAAAGTACAACAATATCAAAGTGCTGTATAACGGTGCTTCCGTTCCGACAACAGTCGAGCCTTTCATTGTAAATGGTACTACCTACATTCCGCTTCGCATGATGGCAGGCGTGTTCAACAAAGACATCACGTGGGATGGAACTACCTATACCATTAACGTAAAGGATCAGGCAGATTCACAGCACGCAGCTGAACTTGCAGCACGCGATGCACAAATCAGAACCTTGCAATCCAAAATCGACAGCTTGAACAAAGAGATTGCTGATTTGGAAGACGATCTCGATAAAAAGAAAAATAATGACGATGACGATTTCGATGATCGTTTGTATGATTTGGAAAAGCAATTGAATAAAGACTATGGTGACTTCCAAGATCTCGAGTGGGATATCACGCTCGATGGAGATGAAGACGAGATTGAAGTCGAAATCGAGATCGACCTCGATGAATATGGAGACGATTTCGATGATCTGGATGATTCCGATTTCGAAGACCTGGTTGAAGATATCGTAAACGACATCTGGGATGAATTCGATGACGCAGATGTAACTGGTAAAATCATCGACAGCGACACTGGCAAGAAAAAATACGATTTCGAAGGCGAAGTTGACGATGAGGACATCTACTTCGATGGCAGCTTGATCTAACAACGTTCTCCAAAGCCTTGCTTCCTTTTCATAAAAGGGAATGCAAGGCTTTTTTCCTATTTTCCAAAATCAGCAAATCTTTTTCCAAAGAGAAAGAGGTAAACTGGTAGTATAGAAGGATAGTAGAAAATCAAGTAGAATAGGTGTCCATGCAAGGGAAAGAGCGAATGGAGAATGATGATATGCCTCTCAATTTGGAAGGTATTCGATGAAAACTATTTTGTTAGTAGAAGACGAGTTGGTTATTTCACGTGTGTTAAAAGCATACCTGCAAAAAGCAGATTATCAGGTGTGGCAGGCAGAGGATGGAGACGAAGCGACACAGCTCTTCGATGAGCGCAAGCCTGACCTGGTCCTACTCGATGTCATGCTTCCTGAGCGAAGCGGCTGGGAGGTTTTGCAGTACATTCGGGAAAAAAGCGCCTGTCCGGTCATTATGATAACAGCGTTGGGCCAGACCGATCAAAAGCTGAAAGGGCTGAACCAGGGGGCGGACGACTACATAACGAAGCCGTTTGAAGCGGAGGAAGTAGTTGCTCGAGTAAATGCTGTTTTGCGGCGCTCGACTATATTAATCAAGGACCAGGAAACGAGATTTTTTGGTAGTCTGAAAATAAACTTCCAGTCTCACAATGTGACGCTGCATGGTTTGGAGCTGCTGTTTCATCCACGTGATTTGTCTCTATTGCTGTTTCTGGCACAAAATCCGAATCAGACCTTTACCCGCGAGCAGTTAATTGAGCAGGTATGGGGGATGGACTACGGCGGAAGCGATCGCGCTGTAGATTTGGCGATCAAGCGAATCCGAAAGACGTTGGAAAATTGGCCTGCCACCGAAGGCGAGATCAAGACGCTAAGAGGGGTGGGTTACCAATTCTGTGTTTATCAAAAATAATGAGCCTGTGTCACTCCTGCGGTATTGGACGACACGCTACCTGCTGACGCTTTGTGTCGGTCTCATCCTAATCGGGGGTATATCCGCTTACTGGATCAAATATGCGGCGACCGAGAAGCAATTGGAAGTGACGAGACTGTTTGCAGAAGAAGTAGCTGATCGTGTAGTCGATGATGACGGGAATGTACTGGTAGGAGACAAGCTCCATCAGGTGCTGGATAATCGGCGTAAGTTTATGGGCGTCGATCGCAATCTCCTTCTTTTCGTTCAAAATAAAAAAGGAGAAATCATCTACAATCGCATGGGGATGGTGAATCCAGCCTTGAAGCAGGCTCTTCCACGTATGCTGGAGCAAGCCAATACTGCGGACAAGGTGAAGCAGCCGAATGGTGATACGCTATACGTCATCAGAAAGGATTTGGATTATAACGATGTCCGGGTAGGTAAAGTCATCCTGCTGTTTCCAGACACGGATATTAAGGTAGGCAGGGAGCAGGTTCAATACTTGGTCATTATGCTGGGCAGTCTGGGGCTGCTCGGATGGGCGGTTATTTACTTTCACGCCCGAAAGCTGTCTGACCCGATTCAGGATGTTGTCCTGTCCGCTAGACGAATCGTAGAAGGAAATTACGATGTCACGATCAATAAAACGATCAAGGAACGTGAAATCCACGAATTAGTCTACACCTTCAAGGAGATGGCAGACCGGCTCAGGCAGCTGGAGAGCATCCGCACCGAGCTTTTAGCAGGTGTTACTCACGAGCTCAAGACACCTGTGACTGCCATTAGTGGGCTGGTGCAAGCGATCAATGACGAAGTAGTTGCTGGTGACGAGCAAAAAGAATTTTTACAGATTTGCTTGAAGGAAACGAAGCGACTGCAAAAAATGGTAGAAGATTTGCTCGATTTCAATTCATTTGCCGTCGGTGCTATCGCTGTACAGCAAGAGGAGCAAAATCTTAGCAAGCTCATCCGGGAGATTGCCTCGCAATGGAGGATTACGCAGGATTTAGACACCGTGACGCTTATCACACAGCTACCCGAGAAAGAAACGATCATCAACATCGATCCAGGCCGTGTACTGCAGGTGCTTACTAACTTGTTGAATAACGCCAAGCAGGCTGTCGGGAAAAAGGGAACGATTAAACTGGTGCTATACGAAACCGACGCGGATATGCGCCTCGATGTAAAAGACGACGGTCAAGGTATCCCGCTGGCCGAGCAATCACTCGTGTTTGAGCGGTTCTTTCGCGGCAGCAACAAAAAGGACAAGGTGAGGGGCCTCGGACTAGGCCTATCCTTTTCCAGAATGATCGCCAAGGCGCTGGGAGGCGATCTGATTCTAGGAGAAAGCTCGCCACAAGGCTCTACTTTCACACTCATTTTGCCTAAAAGATAAGGCTTCTCCACAGAACGGGGTTGCCTTTTTATTATGTCTTCTTAAAATCCTTCGTAGCTATTCCCACAAACCCGCCAATAAAAAGGACTACAGCTGGCGAGAGGAAACAGGAGAAAATGCGAGGGTCTTTGGAACAGCATCCGAGGCGCAATGGATAAAGCGAAACACGCTTTTAAGCGTCCACCTTGAAATAACCTCAGCGAAATCGCTGCTTTGGACGCGGTTTCGCTTTAGCAATGGAGCCGGACAGCTAATCCCCCAGCAGCTGTTCCAAGAACCCGGAGCCTTTTCTCCTGTTTCCTCATCCACCACCAAAAGTCCGCCCCACCCGATCTTGAAGAATTTTGAAGGAAGGCAGACAACAAATGGAGAAGGAGTATACAAGAAAGCCTGAGTATACGCCCAGCTTTCACACTATTACAGCAGGCGGGAGTGGGCTCTATGATCGACTTTGAAGCGGTATTAGGCTCCATCTATGATATTGTTCACGTTACGGACGCTGAAGGCAGGACACTTTATTGCTCCGAAAGATACAGCGAGTTTTTTGGCATTGATCCAAAGGAGATGATCGGTAGGCCAGTCGAGGAGTTTTACCGTCTGGGCTATTTTGCGCCAACCATTACGATGCGCGTGATTCGCGACAAGAAAAAAGTGCAGACGATCCAGACGACGCTGCAAAATCGCAGATTGTACGTAGAAGGGACGCCCATTTGGGACAAGGATGGCAACTTCAGCGGTGTCGTCAATACCTCGATTGACATAACAGATCAGGAGCAATTACAGCAGGAGCTAAATGAAGTGAAGTACGTGGGAACCCTTTTTCAAAGCGAAATGACGAAAGAGAGAAGCAGACAAAAAGGGAATACCTGTCTCATCTATCGCAGTCAGTCCATGCAACAGGTGGCGGCGATGGCAGAGAAGCTGGCGCAAGTCGATTCATCGATGATTTTGCTCGGAGAGTCGGGAGTTGGAAAAGGCGTGCTAGCCAAGTATATCCACGAATGCAGCCCTCGAGAGGACAAGCCGTTTGTGCACATCAACTGTGGCGCAATTCCCGAGACGCTGCTGGAGTCTGAGCTGTTCGGATATGAAAAGGGCGCCTTCACTGGAGCCGATAAGGATGGAAAAGCTGGATTAATTGAAAAGGCAAACAGGGGAACACTTTTTTTAGACGAGATCGGAGAAATGCCGCTTGCTTTGCAGGTGAAGCTCTTGACAGTCCTCCAAGAAAAAACGATCACGCCAGTAGGGAGCTCGGTCTCACGTAAGGTCGACGTGAAGCTGATTACAGCTACCAACAAAAATCTGCGCAAAATGGTGAAGGAAGGCAGATTCCGTGAAGACTTGTACTACCGAATTCATGTCGTGCCATTGGAAATCCCGCCGCTACGGGAGAGAAGAGAAGAAATTCCCGTCTTGATCCATTACTTTCTCAATGTATTTTCGCAGAAATACTGTCTCGAACGCCAGCTGAGTGACGTATGCTACCGGATTCTTGAAGATTACGATTGGCCAGGAAATGTGCGAGAGCTGGAGAACGTGGTTGAGAGGCTGGTCGTTACGTCGCATGATGTTCTCATCACACCGGCGCAAATCCCGCGTTATATCCACAACCAGCAGAGCAGCGCCCACAATGGCATAAAAGTAGATCGCTTGATGCAAATGCAGGATGCTATGGATGAGGTCGAACGACAGCTAGTACAGCGTGCTTTTGACCAGCATAAAACAACAACGAGGATCGCAGAGGCATTAGGGATAAGTCAGCCTTCTGCAAGCCGCAAAGTGAGAAAATGGGTATTCACGGGTGAATGATTCCTATTCGCTGGTGAATAGCGGGAAAGAGTAAGAAATTTCAATATTATTTGTTTTTGTATGCATGGATGAATAGTTCCGGGGCAAGCACATGCGTTTTATCGTGTGGCACCAATTTTGCAGCATAGAATTGCACAGGAATAAGGGGGCTTTCGATCATGAAAAAAACGATCACCATGCTAGTCAGCTCTTTGCTCGTAGCTGGAAGCTTGCTCTCTGCTTGTAGCAGCACCACGAGTACTTCTTCACCTGCCAATTCCTCCACACTTGCAACACAGCCAACAGACACAGCACCAGCGGCAAAGCCAGTGAAAGATGAACCACAAACATTGCGTCTCAATACGGAAGAGCCAGCCACGCTTGACCCTACGTTTGCCGAGGATGCAACCTCGGGGGCGGTGATTCGTGCGCTTTACGACGGATTGACGCGTTTAGATGAAAAGGGCGAAGCGATCAACTCTCTCGCACAGGACATGAAGCTGTCGGATGACAAACTGACCTACACTTTTACGCTGCGTGATGCCAAATGGACGAACGGTGACCCTGTGACAGCGCATGACTTTGAGTTTGCGTGGAAATACGCGCTTGACCCAAAAACAGGCTCCCCAGCCTCGTACAATTATTATAGCATCAAGAATGCACAGGCATTCACGTCCGGCAAGGCGAAGGCAGAGGATGTCGGCGTAAAAGCAATCGACGACAAGACACTGCAAGTGACGATGGAGCATCCGACCCCATTTTTCCCGACCTTGGTATCGTTTCTCCCTCCGGTAAATAAAAATGTGGTACTGTCCAATCCCAAGTGGGCAAACGATCCAAAAACATTGGTTAGTAACGGACCGTTCAAGCTAGATACGTGGGAGCATAAAAATAAGCTGATCCTCGTAAAAAACGATACCTACTGGGAAAAAGATGTGGTAAAGCTTGCGCGTATCGAATTTTCCATGATTTCTGATACCAATACCGAGCTGTCCATGTTCCAAAATGGAGATCTCGATTGGGCAGGTGGTCCGATAAGTGGACTGCCGGTAGATGCCGTCGTGCCATTAAAGCAGGAAGGCAAGCTGATTACCAAGCCCAAAGCCACCTCCTACTATATTCGCTTCAACGCAGAGCGCCCGCCATTTACAAACGTAAAGATACGCAAGGCCTTTGCTTACGCGATCAATCGGCAGGAGATTGCTGATAATATCGGCCAGGCAGGTCAGACGCCATTGATGGGGATTACACCGATTACCGCGAGCCTCAAGCCCGAAGGCTTTTTTGCTGACAACCAGCAGGAGGAAGCGAAAAAGCTGCTCGCGGAAGGCATGGCAGAGCTGGGAATAACCAAGCTCCCTACGATCACATACCTGTACAACACCTCGGATCGCAACAAGGCAATCGCAGAAACACTCCAGGCAACCTGGAAAAATGGATTGGGTGTAGATGTAAAGCTGCTTAACAAGGAAACAAAGGTGTATTTGGACGATCAGGAGCAAGGCAAGTTTGAAATTACACGTTCAAGCTGGACGGCTGATTACAACGATTCGATCAACTTTTTGCAGAAGTTCATTGAAAAGTACAGCTCCTCCAATATTACTCGCTGGCATAGCCCGAAATATACAGAGCTGATCAATCAGTCTTATAAAGAGGCGGACCCGGCAAAGCGCAATCAAATTTTACTGATGGCAGAGACGCTCTTGATGGAGGAAATGCCGCTCACAGGCATCTTCAGTGATGTAAACGCCTGGGTTCAAAGCGATAAGGTAAAAGGCGTCCGCATTGATCCGCTCAGCAAGATCGATTTCAAATGGGCCTACAAAGAATAAGGGAGAGATCGTAGCGATGAATAAAGGAAAAGCATTGCGTGCAGGAGATACCATCGGGGTGGTTGCCACCTCGAGTCCTGCAACAGAGGAAGTATTGAACAAAGCGATTGCGGCACTGGAAGCTTTCGGATTTAAGGTAAAGGTAGGCGCAGCGTGCAGGGAAACCTACGGGGGATATTTAGCAGGCTCTCCCCAGCAGCGGGCAATGGAATTGAATGCGATGTTTGCTGACGATGAAGTAGATGGCATCATGAGCATGCGGGGAGGATATGGAGCACCGCAAATTCTCAGCCTGCTCGATTATGATTGCATTGAGCAAAATCCTAAGCTGTTTGTCGGCTACAGTGATATTACCGCCCTACATACCGCATTTGGTCAGGTAGCCAATTTGGCGACACTTCACGGCCCGATGGCTACGTCTGATATTGCACACAATTTGGATGATTGGTCCAAGCAATACTTGCTGCGCGCGATGACACGCCCTGAGCCATTGGGAGCAATCGTAAATCCTCCTGGGGAAGAAATGATTTGTCTCGTAGAGGGGCAAGCACAAGGACCGGTTGTTGGAGGCAACTTGGCTCTTGTCGCCGCTTTGATGGGGACGCCTTTTCAAGTGGATACACGAGGCAAGCTGCTGTTTCTGGAGGATATCGATGAGGAGCCGTACAGAATCGACCGCATGCTGACACAATTGGCACTTGGTGGGCTGTTTGATGATTGCGCCGGAGTTGTGATTGGAACCTGGACGGACTGCGAATCGAAAAAACGCGAAGGCTTCTCTGTGTGGGATGTGTTTCAAAACATTGTGGTGCCTTATCAAAAGCCAACCATCTGGAATGTGCAAATCGGACATGGAGCGTACAACATGGCATTGCCACTCGGTGTGGAAGCGAGTCTGGATGCTACGACCTGCCAGTTGACTATAGAGGAGAGTGTAACGGTATGAACAGCGAGCAAAAAGAAAAAGTAAAGCGACGTGCCGAGGAAATATTGCCATGGCTCTCGGAGGTACGCAGAGACTTTCATCAAAATCCGGAGATCGGCTTGGAGGAGTTTCGCACACAAGAACAAATTATCCGGTACCTCGACGAGATGGGGATTCCTTATACGAAATCAGCAGGAACAGGGGTTGTAGGACTCATCCAGGGTGCAAATCCAGGCCCAACCGTTGCCTTGCGCGGAGACATGGATGCACTTCCTATTCTTGAGCAAAACGACACCAGCTACCGCTCCAAGGTCGAAGGAAAAATGCATGCATGCGGACATGATGCCCACATGACCTGCCTATTGGGAGCAGCTCGTATTTTGAACGATTACAAGCAGGAGCTGGCAGGCACTGTGAAGCTGTTTTTCCAGCCGGCAGAGGAGACAGTAGGTGGTGCACTGCCTATGATTCAGGAAGGCGTGCTGGAAAACCCTCGTGTGGAAGCGGTATTCGGTCTGCATGTTTCGCCTGAGCTTGAGGTAGGTCGAATTGGGGTAAAATACGGACAAATGAATGCAGCTTCAGATGACGTACATATTACCGTGTATGGCGAAAATGGACATGGTGCGTATCCACACAACGGGAAAGATGCGATTGTTATCGCCGCCCATGTCATTACGGCATTGCAGACCATTGTCAGCCGCAATGTAGACCCTCGTCAGTCGGCTGTATTGTCGCTTGGAATCATTGCGGGTGGAACAGCAACGAATATTATTGCCCAGGAAGTAAAGCTTTCTGGTACGATTCGCACATTGACCAAAGAAGTGCGTGCGCTGGTCAAAGAGCGTGTGCGCGAAGTCGCCGACCTGACAGCCCGAAGCTTGGGTGGACGTGCAGAGGTTACTTTTGAAGAAGGCTACACCTCTCTGATCAATGACAATGCTATGGTCGATCTGGTAAAAGCCACAGGAGAAGAGCTGCTCGGTGCAGAGAACGTTCAAGTAAATGAGCTGCCGAGTCTCGGGGTGGAGGATTTCGCTTTCTTTGCCGAGCATGTGCCTGGCGCTTTCTACCATTTAGGTGTACGAAATGAGGAGTTGGGCTGTACCTTCCCTGTACACCATCCGCGCTTTGATCTTGATGAGCGGAGCTTGGCAGTTGGGGCAGCTATGCAGGCGTGTAACGCTATGGTCTTTTTGCAGGAGCGTGCCCGTAGTTTGCAGCCTTAACGAATAAATGGTCCGCTTTTGTGTTAATCTGTACGACTCCGAATAGCTTGTGGCTCGTGGCGGCACACTACAGACGCAATCTCTATTTCCATGAAAGGAAGGAGCGTCGAATAATGAGTATAACGATAAGCCGTCCCGTGACCGAAGTGCTGAACAAGCAGGTTGCAAGCTGGTCTGTCCTGTATATAAAGCTGCACCACTTTCACTGGTATGTGAGTGGTCCCAACTTTTTTACGCTGCACGCCAAGTTCGAGGAGCTGTACAACGAAGCTGCGAAGTATGTAGATGAGCTGGCAGAGCGCATGCTTGCTGTCGGAGGCAAGCCAGTTTCCACAATGAAAGCCTGTATGGAGAAGTCTTCGATTCAGGAAGCGACAGGTGGCGAATCTGCGGAGCAAATGGTTCAGGCCGTTGTGAGCGATTTTACCAAGCTGATCGCTGAACTAAAGGAAGGAATCGTGGCAGCAGAAGCGGCAGATGACGATGCAACAGGCGACATGTTTTTGGAGATGAGTGAAAGTCTGCAAAAGCATGTATGGATGCTGCAAGCTTTTTTGGGAAAATGATTGAAAAAAGTAAGCCAGCGAGCTGATGCCTGAGAGGGTGTCAGCTCGTTTTTTCTGTGCCTGATTGAGTTTTGTTTTGAAATAATTGTAAGAAAAAACGAAGTGATGTATCTAATCAATGAGAAGGGAGGAGAAGAAGCTGGAAGAAAAAGAATTGCTGCCGTCATTATCAATCCTGCATTCGACTGTGGACGCCTCATTTGAAGTCATCATGGAAAAACATTTGTACGATGTATACCGTCTCTGCTGTTGGTTTGTTCAAGACAAGATTGCTGCGGAGGATGTAACTCAGGAGGTTTTTTTGCGTGCGTACAAAAGCTTGCCCGGCTTTCGGGGAGAGAGCAAAATCGAGACCTGGCTTTATCGCATTGCCATAAATGAGTCGAAGCGTTACCTGCGATCCTGGTCCATTCGCCATATTTTTTATCAGGCTGAGCCACATGACCACGAATTTATCGAGATTGAAGAAGGTGTCGTGAAAAAAGAAGAGTGGAGACGTCTGGCAACAGTCATTGCCAGGCTACCGTTTCGTCACCGGCAGATCATTATTCTTCACTATTACGAGGAGCTGACGATTGAAGAGATTGGAGAGATTTTGGAGATTTCATCAGGAGCTGTGTATACACGTTTGCATCGTGCCCGTGAAAAGCTGAAAGCATTGCTGAATAAGGGGGGAGAAAAATGGACCTAGAGCAAAAATTGCGCAAGTTGGCCAAACACGAGCAGTACGCTGTCCCGTACGACCCGGCGCAGATGAATCGGATGAGGATAACGATTCATAAGCGGTTGCAAAGCAATCGGAAGCCATTTCCTTTTGTAGTAGCGCCGATAATTGTGGTGGTGCTGATCGTTGTCTTTTTGAGCGGTAGTCTGGAACATTTTCGGGCAGGCGTAGGCACGGGTAAAAATATCGAGGGAGAGGATAATCGGGTCATCGAATATACACCAGCTCCAGTCATTAGTGAGCGTTTAGCTAAAACGATCAATGTGATGACGTCTTATTATGACATTGAGATCAAGAAGACAGCACCCTCTCAACTGGCAGATGTGTTTTTACGTGCAGATGAAGCTTATGAAGTGGAGACGAATAAAGGGAAGCTGCAAGTAGTCATTTTTCCCGAGAATTTTGACGCGGAACAAATCGAGCTGGATGAAGATCTCACGACATCGGGAAATATTACATACACCTTCACAGGAACGGAGCTTAAGGAAGAGCTGTTGCCGCTCCGAGCTAAAGGACCTACCTATGTGTACACGAAAAGCAACCTGCTATTTGCTATGAATAACAGTTCTATGCTTGGGATCATTCGTTACTCAATTGATCTCCATGAGGTTCATTCAGACATACTAACTAGCTTCGGATTAAATCGGGATGAGTACGACATTTATCGGCAAATAGGGAAAAAGGACATGGACGGATGGAGTGAAAAGCAGTTAAAAGATATTGCGATCATAGCTTTAAGACCACATGAACTAGAAAAAGGCGACCTAATGCCTGCGATCTTTTTTAAAAAAGGAGAGCCGATCGCAAGCATTATTTATCAAAAGGCAAATGGGGTAAATAAGCTCAGACAATACCGCTGGGATCAAGCTACAGAGGCGTGGATACTCGAGCAAAACAAGAGTATTCAAGGCAAGAAGCGAAAGCGCGAATGAGGAGGAAAGTGCCGTTCTAACTGCTATGGGATAAGCCTCTTGTTCCCAAGAAAGGTCTGCTGGTGTAAACTAACTTTGTGATGATAGTAAGAAAGCACTTTCATGATGGAAAGGATGTACGTTCCCATGGCATCACCTTACGTGACGTTCAATCGCGAGCAGTGGAGAGCACTGCGGGCTTCCACGCCGTTGACCATATCGGATGAAGAGCTTGCTTGTTTACAAGGGTTGAATGAAAATGTTTCGATGACTGAAGTGGCGGAGATTTACCTTCCTTTGTCGCGTTTGCTCAATCTGTATGTGGGTGGTACCCAGGAGCTGTATCAGGCTACGCATACGTTTCTCGGCAATCAGGATGGCAAGGTACCGTTTATTATCGGGATTGCAGGTAGTGTAGCAGTTGGGAAAAGCACAACAGCCCGGATTTTGCAGACGCTGCTCTCAAGGTGGCCGAATCATCCCAAGGTGGATTTGGTCACAACTGACGGATTCCTCTATCCAAACCGTGTGCTGGAGGAGCGGGGAATCATGAAGCGCAAAGGTTTCCCCGAGAGCTATGATTTACGCAGATTCATCACCTTTTTAGCAGATGTAAAATCAGGTCTGCCAGAAGTATCTGCACCCGTCTACTCCCATCTGGTTTATGACATTGTGCCAGATGAATGGCAAACAGTACGTCAGCCTGATATTTTGATTGTTGAGGGCTTGAACGTTCTTCAGCCGCCACGTGGTGATGATAACGAGCCGCGCATTTCCGAAGTTATTGTATCGGATTTCTTTGATTTTACTATCTATGTTCATGCGGATGAAAAAGATATTTTGCAATGGTATGTAGAGCGCTTCAAGCTGCTGCGCCAGACCGCGTTCTCCAATCCCTCTTCCTATTTCCGCCGATATGCCAGCTTGTCTGATGAAGAAGCGACAGAGGTTGCGACTGGCATCTGGAATGAGATCAATGGAGCGAATTTGCGCAGTAACATTTTGCCGACAAGAGTTCGCGCCCAGCTGATTTTGGATAAGGGTCAGGATCATATGGTGCAGAGCGTGAAGCTGCGTAAGCTGTAGATACCGGAAACGGAAGTGGAGGATTTTCCATGAAGATGATCAGTGCCTGTTTGATCGGTTGTGAGTGTCGTTATGATCAAAAATCGTGTCTGGATGAAGACCTGGAACAGCTTTTGCGAGAGGGAAAGGTCATTCCAGTATGCCCAGAGCAGCTTGGAGGATTGCCAACTCCACGGCCACCTGCCGAAATTATTGGGGGCGATGGCTTTGATGTTCTGGATGGGCGTGCACGCATTGTTGATCAAACAGGTAATGATGTGACGGATGAGTTCCTCGCAGGAGCGCAGCAGGCACTGAAGCTGGCAAAAACAGTCGGGGCAACCTCTGCGATTCTAAAGGAAAACAGTCCGTCCTGTGGAAGCTCATTTGTGTACGATGGCAGTTTTTCCGGGAAAAAGGTGCCTGGGGTCGGTTTGACAGCAGCTTTGTTCAAGCGAAACGGGATAGAGGTTCGATCCGAGGTTAAATAGGCTGGAAATATAAGGATGAGGGCGTATTGAACCGCAGTGGATCATACGTCCTCTTACAGTTTGGCTATGTAATAGGTGACGTTTTCTGTTGTTTGTCTAATTTCCAGCCATGTCTGCCAAATAGATAAGAGATAATAGCTACATGCGACAAAGGCGAGCGCATGCAGAGCATTTTCCAGTGAGTGTTTGCGTAAAATCAACCAGCATAGCATGATATAGAGCAGGATCATGAATGAGAAGACTAGCCTGCTTTCTTTTCCTGCGAGTGAGTGGATTTCCTGTTTCAAGTGAGTAAGTGTAAACTGGTTCTCTTCGTCCATTTGTACACGATCCAGCTTTTTTTCTGAAGTAACAAAGCTATAATATTCCACATCGCTTCCAGTGACCTTCGTTTCCTCTTCCACTTTGTACATGACACCAGATAACATTGCTTTTTCCGAATAGAAATCATCTGTAAAAATGCGATGTTGATTTTCAAAGGTTATCCAGATAAAAAAAGAGGTAACAAAAAGGAA
Source organism: Brevibacillus reuszeri (assembly GCF_002897295.1). Classification (GTDB taxonomy): domain Bacteria; phylum Bacillota; class Bacilli; order Brevibacillales; family Brevibacillaceae; genus Brevibacillus; species Brevibacillus reuszeri_A. The sequence goes on from NZ_BEXF01000008.1 coordinate 81,906, forward strand.
CACGACTACAGCCAGCTGACCAAATATTTTTGGTTCTACCTCCACATAGATGAGACGTTGCATGCTACCAAGTCCTTTCAGTTTTTTACATATAATACCATATAAAAAGACCTTGAATGAAGCTGAATTCACTTCGCCCAAGGTCTTTTCGTTTCGCTCTAAGGATTCCGCTTATAGCTCTTTTAGCAGCCGCTCCAGCTTTCTTTGCTGGTCCTTTCGCTTCTTTTTCGCCAACCGATCTTCTTCACTCAGCGCTCGTAACAGTGAGTAGCACATCAATACCATAATGACGGCAAAGGGGAGCGCGGCAACGATAGATGCCGTTTGCAAGCCTTCTAACCCACCACTTAAGAGCAGGACAACGGCGATGGTTGACTGGAGGATGCCCCACGTTATTTTCACACGATTGGACGGGTCCAAATTTCCATCGGAGGAGAGCATGCCGAGCACAAAAATGGCTGAGTCTGCTGAAGTGATAAAGAACGTGATAATCAACAGAGTAGCCACGACAGCGAGGATGAATCCCATTGGCAATTGTTCCAGTGCGAGAAATAATGCAGTTGAAATGTCACTTTGTACAGCTTTTCCAATGGGAGCCTGATCAAAAATCTCCAAATGAAGAGCTGTCCCCCCAAAGACTGAGAACCAGATAAAGCTTAGTAAACTGGGGACGAGCATCACGCAAATGACGAATTCCTTGATTGTTCGACCTTTGGAGACGCGTGCGATAAACATGCCGACAAATGGGGCCCAAGCAATCCACCAAGACCAGTAGAACAATGTCCAGTTGGCTACCCAATTGCCTTGTGTAAAAGGAGTAAGCCGCAAGCTCATCGAGATGAGATTATTCAAATAGCTACCCAGTGTGCTAGTGAATGTGTCAAATAAAAACGAGGTTGGGCCTAAAACTAAGGTAAGAAATAAAAGACCCATAGCAAGAACAAGATTCGTATTGCTGAGAAACTTGATCCCCTTATCAAGCCCCGTCGTAGCGGATAAAAGGAAAAGCACAGTGATGATCGCAATAATGACGATTTGCACGATGGCATTGGAGGGAAGTCCAAACAGATGGGACAAGCCTCCGTTAATCTGAAGTGTTCCAAGACCGAGAGAGGTAGCTACGCCAAAAGCAGTGGCAATGACCGCTAGAATATCGATTGCTTTGCCAATAGGCCCATTCGTCCGCTCTCCCAGCAAGGGAGCAAAAGTAGAGGAAATCAAGCCTTTTGATCCTTTGCGAAATTGAAAATAAGCAAGGCATAGTGCGATGACGGCATAAATGCCCCATGGATGGAGACCCCAATGAAAAAAAGCGTAGCGCAGGGCGGTTTGAGCGGCTTCTGTTGTTTGCCCAGTTACTCCTGCCGGTGGAGAGAAGTAGTGGGAAACAGGCTCTGCTACACCCCAAAAGACAAGACCAATCCCCATCCCGGCACTAAACAGCATCGCAAACCAGGTAGGAAGGGAATATTCTGGCTCGTCATCGTCTTCACCTAAAGGGATCTGGCCATATCTGCTAAACGCCAGAAAAATACAGAAAAGCAAAAAGCCAAAGGTGACGATCAAGTAGAACCAGCCAAAATTTGTCGTAGTCATGTGTAGCACTTGGGTTGCTGCTTTTGCGAAAAGGTCAGGAGAAAAAACGCCGAACAATACGATAATGAGTACAATCACTAATGAAATAAGAAACGTCATTTCATTCCTCCAAGATGTTAGGACATTCAACGATGATAATAGTTTATAGTCCCGCGTGATTTCCGAAATTATTCCATGTGGAGGGCATGAAATCGAACAGAGAGTGATCTGGAAACAGCTGTGACCAACCGTCTGTTTATGAAAACGTCTCGATAAAGCGTTTGGCCGCTTTGGAGAGATGACGTCCAGATTGCCAGACGACAGCTGCAGAGGAGTAGATCGAGGTTCCTTCCAGCGCGATCCCGCGAATTTGTTCACTTTTATGTCTTTCCCAGGCGGAATGTGGAACGATGGATGAGCCGACGGAGGCTGCTACCATGCTGACAATCAGCGAAATATCGGGACATTCGCAGATGACATGAGGCTCTACGCCGAGACGTGAAAACTCTTTGACGATCAGATCGTATATGCCAAGACCAGGAGTACTGGGCATGATCAGAGGGAGCTGGGCAATTTCACTCATATGTATCCGCTCGTGAGAAGCATAGGGCGAGCTGGCGGGTACGATCAGAACGAATGGCTCTTCCTCCAGTGGAATCATCATGCAGTTGTTCAAGGAATGAGGCAAGCGGACGATAGCGACCTCGATTGTTCGCCTCTCCAGCCATTGATTGAGTAACTGTGTGTCACCTTTCCACACTTTGTACGTAATCAATGGGTATTTTTGTTCAAACAGGCGAATCTGTTCGGGGAGTCGGTAGGCGGACAAAGCACTTACGCCGATGGACAAGGTCCCGCGAAGCCCTTCGCCTGTTTCTTTTACTTCTGAGAGAGCTTCCTCCATCTGATGAACGATATTCAGTGCTTGGCGGTACAGAGTGTGTCCTGCTTCGGTGAGCTCCATGCGTTTTCCAGAGCGCTCCATGAGAATAACGCCCAATTCGTCCTCCATCTGCTTGAGCTGCTGGCTCAAAGGGGGCTGGGCAATATTTAAACGTTTGGCGGCACTTGTAATTTGGCCTTCCTCAGCGATAGCAATAAAGTACCGCAGCTGGCGAATATCCATGTAGGCTTCCTACCTTCCTTTTACAATCCATATGAAAAACATATGAAAGACAGATTAACTGGATATTTTTCATATTGATCTGGCTATGATAGCATAATTTTCACAGGAATTCATGAAACATGCATAAGGAAAGAAGGGAATATACGTGCGTACGTGGCTGGATAAGATATTTCACCTGCGCGCTTGCGACACGACGTTTCAACGGGAAATCATCGCTGGCTTCATCGGCTTTGTCACCATTGTCTACATTGTTGCCGTAAACGCTTCGATATTACAGGATGCAGGTATTCCGATGGAAGCAGGCATTCTTGCTACCGTTTTGACTGCATTCATTGGCTCACTTCTCATGGCTTTTTGGGCGAATGCTCCCATTATTTTAGTCCCCGGTATGGGAATCAATGCGTTGTTTACGTACACGCTTTGCCATTCGATGGGTCTTAGCTGGCAAGAGGCCCTGGCAGCTGTTTTTGTTTCAGGACTGATTTTTACGGTCATCGCCTTTACCCGAGCTGCGACAGTCTTGTCCAATGCGATTCCTTCCTCGCTGAAAGAAGCGATCACAGTGGGGATTGGGTTGTTTTTGACGTTTATCGGGTTGCAAAAGGGTGGTCTGATCGTAACCAACCCTTCGACCTTTGTGGCCTTGGGTGATTTATCAAGCCCGCATGTCATCGTGACGCTGGTCACACTCGTTTTGACGCTGATCTTGTTTGTTCGCGGTGTGCCAGGCAACTTTTTGATCGGGATAGCAGCAGGGACCGGTCTTGGCATTCTGCTCGGGATTGTTGAGCCGGGAGCTGGCAGCTCGTTTTCTTTTGCGGAATACAGTCATGTATTTGCTGGAATGTCTTTTTCCGGGATTTGGACATTGCCGTTTTGGATTGCCACTTTTTCACTTGCCATGGTGATCGTGTTTGAAAACATCGGGTTGATTCATGGGCATACTGCCATGTTTGGTCAGCCGCAAAAATTTCGCCGCTCCCTGCAAGCAAATGCCCTGTCAGCAGCTATCTCGGGAATTATGGGCACAAGTCCAACCGTTTCCACAGTTGAGACCGCAGCTGGTATTACAGCAGGTGGACGTACGGGACTGACGACACTTGTAACGGGAACGCTGCTTCTTTTGTCGCTTGGTCTTATTCCAGTCGTCAAAATGATTCCGGACGGCGCAGTGGCACCTGTACTGATTATCATCGGGGCTCTCATGCTGCAAAACGTGCAAAACATCAATCTGAAGGACTTCTCAGAAGGGTTCCCAGCCTTTTTGATCATCGCGATCATTCCGTTGTCGTACAGTATTGTGGATGGAATTGCCTTTGGTTTTGTGGCGTATCCGTTGTTGAAGCTGGCGCTCGGAAAACGACGGGAAGTACCAGCGCTGTTGTACGTGATCGCAGGACTGTTTTTACTTAACTTGATGCTACCGATATTCACGTAAAGAAAAATCCCCTCACCGTATGTGAAGTGCACCCCTTAGAATAGACATTGGATTAAGCCCCTGGTTTATCCGATGAATTCTAAGGGGTGTATTTTTTATGGTGAAAAAGGGACAGAAGTTTAGAAATTATCCGTATGATTTAAAAAAAGAAGACATACGACTACATATTGGGGTCTTGACCAACAATGGTCGGGGGATTTTTGGTCTATTGCGCTTGTGTCAGCAGTTCCACAGCATCCTGCAATTGCAGCTCGATGTCATGAGGGGTATAGCCGAGCCACATGTCCATGTTGATCTCGTATACATGGTTATTTTTCACTGCAGGGAGGTTCTTCCAGATAGCACTAGACTTGATCTCATTGTATCGGCCAGCGGCTTCCTCGCCTGGGAGTAGACTAACGAATACATAATCTGCAGCATAGTCCGGCAGTAGCTCCATAGAAATCGGTGCTGCCCAGAAGTTCGGGTCTTTATCGAGCTCCTTTTGAATCGCTGGCGGTGGTGTCAGTCCTAGCGCTTTATAAATCGTAAAGCCCATGTTTCGCGCCCCGTATACGTAAAACTCCTTTGGATCGATACGATAAATGGCAACAGTTTTACCTTCGCCAATTTTTCCGAGAATCTGTTCTTTTGCTGTCGTCAATTTTTATCAAATTCAGCTTGCCAGGCGGCGGCTTCCTGCTGCTTGTTCAAGATGTCGCCAATCGCTTTCACATGACCGTACATGTCGTAATCCATCCATGGAAGATCAACAGTCGGAGCGATCTTGCTCAGCTTATCGTAAACGTCCTTATCAATATCGGCAGTGATGATTAGATCAGGCTGCAGGGACAAGATTTTTTCATAATTGATCGCTTCCAATGTTCCGACATCCTCAATGCCTTGAAACGCGGGACCTGTGTTTTCGAGCAAGTGACTTGCTGCTCCGATCGGCTTTACGCCAACGGACAGCATCTGGCTGGCATATTGCAGCGTCACGACTCTTTGCACAGAGACGGGAATTTGTGTTTCTCCGAAGGCAGTCTTGTATGTACGAGTGGTAGCAGTAAGATCAGTGGATGCCTTGTCAGTAGACGGAGGAGCTGTGTCGCTGTTGCCGGTTGGAGCTGAGCCTGATTGTGTTCCAGATGTTCCGCATGCTGCCAGAGAGAACGAGAGGAGCAAAATACTTGCAAAAACCAACCATTTTATTCTCATGATGATTCCTCCAGAACGTACAAAAGTATAGTAGTGAGGGAGACAGTCAAAAGCATGTTCCATGCACAATGATGATAAAGATTATCATTATCAAAAAGATCCGTCAATGCTTTTTCACGAAAAGAGAAGGTTACATTTGGCAACAATTTTTTGCGGATCAATAATCTCTTCAGGCTAGGAGAGCTTTGATAGCCCTATCGAGTCATATGAAAAAAAAGATAGAGTCTTGAGGCCAGTGGTCGCTCCAGCAATAGGCGAATGCTGCTATCGGGCTAGGGACTGACGATAAGTTGGGATTGGTTTGTTACATTTTATGGGGAAGAATTTTATCTTGAAGGAGAGTAAGCATGTGAAGACTGTATTGCGGATCAGCATTTATCTCATCGTTTTTGTTGTCGTAGTAGGAGGCGCAGGCACAATCGGGTTCGTCAATACAATGAATGACGTAATGTCGGTTTACGATAAAGCCGCTCCTGCATTGGCGAATGTGCAGGTACCGAAATACGACGCAAACAAACCAACAGTGGCTGTGCTGCTGGCGAATGAATCGACGGAAGTATTCGATTTTCTCGTTCCGTACGAGATGTTTGCTATGACGGAAGCTTACAATGTATACGGCGTTGCCCCCGATCGTGAAATCAAATCACTAACCGGGGGACTCGATGTCGTTCCGCATTATTCGTTTTACGAAATGGATGCGATGCTCGGTAAAAGCCCGGACATTATCGTCATTCCGTTTATGCCGATTCTGGACGAGAAAAAATATGCGCCTGTCCGTGAATGGATTCGGAAAAACGCGAGCGCCCAGACGACATTGCTCTCCATTTGTAATGGGGCAGAAAACCTGGCCGATACTGGCTTGCTGAACGGCAAATCGGCTGCGACGCACTGGGGCGATATTGACCGGCTCATGAAACAGTATCCGGAAGTCCAGTGGGTGAAAGATCGACGCTTCGTCCCGCAAGGCAATATTGTTTCATCTGCGGGTCTGACATCGGGAATCGACGCTACGCTATACCTCATCTCCCAGCAGCTTGGCGAGGATGCGGCGAAGAAAGTGGCGGTAGAGATGAACTATCCATCCTACGATTACGTGAAAAACCCGCAAATGAAACCCTTCACTGCCGGGCTCGGCGACATAACGTTCATACTGAACAACGCTTATCAATGGAACAAAGTAAAGGCGGGCGTTCTGCTATATAACGGTGTCGATGAACTAGATTTGTCCGCTGCATTCGACACGTACGCTGCTTCCGGCACGACGACGACGTTAACCGTTTCCAGCTCGAACGAACCGATCGTAACGAAGCACGGCCTGAACTTGGTCGCGCGTTATCAGATAAAAAGCGTGCCGAAACTGGCAAAGATGATTGTCGTTGGTGCCGAAGCCGAATCTGCAGCCGTCAAAGACATCAACGAATGGAACGCCAGCGGTAACAGCGCGAAACTGCTCTACTTGCACCGCGAAGCGGCGGATCGATTTGCAATGGATCCCGCGTTTGAGGATTTGGCCAAGCAGGAGGATATAGGGACGGCGAAATTTGCTGCCAAGCGACTCGAATATCGCGCCACCGACCACCTGAGGCTAGAAGGCAGATCTTTCTCTTTTGAAGCGTTTGGCATACCGGTTTTGCTCGGTGCTCTGTCCTTGCTCATCTCCTTTTTCATCGATCAGAGATTCATTCGCAGGAAAAAGATATAAGGGCATATCAAAAGACTGGCAAGATTTACGCAGTGTCTGTTGCCAGTCGAGCGATTCGATAACAGATATTTGTCACGATCCGGATGAGCCAGGTCTTGAAAAATCGAGGCTCACGCAAGGTATGTATGGAATGAAAGGCATTTAATACGGCTTCCTGAACGGCGTCGAGACATTCATGTTCTGTCTTTAAAATGGAGCGCGACACCCTATATAGTGTCTGTTCCATGCCCATCATCAGACGAACAAACGCTTCTTTTTCACCTGAGATCGCACGTTCGACATCCTGGATAAAATTAGGTTACACCTTTCATGACCACCTTTTTTGCTTTCTATACCATTAGAGTGAATTCAGCGGCATTTGGTTGAAGCGAGTGTCATTTTGTTTTACAAATTTTTCACAACTCCCATCTATGCTACAGTGGAAAGAAGAAAGTGGGTAGGGGAGGATTTTCGATGATTCACGAGATGACGATTCAAATACGCGTTGCGGATTTTACAAAAGGACAGGCCTGGTACGAGGTACTGCTCAAGCGTGAGCCTGATTTTATCCCGCATGAAGGCTTTGCCGAATGGGAGATCATTCCCGGATGCTGGCTGCAGGTTGCAGAAGGGGTTGCTGCGGAAGGGAGCGGACCGATGCGCTTTGCAGTGATGGATATCGAAGCTGAAAGGGAAAGACTCGCCGCGAGCTTGCAGATTGCGCATTTTGAGATTTATCAGCGCGAAGAGGTACCCGTGAAATGGGGAACATTTGCCGACCCATGGGGAAACCGGATTGGATTTTTTGAATACCTGGATGAAGCGGAAAAGGCAGAGAAGCTCAAAAGATTTTCACGAGACAAATAGAAAACAAACGAACACCCCTCGCGCTTGTTGGCTTGCAAGGGGTGTTCGCGTATTTAAGTCTTGTTGAAATTAGCGTTTAACCAGAACAAATGCTTGTTTTACTTCGTTCAAAGACAGGGCAACGGATTTGAACTTTTTACCGAGGTCTGTTCCCGGATCAAACACGCTGTCTTGCGGGAGAGAAGCTACATATACCGTATTTGTCACTGTATTTTGAGCAATTTCATAGCCGATTGGTGGTTCAGCCGGGTTGTTGAGCTTTTTCCAGTCCTTTTTGTCAAAAGCGAAAATCTCTACGACAGTTGCTTGATCCTCTGCTTTTTTGCTGTTGAAAAGGAAGCGGGTAACGTGTTTAGCCTCTGGCATGTAATCAGCAGCCTTGGCTCCGGTCAGCTCATCTACCAGGATGTTGCCATTCCATGCTTTTGGAGCGAGGAAGGCATAGGCAGAATCGCTGCTTTTAAAGGAGCCGTTATACACGTCGAGCTGGCGAACAGTTGGTTCAAAATGAGCACTCATCAGCTCCCATTTGGTCTTGTTCCATTTCCACTTGGATTTGAGGTAGCCGCGCACGTCCGCGTTGTAATCACCTGTCAGACGCTCGGTACCCTCCAGTACGTAAATTCCATTTTTGTTCAGGTCGATCGGCTTCAGCTGGACAAATCCGCCACCGACGACACCTTCTTTGTCTTTGTCGAGTCCAGGCAGGCTTAGCTGCTGTGCCTTTTGCCCCTTGATGGTGTAAATGTGATTGGCCTGATATCCGCCGCTTCCGCCGGTGTCAGCCGTCACCATAATTTCTTTTGCCTTATCATAAGTAAAGTCTTGGAGGGAAAGCTTTGGCTCATACCCGCCGTCCTTTACGTCAATCGTCATCGTTTTTTTCGTGCTGCCATCCGTTACCTTGATAGTCAGTTCGGAGACGTACGGACTGTTCTTGTCTGCCTTTTTTCCATACAGATAGACAGTATCTGCCTTATTGTCACCAGTGACGTCAGCGCTTTTTTGCGAAAGCAGCTGCATGCCTTTTGGAGCCTGGCTACTGCTTGTGTTTGTTGCTGCCAATGCTTGTCCAGTGAAAAGAACAGATGTGAGTACCGTACCTGTTACGATTTTGTTCCAGTGCTTCATGATGGATTCCCCTTTTTCTTGATGTTTGATCGTGATGTGTCGTGCGTTGATGTCCCTGCACATTCATTATGTACGATAGGGCAAATGAGAGGGTTACAGATAAATGACATGGCAGGAACAAAAGAGTAACAGGGAAAAAGGGGCTAATCCAGCTGAGCACGAACATAAAAGGAAGTAGGCGAATATCTTGATAAGAACGTGAAGGAAAGGAGCATGACCATGAACGGTTATTGGTATGGACCTTACTCTTACGCCTCATATGAGCCTCATGTCCCTGTCCCGCAGGACCAATATGAGGAACGGATGCAGACAGTTCTGAAACTCATACAAGAAGCGATTGAAGATGAGCGCCACGTTGAGCTTTTTTATGAATACTTAATCAGTGTCGCGCCTACGGAACAAGAAAAACAAGTCATCACGAGCATACGGGACGATGAGCGCAAGCACCGCAGCTTGTTTCGTCAAGTCTACACACAGCTAACCGGTCAACGCCCCAGCATCTCTGGCCAGGAAGAACCATTTCAAAAGCCCGCCAGCTATTTGGAGGGAATCGAAAAAGCGCTCATGGGCGAGCTGAAAGCATTCGAAAAATACAGAGTGATTTACAAATACATCCCCGTGCAATTCCGCGATCCTGTCTTTGAAATCATGACCGACGAAATGAAGCATGCGAGCTACTACAATTGGCTGTATGCGAAGAATAAATGAGCGGGGAAGTCCTCGCTTGAATGTGCCTGTCTGGCGTTGCTGAGACAGGCCTTTTTGCATGTTCGGAATACAGCCCGCCAAAGTATTTCAATTGCGAAACGAGACGAAAAAAAGTAAAATGATGAAATGCCCAAAAGGGCCGCGGTTCGAAAACTTCCCGCGTTATCAAAACTAGGAGGCACTACTACTATGTTTAATCTCACCTTGGGCGTCGTATTTGCGATCGTCAACTTTGGACTCTTTCTGCTTTGTTATCGCCTGTTTGGTAGAATGGGACTCTACGCATGGATCGGAATGGCCACCGTGCTCGCCAACATTCAGGTGGTCAAAACCATTGAAATGTTCGGACTCGTCATGACGCTGGGCAATACCATTTACGCGTCTATTTATTTGGTCAGCGACCTGCTCAACGAGAAATACGGGGAAAAGGCAGCTAAAAAAGCAGTTTGGTTCGGCTTTTTCACACTGATCGCCACGACGATCATCATGCAGCTTGTTTTACTCTTCGATCCTGTCGAGACAGACATCGCACAGAAGCCGATGGAAATGCTGTTTGGCTTGATGCCGAGACTCGCTCTGGGCAGCCTATGTGCATACCTGCTCAGCCAATTTGTCGACGTTAAAATCTACTCTTGGCTAAAGAAAAAATGTCCAAAGCCAAACCAGCTATGGATTCGCAACAACGGAAGCACCTTATTCAGCCAATTGCTAGATTCCTTCACCTTCTGTACGATCGCCTTTTTAGGCGTCTACCCGATGGAGGTATGGTGGCAAATCCTGCTAACTACGTATTTGATCAAATTCGTCGTGTCCGCAGCATCTACACCTGTCCTATATATCGCACGCAGTATGAAAGTGCCAGAGGATTAAAAAGATCAATAAACGAAACCGCCAAAGCGAAAGCTGGCGGTTTTTTTGTTATTTCCGTTCCCATTCCCAGCAGCCCCGCCGAACACGCTTTAAAATGACGCTTCTGCGCCCACCCTCCCGATTTATTTTTCTGGCAAATGAAAAAAATGAGTTGTGTTTTTCCGTCGACCTGCGCTATAGTAAAAACATAAAATTTAATAAATGATAATCAATTATCAAATATTGATAATGGAACGAGAAGCCATCGTATGCTAATCTGTTAGGAGGGATATCACTAACGAAAGAAGGAACAAGAAACAGATGAGCGCTGAGAAAACATTAGACATTTTGGATTTATTCGATTTCGACACAAGAGCGTTGAACGTTCCACAGATTGCAGAAAAGCTGGGTCAACCCCAAAGCTCTGTCTATCGTCACCTGCGACTGCTCAAAGAAAAAGGCTATGTCATGGAATCAGCTAACGGCTATTACAGCCTCGGTTACCGTCTTTTAAAGCTCGCCAAAATCGTCCGACTGGACATCAATATAACCGCTATCGCTCAACCCGTTATGAGACAGCTGACCAAGGACACGGAGGAAACTACGATTTTGCTGGTCCACTCCAATCTGCAGGCTGTTTGTCTCGAAACCGTGTCCTCCCATCAACCGATCAAGGTTTCTTCGGAGCAAGGACAGATCGTTCCATTATATGGGGGAGCATCGTCGAAGGCACTGCTCGCTTTTTTAGGCGAAGAGGTAGTAGACGGCTTGTTTGCCGGGGGATATGTTCGCAAGCATACAGAGTTCACCATCACGGACAAGGCGGCCTTAAAAGAAGATTTGGTTACCATCCGCGAAAAAGGCTATGCCTTTTCAGATGGAGAGATCGATGAAGGGGTAGTCTCCTACGGGGTGCCAATCCTCGACTCGAATCAACAAGTTATTGCATCTTTGAGTATCGCAGGACCGCGAGAGCGGATGCTGGAAAAGGACGAAGGAGAACTGGTTGCCCATCTCAAAGCTGCAGCCCAGGCGATTCAGCGCTATCTGTAAAGATAGGTGGGAGAGTAGGATGGAAAAATACGATTTGGTTGTGCGTGGAAAAATTGTTGCGGAAGATGAGGTAGTACAGGGACAAATCGGGGTAAAGGATGGCAAGATTGCGACCATCCAACCGGCAGATGCAAAGCTCGAAGGTGAAAAGGTTCTGGATTTCGCAAACGCTTACGTATTTCCAGGAACGATTGACGTTCACGTTCACTGCTTTAGCAACCCGAACGAAGGTATCATTCCAACAAGCATGTCAGCGGCAGCAGGAGGCATCACGACTTTTCTGGACATGCCCTACGACCTGCCAAATCCGATTGCGAATGTAGAAATCTTTGAAAAAAAGGTAAAACAGCTGGAAGAAGAAGCTGTTGTTGATATGTGCTTGTGGGGAACGATTGCCAAGACCGGTGGAACCGATCAAATCGTTCCTTTGGCAGAAGCGGGAGCGGTCGCTTTCAAAATGTCTACCTTTGAAACCGACGCCTATCGTTTTCCGAGAATTCCCGATCCAGAGATTCTCAAAGCGATGGAGCTGATCAAGGAAACTGGTCTTCGCGCTGCCTTCCACTCCGAAAATGACGAAATTATCGTAGACATGATCGATCAGTACAAGCGCGAGAACAAGGTCTATCCAAAAGCACACAATGAGACTCGACCGCCTGTAACAGAAACGAGTGCAGTACTCAAGCTGATGGAATTGGCCTACTGGACAGGGGTTAAGCTGCATATCGTCCATGTCAGCCATCCGCGCACGATTGATTTGATCAATGCGTTCAAGGCCCAAGGCGTCCAAGTAACAAGCGAGACCTGCTATCCATATTTGCTGCTGGACGTGGATGCACTCGACAAATTCGGTCCAAAAGCGAAAAACAATCCGCCGCTGAGACAGCCGGATGAGGTAGCTGGCTTGTGGAAGCATCTCGAAGCAGGAAATATCGAGCTGATTTCCTCCGACCATGCACCGTGGGGACCAGAACATAAAAATCCTGGAAATGACAACATTTTCAAAGCATCCTCAGGCATGCCAGGAGTAGAAATCATGACGCCGCTCATGTTTGACAGTACAGTAGCAAAAGGCAAAATGACTCCGGTGCAATTCGCCAAAGTGATGGCGCAGCACCCGGCAGAAGTATTCCAAATCCCGGGCAAGGGAAAAATTGCGGTAGGCTATGATGCAGATTTCGCTGTGATTGACCCTGAACAGACATGGGTAGTGGATGAAACCAAATTCCGTTCGTATTCCAAAATGTCGCCGTTCCACGGCCAGGAAGTGAAAGGCAAAATCATTTCCACCATTGTACGCGGAACGACTGTATATGACGGCGAAGAGGTGACAGTAGAACCAGGCTTCGGTTCCTTTGTCCCTGGCTCTGCATACAAAGGAGCGGCTGTTGGGGGGCGCAAGCTTTGAGCATCACGCGATTTACAGACCTGCTAGATGTGCTGCTCGACAAGCAGCTGGCAGATATTCCGGTTGATACGCTTGAGCGAGCAACATGGATGATCGCAGATACGCTGTTTGCAGCGAGCTTTGGCTTTCAAACACCTGAATTAAAAGCTTATCTCCTGGAGGCAGGCGTCGCTAGACAAGATGAGGTAAACACGATTCCACTTCTCGGAACAGGCTTGTATGCCACCAAAGAACAGGCAGCGATGTTGTACGGTACGGCAATAGTAAGCAACGAGCTGGACGAAGGAAACCAGTTCGCCAAAGGCCATCCAGCAGCGCATATGCTGGCTCCTGCTCTGATCACGGCGCTTACGCAAAAGGCATCCGGGGCAGAAATGATCCGTGCCTTTGTGATCGGGTACGAGGTAGCGTCCCGGCTGGCTTATGCGAGCAATATGAATGACGACATGCACCCGCACGGAACATGGGGAATCGTCGGTGGCGCTGTTGCCACTGGGCTTTTGCAAAAGAAAGGGAAAAAAGAGATCACGGAGGCCGCATTGCTGGCTGCCTCCCTCCCGATCGCAACCTCTTGGGAAGCGGCAGTGACAGGCATGACTGTCCGCAACCTGTATACAGGAGTAGGCAGCTTCCTTGCTCTACAGGCATGGACGTTCCAGTCTGCAGGCTTTGCGAGCAGCACACATGTAGTCGATCATCTCTGGGGGAGCATCTTGTCCAAAGGAATCAATTACGAGCTGTTTCACCAAGACCTATGGGCACCGCCACTGCTTAGCAAAAACTATTTTAAGCTGTATCCGTCCTGCCGCTTTTCTCATTCAGCAATCGATGCTCTGCTTCCGCTCTTGAACGAGCATAAGCTGGATGCTGCTCAGATCGAGTCTCTTCACGTAGAAACGTACGGTCTTGCAGCGAGATTGGACAATCCAGATCCGGACAATGCGCTTGCAGCCAAGTTTTCGATTCCGTTTTTGCTGTCAGCACTGGTTCATGGGCACTCGCTCTATGATTGCTTCTCCGGGGAGCTGTTTCACGATGCATCAGTGCGGGAGCTGGCGAAGCGGATCAAGGTAACAGAGGATGAGGCGATGACAGCTTTATTGCCAGCCAAGCGTGCGGCGAGAGTCACGATTATGACGCGCACGGGAGCGGAGATCAGCTCTTATGTAGACGCGGCTTCCGGTGGGTTTGATCAGCCGTTTCCAGCTCGTGAGCTGAGAGAAAAGTTCGCCAGTATGCTCGCCCAGTGGGATGAGCGAACATCCAGTCAGATGGTGGAAGAGGCGCTTCTTTTGCCAAAGGCTGGCGATGTCAGCGAATGGCTGGAGCGAATCAATCGCCAGACTGCGAAGGAATGAAGACAGATGAAGACAACAAGAATCAATTTGGAGCGCTTGAAAAAAAATCTGCTCGAAGTGGGAGCGGTAGCCAACGCAGGGCATAAAGGCTATACCCGCCTGGCGTACTCGCCGGAGGAAAAGCAGGCACTGGACTGGCTGCAGGAAAAAATGAAAGCTCTTTCTTTGACAGTAAGCCAGGATCGTTTGGGCAATGTGACAGGGAGATGGGGAGAGGCTGATAAGCCCGCGATTGCATTTGGCTCCCACCTCGATACGGTACCAAACGGCGGCTTGTACGATGGAGCCTTAGGCGTCATTGTCGGTCTGGAATGTCTGGAAACGATGAAAGAAGCTGGTGTTTTGCCAGAGGTTCCGTTGGAGCTTACCGCCTTTGTCGGTGAAGAAGCAAATTTGCTTGGCGGTACATTTGGCAGCCGGGCAATAGCGGGCTTAGTGGAGAGGTCTGAAGATTTCGAAAACAAGCTTCGCCAGCTTGATTTTACATGGGAAGACGTACAAGCATCCAAGCGAAGCAAAGACGATTATCATTGCTATCTGGAGCTTCACATCGAGCAGGGGGCGCTTTTGGAGACGAATCAAAAGCAGATCGGCATCGTGACAGCAATTGCGGGAATCCTGAGATTAGCGGTTCAGGTGGCAGGACGTGCCAGCCACTCGGGCACCACACCGATGCATCTGCGCCAGGACGCGCTACTGGATGCTTCGCGTCTGATCCAGGAAGTAAATCGCCTCGCTGTTGCAGCCAACAGTGATATCGTCGCAACAGTTGGTGAAATATCGATCTCACCGAATTTGGCCAATGTTGTTCCAGGACAAGCCGACCTGATGATCGAGATTCGCGGCAGCAGCTGGGCCGAGATGAAAGGCATCGAGGAACAGATTCGCACGTGGGCACATGACAATATCGATGCAAGCATTTCTGTAGCAGTCGAAAAGCAGCCGATGTCGTTGCCAGCCTCGATTCAAGCATGTATCGACGAAGCTTGCCAAAAGCAAGACAGATCGTACCAGTATATGTTTAGCGGAGCGAACCACGACGCCAACTCTATGACAGCCTTGGCCGATGTCGGCATGATTTTTGTCCCGAGCAAGGACGGAGTGAGCCACCATCCTGACGAGTATACCTCGTGGGATGATATCGAGGCAGGGGCAAATGTAATGCTGGAAACATTGCAGCTATTGATCGAAAAATATAGACAGGTATAGGTAGAAACAGCGTACACCTTTTGAAATAGGGGACTGGCCGGGCGTTTTACAAAAAGACCACAAGCCAAGCTAGCTACGGGCTCCCGGCCAGAAAACCTGTTTACAGCTATGAAAAGGGGGCTTTATCGATGAAAGTATACTATCTGCTCGGCATCATCCCTTTCTTGGCGATCCTGATAGGAACGGGATTCGTCAACAGGGTGGAACCATATGTGTTTGGACTTCCCTTCTTGCTGTTCTGGTTCTTTTTCTGGACCATCATGTCATCGGCCATCATGGGCATTATTTTCAAATTAGATCCGATTAACAAGCAAGAGGAGGAAACCGAATGAATAGTGCAATGATCATCATTTTCGGCGTACTTTTGCTCAGTCTGTTTTTGGGCATCATGGCCCGAAGAGGAAAAGATATGGATATGGAGCAGTGGGCAATTGGCGGCCGGGGCTTCGGTAGTATGTTTGTCTTCCTGCTGCTCGCGGGTGAGACGTACTCGATCTTCACTTTGCTAGGAACGAGTGGTCTGGCGTACTCCAAAGGGGCTGTCGGCTTTTACCTGATCGCCTTCACGACCTTGGGTGCGATTACATCCTACTGGCTGCTGCCTCCTGTTTGGCGCTATGCGAAGAAGCATAATCTCGTCTCTCAGTCTGAGTTTTTTGCCTCCAAATACAATAGTCCAATTTTAGGTGTATTCATCACTATCGTCGGTGTTGTGGCTCTCGTTCCTTACATCGTTCTCTTGTTTAAGTCGATGGGGATTCTGGTGTCCGCTACCTCTTACGGAGCGATCTCTCCGACGGTTGCGATTTGGTTCGGGATGATTGCCTTGGTCGTATACGTAATGATTTCCGGTATTCACGGCTCTGCCTGGACTTCGATCGTCAAGGACATCCTGATTTTCTTTGTCATCCTGTTCCTCGGCGTCTATTTGCCACTGCATTATCACGGCAGCTTCCAGCACATGTTTGAAGCCGTGAATGTAGCCAAGGAAGGCTTCCTAGTATTGCCTGAAAAAGGAATGAGTCTATCCTGGTTTATTTCTACAGTAGCGATCAGTGCGTTCGGTTACTTTATGTGGCCACACAATGCACCTACGATTTTTGCGGCAAAAAATGCGCGCTCGTTCCGCACGAATGCGATCCTGCTTCCGCTTTACGCGATTATGATTTTGTTTGTTTACTTTGTCGGCTTTACGGCGATTGTACAAGTACCTGGCTTGCAGGGGGCAGATGGCGACTATGCACTGCTGAAGCTGTCCATGAAGAGCTTTGATCCATGGTTTGTTGGGGTCATTGGAGCAACGGGCTTGCTTGCCACACTCGTACCTGGTTCGATGATGCTCATGTCGGCAGCGACGATGCTAACGAAGAATGTATACGGTTACATGTTCCCGAAGGCAGAAGGAAAGAACTCGGCCATGGTAGCAAAAATCTTTGTGATTGCGCTGTCTCTGGTATGTACATTGATGGCTCTTGGTGAAAATAACACATTGGCTACGCTTTATCTCACTTCCTTCAGCCTGGTTACACAGCTGGCACCCGCTTTGTATTGCAGCCTGATGAAGCGCAATTTCGTCACGAAGCAAGGCGCATTTCTCGGCATTTTCTTCGGTGTAGGGATCGTGGTGTACATGACCTTCACGAAGACGACGATGGCGATGCTGTTTGCAGGCATGCCACAATGGATTCAAGATTTGAACAATGGCGTCTTTGCTCTCGTCGTTAACATTTTCGTGATGGTGGCAGTTAGCCTTGTAACGAAAAAGGCTGCTGATGCAGAACGACTGACACAGGTTTCGGAAACGATGAAATAAAGGAATCGCCAACGCAAATGAAAAACGGGCTGGGAGCTAATTCCCGGCCCGTTTTCATTTGCAGTTTATAAGCGTGCCATACCCATCGCTTTTTCAACTTTATGCAGCATTTGATTTGCAGCTTGATTTGCTTTTTCCGCACCAGCGCTCAAGATATCATCCAGCTCGGAGGAGCCAAATAGCTGTTCATAGCGCTCTTGGATCGGACGAAGCGTCTCGACGACAACCTCAGCCAGCTCGGTTTTAAATGCGCCGTAGCCTTTGCCCTCGTACATAGCTTCGACTTCCTCGATTGTTTTGCCAGAGCACAGGGAGTAGATTGTCATCAGGTTAGAGACGGCAGGCTTTTCAACCTTGTCATAACGAACCGTGCTGTCGGAATCGGTTTGTGCCCGTTTGATTTTTTTCGTGATGGTGTCTGCATCATCCAGCATGGAGATGAATGCACCTTGATTCGGATCGGACTTGCTCATTTTTTTAGTGCCTTCAGCAAGAGACATGATCCGTGCACCTGTTTCTGGCAGACGAACCTCTGGAATGGTGAAAATTTCACCATAACGGTTATTGAAGCGAGTAGCCAGGTCACGAGTCAGCTCAAGATGCTGCTTCTGATCCTCTCCGACCGGAACAAAGTCGGTTCCGTACAGAAGAATGTCTGCTGCCATCAGTGGTGGGTAAGCAAGCAGTCCACCCGGGATGGATTCGCCGCGTCCGTCCGATTTGTCTTTGAACTGGGTCATGCGCTCTAGCTCGCCCAAATACGAGGTACACAGCATGATCCAGCCGAGCTTGGCGTGTGCAGGAACCTCAGATTGGATGAACAGCGTAACCTTGTTCGGATCGAGGCCGACAGCCAGGTACAGGGCAGCGAGGCGACGAATGTTCTCGCGCAGAACGGCAGGTTCTTGTGGCACGGTGATCGCATGCTGATCGACTATGCAGTAGAAGCAGTTGAATTCATCCTGGAGCGGAACGAAGTGCTTCATTGCGCCCAGATAGTTGCCCAGAGTCAAAATACCGCTGGGTTGAATACCGGAAAAGATCGTTTTCATTGGTTTGTTGCTCCTTTCAATACAATCAAATAAAGTTTTTCGGAAAATACAAAAAGGTCCATCCGCCCTGGACAGGGACGAATGAACCGTGGTGCCACCCTTGTTATTTTACGCGAGGGAATTATCCCATTGGTAAAATCTCTTTGATCCGTACATATCATACGGTGTCCGTTGTAACGTGTGGACGTACACGCCAAAGCCTACTGCCGCTAACCTGCGCGGGTTCGGTTTGGAGCTCGGAAGCCCATTCATCATTTCCGCAAACACTGATTTGCACCAACCATCAGCTCTCTGGAGTTTCGTAAAATGACTACTCTTCTTCCTCATTGCCATAAAATGATACCCTTTGAGCAAACATTTTACCGAGTGTCGGACAAAAAAGCAAGGGGGAGTCGAAATACCTTTTATTTAAAAAATGGTAGGCACCATGCCGCCGTCCATACGGATTGGAGAGCCTTTAAATGCGGATGCATAAGGACTGCAGATGAATGCCGCCAGCCTGCCAATTTCAAATGGCTTGATAAACCGCTGAATTTCGGATTGAGGCAGGTTAGCTGCCATAAATTTTTTCTCTTTTTCCGAAAATGGCATATCATCAGGAAACAGACTATCAATGATTTGATGTACATTTTCGGATAGCGTTGGTCCAGGAAGAATGGTATTGGATGTGACTTCCGTTCCGATTGTTCGTTTGGACAAGCTTTTTGACAGAGATAACAGCATCGTTTTGGTCATGCAATACTGCGGCATTTGCCCGGAAGGCATAATCGCTTCTTCACTTGCGATAAAGATGATTCGCCCAAAATTTTTATCCAGCATTTGGGGTAAATAAAATTTGCACAATCCATTGGCGGCAAGGACATTTGTTCGGAAATATTTTTCCCATACCTCATCGTCAACGTCCTCATAGGACATGATTTCATAGATGCCCATGCTATTAACGAGAATATCGACGTGCGGATATTTCTCAAATAAAGCTTCTCTTTGCTGTCTATCAATAATATCAGCTGTCGCATTCTGAGGAGAAGTAGCAGGGAATTCCGCCTTCAATTCACGTACAGTTCGTTCTACCTCTTCAGAGTTCCGTCCATTTACGAGGACGTGGACACCTTCTCTGGCAAGCTCGGTAGCAATCGCTTTCCCTATACCTCTGGTTGATCCCGTTACCAAAGCTGTTTTGTTTTGTAATCCCATATCCATAACACTCGTCTCCTTTGTTGTCATTCATGGCGTGCTAAATTAGAAGCTCGTGCTCCGAATAGAGATTATCTTACTTTGTCTGGATCGTTCGGTAACTAGCGTACAACGCCAAAATTCTTGCTTAACCCGCCAAAAATGCTAGCCTTGCTAGGATCGGTTAGGACGAGCGTCTATGATGACGGGTGAGTTCTTAGGTATTCCGAGCGCCAATGGGCAGGAGTATCACCTTCCCAAAGGCGAAAGGCGCGGTAAAACGAGTTCTGATCTTCATATCCAACTAAGAAAGCCACTTCTTTTATATCGAGCTCGGGGTCGACTAAGTATTCTCGCGCTTGCTCATGCCGAGCTTGTGTCAACAGTTGCTTGAAGGTTGTGCGTTCTTCAGTAAGGCGGCGCTGCAACGTACGATCGCTCATGGACAGCTCGCTTGCCACGGCTTGAATATCAAGGGGGCCACCGGACAGACTTCGCTTCAAGATCCACTTGACCATTTCGGCAGTTGAACGTTTCTGTTGCTCGTCCAATGAACGTTCTAATACAGGAGTCAGAATTTCTAGCAGCTCTTTGTTATACGAGAGAAAAGGCAGGTCCAGATCTTTTCGATGCAGTGTCATACGGTTAACGGCAGCACCAATCTGGACAGGGCACCCGAAGTAGGCTTCAAGGGCAGCACCGTCACCCATCGCGTGCGAAAATTCCACGGATCGTGCAGTTATAGGCTGACCCGTGCCTCGTCGTCCAAGCTCGATTAGAAAGGCGAGTGTGATTCCAACCAGCAATGGTGGTATGAGGTGTTCGCTGTCCATCCATTCCAATTCGATTGTACATTGCTCGTTCTCCTCGGTTATGCGCAAGCTTTCTGGAGGACAAAGCTGCTTGTAGCGAGCCATTCGATTCAGGGCGTCGCGATAGCTGCGAGCATGATAGGTCGCTAAGACAGCGGGTGGATAATGTACCGTTTCAAAGGCGGTTGCAAGCTTGATGATTCCACTGGCAGTTTCTCCTACGAGCTCGGAGTAGGCTTGCCAGATTCTGAAATACTGGGCAGTGGTCACTGTCACTGGTTCTGTAATGATGGTGAGCGGCAGCTGTGCTTTGCGAGCTACCTCGT
This sequence comes from Brevibacillus reuszeri, assembly GCF_002897295.1. Lineage (GTDB taxonomy): Bacteria > Bacillota > Bacilli > Brevibacillales > Brevibacillaceae > Brevibacillus > Brevibacillus reuszeri_A. The sequence continues at coordinate 102,682 of NZ_BEXF01000008.1, forward strand.
ATGGGTCAATGCCTATTTGTCGTAATCCCGCCCAAAATCCTGTCGGGAATTTTATTCGGTCAGATTTCATTACGAATGGATCTCCTTTGGCTGCTGGCCTGTTCGTTCCGGTTAGAATCAAGTATACAGCAAGGATGCTCTTATCTTCATGGAAGGATGCGGCAGGCAAGCTGTTGGAATCCGGACATTTTTGCTATTCTTTAAGGAAATAACCGCGCGAAAGAGTGACGTGTATTGAAACTACGACTAGGCGTAATGGGCGCGGATGATTCGCTGGAAATCATTCAATCTGTATTGCCCGATTTTCCTGAAATTGAATGCTTGCCCATCGTGTATTGGAAAGAAGAGGAGATTGTCGATTTGCTTTTGCCGCACGTAGATGAGGTAGATATGTGGCTGTTCTCCGGAAAGGTGCCGTATGCACTGGCAAAGGCGACCGGAAGGGTTCAGGTTCCCATGGCTTACGTACCGCACATTGGGGCGAGCTTGTATCGAACCTTGCTCCACCTGTCCCACGAGATCGGGATTCAGGTGAACGAGGTGAGCTTTGATACATTTTCCGCAGATGAGCTGGAGCATTTTTTGCAAGAGGCTGGAATCGCGGATGGATACAGCTGGTTAAGGCATTACGAGGGGGCGATTTCTGCTACTGAGCTCGCCGACTATCACGAGAGTCTCTGGCGTGAGAAAAAAACCAAAGCCGCCGTGACTTGCTTGCGAACCGCAGATTTGGAGCTGAAAAGACGCGGAGTCCCGTCCTATCGGGTACTGCCGACAAGAGCAGGCGTGCTCTCCGTACTTCACATGCTGCTGCGAACCAATGAAATGCTGCACTTCAAGGACTCGCAGATTGCCGTACAAATGATGGAGATCGATCCGTTCCGGGAGCTGGCAGGGGGGACATTTTCTACAGATGAATGGCAAAATGCTGAGATCAAAACCATGGAAAAGCTGCTGCGTTATACCAAGTATCTCCAAGGCTCGCTAAAAACGGCAGGACCCGGACGCTATGTCATTTTCACCACCAGAGGCAGATTGCAGGAAGTGACGCATGATTACAAAACCATTCCCGATCTCGAAGGAATGTTTGGCATACGCGCGGACCTGGTCACCTGCGGAATCGGCATTGGCAAAACGGCGTATGAAGCAGAAATCCACGGAGGAACCGCTCTACTGCACGCCAAAGAACGTGGAACCGGCAACTGGATGGTATTCTTCGACGATAAAAGCGTCGTAGGACCACTTGGGCGTGACGAGCAAATCGCCTACCGTTATTCCTCCCAGCAGCTGCAAGAGGTAAGCCGCCAGACCTCACTAAGCGTCGCCACCTTGTCCAAGCTCGATTCCATCCTAAAAAAACGCGGAACACCCATGATCAACGCCCACGAGCTCGCCCAACACATGCAAATCCTGCCAAGAAGCGCGAGACGCATATTAATGGAGCTGGAGTCAAAAGGAATTGCCGAGGTAGTCGCCGAGGAGAGTCCGAATCCGCGTGGGAGACCGCGCAAGGTGTATCGTATTACACTGTGAATCAAACCATTTTCCACTTGGGCTCGTTACCTAGTGTGACAAGACGAATTCCAAGGAGGAACACATGAAAAGGACGTTTGTAGCAGTAACGGCGCTTGCGATCATTCTCTTTACCACGGCATTAGGATCTGCCCACACCTCGCAGCCAAATACGGTAACAGCTAGCACAAATGTGGCACCGAAAGAAGAGGTCATTCATGTCTACGGTCCTGGAGGTCCACTGGGGCCAATGAAGGAACTGGCAGAACGTTTTACGAAAGAAACAAAGCTGAAAGTAGAAGTGACAGCCGGGCCAGAAGCGAAGTGGATCAATCAGGCAAAGGTAGATGCTGACGTCGTCTTTGGCGGCTCTGAGTATATGCTTCAGGAAATGGTAAGCAAATACCCAGAGCTTATTGACGAAAAGTCGAGAACGAGCTTGTACCCGCGAGCAGCTGGAATTCTCGTACGAAAAGGAAATCCGAAAAAAGTCGAGGGAATCAAAGACCTTACCAAACCAGGGGTCAAAATCATTGATGTGAACGGTGCGGGACAGCTCGGTTTGTGGGAGGATCTCGCTGGACGGCAGGGACTCATTCCAGGCATCCAGCATAACATAGCGATTTCGGTCAAGAGCAGTGCAGAAGCTATTGAACTGTGGAAAAACAACAACCAACTAGATGCGTGGATTACATACGAATCCTGGCATTACCGACTAACGGAAGAGACCGATCTGATCCAGTTACCAGAAGCAGAAAAGCTGTACCGCGGAACCCCAATCGCCATCGCCAAAACAACGGACAACAAGAAAACCGCCCAGCAATTTGTCGAGTATCTAAAAACAGAACAGGCCCACCAAGTCTTCCAAAAATGGGGCTGGAAATAGAAAAAAGTTAAAGGGTCCGATCAATCAGGTCGGACCTTTTGTCTCTGTACCACAATCCCCCTGAGCGACCCACAAAATGCTAGGAACGAAAAAGAGAACCGGCTCGTGAGAGGAAAATGGAGAAAAGCGAAGGTCTTTGGGGCACCAACCGAGGTGAAATGGAAAAAGGAAACACGTCTTTGCGTCCAACTCTGCAAGCACTCCCTGAAACCGCCACTTTTGGACGCAGTGTTCCCTTTTGCAATGGAACCGTTCAGTGGATACCCCCAGCAGGTGACCCAAGAACCTGTAGCCTTTTCTCCATTTTCCTCTCCTCCCCAAAAGCCAGTCTCGCCAGAGTGACAAAATAGACAGACTATTATACAATTAAGGTCATAACCGTAAATCAGCCGATATGCATGACCTAAATACAGGAGATGATAAGCCATGATCAATTCAGAACGACTATGGGACAGATTGATGCAGCTTGGTAAGATCGGTACCGTGGAAGCAGGCGGGATTACGAGGCTATCGTTTAGCCCCGAAGAGCGAGCAGCCAAGGATCTGATCGCAGGCTTCATGAAAGAAGCAGGTCTTTCTGTGCGTGAGGATGAGGTAGGAAATCTGATTGGACGCAAGGAAGGGAAAAATCCGGAAGCTCCTGTTGTGCTTATTGGCTCCCATATAGACTCGGTGCCAAGTGGAGGCAACTTTGACGGACCGCTTGGCGTGCTGGCAGGCGTAGAGATTCTGCAAGCGATGAATGAACAAGGTGTAGAGACGCAGCATCCGATTGAGGTATTGGCTTTTACAGATGAAGAAGGTACGCGCTTTGGCTTTGGCATGATCGGCAGCCGCGGAATTGCCGGAACACTCACTTCAGATGAGCTGCATCCACTGGATGCGCAAGGTATTTCCATTGCCGAAGCGATGAGAAAAAGCGGTCTTGATCCAGAAAAAATCAATGGAGCGGCACGCACTCCTGATTCTGTGAAAGCCTATGTCGAGCTCCACATTGAGCAAGGAAAAGTACTGGAAACAAACGGCTTATCCGTTGGGGTCGTGAGCGGCATCGCAGGTCCCCTCTGGGTGAAGTTTGTGCTGGAGGGCGAAGCAGGCCATGCGGGTGCGACGCCGATGAATATGCGCCGCGATCCATTGGCGGCAGCTGCGGAAGTGATGCTGTGCATTGAGCGAGAAGCAGCGAAGAAACCAATCAGTGTCGGTACGGTCGGCAAAATGCAGGTTTTTCCTGGCGGTGTGAACATCATCCCTGGCCGAGTCGAGTTTTCGCTTGATTTGCGCGATATTGACAAAGCGATTCGCGATGAAGTGGAACAAAGCATCATGCGTGAAGCGGAAGCCATTTGTGCCAGACGCAATGTTGGACTGACAGTCGAACTACTGCAAGATGTTCCGCCAGTCGCATGCTCCGAAATGATTCAGACTGCAATCCGTGAAGCGTGTGCAGCAGAAGGACTGGAGACAATGACTCTTCCGAGCGGTGCTGGACACGACGGCATGCAGCTCTTGGATCTATGTCCGGTGGGGATGATTTTTGCCCGCTCCAAGGACGGCATCAGTCACAATCCGGCGGAGTACACCAGTAAAGAAGATTGTGCAAACGGAGCGAAAGTCCTGTACCGTACCGTATTGTCCTTGGCAAGCGAGCAATAAGCGACTACGAAAGATAGAGAACTCCGGGTGCATGGGAAAGTCCCGGACGAGGAGGAACTAGGATGACAACAGCAGCAGCTTTGAATCAGACAGTAGAAGCAATGAAGGAACAGGTCGTTGCTTGGAGACGCTATTTGCACGAAAATCCGGAGCTTTCCTTCCACGAAGAGAAAACGGCTCAGTTTGTATATGAGACGCTCAGTTCTTTTGGCAATTTGGAAATTTCAAGACCGACAAAAAATAGCGTAATGGCTCGTCTGATTGGCTCCGAACCAGGTAAAGTCTTGGCGATGCGCGCCGACATGGACGCCTTGCCGATTACGGAGGAAAACACGTTCGAATTTATTTCCAAAAACCCTGGCGTGATGCATGCGTGTGGTCACGATGGACATACATCCATGCTGCTTGGCACAGCTAAAATTTTGTCCGGTATGAAGGATCAGATTAAAGGCGAAGTGCGCTTTTTGTTCCAGCATGCGGAAGAAGTATATCCAGGCGGCGCTGAGGAAATGGTGCAAGCGGGAGTTATGGATGGCGTAGACATGGTGATCGGTACACATCTGTGGTCCACAATGGAATTCGGAACAGTAGGAATTTGCCCGGGACCGATGATGGCAGCACCAGACACGTTTTGGATTACGGTGCTTGGAAAGGGTGGACATGCTGCCCTACCGCATGAAACGATCGACAGTATCGCGATTGCAGCGCAGGTCGTAACAAACCTTCAGCATGTTGTTTCCCGCTATGCCGATCCACTGGACAACCTGGTTCTCTCCGTTACGCAAATCATCGGGGGTACGACACACAATGTTATCCCAGGTGCAGTGAAGCTGTGCGGAACAGTCCGCAGCTTTGACAAGAATTTGCGCGAGTCGGTTCCTGCTATCATGGAGCGTGTCATCAAAGGGATTACCGACGCACATGGAGGAAGCTACGAGTTCAAGTATGAATTTGGCTACCGCCCTGTAATCAATGACGCAGAAGTCACTCAGCTGATGGAAGACGTCGTGGTTGAATCGCTGGGAGCTGAGTGGGTCGAGCATATGCGACCAACCATGGGCGGCGAAGACTTCTCTGCATTCCAGCAAAAAGCTCCAGGCTGCTTCTTTTACGTAGCTGCTGGAAATAAGGAAAAAGGCATTACTTATCCACACCACCACCCACGCTTTACGATTGATGAGGATGCTTTGGAAGTGGGCGTGAAGATGTTCGTTAACGCTGCAAGAAAGATCGTAATGGAAGGCTAGACTAATCAAGACACATGAACGAACCTCCTGTTTCTTTTCGAACAGGAGGTTTTTTATTTTTGTTTATATTAATTTATTCCAATTTTATTAAAAAATGGATGGGGCTTCGTGTACTATTATTAATACTCATACTTTTCAGACATATAATTGGGGGTGTCATTTTGGCTTTCATCTCAGAGGCGAGAGCGGTAGAACGTGTTTTTGGAAGAGGAGCTGCAGCCGTACGTGCGCTTCAGGGGGTAACGATACAAGTAGAAAAAGGCCGCTTGCTCGTCTTAAAAGGCAGGTCAGGGTCAGGAAAAACTACGCTACTGAACCTGCTGGGAGGTCTTGATCGACCAACAGCGGGAAGTGTGTATTTTCAGGGAAAGGAAATCGGACAGCTGTCTGATCGGGAACGAACCAGGATCAGGCAGAAGAATATGGGATTTATTTTCCAGTCATTTGGCTTGTTTCCGCTCATGTCTGCAGCCGAAAATGTCGAGTTTGGATTACGGCTGTCTGGCATCCCCGCCATGGAATGGAAAGATCGCATCCGTGACTCGTTGGATTTGGTCGGATTGTCCAAGCGGGCCCATCACCGTCCTTTTGAAATGTCGGGAGGGGAGCAGCAGCGCTGTGCAATCGCTCGAGCAGTCGCGGGCAAGCCACTCTTGCTGCTAGCGGACGAGCCGACTGCTGAGTTGGACAGCAAAATGGGCATGCATATTAGCCATGTGTTTCGCCGTCTCGTAGAAGAAGAGGGCATGAGTATTATCATGACAACCCATGATCCGAGTGTATTGGAGGTAGCAGATGATGTATGTGAACTGGAGGACGGCTTCATCTTGGGCAAAGTGCATCCTCAGACATAAAGGGAAAGCATATGCCACTGTTTTATTGTCGGCAATGCTTGCGGGCTGTTCGATTTTTCCGAAAGAGGAGGCAGTCTTGGCACCGCCTTTAGTAGAGCCCGCTCCGATTCAATACGAAGTAGCCGAAGTGGAGCAGGGAACTATCGTAAAAAGCGTGAAGGGAAGCAGCACATTCACGACTGTAGACAAGCGGGAGCTTTCTTTTCCAGAGACGAAGGGCTTCAGGCTAAAATCGTTTTCTGTTCAAAGTGGTGATCTGGTGAAAAAGGGGCAGGTGCTGGCCGAACTGGACGCAAGTGAGCTGGAAAGAGATATCGAATCAGCACGCTATGAGGTAGAAAAGGCAAAGCTGGAACTACTGGAAGCGGGACAGGATAACCACTACGAAGTGGAGGTAGCCAAGCTGGATGTACGCAAAGCAGAGATGAACGCCAAAGCGAGCGAGACCAAGCTTGCCCAAATCGAGTGGGACAAGTCCTTGTTAGAGCTAGCCAAATTGCAGGACCCGAAGCGCAAGGAGTATGCAGTGGAGCGCGCCAAGCTAAATCTCAAGCAAAAACAGATGGAGCTCGGAAATCTTCAAAAACGGTTGACGGAAACCAAGCTGATATCACCGCTTGACGGGATTGTCATCTTCGTTAGCAATGAGCAGGTGGGGGATGAAGTGGATGCGCATCAAACCTTGGTAACAGTCGGAGATCCCAAGAAGCTGTTTATTTTGTATACGGCTCCGGAGAAAGAAGCGATCAAGGACGTACTGGAAGGAATGAAAGTGACACTTGCTTGGAGTAATGGAGCGAAAGGGGAAGGAACAGTCGTGCAGACACCGCTCAGCGTTCCGGACAATTTGCCAGAGGATTTGACTCGATTGTACGAACGAAGCCTCCTCATCTCCCCGAAGAATCTCGCCGAGGACATTGAGACTGGCACTAGCGTTTCGATCGAGGTGATCGTCGACAAAAAGGATCAGGCGTTGATCATACCGAAGCGAGCACTTCATGACTTTTCCGGAAGGCAATACGTCCGGGTGCTGGAGGGCAAGAGCAAAAAAGAAATCGATGTGGAAGTCGGAATCATCAATCAGACGCAGGTCGAAATTCGCAGTGGACTGAAAGCAGGTCAGTTGGTCATTTTGGAATAGGGGGACAAGGCGTGGCAATGTTGCAAATGATCCTGCGGAAAATGCTGAACAACCGCTGGCTCGTCGGCAGCCTGCTGATGGGGCTGATAGTCGCGGTTGGACTGGCTTCGAGCATACCCGCCTTCACGACAGGCGTACAGCAGCGTATGTTGACCAAGGACCTGGAGCAATACCAAAAGGATAGCAAGCATTTTCCAGGCGGGCTGCTAGTTTCGATCAATCTAAATAAGCTGGCACAGGATAGCTCCACACTTCTTCAACAGATGGAAAGCTATCTTCAGAATAAAGTAATAGAGCCGCTTCAGGTGCCTGTATATGAACATACGACAGTCTTGCGGACAGTTCCGTTCCAGGCAATTTTGGCAGACCAAAAAAAGGAGCGAGCCACACTTCCTGAAAGCACGCCGCTGTATATGCTAAGCGAGCTGGAAAAGCATATGACCCTTGTCGATGGGCGACTGCCTGAAGCAGTTCCTGTAGATGGCGTGTACGAAGCGCTAGTGACAGAAAAAGCTTTGAAGGATCGGCGGATGATACTGGGAAGTACATACGAGCTAACATCCGACAAAGAGGCTACTTTCAAAATGTTTATCAAGCCAGTCGGGGTTTTTAAAGAAAAAGAGGGAAACGATCCGTACTGGTTCGCTTCTACTGGCGAATACACGAAGGGCTTTGTGATCAATGAGCAGCTGTTTCGCAAATTGCTTTTGCAGGAACAAAATCTGGTGAGCTCGATCCAGCTTTACACTGCCTTTCACTATCAATCGTTTCGCGCCTTGGATAAAGACCGGCTGATCTCGACTACCTCTGACGTCGAAGATCAGCTGCTTCAGTACGGATTGAAGAAAAATGAGTTCAGAGTTCAATTTCCTGCCAGCAGCATCGTCAGCAAATATGATGAGCAGAGCAAACAATTTCGGATGATTCTCTGGTCACTCTACGTCCCTATCTTTGTCATGTTAGGGCTGTATCTGGTGATGGTGTCGGGATTGATTGTGGAGCGTCAGCGTACAGAAATTGCTGTATTGAGCAGCAGGGGAGCTAGTCGTTTCAAGGTGTTTTTTATTTTTTTCATGGAGATCGTCATCCTTGGACTATGCGCACTTGCGATCGGTCCGTTTGTGGGGGTACTGCTTAGCAAATTGCTTGGCATTTCCAATGGCTTTCTCCAGTTCGTCGATCGGACGGGGCTGGATGTTACCCTGAACGAGGAAGTATTCGTTTATGCTGGCTGGACGGTCGTCTTGTGTGTCGCTTTGAATCTGGTATCTGTTTTTATGGCGACGAGAAAAAACATTGTATCGCACAAGCAAGAGGTAGCGCGGATGACTGGGCAAATCATCTGGCATCGCCTGTTTCTGGATGTCTTACTGCTTTTGATCTCTTGGTACGGCTGGTATTCCTATCAAAAGACGCTTGATTTTGTAGCCGGGTCAAGCGAGAACACTCCAGTGATGTCTGTTGATTTCTTGCTCTTTTTTGTGCCTGTTCTCTTTGCTTTGGGGTTTGGCCTATTTTGTCTTCGAGTCTACCCGTGGATTCTGAGGCTTGTATTGTGGGCGGGGCGTCACTTTTTTCCTCTTTCTCTGCATACTACCTTGGTGCAGGTCGGGCGAGCTTCCCGGCACTATCAGTTTCTCATGCTGTTTGTCACCATCACCGTAGCCGTAGGAATGTTCAGTGCGAGTATGGCACGTACGATCAATCAGAATGCAGAAGAGCGCATACGCTACGACACAGGTGCAGATATTCGCTTGAAAGTAGACTGGAATAGCGATAAGCCTGCCGTTATGATTCATCGAAATCCGATGAATGGACCAGAAGGGGAAGCTATGAATAGCAACGAGCCAGAGGCAGTGCCTATAACGTACGAGGAACAAGATTTTGCAGCTTACTCACAGCTGCCAGGGGTGAAGCATGCAGCCAAGGTTTATGTGAATGAGTTGGCGGAGGCGTCTTTTGGCGATCGCTCGGCTATGGGAGTGTCACTGATGGGCATCAATCCACAAGATTTCGGGCAGGTCGCATGGTGGAAGCCAGCATTGTTTCCGCATCATTTCTATGAATATTTGAATCTTTTAGCCCAAGAGCCTCAAGCAGTTATCGTTTCACGAACTCTTGCAGACAAGCTGAATGTGATTGAGGGACAAACGATTGTAGTCGGTTGGAAGGATGCGCGCCCGGCAGAAGCGATCGTGTATGCCATCGTAGATTATTGGCCGGGCTGGAATCCGGTGCCGAAAAAAGGAACATACAGCAATGGAAAAGAAGAGCGGTATCTGGTAGTGGCCAATCTTCCGTTCGTACAAGATAAAATGCGACTGGAGCCGTATCAAGTCTGGCTCGATATGAACCCCGAGGCATCCACCGAGGACCTCTATGAAGGAATCTCTCAGGCAAATATCAGACTGAGTCAGCTGGATAATGCGGGGCAGCAATTGATCAAGGTAAAAAACAGTGCCTATTACTTAGGCTTGAACGGTGCTTTGACGCTTGGCTTCCTCTTGTCCATGCTGATTACGTTTATCGGGTACATCATGTACTGGGTGCTTACGCTTGGAGCGCGCAAATTGCAATATGGTGTTTTTCGTGCCATGGGAATGCCATTTGGGCAGCTTGTACGCGTTCTAGCATGGGAGCAGTTACTGACGTTTGGTATTGCGTTTGCCATTGGTATGATGGCGGGGAAACTGGCAAACATGCTATTCCTTCCTGCACTAGGTTTGTATCTTCAGGCGGATAAACAGGTACCGCCCTTTTCAGTGGTGTCTAACCCGCAAGATGAACAGATCATTTATACGTTTACTGCGATCACATTGATGATTGGAATCGGGGTCGTGGGCATCCTGTTGTCTCGCTTGCAGATCCATCAAGCCGTGAAGCTGGGGGAGGATTAAGCGGATGATTGTATGTGAAAATTTGGTCAAAATCTATAAAGCAGCCGATCTGGAAGTGGTTGCGCTGCAAGGACTTGACTTAAAGGTAGAGAACGGAGAACTGATGGGGATTATTGGGAACAGCGGAAGCGGCAAATCGACGCTCTTAAACATGCTGGGAGGATTGGACCGTCCGTCCGCAGGCAAGCTGTTCGTAGCGGGAGCGGACCTCTTTCGGCTGACGAACGCAGAGCTGGTCAAGTATCGTCTCGAGACAGTAGGCTTTGTCTGGCAGAACAACGCCCGTAACCTGATTCCCTATCTCACCGCCCAGCAAAATGTGGAGCTGCCGATGCTTTTGCGGGGCAAGCGAAAACGAGAGCGAGCAAAGGAATTATTGGATTTGGTTGGATTGAGTCACCGAAAAAACAACAGGCTCAGTGAGCTGTCCGGAGGCGAGCAGCAGCGAGTAGCCATTGCGATTGCACTTGCTAATGAGCCGAAGCTGCTATTAGCTGATGAGCCGACAGGTAGTGTCGATACCCGGACAGCTGCAATGATTCTTGACCTTTTTCAGGAGCTCAACCGTTCGTTCGGGCTCACGGTTGTCATCGTGACACATGATTTGGAGCTGGCGCGAAAGGTAGATCGAGTAGTAGCTATCCGTGACGGAAAAACGTCAAGTGAGATCGTGCGGCGAAAAGGCGCAGTTGCAGAACAGGCCGTGCTTCCTGACGGAGAGGCGGCGGAGGAAGACACCCATGATGAATGCGCTGTGCTTGATCAGGCAGGGCGACTGCAAATTCCAGAGGAGTATCTTCAGGCGATCGGAGCGGACGGGAAATTGCGGATTGAGCTAGAAGAGGATCGCATCGTACTTTTCCCGCCTCGCAGATGAGCTCTGTATAGAGGTTGTTTCAAAAAATGGTCATATGAACAGGCACGATTACTGAATCCGAAACAGCTTTTGCCAAATCGTTGTCTTCCGCTCGGCATCCTTCATTTTTGCCAGCTGCGCTTTGGCATCCATGATGTCGCTCATCGCTTTGGTCAGACGGCGATCGCGCTCCTTCAGGCTGCTGCGGATGTACGCCTCCTGCTTTTCCACACGGGCCAGCAGCTCCTGATGGGCAGCATCCTGCTGCTTAACATGACTAGCTAGGATGTGCAATTTTTGGTCCAGCTGGGCAATAGATTCATCCTTCACTTGTGGGTGGAGCACTGGAGCCGGGGCCAGAGCTACGGCAGCTTCGCTACGAGGTGCGGGCTCAGACGAATTATGTGTGACGATCATTTGGGCTGCTTCTTCCTGTGGAACGAGCTGGTCCTTTGTCAGGCGGTAAAATCGTTGGAGTGCGTTAATATCGATTTGTCTGTATTCCCGACGATTTTGATTGTCGCGCAAAAACCAGTAGCCGTGGCTTTCCAAAAGCATGCTCCATTTGCGGAGTGTGCTTGCGCCGATCCCGAGTAAATCAGCGACCTCCCTGCCACTGTACGTCCGCTCTCTTGCAACCAATTCAATAACATTTCCCATGAGTATCCCTCCTGGCATGTATTTCCGATTGTCCTTGTATTACCGTTTCTGTGTGCAGCGGACTTTTCCTGTAGGAATCGTGCGACAAAAACCTGCAGTGTTCGTCTGCGGATGGAGAAGTTTTTCTTCTATGCGGCACCCAGCGACAAATCTCGCCTGAGCACCGACAATCCTCATCAGCAGATGTACGAATTCCCATTTGCCCGCTTGGCATGAATCACGCGAAACTATATGGTTTCAAGGCTAGGCAGAGGGACAAATGGTTACGGGTACAAGTACATTTTCATTCCAACTGTGCATTTGCTCTAGTAGGGCTATGCCAAATGTACATAGGATGCATGAGAAGGAGGGATTAACCATGGCATTCAAAGACCAGGTGAAGAAATTCGAAGGAAGAAATGTAAGGGTCGAAACAAGAAACGGGACCTTTTTTGGCAAGCTTGTTGAGGTAAAATCGACCACCATTATTTTGCGTGAAAATGAAAATAATTGCCGTACTATCATCCGTGATTCTCAAATTATTGCAGTAACTGAGCACAACAATCATTAATCGAAGCATCATCACTGGAAAAAGTAAGCAAGTAGTTGTCCCTCAGGCTGCCTTGCACTAGGCGGCCTTTTTCCCCTATCCTGTTTTATTCCGCATTCTCTTCGTGGTAACATGATAGAGTAATGAAAAGATTACCAAGAAGGCAGGGGATACCATGTTGGATATTAAATTTCACGGTCATGCCTCCGTACAATTGACTACCGAAGGGCACTCAATCATGATTGACCCGTTTATTTCAGGCAATCCGCTGGCAGCAACCAGGCTGGAAGACATTTCTGTGCAGTACATCCTGTTAACACACGGGCATATGGACCATATTCTGGACGCGGTTGAACTGGCAAAAGCGAACGACGCAACCATTATTGCAACGCATGAGCTGGCTACATATCTTGGATGGAAAGGCGCCAAGACCTTCGCACTGAACCTTGGAGGAGCGACGACACTTCCGTTCGGGAAAGTAAAAATGACACAAGCCTTCCATAGCTCCGCAGTCGTCCTCGATGACGAGCAGCAAATCGTCTACATGGGGATGCCAGGCGGATTTATTATTGAAATCGGTGGCAAGACCGTCTACCACGCTGGGGATACGGGGTTGTTCGGGGATATGAAGCTGATTGGTGACAGCCACGATATCGACCTCGCGTTTTTGCCGATCGGGGATGTATTCACGATGGGGCCAGAGGATGCGGTCAAGGCAGCAGAGTGGGTAGAAGCCGATTTTGTGGTTCCGATTCACTACGATACCTTCCCTCCAATCAAGCAGGATGGAGATGCGTTTGTAGCTGAGCTGGCAGAAAAAGATATTCGCGGAAAAGCACTGAAGCCAGGGGAGTCTCTGCGACTTCCGTAAGACTAGTTGTTTTTTTGCAAGAAAGAGATAGCGTGGGTGCTATCTCTTTTCTTCATTCAGCTTTTCCTGGGAGGAATGAATCATGAGTGAAATTAGCGCATTATTTCGAAAAAGAATCGGGTTATCTGAAGATGAGCCTATTTCCTTTGAATCACTGGGAATGGTGCTTGAAAAAACAGCAACAAGCCTTCCTTTTGAAAATGGCTGCATAATCGGAAAGAATACGAGCAGGATTACGAAAGACTATCTGCGAGAGAAAATGCTAGTGAAAAAAGAAGGCGGCCTTTGCTATGAATTAAATTCGCTCTTCTACTTTTTCCTGATCGAAAACGGCTTTCAAGCAGCCCTGACACGCGGAGTTGTTTATAAACCCGCAGCTCAACAATTTCTGACTATCGGGAGAACACATGTCACGATTCTTCTGACGCATCAGGGACAAACCTATGTGATTGATACCGGCTTTGGAGGGAATTTGCCCCTGCAGCCTGTTCCTTTGACGGGAGAGATTATCTCCTCTCGTAATGGACAATTCCGGATCAAGCAAATGCCAAGCGAGTATGGAGACTATGTTCTGGAAATGAAGCTCGCATACAAGGATACGGACTGGAGAATCGGATATGCATTTGATCCCAAAAAGCCAGTGACGGACGTATCCGAGTTCGATGAGATTCAGGAGATTATCGCGAATCACGCCGAGTCGCCCTTTAACAAGACGCCGCTGCTCACCCGTTTTACGAACTCAGGAACGATCACCCTAACGGATACCTCCTTTACGCAATGGGTAGATGGCAAAATGTCAAAAGAGCAAATAGACAGCGAGAGATTTAACGAGCTGAGGCGGCAGTATTTTGGCATTAGCGAGTAAGTTGAGTAAGCAAATCTGTGAAAACGGCATGAAATTGCTAGGATCGCTCATAGACTAGTAAAGAGATACTAGGCAAAGGAGCGGAATGGTTGATGATAATCCTGCGCGATGGACTGTTATTTCTGGTAGTGGTAGCATTTTACTCACTGGCAGGCTTTGCGTTTCCAGGTGGTGGGGCTTGGTACGAGTCTTTGACCAAGCCCGATGGAACACCGTCTACTTCTCTTCTTGCGGTCATTTGGTTCCTTTTGCACCTGTTGATCGCTTTCTCCGTTGTCTTGCTTGTTCGAGCTGGGCAAATGAATCAGGAGTTATTGCTACTGTTTGGAATAAATTGGTTTTTCAATCAACTATTTCCCCTGTTACTGTTCGGATTTCAGCAGCTTTTTTTAGCCACCTTGGATATGGTATTCGTGACGTATTCGACATGGGTGCTCATTCGGGCTAGCCGTCCTCATAACAAGATTGCCTCTTCCCTGCTCATTCCTTATTTGCAATGGAGTGCGTTTGCGATATGCCTTGCTGTGGGATTTTGTTGGATCAATCTTTGAGAAAGCGACCAATCGAGCATTCAGAGGGCCCGTGCTTTTCGTTTCTTTTCTTCCTGCAAAAAGGGGATGTGCATCAGCAGCTTCAGTACCATTCCGACTCCCAGGATCACGATCGGATAAAGAAGCGGATACGAATCAAACAGCTTTCCATACAGGTGAAAACCGGCGAACCGACTGATGGCGAACAGCATGGCCATGACAGAAACAAAGCGCCCCAGCATGATTGGGTCGATGGTCTGCTGGTAAAAGGTCCGAAAAAATACCCCGTATGTACCGAAGGCAAAAAATAGCAGAAAGCTGACTGCCCCGAAAAAGCCGACAACAAGTGACGGGTGGTGTGAAAGCGTCTGAATAAATTCAGGGTGGACCAGCAAAAGCAACGGACAAACAAACAGGATCAAGCCGAGAATGCCGATCCCGATATTGACGGGTAGCGTATACCTTTTTTGCAAAAACACGACCCCTACGATGCTGCACAGGGAGCCGGCTGTCTGCAAGCTCTCGACCATCCCGAAATCAAGATCGCTGCCGATAAATACCTGCTTGATCAGGAACGGAAAGCCGAGAAGTACAAACGGAAACAGAAACACATGTGTCAGCATTCCATTCGCTACCAGTGAGAATATTCGCGTGTCCCTCGTAAAGGACTGCAACCCCGTTTTCAGATCATGTAAAATGGTGGTAGCAGAGTCCTTTTTTATTTGCGGCGGCAGTACAATCAGGAAAGTAGCCGCCACTGACAAAAGACAGAGAGCAGCATGGACGAGAAAGACCATGCTGATTCCGAATTGGCTGTAGACCACCGTTCCTATAAAAGGAGCGAGTACCCGAACGCTTTCTACAATGGTTGTATCCAAAGCATTGGCATCGTTCAACTCATCTTTTTTAACAATGGCAGGCAGGAGCGTCACGTAGGCGGGCGCTGCAAACACATCGCAGGCAGAAAACAACATCACACAAACGTAAATCACCTCTACCTGGATGGGGCCAAGCTGAGCAAAAATAAACATAGCGAGAAGACATATGGCTCTCCCGGACTCCAAGAGAAGTATCAGCGTGCGTTTGTTCATCCGATCGACGGCTATTCCAGCGAGCGGCCCGAATAACAGATGTGGAATGATGCCCAGAGATAGGACCGATGCAAACTTGGTTGCTGAGCCTGTCAGGGCCAGAATGTAGAGAGCAAGCGAGATGTTGAGAAAGATGGTGCCGGAAAGAGAGAGCGATTCCCGGACGAGAAACAATACGAAATTGCGGCTGCGTAACAAGGACCAGTTCATCTTGATGGAAACCCCGCTATCTAAAAGGTAATGAACCTATTATTGCGAACAAATTGGAGATGGTCTCGGCGATTATTGCGCTTCTATTCCGCCAATAATTGCGGAATCTGACAAGAGGCGTGGAGAGGATAAAAGCTATGGAGGATGTATCCAAATTACTTAGGCTGGAGATGGAGCAGTGCGCCATCCTTATTTATCAGGTGGCAGCCCATTCAGCAGACGAATTGCATGATCATCAAGGATTTTATCAAATAAGCATTCCGCTAAATGGATCGCCCCGTATGGAATGCAACGGGGAGATCAGAAAGGTAACAGGCGATCAGCGTCTCGTGCTCTCTCCTGGCTATCGTCATCGGCATTATGCCGGAGAGGAGGCGAGCCGCATGATGCTGCTTTTTTTCAAAGAGTCATTTTTGCGGGGAGTAGAGGAGGAGAGACTTGGGAAACCGGCTTCCTCCATCGAATTTGTTCCGTGGGCAGAGGGGGCGACAGATATGTTTCGTCGATTGGCGGAGCATTCTGTGCTGCAAACCATGGCACGGCCGCTTTCTGAGCTGGAGCAGCAAGAGACAGAGCTTGAGCTGGCTCGCCTGCTTTTGACCTTGCAGGATGGGACACATGACAACAAGCATGAGGATCGAAGCTTGCTCATTTCTCATCCGGGGCTTCGCCGAGCTGTCGATTTTCTTTATGAGAAATCTTCGGAGAACATACAGCTGGATATGGTCGCAGATGCTGCCGGACTCAGTAAATATCATTTGATTCGGCTATTCCGTGCACAGCTGGGCCAAACCCCTGCACAATACATCGCTAATTTACGCGTAAACAAAGCAATCCAGCTCCTTCAGAAAACGAAGCTGGATATTACGGCAATTGCATTTGAGGCAGGGTTTGGCAGCCTGGGCACCTTTGAGCGAGTCTTTAAAAGGCGAACGGGTCACTGTCCCAGTCAATTCCGTCAACGCCAGGATTAGAGGCTACAGCCCCTCTACCAAACGAGCTGCCCGTTTTGTTGACTGTGTACGCACCTCGTCCCATGACATGGTTAACAGCTGACGATGACGCATTAACATTTGTCCGTTTACGATCGTCGTATCGACATCAGCTCCCGTGGCACTGTACGCAACGAGAGAGTGTAGATCGTGAATCGGCTGCAAATGCGGCTTGTTTAGATCAAGCAGGATCAAATCGGCTCTTTTTCCTTCCTCGAGAGTTCCCACCTCATGGTCAATACCGAGCAGCTTGGCACTTTCAATCGTCGCCATCCGCAGCGCTTGCTCGGCAGGCAGTACCGTTGGATCGAAGTGCTCCAGCTTTTGCAGCCAGGTTGCTGCTTTTATTTCGGCAAACATATCGAGGGTTGTGGCACTGCCTGCTCCGTCGGTACCAAGCCCAACCGTTATGCCGTTTGCGATCATTTCTGTCACTGGTGCAATTCCGCAGGCAAGCTTGAGGTTGCTGACAGGGTTATGGGAGACGCCACCTCTCATCCCGCGCAGCAGCTTGATGTCACTGTTCGTCAGATGAACTGCATGTGCGAGCAGGACGTGATTGTCTTGAAACAGTCCGACTTCATTCAAGTATTCAGTTGGGGTCTGGTTGTATTTTTCCTTGATTTTCCCGATTTCTTCGCGGGTTTCTGCGAGGTGAATATGGACAGGGATGCGTCGATGCCGCGCTAGCCGGACGACCTCGGCCAAAGGCTCGGGCGGGCATGTATAAGGTGCGTGCGGACCCAGCATCGTCGTAATTCGTCCATCGCCAGCGCCTGAGTAGTTATCGATCAAATCGAGTGCTTCTGTCATGCGGCGACCTCCATCATCCTCCAAAAAGACGAGGCCGCGAGTCAAGGAGGCGCGCATTCCGCTGTCCACTACAGCTTGGGCAACTGCATCCATATGAACGTACATATCGGCAAAGGCAGTGGTGCCCGATGCGATCATTTCGGCTGTTCCGAGCATCGTGCCCCAATAGATGTCTTCCTTGGTCATGCGTGCTTCCGCGGGGAGCATTTTTTTGTCTAGCCAGTCCATCAGCTTCAGATCATCGGAAAAAGCGCGCAAAAGTGACATGCTGGCATGGTTGTGCGCATTGATGAGTCCAGGCATAGCAAGCATTCCTTTCCCATCCAGCACCTCGTCGACTTCCTCCTCGATAAAGGGCGCAAGTCTTTCAATCCGTTGTCCCTCGATCAAAATATCGCCTACAAACGGCTTTTCTCCAGTACGCATGGTGAGAATCCAGCACCCTTTTATCACAGTACGTTTCAAAGCAATATTCCTCCTTGAATGGTTGATGGCTCCAAGCGTAAACGTTCACGTGACGGCAAAGTCAAGGGGGAATTGATTTGGAAAAAATAGAAAGAATCATGCGAGTAGTGTATATCTTTCCTCTTTTGAAATATTGTTTATTAGATAACAATTGACGAAAGAAATAAAGCTTCATAAAATGAAGGTAAGATTTGGGGGAAGAAAGCGGTGTCACACATGTTAAATGGAGGTCTTGTTAGTCTGCAAGCCATTTTGGACGAATTGAAACCATCAGAGCGTAAAGTCGCTCAGTTCATTCTTGCCCATCCAGAGGATGTGGTGAAGCTATCCGTACAAAAGCTGGCGGAGTTGAGTGGGGTATCCGAAGCAACGATCATCCGTTTGGCCCGTTCTTTGAATATGAAAGGCTACCAGGAGTTGAAGCTGCGGATTGCTGGCGATTTGACGAAGCAGACAGCTGCTACAGGTAGTTATCAGGAAATCATGATGGAGGGCTCGGTCGAATCCATCATGCAGGCAGTCAGCTGGAACAATGTCCAATCCATTCAGGATACATTGTCCGTCCTGTCAAATGAGGAAGTAAAAAAGGCAGTAGATGCTCTGTCTCGGGCACGCAAAATTGATGTGTACGGCGTAGGTGCGTCTGCAGTCATCGCAGACGATATCAGGCAAAAGTTTTCCCGGATTAATTTGTGGTGTGAAGCGTACTCTGATTTTCACGCACAGCTGACCTCTGCCGTCAATTTGACGGACAAAGATGTGGTGATTGGCATCTCCTACTCCGGGCAAACCGAGGATATCATCCAGTCTTTGACGGAAGCAAGGCAGCAGGGAGCAACGATCATTACGTTGACCAAATTCGGTCCATCACCAGTCGCGGATTTGGCTCATATACGCCTCTTTACCAGCTCGGTAGAAAAAAGCATCCGAAGCGGAGCGATGGCATCTCGGATTGCCCAGTTGAATGTGATCGATATTTTGTTCATCACGATGGTCAGCCGCAAGCAGGAAGAAGTAATTCCGCTTTTGGAAAAGACGAGACTGGCTGTAAGCAGAACGAAACGCTCATCGAGCTGAACAAAAGGAGGGGGAGCATGAACGAAGTGAAGCTGCTTTTGCAAAAATGGGTAGACGATGGCTTGTTGCCGGGTGCTGCCTTGCGCGTCATTCATGATCGACGTGTCTGGTATGCCTGCGATGTAGGCAAGACGAGCGTGACGGGGGATCAGCTAGTCACACCTGAAACGCTGTATGATCTGGCTTCATTGACCAAGGTGACGACGACGCTTCCTGCTCTCCTGCTTTTGTTCCAAGAGGGAGTTCTCGCTCCGGATGATCGGATTGGCATGTACTTCCCTGATTGTCCAGCCGATAAAGCTTCGATTACGATTGCTCAGCTGCTTACACATACATCTGGGCTGCCAGCTGATCTGGAGGAGCGGAGGCGAGACAGCCAGATCGTTTTGCCAGAGCTTCTTTTTCGGCAAAAGTTGCTTCATGCCCCCGGCACACAGGTTGTATACAGTGATTTAGGGATGATCTGGCTGGGGCTTTTGATCGAGCGTGTAACAAAACAAAAGCTCGACGCCTATGTGACGAATCATGTATACGAGCCGCTCGGGATGAATCACACTCGATATTGTCCGAATACTTACGTTTTTAGGAATATTGCGTATACAGAATATTGCTCGCTAACAGGAAAATATATAGCAGGCGAGGTACACGATGAAAAAGCGTATGTGATGGGAGGGGTAGCTGGTCATGCAGGGCTGTTTTCGACTGCGGATGACCTATGCCGTTACGCAATGAGCTGGCTGTACGGCACCCCGCCACTTATCTCTGATGAATGGAGAGAGCAAGCGATTCACTGGCACACGGTGCAGGCATCTGGAAGCAGGGGATACGGTTGGGAGCTGAATTGTTCCCAGACGCTTCTCAGCTGTGGCAACGGCTTCCATCCATCCAGCTATGGACATACAGGCTTTACAGGAACGAGCATGTGGATCGATCCGGTGCAGGATTTGGCGGTCATCTTTTTGACGAATGTCGTTCATCTGGGACGTAACCATCAGCTTAGGCAATTGCGACCGCTATTACATGACGCTGTCACGACTCAGCTACACAAGAGTCTGACTGAATAGAGCAAGGCGCAAAGAATAAGGGGGAGGGTTTAAGATGAAGCAATTTCGTTTTCATGCAGCAGCTTCAGTCGTGCTGGCAGCGGCTATGGCACTTGCCGGATGTAGTGGTGGCGGCGGGACAGAGCCAGCAAAGCCGGGAGGGGAGCCGGCTGGCAATGCAAGCGGCGGTCAAGGGGGAGGCCAGCAGGTAACATTGTCGATGCATAGCTGGCGTGTAGAAGACACAGAAGGCTACAAGCAAATCATTAAAGCATTTGAAGCCGACAATCCAAACATCAAGATCGAGTTCAAGCCGTTCAAAGCAACTGAGTACAATACGATTTTGAATACAGCGCTTCAAAGTGATAGCGGCCCAGACATATTGCAGCTTCGTCCATATGCACCAGGCGTTTCTTTAGCGGAAGCAGGCTATTTGGAGCCGCTAGACGGTGTTGCTGGCATCTCCAGCTTTCCAAAGGATGTTCTCGCAGCAGCGACAGGCAAGGATGGCAAGGTGTATGGAGTGCCGCTTTCTCTAAACTCCACACAATTTTACTACAACAAAAAAATATTTGAGGAAAATGGATTGAAGGAGCCAAAAAGCTGGGATGAGCTGATCGCAACCTCAAAGGCTTTGAAGGAAAAAGGAATCGTTCCGATTTCCTTTGGTGCGAAGGAAGGCTGGCTGTTGTCCCTGAGCCATGGCGTAATCGCCCCTGCCAGCTACAACAGTGACTATCTTGATAAGCTGCAAAAAGGGGAAACCGACCTCAAAAGCCCAGAGTTTTTAGGAAGCGTGCAACGCATGCAAGAACTCATCCCTTATTTCCCGGAAAATTATGTGGGTCTGGAATTGAATGATATGAGAACGTTGTTTGCTACTGGCAAGGCTGCGATGTTCATCAACGGAAGCTTTGAGCTGGAAGGAATCAAAAAGCTAAATCCTGACCTGCAGCTCGATTTTTTCCCAATGCCGACAGATGATGGCAAAGCTGTCATTACGACATGGGTAGATGGCTCGTATGCGGTCAACAGCAAGTCGAAGCACAAGCAGGAAGCGATGAAATTCATGGAATTTATGGCAACCAAAAAATTTGGAGAGCTGTTCGCTAATCAATTCAAACGAATCAGTGCAGTACCGGGTGTGACGACTGATGATCCACTCGTGAATAAAATGGCAGAGCTTTCTCAGTCTAGCTCCACACCGTATTTGATGGTTGTTCATTTTGCAGAAGGCAAGCCGACAACGAAGCAGACGTTGGAAAATGCGCTGCAAGGAATGTATTTAGGCAAAATGAGCCCGGAGCAAGTAGTGGATGAAGTGCAAAAGTCCGCTGCCACCTGGTACCCGCCATTCAAAAAATAGGTAAAGTAGGAATGGGCTGCGGGAGTGGATCAATCGATTCGCTCCCGTCATCCTAAAAAGAACCTATGCAAAGAGGGGGGTGGGCGTCATCAGTACTTTTGAAAGACCAACCATCCGACCAAAAGGCCGAGCACGCTGGCTGATTCACCTATTTCCTATTCCCGCACTTATCGTATATGGGCTGTTTGTCGTCTATCCGATCATTTCGGCGTTTTTATACAGCTTGTACGACTGGGATGGAATCAAGCGTGGAGTATTCGTCGGACTGAAAAACTTCGTGACATTGTTTACCGTAGAGCCGTTTAACGAGATGTTTTGGAATGCATTTGGCCACAATGTTTACTATTTTATTGTAGAAATGATTGTGCAAAACGGGATTGCCTTTGGATTGGCTTTTCTCATTTACAGAAAAATTCGCGGCTCCAGCTTTTTGAAGATCGCTTACTTTATGCCAAGGCTTCTCTCTGTCATTGTAATTGGGTTTTTATGGAAATTGATATTGAATCCCAATTATGGTGCGCTGAATACGCTGTTGACCAAGATCGGGCTTGAGGAGTGGGCGAAGCCATGGCTCGGAGATCCCGATACAGCACTGCTTGCGATTATCCTCATTAACTGCTGGTTTGGTATTGGGTTTGCGATGCTGATTTTTCTGGCGGGTCTGCAATCCATTCCGGAAGAGCTGATTGAAGCAGCCAGACTGGATGGCGCTAGAGGAATCAGCTTATTGTGGAAGATCATTTTGCCGCTTTGTATGCCATCCATTACGATCATGACGATCTTTACGTTTATTCAGGCCTTTGAAGCGTTTGAGCTGGTATACGCGATGCAAGGCTCGATGGGCGAACCATTTCGTTCGACAGATACACTGGCCGTTTACTTTTATCGCTTGGCATTCAGCAGCGCTGGAGGTGCAGGTGATGTATCAGTCGGTCTTGGCTCTGCGCTTGCCGTTGTTCTCTTCTTTATCGTGGCGTCAGTATCTGCGCTCTCGCTTTATTTGATGCGCAAGCGTGAAGTGCAGCATTAATCTTGGATTTGGCAAAAGCCTTAGAAAGGAGGGACATGATGTGAGAACGAGCGTGGGTAGCCGGTCGGCTCAGTACGTTTTGGCCTATCTCTTCATGCTGATATCCCTTTATCCGATTGTGCTTATGATTGCTTCCTCCTTCAAAACGAATATGCAGATTTTCGAAAATCCTCTGTCGCTTCTGCCAACGGCTTTTAATCTGGACACGTACAGAAAGCTGTGGGAAGTCGTCCCCTTTGCCGATTTTTTGATGAACAGCATATTTGTCAGCGTGATGTCTGTTTTGCTGATTACCGTTTTCTCTGCGATGGCTGCCTTTTATTTGGCGAGATTCTCGTATAAATGGACGGGGGTACTGTACTTCTTTTTCCTGCTGGGTCTGATGATTCCGATCAAGCTGGGTCTTGTCCCTTTGTTCATATTGATGAAAAACCTTGGCCTGCTCAACTCACTGTGGTCGTTGATCCTGATCTATACAGCTAGCGGGATTCCCATTTCCGTATTTATCCTGACAGGATTTTTCCGTACGCTGCCCGTGGAGCTGGAGGAGGCAGCACGAATCGACGGCTGCAACCATTTTCAGGTATTTTGGCGTGTGCTTTTGCCGTTAATCCGCCCTGCGTTGGCAACGGTTGTCATCATTAATTTCATCCATGCCTGGAATGATTTTTTCTTCCCACTCATTTTTATCCAAAGTGATGCGCTCAAAACGATTCCGGTAGGTATGATGGTCTTGTTTGGTGAATACGAAACAGATTGGAGCCTATTGTTTGCCGGGCTTACATTGTCTGCTTTGCCGATGATCGGTGTGTTTTTGATGGCGTCAAGGCAGTTCATGGAAGGGTTGACAGCGGGTGCGGTCAAGTAATGAAAACAAGTGGTTCATCGGGATAGATGGTGGCGGTACGAAAACAAAAGCAGCGATTTGTGACGGGACAGGGCAAGTGCAGGCAATAGCGGTTGGTGAGGGCTCAAATCCGTTGTCTCGTCCATGGAATGAGGTAGAGCGTACACTGAGAGCCTGCATCGAGCAAGTGATGGAACAGGCTGGTGCAAAAGCAGAAGAGGTAGCGGGACTTTACATTGGCCTCGGGGGTGCTGATCATCAGCCGACCAAAGCGCTGATTCAATCTGCTTTTCATGACCCATGGCAGGAGCGCCTGTTTATCGACAACGACGCGATTGCGGCTCTTTACGCGGGGACGTGGGGCAGTCCAGGCATCGTCCTTATTTGCGGCACCGGCTCGATTGCGTATGCGCTTACAGAGCAAGGCGAGCGTCATCGCGTCGGTGGCTGGGGGTATTTGGTAGGAGATGAAGGGAGTGGCTTTGATTTGGGGAAAAGGGCGGCAGTAGCTGTCTTGCGTGCTTATGACGGGCGAGGCGAGCAGACTTTGCTGACCGAATTGTTTCTCACCCACTACGGAGCAGGGCAGCCGAATGAGCTGATCAGCTTAATTTATAACGCAAGTAATCCACGTATGGGGTTGGCACAGACGAGTGAGCTTGTCGAGCGTGCCGCCCAATCAGGAGATGCGATTGCCCTTCGATTGATCAGCGAGGCAGCAGATTCATTGATCGAGCTGGCTACCACTTGTTTTGCTAAAACGAATGAACGGTTACCTGTCGTCCTGGCAGGTGGTTTACTGACGGCAAATACGATGCTCTGTCAGCAGCTGAAGCAAAAAGCGTCATTTGCAACGGTAGTTCCGTCTGTCTCGCCGGTAATCGGTTCTTTAGTGGCAGCGATGGCACGTAGCGGGCATAGCCTGGATGAGAAGATCAAAAAACAACTGCAAACGAGTGTAACCGAATGGGAAAAGGGGTGAGCCAGTGGGCGAGAACTTGCACCAGCTCCATACAGAAAGACGGAATACAGCAAGTGAACGGTTGGATCAGATGTCGGCTATCGAGATCGTGACACTGATGAATCAGGAGGATCACAAGGTGGCATTTGCTGTACAGCAGGTTCTGCCTGAGGTCGCCAAGGCAGTAGAGCTGATCGGGCATGCTCTGGCAAAAGGGGGAAGGCTGTTTTATTTTGGTGCCGGAACAAGCGGACGGCTAGGTGTTCTCGATGCGGCAGAGTGTCCCCCTACATTTGGCACCGATCCACAAATGGTGCAGGGAATTATTGCTGGCGGGGCCAAAGCATTGCTGAACGCCATTGAGGGAGCCGAAGATTCAGAGCAAATGGGACATGAGGATATACGGCTTCATGGCATTAAAAAGGAAGATGCAGTTGTAGGGATCGCGGCAAGCGGGAGAACCCCTTATGTAATCGGGGCGCTGAAAGAAGCAAAGGCGATTGGCGCACGGACGATTTCTGTGTCCTGTAATCCTGATCCAGACATCAGCCAGGCAGCAGACGTATCCATCAATATACTGGTGGGTCCGGAGGTCGTGACGGGCTCCACACGTCTCAAGGCTGGCAGTGCAACTAAAATGGTACTGAATATGCTGACGACAGCCAGTATGGTCCACCTGGGCAAGGTATACGGCAATTTGATGGTGAATGTACAAGCGACGAATTGGAAGCTGAGAGAGCGGGCCAAGCGTATTGTCATCGAGGCAACGGGAGTTACCTACGAGGAAGCAGAGCAGCTCCTGCAACATGCGGCGGGAGATGTACGTGTAGCGATTGTCATGCAAAAGACTGGTCTTCTTGCCACGGATGCAAAGGAGCGTCTGATTCGTGCGGACAACCGGGTGAGAGAGGCTATCGATGGGTCATCCACATAGGACAAATAATTAGGGTATGGCGAATCTCCCTCCAAAAACTGTCTTGCAACTGACAGGGGGAAGAGAACCATATCTTTTGTTTTAGCCAGTAAAAAATGCTAGATCAACCTACCCTTTTGCAGTATGATTGGCAACATGATGATTTACAGGCAAAAGGTGTGGACAACATGGCTTCATTGGTTTTAGCAGACGAACAGCTCTCCAGAAAGCAAAAAATCGGTCTGATCTTGTCGCTGGCAATGCCGGCGATGCTCGAACAGATTTTACATACGTTAGTTGGCTTTGTCGATCTGTTTTTCGTGTCCAGTCTAGGTGCAACAGCGATCGCTGCTGTTGGCGTGGCAAATGCGATGGTGCTGGTCGCCATGGCAATATTTATGGCAGTTGGCGTTTCGGCTTCCTCCTATATTACACAAAGCATAGGAGCGGGACGGGAACAGGAGGCTGCTGTCTATGCCAGACAAGCAATTGTCCTTTCCTCGGCAATCGGAATCCTGTTTGGACTGGCAGCCATCTTCTTTGCTGCCCCCATTTTGCGAATCATGGGTGCAGAGCCTGATGTGCTGGAAGAGGCAGTAACTTATTTTCGCATCGTTGGTGGTTCTGCTCTCTTTTTATCTCTGATGGTTACCTTGGGGAGTATTTTGCGCTCAAATGGAGATACACGCACCCCGATGAAGGTCAGTTTGTGGATCAACATCGTACATGTGGGATTGGATTATGTCTTCATTTTTGGCGTGGGCACTTTTGCAGGATGGGGCGTGGCGGGTGCAGCCTGGGCCACGGCATTGGTTCGGGTGATTGGTGCAATCGCACTATTTATCGCGGTCCACAAGTCCTCAGACCAGATTTGGGGAGGGTTTTCCTGGCGAGAGATACTGGGCAAGCCGGCACAGGATTTGGCTTGGCGGTCCATGCCTGTTTTAGCTGAAAAAATGATTATGCGCTTTGGTGTCCTGCTCTATTACGGCGCGATTATTCAAATGGGAACAAAAGCATACGCTGCCCACATGATTGCATCGAATCTGGAGTCGCTGATGATTTTGGCAGGTGCCGGGTTTGAAGTAGCAGCTACGGTACTGGTTGGACAGTATCTAGGAGCAAAACGGTCACGGGATGCATATTCCTTTGGCATGATTTGCATGTGGCTGGGGCTTGGGCTGATGTCTATCTTTGGTTTGGCTTTGTATGTGTGCGCTCCTTGGATCGCGACTATATTTACCCAAGACGTGGAGATCATCGATTATGTGGTCATTGCTCTTACTTATATGGCTCTCTATCAACCACCGCTCGCCTTGCTTTTGATTCTGCGAGGTGGATTGCAGGGGGCAGGTGACACCAAGGCTCCGATGTACGCCACGGCTGTGGGCATGTGGCTGGTGCGGATGGTAGGCGTCTATCTGTTTGGCTTTCAACTGGATATGGGCCTCTTTGGAGTATGGCTCGCTATCTTCTTAGATGTTCTCATACGCGGCATTTTTCTACTTTATTTGTATAAAAGGAGATTTCAGCACATTAGACGCAATGAGGGGATGGAAAGAACAGCTCAAATAGGGTAAAATTGGTTTTGATAAGCACGTCAGAACGGATTAGGCTATTTCCGCGTTCAGGAGTAGCCGTTTTCTTGTCTCATGACTAATACAGGGAGTTTTTGCAAAACTCGGAAAAAGTGGTGCGTGCGGGAGGACAAGCAGATGGGTAACGAGACAGCGAAAAATACAGTTCTGACAGCAGGATTTGCCCAGATTCCAAAAGGGACCCCTCTGTACGAGGTTTCAACCATGGTAGGCTGTGTTCTCATCATCGATGTGGACAAGGATGAAATCTGTGATGCCA
This sequence comes from Brevibacillus reuszeri, assembly GCF_002897295.1. Taxonomy (GTDB): domain Bacteria; phylum Bacillota; class Bacilli; order Brevibacillales; family Brevibacillaceae; genus Brevibacillus; species Brevibacillus reuszeri_A. Next base: position 129,851 of record NZ_BEXF01000008.1, read on the forward strand.
GTTTTACATTTGTCATGGACAAAACCAGTGAGTTTTTGGTCCAATTAATCGTAGGAAAGACAGTTGTAGACGGATTACAAGAGATTACACATACCATACAAGAACGTTTTCTGGCTCCTGGACAGGGGGCGGTCTTACAGGCGATTCGTGCAGCAGTGGAGCGATATGTGGAGAAGAAATCGTAAGCCTATCCAATGGCTGGAGGGTTGTACATGCAGGAAGACTTTGCAGGAAAAGAAGCGTATGGAAGGCAGCTATTGAAGCGTTATGGTCAATGGCTTAGCCGTATTGAGCTAGTAAATCACGAAGAGTTGGAAGCGGTATCACGTGAGGTTAACGAACTGTTGGCAGAGCAGGATGGGGAACTGCACCAAGAGCTGCTGAAACAACTCGGCCAGCTACATAACAAAGTAACCGAGATGCTTTGGATGTCCGAGCACATGAAGATTTTGCATGATTTGAGTCATATTTTTGCCAAGACGTATGAAGAGAGCCAGATTTTGTGGAAAGCCTTTGAGCTGGTATCGCGAGTCATGCGCGCTGATGCTTTTTTCATTGCCTTTTTTGACGAGGGTGACTGTGAGATCAGGGTACCAATCAGCATTGACAGCGGAATCAATTATGGACCTCTTACCATACCGTATGGGCAAGGACTAATTTCTAAAGTCATTGATACACGCCAAACCATACATATCCGAACGATGAAGGATGAGCCGAGTGAGCCTGAGATGATTCGATGGGGCAGTCCAGAAATCGATACGAATACATGCATCTTTGTGCCGCTCATGCTGGGCAATCAGATGAAGGGGGTTATTTCTGCCCAATCCTATCGTGAATTCGCCTATAAAAAAGAGCATGAGGAGCTGCTGAAAATCATCGGATTTCAGGTAGCGAGTGCAATAGAAACGGCACGACTATATGAACGCATGTACCAGATGTCGTTTCAGGACGAGCTGACGGGCATCGCCAATTATCGTGCTTTTCACCGCGATTTGGAGAATTTGCTTAGCGACGAGGAGTCTTCTGTAGCTTTGATCATGCTCGATTCAGATAGTCTCAAGGCCTTGAATGATCAATACGGTCATCATGTGGGAGATGCGATGATCAGGCACATAGCGGAGGCGATGAAAGCAGTCGCTGGCACAGAGGATAGGGTTTATCGTTATGCGGGTGATGAATTCATGCTTCTCTCGCCTGGAGCTACGATGGAGGAAGCAGAGGAAAAGGTACGGGCGATCAGGGAGTATTTGCGTGTGCGTCCGTTGGTGTATGAAAATTGCTGTATTCCCGTAGCGGTGAGCGTCGGGATTGCGCGCTATCCAGAGGATGAAAAAACAGCCGACGGCCTGAAGCGGGCAGCTGATGAGGCGTTGTACCGCTCCAAGCGTCGGGGCAAAAACTGTACTACCGTGTATGCGATTGGCTAACCTTTTGTGCTCGCCAAGCGAAGAGCATGGTCAAAAGCGGAGAAATCCATAAGTAGATGACGTACGGCAAGTAATCTAGTGTTGCGACGTGCAGGGTACTGGTAAAAAGGCACCGCTAACGCCCCACGGAATGAGCGGATTGACCAATGTGCCGCAATCCTCCAAGGTGCGTGACAGGCGTCTTCCCTCGATGCCGCGTGCCGCGAATGCCTCGCGAAACATCTGGCCGGGAAGTAAAATTGACAAATACTGCTCGCCAGTCAGAACGTTGACGAGGATAGAAGAGGAGCCAGCTAATCCAACCATACCCGCATCGTGCTTCATGCGTTTGATGAATCCATCAAAGAGAGCATGGAACACACCACTGTACTGAAGGATGCCTCCAAGCGACAGTGCGATGAGAATGAGGGCAAGCGACCAGGTCATAGACAATAAACCTCCGCGATTCACAATCGCTGTGACGGCTTCGTTGGTTATCGTACTGACGAAGCCGTTTTGCATGACATTCATCCATTGTACTGGAGAATAAACGCCCTGCGTGAAGGCAGCTGTAGCAATCCCGCTAAGAATCCCGAAAACGAGGGTAGGCAGAATCGGCTTACGCAGTGCGGAGCAGATCAGGACGACCAGTGCTGGCAGCAGCGTGATTACCCCAAGTGAAAAGTTTTGCGTGAGTGCTAGCTGAATGTCTCGGATAGCGTCCAGATTGACATTTACTGCTTGTCCCTGAAAACCAAAGAAAAGAGCTGTCAGTAATACAGCAGGGATCGAAGTGTGCATCATGAATTTCACGTGCGTCATCAAAGGAACTCCCGATATTGCCGCAGCAAAATTGGTTGTATCCGAGAGCGGAGACATTTTATCCCCGAAGCAGGCACCGCTGATGATGGCACCGGCGGTCATCAACGGATCGAGACCGAGCGCAGTGGATACCCCCATCAGGGCGACACCGACTGTGCTGATCGTCGTGAAGGAGCTCCCTGTAACAGTAGAGACGATAATGGTCAGAAAAAGGGCACTGATGGTGAAATATTCAGGTGAAATAATGGAAATCCCGAGCTGCAAAATCATCGGGACTGTGCCGCTCATCATCCAGACCCCGATCAGGATACCGATGAGAGAAAGAATCAGCATGGGGGCTATGGCTGTTTGTATGCCTTTGATTAGCCCCTCCTCCAGCTGCTTCCACGGGACACCAAACAGGCGCAGTAGTGTGGCCGCCGCGATGGTCGCTCCCAAAAGCGGCATATGTGGTTCTACTTTTCCCCAGAACAGTGCGGGAAACAAGATGCCAAAGACGGCGAGCAACACCCAAAGGCTTTTGGCAAAGGTTAATGGCTTGTTCATGCTGGCAACTCCTTGCGTAAAATCAGACTAATCCCCTTAATTGGCGAAGGGGATTTTTTGTACATGGCAACTACGGCGTTGATGGCGCCGATTATCTTGTCATTTCCAATGTGACGCTTTCTCGCTTTCTTGCTTTTGTGCGTTCAAGTGATAGGCGTACTTTATCTTGAATTACCTGATTAGTCAACGAGTTGAGCAATATTTTCAATCGTAAAATAATACGGAGTAGTGGGGCTTTTTCATGGGGAATATATACCGCTAGACAATATGGTCCGCTAAATCACTTTTGACCTTCTTGACCACCGTTTCAATTTGATCAAGTTTATCAATGTAATAACGAGCAATCGTATCGATGTCGAATTGGTTGTCCGCTTCCTTCTTATTTTTGTAAAGAATGTTCCGCATTAAGTGGGTGAGATGGGTAAGCATTCTCCGGTGTAAGTAATAACGCAGTAAATCCGTATACAGGATGACTTTTTTACCAAAGTAATTTTCGTACTGATTGAAGAAAAAGGCAAAGTTTTTTCCGTCCCCTATAAAGTAGGTCAGATCACATTCGGCAGGTGCGAGAAGAGAATGCTCCCAATCTATTAAAAATAGCTCATCCTGATTGATGATTATATTGCCAGCCCAAAGATCTCCATGGCAGTACACTCTTTCTGTTTGAATGCACGCTACGGAAGAACTCAGCTCCATAAGAACATCTGAAAGACGCGAAATGGCTTCTTTTTTGGGTAAAACCAGCTTCTTTAACGCTTCTGTATAAGGATTATGAATTATTGTTTTTGATTCAAGCGCTGTAAGACACTGCTTCAAGCCCAGTTGAGCGCCGTTATGGAATTGTTCTTGTAGCGCTCGATGATTCTTTATATCGGGGGTTGCTTTGTGCAGAGTAGCAACCACCTTTGCTATTTTATCCAAGGTTTCTTTTGAGGAAGAAGATTCCTTTAAAGTTTTGCCCTCAACAAAATTACATAAAATCAGGACGATTTCCTTGAAGCCTGTATGATAATGGCCATTTTTCGTTTTGATCGGGTATGTGAGATTTTTCATTATCCCCAAGGGGTGCATTTCCCAAGTCATGGGTAAATAGGAATCGAGTAGTTGGGCAGATCGTTTTTGGTGTTCATCGGTGGTATCAAATAATTTAAGAAAGTAGCATGAACCAGTGTGATCGATTACTTTATAGGAATACGCTGAGGTGCCGTGCGGTATAAACGTTATATCTTTCACGTGAATTTCATACTCTTGATTCAGTATGGAGGCAAGAACCGATTCATCAATATTGTATTTGACTCTCATTTAATTGATTTACCCCTCCTTCTCTCCGACTGTTTCTGACCAATTCCTCAAAGCTGGCTTCTCATCAGTATACGCAGGCATGAAAAAAAAGAATGCGCACGTACCTAGAGCAAACTCATCTAAGGGTATTTTGTGATGTTAGTTGACTTTTGGTAGATCAGGTACAACCCTTTCCTTCCGTGAATAATGTATTCCTCAGACCTTATCAAAAGAGATAGGGGTTAGGGGGAATGTTTCATTGGACGACTATAAATTGATAGCTGTTAGTAAGGGCAATGACGGAAAACAAGTAGAAGTGAAGAATCCGACTGCCTACAAGCTGATTGGCAAGGGCTACCAGGGTGCGGTATTTCAACTAAACGATGATCAATGTGTAAAAATATATGCAAACCCGCGAGATGCACAGAACGAAGCCAAAGCCTTGATGGCCTTACAACCACAATCGCTTGCCCCAAAGCTTTTTGAGACAGGCTCGAACTATAACATCATGGAATTCTTGAAGGGGCCGGATTTAAGCACATACCTGCGAGAAAAAGGCAGTATATCCGAATCGATCTCTCATCAAATCCTAGTCATTCTAAAAGAAATGGACCGCGCAGGTTTTACAAAAGTAAATCACCGAATGAAACACTTCATTGTTACGGAGCAAGAGGTACTAAAAGTCATTGACCTTGCGAACGTCTTTAATAAATATGATAACCAGCCGTACCCTATTGAGATGTTTACACGATTAAAGATTATGGGTTTACTAACAGCCTTTTTTGAATGTGCCAAGAAAAGGGAGCCTGAAATGTATGCCAAATGGGAGCAAGCAATTCAGTTTGAGCAGTTGTAACCGTGAAGCAGTCATACAGAAGACATAGTGTAGGGCCTCCTTGCAAAAGGGGGCTTTCTCTATTTCCGCGCTTGTCCGTTTCAACGCTTCTGCCGCTTTCATAAAATTAATCCGTAAGTAAAAAACATGCCTTTTGATGGAAAAGAGGTGCAGCGATGACGAAAAGGGCGTTAGTAATTGCTTCCCATCCGGATGACGAAATACTAGGATCGGGAGGGACGATCAAGAAGCTGATCAACGATGGTTTTGAAATCGTGACGGTGATTGTCGCGAAGGGCAGAAAAGAAGAGGAACATCATATACAAAAGTTCACATCACTAGCTAACAGTCATTTGGGTGTGGGCAAAGTAATTTTCATGCAATTTCCGAATTTGAAGCTGAATACGGTTCCTCTGCATGAAATTACCAAAGAGATCGAGAAACTGCTGGACATGTATACGCCCGATATCATCTTCACCCATCATTACGGCGATTTGAACCAAGATCATCAGGTCACGTTTCAAGCGGTGATGACTGCAGCACGACCGTTGCCAGGGAAGAAGCCGATCGAAATTTTATGCTTTGAAACGGTATCGTCTAGCGAGTGGACACAGAATACCCAGGATAAGCTGTTTAAGCCAACTTATTTTGTGGATATTTCCGATACGATAAACGACAAGCTTGAAGCCCTCCGTCATTATGACGTCGAAATGCGCACCTTTCCGCATCCGCGCTCGTATGAAGGAGTTCAGTATCTGGCACGCGTCAGAGGAATGACCGTTGGAGTGGAGTATGCGGAAGCCTTTGAAATTATTAGGAGGGTATGGAAGTGACGGGAAAACAGGTGAGTGATGTATTGTGAAGGTTCTCGTTACAGGAGGAGCCGGGTTTATCGGTTCCCACATTGTAGAGCTGCTGCTTGGAGAGGGATATGAGGTCGTTGTGATCGACAACTTCCTGACGGGACGAAAAGAATATATCCCCCCTACCATCAAGCTATATAAAATGAACATTACTTCTCCCCAGATCGAAAAAATATTTGCGAAAGAAAGGCCCGATTTTGTAATGCATCTGGCAGCCCAGATTGATGTGACCAAATCAATCCAAAATCCGGTGAAGGATGCCGAGCATAACATTTTGGGTACGATTCGCATCCTTCAATGCTGTCAGAAGTTCAAGGTCCGAAAAATCGTTTTTTCCTCCTCTTGTGCCGTATACGGTGAAACAGCAGACAGCAGTATTACAGAATCGTTTCCCATCCAGCCCCTGTCCTTTTACGGACTTTCCAAATACATGTCTGAAATGTACATTCAGTTTTTTCAATCCTTCTATGGAGTTGCATTTACGATCCTGCGCTATGCGAATGTGTATGGACCACGACAGGCAGCTACAGGAGAGGGAGGCGTGATTGCGACCTTTTTTCGCAAGATCATTGACGGGGAAACGCCAGTGATCTACGGGAGCGGCGAGCAAACGCGTGATTTTGTTTATGTCAAAGACGTTGCCAGAGCCAACCTGCTTTCCCTGCAGGCTGGACATAATGAAATCGTCAATATCGGCACGAACCAAAAAACGAGCATTAATCAGCTCGTCCATCTGATGGGACAGCTGCAAGCGGTAGACATATCTCCTGTATACCAGGCTCAGCGCGAGGGAGACATTCAAAATAGCCTGTTAAATAACGCCAGAGCGATCGACATACTCGGATGGCAGCCTCGCTTTGATTTGCGAGCTGGTCTGGCGCAAACAGGCGAGTATTTACAGGCTAAATAAACAAGGGAGCTTGACGAAATGGAAAAAATGATCATCACTGCCGCGGTAACGGGAGGGGTCACCACACGGAAGAACAATCCAAATCTTCCGATTACACCAAAGGAGATTACGCAGGCTGTTCTTGACTGCTGGAATGCCGGCGCTTCCATCGCTCATATTCACGCGCGCGAAGACAATGGAACTCCGAGTCAGCGTGTAGAGGTCTATCAAGAAATTGTGTCCAGGATACGCCAGCAATGCGATATCATCATCAACCTGACGACCACTGGCTGGGGCCAGGCGGGATCAGAAGAGGACAGGTGGAATCCGCTCGTATGCAAGCCGGAATTGGCATCCTATACGCCGGGGTCCATGAATCGGAAAGACAATGTGATGATCAATTCTCCCGCATTTGTCCGCAAGCTGGCCGGCAAAATGAATGAGCACGGGGTAAAGCCAGAAATTGAAATTTTTGATTTCGGGATGATTAATCAAGCCCTGAAAATTTCCAAGGAAGGTCTGCTCAAGCAACCGTTTTTGTTTCAATTTGTGTTAGGTGTGGATGGTGGTATTCCCGCTACCGCAAAAAATTTGCTTCATGTGGTAGAGAGTATTCCAGCTGGCAGTGCGTGGTCCGTTGCAGCAGTAGGGAAAGGACAATTGCCAATGAATTTGCTAGGGATGCAGCTAGGAGGGCATGTTCGCACAGGCTTCGAGGACAACGTGTATGCGCGCTACGGAGAATTAGCCAAGAGCAATGCGCAATTGGTAGAGCGATTGGCAGCTTACGCGTTTGATTTGGGCAGGGACATCGCTACGCCAGCAGAAGCTCGTAACATACTGGGCATTGCTTCTCCCGCTCCGGATTTGCCCTAGTGGTTCATTCGTCATCGAAAGGGATGTATGCGCATGGAGATTACCTTTTCGCTACGGAAATTGCTTCAGTTTTTGTATGAGAAACAGTGGATTGCGGATGTAACACTTGGACAGGAGCCGGGATTTGACATGATGCTGACCGGCTTTTCTTCCATTTATGAAACGAAGCCGAATACGTTGTCATGGATGAATGCGCAAACGCTGGACTGGTCCTCTATAAAGGCATCGGTGGTGATCTGTTCGCAGGACGCCTTATGTCCAAAGGATACCCCGATTTTGTTTATTCCGGTTAAAAATCCACGAAACACATTTGCCTCCGTCATGTACGCATTTTGCCCGAAAAATACACGAACCGGAATTTCTCCGACCGCTGTGATTGGAGAAGGCTGCACGCTTGGTCACAATGTGTATATCGGGCATCATGTTGTTCTGGGGGATCATGTGAAAATCGGCGACAATACGCAAATACACAGCAATGTAACGATTTATGATCACATAACCGTCGGCTCGAATTGCGTCATTCATAGTGGTGTTGTCATCGGCGGAGATGGATTCGGGTATGAGCGGGATGAGAATGGCGATCTCTTTAAATTCATGCACATCGGCAGTGTAGTGATTGAAGACCATGTTGAGATCGGCTGCAATACATGTATTGCGCGAGGCGTACTTGCGAATACAGTCATTTCGGAGCATGTCAAAATCGGGAACCTGTCTCACATCTCGCACAATGTCGTGGTTGGCAAAAACGCTATGATCACTCATCAAACGCATGTCAGTGGCAGCAACAATATCGGCAGCAATTGCTGGATCGCTCCTGGTGTGGTCCTCAAAGAAGGCTTGTCGATTGGTGAGCAGGCTGTTTTAGGTCTGGGAGCTGTTGTACTTCGTCATGTACATCCACATGATGTCGTAGCTGGAGTACCTGCTGCCTCGCTCAAGAAAAAGTCAGGGACGCCAATGCAACGTGAAGAGGAGGAGAACTAGTGTGAGCACGGAAGTAACCGTCATCCTTCCCTCGTATAACCGTTACCCGCTGAATTTGCTGACGCTGTATTCATTGGAAAACCAAACCTTTGATTTCGCCAAAATGGAAGTCATCCTCATCGATGATGCTTCGACAGACGGTACACATGTACTTGAGCACTATCGACCTCCCTACCCATTTCGCTATATTCGCAACACAATAAATGCAGGCCGTTCCAAAACGAGAAATATCGGGATACAGGAAGCCCAAGGAGAAATCCTCATCTTTTTGGATGCAGAGGTCATAGTCGATCCCGATTTTGTGAACAGTCATTATCAGAGGCATCAGACAAACAAGAAAGAATCATATGTCATTACAGGCAAAAATGTAAATAAAGTATACTCCTATTTATTTGCCGATTTTAATCAGTCGCAGTTCGATTCCTTTTATGCGATTGCCAAAAACTCTTCTATAGTCAAGACCCGATTTGAACAGATTGCTCATCCGCATAGGCTGAAAAAAGATCAGCTAGCGGAGATGGTTCGCCAGACAATGCAACCGATTCAACTGCTGACACAAAAAGACTGTCACTCCTTTTCCAACATTAAGCTCTTTTCCACCCCAAAAAAGTATGAGAAAAAAATTATTGATGCTTTTCGTGATGATTTCCGATTGCCCTGGATTTCCTGTACGACAATGAACCATTCCGTTCGCAAAAAACTTGTTGAGTCAATTGGTGGGTTTGATGAGAGCTTTATGGGGCATGGTCTGGAGGATTATGAATACGGTTTTCGCCTTTTCCAAACGGGTGTGAAATTTTCGTATGATGAAAATATATACGTGTACCATCAGGAGCATCCGATTGATTCGTTTTGGGAGCAGGACGGCACCAAGAATTTGATCTTATTTCAACAAAAGCATCCCTGCCTAGATGTGTATTTGCTTTCACTTGGACGCATTGGCATTACGGATTATACATTTATGGACCACATTATGCGGGAGCACCAGGCGATAACGGAAAGCAATCCAGGCAGGTTCCATTCTTTTCAAAAGGCGATAACAGGAATGCTAAAGCAAATCCCGATCCTGAAAGCACAGAAGCAGCCAATTGCGAATCTGTTACAAGCAGCAGGGATAGAGGAGAATGCAGAAAAGGCAGTCTGGGATGAACGTAGAGGTGTGGAAGCATCCGGATATCACCATCTGATCAAGCTGTTTGACCTGTTGGTTCACCGGTAAGAAAAATGAAAAAAGCGATCAACCAACAATCCCCTCGTCAGCAGAGCTACAGCCTGCACAGGAGGGGATTGATACTTTCTTTATATATAGGTTCGATAAACACTTTCTATCTTTTTCACCATGTGGTCTGCTGTCAAAAACTTGTTGGCATATGCTTTGGCGTTGGCACCCAGCTTTTGTCGCACTGTACGGTCCAGAATCAAAGCCCTGCAAGCGCCTGCTAGTTGTCGGGCATTAGCAGGCTCAAGCAAAACTCCCGTTACTTTATTGCGGATTAGTTCAGGAATTCCGCCGACCGTTGTACTGATGATGGCTTGACTCGCAAACATGGCTTCGATGATAGAGAGGGGAAACGTATCCTCTATAGCCGGATGGACGAAAATATCCGATTGGCTAAGCAGCTCAGCAATATCTGATCTGGCACCTAAAAAGCTGACATTGGACAGCTTGAGGGCCCGGGCTTTTTTTATCAGCTCTGCTTTTTGCGCACCGTCGCCTACGACCCGCACCTCGACATTTTGCAAATCGCTTGGAATCAAGGAGAGCGCGTCCAGCAAATACGTCACTCCTTTATGAGGCTCGAGTCTTGTAATGCACGTGATGATGACCTTGCCATCGCGGCTTGTTGGGGCTATTGGTTGAAAGGAAACACCCGTATGAACGGTTACGAATCGACTGGGATCGGCTCCGATTTCGGTAAAAGGAGCGCGGAACATATCACAGACGAGTATGACCTTCCTCGCGTATTCAAGTGCAGCCAAATCAAGTCTTTGAAAAAAAGCGTACTCTACGGAATCCTTGCGAAGCTCGTTCATTCGATGGACGCCGAGCTGATGAGGGGTATAGAAGAGCGGCTTTTGTAAGCTTTGATTGACTTTTCCCAGGATAAGGGCTGCACGTCTGTCATGGGTGTGCAGGATGTCATATTTGCGCAGATCCATCCTTTGAATCATGGCTTCAAAAACCCCGAGCTTACTTACCTCTTCTACGATCATAGGACTTAGTTGACCATACCGCTTTAAACAAAATTGCTCTGTACTTCTACGAATCTCATCATCTACGTTTCTTTTGAGGTCTCTCTTTATATCAATTTGATTCGGGCTGGCAATCTCCACATGATGACCCAATCGCTGAAGCCCTTCCTTTAGCGTGGTCATATAATTCGAGACGCCTCCTACATGAGGGTACCGCAAGTATGTTGCTAGCAGTATTTTCCATTTTTTGTTCTGCTCAGCCTTCTTCACAGTGCTGCCGTAGTAGTGATCCATCGCTTCTAGTAAATAAGGATGCGAATGCAGGAAATTAGCCATCTCGATTGCCTCACTCCATGTGTTTCCATTGATTTTTTGCTGTAATATATTCGCGGCATCATGTGTATGCAACGGTCAATTTATCCCATGAATAGCCTAAGTCCGCTGCTGCCAGTTTCGCAGGATTGGTGCTGATCATATGAATACAGTAGCTGTTATTTTGAAGATGGACAAAGGTGGAAAGAAAATTGAGTATTGAAGTGAGCATTATCCTTCCCTCCTACAATCGCTATCCGCTTAACCTGCTTACGCTGAATTCTTTGGAAAATCAAACTTTTGATCTTGCGAAAATGGAAGTAGTTTTAATTGACGATGCATCGTCCGACGATACTCCCTTGCTCGGAAACTATCGTCCGCCGTATTCATTTCAATACATTCGCAACAAGCACAACGAGGGGCGGTCGAAAACAAGAAATATCGGCATTCAAGCGGCGAAAGGAAAGCTGCTTATTTTTCTGGATGCAGAAATCATCGTGGATCGAAATTTTGTTCAGAGTCACTATCAGAGACACTTGAACAACGAGCCTCTCGTCATTACGGGAAAGCATCTGAATAAAATTTATTCCTTTCTTTTTCCCGATTTTGACGACAGCCAGCGCAAAGCATTTGCTGCGATTGTGGAGCAAGCCTCCATCGTTAGAAAACGGCTCAGAGAGGGAATTCACCCGAAGAGCATCAAGACCGAAGAGCTCGCAAGTCGCTTGCAGGAGATCAAAGAGCCGGTTCAGCTGCTGTTTCCCGAGGATTTTCATTCGATCTCCAAAATCAGGCGATTCTCAGCGCCCATGCAATATTACCAAAACGTGATCAAACTGCTTCAAAAAGACTTTCGTTTGCCGTGGATTGCCTGCAACGGCTTCCACTCGGTCAGCAAGGCAAGGGTTCTGGCGGTAGGGGGCTTCGATGAAAACTTTGATGGGCATGGCCTGGAGGACTTTGAATATGGGTTTCGGCTTTACCGATCCGGTATGTCATTCGATGTTGATCAGAATATCAATGCCTATCATCAGGAGCATCCCGTTGGCAGCGGTATAAAAGAGGAAGGGAATCGTAATTTGATTTACTTTCAGCAAAAACACCAATGCCTGGATATTTATTTGTTGTCCCTGACGCGCATCAACATTTGGGACTATACGTTTATGCATAACGTTCTACGCGAACAGGAATCGATGACGAGACAGCATGCTGGCAAATTTGATCAAATATTGAACCTTCTGATGCTACTCCTAAAGCAAATTCCTTTGTTAAAAGCACAGAATAAGCCAATTACGGCACTGCTTAAAGGGACAGGGCTGGAAGTGAATGAGGTCTGGAAAAAACGGATTTGGCATGAGCGGAATATGCTGGTCACTTCAGGATTTGTTCATATGGCCAAATTGTTTGACCTACTGATTCGTTTATAAAAGCAAGCGAGGGAAAGTCGGGATGCTTTGTGAAAGGAGGCCCTTAGTAATGGCGATTGAAGTTAGTGTCATCATCCCGTCCCATAATCGTCACCCTTACAATTTGCTTACCCTGCAAGCACTGGAAAACCAGGCATTTGACCTATCCAAGATGGAGGTCATTTTTATAGATGACGCATCTACTGACAATACGGCTCAATTGAAGGATTATCGACCCAAATATCCGTTTCGCTACGTTCGCAACAAAAAGAACTTGGGACTGTCGCGTACGCGAAATGTAGGGCTAGCCATGGCACAAGGGAGTATTATCATTTTACTGGATGCGGAAATGCTCGTGGAGCCGGATTACGTCAAAAAGCATTATCGGCATCATCAGAAGAAGGATTCGGTCGTGGTCATTGGGAAGAACAAAAACAAGGCGTATTCGTATCTATTCCCAGGCTTCAATGCCACACAACTAAATGAGATTTGCTCGTTGGCAGAAAATAGCTCAGCTGTTCGAAATCGGATGGAAAAAAGGCTGAAGCTGAATTTGCAGGACATAAAGCTGGCTGAGTACCTGAAAAAATTGAAAAAGCCCGTGCAGCTTCTGGATGAAAAAGATGTGAAGAGCAGCTCGCGTCTGCGAACCTTTTCCGTACCGGAACCATATTCCTACAATCTTCTGGAGCAACTGGAGGGACGTTACGAAAATAGTCGTCTCATCTGGCTAGCGTGTTTTGGTTCCAATCTCTCATTTAAAAAGAAAGTGATCGATAAAATTGGCGGCTATGATGAGACTTTTCAAGGCTGGGGATTGGAGGATACGGAATTCGCTTATAGGCTCTACCGCTCTGGGGCACAATTTGTAGTTGATCCGACGTTAAGCCGCTATCATCAGGAACATCCGATTACTGCTGACAGAGCGCAGGAGGAAAAAAGGAATATGCTCTTGTTTCAGGAGAAGCACCCTGTTATCGAAGTATGTATTAAATCGTTGAATTCGCTGAAAGTGTATGACTTTCGATTCATGGACGCTGTCCTGGAGGAGCATTATGCACTGGGGATGTCGCACCCGGGGCAATACGAGAAGCTGAAACAGTCGATTCTCGCGATGCTCAAGCAAATTCCTTTATTGATCACGCAAAAGAAACCAGTTACCAGCCTGCTGCAAAGCTCCGGTACCGTAATCAACTCCAAGGAGCACAAGCAAATAATTTCGGAGCGTGAGGCGCTGGCAGCATCCGGTAAGTTTGGGAATATGGTTCGGTTGTTTGATCTTTTATACGAAAAGTAGTTTTTTTGGGAGCCAGGTCCTCGTAAGCCTGGCTCTTTTGGTATGCAAAAAGGCATGTATGGGAAGCTGTGGCTCAGCGATATTGTTTGGACACGATCCATTCCGTCAGTGGCAGCACAATCATGGAGAGGGCAAATACCAAAAGCAGTGTCATATTTTCTCTGCCAAATATCCATTTGTCTGCAACAAGCGCGAGCAAGAGAAGGACCAGGATGACAAAATAGCTGATTTTAGCGCTTTTGTGGGTGATGTGTTGGCCGAGCTCATCATCCTGAGCGGGACCATCTCCTTCTTCACGGCTTCCCCACGTAATAGCGGAGAGCAGGGAGGTGAGGACAATGGCGCAGGATATAATCTCATTGAAGCCGACCGTATCTCCCGCGATCCATTTGTAGATGGTAAATCCGACGATGATTGCAGCGGCAGCTCCAAAAATCGCAGCACCCCATTGACGGGTTGTTCTTTTCATCTATACTTCCTCCTCAAAGTGAAATAGCTCGTCTACAGATACAGCCAGCTTGTGTGCCAGCAAAAAGGCGAGCTTTAGGCTGGGGTCGTACTTGTTGTTTTCAATTGCGTTGATCGTCTGGCGAGAAACGTGGCAGGCCTTGGCTAAATCATCTTGCGAGATGCCGAGTTGTTTGCGCAGTTGACGGATCTTATTTTCCATGGCAATACCTCAATATGTAAAAGATGTTTTACATTATTAGCGTACGTCACGCGTGATGAAATGTCAAAGATGTTTTACATAACAATTGTTATTTAAAATCATTATAAAAAGATATTGACTTTTATCTTGTATCTTGTAAAATGAGAAGTGTTCCTAGTTGATAATAATTATAAATTGATAATTGGAAAGGGGGAGCCAGCATGTATGATGTGATCATTATCGGTGGAGGCCCAGCAGGTGCATCCGCTGCCATCTATACAGCACGGGGAAATTTGAAGACGCTCGTGATTGATAAAGCGCCAGGTACAGGTGCTCTTGCCTTGACTCATAAAATTGCCAACTACCCTGGCGTGGAAGGCGAGATGACCGGAAAAGAGCTGCTGGATAAAATGCGCAGACAAGCGGAGAGCTTCGGCGCTGAATTTATCCAGACCACGATTTCGGCAGTTGATGTGGAGGATGAAGAGAAAGCCGTATTTACCGCACATGGCACTTTTGAAGCAAAAGCAGTGATTGTTGCGACCGGTGCCAAAGGACGCAACCGCATGCTCCCAGGTGAAGAGGAGCTATTGGGACGCGGAGTGAGCACATGCGCTACATGTGATGGGGCTTTTTATGAAGGCAAGCACGTTGCTGTCATCGGTGATACAGAGGAAGCATTGGAAGAAGCACACGCTTTGACCAAATTCACAGATAAGATTACCTTCCTGGTTCCGCGCGCTGAGCTGCAAGGTGTAGAAGGTACTCCCGAGCTGCCAAATACAGAGATTAAATTCCGTACCCGCCCACTTGAAATCATCGGTAACAGCTCTGTTGAAGGACTTCGCCTCCGCACAGCGGAAGGTAATGAAGAAGTGCTTTCAGTAGACGGCGTGTTCGTATTCCTGTCTGGCAGCAAGCCGGGCACAGATTTCCTCGACGGACAGGTTCCCTTAGACGATGAAGGCTTTATGATATTGGATGAATTCATGCAATCTTCTGTTCCAGGCGTGTTTGGAGCTGGAGAAGTACGCAAAACACCAGTGAAGCAGGCTGTCGTAGCAGCCGCAGATGGAGCGATTGCAGCCATGGCTGTAGACAGATACATCAACAAGCGCTCCAAAATTGTTCCACAATACAAATAAGCTGATCATTTAAAGGAGAGAAATTCACATGGCACAAGCAATCGTATATTCCAGCACTAACTGCAGCTTTTGCAAGCAATTGAAGACATATTTGACTGAGCAAAACATCGCTTTCGAAGAGCGCAACATCGATGAGAAAGAAGAGTACGGCCAAGAGCTAAGCCGCTTGGGAGTTATGTCGGTTCCACTGACGGTGATTGGAGAAAAGCAAATTCTGGGCTTTAATCCAAACCGAATCAAAAAGGCGCTGGCAGCTTTGGAAGAAACAGCAGCTCAATAATTTAGTAACAGAAAGGGAGAGGACAACTATGACAACACAGCAAATGGTTCAACTGCAAGTAGGAAAACCTGCACCGGATTTCAATATGCTTTCTACCAAAAACCTGGAGACGCTGGAAGAGCGTGTATCTCTGGCTGACTATAAAGGCAAATGGCTGATCCTGTTCTTCTGGCCATTTGACTTCACATTTGTATGCCCAACAGAAGTAACCTCCTTCAGTGACAATGTAGAAGAGTTCCATGACCTCGATTGCGAAGTTCTTGGTGTGTCTACAGACAGCGTGCACACGCACCGTGCATGGATCAAAACACCTCGCGACCAAAACGGTATTGGCGACGTAAACTTCCCGCTGGCTAGTGACTATAACAAGGATGTTGCTCGTGCATACGGAATTCTCGATGAAGAAGCAGGTGCAGCTCACCGCGGTCTGTTCATCATCGATCCAGAAGGTATCCTGCGCTACCAGGTTGTAACAGACATGAATGTAGGTCGTAGCGTAGAAGAAACGTCCCGTATTCTGCAAGCACTCCAAGCAGGTGGTCTGTGCCCAGCGAACTGGAAGCCAGGAATGAAAACCCTGTAAGGTAAGCAAACAGATATAATCGATTAGTGAAAAAGGACACCTCCAAAAGTCTCGTGCAGACTGTTGGGGGTGTCCTTTTTCAACTACGTGCCTCGCAGGGCATGCTCGATTCGCTTATCCGGTAAGAACCAGAGCACTGCAACAAGCAGGAAAAAGAAGCCGGATATCCAAGGACTCACATATGCGGTCAAAGCAGCGATCAAGTAGAGCACGGGAGATAATTTCCCCTTCAAGTTTCTGCCCATCGCCAGAACAAATGAGGAATCGGCAGGATGCTGGCTAATAATCGCGCGCTGAAGCAGCCAGTACGAGAACGCCGCGAGCAGTAAAATAATACCGTACAGCGCTGTTGGTGTGGCAGCAAAAGAGCTTTCACCCATCCAAGCTGTTGTGAACGGTACGAGTGATAACCAGAAAAGAAGCAGCAAATTGAGCCACATCAAACGCCCGTTCATCGTTCGAACCATGTGCAGTAGATGATGATGATTATTCCAGTAAATGCCGATATAAACAAAACTGAAGATGTAGCTTAAAATTTTTGGGCCTAGCGCAATCAGCGCATACCAGTCATGGCCTTCAGGCACTTTAAATTCCAGCACCATGATTGTAATGATAATCGCGAGTACGCCATCGCTGAACGCTTCCATCCGATTCGCTTTCACAGTGTTTCACCTTTTCCTCTCTTCGCGTTTAAACAGACTGGCTTAGTTAACGTAAAGCATTTTACACTATTCAAATCATACATATCTAGCATAATAACAGTCTGTTGAACATTACGCATGCTCTTGGAAGTAGACTTTAGTATCTAATCGACTGATCGGAGCAGAGACTGTCAGTTTTTATAACATAGGTAGCTAAATGTGCGCTGAAAAGACATTCCAATGGCAGTAATGCGATTGGAATGCTTTTTTGTGTTAACCGTCGTACCTCCCCCCAATATTTCATTTTCGTAAATTTTGACCGATATCGGCAAAATAAAAAGTTTTCCAAATAGTAGCAACCTCCCATTTTTACAGCCAGAAAGGAAAAAACGAGCTCGAGCAAATGTACCTAGTGACGAAAAAAGCTGGGACAGATGGCAGGGCAGGTTGCAGGACTTCGCGCCAAAAAACGTAGGTCATTAGAGGCTAATCCCACCTTCCTTTACATTTTCATGACAAAACGGACAAAGTCACAATAGTGATTTTCGTCTATGGGAACCCTTTGCTCCCTATGTTTACAATGACTATGACGTTTGGGCGAGTAACCAGCCTATTCGTCCAAAAGTTCAATAGCTCGTGGCAACGCAAACGGAGGTTGACGGGAATTGGAACGAAAAAAGAAAAGCCGTGCAGGATGGATTAGCCTCTCCCTTCTAATGGTTTTAGGCATCAGCGCCCTATGGTGGTATTGGGATGCCGACCGTGTAGAAAGCATGGAAACGACGACTGGTGTTCAATTGAAATTTCGTACAAGTGGTGACCATATCGAAATCTATCAAAATCAGAAGTGGCAGCCTTTCTTTGCAAAAGGAGTGAATCTGGGAGCGTCCTTGCCAGGCCATTACCCAGGTGAGCTGCCTATTACCAAAGAGGATTACACCCGCTGGTTTGCGATGATCGACGAGATGGGGGCAAATGTGATTCGTGTTTATACGATTCATCCCCCGGCATTTTACGAGGCATTGGTTGACTACAACAAAAAGAAAGCTGGTGATCCGCTTTATTTGATGCAAGGAATCTGGAGTCCGGAAGAGCTGCTTATCGAAAAGAAGGACGCGTATTTGCCGGAGATTCGTGAGCAGTTTCATCAGGAAATTCGAGATGCGGTAGGTGCTGTCTATGGTGATATCACGCTGCCGGAAAAACCGGGAAAGGCAAGCGGAAAATACCGGGCAAATGCCGGTCCATATCTCATCGGCTGGCATACAGGGACGGAGTGGGACCCTGTCATGGTGCAAAAAACAAATCAGCTGCACAAGCAAACGAAGCCTTACCAGGGAGCACATTTTCAAGCGACATCCAAAGCGAGTCCGTTTGAAAGCTGGTTGGCTGAAGTGGTAGACACTGTGGCACAGGAAGAGAGCAAGCAGGGCTGGCAGCATCCGATGACCTTTACCAACTGGGTAACGACCGACCCGCTCTCTCATCCAGGTGAGCCGATGTTTCACGAAGACTTGGTTAGCGTAGATCCGACTCATATTGAGCCGACAAAATGGGACGCAGGATATTTTGCTTCATACCACGTGTACCCGTATTACCCTGATTTGTTCCGCTACGATACGAACCTGCAAAAAGTAAAGAATGACGCGGGACAGATTGACACGTACAAAGGGTACTTGCGCCTGCTGAAAGCTCACCACAAAAACATGCCGATTATGGTAACTGAATTCGGTGTTCCCGCATCAGTCGGGACAGCGCATCTGGGAAATCTGGGGCGCAATCAGGGTGGTCATACGGAAGCTGAACAAGGCGAAATCGACGCAGCACTGATGAAAGAGATCCACGAGGAAGGCTACGCCGGTGGCATCGTGTTTGTGTGGCAGGATGAATGGTTCAAAAAGACGTGGAATACGATGCGATTTGAGCTTCCGGAGGATCGCCGTTCGTTCTGGCTCAACGTCCTCACAAACGAATCCTTGTTTGGCATTTTGGGGATGCACCCGAATAAAGAAGACGTGCTTTCGATTGATGGAGACAGAGCAGACTGGGATAAGCTCGCGCCAGAAGACAAAAAGCGTCTCGACGTCAAAATCCCGGGTGTCGACGAGCTTTGGATGACGCACGATGAGGGCTACGTGTACATCATGGCCCAGTTGCAGAAAGAATTTCACCCAGAGTCAGAAAAGCTCTACATCGGAGTCGACACTACTCCGGGCGGAAACAAGCATGGACCGCCGCTGGCAAGCACCAAGCTCGATGAAGGCTTGGAGACACTGATTCAGCTTGGAAAAGAGAGCGACATCCGCATTGCTTCCAACTATGATTTCCACACCCGTCTATACGGAAAAAGGTATGGAATGATAAAGCTGAAGGAATCGGAAATGAAGGATGATTCTGGAGTGTTTTCGCCATGGAAGCTCGCTGTCGGTCTGGAAATGGAGCCGCCGGACAGCAAGCAGTACCACCCGATGGAGGAGGTCGTTGTAGGAAATCTGATTCGCGGAACGACAGACGCGAATGACCCCGCCTACAACTCCTTGGCGTCCTGGCAGGTAAAAGGCAAGATTGTGGAGCTGCGCATTCCGTGGATGCTTCTCGGTTTTACTGATCCGAGCTCCTTGCAAGTCATGAGCTACCGAGAGGAACCAAAGGCCTTTCTTACGGAAACGACAAAGGGAATTCGCCTATTGCCATGGATCGTCGATGAAAAAGGACAATCCACAATCGGAAATACACAAGGTGATGCTCTCTATCCTGTCTCCAAGCTGCCGGTGTACACATGGCCGACGTGGGAGCAGGTGGGCTATCACGAACGGAAAAAACAAAGCTACTCCATTTTGCAAAAAGCATTCAGCGAGATCGAGACATCGACCGCTACAGATAGTCAGCCATAAGGGGAGAGGAGAGTGACAAATGTGGAAACACCACTCACGACCGCCGTTCTTTTTCTGTACGCGCTTTGCGCAGTGATGATCGTTGGGCTCGCCGTGTTGTTCGCGCTAAAAATAAGAAATAGCAGCGCAGATAAAAAAGCCCGACTTTGTCAGGAAAAATACCGCGACTACTTCGTTTATTTGCAAGCGCACGGTGAGGAGGAAAAGCGTCTCAAAGTGCCTCACGGCGAAGTAACAAAGAGCGAAAAGCAAATCATGCAAAAAAAGCTGTTTGAGCTGATGGAACTCTTTACAGGTATTCATCGACAAAAGCTCATTTGGCTCTGCGAGGATTTGGGCTTGGTCGAACTAGACCGCAAACGGCTGAAGGGAGCGTGGAAGTGGACACGGGTGGACGCAGCTTACAATTTGGGAATGATGCGTTCCAAAGAGGCACTCCCTGATCTGCTCCAGCTGCTTGAAAAGAGCAGCTACGATCCGAGCATCTTTATAATCGCTCGCTCGATTGCCAGATGCGCACGGGATACAGGCGATCTTCGCGAATTGGTTCTGTTTTTGGTCAGATACAAGAAAAACTTCCACGAGCTTATCGTTGATATTTTGAGCGATTCGCAAATCGATACAGAGCCGTTGTTCGCCTCCTTTTTACGGGAGGAAAACACAGACTTGGTCAAAATCGGGCTAATTGGCTTCTTGGCTCAGTCCCAGAGCCAGCCTGGCATCGAGTCAGCCCTTTACCAAGCTCATCGAATCTGAGGACAAAGACATCCGCATCAAAGCAGTGAAGCTGGTTTGCCAGGATGTGCGATATTTGACCGACCAGCGCGTAAAAGCGTTCATGAATCACAATGATTGGGAAATTCGTGCCATGATGGCCAGAGCCGTGGGTGAGTTGGGACTCGTGGAATACATCCCGATGCTGAAATCGGCTGTAGGTGATTCCAGCTGGTGGGTACGTCATCACAGTGCCTACAGCTTGACTGCGCTTGAAGTCGACGGTTTTGCTGCTTTATGTGAGATTTTGCGTGAAGAGAGGATGGGCAATAAGCTGCAGATGGCTCATCAAGTGATCCAGGAAGAATTGGAAAAAGGCAAGCAACAGGCAGCAGCAACGCAGGATGTAGAAAAGCAGCTGCAGTATAACCAAAAGCTGCACCTCTATCACAAATCCTATCGAAAAACGATTTCCACTGTTGCCGCGCTGGAGAGATAAGTGGAAGGGAGGCTGTCATGAGAGAATTTTTACTATACTACGGAGTTTTCGCTGTCTATTACGTGATTGCGATTAACTCGCTGTATTTCATCATCATGATGTTTTCTTTTAAAAGCATCATGGGCATTTTGAAAAGCTCGGTCTACTCGAGGTTCCAGTCGCTGTCGGGCTCGCGGCATGTGCCGCCGATCTCGATTCTGGTACCAGCCTACAATGAAGAGCTGACGATTATCGAGAATGTACGCTCGCTGCTCTCACTTAATTACCCGAAGTACGAAGTGATCGTCGT
The DNA here is from genome assembly GCF_002897295.1 of Brevibacillus reuszeri. Taxonomy (GTDB): domain Bacteria; phylum Bacillota; class Bacilli; order Brevibacillales; family Brevibacillaceae; genus Brevibacillus; species Brevibacillus reuszeri_A. The sequence goes on from NZ_BEXF01000008.1 coordinate 151,255, forward strand.
CAATGATGGTTCAAAGGACGATACACTGCAGGTACTGATTGAGGAGTTCCAGCTGACTTCTTCCGAGCATATGCCGATGCAGCCGGTGCTGCAAACATCAAAGATCAGAGGGATTTATCACAACCCGGCTTTTCCAAATCTGTATCTGATCGACAAAGGCAATGGCGGAAAGGCAGACTCACTCAACGCCGGAATTAATCTGTCTCACTACCCGTTGATTGCTTCGATTGATGCAGATTCCCTTTTGGAAAAAGATGCGCTGATTCGAATTGCTAAGGTGTATATGGAAAATCCAGAAGAGACTGTCGCGATTGGCGGCGATATCCGGATCGCCAATGGCTGCAAAATTGAAGACGGTGTGGTCAGTGATATCAGATTACCTGACAAGTTTTTGCCAATGATGCAGTCTGTTGAATACCTCAAGGCGTTCCTTGGGGGGAGAATCGGGTGGAGTGCGATTAATGGCTTGATTATCGTATCCGGCGCATTCGGTGTATTCCGCAAAGATTATGTAGTTAAAGTCGGCGGATACCGCGAAGGCTACCCTGGTGAGGACATGAACATCATCATCAAGCTGCACAAATACATGCTGGAAAACAATCTGCCGTATCGTGTTGCCTTTTGCCCGGATGCGGTTTGCTGGACGCAGGCTCCTGACTCGTTCCGAATTTTGGGCAGTCAGCGACGCCGTTGGGGCCGGGGTAATCTGAAAAATATGATTGAGTACGGCAAAAACATGGTACTTCGTCCAAAGTACAAGGTATTCGGGATGCTCACGCTGCCATTCAACATTTTGTTCGAGACACTCAATCCGTATTTCCGAATCACAGGGCTGCTCGCTCTCATCGGCTATACGCTGCTTGACATGACGAATGCCCATGTACTGCTGATTTACGGCCTGCTCAATTTGTTGTACGGCGTACTTTTGGGAATTGGTTCCCTATTGCTTGAAGAAATCGCATTCCGACGTTATCCACGCTTCAAGGACATCGTTAAAATGCTTTTCTATACCATTTTAATGTTCTTCGGTTACCGGCAGATCGGTGTCATCTGGAGATTCCTCGGTCACATCGAGTATTTGCGCAACAATAATTCGTGGGGGACGATGACCCGAAAAAGCTGGAAGGCGGAGAACAAAAACATTTCGAGTTTGGAGGCAAGAGGATGAGTAATCTCGTACCGGTTTTTTACCAGCTTCTCACGAACATGGAGGCCAGTCAGTCGGCATGTGGGGTTATTCTTGTCGCTTGCAAGAACCTCTCCAAGGAATCATTGGAGGCAATCAAAAGAGATTTTTCTCCAAAAGAGACCGATTCAGGAGAAGTCCATTTTGCCTATGACAAGACCAAAAACCTGTTAGGCATTATGGTCGAACAGCATAATCTTGCCGATACTCATTTTTTCGCTCTGCGGGTAAAGGATTATTTGCAAGAGAGTCAGCTGTTGTCCGGTAGTTTGCTCATCGCGAGCTTTCCGGAAAGCTCTGCATCGTCTGGTCAATTGTTTATGCGGATGATGCAGGAGATCAAGGATCTGGAAGGCTATGGCGAGATCAAAATTTACGATCAGCGAAATAGTGCCGACGCCGAAGAGCAAGCGCGCATTCTGCTTGTAAATCACGATGAGCACGTAAATGAGTTTTTGCGCATCTATTTGGAGCGAAAAGGCTACATGGTGACAGTAGCCAATGACGGGATGGAGAAATATCGCGAATGGACCCCGGACCTCGTCATTACCGATCTGAATTTGCCAATACTCAATGGTTATCAGCTCATGGAGAAAATCAAACATCACGAAGCTTCAACAATGAGCAAAATTGTGGTGCTCACAGACAAACGACTGGAGGAAGATGTGCAAAAGTCGTTTGCGCTAGGGGCCGCTGATTATATTACCAAGCCTTTCTCACCTATTGAACTAGAAGCTAGAGTGAGACGGTTAATTTCATAAAGAGAAAGGGAGAGAAGCGAGGATGGGTAGATACGAGGAGCTGCTTCAAAAAATTCAAGAAAAGACTGCAAAAGTCGGCGTTATTGGTTTGGGATATGTGGGGTTGCCGCTTGCGGTAGAAACAATCAAAAGCGGCTATACCGTCATCGGGGTTGACCTGCATAGCGGCAAAATCGAGAGCTTGAAAGCGGGCATTTCATACGTCCAGGATATTTCTGATGAAACGCTGCAGGAATGCCTCGAAACCAATCGCTTTCATCCAACAACAGATTATAGCGTGATTGAGGAGCTGGATGCGATCAGCATCTGCGTTCCGACTCCGCTCAGCCCGAATCAGGACCCGGATACTTCCTATATCACGAATGTAGTAGACCAGCTTAAAAAATACATGAAAAACGGACTCTTGATCACGCTGGAGAGCACGACGTATCCGGGAACCACCGAGGAATTGATCCAAAGGGAGTTTGAGAACCTCGGCTATCGTGCGGGTGTAGACTTTTTCCTCTGCTACTCACCAGAGCGAGTCGATCCAGGGAATCGGATGTATTCCACCTACAATACCCCCAAAATTATTGGCGGCACGACTGAGCGCTGCATAGAGCTAGGTAAGCTTCTGTACGGCAATCTTGTAAAAACAGTCGTTCCGGTCTCCACGCCAAAGGTAGCAGAAATGTCGAAGCTGCTGGAAAACACGTTTCGCAGTGTCAATATCGCCTTTATGAATGAAATGGCGATGATGTGTGACAGAATGGGCATCAATGTTTGGGAAGTAATCAAGGCCGCATCGACCAAGCCTTTCGGGTTCATGCCGTTTTATCCGGGACCTGGGATCGGTGGGCATTGCATACCGCTCGATCCGATGTATCTGTCGTGGAAAGCAAAGGGCTTTAAGTTCCACAGCCAATTTATTGAAATTGCCCAATCTATCAACGATAACATGCCGGACTATGTGCTGAACAAAACCGGTCAGGTATTGAATATCAATGCCAAAGCGATTAACAGCTCCCGGATTCTGATTTTGGGAATGGCGTACAAGCCGGATATTGATGATCTGCGGGAATCGCCGGGATTGGAGATTTACGAGCTGTTTACGAAAAACGGAGCGACTGTGGACTATTACGATCCGCACGCGCAAAGCTTTTTGAATAAAAAGGGCGAGGTCGTCCATTCGATTGCCAACGATTACGAAGTGTTTAAAACATACGATTGCATGGTGCTAATTACAAATCACCGTTCCTTCAACTACCAGGAGCTGGCTGATTTAGGTGTCTCGATCATCGACACGCGCAATGCGTTCGACGGAATTACCAATCCGAATGTGTACCGGATCGGTACATCCGTAGCGATTCGTCAGGAAAAAGAAATCGTTAGCATGCTCGCGTAAAACAAACGCGAGCAGTGCATGGAAAGCGTGAAAGAGGGAGGAAGAAATATATGTGCGGAATCATGGGATATATCGGCTATAGAGAGGCACAGCCGATCTTAATCAACGGATTGAAAAAGCTGGAATACCGTGGCTACGATTCAGCGGGTATCGCCATCTGCGACGGTTCAAATATCACGATCAGCAAGGCAAAGGGGCGGATCGATGTACTCGAGGAGCAGACAAGTAAATCACGTTTGCAAGGATCAATCGGGATCGGTCATACACGATGGGCCACCCATGGACGGCCATCTGATGAAAACTCCCATCCCCATTTTGATCAAACAGGCAAATTTTCCATTGTGCACAACGGGATTATCGAAAACTATCTGGAGCTAAAGGAAGAATTGAAAGAGCGAGGTATCGTGTTCACTTCTGAGACAGATACAGAGGTAATCGTGCACCTGCTCTCGGAAAATTATGATGGGAATCTGGTCTCCACTGTACAAAAGGTAGCAACGAAGATTCGCGGAGCTTTTGCGCTGGGCGTCATGTCGGAGCATGAGCCAGATAAGCTGATTGCTGTCCGTGTGGCGAGCCCGTTAATCATTGGGGTAGGAGCTGGTGAAAACTTCATCGGCTCTGATATCCCAGCCGTTTTGGAGCATACACGTGATGTATACGTTCTGGAGGACTATGATCTGGCGGTATTGACCAAAGATTCGGTCAGTGTGATGAGTCTGAATACGAATGAGCCGATTGAGCGTGATCTCGTGCGAATTGAGTGGGACAAGGAACAGGCGGAAAAAGACGGCTATGCGCACTACATGCTCAAAGAGATTCACGAGCAGCCACGCGCTTTGCGCAATACGATGACTGGTCGTATCGATGAAGTGGAGCAAAAGGTCATTTTCCCTACCCTGCAGCTGACCACAGAAGCCGTGCAAAAGATTGAAAAAATCTACATTGTCGCGTGCGGTACAGCCTATCACGCCGGAGTAATCGGCAAGCAGGTAATAGAAAGACTGGCTCATATTCCGGTAGAGGTCGATGTCGCATCAGAGTTTCGTTATCGCAAACCGTTGTTCCAAAAAAATACACTCACGATTGTTGTCAGCCAGTCAGGAGAAACGGCGGATACACTCGCTGCACTTCGTGAAGCAAAACGGAATGGTTCCGCTGTGGTCGCCATCACGAACGTAGTCGGTAGCTCGATTGCGCGCGAAGCGGATGATGTGATCACGACAAATGCCGGACCGGAAATCGCGGTCGCTTCTACCAAAGCCTATACGTCACAGCTAATCGCCTTCTACCTGCTAGGCTTGTACCTGGCCCAAGGAAAAGAGACGATCGATCAGCAAGCGAGAGCGGCAATTATTTCTTCCCTGCAAAAGCTCCCTGATCAGGTAGAAGCCATTCTCGCGCACGCAGACGAGATTCGTCAGTACGCAGAAACGATCAAAGAAGAAAGCCAGTTGTTCTTCCTGGGACGTGGTTTGGACTACGCCGTTTCCATGGAAGGCTCTCTGAAGCTGAAAGAAATCTCCTACATTCATTCAGAGGCGTATGCGGCCGGAGAGCTGAAGCACGGGACACTCGCTTTAATCGAAGAGGGCACGCGTGTTATCGCGCTTTCTACCCAAGACGACCTGTACGAGAAAATGGTCAGCAACATTACAGAAGTGAAAGCGAGAGGCGCTGTCGTTCTCGGCATCGCTCTTGCCAACAATATGGAATTGCACCGTTCAGTAGATGAGGTGTGCCTGATTCCTGTAACTGATGCCCTGTTAACGCCGGTTTTGAGCGTCATTCCGCTCCAGTTGATCGCTTATTACACGTCTGTAGCATTGGGACATGATGTGGATCGCCCTCGTAATTTGGCAAAAAGTGTAACAGTTGAGTAAAAACGCACGTCCATAAGTAACGAGTACACATAAAAAGGAGGCACGATGAAATGAGCACCTCGAATCGGACGTTGAATCAGGAGATTTTACTGGAGATTATGCTTCAGGCCTATCAGCTGGGCGTGCAGAGGAAAGACATAGATGTAGATATGATGATAAGCACATTGACATATGAATTGAAGCCCTACCTTGAAAATCAGGTACAACAGGGCAGGACGGAGGCAACAGGATGAACATTCATGCAATCGTTTTGGCAGCTGGAAAAGGAACACGGATGAAATCTAGTTTGTACAAGGTGATGCACCCGGTGTGCGGTAAGCCAATGATTGAGCATGTGACCCTGCTCTTGGAAGACCTGTCCTTACATAATCTTGTCGTGGTGATTGGTCACGGGGCAGAGGCCGTTAAGGAACAGCTGGGAAATCGCGTCCAGTATGCGTATCAGCATGAGCAGCTGGGTACAGGGCATGCGGTGTGGATGGCAAATCATGTTCTCGCAGATCAAGAAGGGATCACAATCGTTATAAACGGTGACACCCCACTCGTAAAAGCAGAAACATTGCGCCAATTACTCGAGCATCATCAAAGCAAGCAGGCTGCTGCAACGGTGTTGACCTCGATTGTGGATGACCCTACTGGCTACGGCAGGATCATTCGTGATGAAAACGGCGATGTCAGAAGAATCGTAGAAGAAAAAGATGCCACGCTCGGTCAAAGAAAGGTTCGTGAAATTAGTACAGGAATCTTTTGCTTTGATAACCAAAAGCTGTTCCAGACTTTGCCACAGGTCACGAACGATAATGCGCAAGGGGAGTACTATTTGCCAGATGTACTCTCTCTGCTGCAAGAACAAGGCAATCTCATCAGCGCGTATGCGACAGATGATCCTACAGAGGGTACAGGCGTCAACGATCGGGTGCAGCTTGCCCATCTGGAGCTGCTCTTGCGCAAACGGATCAATGAGCGCCATATGCGAAACGGCGTAACGATGATGGACCCGGCGACGACATATATTGATGCCGATGTGGTAATTGGACGGGATACCGTCATTTACCCCGGTACCGTATTGCGCGGGAATACCCAGATCGGGGAAGGCTGCCAGATTGGACCACATGTAGAGGTAACAGATACAACGGTCGATGATTTTACAAGGATTCCTCCGTTTACTTCTGTCGGGGATGCAAAAAAGGGCAACAAGTTACGGGCTGTTGGCGGCGCGGCAAGGATCGAAGGGACTCTGGTAGTGGCGGATGCGCGTCATTAAACGATACTCATGGCTCTGGATCGGGCTGTTATTATTCCTGACAGCCTCGATCGCCATGCTGCTTTTGAATTCGAACCAACGCCCTTCCTTTACGACGGCTACATGGATTTGGAATGCCAAGCTGATCTCTTCGCAAACGGAGGAGATCGTCTCCTTTGCCCAGGACAATCAAATCAATCTGATCTATCTGCATATTGAGCCGACACGCGTCTCGCCACAGGCATACCGAGCCTTCATTAAAAAAGCGAACGAGGCAAATATCAAGGTAGAAGCGCTTGGAGGCGACCCTAATTGGGCCTATACCGCCAACCGCCAGAGCATTGGCGATCTGGTTTCTTGGGTCAAGGCCTACAACCAAATGGCAAAGGTGGACGAGCAATTTTCGGGGATTCACGTCGACATCGAACCGTATTTGCTGCCAGATTGGAAAAAGGATCAGGAAAAGGTTGTGAACCAATGGCTGAAAAACGTCGACTATCTCATTGCGGAAACCAAAGAGGATAGCAAGCTTCAGGTAAGTGCGGATCTCCCCTTCTGGATTGATACCGTGACCGTTCCAGGTGACTCGGAAAAGGTCAGCAACTGGATGCTCCAAAGACTGGACAGCATCACATTGATGGCCTATCGCAATCACGCCATGGGACATAACGGCATTGTCGATATTGTTGAAAAGACAGTAGCAGCTGCCAATAGTGAAAAGAAGGCGTCAGTCATTGTGGGCGTCAATATTTTGGAATCCTCCGAGGGCGGTAATGTCAGCTTTCACGAAGAAGGTACCCAAGAAATGAAGCAGCAGCTGGTCATATTGCAGGAGGAATTAGCAGGGAATCCTGCGTTTGCAGGAAGCGCTATCCATGATTACGAGAGCTGGAAGCATGTGACCCAACGAGAGGAGCAACTGTGACGAATGAAAGCCGCGCGCATCTACCTAAGTGTCCTCTGCCTATCGCTCGGCTTTCTGTTCGGGTTTTCCCCGGCGGAAAAGAAGAGCAAGGCCACGTGGATCTGGCAATCTGAAATCATTGGACAGGATAAACAGCAGGTGCTTGAATTTTGCGAGCAAAACGAAATCAATCTGATTTACCTGCGAATTGATATGAACAAGCCAAGCGACTATTACCGTTCCTTTATTCGGGAAGCGACTGCACAAGGAATTGAGGTCCATGCAGTTGCTGGCCACCCGGCGTGGGCTTTTGCCAGCAACCAGAAACGGATGATGAACATTGTAGGCTGGGTCAAAAAGTACAATCTGGAAAGTGAGCCAAAGGAGCGGATTCGCGGAATTCAATTGGATATCGAGCCGTATTTGCTTCCACAGTGGGAAACGGAGAGAGACCGTGTCATCCGGGAATGGCAAGCCAATGTAGAAGCCTTCACCGAAGCTGTTCGTGACGAGACGGGCCTAACGTCGAGCGTCGCACTTGCCTTTTGGCTGGACGACATTTCTACTCCAGACAATCCGGACATGCCGCTATCCAAATGGATGATTGATCAATTTGACACGATTTGCATCATGGCGTATCGCGATACATTGAATGGTTCAAACGGCATCTTGTCCTTGATCGAGCAGGAAATGCACGAAGCGGATGAGCTGGGACGAAGAGTGCTTGTAGCCGTCAATTTAAAAAAAGACATGAATGACCACGTTTCCTTCGCAGAAGAAGGCGTCACAGAAATGAATCGTCAGCTGGCGCTTTTGCCAGAGCATCTGGAGGAGCATCCTTCCTACAGCGGGATTGCGATCCATGATTACCGATATTGGAAGGAGGCAGCTGCGGATATGCCACCGGTCGATCGTGACCACTACAAGGGCACGTACATATGGCGGGCGGAGACGATCCGAACGGAAAAGGATGAGATACTTGCGTTCGCAAAAGAAAATGATGTGAATCTTCTTTATGTGCGAATCGACATGCAGCAGCCGATATCGATGTACCGAGACTTTGTGAGAGGGGCAAAAGCAGCTGGAATCGAAGTTCACGCAATGGGAGGGCATCCGATTTGGGCCTTGACGGAGAGCAGAGGAAAAATCCTGAAGCTGGTAAACTGGGTCAAAGCCTATAACCAGGAGGTCTCCTCAGCTGAGCAATTCCACGGCGTGCATCTCGACATCGAGCCATATGTCATGCCTGTCTGGCGTGAAAAAAAGGAAGCAGTGCTCCGTCAATGGATGGGAAATATCGAAGCGTTTGTGGAAGCGACAAAGCATGAAACAAACCTGGAAGCAAGCGTCGACTTGGCTGCTTGGCTAGACAAGACTCCGACTCCTGGTCAGCCCGACAAGCCGTTTGCCCATTGGATGATGGAGCAGATGGATCATACGACACTCATGGCATTCAGGGATCATGCTGAAGGGATCATTGGTTTGGTTGAAAATCAGATGAAGTACGCTCAAAGCATCGACAAAAAGCTTGTGGTTGCCGTTGAGACCAAAGAGAGTCATGAAGGAGACTTTATCACCTTCTATGAAGAAGGACGAGGCGAAATGAATCGTCAGCTCGAGCTGGTAACAAAGGCACTAGAAGGATATTCCTCTTTTATGGGACAGGCCATCCACGCCTATGAATATTGGAAAAACGGCAAGGAGTAGTGGCTTTTGGCAAACAGCGCATCGCCTGATTGTTGTACAATAGAAAAAACGAGTGCAGGAAACGAGGCGAATGAGGAAATGCGGGAAGTGTCAAACCGGCACAATGGGCTGCCTCAGCGCACGCCAGATATGCTGTACAACGTGGTGCGCAAGTTTTACCGGGGCGCTGTAAGCCATTACGATTTGATTCAGGAGAAAAAGAGCGAGGTCCATGTAGCATGGGAGCGCAGTCTGACAACCAAAGATGATCGCGAGCTGCGCCAGGCATTGCATACACTCTTTTTGGAGTTTCATTTTTACGTGACCTGCTGGCTGCAAATAGAGCTTGCGCTGTATCGGCTAGCCAAACAGGACGCGGCACAAGCAGTCGTGCTGGAGCGTTTTCGCCCGATTTTGGAACGCCATGTCGCAGTTCGAGCGCAATTGGATCAGACAGAAGCATGCGTAACCACGCAAGCCGTCCGTGAGGCTGGAGAATGGACTTGTGTGCAGCAAGACGCCTATTGGTTTGACGGTATTTCTTTTACGGTTGACCAGGAAAGTTTGCACTGCCTGCATCAATTATTCGAAGCCATACAAACAGCAAAAAATGAGCAAACACCATAAAAAAGCGTGACCGTCATTTTGCAGACGGTCACGCTTTTTGGCTTTTTTAGAAGGTTCCTGGGAAGATGGAGCCTGTTTGCTGCACCATTTGGCCAGGAGCATTCAGCTGGCGTACTTCTTGTGTATTTGTACCCGCAAAACCAGGAGAGAACATGGATTGTGCACCCATCCCGAGCTGGTTTTGATACTGTTGTGGTTGCTGAGCTTGTGTATTGTATCCGCTGCTCATTACAGGGGTAGGAGCAAAGCCGCCTTGGTTCAATTGGCGCACTTCCTGGACATTCGTTCCTGCAAAGCCAGGGGAGAAAATGCTGCCGCCAGATGTATTGCCTGCTTGATTGGAATAGCCAGCTTGTCCGATGTAGTTGTTATAACCGCTATGGTTACGTGCTTGCACCTCTTGTACGTTTGTACCCGCAAAGCCTGGAGAGAAGATGGAGCCTGCTTGTGCTCCGTAGTTTGCTTGCTGGTAAGTCGGCTGAGCTTGGATATAGCCGCTGTATTGATTTTGCATGTAACCAAGAGGTTGGTTTTGGCTGTAGCCGCCTTGTTGCTGTTGTGCCGGATAGCCAGAGTTTAGCTGACGCACTTCTTGCACGTTTGTTCCGGCAAAGCCAGGTGAGAAAATGGATTGTGCGCCGCCGATGCCGCCACCAAAAGACATACCGTATGTAGGAGCAGCAGTTCCTAAAGACTGTACTTGTCCACCGTGATTCCAATGCTGTACCTCTTGTACATTCGTACCGGCAAAGCCAGGTTGGAACATAGCTCCAGCAGAGCCCATTGCTCCGGAAACTGTTGGTTGTTGGGATTGCATGATGTTGTTATTGTTGTAGGTCATGACTAAGACCACCTCCTGACTTGTATGATTTCCAAGAAAGGCCAGGTAATGCATGAGTAGGCAAAACAAGAGAATTCAAATTTAAAAGAAAACAAAAGAACATGCCGGCCCTCTATCCGGCATGTTCCTGTAAATCACTAGGGCTCCAAAGACCGTAGGCAAGCCACAAGGTTGGTTTTCCTGTAGGCCCGATACTTGCTTTGACCGGCTCGAATCCCATTCCTCGAAACAGAGTGAGGCTCGCCTCGTTGTCGAGGGCTACGCGCACATACAGCTTAGGCAAGCATTGGCAAACGTGCGCAGTCAGCGCTTTTCCGATGCCGCGATTGCGGTATCTTTTATCGACGACAAGAAACGAGTGCCCTAGACCACATCTGGAAACAGCAAACAAACCGACAACCCGTTTTCCGTTCATGGCGAGAGCGACGCTGGTATCATTTTTGGATAGCATTTTGGGAGTCAGGCGGGTCAACCATTCGATAGCGTGCTTGGTTATTCGCCGATCTCCCTCCTGACGGGCAAACCGAACCAGCGTGGTTTGAGATTCAGCCAAAGCTTGCGGCGGCAAGATTACATATTTCAGCTTCATAACTAGTTACCCCGCTTGGACCCCTCGCCCATTTTGCAGACGAGATACGTACTGAGCGTAGTGGATCAGATTGGATAGAGATAAGCGGCGAATAGAGGGTTCGTCGAATTTCTCGGGCTTTGCATTCGCTTCGAAAAACCACAGCTTCCCTTCATCAGTCAGCCCCAGATCCATAGACATTTCTGCCAAATTCTCAATCTTTACATTGAGCACCTCGGCGATCTTTAGAGCGGTTTGATGAATCATCGACTCCATTTTTTCTGGATCGGATTTGAAGACAGCATGTAGAACGGATGACAAGGAATGGATCGAACCGCCACGAGGAACATGAGTGGTAATGCTTTGAGACCCAGCACGCCGGATGCCGACGCCGGTCACGCTCCATTCGCCATCTCCGTTTTTCTGTACGAGGACCCGAACATCAAAAGGCTTTCCGCGGTAGCGTGCCCGCTTGATTCCTTGCTGCATGATGTACTGTTGCTGCCTTGTATGGCCTTTGACATGCTTCCAGACTTGATCGAGATTGGCAAAGCGGCGTGTGACTGCTTTTTGTTCCTTCAATCTCTGGAGGCGCCAGGCATCATTTTTAAATTCAATGCGCATGATTCCTTCTCCAGCCTTTCCGCGAACCGGCTTCAAGTAGACAAAGCGGTGCTCTGAACAGAAGCTGCGAAAGCGCGGCAGGGTATCCAATTTTTTGGTGTCGGGCATAAATTCCTTTACGGTAGAGCTGTCTTCCAGCATCGAGAAGAGCTCCTGTTTATCAAAAAAACAGCTGTTGAACAAGGTGACATTGGGCATTTCTTTGATCTGGGCAAGCGTTTTGCGCACTTCAGGGCGCTGCTCCGCTTTTCGGGTGGGGATGCGATTGTACACCACATGGGGGAACGGCAGAATCACTTCCTGCCACAGATTTTGCCGCGCATTGTACAAATAGCCGCGAACCTTCTTTTTTTCCCAGTTGATGCCTTGCGGGGTAAAGACGTACACGAGCGCTCCCCATTTTGTCCCTGACTGTGAGATATCCTTGAAGTTTTCGCGATTTCCCAAAAATGCAGGGCCGTCACCCACAGTCAAGATTCCGATTAATGGACCGAGCCTCAGGGAGTTGTTTACCATCTTCCAGTTAATCCGGGTGCGTATGCGGCCAGGTTGCTGACTGGGCAGGCCAGTATGCAGCCGTTTTTGATGAGAGAACGGACCAAGACTGGCAACGAGAGGTTTTGGTATGCGTTTCGCCAGAGTTTGCCGTGGTAGCTGAATGAACCATCTGCCGCTTGGGAGGATCGTCAGCCACCCGGAACGCTGCTTTAGCATGGGTGTTCCTCCTTCCTGAAAAACGGTGCTGATACATATCGCGTTTCGTTTTTAGAAGTTGGCAAGATAGCAGCTGTAATCGACTAACAGCTTGCGGGATTCCTGATCGGCCTGCTTGAGCCTAGCGTGCTTGAAAATCGAGCGTCCCGGCTTGGAGTTGGCCTCAAACATCCAGACGTGACCATGCGTGTCGATGCCCATATCCAGTCCGAGTTCTCCAAGGTCAATGCCTTTTGCCAGCTCAATGGCTGTAGCGAGGCGAATCGAGGCTTCTGATATGCGCTGTGTCATTAGCGCTTTTTGTTTGCCAAACAGGTGATGCAGCAGCTCATCGCCGGGGATGACCGTACCGCCAGTACGAACGTGTGTCGTGACACTTCCTGAGCCGGCTACTTTTGCTGCCGTGCAGGAAACAACCCATTCGTTTTGCTGGTTTTTATGGAGATGTACACGGAAATCAAAGGGACGTCCGTGGAACGTCATCAAAGGGATGCCTTGCTGAGCCAAATAAGAGCCAACACGTCTACTGCGGAAAACATGCTGATACAAGCTGGACAGCTTGCCGAAATGCCGTTTTACATTTCCGCTTCCATTGTGATAGGAGACGTCATAGCCTCCGCCGTTATTCTTCACGACTTTGACGATGCCATAGCCCAGACTGCCGTTTTTCGGCTTCAAATACACAATCGGATATTTACGTAGCAGATTGCGGACTGTCACTAGGGAAGGAGAAGTATACGTTTCCGGGATATGCTCGTTCACCTCTGGATTCGGGTACAACAGCTGGTGGACGCCCCACTTGTTAAAAAAGCCTTGGTTAAACATAGGGGTGTCAGGATAGCTGGCCAGCTTGTATTTAAATTCTTGCACAGCTTCATGCTTTTCAGCGGAACGTGAAGGAATCCGATCATAAATGACGTCTGGCATAGCCGTCATCATTTTTCTCCAGAGATAGCCGCCTTTCTTGCTTTTGCGTAAAAACCACGCACTCACCTGATTGTTTCGCCAGTCCACGTCATGGGGAGAAAAGATGAAGTAAAAGACTCCTTTTCCTTCCTGCGCCTGCAAAAGCTTGTGAAAAAATGATGTACGCGGGCCGATTGGCTGCTTCGGATCTCGGCGAATTCCCGTGGTGACAATCCCGATCGCGGGACCGATCCGCAGTGAATTTCCCTCTTGCTTGAGATTGATCAGTCCGCCATGCGGGATGCTAAGCTCGTTTTGAAGCAGAGTGGTCATCTTAACGATATTGCTTTCAGGATTTCGTTTATCCTGCAGTGCAGTTGCGACGACTTCCTTTTTCCCCAGCATGATTGTTATTTTTTGCCGATGTCGAAGCTGTAGCTTTTGGAAGAGATTGTTCGGCAGGATGATCCCGCATATGCTTGGGTGAGAAAGAAAGCGGAGCCGCACTCTAGTCGTTTCCATGCTTAGTAACCTCCTACACGCTCTTTCATGAGATAGTTGGCATATCGAACAGGCTGGGTAATCGAATGAAGCTGTGCAGTCGGATCGTCAATCATGCGAAAGACGGTTCGACCCGGCCGGCTGTTTACTTCAATAATCCAGACGTTTCCCGTTGTATCAATTCCGACATCGATTCCAAGCTCGACTAAGCGCCCATGATTCTGCTCCAGAAAACGCGGCAACTCATCCGTCAGTCGATGAATGACCTGGTCGATCCGGGTACACATAGCAGGTGGGAAGTGCTTGCTTAGAAAGGATGCAAGAGCTACGGCCTTGCCGCCCCCGTGCAAATTGGAGGTAATGCTTCGTTTGTCTCCTAAACGGACCGCTCTCCCTGTCGTCTCCCAGTTTCCTTCGCCGTTTTTTTGTACGAGAACCCGGACATCAAACGGGGTGCCATCCGGGGTATGCAGTTCCAGATACGGCTGCACTAAAAATTTGCGCCCAGCGGTAAAGGATGCGACGAATGCTTTGAGCTTCTCTTTTTCTCGAATAAGCCTGCGAAAAGGCTGATTCTCGCGATTGCGACCAGATGCGACGTAACCACTGCGTATTTCTTTGATTCGCACAACACCAATGCCATGTGTGCCAGCCATGGGCTTGATGATGGCGGCGCCGTATTTATTTAGAGTGCCATCCAAGGCAGAAAAGGTGAGGAGGTCCGTCGGAGGTAAATGAGGGGCAAGCAAAGAAGACTTCAACAGTATCTGATGAACCTGCCATTTGCCGGACAGGCCATGCCCCAAAAATGTAATGTTGCGATCGTTTTGCAACTTCTCCACAAATGGTTTATAGTGGCGGTAAGATGGGCCGACAAAACAGCGGTCGTAGATCAAGGTCGGCATCGGAAAAACATTGGATTGCCAAGCGCCATTGCGGAATTCAAAGCCTTTGACCATTCTGGTGGAGAAGTCAACTTGACGCGGTGAAAACACAAAGACGCGGATGCCATGCTTGCGTCCGTATTGCGTCAGCTTTCTGTAATACCCTTTGTCTACAAAGTGGGAGCCTTGGCAACGAGTCATGATGCCCAAGCTTCTCTTGTTTGCTGTCATGTAGGTCACCTTCGCCTATAGTTCTTGCCGCTTGTTTTTTTCTTTGTGCCAGATTTTGCTTTGGAGGCACGGGGATAACCGCTAATATAAGATGCATATTCAAGCATGCGAACGACTGAGGGACGTGCACGCCTGGGGGGTTCATCCACACCTTCCGGCAGAGGTATCGTGTTCGCTGTTTTCGAAGGCTTGCTGTTTACCTCCAAAAGCCATACTTGACCGTGCACGTCTACACCGAGGTCAACGCCAAACTCTGCATAATGGCCAGGAAGACCTTCTTCCAAAAGCACTGAGAGCTTCAGTGCAACCTCCCGCAGCGTTTGAGGAGATGGTTTGACTCCGCTGGCCCAGGGACCGCATACACGCAAAGCCTGGATTGGCGTGAGCATGGACCCGCCGCGGGAAATATTGGAGACGATGCGATTTTGTCCCAGACGGGCTACCATTGAGGTTACAGACCATTCACCACTGCGGTTTTTTTGTACCAAAACGCGAAAATCTGTCGGCCGACCGTTGATGCCGATTAACGGTAAACCTTGCTGCAATAAGTAAGGTTTTCCTTTTGTTCGTTTTGACAGGTAATGATGCAGCCCTTGTATACTGGAAAATGATTGATTCATTCCACCGGGTCTGGCAAGTGAGTAGCCTTCTGTTGTTCTGCGCAGCCGAATAATTCCTCGCCCCATACTGCCGTTTGCCGGCTTCGCATAGATTGTGCGGTACCCGGAGAGCATTTGCCGTAAATCCTCCTGGTCTTGGTAACGGACCATGCTGGGGAGATGGGGCGCTGCTGCCTCCTGATTTTCGAGTGCAGCGTGCACGTGCCATTTGTTCAGGAATCGTTCGTTAAAAAATGGAATGTTCGCGTCTTTGCATCTTTGTACCCAAGCACTCATTTGCTCGCTTCGTTCCCGCTGACGGGACACGAGTCGGTTGTATATGCATTGAGGGAGCGGTAGTACTCTTTGTCTCCAGGCGCCGCCCTTTCGCACTAAGCCACGAACAATTCCGGCATCCCAATTGACATCCTGTAGCCGGAAAGCACAGATAATTCCACCACGTTTTCGGTTGATGTCAGCCACTTCGTTGAAAAAAGGAGTGAGTGGGCCGAAGGGAGACTGTGGATATTGGGTATTGTAGGTAGATACTAGAATTCCGACATAGGGACCGAAAACTAGCTTCTGCTGGTCTGAAGAGTAGCGCAGGAGCAAAGGGACTCCCGTAGGCAAATGCAAAGATTGAGCCAAAGATGGACGAATCAGGGTATTACCACTTCGTTCCATGCTGCCAACGCGGGCGCAAACCGTTTTACTTCCAAATTGGATATCGAGTGTAGAGGCTTGCAGCTTTAATTTGCGCATTTGCGCCTGGGGCAGGTAAAGGTCTACTTCCGACTTTGGCTCGTATGCAACAACGATGGTTGGAACGTAAGACATGATTATCCCCTTCCCATCAGGCATGAAGTTAGTCTATGGTATGAGTAGCCAAATGGTTTGGTGCCATGCACAGAAGAGAGGTTGTTAGTAGTTATGAACGTTTGGATAATATTAGTGAATATTGGAGTAGGCTCCGTGATTGGAGGAGTTACGAATGAGCTCGCGATTCGAATGCTTTTTCGACCGCTCAAGCCTTGGTACATCGGGAATTGGCGGGTTCCTTTTACGCCTGGATTGATTCCTAGTAGGCGCGACGACATCGCAATACAAATGGGCAAATTAGTGGAAGAGCATTTGCTGACAACAGAAGGCATCAGGCGTGCTCTTACCCAGACTGGGCTAGAAAACACATTGGCAGGCTGGATGACCAGCATCGCTCATGACTGGATGTCGGACGAGCGGACGCTGCGTCAGGTTTTGGTCAAGGCTTTGCCAGAGTCCTTTAATGAAGAAGGTGGATGGAGCGACCGGATTCGCACTCCTGTTCAGCTGTATTGGCAAGCCTTCGTAGACCAGGCGCTCTATCAAAATGAACAAAAGTCGCTGCGAGAGCTGCTTCCAGAAAATGCGCCAAAGCGTCTTGAGGATACACTCAGTACGGTGAGCCAGCTGCTTTTGACTCGTTTTCGCGAGTATCTGCATTCTCCAGAAGGACATCAGACCCTGCAGAACATGGTTCGAGGTATGCTAGGTGGAGGAGGCGGAATGTTCGGTGGCCTGGTCGGCATGTTCCTTGGCGATGACAAGATTTTGGGCAAGCTGCTTCCCCATTTGGATGAAATTCTCCAGCGCCCAGAGCTCGCTGGGCGAATCCAGCAATTTTTACAGGTCGAAGCAGACAAGCTACTCGATAAAAATGTAGGAGAGGTAGTTGCCTGGCTTGGGCGTGAGCAGGTAGATGAATGGGCAAATGCGCTGTTTGCAAGGCTGGAAGAGGGAAGCATCAAAATCGTGGACAAGCCGATGTCCAGCTTGACTGCTCCATTCCAGGAGAGTGTAACAAATGAATTGATCCCGCGCGTAGCAAGATGGATGGTAGATTCTTTGCAGCAAAATGTAGAACGTATTTTTAAGCGCCTCGCAGTTCGCGATATTGTTACACGGCAAGTAGAAGGATTTCCAATTGAAAGAATTGAAGAAATGGTAGTAGGGATTTCAGGAAAAGAGTTCCGCATGATTACGGTACTTGGCTTTATTCTTGGCGGGATTATCGGACTCGTCCAAGGTTTACTCGCAAACTGGTTAAATTAGTGAAACTGAAAAGAAACTGTAAACCGTCTGTAATATTCCTGTAATATTCCAGGGGTAAGATAAAAGCACGATGAAAACCCCCTTAATGATATACTTTCTGATTAGGTAGCTTGAAAAAGCTACCCTTTTTTTTTGTCTCTCCTTCGGGTATATTGGTCGAAGGAGCAGGAGTATAAGGAACGGCTGAAACAAGAGGAAGGGGGAAGGGCAAGATGGCAACCAAGCATGAACAAATCTTGCAACATATTGATCGCCTTCCGATCGGTTCGAAGATTTCCGTGCGGCAGATCGCCAAAGACCTGGACGTAAGTGAGGGTACGGCATACCGTGCGATCAAGGAAGCGGAAACACAAGGATACGTCAGTACGATCGAACGTGTCGGAACAGTGAGGATCGAGAAGAAGCAGAAAGAAAACATAGAGCGGCTTACGTTTGCAGAGGTCGTCAATATCGTTGACGGCCACGTATTAGGTGGACGAGAAGGGCTGCACAAAACATTAAATAAATTTGTCATAGGCGCCATGCAGCTGGAAGCGATGATGCGCTATATCGATGCTGGCAGTCTATTGATTGTAGGGAACCGTTATCAGGCTCACAAGATTGCATTGCAGCAGGGAGCCGCTGTACTCATTACTGGAGGATTTGACACGAGCGAAGAGATCAAGCAGCTGGCAGATCGACTCGCACTCCCTATTATTTCATCCAGCTATGATTCATTTACAGTCGCTTCCATGATCAATAGAGCCATTTACGATCGATTGATTAAAAAAGAAATCGTCATGGTAGAAGACGTGCTAAAGCCGCTGGCAGAAACACCTGTGCTGCTAACCTCCGACTCCGTTGCCAAGTGGCATCAATATACAGAGCTGTATCAAGATACGAGATTTCCTGTAGTCGACGAGCAGATGCGCCTAATCGGAATCGTCACCTCCAAGGATATTATCGGTCACGAGGAAACAGCGACAATCGATAAAGTAATGACCAAAAACCCGATTACGACCTCACCGCGTGTGTCCGTAGCCTCCTCGGCTCATACGATGGTGTGGGAAGGCATCGAGCTGTTGCCGGTCGTGGATAATCACCGCAAGCTGGTCGGCGTCCTGAGCCGCAACGACGTACTAAAAGCGCTGCAGTTTACCGCGAAGCAGCCGCAAATGAGCGAAACCTTTCCGAACCTGATCATGTCGCATTTCCGTGAAGAGCGCCAAGCTGACGAGGTCGTGTACCTCGGGGATGTAAGTCCACAGATGACCAACCATCTCGGTACGATTGCGAGCGGGATTATGACTACTGTCATGGTAGAAGCAGCCTGTAATTTGTTGCGTCTGCATCGGCGTGGTGACATGGTGCCGGAAAACATTACGGTATATTTCTTGAAGCCGGTTCAGATGGAGAGCCATATCGAGGTGCAGCCGCGCCTTTTGGACATCAGCCGTCGCTTTGGAAAAGTAGAGGTTTCGGTCTACCACGGCGAGCAGCTGGTTGGGCAGGCTATGGTCACTGCACAAATTATTGAGCGGTAGTGTAACGAAATGTAACGAAGAATAGGTCATCCAGTGAAGAGAATCCTTCTTCGGCTGGCTGGCTTTTTTTCGTCAAAAATGGACGCGCAGAATCACATGTATATAAGTTGAATGGGTAAATGATGGTATAATCATAGTAATCGGGGTTTAAATGAAGGAGACTTATTGTGTTAGTAGCGAAGTGTGTTAAATTCCATGAGTTTGGTAGCCCTAAAGACGTATTAAAGATTGAATATACAAAAATCGAACCATTGAAAGATACTGAAGTCCTTGTTCGAATGCTAGCACGCCCGATAAACCCTTCTGACTTAATACCGATAAGAGGGTCTTATTCTCATCGTATTTCTTTACCCAATATCCCCGGATATGAAGGGGTAGGTATTGTAGAAGATGTAGGACGTCTCGTTCCTCCAAATCTTATTGGTAAACGTGTTTTGCCTTTGCGCGGGGAAGGTACATGGCAGGAGTTTGTTAGGACATCTGTTGAATTTGCAGTTCCAATACCTGATACTATTGATGATTTTACAGCTGCGCAGATGTATATAAATCCAATTACGGCTTTGGTAATTTGTACAGAAGTTTTAAAATTAAATTTGAACGATGTTTTATTGGTCAATGCGTGTGGTTCTTCTATTGGGCATGTTTTGGCTCAGTTTTCGAGAATTTTTGGCTTTCGATTGATTGCGGTTACTAGAAATAACCGATACACAGAGGAATTACTTAATTTGGGTGCTTCGTATGTAATTGATACATCCAAAGATCCACTATATGAAACCGTTATGGAATTAACTAATGGGATGGGTGCCGATGCTGCTATTGATTCTGTTGGAGGTTCAGCTGGAACCAATTTAGCTTTTTGTGTACACCCAAATGGGAACTTTTTAACCATTGGCCTTTTATCAGAAAAACAAGTTAACTGGACAGAAATCATAAATAAGGCAAAAGTAAATGCGAATATGTTTCATTTACGGAATTGGAATGCACGAGTATCAACTGATAAATGGCAAGAAACGTTTAGTAATTTGATAACGTTGATAAATGATAAAAGATTGAGTTTGATGATGGTGGATTCTGTTTACGACTTGTTAGACGTAGAAAAAGCTATTCATGCTGTCGAATGTGCTAAAAAAACCAAAGGGAAAGTCTTTTTGAAAAGCTGATATCTAATGATATAGAAGACCGGAACTCCTTGCGGCAAAAAGGGTTCCGGTCTTACCCTTTATGTTCACCAAAAAATTGACAGGAAGAGCAATGTCAGCTACGATCTTATTAGAAGAACATCTAATTAGTTTGCTTGTGATAATAAGGGGGTAGACGTGTTGCAATTAGATCAACTTGTTACGTTTTATAAAGCATTGGGAGATCCGACGCGGGTGCGAATCCTGGCGATTTTGACAAATGGCCCCTTGCACGGACAGGCACTGGCAGGCAAGCTTGGAGTGACACCGCCAACGATTACACACCATATGGCTAAGCTGCGTGAAGCAGGCGTCGTTTATGAGCGAAGAGATAAAAACACCATTTACTTTTATTTACACGAAGCTAACCTGAAACGGCAATCAGGGGCCATTATCCAGGTCATGGAAAAAGCAAAAGAGTCCACTGGTGAGGATTTGCTTGTAGATGGTGCAGATGTAGAGGAGAGGAAGACACAGATGGAGCTGGAGAAGATGCAAGTCATTCGCAGCTTTATTACACCGGACGGCAAGCTGAAGCAAATCCCGGCACAACGCAAGAAAAAGCTGGTTGTTTTCGAATACATGGTACGTGGGCTGGAAAAAGGGCGGAAGTATCCCGAAAAAGAAATCAATGAATACATTAAGCAATTTCATGATGATTACGCAACGATCAGGCGAGAATTTATCATGAACCATTATATGTACAGAGAAGATGGCATCTACGAGCTGAACCCTGAGACGATGTGGGCAAGATAAAAAAGCCCAATATGTAAAAAAGGACAACCGTCAGCACTACGCTCAGGTTGTCTAAGGTAATAGAATGTCACACAAAGACCATTATAGGGCAGTGCCCCCTGCAAGGCTATAACAAACAGCTGGCAGCAGAGGCGAAAGCTGGTAGCGAAACGAAAATAGTAAAGTGTCAAAATGAGACTTGGTATCAGTTTGATACTTTTTGGGTTTAAACCGTATGTGACCTATATTCATTCATCTGACGTCAGTCATTTCGTATCATTTTGATACTCGAATGGCTGACTTTTATTTTTCCATTGCATCGCATAAAAAGACCGATTGGATGTCGAATTCCGACACGGTTACAAGTGGAGTTAGGGGTAGAGTGGGATTATTTCTCCACAGGAAAAGCATTGGCATGGTCTGTGCTTATGAAAAGCAGGAGACGTAAGAAAGGCGAGCAAAGGAGGAATAGCCATGCAATCGCAAGTGGTAAGCGATGTGAAGTGGGCAAAAAACAAGTTTCATTCGATCGAGTATAACGAAGAAGAGCTATCTATCTTTGCCAAAAGTCAGATCCGAAGTGTCCATGCCTTTCAGCAAACCCACCGCGCTTATACAAGAACCCCCTTGCACCAGCTAGGGTATTTGGCCGAGCATCTACAGGTTGCCGATATTCGCGTAAAAGATGAATCATATCGGTTTGGCCTGAATGCCTTTAAGGTGATGGGGGGCATCTACGCTGTCGGAAAGTACGTGGCTCAGCAGCTGGGCGAGAAGGTGGAGGACTTGTCTTTCGAAGCATTACAATCCCCTCGTGTAAAAGAGAGACTGGGTGAAATCACGTTTATTTCAGCGACAGATGGGAATCACGGACGCGGGATTGCCTGGGCAGCTAGAGAGCTTGGGCAGCGGTCCGTCATCTATATGCCCAAAGGCTCGTCTATACAGCGTCTGACGGCGATTCGAAGCGAGGGCGCTCAAGCAGACATTACCGAGGTCAATTACGATGAAACCGTCAGAATGTGTGCGGCCCTCGCAGAAAAAAACGGTTGGGTCATGGTACAGGATACAGCATGGGAAGGCTATGACGATATTCCGTTATGGATTATGCAAGGATATGCGTCTATGGCTAAAGAAATCGAGGAGCAATTGCTGGAGGACGGTGCCAAGCCCCCGACCCATGTTTTCCTCCAGGCCGGAGTCGGTTCTTTCGCAGCCGCAATTGCAGGGTATCTGGTCCATGTGTACCGAGACAATCCACCCGCCATCCTGGTTGTAGAGCCGGATCAGGCAGACTGCTACTATCGGTCATTTACTACTGAGGATGGCGGAAGAGAAGTAGTAGGTGGCGAGATGAAAACGATCATGGCGGGACTGGCGTGCGGGGAACCAAACACGAGAGCTTTTCGCTTGCTTCGTCAATACGCAACGGGTGCATTTTCGTGCCCCGATGCGATCTCTGCGCTCGGGATGAGAGTATATGGCAATCCGCTGAAGAGTGATCCTCGCGTCATTTCAGGAGAATCGGGAGCAGTAACTCTTGGCCTGCTCTACTATTTGCGCAAGCTAACGGATAATCCGCAGCTTTGCCGTGAGCTTTCCCTAGATACCAGCTCTCGGATACTGGTGATCAGCACGGAGGGAGACACAGATCCGCAGCAATATCAAAAGATCGTATGGGAAGGACAATACCCTGCTTACAAATAGAAAAAGGAGAGAGAAACGATGGAACAGCTAAAAAGCTTGGAAGCGATGATGCAAGAGACAGAAAAGGATCTGATTTCCTTTGCCCAGGAGCTGATCAGAATCCAGAGCTACTCCGATCAAGAAAAAGAAATCGCTGCTGTGATTGAGAAAAAGATGCTTGAGCTCGGATATGATGAAGTGTTTATTGACACGATTGGCAATGTCGTCGGGAGAATCGGCAACGGTGAAAAGGTGATCATGTTTGATTCCCATATGGATACGGTAGAGGTCAATGACCCAGACGCGTGGGAGGTTCCGCCATTTAGCGCGGAGATTGTAAATGGCAGGCTTTATGGCAGAGGCTCTGTAGACATGAAATCGGCGATCGCAGCCTCCATCTATGCGGGTATTCTCGCAAAACAAACCGGCTACAGTGAGGGGAAAACGATCTATGTATCGTGCACGGTGGATGAGGAATATTGCGACGGGGAAAATCTGAAGCATTTGTTCCATGAGCGCGACTTCAGACCAGACTACATGGTGATTTGCGAGCCGTCCAATAACAAAATAACGTTGGGACATAAAGGCAAGGCGCAAATTTTAATTAAGACAAAAGGTGTCTCTGCCCATGGCTCAGCACCAGAGAAAGGGAAAAATGCCATCTATGAAATGGCTGAAATCATCCAGCGAGTAGAGAAGACGAATGCCGAGCTGATGAGAAAAGAAGGGCCAAGAGGAACTCTTGTGATGTCGAGAATATCGAGTGTCAGTGCTTCGCTGAATGCTGTTCCGTCGGAATGTGAAGTGTACCTGGATCGGAGAATGGTATTGGGCGAAACCGAGGAGACGATCCAAAATGAAATGGACCGGATCATCCAAGGAAAAGAAGCCACCTGGGAAATCGGGACACTTCGCCGCAAGAGCTGGACAGGCGTCGATGTTGTCTATGAGCCGTTCCACCTGCCTTGGAAAATCGATGAGGAGCATGAGCTTACTCGTGCGTGTAAGGAAGCGTATGCCCAGACCTTTGGCAGTGATTCGCATGAGTACGATTATTGGGATTTCGGAACAAATGCAGTCACCCCTGTTAGTATGGGGATCCCGACCATCGGCTTTGGACCAGGAGATTACAAGCTCGCGCATATGACCAATGAAAGCTGCGAAGTAACCCAGATTGTAGAAGCCTGCCAATTTTACACGAGGCTTATTCGTCAGGTGTAAAACAGAAACGGCGTTCGAACCAAAAACAGTTCGTACGCCGTTTTTTGATTATTTTTGAATCTGCATGGTGCGGACAAAATCATGCAGTTTGTCTAGGTCTGTAATATTGCGATTGCACTGCTGGCTATCCTCGCATATATAGTTGCCTTTTTTTAGATACGCTCCGTCACCGGAGGCTTTGATGTCTGCGACAAACATCCCCAGGTCGGCAAAGTCGTTGCATATTGCACAAACGCCCTTCTGATTTATGCTGGTAAAGGTCCCGTGTACGCCGACGAGCTTGTTGTCCAAATGAGTGACGATGTACTTTCTGGAAGAGCCTTCATCAAACCAGCCCAGGTACGAAAGCTCCTTCCAATTGATCTCGTCAGCCTTGGGAGCTTTTAGCTTCTTCACCTTTGGAAACAGCTTTTTCAACGCTTGCTCGGTTACGACTCGAAACGGGATGACGTATGGGGATAGCTCCGCAAGCAGTTTTTTCGACTGAGTCCGGTCTTCGATATGATGGATGGGCTCGAGAAGCTGCTTTTGTTCCTCGGTCAGGTCTGGAAACAGCTGAAATACTTTTTCTTTTGCCATATCTTTTAATGCATTGAGTACGGAACGATCGCTGCTATTGGCATGCCCGTTGATTACGGCTTGTACTTGCGCTTTGATGAAGTTGTATTCGTGACTTTTGATAAACGGTTCCATGATGATCACCTCTGTTTTTTCCTACCCTTATTGTAGTTGAGACCGGATGGGAAGGAAATGTAGAGGATGAGTAGGAAACAAACTCGGCATACTGGGGGAGGGAAAAGACCTCCGACGGAGGGCTGGTGTGGTGGGAGGAAAAAGGAGAAAACGCTCCAGCTTCTTGGGACTTAGCGTCGGAGTTATACTGTCCGGCTCCATTTCAAAAGCGAAACCGCGTCCAAAGTAGCGGGTTCAGTGGGGATGTTCAGAGGTGGACGCTTAAAGGCGTGTTTCGCTTTTTCCATTGCGCCTGGGAGAAGTCCCAAAGAGCTCTCGCTTTTTTCTCCTTTTTCCTCAGCGAGCTGTTGGCGTCCATCGGCGGTTTTTTTAGGGCTGGGATCAATTAAAGGCATAAAGAACTATACAAAAAACAGCACGGACAATCTGTGATTTCAGATTATCTGTGCTGCTTTTGTGTGACGAAATTATTTGGCGTAAACGATTTTTTTAATCGTTTCAACGGAGAGGAAGTAGTCCTCGGCCAATTGGGCGATGGTGCTGCCATTTTGAAACAAATGCTTGATTTTGCGATTTCTGTCATCAAGTAGCTTTCTTCCTCCAGATCGTGTACCCCATTTTTGATACGTTGCCTCTGGTTTTGGTATATAAATGGCTTCGCCTTGTACATACTTTTGAATTTCAGCGATCAGTGTTTCAGGCAAAATAGCGGTTGCTTTTACATATTTCACTTCTGCCAGCTCCTTATTCTTGAGTAAAAAAAGAAATAAGGTGCAAAGCCTACAGAAATAGAAATGAGATATGCTCATTTAGGCGATTGTTAGGGTCAATCTCCACCTCATGCAAAGTATCGCCTCTCTAAATCCTAGGCTTTGCATGAGACGCTGCAGTATCTGGCAAACCAGAAATCGTTACCAATCGATACACCCCCTCAAACTCGTGTATGCTTCGTATTATAAAGGATATGAAGCCTGATTTCATCTTGCAGCTACAAAAAACAAGAAAGTAAAAAATGGCGTGTCGGAACAAAAACTGTTCGCACGCCATTTTATTTATCTTCATTCCCTTACATTAGGTCAGCTTTTCTTTTTTCAGCTCTGCCTGCCAAGCTGTGCGGTAACGAAAATAATTGCGGGTTCCCAAAAATAGATTGATGACGCCTACAACCAGCATGATCAGCGCGACAACGATGCGGATTGTATCCAACGTCTCGAATGTGAATTGATTGAGGCCAAACAAGCTAACCAAGATACCCAAAGCGACGTTCATTTTCCCAAGAGTCATACGGGATTCCAACGGATGGATACCCCGTCTGCGGGCATGCATGCTGAAATAGACGCTGGCAACCAGTGAAGCGAGAACGCCGGTCATATAAATAGCTGACCACATATACGGATTCATCCTCTCTAGCAATCTCGTATTATCCTACCAAATGAGGGGGAGAATGGTCAAATGATCCAAGGAACATTCGTTCTTATTTTCCCCTACTTGTTGTACTTTCCGCTATAATAGAGAGGAGAGAGTGAAAATAACGATTCGTAAGCGATAACAGAGAGGAAGAACATGATGACCTCCTTTGTTCATTTGCATGTTCATACAGAATATAGCTTGTTAGATGGAGCGGCTCGTATTGAACCACTGGTGGAGCGAGCAGCTAAGCTGGGAATGCCAGCGCTGGCGATTACCGATCACGTCAATTTGTATGGCGCAGTGCCATTTTATAAAGCATGCCTGGAAAAAGGGATCAAGCCGATTATCGGTATGGAGCTGTACCTGATCGAAGGCAACCTGCAGGATCGTGTTCGCAATGCACCCGCCCCTAGTCATTTGGTTGTGCTGGCTGAAAACGAGCAAGGCTACAAAAATTTGTTGAAGCTGGCGACGATAGCTAATACAGATGGAAGCTACATCATCCCGCGCCTGAATAAAGAAGTGCTTGCCCGTCACACTGATGGGCTGATCGCTCTCAGTGCTTGTCGCGAGGGGGAGGTAGCAAGACACTTGCTTGCGGGTGAAGCAGAGGAAGCCAGGGAGAAGGCATTGTGGTACCAATCCGTATTTGGACCTGACCACTTTTATTTGGAGCTGCAGGATCACGGTCTGGAGATCGAGCGCAGGCTGAATACGCGTCTGGCAAAGCTCGGCGAAGAGACAGGCATCCCACTCGTTGTCACTAATAATGTCCATTACTTATATAAAGAAGAGCATCAGCAGCACGATATTTTACTTGCCATCGGGGAAGGAAAAACAGTTGATGAAGAAAATCGATTTCGCTATGAAACCGATCAATATTACTTGAAAACGGCAGAGGAGATGGCAGAGCTGTTTGCCTACGCTCCGGAAGCACTCACAAACACACTGGCAATCGCAGAGCGGTGTCAGCTGGAGTTGTCGCTTGGGGCTCACATTTTGCCAGAATTCCCCTTGGCAGCCAAGCAGGATTCGACGACGTTTTTGCGCGAGCTCTGTGAAAAAGGCTGCATCGAGCGGTATGGAGAGATTACTCCACAAGTGCAAAAAAGGCTCGATCACGAGCTGTCTATCATTACAGGAACCGGCTTTACAGATTACTTTTTGATTGTTTGGGATTTCATGCGATACGCACATGAGCACAGTATTCCGACAGGTCCGGGAAGAGGCTCGGCGGCAGGCAGCCTGGTAGCCTATGTGCTTCGGATCACAAACGTTGATCCAATACGCTATCACTTGCTTTTTGAGCGGTTTCTCAATCCTGAACGGGTCACCATGCCCGATATCGATATTGATTTTTCCGTAGAGCGTCGTGACGAGGTGATCCAGTATGTGGCACGTAAGTACGGGCATGACCGTGTGGCGCAAATTATCACCTTCGGAACGATGGCAGCGAGAGCAGCGGTGCGCGATGTAGGACGGGCTTTGGGACTTTCCTTGGGTCTGATCGACCGTGTCGCCAAAATGATTCCACAGTCTCCAGGAATGACGATTGATCGGGCGATGCAGCAAAATCCCGATATTGGCAAGCTTTGTGCGGAAAACAAGCAGGCAGCCAAGCTGATCGAAACTGCCAAAGGGGTAGAAGGGCTGCCGCGACACGCGTCTACACATGCTGCTGGGGTGGTCATCTCACGCGAGCCACTGACGCAGTACGTTCCTTTGCAGACAGGAAATGAAGGTCTTGCCCTTACCCAGTATCCAATGGAGATTTTGGAAGAGGTCGGTCTTCTGAAAATGGACTTTCTCGGGCTGCGCAACCTGACGATTATTCAGGAGACCTTGCGCCATCTGAGTGAGCAGGGAACGGATTTGGACCTGGAAAGCATACCGACTGATGATGCACACACCTTTCAAATGCTTACTCGTGGCGAAACGACGGGGGTGTTTCAGCTGGAATCATCCGGGATGCGCCATGTGCTGCGTGATTTAAAGCCGACGACACTGGACGATATTATCGCAGTGCTGGCCCTGTACCGCCCGGGACCTATGGAGATTATTCCGCAATACATCGCAGCCAAGCACGGCCAGAGCGAGGTGAAATTCGCTCACCCGATTCTGGAGCCAATTCTCAAAGATACGCACGGCTTCATGATTTATCAGGAGCAAATCATGCAAATTTCCTCCACGCTTGCGGGATTTAGCTTGGGTGAAGCAGATATTTTGCGGCGTGCGGTCGGGAAAAAGAAAAGAGAGCTGCTGGCTGAGCAGCGGGAGAAGTTTGTAGAAGGCTGCGTGCGCCAAGGTCATGGGGCAGAGCTGGGCAATCAGGTATACGATCTCATCGTACGCTTTGCTGATTACGGCTTCAACAAGGCCCATTCCGTCGCTTATGCGATCATCGCCTATCAGATGGCGTATTTAAAGGCAAATCACCCACTCGCCTTTATGGCGGCGCTCCTGTCCCTGTCGATCGGCAGCCAAACGCGGATTGCTGAATACACCGAGGAAGCCCGCAGACTGCGTCTTACGGTGCTGGGACCTGACGTCAACAAGAGCGAGGCTATGTTTACCGTAGAACAAAATGCCATCCGTTTTGGACTTGCTGCTGTCAAAAACGTAGGCTACGGGGCGATTGAATCCATCGTGTCTGAGCGAGAGGAAAGTCCGTACCGCGATGTGTTTGATTTTTGTGCGAGGGTTGATGCGCGTCTGGTGAATAGACGTGTCGTCGAATCGCTGACGCTTTGTGGCGCCTTGGACAGTTTGCCTGGCCACCGCAGCCAGCTGCTCCTGCTTTTGGACGAAGCGGTTGGAAAAGCAAACAGCAAACGAATTGAGCGAAACGCCAATCAGCTCGATCTGTTCGCAGGACAAGAGGGGGCAGCCCCCGTACGCGTTCCATCTGAATATCCAGAAGTGCCACCTCTCTCCCATCCTCAACAGCTGAAAGAAGAGCGTGAGCTTCTCGGTGTGTATATTTCAGGTCATCCACTTGATCAATTTGCACACGTGGCGAATCGTCCGGAGGTAACGGCGATCTCTGCCTTGGGAGAGCTGTCGCGCGACAAAACGGTAAAAGTATTCGGAATGGTGACAGATGAGCGTAGAATTCAAACGAAAAAAGGCGACCCGATGGCTTTCATCACGATCGAGGACAAAACAGCCCAAGTCGAGATTGTCGTCTTTCCGCAGGTGTATGCCAAGTACGCACAAGTTTTGGGACGGGAGAGAATGGTGGTTGCCGAAGCGCGGATCGATCATCAGGATGACACCGTGAAGCTGTTGTCCTCACGCTTTTGGGATGCTGAAGCACTGCCGCAGCCAACTGTCGAGAACGTTCTTTTTGTCAAAATTAGTCCGGCGCAGGAGCAGGATTCGACTCTGCAGCAGCTCAAACGTTTATTTGTCGAAAAAAAAGGAACGATTCCCGTTATTTTATATTACGAGGGAAAAAGACAGACAATTCGCCTGCCAAAAGACAGTTCGGTAGAGGTGGACGAGTCATTTTTGGAGCTAGCGCGAGATATTGTGGGACATGACAGCGTAATTTTGAAAGAATTGCCCATAAATTGGGGAGGATGAGGAATGTCCTCCCTTTTTCGCCGTTTTCGGCAGGTTTACAGGAGAATGGGTTTTGCTATATATTGAACTCATAACTTAAAAAGTGGTCAGACCACTTAGGTGGGTTCAGTGTTTTTCTTTTTGAATACATGGGCTCTAAGCAATCATAGAACAGATAAACGTGAAATGGAGTGGTTATGATGTCCAATCTGAGAGAGGAAGCCCTCGCGCTTCATAGCAAACATCAGGGGAAACTGGAGGCAGTGACCAAGGTACCAGTTCGCAATGCTTACGATTTAAGTCTTGCATATTCTCCTGGGGTTGCAGAGCCGTGCAAAGAGATTTTTGACGACAAGTCTAAAGTTTACGATTATACGATGAAAGGTAACCTGGTAGCTGTAGTCAGCGATGGAACGGCTGTGCTTGGTCTTGGCAACATCGGTCCGGAAGCAGCAATGCCGGTTATGGAAGGAAAAGCAGTTCTGTTTAAATCCTTTGCAGGTGTGGACGCATTCCCAATCTGCTTGAATACAACAGACGTAGATAAAATCGTGGAAACAGTGAAGCTTCTGGAGCCTACCTTTGGTGGCGTAAACCTGGAAGATATCGCTGCTCCAGCGTGCTTTGAAGTAGAAGAGCGCCTGAAGCGCGAAACGAATATTCCTATTTTCCACGATGACCAGCATGGTACTGCGATCGTAACAGCAGCAGGTCTGATCAACGCACTTCGCGTAGTTGACAAAAAGCTGGAAGACATTCGCGTGGTAGCAAACGGTGCAGGTGCTGCAGGAATCGCGATCATGAAACTTTTGATTTCCATGGGCGTAAAAGAAGTGATCATGTGTGATACAAAAGGAATTGTGTACGAAGGCCGCGAATTCGGTATGAATCCAGTGAAGGAAGAAATGGCAAAGATCACAAACCGCAGCAAGCTGCAAGGTGATCTGGCTGATGCGATGAAGGGTGCAGACGTATTCATCGGCGTATCCGTTGCTGGCGCTGTTACACAAGAGATGGTTCGCACCATGAACCGCGATGCTATCATTTTTGCTATGGCAAACCCTACACCGGAAATTATGCCTGAGGAAGCAAAAGCTGCAGGGGCAGCCGTAGTGGGTACAGGTCGTTCCGACTTCCCGAACCAAGTAAACAACGTATTGGCTTTCCCTGGAATCTTCCGCGGAGCGCTTGATACACGTGCAACCGAAATCAACGAAGCGATGAAGCTCGCAGCTGTTTACGCGATCGCTGATCTGATTACTCCAGAAGAGCTTTCCTCTGATAAAGTAATCCCTGCGCCATTCGACGCGCGTGTAGCACCGAATGTAGCCGCTGCTGTTGCGAAAGCAGCAATGGATTCAGGAGTAGCTCGCATCACAATCGATCCAGAAGAAGTAAAAGCGAAAACAAACAGATTGGCTGCCATTTCCTATCAAGAAGTGTAGGATGAGCGTGTAGTCGTACCCTCCGAAGGCGAAAAAGGCAGATGTCGTCCTCGGGGGGTGCTTCACTTCACACTAGGTAGTAATGAGGAGGATCATGGTGCTCGACTCTACCCAAGATCGAAAGGTATACGAAGGAATTCTCCTGCAAATTCACGAGATTATTCAGGAGCAAAACTTGCGGCCAGGTGACAAGCTTCCCTCCGAGCGAGAATTGTCGGAGAAGCTGGGGGCGGGTCGTTCCTCCGTACGCGAAGCACTCCGGGCGCTAGAGCTGCTCGGACTGATCGAAACCCGACGCGGGGAAGGCACATTTCTCAAGCATTACAGGCACAATCGCTTGATTGATATACTCGGCTTTTTCATTTTGCGAGATGCTAAAACGAAGAAGGACTTGATCGAGATGCGCCGGATGCTGGAGCTGGATGCGGTTCGGCTTGCCTGTAGACGGGCGACTGACAAGCATTTTGAGGAAATGGAACGCATTTTGGCAATTGCTGAGGAACGGGTAGAGCGTGGCGAGGTGCCAACAGAGGAAGACTACCAGTTTCATCGTGTCATCTGTCGCTCCAGCCGCAATTCGATCCTGCATCGCATTTGGACCCCCTTGGTTGAGTACAGCAACAGTATAAGGATTGAATCGTTGTCACGAGAAGGCAGAGCACGCACGGCAGTAATGGAGCATCGTCAAATCATGGAGGCAATTCGAGAAGGAAATGTCAACGTGGCCGTTGAAAGAATGAGGCACCATTTGGAGAATAGCAAGCTCTGATTTCCCTATTTGCGAGGGGCGCAGGCGCTGTGATATGATGATGCAGACCTGTATTGGACGATGAATGGGGGAAGCTTTTCGCATGTGGACTGTCATCTACATCGCTCCTAGTGCTAGAATCGCAGAACGGATACAGCAACGTTTGACAGATGAAGGATTTTTGGTAAAGGTTCGCGAGGCAAAGGTCTCGAAGCAATACGAGATTCTCGTGCCTGAGGGTGAACTAAACGAGGTCCGGGATATACTTGGATCGATCCTTCACTGATGAGAAAGGTGGGTGTACCTGTGCTTAAAGATCTTTTTGGGAAAAAGCGTAAGTTTGCTACCGTCCCTTCAGAGACACTGGCACGCGTCCCTGCTTCCGCAGATATGGCGAAGGAAGCGGGAACAAAAGAAAAGGAAGTCCCTGAGGGATTGATGAATAAATGCCCACATTGTGGGACGATTCACTACTCCAAGGATTTGGAGAAGAATCTGCGCGTCTGCAAAGGCTGCCAGTATCATTATGCCATGTCTGCTCCAGAACGCTTGCAAACTCTTTTGGATGAGGGCGTACTGACTGAGGAGTTTGACACGAATTTAATTACAGCGAATCCGCTCGACTTCCCAGGATATCTGGAAAAAATAGAGCAGGACAAGGCTAAAACCGATTTGAACGAGGCCGTTATTACAGGAGAAGGGATCCTGGGTGGCAATCGAATTGTTATCGGTGTAATGGACTCAAGGTTTCGCATGGCCAGCATGGGCTCTGTTGTCGGGGAAAAAATCACCCGTGCAATTGAGCAAGCGATCGACCGCCGTTTGCCATTTATTCTGTTTTCCGCATCTGGCGGAGCACGTATGCAGGAAGGCATACTGAGTCTGATGCAAATGGCGAAAACAAGCGCGGCATTGTCTCGTTTGGATCGGGAACGACTGTTGTTTATCTCGGTTATGACCAATCCTACATATGGTGGCGTTTCGGCTAGTTTTTCTTCGCTCGGAGATTATAATATCGCAGAACCGGGAGCTATGATTGGCTTTGCCGGACGTCGCGTCATTGAGCAAACGATCCGCCAGGAGTTGCCAAAAGACTTTCAAACAGCCGAATTCTTGCTGAAAAACGGGCAACTGGACATGGTGGTACACCGTAAAGATATGCGTACAACGCTGTCCAAGCTGGTAGAGATGCACACGTCACGGGAAGGAGTGGAAGCATGGCAGGAGAGCTCCCCTTTGAAAAGCCATTAGTAGAACTGCAAGACAAGATTAAGGAATTGCGTCGCTTCACAGAGGAAAAAGGCATTGATTTCTCTGATGAAGTACAACGTCTGGAGCAAAAAGCGAAAGATTTGGCGCAGCAAATTTATGGAAACCTGACCCCGTGGCAGCGCGTGCAGCTGGCGCGTCATCCGGAACGACCAACAACACTGGACTATATACAACTTCTTTTTACTGATTTTATCGAAGTGCACGGAGATCGCCTGTTCGGTGATGACCACTCTATCGTAGGCGGGATTGCCAAGTTCGATGGACGTCCGGTTACCGTCGTTGGTCACCAAACGGGGAAAGACACCAAAGACAATATTAAGCGTAATTTTGGTATGGCTCACCCAGAAGGCTATCGGAAAGCTCTTCGCATTATGCAGCAGGCTGATAAATTTGGTCGGCCGATCATCTGCTTTATTAATACAAAAGGCGCTTATCCAGGCAAATCCGCCGAAGAACGTGGCCAGAGTGAAGCGATTGCCCGTAACTTGCGGGAAATGGCTACCTTTCGCGTGCCGATTATTTGTATTGTTATTGGGGAAGGCGGTAGTGGCGGTGCGCTTGCGATTAGCGTAGGCAACCGAATCCTCATGCTGGAGAATTCCTGGTACTCTGTAATTGCGCCGGAAAGTGCGGCAGCGATCCTCTGGAGAGATGCCAGCCTAGGTATGCGTGCAGCAGAGTCGATGAAAATCACGGCTCCTGACTTGTTCGAGCTTGGTGTTATTGATGGAGTCATTCCTGAGCCTTTCGGTGGGGCTCATCGCGATCTGATTGCTCAGGCGAGCGCAGTGAAGAAAGTCATTGCTGAGCAACTAGAACAGCTTGGTCATTTAACCCCTGATGAATTGATACAGGATCGTTACGAGAAATTTAAAAACATCGGCAAATACGCCACCCTGTAAAATCAGGGGGCGTTTTTTGGCTTTTTTCTGCAAGGGAAATCTGCTACAATCGTAGTCGAGTGAAGGATTTATCTGATCTTTCAAAAAGTATGGCACATATCTGTAGTTGGTATAACAGATATCCGAAACACAGTGATACAGCATGTTTTATAGTGAAAATAGTACATACTGTTTCCGTTTCAAGAGATGCTAAAGACGATACGATTGGAGAGGTGGATTCCATGCAAAAGCTCGCAGTTTTGACCAGCGGTGGGGATTCTCCTGGGATGAATGCTGCTGTTCGGGCGGCAGTTCGTCGGGCCGCTTACCACGGGGTACAAATGTATGGCGTGTACCATGGCTATGAAGGTTTGATGAACGGAGATATCCAGGAAATGTCGCTGGGTTCCGTAGGGGATATTATTCAACGGGGTGGAACCATTCTCTATTCAGCCCGCAGCCAGGAATTCAAGACTGAGGCCGGGCAACAAAAGGCAGTCGAGCAGCTGCGCGAATTCGGGATCGAGGGCTTGATCGTAATTGGTGGAGACGGCTCGTTCCGAGGCGCACAGAAACTGACGGAAAAAGGCTTCCCGACAGTTGGGGTGCCAGGAACGATCGACAATGATATTCCATGCACCGATTTTACGATTGGCTTTGATACCGCATTAAACACGATCGTTGATGCGATCGATAAAATCCGCGATACAGCTACCTCGCATGAGCGCACATACATTATTGAGGTAATGGGACGAGATGCTGGGGATCTGGCGCTTTGGGCAGGCTTGGCAGCCGGAGCGGAGTCCATTATCATCCCGGAAGAAGCGCAGGATATGAACGATATTTTAGAGCGTCTGCACGCTGGCCAACGACGCGGGAAAAAGCATTCTATCATTATTGTTGCAGAAGGATGCGGCAGTGCGTCTTCCTATGCAGAAGCTATCACCAAAGCAACAGGCTGGGAGACGAGAGTGACTGTACTTGGTCATATCCAGCGCGGCGGCTCTCCTACCGCAATGGATCGAATGCTGGCAAGCCGCATGGGTGCTGCTGCGGTAGATCTTCTGCTCGAAGGCAAAAAGGATCGCATGGTAGGCATCAAGAACAACGTCATCGTAGACGTAGATTTCAAGGAAGCACTGGCACAGAAGCATCAGCTTGATTTGTCCATCTATCAGCTGGCTCGCACACTTTCAATATAGCCTGTCGCATTGATATTTCACCACGAAGCCCTCAACTCGAGGGTTTCTAAGAGTTCAGAGGAGGCATTATCCTATGTTAAGGAAAGCAAAAATCGTATGTACCATTGGTCCGGCAAGTGAATCAGTTGATACGCTCAAAAAGCTGATTCATGCAGGGATGGATGTAGCCCGACTGAACTTTTCACACGGTTCTCATGAAGAACATGCTGCACGTATCGTAAATATCCGC
Source organism: Brevibacillus reuszeri (assembly GCF_002897295.1). Taxonomy (GTDB): domain Bacteria; phylum Bacillota; class Bacilli; order Brevibacillales; family Brevibacillaceae; genus Brevibacillus; species Brevibacillus reuszeri_A. Next base: position 186,672 of record NZ_BEXF01000008.1, read on the forward strand.
AAAGCATCAGAAGAAGCAGGGAAACCGGTTGCGATTCTCCTGGATACAAAAGGGCCTGAGATTCGTACAGGAACATTGGCTGTTGATGCTGTAGATCTGGTCGAGGGCAATACGATTACACTCACGACAGAGGAAATCGCCGGGACAGCTGAGCGCGTCTCCATTACGTATGATGAACTGCCTCATGATGTCAAAGCAGGCGATACCATTTTGATTGATGACGGTTTGATCGGTCTGACTGTCGAAGAAGTTCGTGGAAATGACATCGTTTGCCTGATCAAAAACGGTGGTACGCTGAAAAGCAAAAAAGGGGTCAACGTTCCTGGTGTAAAAATTAATTTGCCAGGGATTACTGAGAAGGACGCGCAGGATATCGAGTTCGGTATTGCGCAAAACGTCGATTTCATCGCGGCTTCTTTTGTGAGAAAAGCGAGTGACATTTTGGAGATTCGCCAAATCCTCGAACGCCACAATGTTCGAATTGATATTATCGCGAAAATCGAAAACCAGGAAGGCGTCGAAAACGTAGACGAAATCCTGGTTGTGACAGATGGAATCATGGTAGCGCGTGGAGACTTGGGAGTGGAAATTCCTGCGGAGGAAGTACCGCTCGTCCAGAAGAAGCTGATTAAAAAATGTAATGAGCTGGCAAAGCCTGTGATTACAGCGACACAAATGCTCGATTCCATGCAGCGTAACCCAAGACCGACTCGTGCAGAAGCAAGCGACGTGGCAAACGCGATCTTTGACGGCACTGATGCTATCATGCTCTCTGGTGAAACGGCTGCGGGCAAGTATCCAGTAGAATCAGTTGAAACGATGCACCGTATTGCCGTACGTGCAGAGCAAGAGCTGAACTATCGCGAAATTTTGTACGCTCAGGCACAGCTCAAGCAAATTACGATTACGGATGCAATCAGTCAGGCTGTTTCCAATGCGGCTCTCGATCTGGATGCGGCCGCGATTATTACTGCTACGGAAAGTGGACATACTGCACGCATGGTTTCCAAATTCCGTCCAAAGGCGCCGATCGTCGCAGTTACCCCTCATGCGGATGTTATTCGCAGGCTGGCCTTAGTCAACGGTGTGTATCCGGTTCTTGGCGTCTTGGCAAATACAACGGATGAAATGCTGGAGATGTCTGTTCAGGAAGCGCTGGACGCAGGGTTTGTTCGTCACGGAGATTTGGTTGTCATCACTGCAGGAGTACCAGTGCGTGAAGTAGGTACGACTAATTTGATGAAGATCCATGTCATTGGCGATGTCGTAGCCAAAGGTCAAGGAATCGGTAGAAAAGTCGTAACAGGCAAGGTTGTTTCGGCTCGTTCAGCTGAAGAAGCTTTAGCAAAAGTGGAAGAAGGCTGCATCCTGGTCACGATTGGAACCGACTCTGATATGATTGAGGCTTTCAAGAAGGCTGGGGCGGTCATTTGCGAAGAGGGGGGACTTACCTCTCATGCAGCGATTGTCGGACTGAATGTGGGTGTTCCTGTCATTGTGGGAGTACCGTTTGCGACCGAGCTGTTAAAAGACGGTCAAATCGTGACGGTCGATTCCGAACGTGGACATATTTATTCTGGACATGCCAGAATTCTCTAGGTACAAAGATTCAATTTAGCTAAAAAGCCTAAGGGTAGGGTGACCAAGTGTCACCCTTTTTTGGCGTGGGTTTGAAGGGGATTTCACTCGGCTGCCTATCCCAATCATTCCCAGGAAACGGTGGCTTTTAGGTGATGCAATGCGCGCGGGAATCTGTTAAAATCGGTCGGTACGTTCTCAAACGAATATCGTCTTCATTCGTGTATGAGCGAAATTTCATAAGCGGTTTCTGGACAGATTAGTACCTGAACGTTCGACATTTCCTGCGAGGAAAGTATCGGTAGAAAAGGCGAATCGTGCCAGAGGCAATAGCTCATACCCGCGAATAGAGTAAGACTTTGGGTGTAGGAGTAGGTACATAATGTTCGGGATTATGTGTCAAGTGTTTTTTTGTGAATAACACTATATATAGTGTTGTCGAAAATTATTTCGCACAACATATAGGTAAAACTATTGAGTTTTTTAGATAAAGATAGTTAACTAGAGAGGAAAGATTTGAAGGAGGAACCGATATGCTGGCCACTGATACCGTTATCCGCACCCAATTTCTGCGGGATGAATTTCTAGATCAATACGCTGATTTTCCAGCGCATATGAGTCCTTTGGGACAGTTCGTTTATTACCGTACTTATTCTCGCTTTATTCCGGAAAAAGGAAGACGGGAAACGTGGAAAGAAACATGCCGCCGCTCGGTGGATTACAATATTAAGCTGGCTTATCAGCATTTGAACAAGATTGGTCTGTATGCAGACTTGCGCCTGATGGAAAAAGAGGCAGAGGGATTGTTTGACAACATGTTTAATCTCCGCCAATTCTTGTCTGGACGCACACTTTGGGTTGGTGGCGCAGAAAATGGCGTAGCAGATCTGTATCCGCTGGCGAATTTCAATTGCTCCTTTTTGAACATCAAATCGTGGGATGATTTGGGAGATTTGTTTTACCTGTTGCTCGTAGGTACAGGGGTTGGCTTCAAGTGCACGAAAGAAATGGCGGCAGGACTGGGTCCAATCCGCACGAACGTGTCTCTCTTGTCCTCCGAGTACAAGCCACTGCCAAAGCATCAGCGTCTGGAGCGTTCTGAGCTGAACGTGCTGGAGAATGGCTTTGCCAAAATCTACGTAGGTGACAGCAAGGAAGGCTGGGTAGAGTCGCTTCGCCTCTATCTGCAAATCTTGACTGATACAGCTTACGAGCATATTCATACCGTAAAAATTTCCTATAACAGTGTTAGACCAAAAGGCGAGCGTCTGAAGCGCTTTGGTGGAACCGCGAGTGGTCATGAGCCGCTTCGTGAAATGTTTGAAGGTATTGATAAAGTATTGAAAAACGAAATTGATCAGCATTTGGCTCCAATCGAAAGCGATGAGAAAGGATACGGCAAAATTCGTCCGGTACATATCCTCGACATCGGCAACCTGATCGGCGCAAACGTAGTGGTTGGTGGCGTACGCCGTACTGCTGAAATCTTCCTGTTTGACCATGACGATTACGAGTGCATGATGGCCAAATACGGAATCAACGGGTTCTGGACAGAGGATCAGCTGGCTCATCACCGCCGCGTAGGAGAGCTTTTGGGCGAGCATAAGCCAGTATGGTTTGACAGCATTCAAAACGTTGGGGACGGTCGCTTCGGACTCGACCATCGCCGTATGTCCAACAACTCGATCGCCTTTACAAAACAGCCATCCAAAGAGTTCCTCAATCTCGTCTTTACATTGATGCAGCTTGAGGGTGAGCCTGGCTTTATTAATCTGGAGGAAGCGAATCGTCGCCGTCCGAATGCAGAAGGCCTGAATCCTTGTGCGGAGATTTTGCTTGATTCGTATGGAGTCTGCAACCTCACTACTGTAAACCTGGTAGAGTTCGTCAAAACGAATGCAGATGGCTCGAAATATATGGATCTCGAGGGACTGTTGGAAGCGCAACGCAAATCGGCTCGTGCGGGTCTGCGGATGACGTTGGTTACATTGGAGCTGCCACACTGGGATACGGTTCAACAGCGTGACAGATTGCTTGGAACCTCACTGACAGGGGTAAAAGACGCACTTGCATCCCTTGGCTATACGGAAGAGCAAGAGCTGGAGCTGCTTCGTCAATTGGGCAATGCAGCGCGCGATGAGGCAAACCGTTATGCATACGAGCTGCGTGTCAATTCACCGCTTCTCGTTACCACTGTGAAGCCAGAAGGTACGCTGTCACAGGTAGCTGGCGGTGTGTCTAGCGGATTGCACTGGTCTCATTCCCCATACTATATTCGTCGTATCCGTATCAACGCTGAAGATCCACTTGCGAAAGCGGTACAAGCTCTTGGCTGGACAGTGAACCCAGAGGTAGGTACACCGGGTGACACCTACGATGAGCGCATGGCGAATGCACGGACGCTGGTTATTGACTTCCCAGTAGCTTCAGGTGCAGAGGAAACGAAAAATGAAGTAAGCGCAAAACGCCAATTCGATACGTATTTCCGTTTCCAAAAAGAATATACGGAGCATAACTCCTCCAACACGATTACCGTTCGCAAAGAGGAATGGAAAGAAGTAGAAGACATCGTTTATGACAACTGGGATAATTTTGTAGGGGTGTCTTTCTTGCAGCTGGATGGAGGAAACTACCAGCTGGCACCATATGAGGAATGCACCAAGGAACAATATGAGGCTTTGAAACAAACCATGAAGCCATTTGATCCGGCTATTTTGCAGCAATACGAAACAGGTGGAGAAGCTGACCTGTCCACAGCCGAATCTTGCGAAGGCGGAGCTTGCCCAATTCGTTAAGTGGGTGGCAGCGTACACACAGAATTGATCGAAAAGCGGAGGGGACTGCTGACAGTTCCTCTCCGTTTTTTGCTCTTTAAAAATCATTGTTTGTCTGTGGTACAATAGTCATATAGAGAAAGGGGAGACAAGCACTTGCGTCCAACCATATATTCTCATCGCGTGCGGGCTCGCTATCAGGAGACCGATCAGATGGGTGTAGTCTACCACGCGAATTACTTGAACTGGTTTGAAGTCGGACGGACTGAATTCATTCGCCATGCGGGTCTTACGTATCGGGAGCTGGAGGAAAAAGGGATATTGCTTCCTGTCATGGATGCGAGAATTACCTACAAAAAACCGGCTCGCTACGACGATGAGGTAGATATTCGGACATGGGTAGGTCTCATCAGTCCTGTTCGTCTGACGTTTTGCTACGAGATTATCCGGGTGGCAGATCAGGAGCTGCTGGTGTCAGGGGAGACGATGCATGCGTTCACCAACAGCGATTTAAAGCCGATCAGGCTGCCTCGATCCGAGCCTGACGTGTATGAATGGCTGGCTACCATGCATAAAGGGGAGGAATAGGATGCTGCGTATCCTCGTTGTCCTTTTTGTTGTCGTTTTTGGGCTGGAGCTGTGGGGGTTAATTACAGTAGGGTCATGGATTGGCGGCTGGAATACGGTCTTCCTGGTCATTTTGACGGGTCTGTTCGGGGCATGGATGGCGAAGCAGCAAGGAGTCCAGGTTTTTCGGATGGTCCAGTTCCAGCTGGCTCGCGGTCAGATGCCTACCGAAACTTTGATTGATGGGGCTTTGGTTTTGATTGGTGGTATTTTGCTGCTGCTCCCAGGCTTCTTCTCTGATGTGATCGGCTTGATTTTTTTGATCCCGTATACGCGCATGATTTTGCGCCATTTATTAAAACGTTGGCTGTGGTCTCTCATTTCATCAGGACGAATACAGCTTTTTTTCCGCAGGTAAGAAAACCTCTATCGAGGCCTCCTCAAGGAGGAGCGACCGCGTTTAGCGGAAAGTGTTCATGCGCTCCGGAATTTATAAGCGTCACGCTTATAAATTCCTATACGTTAAAGAATAGAACCGCTTTGCTAGACCTCGAAAAATGTGGTCCGCAGAGCGGTTCTTTTTTCTTTTTACTATAGCGGCTTCCCTCTAACGTATTTCCACACATCGGTAAATACATTAGCTTTTACTAAAGCGTTGATCAAGACGAGTGAAACCGGACCGATAATCAGGCCGAGGAAACCGAACAATTGCAGGCCGACGAACAGTGCGACCAGCGTCAAGAGCGGATCGAGGCCAACGCTTTCAGCGACAACCTTTGGCTCGATGATCTGGCGGAAAATTAATACGACCGCATACAGAATAGACAAGCCGATGACCATGCTGTAGTTTCCTTTGAAAAAGAGATACACAATCCACGGAATAAACACAGTACCGGTACCTAGATAAGGGAGCAAATCAACCAGACCAGTGAGCAGCCCGATGGTAATGGCGTACTCGACACGCATGATCAACAGGCCAATGATCACGATGGCAGCGGTCAGGGAGATCAGTGTCAGCTGGGCTTTGATGAACCCGACCAGAGCGCCGCGCAGATCGCGGAAGATTTGATCCAGACGATTGTTCACGCCGTTTGGCAGCAATCTGCGAAAGCGTGATTCCCACAGGTAGAAGTCTTTGGAAATAAAGAAGGCTCCCATCAAAGAAATCACAGATACCGTCGCCATGTTCGGCAAGGAGACTAGCAGATTTTTCAATCCATTAAGAAACTTGACAACCAAATCCTGACCAGCATGGGTGATCGATGTAATGCCGCTTCCGATTGTATTATTGACCTTTAGCTGGAAGTCGGGATCGAGCTGCGAGTACATCCATTGAATTTGATTGTAGACACCCATAAGAAATTCTTGGGAAATGGTGCGCTGCAAGTATTCGGACAGCTCTGACGCAAAGCCGGGAAGCCTTTTTGCCAGCTCGCCAATCTCTACAACCGTTTCCGTAACGACGAGTGTGACCACCCCGACTGCGAGAAGCATCAGGAGCAGGAGGGCGATGGTAACGGACAACCACCTCGGAATTTTAAACTTTTTGGTAATGAATGTAACCGGTCTGTTGATGATGAGCGCAATGACTAAAGCAATTAGAAATGGGTACAGTAATGGTGTTGCGAACTGGAAAATCCATATTCCTACATAAATCACCAAGCAAACCCATAATAAACGGATGATTTGAAACAGGCGCTCTACCCAGTTTTCCTGATTCAAAAGTGTCTCCTTTCTGCCGCAAGCGAGCGGACAAAAGCTGTTGGTACTATTATGCAATATGCTGGATAGGCAGAGCAAGCTAGCGAAAAAACAAAACCGGGTTTCACCCTTTGAAACATTTTTTCGCCAATCTTATTCACAAAATGGCAATAATCTTTTATAATTGGGTCGACTTGAAGTGGATTCTTTTCTCTCGCCTCTCCCCTTTGCATGATCGGTTGAGTGATTATGCGTGGATTTGCGTGGATACATTCCCTGACAAGAGTGGTGGATGAAAGAAACCGCTGCTTATTAATTTCATATAGCTTTAGATTAGGGAGCTTATCCGTCATCATGACAAGCACAGACTGGATAAGCAATACTACTTGAGTGGAAAAGGAGAGGGAGTTCTATGACAGCTACTCGTGGACTAGAAGGCGTGGTTGCAGCTCAATCATCTATCTGTTCTATCGTCGATGGTGTTCTTTGCTATGGCGGGATCAACGTCGATGAACTCGCAGAACATGCGACCTTTGAAGAGGTTGTATACTTACTCTGGCATGGAGCGTTACCGAAGCGTGATCAGCTGGACGCTTTGAAAAAACAATTGGGTGAACAGGCTGTAGTGGCAAAAGAGGTGCTGGATGGCCTCCGCAACTACCCACAAGGCGTACATCCAATGGCAGCGTTGCGCACAGCTGTCTCTTCGCTAGCGCTCTACGACACAGAAGCGCAAGAAATGACACCTGAAGCCAACTATCGGAAATCCATCCGCTTGATGGCACAAACTCCTACCCTGATCGCGGCATATGCTCGTATGCGCAAAGGCTTGGACCCAGTTGCTCCGCGTGCTGATTTCACTATCGCACAAAACTTCCTTTACATGCTGACAGGCGAAGAGCCAACTGAAACAGCTGTTAAAGCTTTTGATGTTGCTTTGATCCTGCATGCTGACCATGAGTTCAATGCATCTACGTTTGCTGCTCGTGTAACCGTTGCGACTCTGACCGATATTTATTCCGGTGTTGTTTCTGCAATCGGCACGCTCAAAGGACCTCTGCATGGTGGTGCGAATGAAGCAGTAGCGAAAATGCTGACTGAAATCGGCAGCTTGGCCAATGTAGAATCTTATGTAAGAGGCAAGCTGGACAACAAGGACAAAATCATGGGCTTCGGACACCGCGTCTACAAAGATGGCGATCCACGTGCGAAATGGTTGAAACAAATGTCCAAAGCGTTGACCGCACAAGTAGGTCGTCCTGAGCTGTACGAGATGTCTGTAAAAATCGACGACATGGTAACTGGCGAAAAAGGTCTGAAACCAAACGTAGATTTCTACTCCGCATCTGTTTACATTTCTCTGGGACTGGAAACGGATCTGTTCACACCGATCTTTGCTATCAGCCGTATGTCCGGTTGGACGGCTCACATCATGGAACAGTATGAAAATAACCGCCTGATCCGTCCTCGTGCGGATTACACTGGTCCGGTAGGTCAGCACTACGTGCCAATCGACCGCCGCTAAAACTTGCTATTTTCGAGCGTGGAGGGCAGGTGTTCAGCCATGCTGTTCACCGCTTAAGCGCAAGCTTGAGAACTACCACGAGCAGTGGTAGTTCTCCTACGTCTGGAAATATTCCAAATCAACTATTAACTTCAACACTGGAGGGATTCTTGTGTTTAAAAACCTGACAAACCCAACTGCCGGCGAAAAAATCCAAGTGGATAACGGCAAACTCGTAGTTCCAAACAACCCGATCATTCCTTTTATTGAGGGTGACGGTACTGGCCCTGATATCTGGAACGCATCTGTTCGCGTTTTGGATGCAGCTGTAGAAAAAGCATACAACGGCGAAAAGAAAATCGCTTGGTTTGAAGTATTCGCTGGTGAAAAAGCGTTCAACCAATACAACGAGTGGCTGCCAGAAGATACCCTGACTGCAGTTCGTGAGTACCTGATCGCAATCAAAGGTCCTCTGACTACTCCAGTAGGTGGCGGAATTCGCTCTATCAACGTAGCACTGCGTCAAGAGCTGGATCTGTATGCTTGCGTACGTCCTGTTCAATACTTCGACGGCGTACCATCCCCAGTTAAACATCCTGAATTGACTGATATGGTAATCTTCCGCGAGAACACTGAAGACATCTACGCTGGCGTAGAGTGGGCTGAAGGTACTCCAGAAGTGAAAAAAGTAATCGAGTTCCTGCAAAAAGAAATGGGCGTGAAGAAAATCCGCTTCCCAGAAACTTCTGGTATCGGTATCAAGCCTGTTTCCAAAGACGGTACAGAGCGTCTGGTTCGCGCAGCGATCAACTACGCGATCGACAACAAGCGCAAATCCGTTACCCTCGTACACAAAGGTAACATCATGAAGTTCACTGAGGGTGCTTTCAAAAGCTGGGGTTATGCACTGGCTGAAGCAGAATACGGCGACAAAGTGTTCACTTGGGCACAATACGATCGCATCAAAGCTGAAGGCGGAGACGCTGACAAAGCACAAAAAGAAGCAGAAGCAGCTGGCAAAATCATCGTAAAAGACGTGATTGCTGACGCGTTCCTGCAACAAATCCTGACTCGTCCAGCTGAGTACGATGTAGTAGCAACCCTCAACCTGAACGGTGACTACGTATCTGACGCTCTGGCTGCACAAGTAGGCGGTATCGGTATCGCTCCAGGTGCAAACATCAACTACCTGACTGGCCATGCGATCTTTGAAGCAACTCATGGTACAGCTCCTAAATACGCTGGACTCGACAAAGTAAACCCATCCTCCGTGATCCTGTCCGGAGAAATGATGCTGCGTCACCTGGGCTGGAACGAAGCAGCTGATTTGATCATCAATTCCATGGAAAAAACTATCTCCGCGAAAACAGTAACTTACGATTTCGCTCGTTTGATGGATGGTGCTTCCGAACTGAAATGCTCCGAGTTTGCTGACGCTTTGATCAAAAACATGTAAGATAGTTTCAAGCATCAGTTTTCACAATTTACCATTCGGAGGGGAATAATCATGGCATTCCAACGCAAAAAAATCGCTGTTATTGGTAGTGGTTTTACTGGAGCAACGACTGCATTCATTCTTGGTCAAAAAGAACTGGGTGATGTCGTGCTGGTTGACATTCCTCAACTTGAGAATCCAACTAAAGGGAAAGCATTGGACATGATGGAATCCTCGCCGGTATTGGGATTTGATTCCAATATCACGGGTACTGCTAGCTATGAAGATATCCATGGTGCTGATCTCGTCATCATCACGGCTGGTATCGCTCGTAAGCCTGGCATGTCCCGCGATGACCTGGTGAATACAAACGCTAGCATCATGAAGTCTGTTGCTGAGCAAGTGAAGACTTATGCGCCAAACTCCATCGTGCTCGTACTGTCTAATCCAGTCGATGCGATGACTTACACCTTTTTCAAAACGTCCGGCTTCCCGAAAGAGCGCGTAATCGGCCAATCCGGTGTACTCGATACAGCGCGCTTCCGTACCTTCGTTGCGATGGAGCTGAACGTGTCTGTAGAAGACGTAACGGGCTTTGTACTCGGTGGTCACGGTGATGACATGGTTCCATTGGTTCGCTACTCGTATGCTGGCGGTATTCCACTGGAAACATTGATCCCAAAAGATCGGCTTGAGCAAATCGTAGAGCGCACGCGCAAGGGCGGGGGAGAAATCGTCAACCTGCTGGGTAACGGTTCTGCTTACTATGCGCCAGCGGCTTCGCTGGTCCAAATGGCAGAAGCGATCATCAAGGACAAGAAGCGTATCCTGCCTTCCATTGCTCTCTTGCAGGGCGAGTATGGCTACAACGACATCTACCTTGGTGTACCAACTTTGCTCGGTGCAAATGGTATCGAGCGAGTAATCGAGCTTGAGCTGACTGCAGACGAAAAAGCAGCTCTGGATAAGTCTGCTGATTCTGTACGCAATGTCATGGCGGTTTTGAAATAGCTTTCTGAATGAACGAAGACGTCTTTCTTCTCGAAAGGCGTCTTTTTTTGTTGCTGGTGGGTGGTCGTGGCTTCAGTGGAGGGGAGGAAACAGGAGAAAACGCTCCAGGTACTTGGGCCTCTAGCGGGGAGTGGGTACTGTCCGCTTACGGGGAAAAAGGGAAACCGCGTCCAAAGTCGCCTCCGCAGGAAGAGGGTTCAGGGTGGACGCTTAAGGGCGTGTTTCCCTTTTTCCCCTCCAGCTTTGTAGGAGTCCCAAAGACCTTCGCTTTTTTCTCCTGTTTCCTCAGCGAGCTGTAGAGACATGCGAGCCTTGAATGACAAAGCTTGTTGAACACAGGTGAAGGTTTTGACTTGTAGGACTGAGAAGCTTTTCTGGGATTAGGGAATCGAGTAGTTCGCTTTCAAAACATAGAAGCGTCCTTTGGGGTGGCAATCAAAAGCTTTTTAAAGGGAATCTTTACAAGCCGATTTCGGACCAAAAAACATAGCTGCTGATGAGGAAAGAGGAGAAATAAGCGAAAGCTCTTTGGGATACCTACCGAGGCGTAGAGGAAAAAACGAAACACGTTTTTAAGCGTCCACCTCTGAGAGACCTCTTGAAACAACCACTTTGGACGCGGTTTCGTTTTTTCCTTGGAGCCGGGCACGGATACTACCAGCTAGTATCCCAAGAAGCTAGCGTTTTCTCCTCTTTCCTCGCCTCAACCAAAAGCAACGACAACGCTTTGTTTAATTCCCCAGCCCAATCCGAGGAATACTACCTCACATCGAAGCACAATCCTGCCCTTTACGGACTAGCCCCAATCACCTTTACAAAAAAATTACTTGTCTTCCGGTTTCAGCATTGGCAGACTGAGATTGTAGAGAGAAGAAACAAAAGAGGACAGGTCTGTGTAAAAAACAATTTGCAGCATAGCATTGCTAGGGGGAAACGAACCGATGATTAAGGTTTTGGTAGTGGATGACGAAGTCTCCATTGTAAAACTGTTGCAATTTAATCTGGAGAAGTCAGGCTTTCAGGTAGTCACCGCTTTTGACGGCAGACAGGCATTAGATATGGTGAAAAGCGAGCAGCCCGATTTCATTATTTTGGACCTCATGCTTCCAAAAATGGACGGGATGGACGTTTGCAAGACGCTTCGACAAGAGAGAATCAACACACCGATCCTGATGCTGACAGCGAAGGACGACGAGCTGGACAAGATTCTGGGCCTCGAGCTCGGGGCTGATGACTATTTGACAAAACCTTTTAGTCCGCGAGAAGTTATTGCCCGCGTCAAAGCCATCCTGCGCCGTTTTCAAGCGACGCCAGAGGCAGCTACAGCTCCTGAGGACGTTGTTTTGCAGTTTGGCGAGATTCGAATCTATCCAGAAAAATATGAAGTGTTCTGCAAGGATGCAAAGGTCGAGCTGACCCCGAAGGAATTTGAACTCCTGCATTATTTGGCAAGTCATCACGGACGTGTATTGACGCGCGACCAGCTCCTCAATGCTGTATGGAATTACGACTTTATTGGTGATTCTCGTATCGTCGACGTCCATGTCAGTCATCTGCGCGAAAAGCTCGAGGACGACACGAAAAATCCTCGCTATATTAAAACCGTACGCGGATTAGGATACAAACTGGAAGGATAACTGGAGGCACTACCTTGACTCGCTTTCGAATAAAACTCACGCTGACCATACTTGGATTAATATCGTTGGTCCTTTTGCTAATGGGCATGTATTTTGCCAAGGTACTGGAAAATTCCTATCTCCAGTCCCTGCATGAGCTGTTATCCCGTGAGTCCAAGCTCGTTGCGCAGGCCGTCCGTTTTCCAAGCGTCTTTTCCAATCAGGCTACCTTGGCGGATCGTGTCAAGCAGGTAGCGCCAACCGAGGATGTTCGGCTCACGGTCATCGATGAAAAAGGCCAGGTGCTCTTCGATAATAGCTCTCATGCAGACGAGATGGAGAATCATTTTAACAGGCCGGAGTTTATGGCAGCATTGAAGGGCCAAACGGGCATCTCACGTCGCTATAGCGAGACACTCCGATATGACATGATGTATGTCGCCGTGCCGGTTGAGCAGGGATCAAAAATCGTCGGTGCAGTGCGATCGGCCATGTCCATGAAAGACATCACAGACACGATTCACAACATGTGGTACAGCCTTTTAACAGGGCTGTTGGTTACGCTGGTGGTTGGTTCGATTGTCGTATCCCGCATTTCTTTTTCCATCATTCGGCCAATCGAGGAAATTACGCGCGTAGCTCGCAATATCACACAGAGACAGTATGAGAGTCGGGTGCGGATTAAAGCAAAGGATGAGATTGGGCAGCTGGCTGGCGCCATCAACTTTATGGCTTCGAGCCTGGAGCAGCAGATGTACGAGATTTCAGAGAACCAGCAGCGACTATCTGGAGTTTTGACCAATATGACCAGCGGTGTGATTTTCATCTCAGAGCAGCGCCGAATTATGCTCGTCAACCCAGCTGTAGAGAAGCTCCTCGGTACACCGGGACACGAAATTGTAGGCAAGCTGCACATCGAGGCAGGAAAAAGCTTTGGCCTCAGTCAGTATATTGACCGCTGTCTGGATAAAAGTGAAAAGTTCCGTCAAGAAGTGCACATCTACTACCCGCAGGAACGCGTTCTGGACGTCAATTTCGCTCCGTATATCAATTTCAAGGGTGAGGCGAGAGGGGTAGTCGTGGTCCTGCACGATATTACCGAAATTCGGCGTTTGGAAAAGATGCGCAGTGATTTTGTTGCCAACGTTTCACATGAGCTGCGCACCCCAATTACCTCGATCAAGGGCTTTACTGAGACACTGCTCGAAGGGGCTATGCAGGATGAGGAGACATGCCGTAACTTCCTGCAGATCATCTCGGATGAGAGCGAGCGGCTTTACCGGATGATCCGCGACATTTTGGATTTGTCCAAGATTGAGCAAAAACGGATTCCTCTGCAGGTAAGCAGAATTCATTTGCAGGACATGATTTCCTCCGCGGTCGCGATCATGAATGATCAGGCGCAGCGCAAGGAACTGACGATTACATTGCCCCTCCCACAGCCCGAGATTTATCTGATGACCGATCGTGATTGCTTGCAGCAAATTATTTTGAATCTGTTGACCAATGCGATTGCCTATACACCAGAAGGCGGAGCGATTACGATCCGCACAGAAAAAGAAGACCAGATCGTGAAAATTCAGGTGATCGATACGGGAATTGGCATTCCGGAAAAAGACCTGACGCGTATTTTCGAGCGGTTCTACCGGGTAGATAAAGCGCGGAGCAGAGACTCGGGCGGTACAGGACTTGGTCTGGCTATCGTCAAGCACCTTGTCGATAACCTACACGGGCATATTCGTGTCGACAGTATCGAAGGAAAAGGAACCACATTTACGGTTACCATCCCGTATACCTAAAATATTTACACAAAGATCATAGTACCTTTACCTGTACAATATAATCCCCTTGTACTATTTGTCGTGACAGACAATTGAAGGGGGACAAGGGAAATGACGCGGCATGCTTTTGAAGAGCAACTGGATGTTCTACACCGGAAGCTCTTGACGATGGGGACGTTGGTTGAAGAAGCCATTCACAAGTCCATTAAAAGCTTGGTAGAACGAGATATGATGCTGGCAGAACAGGTAATTACAAGTGATCCTGTTATCAACGATTTGGAGCAGGAAATTCAAAGCGAATGCTTTCGCTTGATAGCCCTTCAGCAGCCGGTTGGAAGCGATTTGCGCCTGCTTGGTACGATGCTGAAGCTGGTTACGGACTTGGAGAGAATGGGAGATCACGCTGTTTCGATCGCCAAGACGACCCGCCGTTTGATGGCTGAGCCTTACGTAAAGCCATTGATCGACATTCCGTTAATGGCTGATCACGTGAAAGCGATGGTCAGAGATTGCTTGAATGCGTATATCGCTCGCAACAAAGAAGCGGCAGAAGAAATTGCTGCACGCGACGATATTGTTGACAAACTGTTCTCGACGATCTTCCGTGATCTAATCGAGGTCATGACTAAAAACGGAACGGCGATCTCCCAAGGTACGCATCTCTTGTTGGTTGCGCAGTACCTGGAGCGCATTGCCGACCATGTCACCAATATTTGCGAGTGGATCATCTACATGTCGACTGGCAAAATGACTGATTTAAATAAGTAAGAAATGAATAAAGTCGTTGTGAGCCCATGCTTGCAACGACTTTTTGGCGCTGTGCGAATGGTATGCTCATCAAATGCCCATTTTCCACTTCCCTGCATACAATAAACCGTTCAATATGGCAGACGAAGTACTGGAGGGAATGACATGGCTAAAAAAGAGCGCCATATATTTGCGGCAGGAAACACCGCGAGAGGATACAAGACGTTTTACGATTCCGTACTGGAAGGACTGGATCGTGTCTATATTTTGTCAGGAGTCGTCGAAGGAATCACATCGGACCTGATTGAAACAATCGGCAAGGAAATGAGTAGAAAAACAAATGAAATAGAGTGGATACATTCGCCCTTTATGAAAGGTCAGTATGATGGCGTCATTTTTCCCGAATGGAAGGCAGCGATCGTAGATGGCAGCTATCCGCGAATCTGGCGGCCATCCGCACCTGGAGTCACCGAGATCAATGTAAATTTGCAGACCTCTGTAGGTGTCGATCATTTGGCACGGTACAAAGAGCAAATTGCAGCCTGGTATGAAGAGATTTTCCGCAAAAGCGAGGAAGCTTACGCAGCGTATGGTGAAGCATTGCGTATTCATGATGAGTGGGAGGCGCCTTATATCGCCCACCTCGATCGAGAAAAAGCGAATAGAGTAACCGAAGAAGTCCTCACGCTATTTTTCGGAGAGGAGAATCTGGAGAAAAAGTCCAAGGTGCGTCGTATGTATTTAGGTGCGGCTACTCCTGATGGCCCGGTGGATCACATCATGAAGCTGACCGACCAAATGCAGAAGCGGTATTTTATCAAAGGACGTCCTGGCTCAGGAAAATCAACCATGCTGAAAAAGCTCGTCACGGAAGCAGAAAAGCGTGGCTTTGACGCTGAGGTATATCATTGCGGGCTCGATCCCCACAGCTTGGATATGGTCATCATTCCGGAGAAAGGTCTTGCTATTTTCGACAGTACAGCGCCTCATGAGTACTTCCCAAGCAAGGAGACAGACGAGGTTATTGATATGTATGAGCGCGCAATTGAGCAAGGCACCGATGAGGCGTACGAAGCAGAATTAACGGATATCAAGGCCAGATACCGGCAAAAAATGCAAGAGGCAACGGCTTTACTGGCTGCGGCAAAGGAGCTGCGGGAGCAATTGAATAATGTCTATGCAGAGGTAACGGATCAGCCTCGGCTCAAAGCGGTTGCACAGGCAATCATGAGTAGACTTGATCGTATGGCGTAATCCTTTGCCTATCGCATGAAACCCGTTCGTCTGTTCATACTACAAGAAGGAGGTGAGCAGTCGGATGGGTTTT
Organism: Brevibacillus reuszeri; assembly: GCF_002897295.1. Classification (GTDB taxonomy): domain Bacteria; phylum Bacillota; class Bacilli; order Brevibacillales; family Brevibacillaceae; genus Brevibacillus; species Brevibacillus reuszeri_A. Next base: position 202,713 of record NZ_BEXF01000008.1, read on the forward strand.
GCTTTTTCACTGGCCTTGCTGCTAATTACCAATCCCCTAGATCCTATGAGTTTTTTACAGGTGCAAATGGAAGACAGGACGGTTGCCATGGTAGATCGGGCTGACTACACACTGCCCATAGGCGGTGTTTCCCTCGTGGATGTAAATCGATTGCAAACGATGATGGAAGCCTTGGCGAAGCTGGCATACCAGGAGCCAGTTAATGCTACGATAAATAACAGCGGAGGGATCGTGCCTGAAAAAAAAGGGACGCAAGCTCCATGAGGGGAAATTTATTCAGCAATTTTATGAGTACTATTACGGTAACGGGGCGAGTATGGTACAAATTCCGTTCCAGGAGATTTATCCAAAGGTAGACCAAGCACTTATTAGTCAGGTGCGAAAGAAAACAATCGGGCAGTATACCACCTATTACAATTCGCGAAACAAAAACCGCTCTCATAACATCATGCTGGCTTCTAAAGCAATAAACAATTACGTTGTGCTGCCTGGCGAGATTTTTTCTTTTAATAAGGTAGTCGGAAAGCGAACGAAGGAAAAGGGCTACCTGCAAGCACCTGTCATCGTCAGAGGAGAGCTGTCAGAAGGAATTGGGGGAGGCATATGCCAGGTTTCTTCGACGTTGTTCAATGCGGTGGACAAGGCTGGACTGCATATCGTGCAGCGTTACTCCCATAGCAGAGATGTCGCATATGTACGCCCGGGAAGGGACGCAACTGTGAGCTGGTATGGTCCTGACTTTGTTTTTCAGAACAAGTATGCCTATCCGATTATGATCCGAGCCGGTTCTTCTAATGGAAGCATGTATGTTTCGGTTCATTCCTTTCCAGAGATTGAGTATGAGCCAAGACATGTACCGAGCGTCCACCAAAGTACTCCGGAAGAGGGGCCGGCAAGCCCGCCAATCCTGACAGAGCCAACAATGCCTTGAGTATGGGCGTTGTTGGTTTTTTTGCGAATGATTTTGTTACCTAGTTAAAATTTAATGTAAAGAAATAGTTGCCACAGACCCAAAAAAGTCGTATAGTGTTTCGTGTGATAAAATTTCGCGTACGAAATATTAGGTAGGAAAGGAGTGTATCATGAACAAACCATTGCATATCCGGGACTTGCTAAAGCGTTTGAATAAGACGTTTGGCACAATGGCTACTAAGGAACTGTGCAAATACGGCCTGACGGTCCCGCAGCTGGTGGTCATTCGGCAGATTCAATGCGAGCCCCGTACGATCGGGCAGATAAGCAAAGCCGTTGATCTTTCGTATAGTACAGTTTCTGGTATTATTGATCGCCTGGAGAGAGAGCAACTGGTCGAGCGGGTGCGTGACGAAAAGGATCGTCGAGTAGTCTGGATTCGAAAGACTGAAAAAATAGTAGAACTGTTTGAAAAGGTGGATCTTTTTTCAGGGGAGTTTTATAAACGCAGCTTCCACGGATTTTCTGAGAAGGATCTGGATGGCATTATTCACTCATTGGAAACGTTGATTGCGAAATTAGAAGAGACAGAAAGTTGAGGAGAAACCATGAAGCGAAAACTGGTATTGTATGTCATTTTGCTCCTGCTCGTGGTAGGGGGCGGAGGCATCGGTTACTACTACTGGTATCAAGGTGCACACTATGTGACCACGCAGGACGCCCGGATTGCTGGAGACATTTATCGGGTCATGCCCAAAATGACAGGCAAACTGACCGGACTCGCGGTAAAAGAAGGCGATGCCGTAGTAGCTGATCAAATTGTTGGGCAGCAGGACACAGCAAATGTTGCAGGCAACCTGTTGGAAAACAGCGTGTTGCGTTCTCCGATCACAGGTACCGTCATAAAGACCCAGGCAAAAGAGGGAGAGGTTGTCTCGATGGGACAATCGGTTGCTCTCGTCATTGATGAAAGCAAACTGTACATCTCCGCCAATCTGGAAGAGACAGAGATCGAGCGCTTGAAACTAGGCCAAAAAGTGGATTTCACGCTGGACGCATACCCAGGCAAAAAACTGAGCGGACATTTAATGGAGATTGGTAAAGCAACAAACTCTACCTTCTCTTTGATGCCAGCCACCAACACAAGCGGTAACTTTACCAAAGTAACCCAGCGTATCCCGATTAAAATCGCCATTGATGACACAGCAGGTCTTCATTTGGCGGCCGGTTTGAACGCCGAGATCAAAGTGCACGTGAAGGAGTTGTAATGAGGCATGAAAAAAGCAGCACAATGGAAAACAATCGCTGTAGTATTGGCGGCGGTTTCGGTTATTGCCGCTGGCTGTAGTGATTCGTCTTCGGCATCTTCCACATCAGAATCGCTCCCGGTTGTGAAAGCATGGAAGGTGACTTCGAATGCCTCAGGCATGATTGCAGGCGGTAAAATTGTTCCGTCTGAAGAGGTTTCAGTCGTTTCCAAAGTTTCCGGCAAAGTAGCAAACGTCAGCGTAAAAGAAGGCTCTGTAGTAAAGAAGGGTGACGTTCTTGTTACGCTGGAGGCTACCGACTACCAACAGCAAATTAATCAGGCACAGGCTGCAATTGCAGGGGCACAGGCAAAGCTTCGTGATACCAAGGCAGGAGCACGTACAGAACAGCTCCAGCAGCTTTCCAGTGGCCTGCAACAGGCAGAAGCTACCCTGAAGGTATCCGAGAACAACTACAATCGGATGAAGGCTTTGTTTGACTCTGGGGCATTATCGGCAGCAGAATTGGAAAAATCCTCGCTTGATTTGGAAAAAGCCCGTTCTGCGGTAGAGCAATCCAAGGCTCAGTACGATCTGGCAAAAGCCGGTCCAACCTCTGATACGGTTGCAGCCCTGCAAGCTGAGGTAAGCCGTCTGAACTCCAGCCTGGAGATGGCCAAAAACGGCTATGACAACACTGTCGTTCATTCGCCAATCACTGGTATCGTAGCGAAGAAAAACATAAATCCAGGGGAGATGGCTGGAGCAGGTGCGCCACTTCTTGTTGTCGTTGATATGAATGAAGTCAAAGTGGAAGCAAGTGTTTCCCAAGATCAGATCAACAATGTAAAGGTTGGCTCTACTGTCGATGTGAAGGTAGGCAGCCTTGGCGGTAAAGTAATGACAGGAACCGTTGAATTCGTTTCCCCGATTTCTGACACGAACAGCACTTCGTTCCCGATCAAAGTAAAAGTAGCAAATCCGGATGGACTGCTGCGTGCGGGTATGATTGCAGAGGTCGTACTGCAAGGTCAGGCAGAACAAGGAACCAAAGTACCGACAACGGCTGTTCTTGAAAAAGACGGCAAGCATTTCATCTATATGATTGATCAAGATGTTGTACATGAAGTGGAAGTAACTGTCGATGGTGCTAGTGGTGATTGGACTACAGTCACAGCTGGTGTGAAAGACAACGATCAAATAGTGCTAAACCCAACGGACAAATTGTCTGAGGGCAGCAAGGTGATCGCAAACTAACGGGGGTGATGACATGGCGGAAGCGGTGGCACAGCGAGAGGAAAAAGGCGGAAACGGCGGAATGTGGTTGTCTCTTCTCGCTATCCTCTCGGGAACCTTCGTTGCGATTCTGAACAACAGTCTAATTAACGTCGCCTTACCAACGATGGTCAGTATCTTCGGTTCTTCTACCGAGACGATGCAATGGGTGCTGACCGGATATATGCTGGCAAACGCGGTCATGATCCCGATGAGCGGTTCCTTGTCAGCCAAGTTTGGAGCCAAAAAGATATTTGTCTTATCACTAGCGTTTTTTACAGCGTCATCTGTCCTTTGCGCACTTGCCTGGAGCGACACCTCGCTCATCGCGTTTCGTGTCATCCAGGGGGTAAGCGGAGGAATGATCATGCCGATCGGAATGTCCATGATCTACATGATCGTACCACGTGAAAAGATCGGGATGGCACTCGGGATTTTCGGGATTGCCTCGATGACGGCTCCCGCTCTTGGCCCAACCTTGGGTGGGTACCTCATTGAATTTTTAAGCTGGCAATTTTTGTTTCTGGTAGGGGTGCCATTTGGAATTTTTGCCGTCATCATGAGTATGGTGCTGCTCAAGGAAACGCCGAAAAAGCCGGAGCTGAAGTTTGACTTCCTCGGAGCCATTTTGGCGATCGTCGGGTTTGGTACTCTCCTCCTTGCGTTTAGTAAAGGGCAAGCAGAGGGATGGACATCCTTTTTCATCGTGAGTTTGTTTTTCGTTGCGATTATGAGTTTAGCGCTTTTCGTTTGGGTAGAGCTCGGCAAGGAATCGCCGCTTTTAGATCTGCGTCTGCTGAGGATCCCAGTATTTTCGATTAGTATTTTGACATCTGGGTTTGTCATGATGGGGATGATGGGCGGGATCTTCCTGATGCCGATCTTCTTGCAGAACATTCAGGGCATGACAGCGATGGAGTCCGGTATCTTATTGATGCCACAGTCGATTGCGATGGCGATCATGATGCCGATCAGTGGTAAGTTGATGGATAAATATGGAATAGGTCCAATTGGGCTCGTCGGTTTATCGATCATGAGCATTACCACATTCGAGCTGCACAATCTGGCAGCCGACAGCATGCATTCTTGGATGAACATGATTTTGACGATCCGTGGAATCGGAATCGGTCTCTGCATGATGACACTGTCTACAGTTGGGATGAACGCAGTTCCACGTACGAGTGTAGGGGATGCCTCTCCGCTCTCCAACGTATTGCGGCAAGTGTTGAGCTCGTTTGCGATTGCGATTTTGACCGTTATCATGCAAGCGCGCCAAACCTTTCATCTGGCGTCAATCTCCGACAATTTGAACACTGACATGGCCACACAATTTATTAGTGGCATCTCTGGCATGTATACACAGGTAGGTGTCGATGCTGCCAGCGCATCTGGTGGAGCGAGTGCAATCTTGTTTGGAATGATGGCGAAAGAAGCGATGGTTCAAGGAATCGGGGACACGTTCCTGATTTCTGCAATACCGATCGTCATCTCGATTCCACTGCTTTATTTCCTGCATAAAAAGCCGAAAAAACCGGATGCACCACAAACGCAAAAAACAGCAGCCTAAATCTGGCTGCTGTTTTTTCTGTATATAGGTTGTCCGATCCGAAGTGCTACGAGGAGATTAGCTTAATAAAGAAGTAAATAATTCTTCCTGCAATATAGCCTAGCAAAATCGTCCAGCCAATTTTAGCCCAGACGTTCAATCCCTTTATGAACTCACGCAAGCTTTTCCGGCGAGGCGGCTGCTGATTCTGATTCAACAGTGTTCACTCCTTTGGGGGTTTGATTGTATCGAATGAACAAATAAATCCCTGCGATAATGATGAGACCACCAATCCATTGCGGTATTGTGACGACTTCCCCGAGGATAAAGTACGCCAGAATCGCTGTTCCAATCGGTTCTCCCAGAATTCCCATAGAAATCGTAGTGGTGTTTAGCCACTTGATAATCCAGTTGAATATCGAGTGACCGAGCAAGGTTGGAAAAAGAGCGAGACAGAAGAACCAACCCCAGTCAGAAGCAGGATACCCAATTAACGGGTAGCCCAAAACAAGATCGTATGCAACGAGGATCAAGCTTGTGGCAGAATAGACAACGAGTGTGTACGCAAACGATGACATATGCTGACGGACGTATTGCCCGACCAGCCAATAACCGGTCACCGTGGCAGCACCCATCAGGGCCAGAGCATCACCCAGCAAGGCCATCCCACCTACCTGAAAATCACCCCACCCAATGACAAAGCTCCCTACGATGGCAAGTAGACCCCCTGTCAGAGCCAACAAGCGAACCTTTTCCCCAAAAAAGAAATAGCCTCCAATAAACGCAAATAATGGCTGCAGGGTAACCAGAACGGTTGAGCTGGCTACTGATGTGTAGTTGAGTGACTCAAACCACAGCAGGAAGTGACTGGCTAAAAAGGCACCTGACAATAGACAGAGTAGCCACACTTTTTTTGGCATTTTTACGATTTCACCGAGTGCCCCGCGATTCCAAAATAGGAACGGCAATGTCAGCACTACCGAGAAAACAAGACGATACGTTGCGATAATCGGCGCTGGTGCATTCGATAGCTTTACAAAAATAGCGGATGTCGATATCGCAATCACACCGATGAGCAATGCCAGATACGGAGGAAACAACGGTTTTTCCAATGACTTTTCCATGTGTACACCTTCTTGTGCTGATAATTCACGATGGACTCTATTGTACCGTTCAGGTGAAAAATTCACAATGTTATGCGTAACCAGCTGATTGAAAGGTTTTTTTTCAAACAGGAAATCCTACAGGCATGAGATACCTATACACAACTTACCTCATTGCCATGCTTATACTCGTTTTCGTTTGTTTTCCTAGTAAGAGTCAGGCAATACCGCTTACTCCGATTCACATTTTAATTGACGTTGGCCATGGAGGTGTAGATTCCGGCACATCTTTTGGCAACCTCTACGAAAAGGACATTAATCTGCAGGTTGCCAAGCGCTTGTATCAGCAATTGACAGATGTTGGCTACAGTGTAGCCCTGAATCGGGAAGAAGACATTGCCCTTAGTGACGATAATCGGTGGCTGCACAGCCGCTCCAGGCATCTTCGTGATCTCGCCCAACGCAAAAATCTCGCCAAGGAAATGGTTCCGCAGGTGATGCTCAGCCTGCATGTAAACTGGTCCTCCGATTCAGGGCGACGTGGTCCAGTCATCCTGTATCAAAGCAATGAGCAGGGCTACATGCTTGCTGATCTTTTGCAGAGCTCGTTGAACCGTCTGGCGGGAAGCAAAGACAAGCCAGTAAAGGGCAAGACGTATTACGTGCTGCGGCATAACTACTGTCCCTCAGTCATTGTGGAGATGGGCTTTATAAGCAATGCGGCAGACCGGCAGCTTTTGACGGACCCGAAAGGACAAGAAAAAATCGCCCAGGCCATTACGGAAGCCGTGAGCGAATACGTTATCTTGACGGGGAATCTGAAAATGGAGGCAGTTGCTGAAGAAAGCTGGTGGCAAAATCTAGCGAACGGATTGGTTAACTAATTTTGAGATCGTGACGAATTCGGCCTCCTTCTGAATGCGCGGGATATACTGCCGCAGAACGGAGGCTGTTTTCTTGCCCGGAGGACCGACATGTCCTATCGCCACACAGATCGGATGTGTACCAATTCGTTTGCATATTTTTTCCATTTGCTGGGTAATGTGTGGGACCGAATATACATCGTCGAGAAAGATTTGGTTTTCGGTGTGGGGTACGCCCATCTCTGTGGCAATTTTGGAAGCAACGCTCTTATCAGTGGTGCGGCTGTCCAAGTATATCAACCCGCGCTCTTTGACCACACTCATGATGATGCGCATGATCCGCTCGTCAGCGGTTACCTTTGAGCCCATATGATTGTTCATCCCGATGGCGTGTGGGACATCATCGATTGCCTTTTGGACCCGACTGCGTATTTCCTCATCAGAGAGGTCGGTCGTAATCGCACCTGGACCAAGCCATGAGCGCTTCCCCTTTACTGGCTCCATGGGCATGTGTACGAAAACGTCATGCCCCTTTTGATGGGCGAGCTCGGCATCCTGCTTGGTGCTTGGCAAAAACGGCATGACAGCGACGGTGAGCGGTACAGGCAGCGCCAAAATTTCTGCAGTGCCAGACATATTGTTGCCGAAATCGTCGATGACAAAAGCAACCACTTTTTTCGGTGGGGTTTCCTGCTGAGAAGAGATTGTAGCTGCACTGGTGTGACTGGTAGACACAAATAGAAGAACGGCTGCTAACGCAAGTAATTTCCTCCAATACATATGATCGCCCTCCTTGTCCAATTTTTTCTTAGTCTGTTCAAGCGATCCATTCTTTACCCACCTATTCACGGACTTGGCTTACATGATTCCCCTATGTTACGATTAAATATAGTAGTTTTGTAACGAGAGGGGTCGGATTCCTTGAGTCATTTTGTATTAATTGATGGAAACAGCGTTGCCAACCGGGCGTTTTATGCGCTTCCTTTGCTGTCCACTTCAGCGGGATTGCATACCAACGCCGTGCTGGGTTTTACTACCATGCTTTTAAAAGTGCTGGAGGAAATGAAGCCTACGCATATCATGGTTGCGTTTGATGCAGGGAAAGTCGTATTTCGCCATACCGAGTATGCCGAGTACAAAGGAGGGCGCAGCAAAACCCCACCTGAGCTTTCTGAACAGTTTCCGCTGATTCGGGAGCTTTTGGACGCCTTTTCGATTAAACGCTTTGAGCTGGAAGGCTACGAGGCGGACGATATTATTGGCACGCTGACGAAGGAAGCAGACCAAAAGCAATGGAAGACGACTGTCATCACAGGTGACAAGGACATGCTCCAGCTCGTTTCGGACCATGTTTCTGTTGCGTTGACGCGCAAGGGAGTAAGCGAAATTGAGCTGTACACCCCCGAAGAAATTCATGAAAAATACGGCTTGAAGCCGCTGCAAATTATCGATTTAAAAGGTTTGATGGGCGATTCCTCTGACAATATTCCAGGTGTGCCGGGAGTCGGGGAGAAAACAGCCCTGAAGCTTTTGCATGAATACGGTTCAGTTGAAGAGGTCTTGGCGAACGTAGATCGTGTCTCTGGGAAAAAGCTGCAAGAGAACCTGCGTGAAAATGTCGACAAGGCAAACATGAGCAAAGCATTGGCGACTATTTTGCGAGAGGCTCCTGTCGAGCTCGATGTACAAGAGACTGGTTACGCAGGCTACGATGGCTTATTGCTCAGTGATTTTTTCAAGAAAATGGAATTCAAATCACTGCTCTCCAAAATCAAAGTGGAGCAAGCCATGGATGAGAATGGACAGGCAGGTGAGGCAAAGCCGTTTGCTTTTGAAATCGTCACCGAAGAAACAGCAGAAAAATATACGGAAAAGCTGACCTCCCCGATGGCTGTTTACGTCGAGATGGATGGAGAAAATTATCACCATGCGCCAATTCTTGGCTTTGGCATCGCAGCGGAAGGGACGACTCTGTACGTGCCGTGGGATGTGGCCAAGGAGTGGAAGGCACTCGGTACATGGCTTGCCGATGCATCCAAGGAAAAATGGGTATTTGACGGCAAGCGTGACACGGTTGGGCTGGCTTGGCATGAGCTGCCTGTTGGCGGTATCAGCTTCGATGTTTATCTTGCGTCATACCTTTTGAATGCAACAGAAAGCAATCATACGCTGGACAGCATCGCAAGCCAGTACACGAGTGTCAGAGTGCGACCAGATGAAGACGTATACGGCAAGGGTGCAAAACGACTCGTGCCAGAAACAGACGTACTGAGTGAGCATGTGGCGCATAAAGCTGCTGCTGTTTGGCAAAGTGTGCCTGTCCTTCGCGAGCAGCTCGCAGAAAATGAGATGGGTGCGCTTCTAAACGATTTGGAGGCACCACTTAGTATGGTACTCGCTCTCATGGAGAAACAGGGCGTCAAGGTCAATCGAGAGCGTCTGGAGCAGATGGGCGAGGAGCTGGATAAGAAGCTGGCGGGGTTGACCACGCAAATTTATGAGCTGGCAGGCGGAGAGCCTTTTAACATCAATTCACCGAAGCAATTGGGCGAGATCTTATTTGACCGGCTCGCACTGCCTGTATTGAAAAAAACAAAGACGGGTCCATCCACAAGTGCGGACGTTTTGGAAAAGCTGGCGCCGTATCATCCGATCATCGATGCCATTCTTACATTCCGTCAGCTCGGCAAGCTGCGTTCGACTTATATTGAAGGCTTGACCAAAGAGATTCACACGAAGACAAGCAAGGTGCATACGCTCTACAATCAAGCGACAACAGCTACGGGACGGTTGTCCAGTACAGATCCTAACCTGCAAAACATCCCGATTCGAATGGAGGAAGGCAGAAAGATTCGCGAGGCGTTTATCCCGTCAGAGGATGGCTGGTACATGCTTGCAGCTGACTACTCCCAGATCGAGCTGCGTATTTTGGCGCACATTTCTGGTGACGAGAATTTGATTGATGCCTTCCGCAAGGGCATGGATATTCACACGCGCACAGCGATGGATGTGTTTGGCGTCAGCGAGGGTGATGTGACTTCCTTGATGCGTCGCCAGGCAAAGGCGGTTAACTTTGGAATCGTGTACGGAATCAGTGACTACGGATTGTCGCAGAACCTGAACATTACGCGAAAGGAAGCGGGAGACTTCATCGAGCGTTACTTTGACGTATTTGCTGGCGTGAAGCAGTGGATGGAAGAAATCGTGAAAGAGGCCAAGCAGGACGGCTATGTGACGACGTTGCTGAATCGCAGACGCTACCTGCCAGATATTCGCAGCAGCAATTTCAACCTCCGTTCCTTTGCCGAGCGTACAGCCATGAACACGCCGATTCAAGGTACCGCAGCAGATGTTATCAAGCTGGCGATGATTCGCATGCAGGAGGCGCTGGTTGAAAAAGGACTGGCAAGCCGCATGCTGTTGCAGGTACACGATGAATTGGTCTTCGAGGTTCCGGAAAATGAGCTGGAGATCATGCAAAAGCTGGTGCCGGAAGTTATGGAGAGCGCTCTTGCGCTGAATGTGCCACTCAAGGTGGACGTCAATTATGGACGTAGCTGGTATGAGGCGAAATAAGCCTGCACGAAAATAGATAGATTCAGACAGCGAGAGGAGGAGGCCGCATGCCAGAATTGCCTGAGGTGGAAACCGTCGTTCGGACACTAAGAGGGCTGGTACTGGGGAAAACAATCGAGCGAGTCAGTGTCCTTTTGCCCCGCATCATTCGCACGCCGGATGATGTGGAGGCATTCAAGGCACAGCTTGCTGGACAAACCATCCAGGATATTACACGTCGTGCGAAGTTCATTCAATTTTATCTCGATCAGGATGTACTCATCTCCCATTTGCGAATGGAAGGGCGCTATGGCTTGTATCAGCACGATGAGCCGATCGAAAAGCATACCCACGTTATTTTTCATTTTACCGACAAGACCGAGCTGCGCTATCGCGATGTTCGCCAGTTTGGCACGATGGATTTGTACCCGCGGGGGATGGAGACGAGCACGGGACCGCTCGCAAAGCTTGGCGTGGAGCCCCTTGAGGATAGCTTTACAGCTGATGTTTTAAAGCAGCTGTTAAAAGGGCGTCCAACAAAAATTAAACCACTTCTTTTGAACCAGGAATGTATTGTCGGGCTGGGGAATATTTATGTGGACGAGTCTCTCTTTAAAGCGGGGATTCATCCTGAGCGTCCTGCTGGCAAGCTGAACGGCAAACAAGTCATTCGCCTGCACGAAAGTATTGTGGCGACGCTCTCTGAAGCAGTTGAGCAGGGGGGAAGCTCCATCAAGTCTTATGTGAACGGACAAGGCGAGATGGGCATGTTTCAGCAATCACTTTTGGTGTACGGCAGAAAAGATGAGCCTTGTGTCAATTGTGGGACAGAGATAATCCGCTTTGTCGTAGGCGGTAGAGGGACACATATTTGCCCCCTTTGCCAGAAAAAGTAATCAAGTGCTATCGGGAGAGGAGGATGAACATGATATTAGGATTAACGGGCGGAATTGCTACAGGAAAAAGCACAGTGACAGCGATGCTCAGAGAACGTGGCATCCCAGTAATCGATGCAGACCAGATTGCTCGCGAGGTTGTAGAGCCGGGAAAGCCTGCATACGAAGCGATTGTTCGCCACTTTGGCCGAGATATTTTGCTGGAAGACGGACAGCTTGATCGTAAAAAACTGGGCGAAGTCGTATTTTCAGACGAGGCCGAGCGTCAAAAACTGAATGCCATTGTCCATCCCGAGGTGCGGCGTGTCATGAGGCAAGAAGCGGAAGCGGCGGAAGCGAATGGAGCACAGATCGTGTTCATGGACATTCCACTTTTATACGAGAGCAAGCTGCAGTATTTAGTGGAGAAAATTGTTGTTGTCTATGCGCCAAGTGACATGCAGCTAGCGCGAATGATGGAACGGGATGAACTGGATGAGGAGCAGGCAAAGAAACGGCTGCGGGCGCAATTTCCGATTGATCAAAAAAAGCTCGAAGCTGACTTTTTGATTGATAATTCCCAGTCTCGTGAAGAAACGCAGCGCCAGGTAGAGGAATTGTTGACAGTAATTCGTTCGGAGCATAGATCATGAAATCACGCCACAGAGCAGCGGTTATTTTGCTTGTTTTAATGAGTGTTTTTTTGCTGCTCAATACGCCCTTAATCTGGAAGTGGATGTATCCGATCAAATTTCAAAATGAAATTGTACGGGCATCTCAAAAATTTCAGGTAGATCCTCACCTGATTTTGGCAGTGATCCGTTCAGAGAGTGGGTTTAAAACAGATCGTGTCTCGAAAAAGGGAGCAGTAGGCTTGATGCAAATCATGCCAGATACGGCTGAATGGATCGTGGGGCAGGCTAACCTGCGCCCAAAGGATAATCAATACTTGTATGATCCGGTCATGAATATCGAGATTGGCACGTGGTACTTGAATTTTTTGCTTGCACGCTACGAGGGCGATATTACCAAGGTCATTGCTGCGTACAACGCTGGCCCCGGAAAAGTAAGCGGCTGGCTTCAGGCAGAGCAATGGAATGGCAGAAGGGATACGATTGAGGATATTCCGTTCGGAGAGACACGCTTGTACGTACAACGCGTCCTTTATTATCATGATCGTTACAAAAATATTTATGACTTTCAATTACACTAAAAGCCGCTTCTCTACTTCCAAGAGAGCGGCTTTTGTCCGATGATGGACAACCTAAAGGAAAACACAATGAGTAAAATAGCAGGGGTAAATCGTCCAAATATTTATTTTTCAGTAAAACACATTGATAATTGTGTCATACTTATTATAATGAAGATAACAGATAAGCGTAACTTAATTGCGAAAGGGGTTTCTATATGACAATCAAAATAGCTATTAATGGTTTCGGCCGTATTGGACGCATGGTATTCCGCCGCGCTGTTCAAGACCCCAACATTGAAATCGTTGCAATCAACGCCAGCTATCCAGCGGAAACGCTTGCCCATTTGTTGAAGTACGACACGATTCATGGACGCCTGCAGAATAAAGTGGAAGTACAAGACAACAAGATCATCGTAGATGGCAAACCTACTCTAGTATTATCTGATCGTGATCCGCTCAAGCTTCCTTGGGGAGAGCTTGGCGTAGAAATCGTTGTGGAAGCAACAGGTAAATTCAAAGATCGCGAAGGTGCTGGCAAGCATTTGCAAAGCGGTGCGAAAAAAGTGGTCATCACTGCACCTGCGAAAGAAGAAGATGCAACGATCGTTATGGGTGTAAACGAAGGCATCTATGAGCATGCTAATCATCACATCGTATCCAATGCTTCCTGCACAACCAACTGCCTCGCTCCAGTGGCAAAAGTGTTGAACGATGCATTCGGAATCGAGCAAGGCTTGATGACAACGATTCACTCGCTCACAAATGACCAAGTAAACATCGACAATCCACATAAAGACCTGCGTCGTGCTCGTGCAGCTGGCGAATCCATCATCCCGACTACGACTGGTGCAGCTCGTGCGGTAGGGAAAGTATTGCCTGAGCTGAACGGCAAGCTCAATGGCTTCTCGCTGCGTGTACCTACTCCTAACGTTTCTGTTGTGGACCTGGTTGTAAACACCAAGAAGCCAGTAACTGTAGAAGAAGTGAATCGTGTACTGCGTGAAGCAAGTGAAGGCAGCATGAAGGGCTACATTGAATTCTGCGAAGAGCCACTCGTATCGAGCGACTTTATCGGCAATGACAATTCCTCCATCATTGATGCACTGTCTACAATGGTGATGGGTACGAACCAAGTGAAAGTAATTGCTTGGTACGATAACGAGTGGGGCTATTCCTGCCGCGTAGTTGATCTGGTGCGTCACGTATCCGAGATGCACAATCAATCCACTCAAAAAGAAGCTGCAGCTGCTGGTGTAAACTAATATAATCGTAGCAGCACGAAAAATCCCCCTTGCAAAAGCGCAATGGGGGATTTTTTTTGCGATCAGGACGGAGTAAACTCATCCATACCGCCTAGACTAAATAATTCGTCATCTTCAAAGCCGACAATAAACAGCTTAATATTTTCTTTTAAATTCAAGTCGAACGGAGTGTGAACGTCGTTGCCTCTACCATCCTTCAAAATCCGTACGGTTGGTCGATGGGAATAGTCGGGATCAACTTTGTAAACGACTCCGATTTCTCCTGTGTTCAGGACGACGCTGCTTCCGATTGGGAAAATGGCGATATGCTTAATAAATGCATTGACCAGCGTGTGCTCGAACAAATGACCGCCTGAACCGAGTAAATATTCGAGCGCGTCCTGTGGCATGTAGCGCTTTCTCCACGGGCGTGGGGACGTCAGGGAATCATATATGTCGCAAATACCTACGATCTGCGCGTACTCATGAATTTGTTTACCCGAGAGACCTTGGGGATAGCCACTGCCATTTAGCCGCTCGTGGTGCTGCAAACAGACATGAGCAGACAGGAGCGAGATGTCATGCTGCTTTCGTAGCAAATTAAAGCCGAGCGTGGTATGCTGTTTTGCGATTTCCCGCTCTTCTTCTGTCCAACGCTCTTTCTTTTGAACCAGTTCTTCTGGTAAACTGACTTTCCCGATGTCATGCAGCATGGCGCCAATACCGAGCTGCATCAGCTGTGTCCGATTGTAGCCCATTGACATACCTACTGCAGTTGCCAGTACAGCTACGTTGACAGAGTGATGATACAACGATGGCGAGTGCGTAGAGATCGTTGTCAGATGCCCAACCATTTGCTTGTTTAGCATCAGGTCGTCTAGAATGGAGCTGAAGGCACGTTGAAAGTGAAGGCCCATTTCTTTTAACGAAATTTTCCGAGCCAATTTGTTTGAGTTGGTGATCTGCTTGATTGTCTTTTCGATTGCTTCCACAGCGACTTGTCTGGTTTGCGGACGGATGACCTCTTCGACCACGATATCTGCCGTACGGGGATCATCGATGTAGACGGAATCAATGCCAGAACGCTCCAGTCCCCCAATCAGGCGCTCAGTGAGGAGCATCCCGACTCCTAGCAATACTTTGCCGTCTTCTGTGAAGACGGTGCGGCCCAGCTTCATACCTGGCTGGACATGTCTTAAAGATACTAAACGCATTCCAATCCCTCCAACAGTACCCATATTGTACTCCATTCGACTTATGCTTTAAATAGGTACAAGGATTGACTTGACTTATGAAGGGAAGATGAGGGACACTGTAGACAAGTATCGTAGGCATTGGAGTTGATTTAAATATGCGTTGTCCATTCTGCGAGTATAATGGGACTAGAGTACTAGATTCGCGTCCCTTCAATAATAATAAATCCATTCGTCGTCGGCGCGAGTGTGAAGAATGTGAACGTCGTTTCACTACATTTGAAATGGTAGAGGAGACGCCTCTATTAATCGTGAAAAAAGATGGCACCCGCGAAGAGTTCAATCGGGACAAGATTTTGCGGGGCTTGGTTCGCGCATGTGAAAAGCGGCCTGTTCCGCTGGAAGTGTTGGAGCATGTCGTGAACGATATCGAAAAAGAGCTGCGCAGCTGCGGACAAGCGGAGATCCCGAGCAACGATGTCGGGGAAAAGGTCATGGAGCGTTTGTACCATGTAGATGAAGTAGCTTATGTTCGATTTGCCTCTGTTTATCGTCAGTTCAAGGATATTAATGTATTCATGAAGGAGCTAGAGGAGCTTTTGGCTCAAGCTCGCAACAGCCATTCGCTCTTTCCGCCTAAGGAGTAAGGAGTGGCTCACTGGTTGTCCATATCCATATTTGTGCCTGCCTTGCTCTCGCGAACCATTCGCAGGAGCTTCTTTGGCTTTTCAATTGAATTCGAAAGCGATTGTAGAGTGCTCATGCTATAATAAGAGAATCGAGATTTGTCAGGAAGGAAAGAGCCGATGCGTCGTTTAGTATGGAACGAATTGTTGCCAAAGGATCGTTATGTGGTGCGAATAGTGAGGCCGATCAGCTTTGCCGAAACGGGCTTTGTTACACAGCTGTATTTGCCGATCATCGGCGTCGAGTCGTATTCGCTCTATCAGCTGCTCGTCCATGGTGTACAGGAAATCAGTGCCGCGTCAACGGAAGGAACTCATCGCAGCCTGATGCTCACCACCTCCCTGTCGTTGGATCGTCTTTTGGATGCGCGTGAACGATTGGAGGCGATGGGACTTTTAGAGGTACGCCGCCGCGAAAATCAGCAGCGCGATTACTACTACGAATATTTGGTGAAGCCGCCGCTTACTCCGAGTGAGTTTTTTGCTGATTATGTGCTATCGTTGATGCTGCTAAATAAGATCGAGAATATTCGCTTCCAGCAGTTGCGGCAGCTATACGCTGACGTGGTCGGGAATCAGCTGGAGCAGGAATATTCCATTGTCGAAAATGTCACGAAAGATTTTCATGAAGTTTTCCAATCCTTGAAGCCGTCTGAATTAGAAGTGAAGAAGGGCTCTGAGCGTGAACGGTTTTTGACAGAAATGGAGACGAGCTTCCCACAAGCAGCTCTCCAATCGAACTACGAGGCACAGGTGAACCATCCGTTGAGCGTATCCTCCCTGCGCCTTTATTTGCCGGACAATGCCGATTCTGCCAAGGTACTGGATGGCAGCAGCATGGAGCTATTGTATCAGCTGTGCCATTTCTATCAGCTTGACAGCTGGGGGATGGGACAGGAGCTGCGCGACTGGACGTTGTACAAGGCAGATCGAAGTCTGGATGGGGAAGTGCTGCGCAAGCGGTTGATGCAGCGCTACACAGAGGACAAGCTCTATCGCAATACCCCTGCCGCCACAGCAGCTAGTGAGGATGAGTGGGGGCCAGGCAAATTGCCTGAGCCAGGCAGTGAAGCCTTTGTCCGAGCATGCCGACTGCTGTCTCCGCTTGGCTTGTTGGAACGGATAGTGGGTGGTAGAGTCAGCAAGGTGTTTCTGGATCGCGCAGAAACGCTCGTATTTGCGGACGGGCTGCAGCCTGAGGTCGTGAATGCTCTGATCCTGCACACGCTTGCCAGCATGCAGATGGAATTGCCGAAAGCGTATATGGAGACGATTCGCGATAGCTGGAAAGCAAAACGAATCGCTACGGTGGATGAGGCTGTGAAGCAAATCCTGGATCGGGCTGATCAGCGCGCACAGACGCAGGAAAAAGCAAAAGGCAGCAAGAGGGAATCTGCTCCTGCGCGCAGGAATGGACGGGCTGTTCTGCAAGACAAGCTGCCGGCGTCAGTTGAGTGGCAATTGGCGCAAGAGAGCAGCGCGAATAGCACGAATGAATCTTCAAAAGGTAAACTCATATCGGATGATCCTGAGCTGAGCAAGATGCTAGAAATGTTACGCAAAAAACAGAAGGGAGGGTGAGTGCTAGATGGAATCCATCGGTGATTTTATGAAAGAGCTAAGCAAACGGACACCACGCCAAATTTTGTCGCCTGATGAGCAGCTGGATAAGATGTTTCGTTCCAGTGCTTACTTGCAGGCATTTGCACAGGAGCATCCGGAGATGAGCCGAGATGACTATTTGCGCTCTCTCTCCAATGTATATACGGCGGTAAAGGAGCAATACTGGTGCGAGCGCTGCCCAGGGCTTGAGAATTGCCCCAATCTGGTAAAAGGACACCGGACACAGCTCGATCGCGTCAATAGTACGATTGTGAGCGCCATTGCTCCCTGTAAAAAGCAATTGTCGCATGAAGAGGATCTGAAGCGCAGACGCTTGATGCGCAGCTATTATGCATCGGAAGAAACGATGACTGCGAGCTTTGACAAGCTGGAGCACGATATGGGCAATCGGGCAGCTGTTGCGGCAGCAATTCAGTTTTGCAATCAGGTGGAGGCAGGCGAGCGGGTCAAGGGCTTGTATCTCCACGGTCCATTTGGTGTCGGCAAAAGCTATCTGATGGGAGCGATTGCGCATCAGCTTTCCTTGAGCCATATTGCCTCGCTGTTGGTTTATGTTCCTGATTTTATTCGCGAGATGAAGGACTCGATTTCCGATCAATCGTATGTAGGAAAGCTGGAGCTGCTCAAGGAGGTTCCTGTCCTCATCCTCGATGATATCGGTGCGGAAAACCTGACGCCATGGGTACGCGACGAGATTTTGGGCGTGATTTTAAACCAGCGTGCGAACAATCATCTACCGACGCTGTTCACCTCCAACTACTCGCTGGAAGAGCTGGAGGAGCATCTGTCCATCTCTAATGGCAACCGTATCGAACGAACAAAGGCGGCACGCATTATGGAGCGCATCCGCCATTTCGTTGAGGTATATGAGATTCTACGCAAGAATCACCGTGTGGAGAGTAGTTGATAAAAAGCGAGAGAATTCCCAGTGAGTGAGTGCCAGTACCTCGCGTGATCGATGGTAGGGTCCAAACAAGACCTTGGACCGAACTCCAACTGGCGAAACAGATATTCCTAAAGAATCGGCCATGACTACTGCGCGAGCGAGATGGTAGTCGTGGCTGATGACGAGTGCATCACGCATATGGTGAGCTTCCATGACCTGCTGGCTATACAGCAGGTTTTCGTATGTACTGGTAGACTGCGACTCTAGCAGGATTTTGTCTGCTGGGACGCCATGCTCGATTAAGTAGTCTCGCATGACAGCTGCTTCTGTTATTTTTTTGCCTTCGCCTAAACCGCCCGATACCAATAGATAGGGTACATACCCTTCTTGATAGAGTATGAGTGCCTGATTCAAACGCTCTTTTAGACTTGGACTTGGCTTTTCTCCCCAGACAGCTGCCCCCAGCACAATGCCGACGTCAGCATGCGCTGGAACGGCCTTTTGCAAGGTTTGCTCGATCTGATACCAGCAGTAGCCTGACCACGAGAGCCCGATTGCGATGACGAGAGCAAGGCAAACAAGTAATCTTCGTAGTATGCTTTTTTTCGATAGTTTATGTGTTTGACTCAATTTTGTCTTCTCCCTTGTTCAAAGCATTTTTCCAGAATCGTTTACGTCATGCTACCTATATAGACGATTGAAAATCCGCGTAGTTACAGGGCTTGACACACACCTGACATAAAAAACTAGTAAATTAATTCCCTGAGTAGCCGATATAGTAAGGGTGGAATGGTTTCGAAAAACAGCAAATTACATACTTGCGAGGGAGGCTAGCAATGTTCTGGAAAAAAACGATGCTCTTGTTTCTGGCCGTCCTACTATTCGTAGGAACCGGAAACGCAGGGAAAGGATTGGCTGCCGAGGAAATCAGCCGCCTAGTTCTTTCCAAGAATGAAGTGACCTTGGAGAATGGAGATTCCGCTCTATTGACCGCAACAGCTATTTATGTGAGCGGGAAAACGGAAGACGTTGGAGTCAAGACAAATTGGTCCAGTCAAAACCCGGAGATTGCTTCGGTGTATGCAGGACAAATTACGGCGAAAAAAGTAGGGACAACTGTCGTGACGGCAGAATATATGAGTAAGTCCGTCGTTGTAAGTGTCACTGTTACGAAAAAAGTGAAAGCACTGACTTTGGATCAACAGAATTTGAATGTTCGTATCGGCGATTCAAAGGACGTTAAGCTGACTGCGATTTACAGTGAAGGAGACCCGGAAGAGGTTACTACCAAAGCAGACTGGACGGTTGACAATACGGCTGTCGCAGCAGTCATTAACGGTAAAGTTACGGGACTCAGCTCCGGTACGGCTACGGTAACGGCAAAGTTCGGCAGCAAGACAACGAGCATTCCGGTCAGCGTCGAGATTGCCCACAGACTCGAGCCTAGCAAAACTCAGGTGTCTTTGCTTCTAGGCAATGAGCAGCTGAAAAGTGAAATCATCACGCTGCGTGCCATTTTCCCGGATGGCACCGAGGATAAAGATGTAGCAGCAAAAGCAGAATGGTCCTCAGACAACCCGGCGGTCGCAGATGCACTCAAAGGGAAGATCACCGCGTACGGAGCGGGTACAGCTACGATTACAGCAAAATACGGA
This sequence comes from Brevibacillus reuszeri, assembly GCF_002897295.1. Taxonomy (GTDB): domain Bacteria; phylum Bacillota; class Bacilli; order Brevibacillales; family Brevibacillaceae; genus Brevibacillus; species Brevibacillus reuszeri_A. The sequence goes on from NZ_BEXF01000008.1 coordinate 222,565, forward strand.
ACAAAAACGGCTACGATCAAAGTAGATGTAGATACAACACAAAAGCTCGAAGTAACCCCACAAAACATGTTCCTGAAAGTGGGCAAGGATCAAGAAGTTGAACTGAAAGCTACGTATGCGAACGGTGGAACGCCAACCATAGTAAACGACAAGGCAGAATGGTCCTCGGATCGTGAAAGTGTCGCGTATTACAGCAACGGCAAGATTTTCGCCGTAGCTTCTGGTGAGGCTGTCATCACAGCCAAGTACGGAAACAAATCGGTTCAAGTGCATGTTGACGTAGAAGTGCCACGTGCGCTGGATATCGTACCTGCTTACCTGACGATGAAAAGCGGAGAGACCAAAACGATTGGCGATGCAAACGGTGTGACGGTAAAAGCAACATATGCAAATGGAACAACCGAGATCATCACGGACAAGCTGGAGTGGTCCTCGGACAATGCAGACATCGTGTTTGCTGGTGGTAACAAAATCTCGGCCTACAAGGCTGGTACTGCTACGCTGTCAGCTAAATACGGTGGAAAAACCGCGACACTCATCGTGGACGTAGACGTTCCTCAAAGCCTGACAGCAGACGTAACCAAGGTCGCACTGCAAATCGGCGATGTGAAGCAAGTAACGGTAACAGCTACGTATCCAGATGCAAATACGCCAAGTGAAAATGTGACGCAAAAAGTCGTTTGGACTTCTAGCGCTCCTGCAGTCGCGACTGTTCGTCAAGGACTGATCACAGGGGTTTCCACTGGTGCAGCAACCGTAACAGCTACCTACGGCACACGCACGATCTCCATCCCGGTATCGGTTGGCGTGATGCAGTCCTTGACGGTAGACAAGAAAAAGCTCGTCATGACCAAGGATGAGACCGAAAAAGTAAAACTGACTGCTACCTATGCAAATAATACGACCAAAGAAGTAAGTGCGGATGCGACCTGGACTACAGCTTCTGCTGCTGTCGCTGAAGTGAACCAAGGAAATATTACAGCGGTTGGATCAGGGAAAACGACCATTACCGCTAGCTTCGACGGCAAAACCGTCACGATCGCAGTAGAGGTCGACCAAGCATCAACCCTGTCTGTAGATCCAAAAATGCTGATCTTAAACGTAGGTGAGACAGCAGATATCAAGCTCACGGCAACAGACGCCGCTAACGCTACAAGCAATGTAACCAAGGATGCGGAGTGGACCTCAACTAACCTCAAGGTTGCTGATGTGACGAATGGTACAGTGAAGGCACTCACCGCCGGACGTGCGACAATTACAGCCAAATACGGCGGAAAATCCATCAGCATTCCGGTTGAAGTCGGCATTGTAACCAAGCTGGAGGCAGACCGACGCTTTGTTTCTACCAAGACAGGAAGTACTGTGAATGTAGTGCTGACCGCGACCTTCTCCGACGGACGTACGATGAATGTAACAGGTATGGCTGATTGGAAAACGAGCAACTACAAGGTAGCAGACGTATCCAAAGGACAAATTACCGGACGTGCCTACGGGAAATCCACTGTCACTGCGAAATACAATGACAAGACCGTATCCATCCCTGTAGATGTCGATACATTGAAATACTTGAAAACCGATGTTGTCCAGCTCGTGATGAGCAAAGGGGAAGTCAAGCAGGTGAGCGCGATTGCTACCTACATGGACGGCTCCGAAGCGAATGTCACCAAGCCGGCTCTCTGGACCACCTCACGTCTGCTCGTTGCGGATGTGAAGGACGGAGTGATCAAGGCGACAGGAGCGGGTAAGGCGACGATTTACGTGTCCTACGGCGGCAAGAAAACACCGATCGTGGTGACTGTGAAGTAGGGAAGCTAGACAAGCTTGCATGGGTTAAAAGAAGGAGCCAACCGGTGATTGTGTCGGTTGGCTTTTTTGCTGGGAACGGGGGGGTTTTTAGGTATTTTTTCTTGCAGTGTAATAGGGCGTTATGCTATACTTAATTCACTGAGGCGGTAAACGCTGGAAGGACAATATGGGGCATTAGCTCAGCTGGGAGAGCGCTACACTGGCAGTGTAGAGGTCAGCGGTTCGATCCCGCTATGCTCCACCATATAATAACAATCAACGCAGCCTATTAGCAGGCTGTGTTTTTTTATTTTGATAAATGGATACGATATCAACTTCCTTTTCCTGGTTACATGAAAAAACAATCCCAACATCAAATGAATATGATATGTAGCATTTAAAATATCGAGGAGAGTGCTGCATGCTCAGGATAGAATACATTGAAGGAAAGGGCAGGGGAGTAATTGCCGCAAAGAATATAAAACAAGGCACAATCATTGAGCGATCTCCGGTTATCGTGATTCCACAGAATGAAATACCGTACATTTTCAATACCGTCTTAATCAATTACAGCTTTAGCTGGGGAAGTAATGAGACAGCGATTGCATTGGGGTGCGGCTCCTTATATAACCATTCCTATCATCCAAATGCTACTTATTATACAAGGATAGATGACATGTGCATCGTGTTTCAGGCATTAGAAAATATTCAGGCAGGTCAAGAGATTACAATAGATTATGGATGGCACCCAAATGCTTTTGTATGGGAGTGATTAACTCATTTTTTGAAAAACGGAGAAATATGGGTGTAGATTGTACCCTTTTCGTGGTTGAGCAGCTTTGTATCCTCTAATTATCGTTGTGGCTCTTATACTCAGGGGAACGCGAAATTAGACAAACACCCATTTCTTTTGCGGGCAAGCGCCGCCTCCTAGTTATGTGCATAGTTTAACACTGTACTTTATGGAAAGCAGATAACATTGGAGGAGGACTTCTGGATGAACCACGAAGAGTCGTTCAGCGACGAGTTTTACAGAATTGACGATCAAGTGCAAGATTATAGGTCAAGATATATAGGATACCCTTACCCTTCTTCATCTTATTATAGTTGGTATTCCCCTCAAACCCCGTATTATCAACCTTATGGGTATGATCCCTTTCCATATCAATATCATCCATCACAACGTGGCAAAGGACCTGGTAAAGGACCTGGAAAAAGACCGACAGAAGAAGAGGCGCACAACGCTTTGTACCAGATTTTTGTCCAAATGGAGAATGAAACTAGACAACGACCGGCTTTCTATAGTGATGTTTCAGGTGTACAAATACAACAAAGAGCACGTATTGCATGGATTTCGTTGAGAGCTGCTGTAGCTATTATGAGAAGAATGCCACTCACAACCGCTCAGGCCGTTGGTGGTTATTTGGAAGGCACAGTTATGGCAAGTATCGGTCAAGCTGGAACAATTGCAGCTGCTGCTCTAGTAGGGCGAATTAGTGACTTTTTAATCCACAACTTTGCTGCATATGCTTCGAATCCAGCATTAGCGACCTACCGAGCTGAACAAATAGTAAATGTTATCTCTAATTTGTTATAAGTATTCAAAAATTAAACACATACAGTAATAACACAAGACCTAACGAAGTACTGCACCCACGGTTGGAGAGCGCTACACTGGCAGTGTAGAGGTCAGCGGTTCGATTCCGCTATGCTCCACCATATGATAGACATTAAAACCCTTGAGAAATCAGGGGTTTTCGTCATTTTAGGGGATGGCAGCCAACCAGAGGATATGACCTTTTAGGTCAGTTGGGGACGAATTGGGGACGGATTATTTTACACCTTTCTTCAACCCACTGACCGCGACTGCAGCTCTTTTGTTCATTTCCGAAAGGAAGTGTGTATACAGTTCTCCTGTGATCCGGATATTCGAGTTGCCAAGTAGCTCCTGGATCTCTTTCAGAGAGTAATCTTTGAAAAGCAGGTATGGTGCATAACTGTGACGCAGCTCGTGAAGGGTCACGTTTTTGTGGATTTTCTCTTACCGTAGGTGTTCGTTCATGTCGATCCCTGGTAAGTCTTTACGTTACTTGACCGAGCAACCGAAAAACTACAGATACAGTAATTCATGACGTGTCAGATATACCCGGCACGTTCATTTTTTTGCACAAAAAACGAACATGCGTTACGGTTGAAGTTAGGATGATATACAACATGGACTACGTTCAGGGCGCGAAACAACATATTGAGGACTGCTCAAAAATTTCTGAGTGTCGTATAAAGGAACAGCCATTCCATTGAGGGAACAGCTGTGGTCCTTTATTCCGTTAACGCTCCTATAGATGCTTACTGTCTTAAATATTCAGCATAAAGCAAATTCATAGCTTCAATAATCTTGTTGTCAGCATCCTGATTGTTAAATCTATCAGGTAAATTAATAGCGCCTAATGCAAAAATATAAGGATTTTCATTGAAATCACCGATTATTCCGATATCAACAACAATATTTTTTAAGCCACCTGTCATATGGTTTAGATGGTGTGTTGGAATTTGTTTTATATCTCCCTTTTGTCTAACCAGTCCATTTATGATTGGTGTCCAAAGAAGAGGTTGTGTTTTATACCCTTGGAAGATATGTATCATTAGTTCAAGCATTTGGTTTAGCTGGGCCTTGTTTTCAATATCTCTTGGGTTTTCTGTAACATTTATTGTCGGATAATAAGATTGGATGGACTTGTTTAACTTTTCCCATCCACCACAAAAGTTTACAACACATTTAGCAACACAGCTATCGTGACAAGCAATCATTACTTCAACCGCCTCCCTTAAAGGAAGCGAATTTCTTTTTTGAAGATGAGGATATAGTTCGTTGCTATCTTCTTTTGGATCAAATGAGACTTCTTCAACTAAGTCATCCCATTTAATGAATTCTTCATCTACCCATTTTGCTACACAAAATGCTATAACTACTTTTGATACTGATGCAAGAGGGACTATTAGTTCACTATTTAAGGAAGTTTTTTGACTTTGTTCTTTGGTGGAATATATTTTTATTCCTACTTCGCCAATATCTATTTCTTCAAGTTTATCAATTACTTTACTCACTTATATTCACCTACTACGTTTTCATATTATACACTCTTACATATTTATTTCATTACGAAAGGAGCTGTTTATTTGAACAACTTCTTAATTAGCGAGAAAATATCAAACGTTGTTCGCTGGTACACCTTGTTGTATGCGTACTTTTTTGGGTTCCTAAACCATCCCCCCACGAGGCATTTTCATCCTAGTACGATGAAAAATCTGCTGTTTAAGGCTAGTCCTAGCAGAAATCCTTCTCTTTAACTTGGCTTCTTCATTCCGAATTTCATAGCTAACTCCATCCTTTTTCACATAGTATCATATTCCTATTTTTTACAAAATAAGTATTTGCATGTTCGTATGTGCAGGGGGTCCCCCCCATCCTGCAGTTCATCAAAATTACCACGTCTTAGCAAGGAATTGGCTAATTGTTGATGAGAAAAACCATAGAATACGATGGATACAAATATCAGCATTAGCACATAATAAACACACACCAAGAACCTCATATCACTGCACGCCTCCAAAGTAATTTGGGGGTTTTTCTATCCCAAAAACTCACTCGGATACGAACGAGAAAAACTATTGAAAATCAAGGGTTTTAAAGATTGACTCGGATTCAATTTCTGAATTATTTTCACTGGCAGTGTAGAGGTCAGCGGTTCGATCCCGCTATGCTTCACCATAGATAAACGTACAACGCAGCCGAAATACAGGCTGCGTTTTGTCATGTCCTATATTGGTAGTTGTAAAGACGGAGCCGTACTGTAACACGACTCCCGGCACAGTAGACCGCAGACCTTTGCTAGGGCGGTCTATTTCTTTTGGTACATTGCTAACGCTTCCAAGTTTGGCAAAAATTCCAGATAGCACTTCGCATTGTTCTACCATCGCCTCATTGTGCACCTGACTATACTGGGACAGTACTGACATTTTTTCTAGATTGATATGTTTTGCAGGTATTTTCTGTTAACATTGATACTCAAGGATAAATAACTTCCTTCTGAAATTATACCAATCCAGGAGGTAATTATGGTCTATACTGCTCTGCTCCGCGGGATCAATGTCGGCGGAAAAAACAAAGTAGATATGAAAATACTTAAAAAATCATTCGAGCAAGCTGGAATGAAAAACGTTGTAACTTATATCAATTCGGGAAATATTATTTTTACAACCACCGAACACTCCAAAAATGATATAGCGCAAATTCTTGAAAAAGCTATTCTGAATACCTTCGGATTGCATATCAAGGTCCTGGTGCTTAGTTTAGAAGACATGAAGAAAGTAATGTCCTCACTTCCCGAATCATGGACAAACGATGATAAAATGAGGAGCGACGTCCTTTTTTTATGGGAAGATATCAATGACGAATCCATTCTCGATCAGCTGACCTTCAAACCGGAGATCGAAACGGTGAAGTATGCTCCAGGTGCGATTCTATGGGCGATTGACAAAATAAACGTGACGAAAGGCAGCATGACAAAGTTGGTTGGTACGAAATTGTATAAGCAGATGACGATCAGGAATGTAAATACGACACGTAAAATATATGAGCTTATGCTGGCAGCAGAAAAACAATGGATGGGATGAATGTGGACTTCATCATATAGGAGATGAATCCTTTTTTGAGTCAATACAATCCTATTATGATCCGTTATATGAAAGACTTTGAAACCCTTGAGAAATCAAGGGCTTTCGCGATTTTTAGAGGATGGTTGCCATAACACAAGCTAAATGATGTAAAGAGCCTAAGATGTCATGATAAGGAAAGTGAATGAAAAAACTAACCATGCGAGAATCATAGAGCCTACTAAAAGGTTGAATGTATACTTTTCCTCTTTGACCACTTTCTTAATAATCGAGATTAAATTCACAAAAAACCAAATGGATAGCAGTGGATTCAAGTAAACAGCTATTATACCGATAACATGCTTCAAGAAAATCACCTCATCCAAATAATACCATGTAGAGAAGGGAGATGTGATTAATACAATGCTCAAGTTGAATATAGGGGATCGAAAAAAGAAAGGGAATATGTATAAGCCCCGTTGGGCTGGGGCTTTGAACCTAGCAGCGGCAATTGCAAGGGAAAGGAAAGAGGTTTATAACGAAATTTATCGGAATGGTAATGATGGTGAACGTCTCATTGCTACCAGTGTAGACCCGAACGCGAAAACCATTTGGTCCGACACTGAGTAGACAGCCGATAAATGTATCAAATATCGTTTTGACTACAACAATTCTGTTGATTAATTGAACTGCTTTTCTACGATTCTTTCTTTGCATTGCTAAGGACACTCTTCTCGCCGTAGTTGTAATACCTTTTTGTGCCGCCATTTCCGGCACCTCCTTTTATACGCTCAGAACTACTATATTTGATGTTTTTGTGACGACCTACATGTCAATCGACCATTAAAAATTGGTTGTTGGGTTCGGAACTTCCAATGATGCGAACGGTGCATATAATTCGCCTCCGTACGTCAGCGACTCTGATACGTCAAAATTGAATCACTACTACGTCAGCTCTCGAATATGAATCACCTCGCTTATCACTGCATGGTATAGAGAATGCAAATGGGGGAAGCTTGGCAACTGATACGAGCCTATGGTAAACGCAAATGTGTTAATTGGTGCGCAAATTCAATTAAATAAGGCTTATCCAAATTAGCGACAAGTTTAAAGGGCAATTATGTAAAAAGGGCAGCTTATAAAGCCGCCCATAAACATAGACAAATTAATCACAACTGCAAGTAACAATTACTAACAGGACGAAGAGAACCAAAATTAAAGAAAAGTCATCAAAAAAGCCAGCGCCCATTAATGTCACTCCTTAATTTTGATTGAGGATAACCTCCAAATTAAGGTATGAGCCTTCTATCATTTTCCTGTTTAACTCAACGGCTAAATTCCTTTTCGAACATGGCTTGATTAGCGATGACAGGTTCTGGACCGACCGCATTGATGTTCGTCACCAAAATATCCTTCCCGCCTAAGGTACCACCCGCTAACGTTTCAAACCCATGAATGCCGCCTCCATGAGCCCAATAGGTCTTTCCGTTCGGCAGTGTCACCTCATAGATTCCCAGTCCATATTTGCCAAAAGGCGATTCCACACCTGTTGTCATTTGCTTCATCATCTCGTCATTTAATAATTTCCCACTCAAAAGCGCACTAAAAAAGGTGGTCAAATCTTTCCCTGTCGAAATCATTTCCCCCGCAGCATTCGCGAATGAAGGATTATACTCTGTGAAATCAAACAGTTTCCCTGCCCGGTTCATGCTATAGCCTGTGGCATGCTGGCCAGGGATTTTTGGATTACTACCACTAAAGGATGTATTTGTCATCTGAAGCGGGTCGAGGATTCGTTTCTTCATCTGCACATCGTACGTTTCTCCTGTCACCTTTTGAATAACAAGACCAGCCAGTACGGTATTTGTATTCGAATAGTCAAAGCCTGCCCCTGGTTGAAATACTGGCGGCTTAGCCAGTCCCATACGTACAAGGTCATTAACGGTATATTGAGGGAATGAGGTAGCGTACCGCATGTCTGTACTCGTATAGCTTGCAATCCCGCTCGTTTGGTTCAATAACTGACGAATCGTGATTTTGTTGCCGTCATACCCATTGCCCTTTACCACACCTGGGAGCCATTTTTCTACAGAGTCATCCAGATTCAGCTTTTTCTCCTGAGCCAACTGTAAGACAAGGGTAGCAACAAACGCCTTTGTGACACTGCCAATACGGAAAGTAAAGTCTGGCTCCATCGGATTTTTATGATCGAGGTTGGCTACACCCGCTGCATAAGACCAGTATTCTCCGTCTCTTAACCCAGCAGCAATTATTCCAGGGACTCCTTCGACTTTTGCTTTCTGATCAATGAAGTCCTTCATTTCTTCCCCCTGTTTTTGAGCTGCTTGATCCGGGGTGGATGGTTGCTTGGCTTGTCCCGAGAATTCAGTCATCTGGATGTTCTCCATATGAGAAACAGTATCTCCTAATGCATTGATACTCATCGCGATCACGTGCTCGCCGTCTTTTGTTCCACCTGCGAAGTTGGTGAATCCAGGAATGCCGCCTTGATGACCCCATATGGTAGTGCCATCCGGCAATGTTACTTCCTGAATACCGAGTCCGAATTTCCCGTGTGGATTAGAAACAGTGGTTAACATTTCTTTCTGCATCTCAGGTGTTAACAATTTTCCGCCCAATAAAGAGCTAAAGAACGTTGTTAAATCTTTCGTAGTCGAGATCATAGCCCCTGCTGCGTCTGCAAACGAAGGGTTAAGGTCAGTTATATCCATTAATGTACCGGCATTGTTAAAGTATCCATTCGGACTGTTTTTCGGAATGGATTGAGAGTTTTCCGGGAAAAACGTTTCTGTTAGTTGAAGCGGCTCAATCACTCGTTTTCTGATTTGTTCGGCAACCGTTTCTCCTGTGACCTTTTGGATAACGAGTTTCATCAGCACTGTATTCGTATTCGAATAGCCACCCGTGGTCGGTGTGTGCTTTATTGCGCGAGAAATGAGTTGTTCTGCTGTAAACGTTTGAGTGGAGTTCTGAATTATACTTTCCTTGAGTTCACTATCTAAGTAGTCTGCCACTCCACTCGAATGATTTAATAACTGACGAATCGTAATTTTGTTACCATCATATCCGTTTCCTTGGACGACACCTGGGAGCCATTTTTCCAACGAGTCATCGAGGCTTAGCTTCTTTTCCTCAGCTAGCTGCAGGGTCACTACACCGACGAACGATTTCGTTATACTCCCGATTCGAAATGAATAGTCGGCTTCCATCGGTTTCTTACTTTCTATATTCGCTTCGCCGGAAGCATACGACCAGAAATCATTTCCCTTCTTTACTGCAAAGAGGACACCTGGAATGTTTTCGCTGGCCGCAGCTTTATCAATCGCTTCTTTTATTTTGGCATGATCCGTTTCCTTTTGTTGCGTGATTGTCTGGTCCACACCTGCCTCCGCACAACCGTAAGTAGGAAGTATCAGCGTTCCTATCAATAAGGCAGATAACGTAAGGGACGCTCCTTTTTGCATGTGGAATGGTTTCATTTCTCATCGCTCCTGTAAGTTGAAATGTGTTGTCTCACACATCCACCTTATTTTCAGGGCTGTAAAATCACATAGTGACAAAACCGTTTTATCTTTAGATGACATCATGCCAACCCATCATATTTGCGACATGATAGAATGTCATAGAGGCTGTATGACATGACGCATTTCTGCTTGACGAATCGGGAATTGGTGAGGCATGATGAGTCAGAAACATTCGGGAATTTCCTTACCATTCAAATGAGCAGGAGTACAAGACAAATGTTATTCATGATAAAAAAATGGTTTTGGTACAATTGGGTGATTTTTGCCTTACGAACGATTTGGCTAGGGATCATCGTCATAGCGGATGTTATGTATCCAGCAATGATAGACGTTCCGTTCGGAGTCATCATCCTTATTGCCTTTTTGGTTTATGCCATTCCATTGATTGTTCAATATCGAAAAGAAAATTGGTATCTGGCAGTCGAAGTCTTAATGACAGGCTGTTTTTATCTATTTGTGGCCTATGTAGCGCCTGCATTGACTTGGTCTTTCGTTTTATTGGTGATCATTATTGGTGTGGCCAGCAGTCGCAGAACATATATGTGGACGGGAATCTCTAGTGGGATTATTTTTCCGGCTTTGAACGGGTTGATTACCAATCGTCTTCCGTACGAATTCATGTTTAGTTGCAGCTTTGGTTTTGCGATCGGTATGGCTTTTAGCATATTGATTGAGTCGCATAAGCAAGGCCGCATCATTCAAGAACAGAAGCAATTATTGGAGCAGCATATTAAGCAAATCGAGGAGCTTACACTGATCGAGGAACGTAATCGGCTGTCACATGAGTTGCATGACACAATTGGGCATTCGCTAACCTCGCTGATTGTGGGCGTTGAATCACTCCGATCCTCGGTTCCTGATTCACAAATCGAACGAGTCGACAAACTTGTCTCAATAGCACAAGACAGCTTGGATGATATCAGAAAGCATTTTCATCAGCTCTCTGATGCGCGGTTGAACCAATCGTTAAGTGAGGTACTATTGGAACTGACAGAAGAATTTATGAAGTCAACAGGTGTAACGGTCAACTTCCGTGTGATCGGCAGTGAGACGCTCGTTATGCAAAAAATGAGCTTTTGTCTATATCGTTGCTTGCAAGAATCGCTCACAAATGCGGTTCGTCACGGCCAAGCAAGTGTGATATCTGTTGATCTGTATTTCGAAAGTCAGCAACTCCGTTTACAAATCGAAGATAATGGCAACGGAATAGAATCCATCGAATTCGGTTTAGGACTAAAGGGAATGAAGGAACGGCTTGAGCAACTGCTAGGTACGCTGTCCGTTCATTCACAATCAGGGCAAGGAACCGTTGTCATTTGTAATGTTCCCATACAGGTAGAAGCTGGACAGGGAAGTATTCGCCTACTTATTGTTGACGATCAGGTGATGATTGCCGACAGCTTACAGCAAATCTTAAACCAGCAGGACAATTTTATTGTTGTTGGTACAGCTAGTGATGGGCAAGAGGCATTAGAACAATGTGAGCGACACCAGCCGGATATCGTGTTAATGGACGTGCACATGCAAGGGATGAACGGACTTGCGACCTTCCTTCAAATGAAAGAACGCTGGCCGAACATGAAGATTGTGATCATGACAACGTTTGAGGATTCGGTACAGGCAGCAACAGCACTGGAGCATGGGGCGGAAGGATATATGCTGAAGTCTACTCGTCCAAAAGAGATGATGGAAGCGATGAAGCTCATCTATAGCGGGGGAACGTGGCTTGATCAGTCGATCGCCACACGCTTATTCGAATCGATGAAGCGCCAACGTGAGCAGTTAGAGAAGTACAGCCCGAATGATCCGTATGGATTGACGAAACGAGAAAGGGAAATTTTACAGCTTTTATCGGATGGGCTTCGTTACAAATCGATTGCCACCAAACTATATTTATCGGAGGGAACGATACGGAATTACTGTTCCACTCTTTACTCGAAGCTCGGTGTCAGCAACCGGGAAGAAGCGATTGAACTGGCGAGAAACGAGAGTATTCTATAGAAGACAAAAAGACGGGAGAAAACCTTGTGATTACTTGAAATAATTGGCAGTAAGCGACTCGATACAATCCTATTATGCTCAAACTAACAAAAAGACCTTTTCGAAAGTATTTTTCTTTTGAAACGGTCTTTTTTTCATGAACATAGATGTTTGAAAATAAAGTCTTAGATTGACTTCTGTTATTATTGAAATAACGATTCCCAGTAAGCTAATGATAACGATGGCTTTAGCTATGACTTCACTTCCTCTATGTTCTGACCGATATCAACATGTTCGATTTTCCAGTGGAGGAGCGAGCTTTTATGTAGGGAAAACAGAAGATTTCCACCGAAAATTTTATTTACTGAATTATCCTCCTTGTATACAACTACTTGAAAGTCTGCGATTACTTGAGTCTGGTTATTTGAAATTCCTACTTCATTATATGTTACCTCAAGTTTACCAAGTCGATTGTCATTTACAGATGAGAAAAATGAGTTGATCTTCGCAACATCCTCAGGCCTAAGATTTAGATTTATATTAGAACCGTTTTTAACGCTTTGGATTGCTGTTTTTACTACTTGAATGGGAGACTGATAAATAGAGTAAAAAATCATGAGAACAACAAGTAGTATTGCCACACTGATATACCCAGTTCGTTTTCTCATAAGTTGTACCCCTAGTCTTATAAGAGAATTTCATCTTCAATAAGAAAATGTTAATTCATCAGAAACTTAAAAACAGTTACAAAAAGTTAACATTTCACCTTTTGTGCAATTATTTCCAATTCCCTCGCGATATGTCAAACAAGGAGAGAGTCTTCAACGCCGTACTCCCTACGCTAAAAATAACCCCCGGGAATCCCGAGGGCCGTCGATGGATATAGCTTTTTACGGTGTAGTTCGAGTAATCACATTTCCGTGAATATCCTTTATTGCTCCATCAATAAAGGTAACAAACCTTCCTTCAGGAAACTCACCTGAAAAATCGGTTTTAATGAAGAGCAGTGGGTTGCTGGGATTAGAATTATCCCACATTATGAATTGCACAGAAACACCGCTCCATTCTTCATCCGCATATCCAAACGATTTTACCACTTTTTGCTTAGCAAGTGTTTCGGCGGATAAAGCTTTATCAAAACGAATAGTAATGATATTCAAGTCACCTCCACTTATAATGCTAGCAGTTGCTGGTGGTTCGCTATTCTCGACTTATCCCTTTTCTTTTAACAAGGGTTTCGTTCGAGCCTACACCGTGCGGGCGACTTTCATCGCACACGGCGTTCCATCAACGGATAAGAAAGTTTTTACAACGGGCACCTCTAACATACGTCACGCCTTTGATACTGTCTGCTAACGAAAGTTAACTCATTTGGTTGCAGCATTCGAAATGCCGACCGACGTTCATCCGCCTCCAGACTGATTCCCTCCCCCTTCTCATGTAGGTGTTAGTACCAACCAAAAAGCCCTAAAATGGAAAAATATCAGCCAGTTTACATTCAGTTTAAATCCGCAAGTTATTGTATCCATATCAAATAAACAGTGAGTAAGGAGAGGCCAGAATGAACAATGGGCATAGCAATGAATGGGCAGTAGAAGCCCGTGGGCTTGTAAAAACATTCGGGAGCAATCGTGCTGTAGACGGTGTGGATTTGAACGTACGCGCCGGTTCGATTTACGGCGTTCTCGGACCCAATGGAGCGGGGAAAACAACGACAATTAGCATGTTAGCGACACTGCTCCGACCAGATGCCGGGGAGGCACGCATTTTCGGGCATGATGTGGTGAAGGAGTCGCATATCGTACGGCAGTTGATTGGAGTGACGGGGCAATATGCCTCGGTGGATGAGTCGCTTAGCGCTACGGAGAACCTGATTATTTTCTCCCGACTGCTCGGACTGAGTCGCTCTGAGGCACGGCGCAAGGCAACGGATTTGCTGGAGGAATTCGGTTTGACTGAAGCCGCGAAGCGTCCGCTGAAGCAGTTCTCTGGAGGTATGCGCCGCCGGCTGGATTTGGCAGCTAGTCTCATCGCGCAGCCACCGCTCATTTTCCTCGACGAACCGACGACTGGGCTGGACCCGCGAACGCGTTCGCAGATGTGGGATACGATTCGTCGCTTGGTGGTGACAGGGTCGACCGTGCTGCTCACCACACAATACCTCGATGAAGCAGACCAATTGGCAGACCGGATCGCGGTGATCGATCGGGGCCGTGTCGTTGCAGAGGGTACGGTGGATGAATTGAAAGCATCCGTCGGGACTTCAGCGCTACATTTGCGCGTCCATCATACTCAGGATATCGCGGATGCTAGGGAAATCGTGGAGAAGGTGCTCGATGTTCGTTCCAGTATAACTGCAGAAGCCGGCAAGATCACGGCACCAATGGCAAACGCCGATCAGGTAACGGATTTGCTAATCGCTTTGCGCACCCGGGGAATTAAGCTCGCCGAGATCAGTGTGCAGAAGCCGACCTTGGATGAAGTATTCTTAACGATCACGGGGAACGATGCAACCGAGAATGTGCCGCAATCTTCCGAACAAGCGAACAGAATGGAGGAAGCCAGAGTATGAAAAGCACATCCTTGGGACGAGAATTTGACCGTCCATTAAAAAATCATGCGGGTTTCGGTCAAACGCTTCGCAACTCGCTGACGATGGCCTACCGGGGATTGCTGAAGATCCGGCGCACTCCCGAGCAATTGTTTGATGTCACGCTTCAGCCTATTCTGTTTACGTTGATGTTTACGTATATATTTGGCGGCGCTATTTCAGGAAATGTAGAAAGCTACTTGCCGATCATCATTCCTGGTATCCTCGTGCAGACTGTCATCGGCACTTCTATCGTCACGGGCGTCCAGCTCCGTGAGGACATGGATAAAGGCGTGTTCGACCGGTTCAAATCGCTACCGATCGCCCGCATCGCGCCATTGGCCGGAGCCCTCCTCGCAGACACAGTGCGATATACCATTGCTACCGTGCTCACCTTTGTGATGGGATATATCATGGGCTATCATCCTGCTGGCGGCCTGGGATTCGTCGCGATCGCCGCGCTGCTTGTCATTACCTGCTCGTGGGCAGTTAGCTGGATTTTTGCCTTTTTCGGTGTCATTGCTCGTACCGCCTCAAGCGTACAAGGAATTTCCATGATCGTACTGTTTCCGCTCACCTTTCTCTCCAATGCATTCGTACCAGTGGAAACAATGCCGAATTGGCTCCAGTGGTTTGTAAATATCAACCCGATCTCCCATTTGGTCAGCGCCGTCCGTGAACTGACGAATAGCGGCATGATAGGCTTCGAGTTTATTATTTCTCTTGTAAGTGCTGCAGTTATTGTGGCTGTCTTCGCGCCACTCACAGTACGTGCATATATGCGCCGTACTTAAAATTTCATTCTTATGAAGCAACGACAAAAACGGCAGAGATGCCGTTTTTTGTTGGATGAAGATCGAATAACACCCAGTTGAGCTTCGCTTAATTGCCTGTTTTTAATGATTGCCCCCGCCGCCAGCTCATCTTCAGAAATACTTCAGAAATTCCTTTGCTCGTTCCGAAGAAATATTTCTTAGCATAAGGATACCATCTGGGGGAGGGAAACTTATGCTAGAAAATATCCTAGAAAAGCTATTGTTTCTATACAAATTTTCATGTGCACCTAAACAAATCGGCAGCCTTACACCGAGCTCAATCTTTTTGGCCAAGAAAATGCTCGAGCCTGTGAAGTGGAATCAGGCCCGGCATATTGCAGAGCTGGGGGCAGGCACGGGTGCCATTACTAAATATATCAAAGCTACCAACACTGAAAATGCAAAGGTGCTGCTTTTTGAAAAGGATACTCTGCTGCGCAACAAATTAGCAGAACGATTCCATGACTATACCTGTTACCCTGATGCGTGTTACCTACAGGATGCACTTCAAAACGAAGGAATGGATCATCTAGACTGCATTTTGAGCGGACTGCCGTTTTTCAATTTCCCACAGCAGCTACGTGATCGGCTCATGGAGCAAATCGTAATCTCACTGAGACCGGGCGGATTATTCATCGCCTTCCAATACTCACAGCAGATGAAAAAACAGCTAAGCGGCCTGTTCGAGATCGAGGAGATTCATTACGTACCATTGAATATTCCGCCGGCATTTGTATACGTCTGTCGCAAACGGTAACGGCGAAGCAGGCAGAGACACTATTCATAATTTGTGGTAGCTTTGCATTAGGGGTAAGTCATTATTTTCCAGATGCTCGTCCTACCATGTCTTCGATGGCTGGCCGAAGCAAAACTTGCAAGGGAGTGATAGAGCTTGACTCACAAAGTGCTTGTCGTTGATGATGATCCGGAAATTCGCGATGTGGTTCATATTTTTTTGCGGAATGAAGGGTTTACTATATTTGAGGCGGAGGACGGCTTGCAAGCCTTGCAAATTTTGAACCGCGAAGGAATCGATCTGATCATTCTGGATGTGATGATGCCGAATCTCGACGGGATTAAAGCGTGTTTTAAAATCCGTGAAACGTCTAACATTCCGATCATTATGCTTTCCGCAAAAGGCGAGGATATCGATAAAATAACCGGGCTGACGACGGGAGCTGACGATTATGTTTCCAAGCCGTTTAATCCGCTGGAGCTGATCGCCAGGGTGAAGGCGCAGCTACGCAGGCAGAAGCTGGCCGAAGAGAGCTACGGAAAGTCCACGTCCGACAGTGGGATCATTGAAATCAACGATCTGATCATAGATAAACGACGCCATGTTGTGACAGTGAGCAGGAAAGAAGTATCGCTCACTCCACTAGAGTTTTCGATTCTGGAGCTGCTGGCTAGCCATCGCGGGCAGGTGTTCAATGTGGAAAGGATCTACCAAAGCGTGTGGAAAGAGGACAAATATTTATCCGATAACACCATCATGGTTCATATCCGCAACATACGGGAAAAAATTGAAGACAACCCGCGAGAGCCCAGGTATATCAAAACGGTATGGGGAGTGGGGTATAAAGTTGAATAAGCAGTCGTACAAAAGGTTCCTCTCTATGCTAACAGGGAGAAAGAATATCCGTGTCCGAATGTTTTGGGCCGCTCTTCTAAGCTTTTTCTATATGGCGGCTTTATCCTGGATTCTTGCTTATTTCTCCCTCGATCCCAGATTTTTGGGAACGGTTGGAGACTTGATTTTTATGATCGTCACGTTTTTATTCTTCTTTTTCCTACTGACACGACATATCGTTCGTTATTTACGCACGCTTGCCGAGGGGCTATTAACCATAGCGGGCGGGAATCTGGATTATCGGCTGCCAGTGTCCAACGAGGATGAGCTTGGAGAAGTCGCCAAAAGCATCAATTATATGGCTGAGCAATTACAGGAAAAAATAAATCGGGAACGCAAAATCGAAAATTCGAAAATGGAACTGATAACGAATGTTTCTCATGATCTACGTACGCCTTTAACGAGCATCATTGGCTATTTGAACTTGTTGAAGAATGATAATTACCAGAATCTCGAAGAACATAAGCGCTATATTCATAATGCCTACAACAAATCGCAACAGCTGAAGAAGCTGATCGACGACTTGTTTGAATACACGCGATTAACAAGCGGGGCGGCGAATCTTTCTTTTACGAAATTGGATTGGAACGCTTTGTTGGAGCAGATCATCAATGAATTCGAGCCGATTGCCCAGGAAAATGCGCTTACGGTTCGTACCATTCGGGATCAGACGCCGATTTATGGTTATGTCGATGCGGAAAAAATGGTACGTGCTATCGATAATCTGCTCATAAACGCGCTTAAGTTTTCAATAAAGCCTGGTGAAATCAAAGTACGACTGACAGCCGATGAGCAGCATATTCATTTTGCGGTTGAAAATTGGAGTAATCCGATATCAGAAGAGCAGGAAATGCTACTATTCGAGCGGTTTTATAAGGCTGATCCCTCCAGAAACGAAAAGCAGGGGCCTCCCGGTGCGGGCATGGGACTGTCCATTGCCAGAAACATCGTCGAGCTGCATGGGGGGCGTATCGGGTTAAACCATCAAAATGGTCATTTTACTTTTTTTATTGAACTGGCCAGAATGTAGCCATTGCAAGCCATCAATTATAAAAAATCGCTCAGTCGCAAAGGTGTGGACGGAGCGATTTCCTGTTTTATCCTAGGTTGTTCTCACATACGCTTGATAAGGTTCGACAGCCTCATCACTTGCCATGGCCACAACGGCCCCATACAGATTCGGAGGATATTCGGCGATCCGATGGCACAGGTATAAAAACCATTCATGCCCATAGGTTACGTAGATACGAACCGGATAGCCAGCGGATTGCAGCTTTGCGCTAAGCTCCGGACGGATGCCGTAAAGCATTTCGAACTCGGCGTTCCCGGAATCGAGCAACCCGAGATGGATTGCCTCGTTGATAATACGCTCATCATGTGTCGCGATTGATACGCGATGACCTCGATGGATTGCGTCTTGGACCAGCGACAGATAACGCTCGTCCAGTGCTGCCGATCGGGACATGGCATACTCCGCTGGTTCTTGATAAGCCCCTTTGACGATCCGAATGCGGCGAGGCGAATCACCTAAGGCAGCCAAATCCAGCGGTGTGCGGTTTAAATGCGCCTGCAGGGTTATGCCGATATTCGGATAGTGGGAAACGGCCTGACGATACACGTCCAAAATTCGATCTGTTTTGGCGGACTCCTCCATGCTAATAAACAACTCTACGTTAGCTGACTGTGCTTCTTCGGCCAGCTTCATGAAGTTACGGTAAGCAAGATCTGTCTCTACTGACAAACCGATATGTGACAGGTCGAATGAAACACGGTTACCGAATTCACCCAACTCGCGAATAAGTGATTTCATTTCTTCTGCAGCAGCCTGACACATCTTCACATCTGATGTGTTTTCACCTATAAATTCTAGCGAAGTTCTGTATCCCTCTTCGGCAAGCCTGCGTGCTACCTTATGCCCGTCTTGACGGTCTTTACCTGCCACGTACTGTCCGGCAGCGCGCTGCAACAGGCTATTCAGCCAAGGAGTTTTCTCCACATATGACTTGATGTCTGGGCGTCTAGCCACCGATTTTAGGGTATCAGTCAATCTTTGCTCCCAATCTTGTTCATGGTTCATAAGAAATCTCCCCCTCCTTCATTGTCCATGAGTATACAAGTGAACGGGGGGAGTGTATTGTAATTTATTGCTCTATTCTATCGCGATGATGAAGCATATCGCTGAGGCGTAACCCCAACAATTTTGGTGAATGCTCTTGAAAAATGGCTCTGGTCATAGAAACCCGTTTCCGCGGCAATATCCGCAATCGGACGGCTTTTTGCAAGCTCGGCCTTGGCGTGATTGATCCGTAGCAGGTTCTGGTAAGCATGAGGAGGCACATGAGTACCTTTCTTGAACAGACGGATGAGATGGAATCTGCTAATTCCCACCGCCTTTTCCAACTCCTCAAGCATGACTCTTTCGGTATAGTGAGCATGTAAATACTCTAAAATTCGTCCGATGTACTTTTGCTCATGACTATTGCGGGCTGAATGCTCCAAATCGTCTGAATCCGAGTTGACGAGAGCATGAATCAATTCAACGACCGCGGATTCCAATACCAATGGTTCTTCTCCTAAGGAGAGAGAGTCCATTACCTGATTGATGAGTCGCTGACAATATTGATTCTTCTCTCCTTCTAGCAAAAACGGGATGCGAAGCTGTTCGAGCTCTCTCGGCCCAAGCTGCTTCAGCCAATCCTGCTTAATGAACAACATCTTGTATCTCCAACTGGTGAGAGACATCGGATGACAAGCGTGCAGCATATGCGGTGGGAAACTGATTACTTTACCCGCTTCTACCTGATACATCGTTCCGTCACACCAGGCACTCGTTTCTCCTTCATCAATCAAGCCGATTGAATATTCCTCATGAAAATGCTTCTGGTATGTGAGATCACTTCTTGTGCAATATTTTGCTTCAAGGAAAGGCAAAGCATCGTCTCGGTAAAAGATTACATCTGGCATGCTATAGCTCCTCGGTACTACATAATCAAGAATCCTATCCATTATAAATGTACTTTTTCATTAAAAACAATGACACCTTATATCCAAGCGAAGCAGGATCTCAAGGAATCGAAAAGCCGATTGCCTTTATCGTTCCGCACTGGCAGGGGACGGCAAGCCGCGTGTCGTTACAGGTGCAATGGACACGATTATGGCTGGACTGGCGTGCGGTGAGCCCAACCCGATGGCGTGGGAGCTTCTTTGGAAGTACAGCGACATGTTTATCTCCTGCCCGGATTATGTAGCGGCAGACGGGATGCGACTTCTCGGCAATCCGCTAGGGGATGATGCGCGAGTCGTGTCTGGAGAGTCTGGAGCAGTGACGGCCGGGATGCTGCGGGCGATTATGGAAGACGAGCAGCTGTCTGGAATCAGGGAAGCGCTGGGACTGGACCATACCTCTCAGGTTCTTCTCATCAACACTGAGGGTGATACAGACCCGCAGGGCTATCGCCGAGTTGTCTGGGATGGGGCGTATAGTCGCTAAGCGAAAGCTGCGCAGTTCTTCGCTAGAACTTGAATGATATATCGTTATTATGATATAATAACGATATATCATTCGGGGAGGCGATTTTTATGCCTACGATTAGACCTAGTTCGGACTTGAGAAATAACTACAATGAAATTTCTGATTTTTGCCACAAATATTCAGAGCCTGTTTACATCACAAAAAATGGCAAAGGTGATTTGGCGGTAATGAGTATTGAAACATATGAAAGACTCATAGGTAAATTTGAGCTTTACAAGCTTCTTGATGAGGGTATTGATGCAGCTAAAGAAAATAAAGTAAAGTCCTTTCATGAAGTCATAAATGGAATTCAGAAGAGACTCTCAGAGTGAAGAAGTACAGCATCGTGATTACTGAACCAGCAGAGGCAGATTTACTTGGAATTGCTGACTATATTGCACATGAATTAAAAGAGCCGACAGTGGCTAAAAATCTGATGGCAAAGCTGGCGGAAGCTATTGGAGAGCTGGAGCAATTACCATTTCGATATGCAATTGTCAGTGATGAGCGACTAGCCAATCAAAAAATTAGGAAGCTTGTTGTGGAAAAATATATTGTTTTTTACATGGTTTCTGAAAACAACATGTTAGTTACGATTGTTAGGATTTTATATGGTAAACGGGAGTGGAATCACTTGCTGTAATTTTGGGGGTATACCACATTCTTCATCACTCATGTATCCTTCATGGCTTCTAATAACCCCAACAGAAAAAAATCGCCCAGGAGAACGAATCGTCCCCTGAGCGATTTTTTCATTTTTATCTAAGGAACAGTGCCCCTACAACTGCCCAACGATCTTCTTCAACCGCCCTGCAAGCGGCAATACAATAATCCCCGCTACGACGACCTGAAGAAAGTTTCCTGGAATGGAGCCGAATGGCTGAATCCAGTTGCTGTAGAGAATAACTTCGACAAAATAATAGCCAACGATTTTAATAATAAGTGCAACTACAATTGCCAGTGAGTAAGCGAGTACGCTTTTTCCAGGCATCTTTTCCGCGATGAGCCCAGCTACATAACCCATTGCGCCTACGATGACAAACGTAAACGGTGCCCATGCTGTCCACCCTGAGAGAAGGTCGAAGAGGGCCATTCCAAAAGCGCCTGCGATGGCTCCCGTTTTTCTGCCATAAACAAAAGCTGCGATAAACAGAGGCACGTTACCCAGATGGATGAGACCCCCGTTCCCCATGATCGGCAGCCTGATGTTGATGAACATGGTGGCTGCGAGGGTAAAAGCGATAAAAAGTGCATTGATGACGATGGTTTTTGTTCTCGATGTTTTTCTCGATGAGAATGTCGAATCCATATGCAAGCCTCTTTCTTTTTTTCTATTATCATACTCGGAAACAGGTACTTAATAAATACGCATTCTACTATTTATTTACGAGAGTAAGATGTTTCCAAATCGCCTATGAAAGCAGGTAAAAAGACCCCTGTCCTTTTCAGCAGTGAGACCTATAATTAAGCTTGAAGAAATATGCAAGTAGCTTCCTACTATGGACAGTATTCCCAAAAAGGGCGGCGAGGTGACAGAGTGGACAAGATAGAGACGGTATTGACCAAGCAGAGAAAGACTTTTAAGGATTATCGGCATTTGGTCATTACGGTGACAAAAGAGGTATGCATCGTTAACGTCATTAAAGGCAGGCTTGCCGACAATTTATCATGTAAAAGATTCGATCGAAAATTATCAGATTATTGAGCCAGTTATCATGGAGCGTTACCAGGCTTGGAAGCGTCGCAAGGATTCGGGAGCGTCAGCAGTTAAATGCCTGTATAAATACGTTTTAGTACCCAAAAGGAGGAGCTCCGTGAATATCACACAAGATTTCATCGATGAACGCTTCCAAGCTTACATATTGGAGACTTATTGCGAAAATCGTGATCAGATTCAGACAAGTGACGTGGATCGCATCACATCACTGCAGCTTGCCAACCAGCGATTTTCCAGTTTGAAAGGGATTGAGCATTTCGTTTCGCTTGAAGAGCTGGATTGCTCGTTCAACAGCTTGACCGAGCTCGATATGAGTCAAAATATACATTTGAAGGTGCTGGACTGCGCCGGAAACAAATTGACGTTTCTGCACACGAGTAATCATCCAAAGTTGGAAAAGCTGTCTTGCCGATACAATGAGCTGACCCAGCTAGAGGTCAGTCGCAACCCGCTGCTGAAGGAGCTTAACTGCAACAAAAACGAAATTCATTCCTTGGATTTGTCAAACAATGGGAAGCTGGAAATCGTTGATTGCGGCTTTAACCGGATTCGTAAGCTGGACGTCAGTCAGAACACCATGCTCGCCAAGCTCGACTGCTATTGGAATATCATTTCGGAACTGCCGGTAGATCAGAATCCGCATCTAAGAGAGCTGAACTGCGGCTACAATTCCTTGTTTGACTTACATTTGGATCAAAATAAACAGCTGACTTATTTGGAATGTGCAAACAATTATTTAATCAGTTTGAACATAAAGAACTGCTCGCTATTGACGGAAATCCGCTGCAATCACAATCATCTTACCCATTTGGATGTCACAGCAAATCCCGCCTTGGAAAGCTTGAGATGCTTCCATAATCACATCAGAGAATTGGATCTCAGCCACAATGCGCATTTAGCCGAGCTGTATTGCTCAGAAAATAAAATCGCTAAGCTGGATACAAGTCAGAATCCAAAGCTGGAAACACTGGATCACTCCAATAACCTCATTACTTGGCCACCTCATACGCTTGAGGAGACCGGGACTTTTACATATGATGTCGCGCTTTCTACCTATGCCTCCACGCTAGTTTTTAAAGGGAGAGAGCTTTTTGTGAGAACAGCTGCCTCTACCGAAGATGAGATGAAAAGGCTGTCACCCGTAATTAAAAACGCATGGCAGCGTTTTGATGAGCTGAGCGAACGAGCGCTGGAACAGATTGCTAGTGCACATCCTGACGAAGATGTGACCGAGCTGGTTTTATCCGAGCTTGTATTTGAAAAAGACGGTTCATTTTGCTTGGGGTACGATGCAGGCGATACCCCGGCTGGTCACCTGTTCATTTACGTCGTTTTTGCCGAAACGCTTGAAATGGACAGCGAGCTCCTCTATGAAATATATTGATAGCCATAGAAAAGTTGAGTCCAGGTGAAATTGCTTGGGCTTTTTTGGCGTTGCACCTGGATGTAAGTCATCATCTAGGCCTCATGATAAAATACTACTGTAAAAAAGCCATCTCATAGTTGGTAGAGAGCAGGTGCAGTACCATGATCGATTTGGATAAACTAGCAGAGAATTATGCGAACGGTTCCTTTGAAATAGAAGACGTTTATCGTTTAGTCATTCAGCCCAAAAGTACGCTGCGTGAATTTAAGACGGAAAGGTATGGATTTCTTTTTATCATTCGCGGGGAAGCGAGAATGCATGTGAACGGAACGGTCTACGTTTTGCAGCCAGGCTCCGTTTTTCATGCGGCTCCAGATATGCTGCTGGACGCGCAGGTGATTAGTGCATCAGCGTATGAATACTTTGCCCTCTTTTATAAATGGGACAAGCCTGCTCATGAAAATAGTGGACGGGAATGCGACGCTCATTTCAAGCTGGAGCCGGGTGCGAATCCGCGATTACTGTCACTTTTGACCATGCTTCAGCAGAATGCTCAACCTCGGGACTGGATCGGGAAGCTGCGCGTGAAGGAATTGTTTTTCCGCATCCTGCATCAGGTTATCATCGGGTGCAGCCATCGGGAAAATGATCATTCGCCAAGTAAAAGGGTAATTGAGGAAGCTGTAGCCTACATTCACGGTCATTATATGCACCCGTTTACACTCGACGATTTAGCCGAGCAGCACGGTATGACGACCAAGAGCTTCTCTTACTTCTTTCACAAATACACGGGATTTCGCCCGATTGATTATGTCATCCATTATCGCATGGAAAGAGCGCAGGAATTACTGAGGGCAGGTAATTATCCGGTCGGCGATGTAGCAGTCAGCGTAGGATATCCCAACGCCCTTTATTTCAGCAGAGTATTCAAAAGGAAGTTTGGTATATCCCCCTCCGCTTATGCAAACCAGGCCGATCATTCTTAGATAATGATACATATGGCATTCGAGATTTGTGTATTTCCATTTGTGGCATCCTTTGCTACATTTTTTATTGATAATGATAATCATTTCTAGTATGCTCTTGGATAGGAAAGCAAAATTGGAGGGCAATTCGACCGATCATTGCCGGCAAGACCGAAAGTGAGATGTTGGGTAAGCCTCAGCGTGATAACGCTTTTGCCGATCTGGGAGCAGTGTCTAGGAAAGGTAGGGTATGTATGACTGGAAATAGACAACTGTGCATTGGATTTTCGCTGTCAGCCACCTGGATGAAGGGGGAAGATTGGCGGCGTCCGGATAGCGATGTAGAAAAAATGGGAGCGATAGACTACTACATCGCATTGGCCAAAAGGGCGGAGAAGGCAAAGCTCGATTTTCTTTTCAGAGCGGATTACCTATATGTAAGCCCACAGATGATAGGGGATGGGGCCAGCTTCGGCAGCCCTGACCCGACATTGATGTTCACAGCGATTGCTCGCGAGACGGAGCGGATCGGGCTGGTTACGACCATTTCAACAACGTTTAATCCTCCCTATGTCGTTGCCAGACAACTCCAAACCTTGCATTGGATTAGTAACGGACGTGCTGGCTGGAATATCGTAACGTCTATCGAAGGGGCAGAAAATTTCGGTGATGGACCTATGCCTTCACCACAAGAAAGATATGCGAAAGCGGCGGAATTTACCCAGGTCGTACAGAGCCTCTGGAACAGCTTTCCGAATGAAGCGATTGTCATTGACCGCCAGTCTGGGATGTTTACGGATCGGGATAAGGTTTCCGCCATCAATCACTTGGGAGAGTTTTTCCATGTCAAAGGACCGCTTACTCTGCCTTCCCATCCATCAGGGGACATTCCTTTCTTTCAAGCAGGCGCGTCGGATACGGGACGGAATTTTGCCGCTTCCGTAGCGGATGCTATTTTTGCGGCGATGCCAGATTTGGAATCAGGTGTGGAGCTGCGAAGTGCTCTGCGAAGAAGGGCCGAGGAACATGGGCGTAATCCTGACAGCATCAAGGTTCTGCCTGGATTGTATTTTTTCCTGGGAGAGACTCGTGAGGAAGCGCTTGAATTACATAAGAGAGCACATGCACATTTAGGGCTGGAGCGCAGGCTTGCATCGCTAAAATCCGTACTTGGTCTTGATGCCAGCAGCTTGGCTCTGGATCAGCCAATTACAGCGGAAATGCTTCCCGATCCGAATTTACCAGTCCGTAGCCGCACCCATGCCGAATTGCTGCGCCGACATATCAGCAAGTATCAGCCGACCTTGGAAGAGGTGCTGGCCAGACCAGAGGTTGTCGGATCTGCTCACTGGGTTTCGGTGGGGACGGTTCAAGACGTGTTAGGCGATATCATCGAGCGATATGAGGCTGGAGCGATCGACGGCTTTATCGCGCTTCCTGGCGGCTCAGAGAAATCTATGGATATTTTTTATGATAAGCTGCTTCCACAGTTAGTGAAAAAAGGCTTGTTTAGAAGCGAATATACGGGTGCCACCTTACGTGAGCATTTAGGGGCTATTTAGGCTAGTAGTTGCAACAGGAGAGACAAAAGTGAGCCACATGCTTGTCATAAAATCGAGATGGATCAGGGAAAAGGAGTTCAGAAAGAACATGCCAAAAAAAATTATGCTAGCTTGCTTAATCGCATTATTCACGCTTGCTTTGGCTGCGTGTGGAGGTGGCGGCAAACAGAATGAAGCTGATTCCACCGCAAGCAATAACCAGCAATCGGCACAACCAAAAGCGGACAATACAGGGATGGGCGAAACAAGAACGATTGAATATCTCGGAAAACCGTATACCGTTCCACAAAAGGTAGAAAAAATTGTGATCACAGGTGCGATGGAAGCGATGGAGGATGCGCTTGTACTGAATGTAAATCCAACTGGAGCGATCACGATCGGCGGGAAGTTTCCAGAGATGTTCGCTCCGGTAACAGGGAAGTCGGAATCGATTGGCGAAAAGTCGCAACCGAACTTTGAGAAAATATTGGAGCTGAATCCAGACGTTATTTTGGGTTCAACCAAGTTCCCAAAAGAAGCAGTAGAGAAAATGGAAAAAATTGCTCCGACAATCTTGGTTTCACACATTGCGACAAACTGGGAATCGAACCTGAAGCTCATGGCTGAACTAACAGGAAAGCAAGCAGAGGCAGAAAAGATTCTCTCTCAATATCAAACAGATACAAAAGCAGTGAAAGCTTCGTTAAAAGAAAAGCTCCAAGGTAAAACAGTGGCTGCTGTTCGGATTCGCGGGTCACAAGTATACGTCTACCCGCGGGATGTATACTTTAACCCGGTCTTGTACGACGAGATCGGTTTGGAGGTTCCAGGGCCGGTCAGCATCGCGAAAACACAAGAAGCGATCTCGATCGAAAAGCTGGCAGATATGAATCCGGACTATTTATTTGTGCAATTCTCAACGAGTGAAACTCAGGAGGCGCAAACAGCCTACGATGAACTCAAAAAGAATCCGGTTATCCAAAATCTGAATGCTTTCAAACAGAATCACGTCTATGTCAACGTCGTTGATCCGCTCATGGAAGGCGGTCCAGCATATAGTCGAATCAAGTTTTTAGAAAGTGTGCAGAAGCACCTGAACCAGTAGGCAAAATGAGTAATCAACATCCAAAAAACAAGTGAGGCGATTGTAAGATGCAAGAAAAAGAACTGTTTGAAGTAACGATTATCGGCGGAGGTCCAGCAGGATTATTTTCTGCTTTTTATAGCGGTTTGCGAGAAATGAAAACAAAAATTATTGAGTTTCAGCCATATCTTGGTGGTAAGGTGCATGTATATCCAGAGAAGATGATCTGGGATGTAGGGGGCTTAACACCTGTTCCGGCGTCGCAGCTGATCGAGCAAATGACTGCTCAAGCTTTGACATTTCAGCCAGAGGTTGTACTGGGGGAAAAGGTCACGTCCATTTCAAAAAATGAAGAAGGCCACTTCGTGATACACACAGCCTCGAATCAGAAGCATTACTCCAAGACCGTGATTCTGGCGGTTGGGGGAGGAATCCTGAAACCGATTAAGCTGGATATTGAGGGTGCGGAACGATTCGAGGTGACGAATTTGCATTACACCGTAAAATCGCTCGCACGCTTTAAAGACAAAACGGTATTGATCTCAGGTGGCGGCAATGCTGCGATTGACTGGGCGAATGAGCTGGCACCGATCGCGAAGCAAGTGTATTTGACCTATCGGAAGGATACCCTGAAAGGCCATGAAGCCGAAATTTCTCGTCTGGGGAATAGCTCTGTCGAGTGCTTGCTGAACACATCGATTGAAAAGCTCGTTGCAGCGGCAAATCATGAGAGCATTGAAACGGTCGTGCTGAAACGAGTTGAAGACGATAGCATGTTTGAGCTGGCTGTAGATGAGGTGATCATCAGCTACGGGTATGAGCGCGATAAAGAATTGCTGGCAAACAGCGATATACAGATTGAATTAAAGGATGACTACTGGATTGCAGGCTCTCCGATGAGTGAAACATCGGTACCAGGAATGTATGCAGCTGGCGATATCCTGCATCACGAAGGCAAGCTCCATCTGATTGCGGGGGCGTTCCAGGATGCAGCGAATGCTGTGAACAAAGCGAAGCAATACGTAGCGCCCGATGCCAATGCGTACGGGATGGTCTCCTCACACAACGACTTGTTCAAACAAAAAAATCGCGAGCTGATGAAGAGCTTGTATACGAACTAAAGCAAGACCAATAACAAACCAAAGAAGCGGCAGAGAAGCCGTTTTTTTGGTTCGATCTGATTTGACAAAACGAGCTGTGCTTAGGTACACTTTATTTATTCCGACTGTACAGTATAAATAAAATGAGAACAAGGTGAAAGTATGCCCAAACTGGGAATGGAACCAGTGCGCCGAGCAGAGGTTATCAACGCCACGTTGACGTGTATCAGTGCTCATGGAATGGATGGCATGACGCTGGATAAAGTCGCCGAGTATGCGGGCTGCTCCAAAGGAGTGGTCACTTATTACTTTAAAAACAAGGATAACTTGACGATCGAAGCTTTCAAATCGTTCCTCGCCTACTATGGTCAAAAGATAGGAGCAGAGATTGCAAACACGATGACGGCCAGAGAAATGATGGACGTTGTTTTGAAGCACATACTGCCGGCCAAAAGCGATGATAGCGATAGGAAGATCAACGTTTCACAGCTGGATGGTATTGAGAATATGTTTATCCCCTATGAAGATCAAGGAAGGCTTTTTGTACAGTTCTTTTCGAAAGCCGCGCTGGATCGCAATTTGCAGGAGGTAGCATCCAAAAGCTATACGGCGGATCTTCAGGGCATCGCTAAAATATTTGATTACGGCAGCAGAACAGGTCAAATGTCAGTAGAGGATTCGTCAAACGCTGCATATGGACTGCTCGCGATGGTAATCGGTCTGAGCTTTTTTCGAGTGGCAAACATTGCACCCATAAATGGCGAGGATAATCGAGTGATTTGTGAGGAGTATGTCAACAGGTTCATCAAAACCTGAGTTTAAGCGAGAAGAATAGGAGTGAGAAGATGGAGTTCAAAAAGGTAGACACAGCTGGAGAAAGCGTTGCAATCGTGAGCAGTACCGAAATCGTTATTAGTGATGTTCAATCTGCACTGGATCTTATAGCAACTGTGCAGTATGAAACAGGCTGCAATCGAATTATTTTAGACAAATCCTTGATTACCGAAAGCTTTTTCGATTTGAAAACACGCCTCGCCGGGGAAATCCTGCAAAAGTTCATCAACTATCATGTAAAGATAGCGATCATTGGAGATTTTTCCGTGTACACGAGTAAAAGCTTAAAAGACTTCATCTACGAATCGAATAACGGAAAAGATATCTTATTCTTGCCGACTAAAGAGCAAGCGATAGATATGCTAGGCATGTTGCCGTAGAAGTGGGAATGGGGGAACAGAGGTGGCAAGTGCACGACATGGTTTTGTTGAGTATCCGATGGTGCACATTCCTGCAGGTGAAGTGATCATGCGGGACGATCGAATAAAGACGACGTGGGGGGCTGAAGTGAAGTCATTTTTGCTTGCGCCCATTCCTGTCACCAATGAGCTCTATTCCTCTGTTTTGCAAAAGTCGGTAGGACTTGCTGTTTGCCCTCAGGCTCCGGTTGTGGAAGTCTCCTGGGATGATGCGATCTTTTTTTGTAATTTGCTCTCTCAGAAGGCTGGCCTACAGGAATGTTACACGACATGTGATAACGGTGAGAGTATCGTCTGTGACTGGCGTGCGGATGGTTATCGTCTTCCTACTGAAGCCGAATGGCAGTATGCATGCAAGGCAGGGACAACGGGATATCGATACGGTGAGCTAGATGAAATAGCCTGGCATCAGGGGAACTCTGAGGGCATCGTACATGAACCAGGTAACAAGCTTCCGAATGCGTGGGGACTATACGATATGCTAGGAAACGTTTGGGAGTGGTGCTGGGATCTATACGATGAAAAAGTATATGGCACCTACCGCGTTTTCCGTGGCGGAAGCTGGGCAGAAGAGGCTCGGGGCTGTGGAGCTACGTGCCGTCGCCGCAGTCACCCGACGTTTCGGATTGATGACCTTGGCTTTCGCCTTGCCCGGTCTTTATAGGATGGCTGTAAAACGCAGCGAAGCAGAGCTGCGTTTTTTGGTATACATATATCGCTAGGCTCGGTGCCGTATTGTCTTGCATCCTGTTCTGGTATATAATATGAAAATTAATTGATGAATCACTAACAAAAAGGGAGGCGGCAACCCGATGACTAAGTCCGAGGCGACATCAGTAAATCGCAAGTCGGAAATTATTTCAGCGGCGATTGAGGTGTTTGCAGAGATTGGCTACTACCGCGCAACGACGGCACAGGTTGCGACACGGGCCAAAATATCGCAGCCGTATATCTTTCGTTTTTTCTCGACCAAGGAAGCATTACTGCTGGCAGCACTGGAGGTATCCTGGACGCGAGTGATCGATTCCTTCCGTAAAGTCGTGGAGTCTGCGGCACCAGAACAACTGGAGACTGACTTGATTCAGGCCTACGATGATATTTTGAACGCCTATCAAAATGAGATACTGCTCCAGATGCAGGCGCAGACCATTCAGGAAGATTCGATCCGGGAAGCGATGCGCAACGGCTTTGGTGAAGTTCGCCGAATGGTTATCGACGCTTTTCGTGCAGCGAGTATTCCGAATCCAGAGGAACGGACGATGCTGTTTTTGGCTAGAGGGATGCTGTGCAACATTTCAATAGCGCTAAACATGCCCGAATTGAAGGAGAGATAAGGGCATTGTTTTTTGAAAAGTTGTGATTGACTGATCACTAACACAGTGATACATTATCCTTAAGTTAGTGATTGATCAATTACTAACAATCGAAAATCTTGATTAGTGATTGATCAATCACAAAAATTGATGAGGTGATTTCATTGGAAAAGGCTATTGTTGTAGGAGCAACTGGTGGTACGGGTGCTGCAATTACGGAAGAATTGGTCAAAAGAGGGATTCACACGGTGGCTTTCGGAAGATCCATTCAGAAGCTGGAGCAGCTCAAAGCAAGTCTCGGAAATCCGCAAAATCTGACGGTTGCTACAGGGGACGCTTTTCGACCAAACGATATCGTCATGGCTGCACAGGGAGCGGATGTCCTGTTCCACTGCGCAAATGTGCCGTACCATGAGATGGCAACTAAGCTGATCCCACTAGGTGAATCAGTGATGGAGGCAGCTGATCAGCTGGGGGTAAAGGTCGTTGCGGTCGATGGCATATATCCATATGGAAAAAGACAAATGGATCGGGTAACCGAGGAGCATCCGAAGCAGCCGCATACGAAAAAAGGAAAGGTAAGGCTTGCTTTTGAGCAGATGCTGTTTGACAGCAGATGGAGCCGGGCAAAGGTAATGATCGTCCGCTTGCCTGATTATTACGGTCCCACTGCAAACGAGGCTTCCTATCTGGGCTCCACTCTTGAAGCCATTGCGGCAGGCAAGATGGCATTTTTCATCGGTACGATGCGAGTCCCGCGGGAGTATGTGTACTTGCCAGATGCAGCCTTTATGATTGCGGAGCTGGCGTCCAAAACGGATACCTGGGGAGAGAACTGGAACATTCCAGGTGCTGGACAGATTTCAGGCAGGGAGATCGTGCGAATCGCTCAAAAGGCAAGCGGAAGCGCTAAGCCGGTTATTCCGCTAGGGAGGGCGGGACTGTCGTTGCTCGGTTTGGCTGTCCCAGTGATGAAGGAGGTAGTGGAGATGCTTTATCTAACAGAAGAGCCACTGATTTTGAGCAGAGCCAAATATGAGAAGAGAGTTGGGAAGGTGCGTGCGACCTCCTTTGAAGAGGGGATAACGAATACGATTCGGACATTGCAAGGAACAAATTACTCTAAGATTTTGTGATTGATTAATCACTAATTTATTCATCATCCGAATTTGCAGGATAAGCTGGATAGGAAAACGAAAAGAGAGATTCGTCGCTACAGGTAGCTGTCCCCAGAGCTAAATGCTCAACGAGGGACAGTTATTTCTTTTTTTGGAACAAAACTGTAAGCAATTTTTATTTTTGCGTCTAATAAGATACAAACTCAAAAAAAGGAGCGTACCAATGGATTCAGATGATCGAATAGAGCGATGGTTTCAGCAATACGGCAATGATGTTTACAATTACCTCGCCTATTTTACCGGACGAAGAGATGTGGAGGATTTAGTCCAGGAAGTATTTACGAAGGCACTATACGCTTTATCAGGATACGAAGGCCGAGCACAGCCCAAGACATGGCTTCTGACCATAGCGCGTCATGCTGCGATTGATTCTATGCGCAAGCAAAAAATGATGGACTGGTTTCCTGAGAAGGTGCTGGGATTTCTCATTTCCAAGGAGCGTACGCCGGAGAGGGCTTTGGTGCTAAAAGAACAATTGCAAGAGGTTTACCAAGCCATGAATCAGCTCAAAAGAACGTATCGTGAGGTTCTCATCCTGCGTTTGATAGAAGGAATATCTACTGAAGAAACGGCGGAAATATTGGGATGGAGCGAAGCAAAGGTAAGCACGACACTCCATCGAGCGATAAAGGAAATGCAAAAACAAATGTCCAAAAGCGGCAGGGAGGTCAAACTGCATGATGTCATCTTCTGAGGAAAAAGAAATAACTACGCTCATTCAATCTTTCCCGTCGCTGCGGATGGAGGAGGACAAGCAGCGGGAAATAGCGGGGCATATTCGTCAGGAAAAGGAGCTGCTCACACGGATAAATAGGCGTAAATGGTTTCGCAACGTGATTGGAGGAATGGCTGCTTCTATGGCCATTTTGTTGATCGCCTACCAGGTGGTCATCTCACCACAAACACCATCCGTACAGAGCGCTCAAACGAGTAATGCGCCAGAGAGTCCGAACACAACTGCCGCGGGAACGAATGAAAAAAATGATAAGGTTACAACGATCGATCCGCAAATTCAAGCGTATGTGGAAGTAGCTTTAAACAAGACCAATGAAGCCTTTAGCCCTGAAAGGATGGCGGTAATTGTAACAGATCCACATACCGGTGAAATTTTGGCTATGGCGAATCGTACGTCAAAAGAGTTAGCCAAAGAACAAGCTTATGCTATTCAAGCGTTACCTGATCCAGTAACTACGTTTCCAATCGTGACTCTGGCGGCGGCGATACAGGAGGGGAAGTTTGATTCAAGGGAAATCTTTGATTCAGGCACGTATGAGGTTTCACCAGGTAGTTTGATAAAAGACCACAATAATGGCATTGGCTGGGGGAAAATTACATACTTGGAGGGAATGCTTCGATCCTCTAACGTAGCATACGCCAAGCTTGGCAATGAACAATTAAAAAAGGATTTGCTCCAGGAATATTTGAATCGGTTTGGTTTTGGGAACAAGACAGGGATCGAGCTTGAGGATGAAGATGCGGGAACGATTCCACCTATGGAGAATCCGTATGATGTGGCCGCAGCTGCATTAGGACAGGGTGCTTCTGCAACTGCTATGCAGCAGGTAGCGGCGATGGGGGCAATTGCCAATGGCGGTGAGTTGATGAAGCCGCATTTGTATAAGCAGGCGGATACAGATACCAGAAATCATTATATTGTCCGTCAAGTCATATCGGAAGAAACAGCCAGAAAGGTTCAGGAGATTTTGGAATCAAGTGTGACCATGGCGGTCGGATCAAATAAAACGTTTAAAATGGACGAATACTCCGTTGCAGGAAAGTCAGGTGTAGCACCGAAATACGATGCGCAAGGAAATGTCATTGAAGGTAAATATATCGCTACCTTTATCGGGTTTGCTCCCAGTGATAATCCTAAGCTGCTGATCTATGTATCCATTGATGAGCCAAAAACGGATCTTTGGTTTGCATTATGGTGGAAGTCAATTGTTTCACCGTTATTTAAAGAGGTCATGGAAAACAGTTTACGCTCGCTTCAACAATAGTGAACTTGTCTGCTGTGATAAAAGCTGCGTTCATATTCCAGTAGGATGTCCAAGCTGTCGAGTAACGTAACTCGACAGCCAATCCCATAATCGAATCCACTTCGATTAAAAACTTTACTTGTTTTTCTTCTCCAAATACTCTTTATACTTAGCTTCTTGATCGTCCGTTGCCTTCGGAATACTCATACCTTTTTCCCAAATAATAATCCTGTCGCTTTTACCGGTTCCTTCGTAATAAATACCGGTTGTAACGTTACTCGTGTTTGCATGCTTCACAGGTGACCATCTTTCTGGCAACGAGACTAAGCTTCCATTTTCATCTGAAGTGAGTCTGCGGTTCTCATAAATCCGGTTTATTTCGGTGTCTCCATTATTGTACGAGGTTACGGTGCTTACATAGTTTTGCACCTTAGCAGAAATGCTGTAATGAATGGTGCCGTCGCTCATTTGATATACATCACTGATCGTCACATTACTGCTTGGAACCGGAAAGTCTCTACTGCCAAAAAGGAAATAAGCACCGAGTAAAATGATGACAGAAAGAAACACGCTGTATATGGCAATCATCCATTGGCGGCGTTTTATCTTTTTCAGAAAGTTAATTTGCTTGTGGGGGACTGCTTTGATTTCTTTCGTCGCCTTTGTCATCGTGTCCAGTATTATCCTGCAATCATCACAAGTAGAAAGATGCTCTTTTATCGCCTGGTTCGTTATGTCGCTTGTCAGGCCTTCGATATAGTTGGGGAGTAAATCTTGTACGATTTTGCAATTTAATCGCTGCTCCATTCTGATCTTCCTTTCATCATTTTTTGTTTGCCGCGATAAAAGGTAACGCGTGCCCAGGTCTCACTTTGACCCAATATGTCGCCGATTTCGTTAAAGCTCAAATCACCAGAGAGACGTAGATACATCACTTCTTTTGTCTTCTCGTCTAATCGATGCAGCATTCGAAATAGAGCAAGCTTTTCTTCATTTTGCAAAACATCGGACTCCAGATTTCTTCCGGAGCGTATCGAAATATTGAGCTCATCTATGGAGACGGATTGCGTTTTGTTTTTCTTGTTGATTTCTCTGTACCATGCGTGTTTGGCGATCTGGCATAGCCACACAGAAATCTTACAGTCGCCCCGGAAATGATGAATAGTTTTCATGGCCTGGTAGAATGTTTCCTGTGTAAGCTCTTCAGATAAGTCTGCATTTTGCGATATGCTGAATAAATATTTATAAACAGTTTGAGCATACTCTTCATACAAATGCTCAATATTCTCCATTTTTACACCTCCCACAACATAAGTACGGGAAAACGTGATTTCGTTACAGAGGGTTACAGATTTTTTATAGCAAGGGGAATAAAAAACAACGTCCAAGTCAAAACTATCTTCATTATGGTAAATTTATCAAACCTTTGCACGGAGAATTAAATGGGCATGGGCGTATGAGCATCCTTTTGCTGGTGCAGTTGACACTGAACAAGTAATTCACTATACTGTCTGTAATCTTATATGCATATACGTTGAAAGAGCCCAGTAGCAGCTTGGTCCCTGTTCTAGAAAGCCGGGGGTTGATGGAACCTTGGTACACACTAAGCGAGCGAATTACACTCTGGAGTATCTCGGGTAATGCCGAGCGGCTTGGCGAACGATAACTCGCCGTGAGTGGCAACAATGGCATGTGGCATGCACGTCCATTGGTGCAATCTGGGTGGTAACACGGTTATTCAATCGTCCCTATGTCTACAATTAGACAAGGGGCGATTTTTTGTTTTTAACGGCTAATACAAGCGAAAAG
This sequence comes from Brevibacillus reuszeri, assembly GCF_002897295.1. Classification (GTDB taxonomy): domain Bacteria; phylum Bacillota; class Bacilli; order Brevibacillales; family Brevibacillaceae; genus Brevibacillus; species Brevibacillus reuszeri_A. Next base: position 258,379 of record NZ_BEXF01000008.1, read on the forward strand.
AATTGGATGAATCTAAGGGAGTGGCATGACTGTGAACATTATCGATGAGCTGCAATGGCGTGACGCCATCAATCAACAAACCGATGCGGAAGGCCTCCGGGAGCTAACCGAACAAAAATCGATCTCGCTCTACTGTGGTGTAGACCCGACCGGTGACAGTATGCATATTGGTCACTTGATCCCGTTCATGGTACTGAAACGCTTCCAGCTTGCTGGACATCGTCCGGTTATCTTGATTGGCGGGGCAACAGGTACGATTGGGGACCCAAGCGGTCGTCAAACAGAGCGTTCGCTGCAAACATTGGAGCAAGTACAGGAAAACGTGGATGCCTTGACAGCACAAATGAAAAAGCTGTTCGTAACGGATGGGGATAACCAAATTCGTTTGGTCAACAATTACGATTGGACACATAAAATCAACGTTATCGAATTTTTACGCGATTACGGGAAAAACTTTAGCATCAATACCATGCTGGCAAAGGATATCGTATCGAGCCGTCTCGAAACGGGTATTTCCTTTACAGAGTTCTCGTACCAAATCCTGCAGTCGCTTGACTACCTGCATCTGTACAAAAATGAAGACGTACAATTGCAAATCGGCGGTTCGGACCAATGGGGGAATATTACGAGCGGTCTTGACCTGATTCGTAAAAAAGAAGGGCCAGAATCAAAAGCATTCGGTCTCACGATCCCGCTCATGCTCAAATCCGACGGCACGAAATTCGGGAAAACCGCGGGTGGCGCAATCTGGCTCGATCCGAATAAAACAACGCCATTCGAATTCTACCAATTCTGGGCGAACACAGATGACCGCGATGTTGTGAAATACTTGAAATACTTTACGTTCCTCTCCAAAGAGCAAATTGATGAGCTGGCTGAAAAGGTACAGACAGAGCCGCATAAGCGTGAAGCACAAAAAATGCTGGCTGAGGAAATGACGAGATTCGTTCACGGGCAAGAATTGCTCGATCAAGCGAAGCGCATTACCGCGGCATTGTTCAGCGGAGATATTAAATCGCTGACTGCTGATGAGATCGAGCAAGGCTTCAAAGAAATGCCGACCTACGAAGCGACGAAGGAATCGAAAAACATCGTTGACTGGCTCGTGGAATTAGGAATTGAGCCATCCAAGCGTCAGGCGCGTGAGGATATTACCAAAGGCGCGATTTCCATGAATGGTGAGCGCGTTAGCGACCTTGAGCTGGAAGTATCAGCTGACCTCGCGATTGGCGGCCGCTTTATCATCATCCGCAAAGGCAAGAAAAATTACAGCTTGGTGAAAATGTCCTAGCATACAAAGGCAACGAGAAGCTTCCCGCGAATAAATAAGGGAGGCTTCTTATTTTTTGCAGTCGAATGGAAAGAGGGAGAACGATGATAGAAGAGCTGTCCCAGTATTATACGGAATGTGAAATGGAAGTCGTATCTGTGGAAAACGTATCGCTACCTGTCAAAAAGGAAGGGATGCACAGCATTTTAGTCCTGCCTAGCGATAATTTGGCAGAAATGCTGGAGGAGGCCTCGGACGAAGCGGGATCTCTATCTGCCTATGTTCATCAACAGCTGGCAGAGGTTCATGAGCTGAGTGTAGAGGAAGTAATGCGGCAAATCGTAGCGTCACAGCTAGAGTATACAGAAATCCCATCCGAACACAGAAATTTGGAAGGGAAGGACTTTGAAGGTATTTACCAGGCATATTCACTTCTGTGGGAAGAAAGTGAGCTTCTCAATGAGCAGCTTTGTGAAGGTGAGCATGAGCCCTTTCTATTAAATGCGAGCTGGGTGCAAGAACATCTGGAAGATGCTGACGATCTGCTTGTCCTGAGTTTACCTCTACAAGCTGGATACGAAGCACCACTGTGGGTTCCGATGGGGGGCTTCAATGAATGTCCATTACCAGTATACCAGTCGGTAATGATCAAGCACTTTCAGGAGAAGTATGAGATCACGATTCTCGCTGTAACAGATGATACGTGGATTGTCCAAGCAGGAAGACGGCCTGCGACAGAAGAAGAGGCATTACAGCTGGCGAAGGAGCACTTCATTTTTTGTCAGTACGTATTGGAAGGATATTCTTCGTTGGGGCACTATGCGGATTATTTAATGAAGCATGACACGTGGTATTTATGGTGGGATTAAGAAGTACCCTATTGTGGGGGGAGATGAGATTGAGCAAAGAAAATGTAAGATTGGAAATTGAAGCAAAGCTGAAAGAAAAAGTGGCTTGTGATGGAAGCCTGCATAACGCTTATTTGTTAATCCATTCGGAGAAGCTGGATATCCATTGGCGAATGGCTGCGGGAAGTACAGATGGGGTTCCAGCCAATCCGATGCAGCCCTATCATACGGCCAGTGTAGGCAAGACCTTTACTGCTGTCATCCTGTCACGACTGGTCGAAGAGGGGCAGGCAAGCTTTGAAGATCCTATCGCCAAATATTTGCCCGCCGAGCTGCTAAAAGATCTCCACCTTTTCAAAGGAAGAGACTACGCACCCGATATACAGCTCAGGCATTTGGTCAGCAATACATCCGGCATAGCCGATTATTTCGAAGATAAGCCAGAGCAGGGGAAAGCCATGCTGGATGAGATACTGGAAAATCACGACCGTTTTTGGACGCCGCAGGAAACGATAGACTGGTCCAAGAAGCACCTGAAGCCTCGATTTGCACCCGGAAAAAAGGTTCACTATTCAGATACAGGGTATAATCTTCTGGGGCTCATTATTGAACGAATAACATCCAAGCCCTATCATCAAGTGCTCCACGACTATATTTTTACCCCATTGAAAATGAATCACTCTTACTTATCCCAGTACTCGAAGCCAGCCATGAAAAGTGAGTATCCGGTAGCTTATCTATATATAGATAAGCTGAAAATTAACGTGGAGGACTATCGCAGCTTCAGCAGCTTTTACTCTGGCGGGCAAACGGTAAGCACATTAGAAGATCAGCTGCGCTTCATGAAAGCACTGACTGGCAATCAGATCCTTCAAAAAGAGACTCTCGATACGATGCACCAATGGAACAAAATGTGGATGGGGATGGACTATGGGTACGGATTGATGCGGATTCGTTTTCTCCCTTATACCAAAAAGTATATTGGGTGGGGGCATCTCGGTGCGAGCGGCAGCTTCATGCTTTACTTGCCGAATTTGGATGTCCATGTGATAGGCAGCTTCAATCAGACTACCTATCGTTCAAAAGGTATGAACTATCTCTTTTTTAACGTTTTGCGCAAGGTAGCAAAGTGCGCACAAGCGTAAGCCTTCGCGATCGCGCTATCGAGAAATAAGGCTCTTGTTTGATGACAAACAACGATAAAGGATTAGATGAATGTATAACTATACGCTGTTGGAAAGCCTGCTGTTTGTTCCTACGCGCTTGGACAAAGAAAAGCTGGCAAAGTCCGTGTATGGCAAAACGATTGTGATCACTGGCGCAAGCTCAGGAATAGGCGAGCAGGTAGCCAAGCTTCTGGCTGATTTCCATGTACACCTGGTCCTTGTGGCGAGAAGAGAGGAAAAGCTGCAAGAGATGAAAAGGGAGCTTGAGACGAGGGCTGCCAAAGTCAGTATCTTTCGGGCAGACTTAAGAGATTCGTCTGAGATGGATGGGTTTCTAGCATTTCTGCTGCAACAGCCTGACGGGATTGATATCGTGGTCAGTAACGCTGGCATTTCAATCAGGCGTTCTATTATGGATTCCCTGGATCGATATCACGATTTTACACGAACCATGGCTATCAATTATTTTGCCCCTGTCAAATTGCTATTGGCGATCATTCCGCAGCTGAAGCAAAAGAAAGGACATATCATCAACGTCTCTACGGTCAACACTTCTTTGGTTCCGATCCCGTTTTGGGTTGCGTATCAGGCATCCAAGTCCGCTTTTGATACATGGTTCCGATCAGCTGCACCTGAATTAAATGCGATGGAGATTACGACGACGTCCATCTATCTTCCCCTCGTGAAAACGCCAATGATTTTGCCTACAGAAGCTTACAAAAACATGCCTGCCATGAGCGCAGAGCACGTAGCTGTGATGATCGCCAAATCGATGTACACCAAACAGAAAAAGATGAGGCCGTGGTGGCTGATTTTTGGACAGCTAGCCTCTGTATTAGGCAGGGGAGTATGGGAATGGGTCATGGCAGGAAGGCTACGAAACAGGAGGAAGTGAACGTTGCAAATTTTTTGTTTATTTCATGTTCTATACAAGCTGAAGCTGCTTTCTCCCATTGGATTGTTTAGGCTCCTCACTGCCATCTATCAGTATGGAATAAACGTGATGATGCTCCTAAAGGTCGCCGAAAGGATGCATGGCCATAAAATAGCTTTGGCAGATGATCTGGAGACCATTACCTATCACGAGCTGTTATCCCAATCGGAGCAGCTCTCTGCTATGCTGAAACAAGCCTATGGACTTGCAAGCGGCAAGAGAGTAGGTATTTTGTGCAAAAACCATGCTTCTTTGATAAAAACCATTTTTGCAGCCTCATACACGGGTGCAGACATTTTTTTACTGAATACCGAAATGAGCGGGAAGCAGCTCAAGCAGATTGCGGAAGCTCATGATTTCGACCTGCTTGTGCATGATGTGGAGCTGACTGTACTGACCCGGCAAGCATCGTATGAGAAAGCTACGCTTCTGAGCTATCATGATCAGCTGCCCGCCGTCAATCGAATGGATGCTACGTTCATTCCAGAACCGCGTACAAGAACGTATGCAAGCCAGATTAACCTCCTGACAGGCGGAACAACAGGAAGAGCAAAGAAAGTCGCACATAAGCCGTCCTTATTCAATTATTTGCCTCCGTTTTTAGCTTTGCTTAACAGGCTCCAGCTGCAGCGATATCAGACTGCCTATCTTGCAACGCCCATTTATCACGGATATGGGATCGCCTTTTTGCTTTTGTTCATTGCATTAGGGAAGAAAATTGTGATCACATCCGGGTTTGACGCGAAAAAGGCATGTGACCTCATCAAAAAGCATAGGGTTGAGGTCATAACAGTCGTACCACTGATGATACATAAGATGCTGAATCACGATGCCGATAGCTTGCAATCACTGGCTTGTATCGCATCAGGGGGTGCCGAGCTCAATCCAAAGCTGGTAGCGCATGTGCGTAGCAAATTAGGAGCTGTATTATACAATCTGTATGGTACTTCGGAAGCTGGTCTGAATATTATAGCTACCCCAGAGGATTTACACTACACTGCAAAAACGCTGGGAAGAAAAATAAAGGGCACCCATTTACATGTGCTCAATGATCAAAAGAACAGGTGCAGTGTCGGTGAGATTGGCGAGTTTTGCGTGAAAAATAAATGGTCCATGCGCAATCAAAGTCGGTCGTGGATCGAGACTGGAGACTTAGGGTACCGAGACAAGCAAGGCTATTATTTTTTATGTGGTAGAGTCGATGACATGGTTGTTTCTGCGGGTGAAAATGTGTATCCGATTGAGCTGGAGCAAGTCTTGATCCAGCACCCGTTTGTAGAAGACGTAGCCGTTTTCGGGGTTCCTGATGAAATGTTTGGACAAAGGCTGAAAGCAGTCGTCCAGCTTATTCATCATGCTGCGTTAACAGAAGCGGAGTTGCGAGACTGGCTGCGCCCTCAGGTTGCCCGCTATCAAATGCCTAAAGAGATTGTGTTTGTTGATCAGATTTCGTATACCCATTTAGGAAAGCGAGATAAGAAACAGCTTAGAAGCTTTCCTGCAAGTGAAAACCCATACACCCCCGTGTGATGAAAGGGAGATGTATGGGTTTTGTTGTTTTTGCAAGCCTTGAGTCTACTCGACCAGCGGTTTAATTTTTGGAAAAACCTTTAACGCCGTTTGGTAAAAGACGTCTTCATGAAACGCTACTGGAATCAGCTCTTGTACGAACTCAATATACGACTTGACCGGAGCTAGCGGCCAGTCGGTGCCAAACAAAAATTTATCATAGTGATCACAATAGGCGATCGCGTGCCGCAGGTGAGAGAAAAAGAGCGGTGATTCCTTCAGTCGTTGGCAATTGGCAGCATCACCTACCATCAAGCCGGAGAGATCAGCAAACATGTTGCGGTTTTTGTAAACGACCTCGGCCCCATCCAGTACCCACGGATCGCCAAAATGAGCCATCATGAAATTCACATCACGATGCTTCACCGCCACCTCGTCCAGCGCGAGAGGATGGGAGTACTTTAACAACCCTCGTTCGGAATACGTATCTCCGGTGTGGAAGACTACAGGCACCTGATAGGTGGCAGCAAGCGCATAAACCGGATCATAGACGCTGTCATACGCATAAAACGGATAGTAGCCAAGATAGATTTTCAGGCCCACAACGTTTGGCTTTTGCAGGTCGTTCTCCAGTCGCTGCAGCGCAGCCTGGTCCAGCTTGAACGGATTGATTCCCAGGCAATAGACGAGCTGCGGCGGCAGGTCATCGGTCAGGTCGAGCCCCATTGGAGTGACAGCCTCGGCGTCAGGAAAGCCATACTTTTGCGTCTCTGTCAGGCCCATACCGATACCGAGCACCACACCATTATCCGCATATTCCTGCAAAATACCCTCTAATGAGTAATCGACAAAAGAATCTTCTGCCGCTGTCCGCTTGAACTCTTCGATGTGGGACAAATGCATATGGGCATCAATGATTTTCATCCTAAATCCTCCCTTGGTTGGCAAAGCGGATCGAACGTAAGTCGGACAAGGAGTCAGATGGAATCTGCTTGTCCGCAAACACGAAAAAGAGGGGCGGAGTAAAAGTAGTTCTATTATTTGGTAGATTGAGCTCGCGATTGACCGATACGAGAGCCACTTCCTTGTTGCAGTAAGTTTCCAGCTCAGCTGTATCTAAGTCAGTCACGATTTTCATCTGATCCATGCGAGAAGCAGAGCCGATCAGATAATCCGAAGCTTCGTTCACGGATAGCTCGCCCTGTGCCAGCTTGTAGCTTAGTTCCTCACCGTTTGCACCCACCGTTTTCAACCAAACGGTGTCAGCTGTATCCTCTGCTTGTAAAAAGATAGTAGTCGACAAACTCTTGTCAGCAAAGTAGGTTCCGGTATTTTGCTTGATCTCGGTAGTGTGACAAAGTACAGGTACCCCCGGCAGCAGCAAGTAATACTGGTGGCATGTCAGACCACGGTACTTTTCCTGTTTTTTCACATGGTAGCTAAGCTTGATGCCCTGCCATACGTTTTGCTTGCTGTCTACCAGCTGGGCGAATGATGCGGTGTGCTCTTCCTTCACTAACGAAAATGCACTCAGCTCAGAAACAGAATTGCTAATTCCGCCTGTCCATGGATTCCACCACGATTTAGGCTGCCGTTCGGGGAAGGAGCTGGCTAGCCATTCCTGACCATTGCTTGTAAGCGAGTAAAGCGTCGGGTAAAAATCCGGAGCTGCTTTGATCCGCAGTGGACCGTTATCAGCGATAAAGACCCGCTGTCCTTGTTCCAGAGCCTGCTCCAGCACAATCTTGCCGTGTCCGGTCGGAAAAAGAGAGCTGTGCAAATGGGTCTCGTGCGTAGCAAAACGCCCTTTTACCTGCACGAGCTCATGAGCTTTCCGAGAAGCTTCGAAAGTGAAGCTAGATTCAGTTGCTTCCTCTTCCTCCGTAAAGCTGCGAGTTTGTTCAGAAGCAGATACGCTTTCCAAGGAGGCGGTCAATTCTCCATCTAAATACAGCTGTTTGTAATCTTTTACTTGCACGTCAATATTTTCGCTGCTGACGAACGGATTGTGGTCATTTGCAGCTAGTTCCAGATGAGGAGTGAGAGTCAGGTCTTGTGGCAGTGCTTCTTTTCGGGCAAAGGCACGGAACTCGCGCCAGTCGCTATAGCTGCCATGTATGGCATAGATGGGGCCAAATACTTTTTTGCCATGCGGCTCCAGCATGCCGATATTGGATTCCAGAGCCATCGTCCAGCCTTGAAAATCAATACGGTACTCTTCTGGCCAGCACATCCCCCAGGATGCCTCTTGATCTCTTGAAAATAACCAGTTTTCGCTAAGGAGCTCACCATCCCAGTATTCCATATCGCTACCATAGGAGGACGGTATTTCGACATAACGGCCTTGGTACGGCAGGATTGGGCGGGAAAAGGGATGAGCAATGCCTTGGCTAAGCCAGAGCTCAGAAGCCAATGGATCAGCCGAAATATTTTCCACGGTTATGTCGTGCTCTATCGTTCCATCTGCGAACAGGAGTGTTTTTCCGATCAGGGCTATTTGAGGGTATGCACCAGATCGATAAGTGACGCAAATACCGATTGCTCCCTTTTCCATAATAAATTCAACCTGCTCGGCGCGCTTTTTGGAAAATTCACTGGAGTACGGTTTGCCGAGCTTTGGATACGTCAGATAGGTTGGCTCCCCACCTGATCCATTGACAATCGTTATTTCGTTATCATCCTTGTTCAGGTAGAGCGTGTGGCGACCGTGATGAACCTGCCAGTCTTGTTCGGTTTCTCCTGAAAGCAATGCGCCCAGTCCGGTAAAGGCGGCGCCAATTTGCTTGGTAAAAGAGACAGAGCTGCCATCGGACAGAGTCGCCTTCACTTGTACGTTTGCTTCATAGAAGCCGTGCTCGTGCAAATCAGCGGTTAATAGCAGGGAGGTACGTTCCTTTCCCTTCAGCTTCAGCGTGAAGTGCTGCTCATGGAGCTCTAGGAACGAACGGGTGGGCAGCTCAAATGCAAATTCTGCGTCTTCTGCAAAGCTGTTTTCTACATCTAAATAAAACGTTGCTCTCTGTCCAGGGTAAGAGCTGCCAGGTACGTGCAATGTGAGGTTTGCAGGAAATTTAGGAAGAATACCTACTTGGAACAAGGCTTTCTTGCCATTGATCAGGATGTGGGTGCTCACGCGAGGATGAGTGCGCCAAACACTTTGCTCCTCTGTGATCTCATCCACAAAGAATCTGGCAGATAGCGTCGTTTCCCCCGTAACCTCCAGCTCATGTTCATAGTCAAAGCGGATTGTTTCGTTCGACTCGCCCTGCAGCGATACATGCAGTGGCTTGCCTGATTTGTTGATAATCCGGTACTGAATCTGGTATTCCCGGCCAAACACCAGTTCTAGCTTTTCGATCTCAGCAGACAGCAGGTAATCATCGGTCTCTATGAGGCGAAGGCCCCGTCCGCGGCGTTCAAACTCAACGCGCAGGTTCGTTTCTCCTTTTGCCCAGGAGTAGGTAAAGTAATCAAAGCCGTTTTCTTTTCGTCCGTCAGGCTCTACGACAATCTCTCTCGTAGAGTCATGATACCAGTCAAGCTCTTCAAAATAGTGGGCGATTGCCTCTGTAGACAGAACAGTAGGAATCATGTTCATCAGATGCGTGGAATCATCCCGATCCTCCCAGAAAAATCCAAACTTTTTATAGAGAGGAACGGCTTTCGTGTTCCCAGCCCATGTATAGAGATCAAGACGCGGCCAGCCGAGCTGAATCGTCTGTTCGAGTGCACGTGCAAGCAGCATGCGTCCTACTTTTTTCCCTTGATAGTCAGGGCGGACATTGAGCAGTGGAATGTAGAGAGCGCCTGTGTCCTCCCTATATTCTCCCAGGCTGCAGTAGCCTGTTACAATATCTCCATCCATCGCCAGGTATACTGCGAGGGCATCTGAGCTTGCTTCTTCCTGACGGATTTGTTCGGCTGTCGTAATCGAGTTTCCGCCTCCCCACCCATCACGGCTGGCATTCCACATGTCAGCGACTGCGGCTGCGAGCTCGGGACGATAGGGGACGATTAAGAGTGATTCCATGTTTGCTTGCACCTCGATTTCATTGTCAGTTTTTGTATATTATTAGAGATACGTTTGAGAGACAGGATCGGTTTCTAGTTTCATTACTTTCTTCTATATTGAGTGAAAGAGCCAAAAAGGTTATTTGGTTGCATAATCAATCAAGCTGGTGTTATTTCAGACTGAAGTCGAGAGCACTTTGACGATTCAAGCTACCTTTATGGTATGATGAAAATCTACTGAACAGTCATTCATTAACTCACTTGGAAATATTATGATATATCAAAAACCGAAACGATACGGGGGGATTCAAAAGATGGAAGCTGCTCTGAAAAGGCAAAGAGTGAGCAGAGGAAAAAAGGCAGTCAAAGTTATTGCAGTCGTCGTAATTGCGCTGCTCGCGGTTGGTGCAATCTTATTTGGAATCGCAAACGCATACATCGCCAAATCATTGCCGCAAATCGACGGAGCTATCCAGGTGCCAGGACTTCAGGAGAAAGTAACCGTGACGAGAGACGAGCGTGGAGTCCCCCATATCAGCGCGAACAACGATCATGATCTATTTTTGGCACAAGGGTACGTCACGGCACAGGATCGTCTTTTTCAAATGGATTTGAGTAGAAGACAAGCATCGGGGGAGCTTAGTGAGGTTATTGGCGAGAAGGCGGTAGATCGCGACAAATATTTCCGGACGCTCGGTTTGCGCAGGGCAGCCAAGCTCTCGCATGAGGTTTACTCACAGGAAGCCAAGGATACCTTGCAATGGTACGCAGAGGGTGTGAATTCCTACATATCAGAAGCCAAAGAAAAGGGAGCTTTGCCTGTCGAGTTTACGCTGCTCGGTTATGAGCCAAAAGAATGGACACCGCTCGATTCCCTCACGATCGGCAAATACATGGCGTACGATTTGGGTGGACATTGGGAAGGGCAAGCATTTCGCTACTATCTCCTGAATCAATTCTCAAAAGAGAAAGCATACGATCTGTTCCCCTCAGATGAAAATGCAGGTCCTCCCATCATTGCATCGCTAGGAGAAGGAAAGGTAGACATCGAAAAAAGCTTTGCAAAAGCGGTCATCCCCCCAGAATTCAACGGAAGCAATAACTGGGTCGTGAGCGGAGAAAAAAGCACGTCAGGCAAGCCGCTTCTGGCAGATGATCCGCATCTGTCTCTGGCTACTCCAGCTATTTGGTACCAGACGCATTTGCGTGGCCCCTCTGTAAACGTAAGTGGTGTTATCTTTGCGGGAATCCCGGGCGTTATTTTGGGGCATAACGAGTCGATCGCCTGGGGTGTGACGAATACAGGACCGGATGTGCAGGATTTGTATATCGAAAAGAGGAATCCGAACGAGCCGAATCAGTTTTTGTATATGGACAAATGGGAAGATGCACAGATTATCGACGAGCCGATACGGGTAAAGGGCAAGGAAACAATACCGTACAAGGTCACCATTACGAGGCACGGACCGATCATTTCGGAGTTCGCGGAGGAGAGCGGCAAGGACACCGTTTTCTCGCTTAAATGGACAGCGCTTGAGCCGTCCAAGGAGCTGGAAGCCGTTCTGAATATGAATCGAGCAAATAATTGGACCGAATTTGAAAAAGCGCTGGAAGACTTCCACACGCCTACGCAAAACTTTGTCTTCGCCGCACAGGATGGAACGATTGCCTACAAGGCAAACGGAAAAATTCCGATTCGCAAAAATGGCGACGCACTCGTTCCAGTTCCCGGGTGGACTGACGAATACGAATGGACAGGATATATTCCGTACGATCAGCTGCCGAAGACCGTGAACCCGAAGCAGGGCTTTATCTCCAGCGCGAATTACAAAGTTACGGATGATAGCTATCCTTATCACATCAGCAATATTTGGGCACAGCCGTATCGTCAGATGAGAATACAGCAAGTGCTCTCGGAAAAAGAAAAGCTGACCGTCGAGGACATGAAAAAGCTGCAAATGGATCAAGTGAATCTGCAAGCCCAAGAGTTTGTGCCAATCTTTTTGGAGCAGGTGAAAAAAGAAACGCTTACGGACAAGGAAAAGGAAGTCCTCATGCTACTTGCGGGCTGGAATTTCGTCGATGACAAAGAATTGGCTGCGCCTCTCGTTTTTAACCGATGGATGCAGCAGGTGGGAACCGTATTGTTTCAAGAGCAAATACCGGAAACCATGCGAAGCCTGTTTAGAGGAAGAGGGCAAGTCATCGACGATCTGATCCGCAGAGCACATGCAGGCAAGCCGGGGCCATGGATGGAGGAAAAAGGCGGACTCTCCAAGGTACTCCATGCTTCGTTGAAGAATACGATCACGGAAATCGAGACGGCGTCGGGAACGAATAGTCAGGGGTGGAAGTGGGGAGATGCCCATCAGGCCTCATTTGTTCACCCGTTGTCCAGCGTCACGGGACTGAACTATCTCTTTAACTGGGCGGCACCGATTCCCGCAGGAGGAAGCTCGGTAACGGTACAAGCAGCAGGATACAATGTGAAGTCCGGTGTCATCAATCATGGAGCTTCGTGGCGATTCGTCGTTGATACCAGTGATTTGACAAAGGCGTATCACATTGTCGGACCAGGTCAGTCAGGACATGTCAAAAGCCCTTGGTACGACGATCAGTTTCCGGCTTGGGTGGAGGGGACGTATCATAGGACCTCTTTGACAGAATCGACTGAGAACGGACATGTGCTTACTCTTGAGCCTAAATAAATCTGCACACATATACAGAGGCATGTGAAAAAGCCAGTGGCGCCGCAGCTAGATCGGTGCCCACTGGCTTTCTGTTTTTGCCAGCTCGATTTTCCCGAAATATATCGCAGCAAGCCACAATACATATAACAGGATAGCCAAAGAACAGCAGGAAAGGAATGAGCACAAATGCCTCAAGGAATACATGAGATTGATCTGGAGCTGCCTATCGGAGCTGTTTGGGATTTTGTCAGTGTGCTGGAGAACTGGATTCCGCTAGTGCCTGGTTACATAAGTCATGAGATTATCAATGATCGCCGAGTGACCTGGACCTTTCTCGGGGACATCGGGATCATGAAAAAAAAGATAAGTCTTCAAGTGGATATTACGAAATGGAACGAGCCGACGGAAGTAAGATTTACCCTCACTGGAATCAATGATAATTTTACTGGAGAGGGTTACTTTAAGGCCACAGCTCTAGGAGAACAGCGAACGAGAATGACGGGCTTCCTCGATATTACAGCGAAGGGCTTAAAAGCGCCGATGATTAACTCGATATTAAAAACCCATGTTCCACAGATGACGACCGATTTGGTAGAGGCGATCGCCGACCGTATGAGAAAAGTATATAGATAGGCTGTCGTTTCGCGAATGAGCTTGCCTAAGAGGAGGCGGGTAGGTAAAAGGGATGATGGAAGCATCTGGTAGGATCGTTTAAAATAGTTCTATCAGAATGTAGCCAGGAGGATAAAAGTGAGCTTGAATGAACGGAATCGTAGAAAACTGGAGCAATGGATACGTGAGCATCAGGTGACTCATGCAGCGGAATACTTGATCGAGCATACTCGTCAAGGAATCAGGTGTGTAAAAGCTACGCTTGAAAACTATGAATCTCCTTGTGTTTCCCGAATTGGCGGAGATCCTGACCTGCCACCCGAGATCGAATGGCCATTGACCGAAGATGGCACACCCATGACTTTTTTACTTCAACTCCATTTGCAAGAAGTGGTGAAGTACGATGAATCCACGCTGCTTCCTGCTGACGGTATGCTGTATTTCTTTGTAGGAATCGATGAACCAGCAAAAGATATCGAGCATCGGGTATTGTATGTGCCAAAGGATCAGCTTGCGTCTGCGCATCGTCGCCTGTCTCCGGAAGAGACTGCCTTGGAAGAGCAATTTTGCGGCTATCAGCTTGAGGCCAGGGCATCGCTTGAACCGCCGAATTATGCGTATGTCGACTATGACCAGATTGAGACTGATTCGTATAGCTTTGAGGAGTATGAAGATTTTCGCTTTGTGCTCACAGGCATGGGCGATCATGATGATGTTGCCACGTTGTTCGGCTATCCAACGGGTCAGCACGATGACAGCGAGTACGCTGCTGCATTGATGCTTTTGACTGGCAAGTCATATGACTACAAAATGGAAAAGGCACTTCAACAAATCACCGAGCATTTTGCAGGAGATGAGAACAAAGCCAAGCAAGAGATTCAGGATACACTCATGCTTCTGGAAATTGAGTCGGATGACGAGGTTGGATTTTGCTGGTGGGATGCAGGGGTGCTGCAGTTTTTTATTCGCAAAGAAGATTTGCTGGCTGGGCGATTTGACCGTACTTACTGCTCTTTGTATTCGAGTTAAATGAGATGTCTGCTTACATTGAAGAACCTGTCCGCATTTTTTGGTGGCTAGGTTCTTTTTCTTTATATTTTTCAAATGATGAAAACCAAATCGCTGGTTGGACGATCTAACTGTTGAAAGGCAGGGAACGATATGAATGTAGTTCAGCTGGTAAAAGCGGCACAAGCCGGCAGTACAGAAGCATTTCAAGAGTTGATTGAACAACATCGGGAGCGGTTGTACAGAATGGCGCAATATTATGTCCGAAATGATGCTGACGCGGAGGATGTCGTCCATGAAGCGATATACAAGGCACTGGTCAGTTTGCCTCGTCTAAAGCAGCCGTCCTATTTCGTGACGTGGCTGACACGCATTGTGATCAATTGTGCACTTGTCGTGCTGCAACGGCGAAAACGCACCGTTTTGGATGGTAATCAAGCTGTAGCACAGCTTCCTGCCACTGCGTTTGCGGCAGATGAGCGCATAGATTTGTTGGATGCGATACGAGAATTGGAGCTAAAGCAGAGACAGATCATCCAGTACAAATATTTTCAAGATATGACGATTGAAGACATCGCTGTTCTGCTGAACCTGCCCGTTGGTACAGTAAAAAGCATTTTGCACAAGGGGTTGAAAGCATTGCGCAAGCATTTTGAGACAGATGTGGTACAAAGGGCGGGAAAATCCGAAGCCGATATGGAAGCCGCGCTGCAACGTCTGCAGACCGATTTGAAGCTGCGTGCAGAGTCACTCGTTATGATTCCCAAGCAATACGAGCTGTTGATTGATGATTACCAGGAGCACTCGCGAGAAGGAGGGAGAGCACTGTTCGTTTGGACTGAGCCAGGAACAGATCATGGAATCTCCGTCGAATTGAGTAAAAAAGGAGACTTGCTGGAGTTTACAATTGAAACAGCCGACAGAACGGAGGAAAAAGTGAGCTGCTCTGAAGACGAGCTGCGAGCGCAGGCTGAGAAGTTCGTTTTGGATCATTACCCCATGGCAATGGAGCAATTCGTTCCGATCAGGAGCAAGCAAACGAAGCAAGGCATATCGTTCGTGTATGGACAACAGGTTTTGGGGCTGCCTCTACCAGCTACCGGGTTTCGAGTCCATGTTAGCTGGAGCGGTACCGTCATCGAATTCCAATACAGTGGCAGGCAAAAAAGTCCGGAAATACCGCAAAGAATCGTCTCAAAAGAAAAGCTGTTCAAACGAATTGCAGACTTGATTGACTTTCGCTTGTATATGAGCCTCGTTCGGGCAGAGGGACAAAATGTACCAAAGGACAAGCTGCGGCTAGTCTATCAGCCATCACGGTTTCTTTCCTGCTTTGATGCGGACGAAGAAAGACTGGAGTCTACTAGTGAAGATTTTAATAGGTTGGAAGAAGAAAGTGACGAATGGATTCCTGTGCCGATGCAGTCTGCAGGCGAGCTTGATGAGCAGACAGCACTGGACCCTATTCACGATCTGATAGTTATCGATTCAAAGAAATATGAAATCATTCGGGAGATAGTTATGGATGGCAGGCAAGGCATTGTCTGGCGGAGAAAGGACTGGAAGCCACAGGTGGAAAGGGACCTGTCGCTGGAGTCGTTTTTTCTGAATCGCTCTGAGGAATCAATCAAAGCCTTTATCGATCCCGATACGGGAAGATTGATTTCGTTCATCAGGTTCGAGGAGACCAAAGGTGATTTGCGCTTATCTCGCGAAGAATGCCTCGAGCTCGCCTTGCAGTTTTTAAAGCGTGCTTGCCCGGGCATGGAGCCATTTTTACTACTGAAACAAGACGAGGAACGGGACCTGGACTCGGAGGTGTTCGCCTTTCATGTTCATAAAGACGGGGTTCTCCTTTATATGGAGAGAATCGTGATCGTCATCAATAAAACCACAGGTCAGCCTGATCAAGTGAGTGGACTTACCGTCACGGAGGACCAACTCAAAGACCTGGATGTGACTCCGAGTATAGGGGTAGCAGAGGCGCGTCAGCTGTATTTAGCAGGGATTAAGCTGAGATTGGAATGGGAAATCGACTATGCCGCCAAGACAAAAAAGCGGCGATATCGCTTATGCTATAAAGTGGTTCACAAGGAAACGGGGCTAGAGGTACGTATGGTCGACGCCAAAAGCCGTGAATTGATTTGCTGGTAAGAGCGCTATTTTCAGTTGAAGCGTGAGGAGTAGCGTAGTTAAAAAGTATAAAAAACCAAGCGAACCAGGGACGGGACGGATTCCCGAAAGCACGCTTGGTTTTTTTACTCTCTATTTAATGGTATTCAGCACTTCTTCCAGACTACAAACATGCACCCCGATATTGTTCATTTCCTGGATCCCTTTTTCGTAAACCTGTGACATCGAATCTGCCACCATGACGACTCGAAAATCACGCTCACTTGCTTCATACATGGAAGTGCGCGGACAATTCGGAAAGTTGCAGCCTGTAAACACGATGGTGTCAATTTCTCGTTTGCGCAGGAAAGCTTCCAAATCCGTTTGATAGAATGCACCCCAACGCGGCTTGTACATCACCCATTCGTTCTCACCAACTGTTTGAAACTCTCCATTCAGCAGCTTGACCGCATCTAATGAAGTATAGCCGAGCGAGCGGATCTCACTCACCAGCTCTGCGCCGTCTGTGTGGGGAGCAGCGATTTTCGCTCCATTTTCAATCGCTTCCCGGCGGCATATATCCACGTTCGAACCATCTTCTTTATACAAGCGGATGACGTGGATAATGGGCAAACCTTTTTGGCGATAGGCTTCCAGTACGCGAACCATGTTGGGCAATACCTGAGAAGTACCCACAATTTCAGCTGGGGCATTAGGCAAAGAAAAATCGTTTTGCGTATCAATCGTGATCAGTACGGAAGTGTTCCAATTTGGACTCGTATAGCTCATGACTGTCCCCCTCTTCCAATGGATGTTTTTCTCATATTTTAACTCGTTCGGTTGGAAATGAAAGTAAAATTTTTGTGCCTTTGCCCGTATCTGATTCGACCTGGATTGTGCCTTGATGAGCATCGACAATCGCTTTGGCAATACTCATGCCAAGTCCTGCCCCATCCGTTTTTTCGTCCGTATTCGTACCACGATAGTAGCGCTCGAACAATTTTCGCTTCGTTTCCTCATCCATGCCGATTCCGTTGTCTGCAACAGTGATCCAGGCGGAATCTCCCGCCATACCTGTGCGCAAAATAATATGCGTGCCAGGAGGATTATGCTTGACTGCATTCATAATCAGATTGTCGAGCATTCGCCCGAACCATTTTGAATTCGCTTTTACAGGCAGCTTGCTATTATGCTCTTCGAAAGCAAAATCGACATGCTGGATGGTGGCATCGTTTACATAGCGAAGCACGGTTCGACGGACGAACTCATTTAGCTCGATGGTCTCTTCAAACGGGATGCTGTTATTCTTCAATTGAAAGCTTAAAGAGAAGTCATGCAGCAGCTCCAGCATATAATCGCCCTTGCTCCGAATCATTGCTCCCATTTCCGAAAGCTCACTTTTTGTAAAGCTGAAATGACCACTCTCCAGCAAATGCCCGTACCCTTGAATGGTAGCGAGAGGGGTTCGGAGATCATGGGAAATGCCTGTCATCCACTCTTCCCGCGTCTTTTCCAAACGAACCCGTTCTCTATCCGATTCCTCCAGCTTCGCAGCCATATCATAAAAGCCGTTAATAACCTCTTTGTATAAACGATACCTCATTCGGAGCTTGCCATTTTTCCGAAATACCTTTTTCCTGTCCTTTTCTGGCAACGGCTCGTGATAATGTCCTTTTCCCATCCGCTCGAACCAATCGGTCAAAAGCAGCAAAGGCTGCCCGTAACGATAGCCGTGCCAGGTAGCGAATACAAGTGTTATAAGCAGCATGCCAGCAGCGAGGTACGTTAAAAAGAGAATAACCTCTTGCAGGATCGGCTGATTGGGGACAGCGGGTCTTTCATTGACATCATGTAAAATCCATACGTTGCCGGTTGTACTTTCTGTGTAAGCAGCCATTTTCGAATCATGCCTTGCCGGCTCCAACCGTATAGATACAAGCTCTAGCGGACGATATTGCTCGCGGGGCTGAGCTGCTCCAATCGTCTGAACAACGTGGTCTGCAGGATTTACGATTTCAATGTATTGTCTTGAATCCTTGAGCATGGCTTCCAGCTGTGACAGGGAAGCCGGACGAACAAGCCCGTTTTCTCCGAAGGCTCCAATCCATTCACGCAGCTGGTCAGCCCCTGGATCTTCTACACCAAGCATAAAAAAATGAGGCTGTGCCTCGGTCGAATCCAGGTATGTAAAGACCCGGAATGCTTCGTAGCGGCCCGTATCCTGAATTTGCAAAAGCTCAGTTGAGCCGTACGAGTCCTTCAAGCGGTTAGGAGGTACATTGAAGGAATAGATGACCTTCCCATCCTCATCCACGATTTGCACCCAGCATCCGGCTTCCCTCAGCTGATTGGTCCAGCGCTCGGGAAGCTTCGCGACATTTTCGGTAAAGCTGGTTTCCGTTGCAATGTTTTCAATGGCTCCGATGGGAAACGTTCTTTGTAGATCCTGATTGACCAAGAATCGTATGAGAACGAGGGTACCTACAAGAAAAGCGATGACCACAAACACCCATAAAGACAAAAACTGAAAGCTAAAATGAAAGGCTATCCTGCTGCGGAGACGGCTCATAATCCTTTCTCCTTCACGAGCTTATATCCGAGACCACGGATCGTCACCAAGCTTTTGGGGTCACTCGGATCGGTTTCGATGCGCTCGCGAATTTTGCGAACATGCACCATGACGGTACTATCGTCTCCGAACCCGTCCATGCCCCAAACAGCATCATAAAGCTGTGATTTGGAAAAAACGATATTGGGATGCTTGCACAAATAGAGCAGCAATTGAAACACTTGGGCAGGACAAGAAACGGACTCTCCATTCACGATCAGCTCGCCTGCACTTTCATTTACGAGAAAATGCCCAAAGTCGTACAGCGTAGGATCGTCATTTCCTTTATAGATAGGAAGCGCTGTCCCTCTGCGCAGTCTTGCTTTGATTCTCGCTACTACCTCCAATGGGTTAAACGGTTTGGAGACATAATCGTCTCCACCTGTAGCAAAGCCAGTAAGAACATCAAAATCAGAGGTTCTGGCTGTCACAAAGATGATGTGTGCATCTGACAGCTCACGAATTTTCGGGCACACTTCGTATCCGGTTTTATCTGGCAGCATCACGTCCAGCAAAATAATGTCCGCGCCATGCACTTCGAGCAAATGAAGTCCCTCTTGAGCCGTTGTTGCCGTATAGATACGCTGAAATCCTTCTTTTCGCAGCGTCATTTCAAGCATTTGTAAAATTGACTTTTCATCGTCGATCAGTAAGATTTTGGCGTCTTGCATGTTTATCACTCCGTATACCTGGCATTCTTCTTAGTTGTATTGTACATAATCTTCCTTAATTCTAGCTAAACAAGTGGAGGAAGCGTTTAGAAAACGGTAAGGAGACTTTTAGAGTCACTTTAGCTTGCCTTGCTACAATCAAGCCGAGGTGATCATGATGGACATAAAACAAAGCCGCATTCACATTATTGATGGCTTGCGGGGCTTCAGTCTGCTAGGAATTTTGATGGCGAATATGCTGATCTTTCAATACGGGATATGGGGGAAAGAGCAAATACAGTTATATGCGATTCCTCCATTTGATTCGATCACATACCAGTTAGTAAAAATCGTGATCGAGGGCAGCTTTATGCCGATTTTCACGTTCATGTTTGGCTTTAGCATGATAAAGATGAAAGAAAGCTTAGAAGCAAAGGGACTTGGAACCAAACGCTTTTTTGCCCGTCGGTTTCTTTTGTTGATTGTACTTGGTATCATCCATTCGGAATTTTTATGGGAAGGCGACATCCTTGCTTTTTACGGAATGATGGGCTTCTTTCTATTGTTGTTCATGAACCGTAAACCGAAGACATTACTGGTGTGGGGAGTAGTCGTACTCTTTGTGATCAGCTTACTGGGTCTGGTTCCGGAGGAGAAGAACAATCCGGAAGCGGTAGCAGATCAAGCGCGTATGGAGGCTTATGTTCAAAAAACAATGACGGTGTACGGTACTGGAACGTATGACGAAATTAGCCTTCATCGAAAAACGGAAGATCCGCTGGGATTACCTGACTATGTGATGGCAGTCATATTGCTGCTGGCTCCTATCATGACTGTACCGATGTTCTTATTTGGCATGTATGCAGCAAAATCCCGCTGGTTTGAAAAGCCAGACGAAGAGCGTGCATCGTACTTTAGAAAAATGCTGATCTTTCTGCCGATTGGCCTTTTACTCAAATCGGTAAAGGTTCTCGCCCCAGGCTATTGGTGGAGTGGTGTTGGTGATATATCAGGTGGAGTCATACTTGCGATCGGTTATCTATTCGCGTTTGTATGGCTGTTCTCAAAAAGTGAATCATCGGCGTGGCTTCTGAGATTCCAGGCCGTCGGGAAGCTGTCATTGACGAATTATCTGCTACAAACCGTCATTTGTACGACGATCTTTTATGGCTATGGATTGGGCCTGTTCGGAAAGCTTGGTGTTTTAGCTGGCTGTGGTTTGGCACTAGTCATTTACGTGATTCAGCTCTTTGTCAGCCCGTTGTATCTCAAGCAGTTTCGTTATGGACCAGTTGAACGTCTGCTGCGCATGTGGACGAATTTTTCCTGGTCAGGAAGCCCGAAGCCAAAGCAGTTACCAGATAAGCCAATGTCGCTATAGAGTAAAGAAGGAAGGGAGAGCGGATAACGACTCTTCCTTCCTTTTTTTGGCTGATATGACCTCGCATCCTTATGAGCGCTCTTCAAAAAACTTGGTGGTCAAAATACGGGCCAATTTATCCACATTCATCTTTCGCATTCCGATGAGTGGCAGCTGACTCCAGACATCGATACCATAATTGGAAAGAATCACAATGCCGATTCCCTTTTCTCGATTAAAGGTCATAAAGCTGCTCGAGCCGTATGTTCCGCCATTGTGCCAGTGGGTGGTGGAGCCGTCCTTTTCCTGATAAAACATCCAGCTATAGCCGATTCCAATGCCCCTGCCAGGAAAAATGGCATGCTGCTCCTTGCGGGTTTCTTCGAGCGCTGACGATAGTGGATGATCGGTCGTGGACAAATGCGCTTCAACATAGGTTAGCATGTCGGAGAGGGAGGAGCGTACAGCCCCTGCACCTGCGAAAGTGTCGTGGAAATCCCAAAGAGGCATCGGTTTACCTGCGGCGCTGTATACCGGGAGAGTGGCACTGGGCTCACGGAGGTTTGCGCCAACACCAGAAGAGGTCATCCCGAGAGGCAGGAAAATCTCATCATACAGTGCGTCATGCAAGCTTTTTCCCAAGTGTCTGGAAAGAAGCCAGCCTAGTATTCCAAAGCCATAATTGGAGTAGCGATGGCTTTTTTTCGTTTTAGGGCTCTCTGACAATACAGCATCTATTAAAAGCTTCTCCGTATAATTGGCGTACGGATTTCGCTTATCGACAATCGTTTCTCGCAGATTATTAGGGATGGCCGGTAGTCCCGCTGTATGGGTTACGAGCTGCAGAAGCGTTGTTTGCTGCGCGAACGGGCTTGAAGTCCACTCGGGAATGTGGCTAGAAAGTGGATCAGCACGGTTCCAAAGCCCCTTCTGCTCCCCGATCGCAAGCAAAAGACCGGTCATCGTTTTGGTAATAGAACCGATTTCATAGAGTGAATGGGAATGAACTTCTTCCGTCATCTGATCCCGTGTCCAAATCAATTTTTCTGATTTGCTAACCAGCCCAACTGTCAGCTGGTGCGCAGGGGGACTAACCCAGCGATGAATATGATCTTCTGTCATCACATCCATAAGTGTGATTTTCACAAATTCACTTCCCTTGAAGGATTTGGTAAGGATGCTGATTCAATCTAGTTTTACGGATGGATGACAGGATGGTTACAACGATTTTAAACCACTCTATTTGTTTGAAAATTCAGTTGAATCTCCCCTAAGAGGAGGTCCTATAATCGGTGAACAAGAGGCTGTGCGCAAGCTGGTTGAGGTAGGAGGGATAGGATAGAAGCCTGTACGAATCAATCGACAAAGGAGCTTAGAACATATGAAATTATACCTTGCGGATCGTGTGATTATCGGAGATGGAGAACAAGTCATTGACCGAGCAGCAGTCGCTGTGGACGACGAGGGTGAGCTTGTATTCGTCGGTACACAGGAGGAAACGCGAAGCAAATTTCCACAAGCAGACGTGATTCGCTACGACGGTTGTACCATTTTGCCTGGCTTGATCGATTTGCACGTGCATATCGGATATTGGTGGAACAAGCCTGATGTGGCACAGTATAACGATGGGATGATCGCGCTACTGGCAGCGAATAATTTGAAAGAAGCGCTGTCACTTGGCGTAACCACTATTCGAGATGTCGCAGGGCCAGATGGACTTTGTCGAACGTTAAAAACAGCTCGAAAAAAGAAATATATCGTGTCTCCTCGCCTTTTTGATGTAAACCAAGGAATTATTATGACGGGCGGGCATGGATGGCCGTTAAAAGGGGGAATGCGTGAAGCGAATGGACCTTGGGAAGTGAGAACAGCGATACGTGAGCAGATAAAGGCTGGAGCAGACTGGATCAAGCTGATGACCAGTGATCGGACAGCTACCCCCGAGTTTACGCAGGAAGAGCTGGATACTGCTGTGGATGAAACGCATCGCTTGGGAAAACCATGCTGTGTTCACGCTTCCTTGCAGCCAGCAATTCAAATGGCGATTGATGCCGGGTTCGATACGATTGAGCACGCGACATTCATGACCGTGAAACAGGCAAAACAAATGGCGGAAAAGGGACTCGTTTGGGTACCGACGATGATTACGTTTTTCCAAATAGCTGACTACTGCAGAAAAGCATTGGAGCATGCTCCCAAAACGGAAAGTGCCGTTCACGAGCACCTCAAGGAGCAAGGCGCGTTCTTCATGGAGTCGGAAAAGGCGTACAGAGAAAACTTCGCCAAATTGATGGAGACCGGAGTAAAAATCGCTACAGGTACAGATATCGTATTGGATGGCTTGCCGATCACACCAGTAGCAGACGAAATTGCGCTCATGGTGGAGCTGGGAATGGAACCAATCAAAGCGATTCAAGCCGGAACCCAAAATGCGGCTGAAGTGCTGGGTCTAGGCCACAGGATGGGTACGTTACAAGCAGGTTATCTCGCGGATTTGCTGGTGGTCAAAGGAAATCCACTGGACAATATCACTGCACTGCAAAGCGTTCATGAGGTATTCCTTGAAGGTGTCTCCGTGTTTGCAAGTGGGACGAGAGGCAAAGAGACGACGCCGTCAACATGAAGAAGATTCGAGAGATAAGGGGGGAAGCAATATGCACACAGCGTTTTGTTCCGAGGCAGATCGAGGCATGCTGTATTTGCCCGGAGCAGAACCCCAAAAAGAATATTGCATTGGAGGACGAGGGATCGACAAGTAAACAAAATAATCAGCATATCTTTCAATCCTGCCGATAGTATAATGTCTGAAAAGGGAATTCTTCTCATATAAGGATTCTCTTTTCTTTTTAACGTATAGGAATTTATAAGCGTATGACGCTTATGAATTCCGGAGCGCATGACAAGGTACCTCAGCGTACGCATCCGGCATAACTACGGTAAAACTTTCCGCTAAACGCGGTCGCTCCTCTTTGAGGAGGCCTCGATAGAGGTTTTCTTATGAATAAGAAGTGTGGACTAGCTGATGTACGAATCTGGGAGAGGGGCTGTGGGGTATGGCAGATGTACCTGTTCAAAGTGGCACATATTCAATCGGTGAAGTTGCGAAAATCACCGGGACTACGGTAAAGACGGTACGATACTATGATCAAATTGGTCTGGTCAAGCCCGTAACCCACACTGAAGGGGGTCATCGCCTTTATACAACAGAAGAAATATGGCGACTAGAACTGATCCTGACTCTCCGCTATTTGAGCTTTGGCATCGAGGATATTCGCAAGATCATCTCGGGAGAAATCCCTGTTTCAACTGCGCTTGATTGGCAGATTGAGGCTTTGAGCACGCAGCAGCGCATGATTTCCAATATGATCTCCATTTTGCAACGAGCCAAAGAAGGTGACCATGGAGAAGAATCTCTGCGTCATATCCGCGAGCTTGTCGAGTCTGTCCATATCAATACGGAGGAACGGAAAAAGTTCATTTTAGATAAAATTCAAGAGTCCATGTTCATCGATCAATTTCCTCCTGATTGGCATGAATCCTTGGTACAAAGCGTGATCGGTGTTTTGCCGAAAGAAGGGAAGCTGACCTCGGGCCAATCGGCTGCGTGGACTGAACTGGAGGAGCTGTTAAATAGCACTGAGTTTCACCAGGAATTTCGTGAGAGTATGGGCCTTTTTATAAAAGTGGTCAATCAGTATTTGATTGATCCGGAAAAATGGACCAAAAAAATGATGGAATCCTTTGAACAACTGAGTGTGGCCATTCAAAACCGGGAGTCTCCAGATAGCCCAGCAGTACAAGAGGTTATTGATGATTTACGTAGCCGAGTTTGCAAATATGCTGCAGACCTCTGTCACTCCAGAGCTGCTTCGTCTGTTTATTGGGGTGGCTCGCATATCTGGAACGAATCGTGTCAGGCGATTTTGGGAGCTGCGTTCGATTGTGAATCCGGATATGAGATTTTTAATCCACACGAAAAACTTGATGTACGAAGGGATACAGTGGAAAATTGCACAGCTGGAGGCAGGAGAGACCCCATCGTAGATAAAAAGAACGAGTAAAGAAAAGCAAAATGCGAATGGATATTCGAAAATTGCAATACTTTATTGCAGTGGCAGAAGAACTGCATTTTAACCGCGCTGCAGAGAAATTAAAAATGACACAGCCTGCTATTTCTGTCGGGGCTTTGGGTGCCGAGCGGTTCATCATGTTTCCGCGTCATCTCAGAGCTTCTTTTCATGATCTCATCATCGGTTTTTAATGCAAAGCATGGTGTGTATCCAAATGTTGAACAGGAAGCTATCCAAATGTATACGATTGTCAACCTGGTCTTTCAATGCCTGACCAAGTACGGATTCCGCTCTGGTCTCCGAGTATACATCTGCGGTGTCAAAAGTGGTAATCCCCGCATCTAGTGCAGCATGAACGCAAGAGTAGGCTGTGTTATTATCCACTTGTGCACCATGGGTAATCCAGTTTCCAAAAGCGATCTCACTTACAGCCAAGCCGCTTGCCCCTAGTCTTCGATGGTTCAGCTGCTCTACCTCCTTTTAAGTTACCAACTCGATCGTAGCAAACCATTTTTCCAAGGTGAAATATCCCTTTCTATACGCTGTGATTCGAAAAAGATATTACTGATTGTAGGGGACAATAAGGAATAATCAGTCTGGATGTTTGAAGGTCACTTGAAAAGGTGGCCTTTTTAGGATTTGTTTATGAAAAAAGAGTAAAGTTAGTTTTCAAAAAATTAATAAAAATCTGCATAGGAAATCGAAAAACGTCGTAGAATTTTTATTTTTTGTCAAATCCAGTACCAAACTTGCAGAGCAATCTGTAGAACTAAAGGCGGTGCATTTAAGCTAAATGTCGATTGAACAATCGTTGCGAACGGTAGTGGCCACCACAGAACAGGAGAATTTTCGTTTCCAGGTATACGCCAGTACTCGTCAAGAAGAGGTAGCGGCATGGGGGTGGGAGGTGACTCAGCAGGAAGCTTTTTTGCGGATGCAGTTTGAGATGCAGCAAAAATCGTATCAGCTCCAATATCCAGATGCGAACTATCAGCTTATCATTGTCGATGAAGAACCTATCGGTCACATGCTATTGGCTCATAGAGATGACAAGATCATCCTGGTTGATCTGGCATTGCTTCCTTCTTCCCGTGGACATGGAATTGGCTCCAGGATTATTCGTCAATTGCAGAGCCAGGCGGAACAGCTTGCCAAGACCATCAGGCTTCATGTGTTGATCACAAACGAGGCAAGGTATCTATATGAGAGACTCGGATTTCAAGCGATTGGAGAAAATGGTCTTCATATGGAAATGGAATGGAAGAGTGAGAGACTCAGTCTCTTAGAATGAAAATTGAGACAAAGTTGAGACTCCGTGGAAAGGTCTGCATGCTACGATGTAAAAGTTGCCGGGTCTCTTATATGTACAAGAACGTAATCTAGCTGAGGTGATAATAATGAGTGAAGCTTATGTAGGAGAAATTCGGATGTTTGGAGGCAATTATGCTCCAGTGGGCTGGGCTTTATGTAATGGTCAGCTCTTGAGTATTTCGGAAAATGAAGTGCTGTTTATGCTACTAGGAACGACATATGGTGGAGACGGTCAGACAACATTTGGTCTGCCGGATTTGAGAGGGAGAATCCCGGTTCACCGCAGCTCGACAATTCCTTATGGCAGTATGGCTGGTGTAGAAAGCGTGACATTAATGAGTACGAATCTGCCAGCACATACTCACATAGCCAATGCGTCCAAGGAAGGAGGAACGCTAACTTCCCCGGAGAATGCCGTTTGGTCTACATCGACCTTGAAGAATTATTCGGATGGGACAAGCGGTTCCCTCGTCCCCATGAATGCCCAGAGTGTAACTTCAGTAGGCGGGAATCAGCCGCACGATAATATGATGCCGTCATTGACAATCTCTTTTATTATTTCGCTGTACGGAGTATACCCGCAGCAACCATAGAGTTAGTTGCGAATCATGTTTATTAATTTTGCTAGAGGAGGATTCAAATGTCAGAACCATACTTGGGTGAACTTCGTCTGTTTCCAATCAGCAATTATGCTCCGAGAGGCTGGGCATTTTGCGATGGACAAATTCTCCAAATAAATCAAAACCAGGCATTGTATTCATTACTAGGAAATACATACGGAGGAGACGGAAGGACGACATTCGCTCTTCCTGATTTACGAGGCAAAGTACCGATTCATGTAAGTAAGTCAATCCCTTATGGAACATCGGCAGGAGAGGCGAATCACACGCTTACTGTAAATGAAATTCCTCAGCACACCCATCAGGTTAATGCTTCCTCAGCAATTGCTTCTGCCACCAATCCAACGGGTAATACATGGGCTCAAGTCGCTGAACCCTATGCTCAAGCAAATTCATTGACTCAGCTGAATTCAGCAGCAATAGGAACCACTGGAAGCAGTCAACCCCATAATAATATGCAACCCTATCTGGCCATGCACTTTTGTATTGCAATGCAAGGCATTTTTCCAACACGTAACTAAGGGGGTTTAAATAATGGCAGACGCATATTTAGGTGAGATTCGAGTATTTGCTGGAAATTTTGCTCCAAAGGGCTGGGCACTATGCGATGGACAATTGTTGTCGATTACGCAACATACGGCGCTCTACTCCGTTTTGGGATTGCAATATGGTGGCGACGGGAAAACGACTTTTGCTTTGCCAAACTTGATGGGGTCTGCGCCAATGGGACAAGGGGCAGGACCAGGATTGACACCGAGAACTGTCGGTCAGCAGGTTGGTTCAGCAACGGTTACATTATTGACTTCACAAATACCAGCGCATACCCACATTCCAAACGCCTATCAAGCTCCAGGGGGGCTAAACGAGCCTGATAACCATTTTTGGGCTGAGACGCCTACTAGCGGAAGACCTCCCAAACAAAATGCACTTTATGCCCCCACCCCAGATGTAAATATGTCCCCTGTTGCTTTGTCTTTAGCTGGCGGTACTCAGCCTCATAACAACATGCAACCCTATCTTGCGATGAATTTTATCATTTGTTTACAAGGAGAATTCCCTCCTAGAGGCTAGTCGCTTTACGTTTACATGTATAAAAGCTGCGTACTCTCCAATTTCGCAGCTTCTATGTGTGTAAAGGAACGAAGTGAATAAAAGACACTGGTCAGAACCATACATACTGGCCATTTTGTGATAGACCAAGACAAAAGAAAGAATGGGAGATGAATCATGTGGGGGAATCGGAGTAGGTTAGAACGGAAGCGGGCGGCTGGTTTGAGAGGGAATAAAGTTTATTCTTTCTCCCGGATATCATTCCTGCTTTTTTTAGCGTTAGTCATATGTGTAAACATGGTACCACCTAGAATCTATGCGGTATCGAGCGGAACAACTGATGGGACGTATGATTTTGGGGGAGCGTTAGGGGCTGATGACAGCGGGGGATTGGGATTTAAAAAGCTAAATGATAAATTTCTTGTATCGAATGGGTTTATTCAGGACAGAACCGCGATATGGTCCGAGGATCCACATTTGCCTGATATGATTGGTCATCTCACCATTAAGGCAGAGGGGGTAGACAAGTGTAGGACGTTTACTTTCAGAGATTTGGGGATAAGTGGTTTTGATGATGATGGTCTAAGTTTAGAATATCTATCAGTAAAACTATATGATGTTGATAGTAAAGTAATCAAAACTTTTTCTAGTGAGCCAGGAGCCATCTTTCAAATAAATACGACTGTAATTCAAGTGGGAACGCTATTGAATAACAACAACTCTTTCAGCGTGAATGCTGTTGCATCGTTGGAGCTTTCATGGAAGTTTACCAACGATAGAGAACCTTCCAATTTAAACATTAACAATATCAACATCGCAAATGTAAAAGGAGTAAGCACGATTTCTCCGACTACTGCTTCCTTTGATAAATACATGTCGGCCGCGAATTATAAAGATATTACTACGACGATGGATTTGAAAGGAAACGTGCTGAGTGGGATTAAAAACGGTAACACAGCCCTTGTTCCGGGGAGCGATTATACTGTCTCAGGAAGCACGGCAACGATTAAAAAAGAGTACCTCGCAGCTCTGGCAGTTGGAACAACAACTTTGACGTTTGCCTTTGATGGCGGAACGGAAAAAACCCTGACCATTACAGTCAGCGATACTTCCCCTAAGGACAGCACGATTACCCCAACGACAGCTTCTTTCGATAAGTACCAGTCATCAGTGAATTATAAAGATGTTCAAACAATAATGACATTGAACGGGAATACTTTGAGCTCTATCAAAAACGGAAGTACGCCTCTTGTGCAAGGAACAGATTATAGTGAATCAGGGAACGTTGTAACGATTAAAAAAGAGTACTTGGCTACGCAAGCAGTTGGAACGACCAGCCTGGTCTTTATGTTTAGTGCAGGTGCGACGCAGACGCTGGCAATTACGATAAATGATACAACGCCACAGAACAGCACGATTACCCCAACGACAGCCTCCTTCGATAAATATCCGTCAGCAGCAGGTTATAAAGATATTCCAACCACAATGACATTGAACGGGAATACTTTGAGCTCTATCAAAAACGGAAGTACGCCTCTTTTGCTAGGAACAGATTATAGTGAATCAGGGAACGTTGTAACGATTAAAAAAGAGTACTTGGCTACGCAAGCAGTTGGAACAACGAGCCTGGTCTTTATGTTTAGTGCAGGTGCGACTAAGACGTTGGCAATTACGGTTAGTGATACGACACCGCCACCATCCTACACCGTAACGTATAACGGCAACGGAGCAACGAGCGGAACGGCACCAACAGATAACGTAACCTACGAACAAGGAGATACCGTAACGGTACTGGGAAGCGGCTCTCTCGTAAAAAACGGCTACACCTTCGCAGGCTGGAATACCGCAGCAAACGGAAGTGGAACAGCCTATGCAGCAGGCTCCACGCTGACTATGGGTACAGCGAATGTCATCCTGTACGCACAGTGGACGCCAGTTCAAGTGCCGACTTACACCGTAACGTATAACGGCAACGGAGAAACGAGCGGAACAGCCCCAACAGATAGTGGCACCTACGAACAAGGAGA
>NZ_BEXF01000009.1 GCF_002897295.1 Brevibacillus reuszeri
GGTTTGTTCTCTCTCTTGAAGGAGCCGACCCGCTGTACAACGACCTTAGCTTGCTCCGAATTTTCTATGAACTGGGCGTGCGTTTTATGGGACTCGTCTGGAGCAGGCGCAATTTCGTAGGA
Organism: Brevibacillus reuszeri; assembly: GCF_002897295.1. Classification (GTDB taxonomy): domain Bacteria; phylum Bacillota; class Bacilli; order Brevibacillales; family Brevibacillaceae; genus Brevibacillus; species Brevibacillus reuszeri_A. The sequence goes on from NZ_BEXF01000009.1 coordinate 123, forward strand.
GACGGTAGCCACTTTTCTCCGGTACGTGAGGGGAAGAAGGGCGGAATTACCGAGTTCGGCGTGCAATTGATCGAAGCGGCGGAAGCGATGGGGATGATAATCGACGTCAGCCATCTAAACGACGAAGGCTTCTGGGATGTCATGGAGATTGCTAAAAAGCCCATTATCGCTTCCCATTCCAATTGTCGGTCACTCGCCAGTTCCATGCGCAATCTGACGGATGAGCAGATCAAGGCAATCGCTTCAACCAATGGGGTGATTGGGATCAATGGCGTCAATATTTTCGTAGCGGATTCGGATGACAAGTCCGATCTGGAGCATCTGCTGAACCATGTGGATCACATCGCCGCTCTCGTTGGAGTAGAACACGTGGGAATCGGTCTGGATATTATCGAGCCGTTTATGAAATACGATTCACCAGTCGCCATGACGGAGGCAGAACGCAAAGATTTTGACGTCGTGAAGGGACATATTCAGGTTCCTGAGATTGCTAAGGCACTAGCCAAGAGGGGGTACACAGATGAAGCCATCCGGCTGATTATGGGCAAAAACTTCATCCGTGTATATAAGGAAGCCTGGAAGTGCTAAACATGCTCGAAATGGCTGTTTACGCATCATTTCTGCCAAGAGAGAACGGGATTAGCGACTGGATAACGACTATTGGCGGATAAAAGAATACGCCAAGAAGAAGGAGGCTCGCCGTGTTACGAAAGCACTTGGATCACCGCATCAAATACTTACTGTTCACTTGCATGCTCGCTTTTATTGCAGCAGGATGTGCGTCTGCGCCTCCATCAGTAAAAACACAGAATCAACAGTCAAAATCACCTGACAGCCTGACGCCGAAAAGAGGAGGAACAATTACAATCGGGTACCAAGCAGAGCCGGATACATTAGACCCGCAAAAAACGGCTCTATCAGCCGGAAACTTCGTAGGCGGCTTTCTGGGAGGAGGCTTGGTGGTTCAAGACCCATACACCTTTGAGCTGAAGCCTCATCTGGCTGAATCGTACAAAATCTCAGAGGATGGGAAGACCTGGACGTTTAAACTGCGCCAGGGCGTGAAGTTTCACGATGGAACACCGCTGACGGCATCCTCCTTCAAGCAAAGCATGGAGCGAGCAATGGATCCAAAGACGGCCTCACCACTTTCTGGACAAGAGCTAACTGCGATCCAGTCCATTTCTGCTCCCGATGACTCCACCCTGATTCTTCAGTTGAGTCAACCATCTGCTCCACTGCTAAGTGCCTTGGCCTATGGAGGATACCAGCAGCCAGTAGCAATGGAGGCGCTGAAAAAGTACGGAAATGATTTTGGACGAAATCCCGTCGGCGTAGGCCCGTGGAAGTTTGAGAGCTGGAAGACAGGGGAATCCATTACGCTGACTCGAAACGAAGATTATCAGTGGGCAGCTCCGTTCGTGGAGAATCAAGGGCCAGTGCGGCCTGACAAGCTTGTCATCAAATTTATTAAAGACAATCAAACGCTGATGGCAGCGCTGGACAGTGGAACGATTGATATCGCGAATGTACCTGCAAAAGACGTAAAGAAGTACAAGGATGATAAGGACTTCACGGTCTTGGAAGGGATGCAGCCAGTTGAGAACTTTATCGGCATGAATTTGCAAAATGAGATTTTACAAGATATCAACGTGCGCAAAGCTCTTAATCTGGCAATCAACAAAGAAGCGCTAATCATCGCAGACGTGCAAGGAGAGGGAGTACCTGTCTACGGACCGATCCCAGCTACAATGTTTGGATACGACCCAGCAGTGGAGCAGTACGGCTACAAATACAACAAAGAGGAAGCGATGCGATTGCTGGAAGAGGCAGGCTGGAAGATAGGAGGGCAAGGAATTAGGGAAAAGGACGGCAAAGAGCTCAGCCTTCTGATGATCATCGACAATCCGAAGCCAGGAAATCAGCTTGTGCAAAGTATGCTGAAAGAAATTGGCATCGATCTGAAGCTTCAAAGCTATGAAATGGCCACGGCCTCAGCGCAAGCAGTAAAAGGGGCATTCGATTTATTGGCAACTGATCACGGAAGCAATGACCCGCATATTTTGGATCTGCTCTTTAATTCCAATCAAATCGGCGGTTTAAACTTTTTCCGCATCAGCAATAAAGAGCTGGACAGCCTGCTGGAAAAAGGTGCCACAACAACGGATAGCGGGGAAAGACAGAAAGTGTATGCTGACATCCAGAAATTGATAGTTGATGAAGCTTACTGGATTCCGTTGTATTCTGCAAAGACATTCCAGGTCATCAACAATCGCATTCAAGGTGTCAAGCCAAACCCGCTCGCGACACTTAATGTCCAGGATATGTGGGTGAACGAATGACTTGAAATAGAATTGCATAAGTAGAAGCAGGAAAAATGGCCGCCGATTGGTGGTCTTTTTTGCGTTTTCTCCCTTTTACAACAGAATATCAAAACCAGCAAAGGAGAGAATACTACTGTTCATGCTTCGAAAGGAGGAAGATTGCTGAATGAACAAACTCACGCTTGCTGCTCATGAATCGTTAGAAATTCATGAAGCTCTTAACTTCAAGACACTCTGCCTAGCCAAGTCAAAATTGATGCAAGGAATTGTGTTTGATCAGGAGTTAAAGGCATTAATGCAAAAGGACGTCGAACAATCTACGCAAGCGATTGCCGAGCTTCAGGCTATCTATAAAAAAGCACCTTTCCAAGCTCCAGTTCCACAAAATCGTCCCACTCCTATAATAAATTGAAGGTGAGATTCGAATGAACCATGATTATCTAGACCCGATTAATTCATTAAACATGCCGGAGCTGGCTGATATGACATTTGCCATGGACTTTCTCATTCGTGCCAAGGAGGGGGTCAGAAACACTGCGGTAGCATTGACTGAAACCGTAACGCCTGAGGCGAGAGCTGTGCTGCGCAAGCAACTCCATCAAGCAATTTCCCTGCACCAAGAAATAGCCCAGCTCATGATCAGTAAAAAATGGTTTCATCCTTATGAACTCAATGAACAGTATCAATTGGATCAACTTTCGGCAATAAATACCATCCAAATCGGGCAAATGAAGCTTTTCCCCGGGGATACCTCGCGTAAAGGCATGTTCGATCGAACGCCAGATGAACATTAATATTTGGAGGAACTATGGATGAAAGCAGTGACGTATCAAGGCATTAAAAATATTGTCGTGAAGGATGTTCCTGATCCAAAAATTATGAAGCCTGACGATATGATAGTCAAGCTGACAAGCACCGCCATTTGCGGGTCCGACCTGCATTTAATCCATGGAATGATTCCTAATTTGCAGGAAGACTACATCATTGGTCATGAACCGATGGGGATCGTGGAAGAGGTAGGCCCCGGAGTGACTAAACTCAAAAAAGGCGATCGCGTCATCATTCCGTTCACCATTGCATGTGGAGAGTGCTATTACTGCAAAAATCAGTTAGAAAGCCAATGTGACAATTCAAACGAACACGGAGACATGGGGGCATTCTTTGGATATTCGGGTACTACTGGAGGGTATCCAGGGGGACAAGCGGAGTATTTGCGTGTGCCCTTTGCTAATTTTACTCATTTCAAACTTCCTGAGGACTGTGAAGTGGAAGATGAGAAGCTTTGTCTGATTTCCGATGCGATGTCGACCGCATACTGGACCGTAGATAATGCAGGTGTGAAGAATGGAGATACAGTAATTGTATTGGGATGTGGACCCGTTGGCCTACTTGCACAAAAGTTTTGCTGGTTAAAGGGCGCCAAGCGTGTGATCGCGGTTGACTATGTTGATTATCGGTTGCAGCACGCAAAACGTACGAATAACGTAGAAACGATAAACTTCGAGCAAGAGCAAAACATTGGAAACCACCTAAAAGAGATTACGCAGGGCGGGGCTGATATTGTCATCGATGCAGTTGGAATGGACGGAAAGATGACTGATCTGGAGTTTATTGCGAGTGGCCTAAAATTACAAGGTGGCGCACTTGGTGCAGTGGTAATTGCGTCGCAAGCGGTACGAAAGGGTGGCACGATACAAATTACCGGCGCCTACGGTGGACGATATAATGCATTCCCTCTCGGTGATATCATGCAAAGAAACATCACGATTCGCTCAGGACAAGCACCAGTAATCCACTATATGCCGTATATGTACGAGCTGATTGCAACGGGAAAAGTGGACCCTGGAGACATCATTACACATGTCATCCCTTTGAGCGAAGCGAAGCGCGGATATGAAGTGTTCGATACCAAAACGGACAATTGCATCAAGGTTATTTTAAAACCCTGATCGTTCACTATGAATGGAGGAGCAAGCTGCGATGGCGTATGCTTTACACGAGCAACTAGAATTGCATGAGATTGCTGCTTTTAAATCCGTATGTATGACAAAGTCCAAAACCATGCAGGGCTTGGTTACAGACGAAACACTGAAACAGCTTTTGGCAGAGGATGTAGAAGTTTCGACAAGACAGCTCCAGGAATTAAATTTACTACTGACAAAAGCAAATACATAAGGGAGGCGCGCGCAGTACATGAACCACATCATTCAAAGCTTAGTAGGAATGGGCGGCATGACTGATCAAGTAGTCGCCATGGACTTGTTGATTTCTGCCAAGAGTGGAGTGAGAAATTACGCCATGGCCCTAACGGAAACCGGTACTCCTGAGATAAAAGAAATACTTACAAAGCAATTGGAGGAAGCGATTGACCTACAAGAGAAAATCAGCATGTATATGATTGAACGAGGCTGGTATCATCCGTGGAATGTTAATGAGCAAATTAAGCTGGATCAACAAAATATCCAAACCTCATTAAAACTGCCTTAGAGCATCCGACATGGGTGCTTTTTTTATTGTTGCAAACCTGACGGTAACGGTTTACAGAACATATCCGTTTTTATTATTGTAAAGTTCAGGGAATTCTTGAAGGAGTGCAACGATAGCATGAGCAAAATACTGATTGTAGACGACGAAGCACACATCCGTGAGCTGATCAGTCTGTTTTTACGAAGCGAAGGATTTGAAATAGAAGAGGCAACGAACGGAACCGAGGCGCTTGCGATTGTAGAGCATTTACCAATTGATCTCGTCATCCTGGATATAATGCTTCCGAACTTGGATGGCTGGGAGCTGTGCAAGCGCATTAAGAATGACTATCCTGACATCCCCATTCTCATGGTGACAGCCATAGGTGAGTCGTTGCAAAAGGTGAAAGGCTTCCAGCTTGGAACCGATGATTATGTCACAAAGCCATTTGATCCATTGGAGCTAGTTATGCGCGTCAAAGCCCTATTGAAGCGGTATCGCATTGCCTTTTCCCAAAAAATCCGTCTTGGTGGTATTGTACTGGATCGGTTAACCTACAAGCTAACGCGTGGTGATGAAGAACTGACACTGCCACTCAAAGAATTCGAGCTGCTTTTTAAGCTAGCCAGTCATCCAGGACAAATTTTCACCCGCGAACAGCTGATTGTGCAGATTTGGGGCAGGGATTATGAAGGTGATGATCGGACAGTCGATGTGCATATCAAAAGGCTGCGTGAAAGGTTCGCAGGCGACTCCGAGCACTTTCGCATTGAAACTGCCCGCAGTCTCGGATATCGGTTAGTGGTGAACGCATGATAAAGACACTGTATTTGCGTCTCGTGTTGACTTTTTTAGCCGTCATACTTATAGCCATTCTCACTTCCTCCCTTATCAGTCTTGCTGTTTACGAGAAAGAGCTAGATGAATTGCAAAGAAGTGAAATAACTGCCATTGGCGAGAATATTATACGCGTTTATGAACAGAGCAAGTATCCTGAATTGAACTCATTTACGAGGAATATGGAAGCGTTAACTGCAAACCCTATTCTTCTCTTCAACGAAGCTGGGCAGTTGATTACAGACGACAAAGGTCCACATACAATCCCTCAAGACGCGATTCAAACCGTATTGGGAGGTCAGCGTTATTTGCCGCCGGATGGCTCGGACCTTGAGTTTATCGGAATGCCACTGCCGATGCAGGATAAACCATATGCTTTGTTTCTACTACCTTCCTCCAAAAATGAAGAAACGATTACTCAGCTATTTTTAACGGTTCTAGCACTGGTGCTGGTCACCGGTAGCATTTGCTATCTCATAGCCGCCAGATATCTCGTGAAGCCGCTCAAAACACTGACGGAAGCGACGAATCAGCTGGCAAAGGGCAATTTCGAGGTTGATGTGAACATAAATCGTTCAGATGAGCTGGGCGCGCTCGCTCATAGCTTTAGGCAAATGGCAGGTGAGCTGAGACAGCTGGAGCAGATGCGACAAGATTTTGTATCCAATGTTTCTCATGAAATTCAATCTCCGCTAACATCCATCACTGGTTTTGCCAAAGCGTTGAAATGCGAGCATCTGGCAGCCGCTGACAATCGGGAGCGTTATATCGATATCATTTTGACAGAAAGTGAGCGGCTCTCCAGGCTGAGTGATCAACTGCTGAGCCTCGTATCCCTCGAATCAAACCATCATCCTTTTACAGCTACGACGTTTCATCTTGACGAGCAAATCAGGCAGGTAGTGGTCAGGAGTGAGCCGTTATGGTCATCCAAGAACATCCTGATTGACTTGATGCTGCCAGAAGCTGTCAAAATAAATGCGGACCAGGATCAGCTCAACCAGGTATGGATGAATCTGCTCGGTAACAGCATCAAATTCACGCCACAAGGAGGGCAGATTCAAATCGAGCTTACAGCAAACCGCAATGAATATGCTGTCACAATCACAGATACGGGTATCGGAATTCCTCCAGAAGAGCTTAATCATATCTTCGTACGCTTTTACAAAACGGATCGATCGCGAAGCAGCAAAGGTAACGGTCTAGGTCTCGCTATCGTGAAGCAAATCATTACGATCCATCATGGAACCATTGAAGTAAAAAGCACGGTTGGCAAAGGAACGACGATAACCGTTACACTTCCCGCAAACTATACAACTTCAAAGTAAAATTTTTTGTTCATGCTCCGTTCATATTTCTCCTCTACGCTTTGCACAGGCTTGAAATTTTGAGGGAGGAACGGTAGCATGAGTTTCTTGATCCATTTCGTTACATCGTTTACTTGGTTCACAGTTTTTGAAACGATACTTTTTTTCACGAATGTACTGGTTTTCTTCAGGTATGGTCTTCCTTTTCGAAAACCTCACCGTTTGCTCGATTTTTTACCGAGCGTAGCTCTGCTGATTGCCATTGTCAGTTTTCTATATGGTGATACCACCTTACTGGCGCTCGTATTCTATGCCGTAACCTTGATTGTTTTCTTGTGCACGATTAAGAGCGTATTCAAGCGTTCCTCGTCTGAGCCTAGGTTTAAAATCGTGAGGGCATTGTTTTGCGTAGCCGGCATTATCGTTCTGCTAAGCACGCCTACGTATGCTGGAGAACTCAGGTACAATCCAGTCAGTGAATTTAGTGAAATGAGCTATTCGCAAGCATTTGTTTTGTTAAATGAGCGATTATCCAGAGAATACCCATTTGGCGAGTGGAAGCAGGTTAACTGGCAGGGTTTGAAGGAAAAGTACGAACCCCTTTTTAAAAAGGCAGAGGAAGAAAAAAACAAAGACCTTTACTACCAAACTTTGCGGGAATATCTATTTTCCTTTCGAGATGGTCATATCAAAATCAGGAACGAAAATCTGTATGAGGATAATCCAGTATTTAAAAGAGAAGCTGGTGGCGGCTTGGCATCAGCACGATTCAGCTGGATAATGGCAAGGTTTTAGTGAATTTGGTTGTGGAAGGAAGCCCTGCTGAACAACATGGAATAAAGGTAGGCGCAGAAATCATTACATGGGATGGGAAAGCAACGAAGGACGCTTATCAACAAGCCACCTGGAGCGAAAATCCGATGGGAACTGAGGGAGATATAAACTATAATCGAGGCAGGTTTATGGTTCGCGCCCCCATTGGAAAAGAGATTCCTGTTGAATATCAGAATGTAGACGATCGTAAGCGCACCAAGCTCATTTTAAAAGCGTATGACGACAATTATGAAACCTTAAAGAAAACGAGAGTAAAATGGAAAAAAGAAGATAATCCCATTGATGCCGAAATCGTCGGGGACGGATACGGTTACTTGAAAATCAGATACTTTCTGCCTAACGAGACAGTTCCAGATCCTGTAAAAAAAGTGAAGGAAATATTGAATTGGTTTCACAGTCAGAACACCAAGGGCTTAATTATTGATGTTCGGGATAATCCAGGCGGTAGTGATGATTTGGTTGCAGCCATTGCAGGTTTATTTGTTCCTAAGGAAACCACCTATGAGCATGTCAGCTATTACAATCGAGTAACGGGTAGCTTTGAGCTCAATCCTTTTGAGACGCGTATAGTCGTGCCCACCGCACCTCAATACGATGGAAACATTGCCATTATCATGAACAACAAAACTGCTAGTTCAGGAGAAGGGCTGCCAATCCTGCTAAAGGGCTTGCCCCACGTAAAAAGCGTAGGTTTTACGACGACGAATGGTTCATTTGGTGTGGTTAGCAGTCCGATTGAAGCTGAGATGCCAGAGGGCTACATCGTCCATTTCCCTGATGGAAGGTCGTTAAATCAAGACTATATTATTCAAGGTGACAGTAATGGTCAGGGACAAGGTGGGGGAGTTCCCGATGTGCTTATCCCATTAAATGAGGAAACCTTTCATGCAAAATATGTACAAGGAAAAGATGTCGAATTAGAGTATGCGCTGAAAGCATTAGCTGCAATGTCTGTCCCATCCACGCGTTAATAGACTCTACCAAACCATGTTGACCACCTTTTGCGGGTGGTTTTTTTGTTATTGCGATCAGACTCACTGACTTGAAAAAATTTGATATAGGTAAACAGCATTGATCGAGTGTATAATGGTGTAAATGGTAAGAAAAACCAAAACGTGAGATGTTGTACCAATGCAGCTCAAGAAAGAGAGATCGATATGAAGAAAAAGCTCCTGATTGCAATATGCTCGCTCCTCATGATGAGTATGCTGACTGGCTTCCATTCTCAGCAGGCGAACCCACTACAACAGTCTCTGCAATCAAGTCTAGTTCCCGTTGCAAAAATGGAACTGCCAAAGAAAACCATCATAGGATTTGGAGAGGCTACACATGGAAACAAGCAGTTTACCACGCTGAAATTAGATGTTTTTAAGCATTTGGTGGAACAACAAGGCTTTCGCGTCTTTGCCATCGAGGGAGATTTCGGTGGAGGACAGAAGGTGAATGAATACATAGGAGGAGGAAGTGGGACAGCCGAGGAAGCTGCGAGGGCGATCGGCTTTACGATTTACAATACGAAAGAAATGGCTGAGCTGCTCTCCTGGATGCGCTCCTATAATGAGCAAGCGACTGCAGGAAATAAAGTTCATTTTTACGGCTTTGATATGCAGCGCTATGACCAGAACAAAAACGGGCTATTCACGTACATGAAAAAGGTGGACCCGCCACTTGCTGCAAAATATGAGTCAGCGCTGGCGAATCTGAATGATAAAACGGTATATGATCAGAAGCCAGCCATCGTGCAGGAGGGGCTCTCTCATATTAGCAGCCTGATGAAGCAAATGCATGAAAACAAATCTGCTTATATCGCAAAAAGCTCTGAGAAAGATTTCGATCTGGCAGTAGCCTTTGCCGAGTCGATCAAGCAAAATGCTACATTGCGTGGAATGAATATAAATTATAGCAGCACGCGCGATTACTATATGGCTGAGAAAGTGAAATGGATTTTATCCTTTGAAAAGAAGTATGATGGACGACAAAACCTGTTCATCGCCGGACATAACGGACATATTGAAAAAACTTCCACAACCATGGGAATCGTTACCTGCATGGGAGCGCATCTAGCAAAAGCGTTCGGGGACGAATACTACGCGATCGGAAGCGAATTTTACGAAAGCAAGTTTCTTGCAAATGACGCAACGACCAACGAACAAAAAGAATTTTATGTCAAAAATAGCGGGAATCATCGTTTAGCTACTCTGTTTGCAAATACAAAATGGACAGATGGATTCCTGGATTTTACCAAGGCAAAACATGATGAAGCAGTTACGGCTTATCTGAATCGTCCTCAGCCCGTTAGTGCGATTGGTGCCGTCTTTAGTGGATGGTATGGATCAATAGAAAAGATGTACACCTTGCAAATGATACCGGCAAAAGCTTTTGACGCTCTCATTTTCGTGAGGACAGCTACACCTTCGACGATGTTAACGAATCGGTGATACGGTTGGTGCCGCTGCCAATGCCACTACAAAGAGAATGCCCCTCCTTTCTTTACGGATGAAGGCATTCTCTTTTCTATTTCCACAGCCTTTTTAACCAGCTGCCAGGGGGAGAGTTCTTTTCAAGGCTGCTCATATCGTCCATAATAGGAATTTGAAATGCTATGTGCTGATGTTCATATGTTGGGGGTGGTTATTTTTGCGGCAGGTAGGTATGCTCATGATTTTACTAACGATAACGCTCTACTCCTTTCTGCCCGGACTGGCGGAAGCGCAAGAAGAACGCCTGATTAGAGTTGGCTTCGACAAAAGCTTACCACCTTTATCTTATTTGGATAAGTACGGCGAGCCAGCCGGTTTTGATATCGATCTGATTCGGAAAATGGCTACGCTTCACGGCTATCAGATTCAATTCGTTCCTCTGGAATGGGAGGATACCGTAATCCAGTTAAAAGCGGGACAGCTGGATCTGGTTGTCGGGATGAAATATACGAGCACGCGCGATACCTTTTTTGACTTTAGTGATTCCTATTTGACGATGGCTGACGCTCTGGTCGTCCCTTTAGCAACCCGCGATATATCTGGGATCAATGATCTGAGAGGGAAAGTGGTTGCAGTTCAACGAGACGACGCAGGAATCTCCCAATTAGAAAGCATCAGAGGTGGCAAGCTGCTGGTCGCCTTTAACCAACCTGATGCGATGGAGATGCTGTTTGTAGGGAGAGCCGATGTTTTTCTGGGAAACCGGTGGACCGCTGAATACGTTCTGCAAAAAGCTGGAAACCAGCAAGACTACCGGATTCGTACGGGGCTGATTCCGCCATCCGATTATGCTTTTGCTGTGCGAGAGGGCAATTATGAGCTGTTGAACAAGCTGAATGAAGGCTTGGCAGAGCTGCATCAAAACGGCACCTATGAGTCTTTATACTCCCAGTACCTCGAACCCTATAATGCTTTGGCGATCGAATGGTGGCGCAAGCTTGTGTACGGCTTGCTTATCGTGATGGGGCTGGTTGTGTTCGTTCTGGCAGCAAGCTTTCTATGGAATAAACGTTTGCAAAGAGAGGTTAAGCTTCAGACAGCTGCATTGGCGGACAGCTTTGCTTTTCAAACGAAAGTGCTGGACAGCGTGGACAATGGGATTCTGTCTTTTGACCAAGCAGGGAGAATAACACTGATTAATCGGGCAGCACGAAAATTGCTGGGATTGAATAAACAGCCAGCAGAGATTTATGTGTTGGACTGCTTACCCCAGCTACCGGTTCAACAGGTACTGGGTTCGGGGAATCGGCACTATCTAGAAGGAGAGCTCCACCTCGGGGATGGAACAGGCCGGATCGTTTACTACTATACCGCATCCTTAGTTAATTCAGTGGGGGAGCAGGTAGGCGGAATTCTTTGTCTGCAGGATCGGACAGAGCAGAAGCATCTGCAAGCACGATTGATCGCACAGGAAAAAATGCGTGCCTTGGGAGAGCTCGTTGCAGGGATTGCCCATGAAATCCGCAATCCGCTGACAGCCATCAAAACCTTTACCGAATTGCTTCCCAAAAAGCTTGATGATTCCCGTTTTCGGGCAGAACTCCTGGAGCATGTTCCAGAAGAAGTAGCTAGGATGAACCGGATCATTGAGGATTTGTTAGATTATTCACGAGAAAAGCCTGTCCAGAAAAAATGGGTGAAGCTATTCGACCTGGTTCAGTCGGTGTTGGGCTTATTTACGAAACGAATCGAAAACGAGGGGATTAGGACTGCCATTGATATATCTCCCGAATTGGAAGTGCTTGTAGATCGTGATCGCATCAAGCAGGTGCTGATCAATCTGATTCTCAATGCGATCGAGGCTATGGCTCACTCACAGGACAAGCGATTGACTATATCTACCCTGCAGGATGAGAGAATGGTCTACCTGGCTATTTCCGATTCGGGCTCCGGCATTGAGACGGATGAAATGCAACAAATGTTCCAGCCTTTCTATACGACAAAAAGCCAAGGGATTGGACTTGGCCTGTATATTTGCGAGAAAATCATGAACGATCATGGCGGAGGAATTGAAGTGAAAAGTGATGTGGGTATAGGGACAACCTTCCTACTACGATTTTCAAAGGGAGGAGATTGCTGATGAACATATTGATCATTGATGACGAGCGGGCTATTTGTTCCTCGCTTTCCTTTGCACTTGAGGATGAATACCGTGTGCTTACTGCTTCGGAACCTGAGGAAGGCTTGAGACTGCTGGACGAGGAGCATATCGACGGTGTCTTGCTCGATCTGAATTTACGCGTGGCAAATGGTATCGATCTTCTCCGTGTGATCAAAGAAAGAAAGCCGGAGGTAGTGGTGATTATCATGACGGCGTATGGTTCAATTGAATCGTCCGTCGAAGCGATGAAAGCCGGTGCCTATCATTACCTGTCCAAGCCACTCAATTTGGACGAGGTCAAGCTGCTTCTGACCAAGGCCCTCACGTTTCAACAGCTCCATCGTCAGGTTCAGGTACTCAGCCAAGCGGTTCGGCAGCAGGAAACCTATGCAGGCATCATCGGCAAGAGCAGTGGCATCCAGAAGGTATTCCAATTGATCGAAAAGGTAAAGGACATTAATTCCAATGTATTGATCACAGGAGAAAGCGGTACGGGTAAGGAGTTAGTGGCCCGCGCTATCCATTTTCAAGGATTTCGGCAGAGAGGTGCTTTTTCCGTCATCAATTGTGCGGCAATCCCCGAGCCTTTGCTGGAAAGTGAGCTGTTCGGACACGAAAAGGGTGCTTTTACGGGTGCCTATCAAAAGCAGCAGGGCTTATTTGAACGATCAGATGGGGGCACCATCTTTCTGGACGAAATTGGCGAGATGCCGCTTTCGCTGCAAGCCAAAATATTGCGAGTGATTCAGGAAAAGGTAGTTACCCCGATCGGCTCCCAGCAGCCAAAGGAAGTAGATGTTCGGATAATTTCCGCGACCAATAGGAATCTGCAAACAGAAGTTGCCAAGGGGAATTTTCGCGAGGACCTCTACTATCGCCTGAATGTGATCCCCCTGCATCTTCCGCCGCTGCGTGAGCGCAAAGAGGATGTACCACTGCTTATCGAGCATTTTTTAGCCCTGTACTCGGCGAATATGGGCGTCCGCACGAAAACGTTTAGTCCTGATGCCAAACGCAGGCTGTATGATTATGCATATCCCGGAAATGTCCGCGAGCTGTCTAATATGGTGGAATACGCCGTAGCGCTTTCGGAAAATGATGTGATTCAGCCTGAGGAACTTCCCGAATCCCTACGCAAAGCTAGAAGCGGCGCAGCAGGAGAAGAAGAGACACAGCGTGGTCTTTTGATTCCAGAAGGGCTAACGCTTGCTGAGGCTGAAAGAATGTATATTCTCTTCACACTTGAGCAGAATGAAGGTCATCGTTTGAACACAGCTAAACAATTATCCATTAGTGAGCGGGGACTACGCGAAAAGCTGAAGCAATATTTGAGAGGCCCAGAATGAGAACAATCATGATTTGGATTGCACTGTCCAGCTTCGTCCTGGCATTTTTGATGAGTGGGTGTATGAAAAAAACGGACCTGGCTCCAGTCGGTCAGGGCAGCGAGCAAGCATTTGTAACGATCGCAACAGGTGGAGCTCCCGGGCCGTATTACACAATTGGCAGTGCGTTGGCCAAGGTGTATAAAGATAAGCTCGGATATAATGCTGCGGTGCGTTCTACTGACGGCTCGGTGGAAAATGTTCGCCTTCTGGAAAATAATAAGGCCGACGTGGCGTTCGCTATGTCGGATGTCGCTGCTTTTGCGCTTGGCGGGCAGGAAAGCTTTCAAGCGAGCGGCGCTGCTAAGCATCTGAGTTCAATGGCTGGACTTTATTTGAACTATGTGCAAATCGTAACGTTAAAAGATCGCTCGATACACTCGGTAAACGATCTGAAAGGCAAGCGAGTCGGGGTAGGTGCTCCGAACAGCGGTGTAGAGGTGAATGCACGCATGATTCTAGGGGAGCATGGTATCACTTACAAAGACATCCGGCCTGAATACCTCTCATACGCGGAAGCGATTGATCAGTTGAAGAATAATGCCATTGACGCTGCTTTTGTCACCTCGGGCCTTCCTAATTCTGCTGTCCTGGATTTGCAAAGCACAAATGAAGTCGTGATTGTTCCCATACAGTCGGATACCATTGAGAAGCTCACGAAGCAGTTTCCGTTTTTTGAAAAAGCGCAGCTCCCTGCAGGTATTTACAAAAACAACCAGCCCATTCCGACTGTGGCAATCCGCAATATTCTTCTCGTTCGCTCAGATTTAACAGAAGATCAAGTTTACAAGCTAACCAAGGCTTTCTTCGAAAATCTGGATGTCTTGCAAGAAGCACATGAGGCTGCCAATCAAATTGACAGGAAGGAAGCGGGGAAGGATCTGGTGGTACCGCTCCATCCGGGAGCAGCAAAATTTTACACAGAAAAGGCGAATCCATAGTTTTATCTGCCAATAGAGGATAAAAAGTCCGCTTTAATCAATAGACCCGGCAAAAACTTCCGTATCAAGCGGATTTTTTTGCCGGTTTTTTGTGCCAAGGATTGTTTTAGCAACTCTCCTGCTTTTGCAAAAATATTCGGGCGCGTCTAAAAATTCTTTGTAAAATAGGGTTCCATCGTATGTGAGACATTAGTATTGATTCCCAGTGGGACGAGTTGGCATGCAATTTGCTTTTATGTTTATACGAGCACAAGTTGAAACCGGTTACATTCTTGCAGAAAAGAGGTAAGGTTTCGAAACAGAGTCGACAACAAGGAGGATTCAGAGTGAATCAGACGAATGATCGCGCGAATACGCGACGCATTACGGGCAACATTTTCAAGGGTTCGATCGGTAACCTGATCGAATGGTACGACTGGTACGTCTATTCTGCTTTTGCTGTGTACTTCTCGTCAGAGTTTTTCCCAAAGGGAGACACGACGAGCCAGCTTCTTAACACAGCTGCTATCTTCGCCATCGGATTTCTGATGCGACCACTGGGAAGTCTGTTGATGGGTCGTTACGCAGACCGTCACGGTAGACGCGCAGCCTTGACTCTATCCATCACGGTCATGGCTAGTGGATCGTTGATTATTGCATTAACACCGGGGTATAGCACAATTGGTATTTTTGCTCCTATTATTCTCGTTCTCGCACGGCTATTGCAAGGTTTATCGCTTGGTGGAGAGTATGGAACTTCCGCTACGTACCTGTCTGAGATGGCCAGTAGTGGTCGCCGTGGTTTCTATTCCAGCTTTCAGTACGTGACCCTAATTGCTGGTCAGCTTCTGGCACTCGGTGTTCAGATCATTCTCCAGCAAGTACTCAGTGAAGCCGATATGCACACATGGGGCTGGCGTATTCCGTTCGTAATCGGTGCTCTCGGAGCATTGGCTGTATTGTGGCTGCGCCGTTCAATGGATGAATCGGAGCAATTCACGAAAATGGAGAATAAGACACGTGAAAGCGCGGGAACTCTTCGTGCATTGATGAAGTATCCAAAAGCGGTTCTGACCGTCGTTGGACTGACGCTTGGTGGAACGATCGCCTTTAATACGTACACGACGTATTTGCAAAAATTCATGGTTAATACCGTCGGCCTTCCTAAGGAAACGGTAAGCTGGATCAATTTTACTGCCTTGCTGGTATTCGTAGTGCTCCAGCCGATCGCTGGCATGCTGTCTGACCGAATCGGCCGCCGCCCGCTCTTGATGGCGTTCGGTATTCTGGGAACACTGTTTACGGTACCAATGTTTCTCTTGATGGAGCAAACGAAGAGCCCGATGGTTGCATTCCTGCTGATGATGGTTGGACTGATCATTGTCACAGGCTACACCTCCATTAATGCCATTGTAAAAGCCGAGCTATTCCCGACTGAAATTCGTGCACTTGGGGTAGGGTTCCCTTACGCAATTACAGTAGCCGTATTCGGTGGTACAGCTGAGTTCATTGCGCTTGGGCTCAAAAACATCGGCTCCGAATCTCTGTTTTATTACTACGTAGCTGGCTGTATCGCCATTAGCTTGATCACTTACTGGCGCATGGGAGAAACTTCGAAGGAATCCCGAATTGAAGCTGAGCTGCATTCGAAAAATAAAGCGTAAGCTGATTGGTGATTTGACAAAAGAAATAGAATAGGTAAGACAGAAAAGACGCGAACTGCGTCTTTTTTTATGAGTAAACACATGCTTGATACCAGTTGACGATGGATTGACCAGCTTTTGTGGTAAGAAGCGAGGAGAGGAGTGAAGGTACCGTCATTGGTCAAGGCAGTTGAACCAAATGCTCAAAATGTTCACAGAGAAAATAACCCCCGGACTATCTCCGAGGGCCGTTGATGGATTAACTTACTGTGTGAGTAATAACATTTGATTCGCCTTCGTTCTTACCACCGATAATGACAACTTTAAATAGATAGGTTTTTCCTGCCATTAACTGTGCGGCACGTACAGTATGCTTGGGAATCCCATTAACGGAGACGGATTTAATCCCTAATGGTAGATAAGAATCCTCCCAAGTTTCTCCATTGTCTGTAGACTGCACGATTTTCTCAGATGTGGCGTTCTGGGGGGCGGTGTAGTAAAAATCAATAAATCTACCATGAGATATATGCCAACCATCCCCAGCATTTACAACATCATTAATTGGTTTCTTTTCGCTATTCTCGTCTTATTCCCTTCTCTAATCAAAGGTATTCGAACGAGCCTACACCGTGCGGGCGACTTTCATCGCACACGGCGTTCCATCAACGGATAAAAAGGATTTTACAACGGGCAACTTTAACATACGTCACGTCATCGTTGCTGTCTGCTAACTAAAGTTAACTCATTTGGTTGGCTACTTAACCAAAAGCATATGAATGTGACTATACAAAATGCTCAGTTTGTCAAAATAGTCAAATGTCAGTATTGATTTCATCTAGCATCCAGTCGTTGTCTTTGAGAACAAAATGAAGGATAAGAATAGACTGTCTACCACCTGGATGCCAAACCTCATAACCGGTAATGAAGGAATCTTCTTTGTCCAATGAATAGAACCGTTGTCGAAAAGTGCCTCTGTCAGTTACAAAAGGTACAGATACTTGTTGATCATCAACAAAATATGTGATGGTTTTATTCATAGCTGTCAGCTTTTTTGAAAGATGTGCACGCAATTCTGTTTCCTTGTTTTCGGCCATTAGGCGGAATATTTCTCTTGCTTTGATGTCCAGTATATTTCTCAATTCATATTCTTTTTGCTTTGACTCAAGTTCCTTACTGAGTTTATTTAATTCAAGCTCCAATTCAGTATTTTGTTGTTTCACCTGTTCTAACTCAATTTTGGTTGATTGTAATTCAAGAGAGTTATTAGAACAGCCAGATGCTAGTAAAAGAAACGACAAAAAGTAAAGCTTCTTCATCAGAGCCACTCCTTCTTGTTTAAAAGGTAAGACGAAAAAGTATGCAAAATGTTTCCAATAACAAGTTTGTAAAGTCTTGCGGAAGAGAACTAAAAAATGCTGCTTCTCAGGGAGATTTTGTGCTTCGCTGCATAGGAGAAATGGAAGAAGTATTAATTAGTGGAGGATTGAAGCAAAAACCCCCCGGATTACCCGAGGGTCGTTGATGGAAGGAAGTTATCTACAAATGATAAGCCACTTGCTGGAGATTGTGCCTCCTTTGCCGTCGTGAGCTGTTACGGTAATCGTTATTTTACTTCCAATTATTCCCTTCTGTATTTGAGGTTTTCGTTCGAGCCTACACTGTGCGGGCGACTTTCATCGCACACGGCGTTCCATCAACGGATACAAAGGATTTTACAATGGGCAACTTTAACATATGGTAAGCTGGTCAAATTGGGAGATTGATTGGCACATTGTGTAGTGAATAAACGAGCTGCCAAATGGAGCAATTCACGTAGCTTCCAGCAGTTCATTTAGAATCCTCTATTTACTAGATTCAAGCGCGTCGTTTAGGAAGTATTGGATCAGATTCTTTTCATCGTTACGACTTTGTTTGATTATGTATTCTGATTCCTTTGTTCCCATCAATTGTTTTTGAAAAAATGCAAGAATGGAATTCAGTATCTCATCCATTGACATATTTCCACCGATAAGTCCATGATCGGCACCTTTGATACGAAGAAAGCTAACATCATCAAGCGCCTCATACAATAACTCGGACTGATTGATTGGAACGATGCTATCCGCATCACCGTGGACAATAAAAAAAGGCGGAGTCTTCTTGTGTATATACCTCATGGGGTTTGCTCGCGATACTAATTCTATATTTTCTGTTAAGGTTTTAATGCCAAACAGTCTAGCATCTGGCGAATTCGGGAGATCATGCCAGCCGCCCATTTTGGAAAGATCAGTTGGTCCAGATAGGGTGCACACAGCTTGTACTTCACTTGAATACTCTTCATTTCCACCGATTCCCTCAAGCTCAGCGATCGAGGCTGATGTCCCAAGTAAGGCAGCCAAATGACCACCAGAAGAGTGACCCCATACCCCAATTTTTGACGGATCAATACTGTATTCACGACCATGAGCACGCACCCAGCGTACGGCTGCTTTTACATCATGTATTTGTGCTGGAAAGCTGGCTTCTCCACTTAGACGATGATTAATGTTGACACATACAAAACCGTGCTTGGCAAATCGCGCATTCCAACTGCGTCCTCCTTCCGCGGCTTTATCTCCTCTCATCCAACCGCCTCCATGGATATAGATGATCGCAGGCATAGGACGTTCAGGAGGATCATCTTGCATAATGATATCTAGGCAAACAGGTTTTTCATTTTGTGTACAAAAAGGAATATCTTCAATCAATTTTATTTTAATGATTTCTCATCCTTTCAAAAATCTTGAATATTTTGTTCTGCGAGTTGAGGATAACATAAAATTGGTAGTTGAATTAGGTAATATTTTGAACATTTGTAAAATTTAACGTATTGGTTAAGTGGAAAAAACGATGCTTGATTGCGCATTAATATGGACATTCACGCCGCAATTGCCAGCAGGTGCGGGAGCCACTTTAGTCACAGCAGAGGATGCAGTTACGGAAATTTTGAAAGACATCCGGGAACACGGACTTAAAGTAAATGACTGGATCGATGGAGCATACACGATTTTCAAGGATTACCAACTCGTTGTGAAGCCATTGCAGCGATGGCAGTTTGATCATATGCCAGAATTCAGCGGCTATTACCACATCGGTAATTTTGCATAGCAAAAAGCTAATCTAAGATTTCCCAACTTAGAACGTCATCAATACACTCTCCATTGAATGAAATCAGATAGTGATATACAGCTACCTCAGTGCCATTGTGATGGATACTGGCATAAGACTGAACGTATTCATCCTCAAAAAGATAGTTGATGGTAAGTGATATCTTTTTCACACCGACTTTTAATGAGGCAGGATCAATAACATCAAAGGCGTTTAAAAATGAATCAGGGTTGTCAGTTTTCCAATTGTTAATGTAATTCCAAAATCCATCAATTGTTTGTTCAATGACTCGGTGAGTTTTAACAAACTGCTTCAATTCTTCGGTGTTCATAAGCCCTCCAGGACAGTATTTTATGATTGGTATTTTAGCAAAAGATCCAAATTTTGCAAAACACACGATTTGTTAAGTAGGGTCAGCAAAGCGGCAATCTCAGTTCTTAAAAAAATTCCCCCTGGGATAACCCAAGGGAACGTTAATGGAAGTTCTTCTTTTACATGGTCCTTAATCTCCAGAAATGGCTATTTCAAAGTGACTGTGAAAGTCGTAAATTCCGATGCCCCATGGCCATCGGTGGCTGTGATGGTTACTGTAACGACACCACTTTTGTCAGTGAGCCTAGCAATTTCTACGTATTCAAATACATTTATAACAGAGGCTGTAGCGATGCTTGCTTCACTCGAAGTAACTGAGTAGGTCAGAGGATCTAGGTCAGGGTCGGAAAAAATCCCTGCCAGGGGAACATGTAACAATCGCTCGTCAGGGGTCATCGTTTGATTCGGAATAGGATTAACTACGATAGGGGCATGATTGATATTGCTATTCTCGACTTATTCCCTTCTGTTTGTGAGGGATTTCGTTCGAGCCTACACCGTGCAAGCGACTTTCATCGCACACGGCGTTCCATCAACGGATAAGTAGGGAAATTTACAACGGGCAATATAATCGTACAACTCATATGTCTTGATTTACAGTTTTTGTTTTCGACACAAAACTTCGATTTGTCCCAACAATCGATTTGTTAATTCGGAGGAGGATCCCATATGGAAATTCAAGCAGGAAAGCATTATCAGAGCAGTCAGGGCCTTGTACGTTTGTAAAAGGTTTTGAAGAAAAGTCAAACAGGTAAAGTAAGAAGCTAGATCGTATATATCCCGATGTCATCAACTGGTGAAGAAGGATCGGAAAAGTGTTTTGCTCTCTCGACCATGAAGGGGTAGTGACCATTCTCACCGTTGCCAACGAAATCATATACAGTGGATTCTCTTTCGATGTAGATTACGAAAAGATGGGCTTCACAAAAAGACAAAAGAGTAATGAACACCAGATTGGAAACGGTTTTTGTGGTAGATGACTGAGGAGGGGAACGGGATGAAAGCAGGATGCGAGATTAAGTCTAGGTATGTGTTCAAATACTCCAAAACAAGAGAAATACAGACTGCTATCATCACAATTGATGATATAGAACGAAACGATTGGTCGAAAACAATTAAATGGGATAGTTTGGGTTTTGAACTAGTAGATAGGCAACAATACACTGGACTTCACGACAAAAACGGCAATGAAGTTTATGAAGGTGATGTCGTGAGTGATTACAATTGAACCTATTTTTTGCAAAGTGTTTTTTCCCATGAAAGTCACCTGAATTTTGTATTTTCCAAATAATGTATCACGAGATTAGGTAGTTTACAAATTACTCATTTTGATAAGTCTTGTTGCTCGGGCAGCTTATCCCAAACAACAATAATTAGAGTCGCGATTGGACCAAGAAATAATGAAAGGAAGAACCAGTTAAGACCACTGCGGTTTTTACCTTGAGCTAGTCCAGCATTGATAAGCGATAGAGTTCCCCAACCAACAAAAAATTCATTTTCCATTAAGAGTCAATCCTCCAAGGTTCATAAACTTACTAGTATTTAGTAAGACGTAATTAAATCAATAGAGTTTCTATTAAATTAACAAAATGTGTGCCAAGCAAGGCATAATTAATCAAAAAAGAAGAAAAAGATTAAAGCAAAGGTGACACTTGGCACAGATGCCAGAAGGAAATAAATGGTCCATCTCCACCTGCTTTTATGATCTTTCGCGTCATCTTCTTGGTAGTAAGGAGATGGCACCTTAAGGGTATTGTAGACCATTAATCCGCCTAAAGAAATTAATCCAAGAGCAAGATATTCGGAGTAATTGCCTACTTGATCAAAATTCCCAATCGACAACAATACAATTATTAAAAGGGACTGCAAAATTGCCCCAAATCCAAGTGCTTTAACCATGAATACACCTGCTTGTGGAATATTTTTACTGTTAGTACAAACGAAAGAACCAAATGTTTCAAGTAGATGTAGTAAAAGTGAAAGTGCAGTTTCAATTGAACTGTTTCAAATAAATGGAAATAGCGCTAAGATGATCGTTGAGGTTAAATAATTGAGCTTTAGAAGCTACAGGGGAGATTCATTTGTACTGGGGGAAGACTTTATGGAGAAAAAGGTAATTAAATTGCAAAAAGCGGTCAATCAAACAAACCTTTTTGAATGGCAATTGTCACAGTTTAACAAAGAGTCTCTAAAGCTGATAGGAAGTTTTAACTTATCGTACTATCACAGTGTCGAAGTAGTTTTTTATGGTGTCTCATACATTGAATGCCCTACGTATTTTCAATATCCAAGGTTTAGATTGGCTACAAATGAAGAGAATGAACGATTGAAAGTAAAGGACATTGAGTATGAAATTGCTTTTTGTATTGAAGAAGAAGATCTTGATCTCACATATTATATCTGCGCAAGGGGTTTCAATCTAGAATTTTGTACAGTCTATCATTATCGCCGAGAGAATTTAACAAATGGGGAAAGAATAGCAGATTGGGTTAAGTAAAAAATGGCTCAGTGAGCCCTCTAACACCCCTTCATACCAGTATTTTATGGCTGGTTAGGGGGAAGTTTCAAATCATAATTATTATTCAGAACAATTGGCTTGTAAAAGGAGAAGGGCGGCAAAGGTAATGGAGCTAAAGCAGATAGTTTCCAGCCGCCTATAGAGTTTTCGAAGATGGTTTTCTTTCGATACGTGATGAAATTGCTTTAGGACTTATCTTACATCGTTATTATTTGCAATTGGATAGGTACCACTATTTTCAGACGAATTGGTTATTGTTTGAAAACTGTTGAGGATACTCTCCATCTGTTTTATGTCCTGGCTTAGTTCATTTGGGGAGTTTACATGCTTTTTAATATTTGAAGCAAGGCCCTCCATTTGGTCAGCGAGCCTGTGAACTAATCCAACATCGAACTGAGTCATTCGATTCACTCCTTTCAGAGGTAGTTTGCCAAACAAATAAAAAGAAATTCCTTTTAACACATCATTACTTATGTATCTCTTACTATTCTCTTCCAATGAGAGGGGAGTTCATGCGTCTCTAGATGTTCATACTTTATCAATTTCGCCTGACTGGGAGCTATGCCTGGTGAAACCTTAAAGGTTAACCTGTCCTTCCCTACAGAAATATGCGGACCAACAACTGGTGTCACATCAACGGTAACTATAAAACTAAATGAGGTATCAACCCTTTTCGCTAATACAACATCAATCATATAAGGATAAACTTGCGGGTTTTCTGTTAACGTTTTTGAATAATATTTGTTTATCGCAGCTTCAATTTGAGGACTTAACATCAACAAAAACATATCGCTGTATATTTCTTCTCTAGTTTCGTAAGGCACCGACGATTTACCTTCTGCATGAACTAATCCGCTAAACATAAGAAATGCGAGTATTGTCAGAAGAATACTCTTCATACTCTCACCACCCAAAAAAGCATGTGAATTATACTGTCCATTTTTTTCCCTTCTTAAGTGGACATTATACTCTCGAGTATTAGCGGTCTGAAATGAGTAATGTTTGAAAGCTAATCTTGATTTAACACAAAAGAAATGATGTTAAATTAATTCTTGTAAAGGTCTTGATTAAAAAGATGACCAATAATCATGCAAAAATTAACATTCCAACTATCGATAGTATTTGAGAAGAAAGTGACGCGGCTGAAACTATTTCGATCATTGATAGGCGAATGTTTTCTCGATTTAGTTTCGTAAATTTGTGGAAGCGAATTCTGTACAAAAGAAGGCTAACAAAGAACAGTAACAAGACTGTCAGTACGTATTCCATACTAAACCAAAGCCCAGAAGTTACCGATAGTATGACGTTAAATCTTCGCCATGCAACTACGAATGTACCAAGCACATTGCTCATTTTGTTAATTCACTTTGGGAGTGAGTTTTGTAAAAGAGAAAGCTTATATCTTACTTTCTCTAGATCCATCGTTCGAATTTCTATTGGCGTAAGAGTCTCAGTAATTAAGTGGAGAGCATCACCATGTTTCTGCAATTTCTTTTTAGTCTTGGAGGTATCCAAGTCGAAAGATAATTCGTGTATGTAAGTGTGAATATCAGCTGCTGTCAATGAAACCTCGTCTATAATGACACTAAAATCTGTTTCGTCATTAATAGTCAATCTACTGATGTTTAACAAAGATGCATTTGCTGTTTCAACATTACGAAGTAAATAAATGGCGTACCTGATTTGGTCGCCTTTGGTCATTGAGAAGATATTGTCCAACTCATTTTTTGTATTACGTAATTGTCCATAATCGCCTGACAAAGAAGCGAGAAGTCCCTGCTCAGCCTGTGATTGGCCTTTTTGATAAAAATAACAGCCACTGAGCTACGAGCAAAATAATATCGCAGAAAGTAATAGCAATAGCTGACTTTCCATAACATCCCACCATTTCAAATATATGGATATTATATCACGAAGCTAAAAGGGGGGATTCCACAATGGGTATTCTGAAAAAATAGAAAACGGTAACCCAATTAGTTACCGTTTTCATACAGACCCATTTATCTTACTCGGACAAACACCAAAACATTATCTCTTGAAAACACACGTTGGAACCCGTTATTCAAAAGGCAACGTGAAGCAGGACCCACACGTCTACCAATCATTAAAAATTGGTTACATGGTGCGGCACTTCCAATGATGCTAACGTCGCGAATAATTCGTCTCCGCACGCCATTCACTCTGACACGTCTGAATAAGATCACTACCACGTCAGTCATATCAATCACCTCGCTTCTCTCTATCTGATATAGAGAATGCAAATGGGGGAAGCTTGGCAACTGATACGAGCCTGCAGTAAACGGAAATGTGCTAATTGATATTATAGAATTGTCTAAAACTACAACTTTATTTAAGAGGGCAAAATGGTGAGGATATAGCTACTTGCCATGACTAGGCATCATAAGAAGTTTTACAATGTGTGGGGAAGTAAGTAGTACTGCATATAAAAAACGCCCCTAAAAGGGGCAAAAGCTTAATGTTTTAGTACTGAATTGGCGTGACGCACTTTATGAGCAAAGTGGATCGGATTGTCAATTGTTTCAAAGTGTATAAACATGATACCAGTAACGCCCTGGGCACTTGCTTATTTTACACTAATTACAGGCCACTTTCATTGCATTCGGTGTTGCATCAACAGTAGGGAAGGCAAATTTACAGCAGGCAATTTGATAAGAGGATAAAAGACTCGCAAACCGTATTTTTGAGAAAAGGTTGAGGCTGAGCGAGTGGAAAAGGAAATAAGCACAACACTCGATTTGTTAAGAAGAGAGAATGTAAAGGCTCATGGTGGGTCAACTGGCGCGGCGGGAGCGGGCAAAAGTGAGCCCAGCGAGGACCATTCCGATCAGCCCCAAAACGATGGCCACGATAGCCCCGGCTCGCCCGCTGCCGGTGCCGAAATCACCGGTGAAGTTGGCCAGATGCAGCCCAGCGTAGACTATGCCGATCAACGCCATCACCGCTGCTACGATGGCCCCGCGTCTCCCCGAGCCCGAGCCGAAACGACCGACGGAGCGGGCCAGAGACAGTGAACCGATGACCGCGCTGATCAGCCCCACTACCGCGTCCATCGTGGCCCAGAGTCGCCCGGTGGTTAATCCGTATCCGACATTACCGTTGGTCACTTCTGCAGAGGTAATAGTCGGAACAAGTAGAAATGTACAAAGTAATACGAGTGAAACTAGCCTCATTTTCATTTGTTAATTACTCCTCTTTGTTTTTTCGAATATTTCTTTATTTTCACAGCCAGTTTACACAACAAATGTCGAGAACTTATGCAGATCTCCCTCTCCTTGTGTGAATTTATTCAAGAGTCTGTCAAATACAGGTATAATTTTGTGTAAGAGCTATGTTGTCGCAATGGAAGCAGACTATTATGGAAAGATGTGATTGAAATGGAAGCGAAATTGTTGCTTGTGGAGGACGAACCGGGCATGCTTGAGGAGATGCAAACCTTTCTGCAACGTGAAGGGTATCAGGTATTGAGCGCCCGAACTGGCAAGGAAGCGCTAACGATCGCCCGATCTGAGCGGCCCGATCTCATCGTGCTTGATTGGATGCTTCCTGAGAAGAGCGGCATCGACGTATGCCGTGAAATTAGGCAAACTTCGCAATGCGGCATTATTATGGTCACGGCAAGATCTGAAGAATCGGATAAAATTGTCGGCCTGGAAATCGGTGCAGATGATTATTTGACAAAGCCGTTCAGCTTGCGCGAGCTCGCTTCGCGTATTCGAGCTTTACTTCGCCGCTTACGTGGACCCGAAGACAAGTCGATGTTCCTGGAAAGAGACAACTTGATCATTTCCGAGCCCAAATGTCAGGTATTCAAAGACGGCCAGGAAATCCAATTGACACCTACTGAATTCAAAATTTTGTTCACACTGGCTGGTCGTCCCGGCATTGTCTTTAGCCGTTTGCAATTGTTAAAGGCTGCTTTGGAAGATGAGTACATGGGATACGAAAGAACAATGGATTCTCATATTCGGAATCTTCGCCGAAAACTGGGAGATGATCCTGCCAATCCTCGATATATTCAAACGGTATATGGTTTCGGCTATCGATTCGGTGAACGTTCATGAAGATGACTGTACGAATGAAAATATTTGCTATGGGACTGCTCTTGCTCATAGTGGGTAACATTATCTCCCTTACAACGCAAGTTTACACAGCCGGCTTGTTCGATCAATTCCAAAGAGAACAAATCAATGAAATCTATTTGAGCGCCTCGCCCGAAGAGCAAATCGAAATAGTAAAATCATATTTCCTTGACAGAATGGAGATGAACGTGCTCCTTAGAGCGTCCATTTTTCTTATGATCGGATTGTGTTTTAGTTTTTGGATATCGGGAGTGTTGACCCTCCCGCTTAAAAAGCTTATAGCCGCCATAGAGCGCGTAGCGCAGGGTGACCTGGACGTTAAAGTACCTGTTGACACGAAAGATGAATATGGGAAAGTCGCTCAAGCGTTCAATGACATGACATTTCGTCTGCGTGAAGCCGAAGAAGCCCGCAGAAGATTGGTGGCCGATGTTGCTCACGAGCTTCGCACGCCGCTGTCTATTATGCAGCTTAAACTGGAGAATTATCAGCAGGCCGGTACTCATGTCCCACCAGAAAGGCTGCTTCGGATTCATGATGAAGTGATCCGAATGAGCCTGCTTGTGGATGATCTGCATGTCTTGTCGTTGGCAGAAGCTGGCCGCTTATCGCTCGATCGCAAGCCGCTCGATCTGACGGTACACCTAGAACGAATCGTCGACGACTTAAAATATGAAGCAGAAGAAAATGGATTGGACATTTGCCTTTATACAAATTCAAGGCCGCTTACCGTGATGGCCGATGCGAGACGGATCACGCAAGTTTTCTTTAATTTGCTTACCAATGCGATTCGTTACACACCACGTGGAGGGAAGATTACGGTTGAAACCGAAGACCGAGTCGTTGATGGGAATGCGTTTTTTGCACGGGTCTCGGTGATTGATACCGGGATCGGAATTCCGGCGGAACATCTTCTCCACCTATTTGACCGATTTTACCGCGTAGACAAAGCGCGCTCGCGGCATACAGGCGGTACGGGGCTTGGATTATCCATCGCCCATCATTTTGTAAGGATCCACGGCGGTTTCATCCGCGTTGCAAGTCAGCCTGATGGAGGTACTATATTTACTGTTTATCTTCCTATAGGCAATGATAATGAAAAAAGTTGATAACGATGGCGCACAAACATACAGGAATCCCCAGTATAAAGTCAACGATACATTGGAAGACCGACATTTACTGTCTGAAAAAGAGGCAATAAAACGTAAAAAGCCGCGATTTTAGCGACTTTTAATGGGGCAATGTGCGAGGAACTTTCATTGCGTAATACCAGGGCTTTTTAGATTTTCTTCATCTTTTTAACGAAAAAATAAGTGACACCTACAAGAACGAGGATACCTGATATCCAAAGGTAAGGAGCAGCGATAGTCTGATTTTCTTTCGTTGATGGTTGTTCATTCTGTATGGGGGTAATACCTGTTCCAAGGGAGGCAAGGTCCTCAGATGCCGCTGTTAGCTCTTGTGTTCTTGTGCAAATGTTGGTTTCGAGAAAATTGTCCTGATTCTTGTAGGAATACACGATATAATCCTTTCCCTTTTCAAAAGCAAAGCCACAGCTCGCCGAACTTAAAGCGGTAACGATTGTGACCCGTTTTGTTTCGATGCCTTTCCAAATTTGCGAAACATTAAATGTAACATCGACGGGATCAGCTGAAGAGATAACTCCTAGCACATTTGGTCTTGGTTTCACTATCTCTGTGACTTTCCCTGCGAACACGGCGTCTGCTTGAGTCAGTGCTTCCTTTACCGGGGGAGGTGCTGCGCAGGAACAAGCATAAACTGATGAAGGAATTGTGAATATAAAGCTATTCAAGGTAATAAGAAATAAAATTGTAACTTGGATGAACCTTCTCACTGAACCCACTCCTCTTCTTTCTGTACGTTACTCTTTTGACGATGAGTGGGTTATGCGCGTTTCGTTGAGCGTGATGAAAGAACAAATCCTTTATTACGTTTATGGAACCGCGAGTTCAGGACCTGCTGGTAACGAGGAATAAATTGATGGCAGCAAGGGTGATGCTCAAGAATAAATAAATCAGAAAGGAGACGAATATGAGTCTAACAGAAAAACAGAAGATGGTCAGCGGAAAGCTGTATTTTTCCTCCGATCCTGAGCTGGTTGCTGATCGGGAAAACGCAAGAAGAATTGTCAGGCTGTATAATCAATCAGTGGAGACAGAGTATGCCAGACGAACGGAGCTGTTAAAAGAACTGCTTGGCTCCACGGGTGCAAATATTTGGATCGAACCTAATTTTCGATGTGACTACGGGTATAATATTCATGTAGGCGACCATTTTTATGCGAATTTCAACTGTACCATACTCGACGTCTGTGAAGTAACGATTGGGGATTATTGTCTCATTGGTCCAAATGTTCAAATCTATACTGCTTCACATCCCCTCGATCCGAGAGAGCGGAATACGGGTGCCGAGTACGGCAAACCAATTAAGATAGGGAATAGTGTGTGGATCGGTGGAGGAGCGATTATTAATCCCGGTATAACTATTGGTGATAATGTCGTGGTTGGCTCTGGGTCTGTCGTTACCAAGAACGTGCCCAACAATGTCGTAGTGGTAGGGAATCCTGCAAAAGTCATTCGTGAGATAAAGTGTAGCTAATTTTGAGCATATAAGCCATCTGTATTATAATAAGACGAAAAAGAACGTTTTTTTGACTAGACAGGTGGAATATGTATGAAAACCAACCCCAAAAATGAAATGTTAAGTGACTGGTTGTCTCTCACCCAAATTCAAGCAAGTATTACCGGTGAACTTGAAAGGGAATTACAAAATAAATACAATCTATCTTTAAATGAATTCTATGTCCTGTACTTTTTATCTCAAACAAATGAGAAAAAGCTTAGGCTGCAGAAATTACAGGATATGATTGGGTTAAGTCAAAGTGCGGTATCGAGAATGGTTGGGAGGCTGGAAGCAAGCAATTGTAAGGCCCTTCAAAGGCATGTGTGCGAAGCTGACCGAAGAGGTATTTACACTTCCTTAACCGAAGTAGGCGAAGAGAACTTCTATAAAGCCTTAGACACTGTAAATGAAATTCTTCATGCTTCCTTTACAAATGGCACTACACAAAAGGAGCTACAAACATTACTTCAAAAAATGTCTGCAAATAATGAGCAACAATGACCAGCTCATTAACAGAAAAGCCGATCATTCCTGTTTTAGGTAATGTTCGGCTTCTTTGTTATGTAAAACCGAGATAAATATTAAACTTTACATTTGACAAGTGAAAAAGAGGAATGGTAAATTATATGCACGCGCATACATCTAAAGTCGCAACGCAAATGATTACCTTTTAACGACCTTAAAGGAGTGGGCAAATGCTGCTTTTCAGGTTCCATCAGCAAGGGAGATAAAACACGCTAAGATATTCCAGATATAGAAGTTGGACGATTGGATGCTCCGATTTTAGCGAATGCTGTAATAGGAAACGTGGATGCGGATATTGTAGTCGGTGGGAGAGGTATGCTACATAATCCGTATTCGGTGGAAACATGAGTTAAACTGAAAAAAAGGCTGTCGTACCAAAAAAATTCAGTGTTTTTAATAAGATTTGCATTATGAGGAGGATCTATCATGAAATCAACAAAATCTGTAGCAGCTTTATTCAAACCTTTTCAATTTAAAGAACTGAAACTTGAAAATCGGTTTGTCATGGCACCGATGACCCGCAGTTTTTCACCGAAAGGGATTCCAGGTCCCGATGTGGCAGAATATTACCGTCGTCGAGCAGAACATGGGGTTGGCTTAATTATCACCGAAGGTACGCTGATCGAGCATCCGGCTGCCGGAGCAGATCATAATGTGCCGCATTTTTATGGAGAGGAAGCTCTGAACGGATGGGCACGCGTTGTTAAAGAAGTACATGAGGCTGGCGGAAAAATTGCTCCGCAAATCTGGCATACTGGTACGGCACGTCAAAAAGAGAATTTCCCTGAATCAGATGTCAATTCCATCGGACCATCTGGCCTCAGCGCGACAGGTGAAAAGGTATCGGAACCACTTACTGTTGAAGAAATTCATGGACTCATTCAGGCATATGCAGAAGCGGCTGCAAACGCCAAGAAAATTGGGTTCGATGCGGTGGAAATCCACGGAGCGCATGGCTACCTGATTGACCAGTTCTTCTGGGATGTTACAAACAAGCGCACAGACGAATATGGCGGTGATCTGGTAGGTCGCACCCGTTTTGCTGTAGAGATCATTAAGGCGGTGCGCGAAGCAGTCGGTCCTGATTTCCCAATTATTTTCCGCTTTTCGCAATGGAAACCGAGCGATTACAATTTCAAACTTGCGAAAAATCCTGAGGAGCTGAAGCTTTTCCTCGCGCCGTTGTCCGAGGCTGGTGTCGATATTTTCCATGCTTCCACCCGTCGTTTCTGGGAGGCGGAATTTGAAGGCTCTGATCTCAATCTGGCAGGCTGGACTCGAAAATTGACTGGCAAGCCAGCTATTACGGTTGGATCTGTTGGATTGGACTCCGAGTTCCTGAGCTTATTTAGCGAGGGTAAGGGTGGCCAGCCTGATAACATTGACAATCTGATCGATCGTGTTGAGCGGGAAGAGTTTGATCTGGTAGCAGTTGGAAGAGCGCTACTGAGTGATCCGGCCTGGGTTGCCAAAATTCGTGAAGGCAACACCGAAGAACTTCAACCATTTACGCGAGAAGCACTAAAAACCTTATCTTAAAAGGAATGTCACCCGATTCCAAGCTAGCGGGAGTATAACAAGTTTGTTTACCATGATAAACCCAGGCAGCTTCTCACGATGAGGAGTTGCCTTTACTGGTAGTTGCACGCCATACCCTGATATCCGCAAGTCCTTTCGTTTTAAAAAACGAAAATAAAAAGCATCCCGAAATAACAATGATGCCCCCAACACCCTGTAGCCACGTCATCTGCTCTCCGATGAGAAAAAACGCGAGAATCGAAGTAAAAATCGGATTGAAGTTCAGGAAAATACCTGATGTGGTAGCCCCTAGCTTTTGTACACCAATATTCCAAAGCACCATGCATACGACAGTAGAGATAACGCCTGTATATAAAAGAGAGCCGACAAAAGGAGCGTTGATGTTGGTAACCGTAAAGTCAGTGAGATTGAAAGGCAGAAGGATCACTAGCCCAAAAATGGCAGAATACAAAATGGACATCAGTGGAGTCGTCTTGCTCATGGCCCATTTGCTGCATACAGAGTAGATTCCCCACACACAGACGGCCGCCAGCATCCACAAATCCCCGGCGTTGAACTGCAAGGACAAGAGGTAAGAAAAATCTCCCTTGGACAGAACGAGAACGACTCCCACGAGCAAAAACATCATGGTAAAGATTTGAAGGACCCTGATTTTTTCTTTTAAAAAGACAAACGAAAAAAGGGAAATCGTGACCATGTTTAACGTGGAAATCAAGCCGACATTCGTCGCCGAAGTCTTCTCCAACGCTAAAAATTGAAAAACGTTAAAGAGAACAACCCCAGTCAGTCCCATGCAAAATAACGGGAGTATAGCATCGCGCCTTGGCAGCAGCTTTTTTTCCTTCCACCATACCATCGGAAGTAAACAGAGAACAGCAATAATCCAACGAAGACTCGTCAAGGTCAGCGGTGAAGCATGACCGACAAGCGATTTTCCCAAGACAAAGTTTCCTCCCCATAACAAGCTTGTTAATAACAGCAACATGGCATAAGTACTTGGCATAACATTACGCTCCTTTTATACATCTGCTTATTAATGAAAATAACATTAACGTTGCAGTTTCGACAGAACGTTTTGTATAATTGATGAAATTTGAAATAATGTAAAGTGAATTCAAGAAAAAAAGCATGTTCATTCAGTTGGTGTGTTGGGAAGTTGCGTTTTTTCGAATAAACGAAAGGGGGAAAATCACATGGAATCTTTCGTTAGCAAGGTGCTGGATGATGTCGATATCCAAATACTCGATCTGATGCAAAAAGATGCCCAGCTAAGTAATGCGGAGCTTGCCAGGCGCGTGAATTTATCGCCACCCGCGACGCATGCTAGGGTAAAGCGGCTGGAGAGCGAGGGGTATATCAATCGGCAGGTCGCGATCCTGAATCTCGAGAAGCTCGGATTTGATCTATTGTGTTTTGTGTTCATCAGTACAAATATTCACCAGGCGTACGAGTTGGAAGTATTGGAGAATGCAATGCGTTCGATGCCGGAAGTTTTAGAGTGTCATTGCTTGACGGGAGAGTACGATTATCTTTTGAAGGTAGCCATCAAAGATCGGAAGGGCCTGGACAGCTTCATTCGAAAAATAAACAAGCTGGGCGTATCACGCATTCAAACGAATCTGTCTCTGCGGGAAATCAAATATTCTACTGTTTTGCCTATTGGGGATGATCCATTTTCATAGATATGCTAAAATAGAATGCCGGAAAAAACCAAAATGAAGGGAAGGAATGTATGAATACATCGGAAGAAAAAAAGAAAGCCAACCATAAAAAACTATCAATCAGAAACATTATCAAAAGGGCTCTATTTATTACGATCGGTGCCGTGATCATGGCTTACGGGCTTGAAGCGGTATTAATTCCGAACAATATCATTGACGGTGGAGTAACGGGTTTATCCATGATCTTGAGTCATGTAACAACGATCAACCTCAGTTTGTTCCTCGTCCTGTTAAACTTACCTTTCTTTTTCTTGGGGTATAAGCAAATAGGCAAGACGTTCGCAATTAGTATGCTATATGGAATCGTGGCACTTTCCGTGGCGACTTCCTTTATGCATCATGTAAAGCCGATGGTAGAGAATGAACTGCTCGCCATTGTTTTCGGTGGCTTGATATTAGGGCTAGGAGTAGGCTTGACCATTAGAAATGGCGGGGTTTTAGACGGAACAGAAACATTGGCGATTTTGGTTGAAAAGAGGCTGCCGTTTTCTGTCGGTGAAATTATCATGTTTGTCAATGTGATTATTTTCACGATCGCAGCGTTTGTATTCTCTTTGGAAAATGCTCTATTTTCGATGATCACATATTATGTTGCCTTTAAGACAATTGACATTGTTGTTAAAGGATTGGATGACATGAAATCCGTTTATATCATAAGTGATAACACTCTTGAGATTGCGGATGCGATTACGGAGCGTTTAGGCCGAGGAGTAACCTATTTACACGGAGAAGGTTCTTATAGTGGTGAAGATAAGCGAATTATTTTATGCGTCTTTACAAGATTAGAGGAAACAAAGCTCAAAGATATTATCAAAGAGCTAGACCCACAAGCGTTTATTATTGCTACAGATGTATCCTCCGTACACGGCGGTCGTTTTAAGAAAAGAGATATTCACTAATCCGAAAACAGCGGCAAAACGTAAGACCAGCAAAAAGTCTTGCGTTCTGCCGCTGTTTTACTTTTTGCGATCCGGGTGAAAAAAACGCTGTCATATAGACACCCCCTAATTTGTATCCTATATTATTATACAGCAGGGTATTTATGGTAAATCCTCTGGTGTTTACTTTTCGAAATATTGTGCTAACGGGAACACTAGTTCAACAAAAGGGAGAGAGTGAAATGAATGACATATGAATTATTTTCTTTTCGTTTTAGTAAAAGTTGGTACAGTAATACAAATTGGATGAACACTGGGAGGATAATAGGATGAAAATGCCGAGCGACAATGAGCTGACGTTTCTATTCGAAGGAGACGAGCGACAGCTTAAGCAATTTATTGAAAATCATCGTGAAACATTAGAGCGCCATCGATTTGCGCTGGCGGACGAGCTTGCGATCGAGAAGCAAATTCCGATTGTATTTGCTTACGTATACAGCGTCATCGTAGATTGGGGAGAGTTTGACGAGGAGATCGTCAGATTGTTCGGTAAACGGCTTCCGGATGAATCGGTTGAGGTGACGAATACGGACAAAGGATTGGACGTTACCTACAATGGACAACTGCATTCCATTGCGCTCACGTTTTCCGGAAAAGATCGCTATATCACGATTCGTGGGTTCCAGGAATTGATCAGGGACAAATACGAAATTCGTCTGTTTGAAGCCTCGTATTTTTCCGATACCCACGAATTTTTGATATTACCGAAGAGGCAGTGGGAGGTGCTGGATGCCCGGTATCCAGCGCGGAGTACGGAGATGTTCCGCGTCATCGATGACGAGCTGGACTTTCCGTAACCTCACGGCATTATACGAAGGTGTGGCGGGGACTTCATTACTGTTTGGAGCCTTACTTGTTTTGATTGCTTACGACTCAAGTGCATTGTTTTTACTAAGTGGACTGGTATTGTTGATAGCTTCAATTTTGGGGCTACGGGGAAAGATTCTAAATCAATGAGTCATTGCGTTAACGGGGTCGATAGCGTAATAAAACAGCGGCGAGTCTAAGACTTATTTTCAGGTCTTAGATCGCTGCTGTTTTACTATTCGGGTTCAGTGTTAAGCTAATTTATCTGAGGCTGGAGATTTGTTATCCAAAAGCTGCATAGGGTCAACAACTCCAGTCTATTACATTTTTTGAACGCATAGATTCAGCTATTTGACACATACAGACTACGTGTGTAGTATAGTACTACGCGTGTAGTCCTTTTTATAAAAGGAGTTGATCACTATGAAACATGAGAATTAGTTGAATCAGTTAGTCATCGACTGTGATGAAGATGGATGCCCTCTAAATAAGGGATTTAGAATAAGCTCGAAATGGGCAATGGTAAAGGTGAAAACAACATGAATCCACCAGTGATACATGAGGAAAAAAAACAACGTGTCAATCGGTTGCAGATTCTTTTTTTCCTCGTATTTTTGTTTTTTTCCACGATCATCATTCGACTGATGCAGCTGCAAATTATGAAAGGAGACGAGTTTGCCAGCGAGCTGATGATCCGTTCGTATAAAACAGACTCGATTCCTGCAATGCGCGGAAACATTTATGACCACACCGGGAATATCATTGCGGAAAGTCGCCCCTCATTTGTCGTTGTATTCAGAGAAACGGATACGATGAATAAAGAAGCATATATCAGTATCATCGAAAAATTGGAAAAGATTTTAAGCCCCGTCGACCGAGCCACCCTTTTGAAGAAGATGGATGTTGGCTATGCCTTTGAAGACGGTAATTACATCAGGGTCCCCCGGCAGATGCCAAAATACATGGAAAAGGAACTAAAAGGTGATCTCTCACCGAAAGAGATGGCAGAAATAGAAGAGCGACGCGGAGAGCTGGAAGGGATCGAAGTCGTGATGAAGCCAATCCGACAATATAATCCGAATCAAATCGCCGTTCAAGCAGTCGGGTATGTGCGCCCTTACCACGTGGCTGATCAATTGGATATCGGCAATTACAAAGCAGAGCAGAAGCGATACTTGCCAAATCAATTTGTCGGATTAGATGGGATTGAGCTTTCGTATGAAGGCGAGCTGAGGGGGAGGAATGGCCAGCGATTGTATGAAGTGGCAGCGGACCAAACCGTTATTAAGGAGCTGGAGACGATATTGCCAGAGCGAGGCAATGATATTACCCTGACGATTGATCAGCGTGTCCAATTGGCGATACGCGACTCTATCCGCGAGTTTCTCCCCAAGCTCCGCTCTACCATCTCCGAGGCAAGATATGCCAAAAGCGCGTACGTCGTGGCCATCGAAATTAAAACAGGAAAAATTGTCTCGATGGTCAGCTATCCAGAGTATGATCCAAACGTCTGGATTGAAGGTCCTGATCAGAAAACGTACGATCAAATCAAATATGCAGTGACGAATGGAACGATTCGCGAGGCACCGTATGACGCAAGGCCACTGACGGGAGAGGCAGCAGAAATGGAAAACTATAAGCACCCACGCTCCATTGTGCCATCCGGCTCCGTAATCAAACCGATTACGGTTTTGCTCGGATTACAGGAAGGAATCATTAGAACGAATGATCAATGGCAGGATAGTGGCGTGTATCAATACGGCAGGGGATCGGATCGAATCAAAAATGATAATAGTAAAGCAAATGGAATGATATCACCAGAGAAAGCTCTGCAGAAATCCTCGAATACATATATGGCCCGAATAGGAGAGGAGTTGTCTAAACGCAAGAGGGGCGCATCTGCACCATTACTGCAAAGCTATTATCATGCGTTTGGCTTGGGCATTCCGACAGGAGTTGATTTGCCAAACGAGAGCATCGGAAAACAAGATTATCTGGTCATGGACAAAAATTATGGTCCGCTTGCGGCCATGGTTCAAGCTTCCTTTGGTCAGCAAATCAGAGCAACTACGATGCAACTCGCGCAGTATTCAGCGACTCTAGCGAACAAGGGTGTGCGTTTACAGCCCCAATTAGTAGAAAAGATTACTGCGCCTGACGGTAAGATTGTGAAATCCTTTCAGCCGCAGGTTTTGAGTGAATTCCCACAACCTGATGCATACTGGAATATATTGACAAACGGTATGGTTTTGGTGACCAAGCCAGGCGGGACTGCAGTCCGTGCATTTGAAGGTCTTCCATATAGTGTTGCGGCCAAAACAGGCACATCGGAGCAAGATATTTATGTTCCTGTTACGATAAGCGATCCTAAGACAGGCGAGAAAAAGACTCAATGGAAAATGCATGGGCGTATCACAAATGGTGTGAGTATTTCGTTCGCCCCTGCAAACGATCCGAAGCTGGCTGTTGCTGTTGTTGTCCCAGAAGGTGGTTATGGTGGACGCTCTGCGGCGGTTATTACGCGTAGTGTCTATGAAATCTATGACAAATATATTGGCATACAGAAATAAGGGCGAGAGAATTGCTGGTGTGGTACAACGCGGCCGTCGGTATTACACATGTAATCTGAACGTTGCAAAAAGAAATTCAAAATGAGAAGTGAGGTTTAAAGTATGAAGAAATTTTTTGCAAGCAAATGGATAGCCGGATTTGCAATCATTATGTTGAGTGGGTGTGGAGTAATCCGAGAAGACCTTGCCGCAGTCCAGTTGAAAGAACCGACTCAGCGTGAGACAGAAGGTACACTAGATCAGCAGTTCAAACAATTAGAAAACGATTTCGGTGCGCGACTCGGTGTTTATGCACTGGACACAGCCACAGGCCTGACGATCCGTTATCGTGAAGATGAACGGTTCGCATATGCATCCACTTCCAAGGCTCTGGCTGTCGGCGCAGTGCTTGCACAAAGCCCTGTAGAAGAGCTGGACAAACGAATTACTTATACGAGCGATGATCTGGTTTCCTACTCTCCCATTACCAAGGATCATGTAGGGAAAGGAATGACTATCAGAGAGCTTTGCGATGCTGCTGTACGCTATAGCGATAACACCGCAGCAAATCTTTTGTTCAAGGAATTGGGTGGACCAGAAGGCTTTGCAAAAGTACTGAAGGAGATCGGCGATGATGTTACCAACCCAGTCCGGATTGAACCTGATCTGAACGAAGCCACTCCGGGTGACTTACGTGATACGAGCACTCCAAAAGCTTTGGCAACCTCACTTCAAGCATTTACACTCGGCGAAGTCCTATCTGCTGACAAGCGTTCCATTCTAATCAATTGGATGAAGGAAAACACGACTGGAGATGAATTAATCCGCGCGGGTGCTCCAACGGGGTGGGTCGTCGGAGATAAGTCAGGGGCAGGAAGCTTTGGAACACGTAACGACATTGCTGTTGTTTGGCCGCCAGATCGCGCACCTGTTGTGATTTCAATTTTATCCAGTCGCGATACAAAGGATGCCAAATATGACAATGCCCTTATCGCACAAGCTGCCAAGATCGCACTTGATTCCCTAGGTAAAACCATGTAAAGCAGGGAATAAAAGCCCGCAAGCTGCTTATTTGTCAGTTTGTGGGCATTTCCCAGCAGCAGATCGCATCTGAACGCTTGCATGAAAAGACATACGCATGTACGATATGTTTTGTTCGTGTTTTCTCTTCAGGTCCATTCATTTTGCTAGTACATTTCATGTCCTCAAGTGTTTTCTACTGAACTGAAGTTGCTATGCATTGGGAAAAGAGGATACCGTCGGTTCGAAGAGGGAGATGAGTAGAGTGTTCATTACTCAATTAATTACAGGCTTTATCGTGTCTTCTTTTACTGTTGCTGTCATCTTACTTATGAAAAAGCTCTTTCGAAAGCACTTGTCTGCAAAGTGGCATTACAATCTATGGTATCTATTGTTCATAGCGCTATTGCTTCCTTTTGTACCAGCCCGTTTTTTTCCATCTGGAAATCTCTTTTCTTTTTTACCCTTCCATTCCTATCAGGAAAGTAGTGCAGTGGCTTCTCTGTCAGAAAATCCAACGAGAAGTAGCGTAGATTGGCTCGGTGACTTTTCGATCTCTGTCCACCATGCTACTCCAGCTTATTTGGATGATCTCATCGCCGTTATTTGGATTGGTGGGCTTATTCTTTTCGTAGTACCAGCTGTCATTGCTTGGCTTAGAATCAAACGGATTCAAAGGAATATGTCCACATTAAAAAATGAAGGTATCCTACAGCTGCTTGAGGAGTGCAAACAACAGCTCCATATCTCAACAGATTTGGTCGTGGGGGAGTCTCCTCTTGTCAAAACTCCGATGATGCTTGGGCTTCATAAAGTTTATGTGGTCTTTCCTCTACACTTTCAAGAATGGCTGACGATGAAAGAAATCAGGTATATTTTGCTTCATGAGCTGAATCACTACAAAAATAAGGACAATTTGACAAATTACCTAATCATTATTTTTCAAATTCTGTATTGGTTCAATCCACTTGTTTGGTTTGCCTTTAAAGAAATGCGCTTGGACCGTGAAATCTCTTGCGATAGTGACGTACTAAAAGCATTAGATGAGCAACACTACAGGGAATATGGGCATACCATTATTCATTTTGTAGATAAAGTATCCAGGCAAAGGAGTTTTGTCTTTGAAAGTCAAATGGCTAGCTCCAAAGAACAATTAAAAAAGCGAATTCAAAAAATCGCATCCTTTCAAACAGAGTCTAAGCAGCTGAAGAAAAACAGCCTCATGATTTTTACACTGGCAGGCTTCCTCGTTGCCAGTCAAATTCCTCTCGTAACGGCCATCGCCAGCGAAAATGTTTATTATCCATTTACGAGAGAGAATACAGATTATGAGGATCTCAGCTCCTATTTTGAAGGGTACGACGGCAGCTTTGTCTTGTACGACATGAAAGCCGATCATTTTCAAATTTATAACCAAAAGAACAGCGAACTACGGGTTTCACCGGATTCCACTTACAAGATCTATATCGGGCTATTTGCTTTGGAGACCGGTATCATCACGAAGGACGATTCCACGCTCGCATGGAACGGTGAAGTGTATCCGTACGCTGCTTGGAATAAAAATCAAAATGTAAAATCAGCGATGGAAAGCTCTGTGAATTGGTACTTTGAAGAACTAGAAAAAAGAATGAATCAGAAAAGTATACAGACCTATCTAAAGCAACTAGGTTATGGCAACGAAAATTTGTCTGGTGGGATTGGGCAATCTTGGATAGAGTCAACGCTTAAGATTTCTCCCGTGGAGCAGGTTTTACTACTAAAATCGCTTTATAACAATCAATTGGGATTTCAAGAAAAAAATATCCAAGCGATCAAAGAGACCATTCAATTAGAAGAAAAGGATGGCGCAATTCTTTCAGGTAAAACAGGGACAGGCTCCGTAAATGATAAAACGGTAAACGGCTGGTTTATTGGATATGTAGAGAAAAAAGGGAACACCTATTTCTTTGCAACGAACATACAAAATGAAGATCATAGCTATGGAAGTAAGGCAGCACAAATCACTTTATCGATCTTAAAGAAAAAAGGCATTTATTAAAAGGAGGTGGATGAGAGTGTCGAACCAAGTGCCTGGTATCTCTGAAGCAGAGTGGGAAGTAATGAACGTGCTCTGGGAGAAGGAGCCGCTAACAGCAAATGAAGTCATTTTCTCCTTACAAGAAAAAATGGATTGGAAGCCGAAAACCATTCGTACGCTTTTGGATCGGTTAGTGAAAAAGAAGGTAGTCGGGGTAAATCAAAATCAAAAGCTGTACACTTTTTTTCCGTTATACACGCAAGGAGAATGCCAAAAGGCAGAAGCGCAGACTTTTCTTAAACGAATCTATGGAGGCACGATGAAGTCCATGCTGGTGCAGTTCATTGAAGAGGAAGAGTTAACGGAAGAGGATATGAACGAGCTGCGTTCTATTTTGAATGAGAAGCCTAAAAAATAGATGCTTGAGTATATGTGCATCAAAACGCAAATACCCCTTTACCTTTCCGTCAAGGAGAGAAAAGGGGTATTATTATTACTTCGGGTCACTCAGTTGCCGGAATCAAAGACTACATAAACTACAAAGGCATTCTGAAGGGTAGAGGAGAGATTATTTTGAGAAAAAACAGAGAAGGAAGCAAAACGCTCAAGAGAAAATACGCAAAAGGTGGAAACTATATCATTCGTCTCATGATTTTGCTTTGCCTTTTTGTCGTGCCTGTATCTGCTTTTGCTGAGGGAGCTACCATACCATCTATTCAATCACTCAATCTAGAACTCAGATCTGCGGTGCTTGTTGAACCAGTAACCGGCCAGGTCTTATTATCCATAAATGCAGAGCAAGCGTACGCTCCAGCAAGCATGACAAAAATGATGACTGGATACATTGTTGCGGATCAAGTCAAAAAAGGAGTGGTTTCCTGGAACGATGTAGTAACTGTCAAGGAAAATGCTTCGAAAACGATTGGTTCTCGCGTTTACCTGGCGCTAGGGGAAACCCATACGGTAAAAGAGCTATTTACTGCCATGCTCGTCCATTCCGCGAATGATGCTGCTGTTGCTCTAGCGGAATACGTATCTGGATCTGAGCAGCAATTCGTAACCTTGATGAATGAGGAAGCCAAACGACTGGGAATGGAAAAATCCTACTATATAAATGTATCTGGACTTGACCGTGCAGATATGCCAATTCGATTTCGGCCTCAGGAACAAGGGGAGAATGTGATGTCCGCCATGGACGTTGCAACACTGGTAAAATCGATTATCCAGGATCACCCCGAAATAGTTGAGGTTACGGCACTGCCATCCTATCAATTCCGTGCGTCAGACAGAGAGCCTCTCGTCAACACAAATTGGATGCTCGAATCAAATAAAAATACCAAATATAATCAATACGCTTATGAGGGGCTTGACGGATTGAAAACTGGCTTTACCGATAGTGCTGGTTATTGCTTTGCCGGTACTGCAGAGCGTGATGGAATGCGGCTGATCAGTGTTGTGATGGGAACAAAGTCGTTGGCAAAACGATTCACAGAGACGAAAAAAGTATTGGACTATGG
Source organism: Brevibacillus reuszeri (assembly GCF_002897295.1). Classification (GTDB taxonomy): domain Bacteria; phylum Bacillota; class Bacilli; order Brevibacillales; family Brevibacillaceae; genus Brevibacillus; species Brevibacillus reuszeri_A. The sequence goes on from NZ_BEXF01000009.1 coordinate 41,812, forward strand.
CTTCGATCATTTTGAGCTCAAACAAGTGGTAGCCGCTAAGAGTACGCCAAAAGGTAGGGAGATCGTTCCAGTCAAAATGGGTACTAAGACAGAGGTCCCTGTAGTGACAGAGCAAGCTGTTCATTTTATTCTTCCAAAAGGCTCGGATATCTCTCAGCTTTCTTATAAGACCGATTTTGTACTAGGTGAGCTCACTGCTCCTCTTCCTGCAGGAACAAAGGCGGGAACCATTACGTACACCTACCAAATCGAAGGTATGGATACTGTCCAACAGAAAACGATTAACATGGTCGCAACCGAGGAAATTGAAAAAGCAGGATGGTTCCGCCTCATGTTCCGTTCTATATGGGAAGCCTTGAGTGGTCTCTTTTAACCATAATTAACCTGCAGTTTATCTGATTGTGTCATAGACAAATCCTGCGACTTGATTAATAATCAAAGCAAAAGAATACATGAAGCCCATTTCCCCCTAATGGAGGTTCATGAAACCATAACATTCATGTAACAGGAAAGTAGGTGACCGTATGCGTAGTCAAGTCTTGGCAGTCGTTGAGGCAAAAGGACGCGTAGCATTCGCTCAATCTCCCCCTTATTTGACCTGAAATGGGCAATGAAATAGGGGGTTGAACACCCCATGAGGGGGAAAAATGATGCACAAGAAGTTTATCTTTCATCCGCTAACCGTTCGATACAGTGTGTTTATGCTTGGATTGGCAGTCATGGGTTTTGGGATTGCTATGATGATTGAGGCCAATGTGGGTGTTGCCCCGTGGGATACGCTGCATATCGGATTACAAAAAACGTTTGGATTGACCATTGGTATGTGGTCCCAGATCATGGGTGCGTGTATCATCATCGCATCCTACGTCATTGGCAAAATAAAGCCTACCGTGGGTATGTTTTTGAACATGATTTTCTTCGGCCTGTTCATCGACTTATTCATGTGGCTAAAATGGGTTCCGATCGGAGAGACAATTATAGAGCGAGTCGTCTTGTTCGCTGCTGGGCTTTTAATCTATACTTTCGGCACAGGAATGTACATCTCGCCGCGGATAGGGGCGGGACCACGAGACAGTTTTATGCTGGCCCTACATGAACGAATGGGTTGGGGTATTGGAAAAGTCAGAATCGGGATTGAATGCACGGTGACATTGTTCGGTTTTTTACTCGGAGGTCCTGTATCGGTGGGGACACTGGTGACGGCTTTGGCGATCGGACCGTTAATCAAGCAGTTTATCCCATTATGGGAGAGAATGATGGCAAAGCCATATGGAAAAGCACCTGTGACCAATTTAGCTGAATAGATTTCTGTATGACCACCACGTTAACACATCGCGTGGTGGTTTTTTTGCATCCACAGTACTTTGGTAAAGGCAGAAGTACTTGAAATAGCAAATCACGTGTAATTAAATGGGAAGAGAAGCTATTTTGTAAGCAGTAATCTACCTTTTTTATATTCTAGAATGAATGGGAGGAATACAGATGAAAGCGATTCAAATAGTAGAGTTTGGTGGACCTGAGGTTTTAAAGTGCGCGGAAGTAAACGAACCGACCCCAGCTGCGGGCGAAGTCCGTGTGAAACTATTTGCTGCGGGTGTGAACCCAAATGAAACCTATATTCGTACAGGGACGTACTCCTTTTATATTCCAGAGTTGCCATATACACCTGGGTTTGATGGAGCCGGAATAGTTGATGCAATAGGTGAGGGTGTAACGCATCTCAACGTGGGCGATCGCGTATTCGTAGCTGCACTGCTAGCGAAACGGAATACGGGGACGTATGCACAAAAGGTAGTTTGCGATGCAAATGCTGTCCATCGCTTGCCTGAGTCTATTTCCTATGAGAAAGGGGCGTCTCTTGGCATTCCAGCATTGACCGCATATCGCGCATTGTTTCATAGGGCAAAGATCAAGCCTGGTGAGAACGTATTGATACACGGGGCAAGCGGTGGTGTTGGATTGCTGGCAGTGCAAATGGCCAAAGGATTCGGAGCGACGGTAATTGGAACGGCGAGTACAGATGAGGGAAAAGCATTGGTGAAAGCATCGGGGGCCGCACATGTACTCGATCACATCACGGAAGATTCTATCGATGAAATTATGTCACTAACAAATGGTAAAGGACCAGATGTGATCATTGAGTTTTTGGCAAATGTGAATTTAGAGACTGATCTGAAGGTAATCGCCCCTTATGGTCGTATCGTCGTCGTCGGAAACCGGGGCAGTATTGAAATCAATCCGAGATTAGCGATGATGAAAGAAGCAGATATACTAGGATTGGCGCTTTGGAATGCCCTGCCCAATGAGTACCAGGAGAGTTTACATGCGGTTGAGGCTTTCCTCGAATCTGGTATTTTACATCCGGTGATTGGAGACGTATTAGCCTTGGAGGATGCTGAAAAAGCCCATGAACAAATCATCAATAATAAAGCTCAGGGAAAGATAGTCCTATCTATTTAAAGTGTATGGGCAAACAAGTCAAATGAGGGAAAATATGGACAGGGTTTTGCGTGAGATAGCCAGTTTGATTAAACGTGAGGATAGAAGATTCACCATTGGGATTTCGGGTCATGGTGCATCAGGAAAAACAACGTTTGCCCATAATCTTTTAAATCTTCTGGAACGTGACAATGTAAATTATATCAATACGGACCCCTATATTATCGGTTCTCAGCTTAGAAAGTACACTCTAATCAACTATGACTATAAGAATGAACTCCATCAAGAGAAAATGACAGCTTGTCATCCAGCTGCTCATAACATATTCGCTTTAGAGAGAGACATTCATATGATGAAAGATGGTTTAGATTTTTATACGATTAGCACGAATCACACAAAGAGCATGTTGATTTCTTCACAAAACAAAATAAATATTGTAGAAGGCATGACGGTTGCCTTTACAGATCTGAAATTGTATGATTTGAAAATTTACTTATATTCAGATGGGGAAACCGAGCTGATGAGAAGGAGTATACGTGATGTTACCGAAAGAGGAACAGATATAAATTATTTAAGAAAATCACATGAAGAACGTAGAATTCAATATGAGTTATTTATGCATCCTTACCATCGGAATTTTGATTTCGTTATAAAAAATTCCAATGAAAACTATATTCTTGAAAAAGGTTGTATTTATTAAAATGTGCTGTTTGTGTAGTTACTTTCTCGGTAACAGCACCAAATCACAAAATTAGGCTACTACGTTACTTCACTTAACATCTTCCAGCACTCAAGTACAAGACACCTCTATGGGTGTCTTTTTTGTTTGACGAAATGGTATGATATGACATAAGATTCCAATTCAAAGTAATGAAAGGAAGTATTATGAATTTAGGGTATACAGTTACACAGCAACAATTGATGGAAATTTTATTGAACGTCGCCGTGGTTCGGCCCGTGTTTATCTGGGGCGCTCCGGGTATTGGAAAATCGTCCTTGGTCGAAAATTTTGCGGAGCAAGTAGGACTTCCATGCGTTTCTTTGCTTGGAAGCCAGCTTGCTCCTGAAGATATAATTGGCGTTCCGCAAATTGTTGAGGGAAAAAGCAGATTTTGCCCACCTGCCATGATTGCGCGGGATGAGCCGTATTGCTTGTTTTTAGATGAATTAAACGCGTGCTCACAGGAAGTCCAGAAAGCCTTTTACAGCTTGATTCATGAAAAACGCATTGGCGATTACAAGCTTCCAGAAGGCTCTATTGTGATTGGTGCAGGGAATCGTGTGCAAGACAGTGCGATCGTGAAGCCTATGTCGTCTGCTTTAATCAATCGTATGTTCCATGTGCAATTAAAGGTTTCCCACAAAGAGTGGATGGAGTGGGCGTACAGTAACGGGATTCACCCGATGATCACGCAATTTCTGGAGATCAGACCAGACTACCTGTGGTCTCAACCACCAAAAACGGAGGAGCCTTTTTCTACACCAAGGTCCTGGCATATTCTCTCGGATGCCTTACATGAGCTTGGACAGGATATTTCAAACGAAATGATTGGAATTATGTCTAGCGGAAGTGTCACCCCTCAGCATGCTGCCCAATTTAAAGCTTTTCATAAAAACGTCAATGGCAAGCATCAGCTAAATCGGATTATCGAAGGTGAAGCGGTGTTTCCGTCTGCACCGGAGGACCGAGATGTTCTCTATTTTCTAGCGGATTCGTTCCGAGCACAAATCATCAAGGAGCTTCCAGCGGATAAGGCATCTGTCCACGATCAGCACAAAAGATTCGCTCACCGAGCCAAAGCTTTGTTGAAGGACCTGAGCAGTATTTCACTTGAGATGGCGCAAATGGTAGTTGCGAAGCACGACGAAGGCAACTCGCTTCCGGATTGGTTTGTTGTGGAGGTTATTCGTGATTTGCCTAGACTTGCGATGGAAAGAAAGGATAAGTAAAGCATGTCCAAGAAAAAACAGGCTCAGCTGGATATTGCTCTTCAAAACTATTTGCAGGCGGTCAACTTTCTCGAGAAGCATCCGATGTTTGCACCGCTGTGTGCGCGCGTACACTTTATTCGCAAAGAGCATAACCTTTGCCCGGAAAATGGCTGGGCGATTGTAACCAAAGCAGGGACTGTCCATGTTCATCCGACACGAAGAGCGGAAGTAAGCGAATGGGTGTATGTTTTGGCTCACAACCTGCTTCATCTTGGCTTCGGTCATTTTGTAGATAAGGAACAATCAGCGGTGTGGAATATCGCCTGTGATTGTTTTATTGCAAAATTTTTGCAGGATATGAAATTAGGCAGCCCGCCTGTGGAACTATCCTATGGGATTGCCTTTTCTGGAAAAAGCGAGGAGGAGCTATATCTGCACTTTCTCGCGCAAGGAATTCCTGAGCAAATGAAGCTGTTTGGAACCGGCGGAGAGAAACAACCAGACCTGATTTTTTCAGAAAAAAATGTTCGCTATTCGTACAATCGAGATGTCAAATGGGAGGAGCTTTTCGGGAAGGGACTAGCGCAGGCTGTGCAAAGTGCAGTAAGTGTAGCGGGAGGATATTCGGCAATGCTTGGCGGTGATGAAAACAAGCTGTCTCCCGCGCAAAAGGCAAAGCAGTGGTTCATAAACCATTATCCGCTGCTTGCCTCTCTGGCAGCTAACTTTACGATTATCGAGAATCAGCAAATTTGTCAGCGGCTGAACATTTCCGTTGCGGCGATTGATGTAACTACCCAAGAAATTTTTTTCAATCCTGCTGCTGGTCTCGATGAGGAAGAAAGCAAGTTTGTCATGGCACATGAGCTGCTGCACGCAGGACTGCGGCATCATGAGCGCTGCCTAGGCAGAGACCCGTATTTTTGGAATGTCAGCTGTGATTATGTGATTAATCATTGGCTCGTGGAGATGGGTGTCGGGCGATTGCCAGAGATTGGTGTTCTGCTTGATCAGGAGCTGAGCGGTCTGTCCGCAGAAGCGATCTACGACCGGATTGTGACCGATTTACGCACGTATCGAAAGCTGTATACATTTCGTGGGATCGGGCAGGGAGATATTCTGGATCACGGGGATAAACGCTTTTGGGATATAAAGGAAGGAACTGCGCTTGATGACTTTTACAAAGGGGCTTTGGCACAAGGCTTGGTCTATCACCAGGATCTGGGGCGAGGACTGCTTCCCGCGGGTCTGATCGAGGAGATTCGCGCCCTGGGTCAACCGCCGATTCCGTGGGATGTGGAATTAGCAAGATGGTTTGATGATCATTTCCCCCCATTGGAAAAGAGAAGAACCTTCTCCCGTATGAGCAGGCGCCAATCGTCGACTCCCGATATTCCAAGACCTGCCTGGGAGTACCAGGAGACCGATCTAGAGGGCAGGACTTTTGGTGTTGTTCTCGATACGTCTGGCTCCATGGATCAAAAGCTGCTGGGAAAAGCTTTGGGTGCCATCGCCAGCTACAGTCTATCAAAGGATGTTCCGTTTGTCCGTGTCGTGTTTTGCGATGCTGCGTCATATGATGCAGGCTATTTGGCAACGGATGAAATTGCTGAAAGAGTGAAGATCAAGGGGCGGGGAGGAACCGTTCTTCAGCCGGGAATTGATCTTCTCGAAAAGGCAGAGGACTTTCCCAAAAACGGTCCAATCTTGATTATTACAGACGGTTATTGTGACCGTATTCGCGTTTCCAGAAAACATGCCTTCATTCTTCCAAAGGGAAAAAATCTCCCCTTTGTTCCGAGAGGGCCAGTGTTTCGAATTGACTAGCAAAGCTGAGGGGAGAAGTAGATGGAGATATACGAAATCCCAGAAAAATTGCTGCTGATTAAACGCACGAAATCCCTCTGGAGCTCCTTTGCCTATAAAAAATGCAAGGATGTCTATGGGTACGATAGCAGCGGGCTGAGACGATATGCCTTGATCATCCAGCTTCAACACGATAAAACCGTGAGTGAAGAGGACAAGGAGTTTCTGGAATTTTTGATGCATCAGGAAATCGGCATGCACAGGAACCATCCGTATCAAGGCGCTTATGAATCGATGGATATCCTGGCGTATTTGCTGGCAAAGTTTAAGGATGTCAATCATATTCCACTGTTTGAGCAGGCAAAGCTATGCAATTTCGATACCTACTACAGTGTTGATACCGAGTACTTGTTTTCGGCAGGAATTGAGGAAACGATCCGATATGTGGAAGAAAATGACCTGTACAGGACCAGTTCCTATTTTCAAGAGCTGGAAGATGAAATTAGGACGTTGTTTACAGCGGAATACCTGGAGAAATGGCTTCAATCAAAGGTGAGGAAATATCCGGCGAATCAGGAAGACGAGAGTATCTACACCCTGATGGACAGAGCGATCGTTTTTGGAGAGCTTGTGGAAGCAAAGCGATTGCTTGAACAGCTGGAAGCGTCACTAGGGTCTGAGAAAAACGATTACTCTTACTTGTACTATCGCTGCAAAGAGCTGGAAGAGTACGACAAAGCGTTGTTCTACTTAAATAAGCTGATTCCCTTCCAGGAAGCCGCATCCGATCAAGTATCGCTTTCGCTTAGATTTGCAGAAATTTACATGAGCAAGCAGGAGTGGGACCAAGCGTTTGCCAGTGTCAAAGAGTGCCAGCAGGAGCTGAAAACCTTTTCCTCATGGAAGTGTACTGGTCTAGGCAGAAGCTTGACCGAAACGCTGTTGGATATTAGCTTGGGAGCCAAAGAAGGAAACGAGTCGCTAGCGAAAGAAGCTTACGGCTGGGCTGACCAGATGATGAGAGCGACAAACAATGACAGCTACGTGATCCTGAAAAAGGCACATCAATGCGCCCGGGCACTGCGGCTCAGGAAAGATAAAAGACGTTATGGGAAAAAACAGCGACTGGAAGGTAGAAGAATCAGGAAGATGATTGGAAGACGTTCTTGAAATTCTACCAAAGTCAGAGTGTGAGCACTTCAACTTGGGCAACGGAGTGCTCAACAGCTCTGGCGTTTCCATTTTGAGCATGGAAAGTGCCTCGAAATGAAATCATCCGGAGAATGGACACGCCCTTGAAATTTCCGAACATTCAGGATAATCTTGAAGAGATGGATTGATTCGAAAGCGGAGGGTGGTTGATGCATGTTCGAGGAGAGCGTTTCGCTCAGGATGTGGAAACGTTTTGTTCATGAAGGTGTAATTGACTCAGCGCGAATCAACAAACGGATTAGTGAATCGTGGTACCGCTGCAAGCGAAACAGCGTAAATCCTTATGCGGGTACTGGCCAGATAGTGCTCGCCGGAGATGCCCTCGCGAGTAAGCAGGAGAACAGCAGACTGTTGCTTGAGCTTGCCTTGCCCCAGATCAATCGGCTGTCCCCATTCATCCACGATTTAGGGATGATAGCGCTGGTCATTGATCCAGAGGGCTATGTGCTTAGCATGCAAGGGGAAAAACACGCGCTCGCGGATGCTCACGCGATCAATTTCGTCGAGGGTGTGCGCTGGACGGAGGATGAAGTGGGGACCAATGCGATTGGTACGGCCATCCAGGCAAAAGAGGCGATTATGATAAACGGGACGGAGCACTATTCGGTCGCCTCGCATCGCTGGAGCTGCTTTGCGGCACCAATCCATGACGAAAAGGGAGCATTGCTCGGGGTGATTGATGTTTCCAGCCGTCTGGAGAGAAGCCATCCGCAAACGATGGCAACCGTGATGACGCTCGCTTATTCCATTGAGCAAGCATGGATCAAGCAGCGGCAGCAAGATGAGCTGGAATTGCTCCACCGATCCTTGCTGATGGCGGACGAGAAAGACAGTTTTACGGTTGTGTGCAATCGCGAGCAGCGACTGGTTTATGCCAGTAAAAGAGTGCGCACGCAAATAGTCAACTGGGCGGGACTGGCACGCCAGGAAGTGACAGAGCAAGGCTTTCTTGAAGTGAGGCGGACGCCTGTCTTTTCCATACGGCACCAAGGTGTTATCGGATGGGCACTCGAACTAGTGCCAAGCAGTTTGCAATTTCCTCGCGCGTATGCAAATGGCACTTCGACATTCCGGTTCAAGGGTGAGACAGGGACGAGCAAGACGTTTGGCTCCGTGCTATTGGAACTGTCCCGAATCGCTCCGACAGATGCAAATGCTGTGATCTTTGGGGAAAGCGGTACAGGCAAAGAGCTTGCGGCGCAGGCTATTCACGACAACAGTCCGAGAAAAGACGGACCTTTTGTGGCGGTCAACTGTGGGGCGATTCCTCGTGAGCTGATGGAAAGCGAGCTGTTCGGATACGTGGAAGGAGCTTTCACAGGTGCTCGTCGGCGAGGCTACCAAGGAAAACTGGCTCAGGCCAACGGAGGAACACTGTTTCTCGATGAGATCGGGGAAATTCCGCTAGCGATGCAGGTCGCCTTGCTTCGCGTGCTGCAGGAGCGCAAGGTTACACCGATTGGAAGCAGTGAGGAGCTTACTTTGGATATTCGAGTGGTCGCTGCCACCCATCGCAATTTGCTTCAGCAGGTGAGGGAAGGAACGTTTCGCGAGGATTTGTTTTATCGTTTGCATGTACTGCCGGTGTCTCTGCCGCCGCTTCGTTCGCGCAAGGAAGATATTCCACTGCTCATTCGCCATTACTGCCTGAAAAATGGCTACCAGCTATCTCTGCCAGCTGATACACTGTCAGATTTGATGGCGTATGACTGGCCTGGAAATATTCGCGAGCTGTACAATGTGGTAGAGCGCATGAGGGTTCTTCCTCAAGAGGATTGGAAGCGCTTTCTAAAGGGTTTGCCCGTACATGCCTGGCAGGATGCCCGTTCAACAGATTCCTCTGTGTCCGAAGGTGACTCCAGCGCTAAAGTAGAGGCTTCTCATACGCATCGGGATGATTTGAGTTTTCGCGATCAACTAGAGAGAAAAACGATTGTTCAAGCACTTGAAAAGAGTGGCGGTAGTGCCTCTGTAGCAGCCGAGCTACTGGGCATTCCACGCAGTACCTTTTACCGCAAGCTGAAAAAATATCGTCTTTAACACATAAAAGATGGGAGATAGAGTCGATGCAAAACAGCTGGACAAAAACCTCCGTACAACTACTCGACACAGTCTCCCGACCATACACAAGGGAAGTGCTTGTTCCATTTAGTCTGGATGAGGCATACGCTCGTCAGTGTGCAAAAAACAAAACGCTGCCGCCACTCGTGCATCTATGGCGGCATGAGCGAGCAATGGTACTAGGGTCTCGTGATGCAAAGCTGCCGTATGCTGGAGATGCAATCCGCGAGCTGCGAATGAAAGGCTATGAGACGGCTGTCCGACAATCGGGCGGTGCAGCCGTTCCTCTTGGCCCTGGGGTCGTCAATCTATCGCTTGTCATGCCGGCAGGTGCTACCGATTTGAATCCTGAGCCATTTTTTGTCCATATGGTGGAGCTGATTCGGACAGCTTTGGGAACAGATGGCGCTCGGATGAGTAGCGGTGAGGTAGTCGGAGCTTATTGTCCTGGCTCCTATGATTTGGCTATCGATGGACTTAAGTTTTGCGGGATTGCCCAGCGCCGCTTAACGCGGGCAGTCGCCGTCCAGGCGTTTGTCAATGTAGAGGGGCACGGATGTGAGTATGGGGAGCAGGTGCTCTCCTTTTACCGAGTCGCAGCCAAAGGTACCAATGTCCAGAACTATCCACAGGTGCAGCCCGAACGGATGGCGAGTTTGGCAGAACTGGGAGTGCCTGGTGGAGTGAGTGGATTTGCTGCGAGAATCCGCGAAGCTTTGATGACCTGCGAAGAATCAGCCATTACTGTGATGAATAATTGTCCAACGTGGCTTGAAGAAGAGGCTGAGAAAGCATTGGGTACATTAAAAGGGAGGAATCTGTTGGTCGGTTCATGAGGAATCGGCTTTTTTGTATTACCTGTCACTAACACTTTGCCTGCCCCGAAGGTTCGCACCGCTACATTTCCCCTCTTTTTGTAAAGCGCTCCAAACAAGCCTGGCAAATGCACGGTAGACGGGGCATTATCAATTCAGTTGCACACTGCTGCTACTGTCATAGATGAGACAAAATGAGACAAAGTGGGATATCGTCTCATTTTGTCTCATTTTTTGCTTAAAACAATCCAAGGTAAATAATCTGAAAAAACTGTCATATCAGCATTTTTCCTGCATACGGCGAGCTGGCATGGGGATTGCAAAATACAACGAGCAAGAGCGATCGTCGGGTCGTTCACATACCAAGTGATGGAGGGGGCGTATCTGATGGAAGTCATCCAAGCGGAAGAACAAGTGTTGTCACGTGAAAAGGCAAGATGGATGTACCGCAAGATGCTGGAAATTCGGAAATTCGAGGATGCAGTGCACGTGCTGTTTGGCCAGGGCAAGCTGCCGGGATTCGTTCATCTGTATGCGGGAGAAGAAGCGATTGCTGTTGGGCTGGGAGCCCATCTGAATCAGAAGGACAGCATCACCAGCACGCATAGGGGACACGGTCACTGCATTGCCAAGGAATGTGACTTGAACGGAATGATGGCAGAAATATATGGAAAAGCTACTGGTCTTTGCAAAGGCAAGGGCGGCTCGATGCACATCGCGGACCTGGACAAGGGAATGCTGGGTGCAAACGGTATCGTTGGCGGCGGATATCCACTAGCGTGCGGCTCTGCTTTGACAGCCAAGCTGAAAAAGACCAATGCTGTCAGCGTCTGCTTTTTCGGGGATGGAGCGAACAACCAGGGGACGTTCCACGAGGGACTGAATCTCGCTGCAATCTGGAAGCTCCCCGTCGTGTTTGTGGCTGAAAACAACGGCTATGGAGAGGCGACACCATTTACATACGCCTCAAGCTGCACACATATCGTTGATCGTGCAAACGGTTACAACATGCCTGGGGTTCAGGTAGATGGAAAAGACGTGCTGGCTGTATACCGCGCGGCTGAAGAAGCAGTTGCCCGTGCGCGTCGGGGCGAGGGTCCAACGCTGATTGAATGTATCACATATCGCAACTACGGCCATTTCGAGGGCGACGCACAGAAATACAAGAATGAAGACGACAAACAAGAGCATTTGAATGAGCGCGATGCCATCGCTGTCTTCCGTGCCCATCTGGCGTCTTCGCAAACGTTGGATGAGACGGAATTGACTGACATCGAAAAGGACGTTGAAGCAGCGGTACAAGAGTCGATTCGCTTCGCTGAGGAGAGTCCTTATCCGGAAGCTGGCGAGCTATTGACCGACGTGTACGTGTCGTACTAAGAAAGGGGGATGGATGAGATGACGAGAAAAATTAGTTTTTCAGCTGCGGTGAACGAAGCGATGAAGCTAGCCATGCGTGCGGATGAGAATGTCATTCTGATGGGGGAAGACGTCGCAGGAGGCGCACAAGTGGATCATTTGCAGGATGATGAAGCATGGGGCGGCGTACTAGGAGTCACCAAGGGTCTGGTACAGGAATTTGGGCGTGATCGCGTACTGGATACCCCGATTACCGAAGCGGGTTATATCGGTGCAGCGATGGCAGCTGCCGCGACCGGCATGAGGCCGATTGCTGAGTTGATGTTCAACGATTTCATCGGCAGCTGCCTCGACCAGGTCATGAACCAAGGGGCTAAGTTCCGTTATATGTTCGGCGGAAAGGCACAAGTGCCAGTCACGATCCGCACCATGCACGGTGCTGGATTCAGGGCGGCGGCGCAGCATTCGCAGAGCCTGTATGCGATGTTTACGCACATCCCGGGGATTAAGGTGGTTGTGCCATCCACTCCATACGAGGCCAAGGGCTTGCTGCTCGCTTCCATCGAGGACAATGATCCGGTCATTTTCTTTGAAGACAAGACACTGTATAACACGACAGGAGAGGTGCCAGAAGGATACTACACCATACCGCTTGGCAAGGCGGATATCAAGCGGACTGGCAGTGACATCACGATTGTAGCAATCGGCAAGCAAGTACAGACCGCGCTTACGGCTGCAGAGCAGCTTGCAAAAAAAGGCATCGAGGTAGAGGTCGTAGATCCGAGGACGCTGTCGCCGCTCGATGAGGAAACGATCCTCGCTTCTGTCGCGAAAACAAACCGTCTGATCGTAATTGATGAGGCCAATCCGCGCTGCAGTATTGCTACTGATATCGCTGCACTTGTGGCAGACAAAGGCTTTGATACCCTGGATGCACCGATCAAGCGGGTTACAGCACCGCATACGCCTGTTCCGTTCTCGCCTGTATTGGAGGACTTGTATCTGCCTTCTCCGGAAAAAGTGATCCAGGCTGTGTCCGAGTTGATCGGGGACGCTTCGATCACAGCCGTTTCATAAAGTTGCCTGGGGAGCACCCGACTGGCAGCAGCAAAGAACGTCGGGTGCCTCGCCCATGAATCAAAGGACAACGTTGGCAGGAGAGGAGAGAGGAAAATGGCAGAGAATATCATCATGCCCAAGCTGGGAATGGCAATGGTGGAAGGGACGGTCATCGCCTGGAAGAAGCAAGCGGGCGAATTGGTGAAAAAGGGAGAGGGCATCGTCGACATCAGCTCGGAAAAAATCGAGATGGAGGTAGAAGCTCCGGCTGATGGTGTCCTTCTTAGTATTGACGTGCCGCAGGGAGGAGTTGTTCCATACGGGACAGTCCTTGGTGTGGTCGGTCAGCCAGGCGAGCTGGTAGCAGTCGCTGCGCCCACTGCTACGGCTTCGGGAAATGCTCAGGCAGAATCAGCTGCTTCACTGGCAGTACAAGATCAGCGGGAAGCCCGAACGAGTGTAGCGGTAGCAGCCGCATCAGTTCCACCACAGTCGCGCAATGGCATCAAAATATCTCCTGTTGCCCGAAAAATGGCAGAGGAAGAAGGTGTTGATTACACCCTCCTGATCGGAACAGGGCCGCAGGGACGGATTACAAAGGAAGATGTGGAACGAGCAGTTCAGGCTCGAGCACACGCAGATGTGAAAACAGAGCAGACAAAGATGGAGTCATTCGTGTTCGCAGCAAATGGACAATCCGCCGTGGCAGGCACAACCGCAGCTTCGCCAGACACAGAGCCGTCAAAAACGCCTCAGCGCATCCCGGTTACAGGCATGCGTAAGGTCATCGCTGAACGAATGCATACAAGCTTGCAGCAGAGCGCACAGTTGACGATCAACATGCAGGCGGACATTACAGAGCTTTTACAGCTCAAGGAAAAGCTGTCTGCAGAAATGGAGGCTCGCCACCAGCTGAAGCTGTCAGTCACAGATTGGATTGCTAGATCCGTCGTACTCGCTCTTATGCGTCACAAGCAGATGAACAGCGCATTTTTCCAGGATCGCATCGAGATATATGAAGAGGTTCATTTAGGCATCGCGGTGGCTCTGGAAAAGGGCCTTGTCGTTCCAGTGATCCGCCATGCAGACGCAAAAACACTTGCCGAGCTATCACATGAGATCAAAATGATCAGCACAAAAGCCCGGCAAAATCAGCTTGCCCCCGAAGAAATGAAAGGCTCCACCTTTACGATCACCAATCTCGGCGGCTATGGCGTGGATACCTTTACACCTGTCTTGAATCCCCCGGAAACAGGCATCCTTGGAATCGGTGCAGCCAGAGATACACCCGTATATATCGGCGGTGAGCTACAGCGACGCAGCTTGTTGCCGCTCTCCCTGACTTTTGATCATCGGGCATTGGACGGAGCTCCTGCAGCGGCGTTTTTGGCCGAGGTTAGACGTTATCTCGAAGAGCCCTACAGCTTGCTGATCTAGGAGGAAGAGAGCATGCATGATATCGCAATCATTGGCGGAGGGCCTGCCGGTTACGTAGCTGCGATCACAGCAGCTCGGCGTGGCAAAAAAGTAGTACTGATTGAACAAAAAGAGCTCGGCGGCACGTGCCTGAACGAGGGCTGCATGCCGACCAAGGCGTTGCTAGAATGCGTAGAGACGTATCAGCACGTATTGCATGCCGATCGCTTCGGTATTGAGGGTGCGGGCGCTCAAGCGCAGATCAATTGGGGGAAGGTACACGATTACAAGCAGGGCATCGTTCGTAAGCTGACAGGTGGCGTACAATATTTGATGAAGCGAAATCAGGTGCAGGTTATTCGCGGTAGCGCGTCCTTTCAGGATGAGCACACCTTGCAGGTCCATACCCCGGACGGTATCGTAGTGATTGAGGCAGAAAAGTATATCGTAGCGACAGGGGCAGAGCCTATTGCCCTTCCCTTTGCTCCGTTTGACGGAGAATGGGTATTAGGCAGCAGTCATTGCTTGTCACTTCCCGCTGCCCCGCCTGTCATGCTAATCGTGGGTGGAGGGGTGATAGGCTGCGAATTCGCTTCTGTATACAGTCGCATGGGAAGCCGAGTCATTTTGATCGAAATGGCTGGACAGCTCCTTCCCGGAGAAGACAGTGATATTGCGTGTATTCTGGAGAAAAGTCTTCGGGACTCAGGAGTTGAGATATATCTCGAGAGCAGTGTATTATCACTGGATCGAGCAAGCAAAACAGCGCGTGTCCGCACGGCGGAGGGCATGAGTGAAGTAATGGCAGACGCAGTACTGGTTGCAATTGGACGAAAGCCGCGTGTATCTGGAATTGGCCTAGAACAGGCAGGTATTCGTTGCACAGCACGAGGAATTGAGGTAAATGAGCAGATGCAGACAAGCCAGCCGCATATTTATGCAGTCGGAGATGTGGCAGGTGGCATCCAGCTCGCCCATGTCGCATTCCACGAAGGCGAAGTGGCTGCTCTCGGCGCATGTGGAGAGGATGTCACCATCAACTTTCGGGCTGTTCCTCGCTGTATCTACACTTCGCCAGAGGTAGCTTCAGTCGGTTTGACGGAACGCCAGGCTCGGGAACAATATGAAGGATTACTTGTCGGAGAATTTCCTTTTTCGGCGAACGGCAAAGCGATGATTGTGCAAGAAATTTCAGGAAAAGTGAAGGTGCTGGTAGAGCCAGTCTATCACGAGATTGTCGGTGTTACGCTCGTAGGGCCGAGAGCAACAGAGCTGATAGGCCAAGCGACACTCCTGCTGCATGCGGAAATGACAGCAGATGCGATGGAGAGCTTCATAGCCCCCCATCCTACGCTCTCCGAAGCACTGCTGGAAGCGGTTCGAGGTGCACTCGGACACGCCATTCACAGTTAACCTTACGAAAAACTGAATTGGCATACATGAAACCAGAATGACATTCATTCTGGTTTCATGCTGTCGAGAAAGTCGATGTAGTCTTTATTGTGTTAAAGTAAAAAAGAAAAGGCGAGGAGAACTTCAATTCTGGCATTGCAGAATTGCATAGCTTCCTGGGCTTGGATATTTTTGTACTTTTCAACTTCTGTCTGACAACCAATTACTAGCTTAAGGAAGTCACTTCCTGTTTGCTTATAAAAATCAGCAAGCGCAGTATGTAAGCATTTTCGTCTTTGTAGAAGATCATATATTTTCGTAATGTTTCTTCGTTCATCAATCTTATCATGTGAGCTGCATTATTGTTGTTCAAAAAAATACCGACAATCAAAATAAAAAAGCAGAACAAAAAGTTTCTAAGGACCCCAAGAGGTCCTTTTATGTTCTGCGAGATTCTTCAATGCCCTTCAGTAAATAGAGGTAAAGATCCCCATCCCCAGAAAATTGATAGTGGAAGAGTATTTAAGGAAGCCAGTTTCCAAGCTGTTGTATCATTAGCATTTCTGAGTATAACTGCACAGAAATGCTCAAAATTATTATTATCAAGTTTAGATTATTAAAGCAAAGTCTAAGAATTGGTTTACAGTACAGTTGAAATGCTGATTAAACATTAATTATTTATCCCGATCCAATTAATTAAAACAAATAGTTTTACTATTGATTGAAGTTGATAATAAGATAGTACCTAGTACATTCAGCGACCTTATTTATTGCTAGATAATGAAAAGGAGTTAACCCGATGTTGTTGGGGAAATGTATTATTCGATTTTAGATGGAGGGCATAGAAATGCTGGTACTACAAAAAACACAAACAATAGTTCGCTATCAGAATGAATATGGTAAAATTCACTACGGAATTGTTGATGGTGACGAAATTTTACAATTGACCAGTAGTTTTAATGAAATTGTAAATAACGAACTAAAATATGATGGCGTAAGAGTTAGATATGCTGATGTGAAAATTTTAGAGCCTGTTGTACCCTCAAAAGTGGTTAACTTCGGGTGGACATACGCTGGACACGCAAAAGAGACTGGGGGACAAGCCAACCTCAAGGAACCGTTTTTGTTCTTAAAACCAACATCTTCATTGATTCCAGATGGGGGGGATATCATTCTCCCGTCAAGTGAATTAACCCAGCAGGTGGAAATGGAGGGGGAAGTAGCACTCGTTATTGGGAAACGGGGTAAAAATATAAAAGAAGAAGATGCATTAGATTATGTTTTTGGTTGTACAATTTTTAATGATGTGACTGCGAGAGACCTTACAAAATCCGATCCCCAGTTCACACGGGGTAAAGGTTTTGATACTTTTGGACCGCTTGGGCCGTGGATTGTGACAGGTATAGATCCATCGAATTTGCGAATAATCACAACTCTAAACGGTAAAGTTGTACAAGATGGTAACACTAATCAGATGTCACTTTCTATTCCTTTTCTTATTAGTTGGATTTCGCAGGTTATGACACTGGAGCCAGGTGATATTTTGGCTACCGGTTCACCGTCTGGTAGTTGTCCAATGAAGTCAGGAGATATTGTGAATGTGGAAGTAGAGAATATCGGGAAACTAACCAATTATGTAAAATAGTGGATGGAAAATTGGTCGCTTCTATTTGTATGTTAAAGGTGAGCAAGTTTTGGCTATCTTTTTCTATTGTGTTGTTGTGAAGAAAAATTGAGTTTTTATGAGAACTGTCCGTTATGTGGAAAAACGGTAGCCAATACACAGGCTACCGTTTTTTCTTGCCTTAATAGTGGGCGAATTAAACTGTAAATGCAAATCCGGCGTAAGTTACATTATTCCACTGCCACAACGCGGCTTGGTCAAAACGTTCGTCGCGCTACCATAAATCACATTGTTCCTTATGGTAACCCCCTTGTATATTGACCTGCGTGCTCACTTGTCACTTCAATGCCTACCATTGTTAAGGCTATCGTTTCGTTTAATGACAAGGTCTTTTCCGCCGTCTACAAAAATTCCTCCTGCTGAATAATCGTTATACGAGAGGTTTCCGATCGATGAATTGTTTCAGCGTGGGCAGGATGCGCATCAGAAATCCGACTACAGTATATTTAGACCGATTTTTTCTAGTTTTTCTTGTATTTGTTGACACCCTATAAAAAAAAACAATTGACATCGATAATAGTAATCATTACGATGTACTAATATAAGGTAAATCGTAATCATTATTTTTTAAGGGGTGTTACAAACAGATGCACAAAGTAACCTTAACCGGGTTATTGGCGAGTATTTTTGCCATCAGCTTGCTGATTGGATGTAGCGACACCGTAGGCAGTGTCACGGAAATGCCAGACAAGACTCGTGAGATCGTCTATGCAACAGCGAAAGATATTAACGATATGAACCCACATTTGTACCCTGGCTCGATGGCCGCACAGGGAATGGTGTACGAATCGTTGGTCGAGAACACTCGGGACGGGATCAAGCCCCTGTTGGCAGAATCTTGGAACATCTCTGGGGATGGCAAGATCTACACATTCCATCTGCGAAAAAATGTCTTTTTCCACGATGGAGCACCATTTAACGCAGAAGCGGTCAAAAAGAATATCCAAGCGGTGCAGCACAATGCAAATAAGCATGCCTGGATAAAACTGTCCTCGAAACTGAAGGATGTCAGTGTACTTGATGAGCATACGGTCCAATTAACGCTCACGGAACCGTATTATCCGACGTTGCTCGAGCTATCAATGACGCGTCCCTATGTATTTCTGTCGCCTAACGATTTTAATAATGGAGAAACGAAGGATGGCGTCGCGGGTTTTAATGGCACTGGGCCTTATAAACTGATCGAGCATGTGACCGATCAATACGCGCGCTTCGAAGCAAACGAAAACTACTGGAATGGGGCGCCAAAGGTAAAGCGTATAACAGGCAAAGTGCTGCCTGCCGGTGAGACAACTTTGTTAGCTTTGCAAAAGGGTGAGGTCAACTTTGTTTTCACAGACGATCGCGGTGCTGACAGTATCGATGTGGAAGCGATGAATCGACTGACTCATACGGGAACATACCAAATTGTCCGCAGCGAACCGATGAATACGAAGATGATCGTAGCGAATAGCAGCAGGTCTGACAGCCCCGTCGGCGAGAAAGCGGTACGCGAAGCAATCTGGCACTCCATCGATCGAAAGACGATTAGCAAAAGTATCTTCAGCGATACGGAAACGGCGGCGGAAACGCTTTTTTCCACAAATGTAACCTACGCCAATATCGGATTGAATAAGCGTGAATACGATCTGGAAGCCGCGAAGCGCTTGCTGATACAGTCTGGCTGGATTGCGGTGAAAGATGGTGAGGTTCGGATGAAAGAGGGCCGCCCGCTCACGATGAAGCTGTATTACGATGTAAATTCCTCTTCCCAGAAAACACAGGCTGAGCTGATTCAAAATGAGGTATCCAAGATCGGCATGAAGCTAGAATTGATCGGTGAGGAATCAAGCTCCATTGCAAATCGGAGAGCAAAGGGCGACTATGATCTGCTATTCAACCAAACATGGGGACTTGCCTATGATCCGCAGAGCACGGTTGCCGCCTTTGCCGCCGAGTCATCCTATCGTTATACAACAAGCGGCATCCCTCAGGCGAATGAGCTTTACCGAAAAATTGATGAAGTGATGGTGTCTGTAGACGAAAAAACGAGGCAGGCGCTTTATGCCGACATTTTGACGATCGTACATAACGAGGCAGTATTTATTCCGTTGACAAACGGCAGCGTAACCGTTGTCGCTCCGGCTAGTCTACAAGGAGTTTCGTTCAAGCAAACTCAATATGAGCTTCCGTTTGAACGAATGCATTTCGAATAGGGGGCGCAAAAGCGATGATCCGAGAATGGGGGTGAAAGAAAGGCATTATGGGCGGTTACATCGTTAAACGTATTCTTATCGCATTGCCGTTGCTTGTTGTCATTTCATTTCTGGCATTTGTGCTGAACAATCTATCACCGATGGAGCCAGCTGAGATTATCCTACGTGCACAGGAAGTACCGATCGTAACCGATGAGCTAATTGCAGAGACGAGGATCGCGCTCGGTATGGACCGACCGCTGCTCATCAGGTATTTTGACTGGCTGTCTTCCTGCATACAGCTTGATTTCGGAAGCTCCTACGTGACGGGAAAACCGATATGGGCGTTGCTCGGTCCGGCTTTGTTAAATACGCTCAAGCTGACACTGGTGTCGGCGATATTCATTATCGTCCTATCTATTGGGCTGGGAATTGTCTGTGCTTTGAGAGAGGGAAAAATAATGGATCTATCGGTTCGCGGTGTTTCTTTTTTGCTGACCTCGATGCCACCTTACTGGCTTGCGGCGCTGATGGTCTGGTATTTTTCCGTGAAGCTGGATTGGTTTCCTACCAGTGGAATGGACTCGTATAGCAGCTACGTGTTGCCAGTAACCGTTATTGTTGTCGGGTATGCGGGCATCTATTTCCGAATGATCCGCAGCTCCATGCTGAGTAATCTGCATGAAGACTACGTCCTGTACGGCAGAGCATGCGGCTTGTCAGAGAAAAGAATCACGCTATACATTTTGCGCAATTCCTTACAGGTCGCTGTATCGGTGTTCGGTCTAGCGATACCCATCATTTTGGGCAGCACAGTTGTTGTGGAAAACATCTTTGCATGGCCTGGTCTCGGTACATTGACTGTCAAATCGATACTCAGCAGGGATTTTCCCATAATCCAGGCGTATGTCCTGGTGCTGGCTGCCGCCTTCGTGTTGTTCAATACCGTGTCTGACATTATCAATGTGTTCCTGAATCCCAAGCTGCGGAAGGAGTTTTAAATGAAGCTGGTTGAGCAATTGGTTAAGGATAAATTAGGGGCTGTATCACTTGCCATTGTCACGTCCACTCTTTTGATCGGCCTATGTGCACCTTTTCTTGCGCCAAATGATCCGAATGAGGTACATATGGAGCTGCGCTTTGCAGAGGCATCCTGGCAATACTGGCTTGGCAACGACCATCTTGGCCGCTGCGTTCTTTCTCGGCTCATTTACGGTATTCGTCCAAGCGTTCTGTGGGTGTTAGTCGCATTAGTCGCGTCTGCATGCATCGGAACCCTATTCGGTTTTATCGCAGGCTATTTCAAGGGGAGAACGGATGCGCTGCTGATGCGAATTTGCGATTGCATGCTTTCTTTTCCGGGATACGTGATGACGCTCGCGATTGTTGGCATGCTGGGGGCGGGGCTAGAAAACATACTGCTCGCGTTTGTGCTGATGAAATGGGCATGGTTCGCCCGTATCATTCGTACTGCTGTCATGCAATATGCGGACGCCGATTACGTGAAATTTGCCAAAACGCTTGGAGCTGGCCATTTTCGCATAATGGCGAAGCATATCATGCCAGTCGCACTTCCGGAAATTGCTGTTATATCAAGCAGCAGCTTTGGGTCCATGATATTGCAAATATCCGGGTTGTCCTTTCTTGGTCTGGGCATTCAGGCGCCGGAAGCAGAATGGGGTATGATGATGAATGAAGCAAGAACAGTCATGTTCTCCCGTCCAGAGCTGATGGTGATTCCTGGCTTAGCGATTATGGTAGTCGTGTCAGCGGTCAATTTCTTGTCCGATTCGCTTCAAACTGTGCTTGACCCGAAATTGATGAGTGCTAATCGTGGAAAGAAAGCACCTATTGGGACATTTTTGCCGAAGCTAAGAGGGAAGGAGGTTGCCTAATCAGCCATGAATGTGCTTGAAGTCGATCATTTGAAAATATGGAACCGTCTCACTGGTCACATGCTTGTTCGGGATAGCTCTTTCCATATCAAACAAGGGGAATGCCTTGCTATCGTAGGGGAAAGTGGAAGCGGAAAGTCATTGACCTGCCGGGCTTTAATGCGTCTAAATCGGCCCGGGCTTCGTCAGTCAGGCGACATCATCCTGAATGGGATCAATCTGTCCGAGCTTCCTGAGAAACAGATGCGCAGGCTGAGAGGAAAGCGGCTCTGCATGATTATGCAGAATGGCATGCGTGCACTCGATCCGTCTCGTCCAGTCGGTGCTCATCTGCGTGAAACGCTTACGGTACATACCTCTCATTGGAGCCGTACCGAGATGATCGAAAATGTTAAACGAGCGATGGAGAGCGTTGGCTTCAAAGACCCGATAGCAGTAATGGGCCGTTATCCGCATGAATTGTCCGGTGGCATGCTGCAGAGGGTCATGATTGCGCTCGCTATCGTGCTAGAACCAGACATCATCATCGCCGACGAACCGACGACAGCGCTAGACGCCATTACACAGTACGAGGTTGTGGAACAGTTCATGCAACTGCGATACCGTCTTGGCTGCTCACTGATTTTTGTCTCGCACGATCTGGGCGTGGTCAAACGAATTGCTGATAAAGTTTTGGTTATGAAGGACGGAGAAATTGTTGAGCAAGGTGAGAGAGGGGACATTTTCTCCCGCGCCAACCATCCGTATACCCGTTATCTTGTTTCGTCAAAGCTGGCTCTGCAGCGTCATTTCAAGCAGCTTATGGGAGGTATGGATGTTGCTGATAGTTGACGGCGTATTCAAATCATATAAAAAAGGCGGCTGGTTCAGTAGTACACAGCAGCACGTACTGTACGACATTAGCTTTGAATGGAAGAGGGGCGAATGCCTTGGCATTATTGGCGAAAGCGGGAGCGGCAAATCGACGCTGGGACGAATGCTGCTGGGCATAGAGAAGCCAGACCGGGGCAGCATCATGCTGGATGGCAAACCGGTATCAGATTACCGTTCGAGGAGTGGAGGCATCACTGCGGTATTTCAAGACTATAAGTCCTCTATTAATCCGTTCTATACAGTGGAACAGGCAATGCTTGAACCGTTAACGCTTGCAAAGGAGAAGCCGGAGCTGCGAAAAAGTAAAATGGAGCACCTGCTAGTACAGGTCGGCCTGGATGCAACCTATCTTTCGAAATATCCCCACGAGCTGTCTGGTGGAGAAGCGCAGCGAGTCTGCATTGCCAGAGCCGTTTCCACTGAACCCGCGTGCATCGTGCTGGACGAAGCAATTAGCTCTCTCGATGGCTCCGTCCAAGTGCAGGTTCTAGAATTACTAAAAAGCCTGAGGGTCAAGCATGGTATGGGTTATATCTTTATCACTCACGATATCCAGGCAGCTGCCTATGTGTGCGACAGGATCATGATTGTGAGAAATGGCCGGATTGAGGAAATAGTTGACGTCGATCGTCTGGGAAGCGTCCAATCATCTTATGCTAGGGAGCTGCTGCGAAAGATCATGGTATGACCTAACCAATAAACGGGGAAGGAGCACTAACGTGAAAGGAGCTTTAGCCTGGCCGTTTATGCGGCTTTATTTGCTCACGTTTTTTTATTTCAGTGGCAATTCGATATTAAATGTTTTGATCCCTTTGAAAGGGGAAGCACTGGGAGCGTCCAATACCTCGATTGGCGTCATTATGGGAGCGTATCTTTTTACCACCATGTTTTTCCGTCCGTGGGCTGGCGGGCTGATTCAACGTCACGGTCCGATTAAGGTGCTGCGCGTCATCTTACTTGTCAACGGGGTTGCTCTCGTCATGTACGCCGTTGCCGGTCTAGGAGGATATTTTATTGCTCGTGTACTGCAGGGGGTATGCACTGCCTTTTTTTCTATGGCTCTGCAGCTTGGCATTATTGACGCCCTTCCTGACAAGGATCGGTCGCAGGGCATCTCCATGTATTCGTTGTGCTCCTATCTGCCGGGCATGATTGGTCCTGTGCTTGCAATAGGCATCTGGCAAACAGGTGATATGAACTTGTTTGCAATCATTATGATCGCGATCGCATTTCTGACTGGGGCGGTAGGCTATACGGCGAAAATGGACGCCAAGGCAGATGAGTCGTCAGGTAAATCCGAACAACATAGCCAGGCGACTGTGATGCTGCAATCCTTTGGTCAATTGGTACATAATCCACATTTGTTCAAAAGCAGTGTACTAATGTTGAGCGCATCGCTAATCTTCGGCGCTGTAACTACATTTATTCCGTTGTACGCTTCGCAGATTGAAAGGGGCAGCGCAGCCGTATATTTGATGCTGCAGGCGGCAATTGTCGTCGCGGCACGCTTTGTGCTTAGAAGAAAAATTCCTTCCGATGGCAGATGGCATTCATTTTTTATGATGGGCACGATGCTAATGCTGGCCGTGGCTTCGCTATGCATCAGCTTGGCAACAACTGCTGGAGCGGTTCTATTTTATACCGGGGCGCTATTAATGGGCGTCGCACAAGCACTCCTTTATCCAACGCTGACGACCTATTTAAGCTTCGTACTACCAAAAGAGAATCGTAATGTGCTGATCGGTTTGTTTATCGCCATGGCAGATCTTGGCGTTTCGCTAGGGGGAATAATCATGGGGCCAGTGGCTGATTTGACCTCCTATTCCATGATGTATATGCTTTGCACGATCCTCGGAACAGCGATGATTCTGGTCGCTTATGACCGCCGTTCACTCTCAGAGATGGAGAGGCCATCAACAAAGCAAAGCGATGTAGCAAAGATGAAAAGGGATCTATAGTCAAGTAAATGAACGAAACGTAAACGAAGTGATCAGAGTAGCCCTCTTTCAGGAAAATCGTGAGAAGGGCTTTTTCTGATTTGGCCGTTTGGCAGACAAAGGAAAGTGGAGGCATATCCTTATAAAAAGACAAATAGTATACAAATAGTACAAAGGTCTCCTGACTTTTTGTGGAGATCCGTTTATCCTGCATTCGAAGGGGACCATAAGAAAAATCTATATAAAAAAACTATTGTTATTTTAATTGAAAATAGTTATTATCATTTTAGAATTAATCTAAATAAATGGAGGCTTGGTATTTTAGTGACTTTCCCGAGCCTTTTGGGGGGGATGGATCGAAATATTTCATTGAAAACGTCCATGAAAAAAGATGTTTTTGTCAGCCAGTTTGTAAGTTTCTTACTGCTATAGGCATAATGATTCGCGACTTCATTTACACACTGAGGAGGGACATGAATGGACGCCAACAACACAGCTAACACTGGAAAGTGCCCGGTACACCACGGCAGCGCAGCTAGTCATAAATCTAGTGGTACGTCAAACAGAGACTGGTGGCCAAACCAGTTGAACTTGAATATTTTACACCAGCATGACCGAAAATCTAATCCGATGGGAGAAGACTTTGATTATGCGGAGGAATTTAAAAAGTTAGATTACTTCGCTCTTAAGCAGGATCTACATGATCTAATGACAAACAGTCAAGACTGGTGGCCAGCAGATTATGGTCATTATGGTCCATTCTTTATCCGTATGGCTTGGCACGCAGCAGGTACTTATCGAACAGGTGACGGTCGTGGTGGAGCTGGTGCAGGCTCACAGCGTTTTGCTCCACTGAATAGTTGGCCGGACAACGGCAACCTCGACAAAGCCCGCCGGCTACTATGGCCGATTAAGCAAAAGTATGGCAACAAGATCTCCTGGGCAGATTTGCTCGTTCTAACAGGCAATGTCGCTATTGAATCCATGGGCGGCAAGACTTTTGGTTTTGGTGGAGGACGCGAAGATATCTGGCATCCAGAAGAAGACATTTACTGGGGTACGGAAACGGAATGGCTGGGTGATAAGCGGTATACTGGCGATCGAGACCTTGAGAATCCTCTGGCTGCCGTACAAATGGGTCTGATCTATGTGAATCCGGAAGGTCCAAACGGCAAGCCAGATCCGCTTGGAAGTGCTCGCGACATCCGCGAAACCTTTGCACGTATGGGAATGAATGATGAAGAAACCGTTGCACTCACAGCTGGCGGACACACTTTTGGCAAGGCGCACGGTGCAGGAGATGCTGCTCTTGTTGGTCCAGAGCCAGAGGCTGCTCCTATCGAAGCACAGGGCTTGGGCTGGCTAAGCACGCACGGCAGCGGAAAAGGTCGTGATGCCATCACCAGTGGTGTTGAAGGGGCATGGACTGCGAATCCGACGCAGTGGGATAATGGCTATTTTGATCTTCTGTTTGGATACGAATGGGAGCTTACAAAGAGTCCGGCAGGTGCTCATCAGTGGGCTGCGGTAAATCCTGCTGAGAAGGATCTAGCACCAGATGCAGAAGATCCATCCATCCGTGTTCCGACGATGATGACCACTGCGGATATGGCAATGCGGATGGATCCGGAATACGAGAAAATATCTCGACGCTTCCATCAGAACCCAGAAGAGTTTGCAGATGCATTCGCTCGTGCATGGTTCAAGCTAATTCACCGTGACATGGGTCCTCGGGCCAGATATCTAGGCCCAGAAGTTCCCGAAGAAGTGCTGGTCTGGCAAGATCCTATACCAGCAGTAGATTATGAATTATCAGATGCAGAAATAGCAGATCTGAAAGCCAAGATCTTAGCTTCGGGACTCACAGTTAGCGAGCTTGTAACAACGGCTTGGGCTTCAGCTAGTACCTTCCGTGGCTCAGATAAACGTGGCGGCGCAAATGGTGCCCGCATTCGTCTTGCTCCACAGAAGGAGTGGGAAGTAAATCAGCCAGAACAATTGACAAAAGTGCTGACTGTACTAGAAGGCATTCAAAACGAACTAGATAAGAACGTCAGCATTGCCGATTTGATTGTACTCGGTGGTAGTGCTGCAGTAGAAAAAGCTGCACGTGATGCTGGCTTTGATGTAACCGTTCCTTTTGCTCCCGGACGTGGCGATGCAACTCAAGAGCAAACCGATGTAGAGAGCTTTTCCGTTCTAGAGCCCGTCGCTGATGGCTTCCGCAACTATCAGAAGAAGCAGTATAGTGTGAGTGCTGAGGAGCTCCTGATAGACAAGGCACAGCTGTTAAACCTGACTGCACCAGAAATGACCGTGCTTATTGGCGGGATGCGTGTACTAGGTACAAACTACGGTGGTACTGGGCACGGTGTATTCACGGATCGTGTAGGTACGCTCACGAATGACTTTTTCGTTAACCTGCTTGACATGGGAGTAGCGTGGAAGCCTGTAGAAGGCGGAGCATACGAAGGACGTGATCGCAAGACAGGTGAAGTCTTGCGTACAGCAACTAGAGTTGACCTTGTTTTCGGTTCGAACTCCGTTTTACGCGCAATTGCAGAAGTTTATGCCCAAGACGATAACAAAGAAAAGTTTGTTCGTGACTTTATCGCTGCTTGGGTCAAGGTAATGAATGCAGACCGTTTCGACTTAAAATAACAGCTCAGACAGCCCTTTTCATATGAAGCCATCGACTAGGAAGGCATCCTTTCCATAGTCGATGGCTTCTTTGTATTGGTGCCTGGCATTAGTCGCGCATAGCTCCTGCCTCTCGAGAAGTCATTGCACCTATTCCTTGGCTTAGATCTTTTTGAATTTCTTGTTTTACCTTATGTGCATCCGTTCCGGCAAACTCTGGGTCCAAAACAGAACTCAAATTCTCGTTAACTTGTTGATCCTCTTGCATGTGAGTGCACCTCCATTTCATGTTCAACAATCTTATTATTTTCAAAAAAACACCATTTCTATCCAGGACACTTTAGCAGATTTCGCTTGAAGCTGCACAAAAATATGGAATGGATAAAATACTGCCCAAAAATATGCACCGATTTTAGAAAGGAATGCCGAATTTCCGGCAAAAACTCGATCACGTTACTGAAACTCGCTTATTTTCCTTGCGCTTGAAGTTGGCATGGTCCTTGCTAACTATATATTCACTAGACAAATACATGCAAAATGTCAGGGAGGATATTATTAATGCAATGCTTATGGTGTAACGAAGATAAAGCGAGAAAAACCACAAAAGATGGCTACTGGGTACTACCCGATGGAGCAAGCACTGTAGAGATACTTCAGGTGCCCGCACTTGAATGTGCTGATTGCGGATTATATATCGAAGACGAGATCAATGAAGAGGTCGAAAATAGATTACATACTAGCGATCTAACTCACTATTCGAATGTATTCACCTATGAAGAACTTCTGAAAGCACCTACGATATAACGGTGTAAGTTATTGAAGTACCCGTTGCTCCTTCCACATGGTGCTTGCAGCGCTATTATGCATTCGTATGGAATTTATGGAGTGGAGAATGACATGTATACAAAAAAAGAAAAGATTTTAGTTATCGGTGCAGGGTTTGTTGGTGCAGCGATGACCTACCACCTATCAAAGCAAAATAAAAATGTCACCTTAATCGATAGCAATGTAGGGGCTGCCAGTGAGGCAACAGAAAAATCGTTCGCCTGAATCAACCCGTCTGGCCGCGTTTTTGGCAATTCCCGACCTTTATACGATGCAGTTCTAGATGAATACCATGCTTTAGAAATGAGCTCCCTGATCTAAACGTAAATTGGCATGGTGCTCTTACTTGGGGAGTTTGTGCAAACATGGAAGAGTCTCATGTCCACAGATTGAATCGAGACCAGATTATCGAATTGGAGCCAAACCTGAAAGAATACCCCGAGGAAGCAATTTTTGCACATAAAGAGGGCGCATTAGATCCTGTTTTCGCAACAAACCTGTTTAGAAAAAAGCGGTAGAGAATGGCGTAACGGTTCTTTTTGATTCAAAAGTTATACAAATAATAAAAGAAGGTTCAAAGGTTGTTGGCGTACAAATGTCCGATCGTTTTATTGAGGCAGATGTCATCGTACTTGCAGCTGGTACCGCAGTTCCTGAGCTTTGTCGACAACTTGGTATAGAAGTGCCGGTTGCGCCTTCGCCTTGCATTCTGATTCGCATGAACTCGAAGGAGAAATTAATTCACAAGCTCATATCGAACCAGCAATTTGAAGCGAGACAGCCAACGAGCGACACGCTAATTGCAGCGGAAGATTATATAGACGAGTCAGAAGAAAATGGGCCGGAGGCAGTTGGAAAACGAGCATTTGAAACCCTTCGCCATAGTTTGAAAGGAGGGGAGAACTTGACGCTGGAGAGTATCCGTGTAGGGATGAGACCAATTCCTGAAGACGGGTATCCAATTGTAGGATTTCACGACCAGATACAGGGGCTCTACCTAGCAGTCATGCATGCAGCGATTGCATTACCCCCTTTCGTAAGTCGTTTGGCAGCAAAGGAGATTATCGAAAATGTGCAGATGGACGATTTAAACAGTTGGCGATTGTCGCGGTTTTCAGTGTAAGATCTGGGAATACCTGTTGAAGCTCCTTCGCTTAAAAACTTTATCTTGTTTTGTCTAGGGTAAACCTTGTTGGTTTGCCCTTTCTTGAGTTTCAAGTTGTGTGGCTAGTATGCGTTACGTTCTGATTGTCATTGGTCTAAAACTTCTCAGTGGAAGGGTCTTTTGATTCAAAAACAATTTATTTTTTTTGCAATTATGATAAAATGATTAAACGGAGGATTTTATTCTATTTTGTTAAAAAATGTAGTACATAATTCTCCTGTTAGTTACAGGAAAGAGATTCATGATGAGGAGGTGAATGTTCATGCAGAGCAGACAACTTTTAGAGTCTATAACAATTAGACTTTTGAACACCCATGAAGAGCTGCTGGCAGTAAAAGAGCTGGAAGAATTGATTTGGGCATCCGATGACCCAGTGCCCTTGCATCAAACGATGACAGCAGTCAAGCACGGCGGCATGGTCATAGGAGCATTTGTGGGAGAGCGCCTAATCGGCTTTCAATACAGCTTTGCGGGGTTTGACGGCGAGAAGGCATACCTTTGCTCGCACACCATGGGCATCCATCCCCAATACCAAAAAGGTGGAGTGGGAGAGAAGATCAAACGGGCACAACAGAAAGCCGCGATTGAAAAAGGCTATGACCTCGTTTTATGGACGTATGACCCTTTGGAAACGGTTAACGGAAATTTGAACATTCGCAAATTAGGAGCGATTTGCTCCACTTACATCCAAAACTGTTACGGTGAGCTGCCAGATATTTTGAATGCCGGCTTACCTTCAGATCGGTTTCAGGTAGAGTGGTGGATCAGGCGTCCCGAAGTAGTGGAGAAGCTAGCGAATCCGCAAAAAAAGAGAGAAACGGACGTTCATACAAAAACAGCCTTGCATTTTGAAATCAACCAGCAAGGCGATCCCGAGCCGCAATCAATTGATCTTACACAAGAGCAGCATGACGGTCCACTAGTCGTTGCCGTACCCTCAGCCTTTCAGGGGGTGAAAGCAAGGAATTACGATCTGGCACTCCGTTGGCGAATGGCAACCAGGGGAGTTTTCAAGCATTACTTTCAAAATGATTGGGTTGTTTCTGATTTTATCAAAGGTGATCCAACAGAACCTGTTCATTACTACCTAATGGAAAAAAGCCAAGGTAGAACTGTTGAAACAAGATATTCAAGCTAGGGTTGCTGTTGATATGGAGATAAAAATTCGCTATCATTCATTTAATGAAGTATTTAATTTTACACAACGAGCGGAGATGCTTATGATAGTCAAGACATTCCAACAGCTAATCAAGGAGAAATACCAAGATCTTTCTCCTGGACAAAAGAAGGTTGCAGAATTTTTAGTAACTTCCCTGGAACAGAGCGCTCTCTATACGATTTCTCAAATTGCACGTGAAGTCGGCGTCAGTGAAACAACCGTCATTCGATTGGCGTATGCGCTGGGTTTAAACAGCTTTTCCGAGATGCAAAAAATGATTAGAGAAGAGATGCTTAGCCATAAACATCATGCTTCTCACTCCCTTTCCACTTCAGAAGAAGAAGAAGGAAAAGTAACGAACATATTCACTCATGCTATCCAGCATGAAAAGAAAATACTGGATTGTTTAATTGATCAAGTAAGAGAGGAAGATATCTGGAAAACAGTAGAGCTATTGATAAAAGCTGACCGAATCTTTGTTGGAGGCTTTCGGGAATCATATACTGCTGCTTACTGGCTATCCTACAAACTAAATCAGCTTCGTGATCATGTCTTCGTTTCATCTGCGACTGGATATCATCCGGAAACATTGGCAAATTTCACAGAAAATTCAGTTGTGCTGTTAATTTCCTTGCCGCGCTACTCGAAAGAAGCTCTCGTTTTAGCTGAACAAGCAAAAGAACAAAATGCTACCTTAATTGCAATGACAGACCGACCATTATCACCAATCGGGCAGCTTGCAACGATTTCATTGACTACTGGGGAAAATCACGAGATTTTTTCAGACCACATCTTGGCACTCCTTAGTATTTCCGAATTAATTGTAAAGGGTATGCACGAAAAAGATTCAAAAAATATGCGGGCACGACGAGAAAAACTCGAACAGCTTTACAACCAGACTGGGATTTTTATCGAATAACAGAAAGAGGGACGTATTGTGAAGATTAATCGCGTAATTATTAGACGGTTGAAATTAGATTTGGTTCATCCCTTCACTACAAGTTTGGGAACAGAAAGAGATCGGGAATTTCTTCTTGTCGAGATTCAGAATGAGGATGGCTTATCCGGATGGGCAGAGTCGGTTGCAAGTGCTGACCCTTTTTATAAAGAAGAAACAGTAAAAACGAATTTGCATATCATGGAGGATTTTCTTATCCCGATCCTTCAAAGAGAGGAAATCAGTCATCCAGATGATGTGTCGAAGCTCTTTTCACATATTCGCGGAAACTACATGGCGAAATCGGCCCTGGAAGGTGCCATTTGGGATTTATACGCAAGAGAAAAGAATATATCATTGGCAACTGCTTTAGGAGGAGTCAAGAAGCAGATCGAAGTAGGGGTTAGCATCGGAATCCAGGATTCTATAGATCAGACGCTACGTAAAATTGAACGCAGTCTGTCAGAAGGGTATAAACGGATAAAAATTAAAATTAGACCAGGGTGGGACGTGGAGGTAACACGTTCAGTACGTAAAGAATTCCCTGCGATTCCTCTAATGGTCGATGCAAACTCTGCGTACAGCCTAGCGGATATTGATCATTTGGCGCAACTGGACGAGTTTCAATTAATGATGATTGAGCAGCCTTTGGAACACGACGATTTGATTGATCACGCTGAATTACAAGCGCGCATTCAAACCCCTGTTTGTTTAGATGAAAGCATCCATTCCGCAGAAGATGTACGGAAAGCGATTAAGTTGGGAAGTACAAAGGTAATCAATATCAAAATTGGTCGAGTAGGCGGACTCACAGAAGCCAAAAAAATACATGATCTATGCCAACAGCACAATATCCCTGTTTGGTGTGGAGGAATGCTCGAATCCGGAATTGGAAGGGCACATAATATTGCCATGACTTCCCTCCCTAATTTTACGCTGCCTGGAGATACGGCTGCTTCCTCCAACTATTGGCATGCTGATATTATTAACCCGGAAGTAACCGTAGATAACGGAATCATAACCGTTCCAGATGGGGTTGGAATCGGCTACACACCTGATATGAATAGAATAAAAGCCGTTACTTTGGAAGAGAAGGTTTATGGTTAAGGAGTTAGAAAAAAACTGTCAAGGATAGTCCGTTAACAAGCTACATCCATTTTTGTATTCAGCCTGATCCCGAGAGGAGTTATGAAATATGGAACAAAGCAATTCGATTGAACGGCAATCAAACCAGCTTGATGAACTATTTACGACTTTGGCAGATAAAAAGAAATTCAATGGAAACATTATGGTGCTCGATAAAGGCGTTCCCATTTACACAGGTTCATTCGGTTTCGCTCAGCTGGCTCCTTCTACGAGGTTGAATACCGATTCGGTTTTTGAGCTTGCGTCCGTTTCCAAAGCATTTACCGCTATGGGCATCATGATTTTGCAAGAACAGGGAAAACTCAGCTACGAGGATCCAATCGAAAAATTCCTTCCTGATCTTCCATATGCAGATATTTCTGTACAGAATCTGCTGACACATACGTCTGGTTTACCGGATTACATGGATTTATTTGAGCAATACTGGGATAGGTCCAAAATTGCTACGAACCATGATATTCTTGAGCAGCTCATGCTCCATAAGCCGGACGTCTATTTTCGTCCGAATGAAAAATATGAATATAGTAATACCGGATATGTGTTACTCGCCTTAATCATCGAGCAAGCGTCGGGAACAAGCTTTGCTGATTTTATGAAACAACGTATTTTTCATCCGCTTGAGATGGAGAAGACTCGCGTATACAACAGGAGATATTCTCAGGAGTCCATTGACAATTACGCTTATGGATACGTTTATTCCGAGCATTTGGATAAATATTGTTTGCCAGACGATTTAGCAGAGCACGATTTTGTGTTTTATCTGGATGGAATTCAGGGAGATGGAGTCGTTAATTCAACGCTTGAAGACTTGAGAAAATGGGATAGGGCCTTATATACAGAAAAGCTGGTAAGCAATGAGACCCTAGAAAAAGCCTTTTCGCCTGTTCTCTTGGCAGATCACCAATCTTATGATTACGGTTATGGCTGGCGGATTCGCAATGAGCCGGGTGTGGGAAAGGTTGTTTGCCATGGAGGTGGCTGGCCAGGATATCAAACCTGGTTGGGCCGTTATATCGATAAAGATAAAACGCTGATTTATCTTTCAAATATGGAACAGGACCAAGCACGGACACAAGCGACTATTGAAGCTGTAGAAAATATTATTTTTAATCGGCCCTATCAGATTCCGGAGTAAGGAAAGAACACCATTATTTCTTTAAGAATAGCCGGGGAATCCGGCTTATTTTCATTCAGAAAAGGTAGGTAAGCGGCGCGATCCCACGACTTAGCCATGGGGATTGTTACGAACAAAAAAAGCTTTGATAAACGATAAGGAAAATTATCAAAGCTATATTAATAAAATTCTATGATTTGATTCTCTAGGCTACGCTTACGCTGATTGCGTGATTCCACCCCAATAAAGCTTCCAAATACTGTTGACCATTTGCACGACATCCTTTTAAAGGACTACTTATATAGGGAAGTGATAGTAGTGGGCGTTTTTTCGTTCAAAACTAACACTCCCTTTTTTACTGCTGACATCTCCTAAAGAGTGGAAGGCGCTACGACACACCAACTGAAATCCGAATAATGAAGTTATCAGGGTCCTTTTCAGTAAGGTAATTAAGCATTTCCACTTCATACACATCGGTACTGACATGTAATCCCTTGCTGTTAATGTACTTTTTCAGCGTCGCGTATGTGGACGGCATACTTTCATACGATCCAATATGATCCAAGACAGCGTACTTTCCTTTTGGTCTTGTAACCATTTTTTCTGTTTGAATAGGGTCGATAAGTTTATAGGCAATATAGTTTGGAAAGTAATGTTCAGATTGAAAACGTTCTTTACTCAAAATCGACCAAAGCGGAAACTCATGAAGGATGAGGTGTTTTTCGGAATAATCTCGATGCTCACTCAACTTTTTGGCATATTCTTGCTCATCCAGACAATGCTCGATCTGCGTAGTAATGAAGTATTGCGCTTCACATTCCTCAATCATCGGAGTATCCCTCAAGTCATTCATGGCTGTTTCGGTCATCTCGACAGCGCCCTTCAAAAAATACTGCATTCTTTGGATTCGAAGATGCTCCACTTCCAAGTCTCGTTGTTTCTGTTGAATCAGGTTAACGAACATCGTTGAATTATGGTTCTGAAAAAAATCCTTGATCTCCTGCAAAGAACTGCCTGCCTTTTTGAGTACATTGATGATATCGAGCGCGTAGCATTGTTTAAAAGAGTAAAATCGATAGCCCTTTTCGTTAACAAAGTCAGGCTTTAAAAGCCCGATCTCGTCGTAGTGAAAAAGGGTGTGTTTCGTAACGCCGCAGGTTTTGGCCATTTCACTAGTAGTAAAATACTTTTGCTGGATTTTCGACATGGATTACCACTCCCAATAATTTTCATTCCATACTTTTATGATAAATAAATTATATAATGAATGATTTATCCTTGACTATAGGGTTACCCGATAGTTTAAATTCGTAATCGTACAAAATTTAGCAACAACGTGAAATTCTCTACGATCTAGAATGAACATTCCGTATGTTTGCGTTTGGAGGAAAAAAGCATGACATTACTATTAAAAAATCGGGGCTCCGTATTGATTCTGATGTTCAATATTTTCCTCGTTTTTACTGGGATCGGCCTTATCATACCGATCATGCCTAAGTTCATTACGGAATTGGGTATTAGCGGAAGCACAGTCGGCTTATTGGTTGCAGCTTTTTCGCTGACACAGCTTCTTTTCTCACCAATTGCGGGTCGTTTGGCGGATTCTTTTGGAAGAAAACGAATGATTGTCATTGGCTTAATCATATTCGCATTCACTGAATGGCTGTTTGGGATAGCGACAAACTCGGAGCTGCTGTTCCTCTCGAGGCTGCTCGGAGGTATTAGTGCAGCCATGATTATGCCAGCTGTAATGGCTTGTGTGGCGGACGTCACGACGAATGAAGAACGTGCTGCTGGGATGGGCTATATAAACGCGGCGATTACAACTGGCTTTATTATCGGACCAGGTATTGGCGGATATATCGCCGAATTTGGGATTCGCGTACCCTTTTATTCCGCAGCGGTTGCGGGGATGATTGCAGCAGGGTTTACACTGCTTTTCCTGCCGGAGTCGCGCTCGGTCAAAGAAGCACCATCTAAATCTTCAACAATTGTAAAACAGAGACCAGGACTTTTCTCACAGCTAGGGCAGATCTATCGAGAGCCGTATTTTTTAAGCTTGATAATTGTGTTTGTAATGTCTTTCGGACTGGCCAATTTTGAAACGGTCTTCGGACTGTTCGTCGATCATAAATTCGGATTCGGTCCAAAAGATATTGCCTTTATCATTACATTCGGCTCGATTGCGGGGGCGGTGGTTCAAGCTACTTGCTTTAGCTGGATTTTGAACAGGTTTGGCGAGAAGCGAGTCATCTCGGTCTGCTTATTTTTTGCAGGTTTGTTTATTCTCCTGACGCTGTTCGTCCACAAATTCTGGGCTATTTTTGCAGTGACCTTCATTATCTTTTTAGCGATTGATATTTTGCGTCCAGCTATCGGTACGCAAATGTCGATGGTTGCCGAGGATCAACAAGGATACGTTGCTGGACTTAACTCATCCTTTACTAGTCTTGGCAATATTGCCGGGCCAGTAGTGGCTGGGTATATGTTTGATGTGAATCTCAACTCACCTTACATGCTCGCATCGATCATCCTGTTTATCTGTTTTGGCTTATCGCTGAGAGGTAAGAAGCGTAAACAGCTGAAGGCAGGAGCAGCCTAATACAAAAATTCGACAAACTATGCAAAATCCCGATATCTTGTATCGGGATTTTTTCTTTTTCCCAAACAATCTGCCGCGTTTCTCGATCAGGAGTTCATAAAAATCTTGAGGTTCCTTAGGGTACTCCATTAGGGTGTAGCTGGTTCCAATTCGACCGTTCTTGTTTTTGTCCATGTATGTAAATTCCGTTATAAAACGTCCTTATTCTTCTAAATTCTCTCCAACTTATCTTGGCACCGAACATGCAAGTGGATCATCTGGGAAAGATCATGCTAGAGCTTCCACATGTTGTCCGCCCCCACAACTCCACCCGAAGTCCAATCGAGTAAGCAAAGAAAGGTGTGATTTTCATGCAAAAAAAGGATTACAAAGGGTATCGTGCATATCAGTATTTAGAGCCAGGTGTCGATTTCAAAGAGTTTAAGCTATCAAAAGAAACGGGCTTATTCCCACCGTACACGATCCCGTTGACAGAGGCACAAGAAGAGCGGGCAAAACGGCTATTTGAAGAAAATTTGGTAATCTCTCTTCATGACCACATGTTTGTTGCGCCTGAGAATCTGAATGAATTCTTCGAGTTTCGTCGGTGGGGCAGGGACAGCATGGGGTATGAAGGGTTGAGCAAGTCTGGTCTGGATTGCGTTTTTGATAATCTCATGAATGGAACCGCAATGATCACCTCTCGCGCGGGGTGGAAATGGGATGATATCCTGTTTGACTTGGGCATGCGTTTGTGTGATATCGCTCATCAGGACATGGTTGTTCTCGGACTCACCACGGATGATATTCGTCAGGCAAAGAAAAATAGAAAGATTGCCTTCGTCGCTTCTTTGGAAGCATCTACGATGATCGAGAATGAGCTTGATCGATTGGATATTCTATATGGCTTCGGTGTTCGCTGCATGGGGATCGCTTACAGTGAAGGCAATTCACTCGGATACGGATTAAAGGAGAAAAACGACGGCGGCCTAACTGAGTTCGGCAGACAGGCTGTGCGCCGTATGAACAAGCTCGGAATTGCCATCGATATCTCTCACTCCGGGGACAAAACCTCGCTGGATACGATTGAGACGAGCGAAAAACCGATTTTCATTACTCATGCAGGTGCTAGGGCACTTTGGGACTCCAATCGCTTGAAGCCGGATCACGTCATTCGAGCTTGCGCGGAGCGCGGCGGTGTTATTGGCATTGAGGCAGCTCCCCATACAACGATGACAAAAAATCAGCCGAGGCACAATCTTGATTCTTTCATGGAGCATTTCGAGTATTGTGCGAACCTGGTTGGTATTGATCATGTCGCTTTTGGACCAGATGTATTGTTCGGTGACCATGTCGGCATCCATCGCGTTTTCGCAAGTGCCTTATCGATATCAGCGGCTCATGGCAAAAAAGATTTTGAGGAAGTCGATTATGTCGAGGGGATCGAAAATCCGACCGAAGCGTTTCCGAATATCGTCCGTTGGTTGATCACACGCGGTTATTCTGATGAAGATATTGCAAAAGTGATAGGCGGCAATATCATGCGGGTCCTCGATGAAGTATGGTATCACCCGAAAACGATGGGTGTAGAAAAAAAGACGAAAAAGCTACTGTCTGATCTCGACATGCCCAACTAGAAAACGCAAAAAAGAGCAATTTGATACGCTCAAGATAGTTCTCGCTTAGCATTTTTTCTCGCTAATAGGAGACCTATCTTTCTTTTTATCTGTACCATCGATTCCTAATAAATTCCAGCTAGATCAAAAAAATTTTAGCCTCTATTAACCAGAGGGGTTCCCATACTAAGATGATAGAGAAATATCAGTATGAATATCTGGGGAGGGATACTGTGGATAAGCGAACACTTCTGGTTGTGGCAAAAGATCATCGAACACACACTGTTTTTGCTAGTCAAATCCATGATTTTTTCCAAAATCGCATTACGATCCTCCATGAGTCGAAAGTCTCCAATACGGATGAGGTTGACTTCGTACTCGCATCATCAGCAAAAGTCATTGAGGGATGGAAAATACCAAGCGAGAAGCTGATCATCGCAAGAAGAGCTATTAACATCGCCAAAATGGAAGAGTTGGTGACCCTCCCCACGGACGTCCGTTGCCTCGTCGTCAACAACATGCTGGAAACGTCGTACGAAACAATTGAATTATTACGGAATCTCGGGTTTCAGTTTGATATGGTCCCATACTATCCGGGATGCAAGCAGCCGATTGATGGCATACATACCGCGATTTACGCAGAAGGAGCAGAATTGCTGCCTCGTGGTATGCAAAAGGTCGTGAATATCGGAATACGGCCACTCGATGTGTCTACGATTATCGAGCTGGCTGTCCGACTGAATGCCAACGTGGATCGGGCCAATCTGTATTCCGCAAGGTACCTCCGGGAAATCATCGAGCACAACAAACGTTTTTTCCGGACATTGAATCAAATGAAGGAATTGAACAAGCATCTGGATACGATCCTCAATACCGTTCATGAAGGTATAATTACGACTGATCAGAGCAAAACGATCATTCAAATCAACCAGGCTGCAAAGAACATTCTCGGCATCTCTGGTTTAAGTAAAGACCTGGTAGGGAAACCCGTTGACGAAGTGCTTCCCTGGCTGGCTCTCCCCGAAGGAAAAGAGCAAGGGGAGGTCAATATAGTGCAAGCCGTCAATCATCTGAATCTGGTCGTAAATAATATACCGATCACCATCGAAGACGAAAAGATTGGTGTGGTGACGGCCTTTCAAGATGTTACCAACCTCCAAAAGGTAGAACAGGAAGTACGAAAAGAGTTACAAGGGAAGGGACTGTCCTCCAAATACACAATCAAGGACATCATTGGAAAAAGCGAGCGCCTTACTTCAACACTCGGTGTGCTCCAAAAAATTTCTGCTACCGATAAAACAGTCTTGATCCTTGGTGAGAATGGCACAGGAAAGGAACTATTTGCGCATTCCATCCATAGCTTGTCGAAGCGTAGAAACGGTCCTTTTTTGCCTGTCAATTTCGCCGGCTTGCCCGAATCGCTAGCAGAAAGTGAGCTGTTTGGCTACGAAGGCGGATCCTTTACCGGAGCGAAAAAGAATGGAAAGCCTGGCTTGTTCGAGCTTGCTCATAATGGGACTCTTTTTCTGGACGAAATCGGAGACGCTTCTCCTTCCCTGCAAGCACTCTTGCTCCGTGTGCTCCAAGAGAAGCAAGTCATGCGAATCGGGGGACAGCAAATTATCCCCATCGATGTTCGGATCATCGCGGCAACTAATCGCAGTTTGAAAGATCTAGTCGAGGAAGGGAAGTTTCGCCAAGACTTGTACTATCGCTTGTTTGTTCTTCCGTTGCGTGTTCCATCCTTGCGGGAGCGTAGGGAAGATATACCTCTACTCATCGAGCATTTTATAAAAGAGAATACCGTTATCAAGGTGAATATGGAGCCCGCTGTCATGAATCGGCTACTCACTTACGACTGGCCAGGAAATGTGCGGGAGCTAAACAGCGTCGTACAGTACATGACTAGTGTCATGAGCGGAAACACAATCACAGAGCTGGATTTGCCTGAACAGTTTCGGGAGGTGGAGCAACAGCAGCATAAAACCAAGAAAGGGGATTTGGAGGAACTAGAGACAAAAGGAGAGCTATTTAGCTTCTTTGTCATCCTGGAATGTCTGGAGCAAGCGAAAACCAGATTGGAATGTGTCGGCAGGGGGAAAATTGTCGAATTTGCCTCACGAAAAGGCGTTCCGATTACGGACCAGCAAGTTCGACACCGTATGGATAGCTTAAAAGATTTGGGATACATCTATTCTGGACGTCGTGGTCAAGGCAGCCGCATCACTGACAAAGGTTTGCACATGCTGTCCATGATGAAGCAGACGATGGAATTACGCGCGTGAATTTAGTTCGGAATATTCAAAAGATTAAATGCTGATTTACCATTATTCTGGAAAGGGAGTATGTTACGTGAGCCATACTGAGCGAGCCGAATGGCCAGAAATCATGAATACGATCATAAATGTCCGCAGTTACCAGGAGACCCCTGTCCCAGAGCTAGCCTTAGAGGATGTGCTTTACGCTTTTTCATTGGGACCTTCACTTGCAAATACACAGCCTTGGGAACTGCTGATGGTGAAAGGATTAGACGAGAGAGAGAAATTGACAGCCTCCACACTAGACCCATTTCTGTCGCCTGGCAGTTTTGGTGCACAAGCATGGATAAAGAGCGCGCCAGTCATCGTCGTCGTGTTGATTGAAAAGCGAAGAGCTTTGGTACGACTTGGAGAGCAAGGGGAGATATTTGCGATCCAGGATACTTTTTGTGCCATACAAAACGCACGTCTGACTGCGGCGCTACATGGACTCAGTACGTCCGTCATCCGAGAATTTGACTCGCACATTTTACAAAAAAATCTGGAACTCCCATGGTACATAAAACCAGTTGCCATTCTTACCATCGGCTACAGCGAGGAAGAAAAGGAAATCCCGCCGCGCCTTACCGTGGCCGAGATCATTTCGTAAAAGGAGGTGGACAAGATGAATTCAAACTCCGACTATGCTATTCCTGCGATTTTTGAAAGGGTCAGCAAGCGCAAGTTCACTGAGCAACCTATTGCACCCGAAATACTTGAACAGCTTTTACTCGC
This sequence comes from Brevibacillus reuszeri, assembly GCF_002897295.1. Lineage (GTDB taxonomy): Bacteria > Bacillota > Bacilli > Brevibacillales > Brevibacillaceae > Brevibacillus > Brevibacillus reuszeri_A. The sequence goes on from NZ_BEXF01000009.1 coordinate 82,081, forward strand.
AGCCACCCGTGCCCCCTCGAGTGGCAATATGCAGCCCTGGGAGTTTATTGTCATTGACGAGCCCGACAAGAAACAAGAAATTGTGCGCTCGACCTACAGTGGCTACTTTTCTAAAGGAAAGAACTATCAATATTGGATCGCGGATGCCGCCGTCGTGATTGTCGCTTGCACCAACGTGAAACGAACTGTTGCTCGCTATGGCCCCGCAGGAAAAGAATGGGCACTTATTGACTCAGCTGCTGCTGTCCAAAATCTGCTGCTAACCGCCACGGCATTGGGCTTGTCAGGCTGCTGGGTAGGGGGAATCAATGAACAGGCGATCAAAGCAAGCCTTCTTATTCCTGACTACGTTCGGATTATCGGGTTGGTTCCGATCGGCTATTCAGTGGAAGATGCCACACCGAAAAGCCGCCTGCCATTGAAATGGGTTACGCATCATAATGCCTATAACGTTCCTTTTTATGATTAGGTTGTCGCTCACACCCTAAGACACCATAATCCCCCTCCAAGAGACCGAAATCAGGTACATTTCCACGTGTTTTGATTGGCATAGACTTTGCTACTGTTCATCCTCGAGGAGGGGTAACTCATGAATGAAACGAAAACACAGGAACTATTCCTGGTGGTCGAGGAAATGCGACCGCAGATCATTGAATTCCTTCAGCGCCTCATTCAAATTCCAAGTGAAAATCCGCCGGGAAACTACATTGAAATATGTGATTTCTTACAAAAAGGCCTAACGCAGCTTGGCTTTGAGGTGCAGGTCATCTCCGTACCGGATGAGATGACACATGCAGCAGGACTTGCGACCCCGCGAAAAAATGTCGTAGCAACTCTGCGGGGATCGGGTGGGGGAAGAAACCTGATTTTCAATTCGCATCTCGATACGGTACCTGCGGGAGATCCAGATCAGTGGAAGTATCCGCCCTTTTCTGGGGCGATTGCGGATGGGCGCATTTATGGGAGAGGAGCCACAGATTCCAAAGGACGTTTAACCGCATATATCATGTCGGCAGTGGCAGTAGCTCAGTCCACCATTTCACAGAAGGGAGACGTCATCATTGCCGCCACATGCGATGAGGAGACGGGCGGTATTCTGGGCGCAGGCTATATCAATCAGAATGGGTATGTTCATGGCGATATGGTGATCGTCGAAGGATACAGCAATCACATCGTACGGGCGATGGCAGGCGTCTTGCAGCTGCGAATCGTCACGGAAGGAATCCCCGCCCATGCAGGCTACAAATGGAAGGGCTTGAATGCGGTAGAGAAGATGGCGAAAGTGGTGCAAGGATTAGCAGAGTTACAGGAAGAGCTGGAGCGAGAGCCTTCTTCCATTCCAGGGATGAAATACACTACGGTCAATGTCGGAACCATACATGGGGGAACAAAGGTCAATGTCGTTCCAGCAACATGTGAGATCGAAGTGGATTTTCGCGTCATACCCGAGCACAGCCTCGATCAAATCTATAACCGTGTCGTGTCGATTCTACAGCGGTTGGAGCAAAAGGACCCCACATTTAAAGCCAAGCTGACACGGATCAAGGATTTTCAGACGGAACCGACGATCGTCGATGAAAGCTCACCGCTCATTTCCGAGCTGCAGGATGCTGTACAGGAGGTAACTGGCCGCACCTTGCCTGTTGTAGGAATATTGGCTCAATCAGACACACGCTGGTTCATCCGGAATGGGATACCGGGAATCAATTTCGGGCCTGGCACTAGTGAGAATAACATCCATGGCTTTAACGAGTGCATGGAGATCGAAGACTTGATTCAGACGACGAAAATCTTGGCTGTCCTCACGAAAAATATCGTCGGTTAATCGCTCATACCCCTATCAAAAAACGAAAAGGAAAGAGGACCGTGACATGAACCAATGGCAGACGCTCGTTCCAGAAGAACACCTCTTGCAGCAGGTGTCGAAAAGTAAGCTGATGGCGTATACGCAGACCATTTCCAAAGAGGTGCGTCTGTCCGGCTCGGAAGAAGAGCTGCGCGCTTTTCAATTTGCGCGAGAAACATTAGCAGAGTTCGGTGTGGAGTCCGAGCTGCATTTTCACGACGCCTATATCAGCTTGCCAGTGAAATCTCAACTCGTCGTGGCAGATCAATTGATTCCATCGATTACGCATTCGATGGGGCAATCCGTCAATCATTTGCAGGCAGAGCTGGTGTATGTGGATTCCGGAAAAACGCTTCATTACAAAGACTTGCAGGTTGTTGGTAAAATCGTACTTCTTGATGGACTGGCTACACCGCTTGCAGTAAAAACGGCGGAGGAGCAGGGGGCGATTGGGGCGGTCTTTATCAATGCGACCCACACTCATGAAATGATCGTCTCGACCATATGGGGAACTCCTACGCTCGAGAACAAAGGGCTACTTCCGAGCATTCCAGTTGTATCTGTCACCATTGAGGCAGGAGAGTCAATCAAGAACAGTCTGTCAGACGGACAAAATGAATGTACGATCTCGACAGTTGTAGAAACAGGAATTCGCACCATTCCTACTCTCATCGCGGAAATCAAAGGGCAAGCAGAGCCGGAGAAATTCGTGCTGTTCAGCGGCCACATCGACTCCTGGCATTATGGAGCGATGGACAACGGTACAGCAAATGCTGCCATGCTGGAGGTTGCGCGCATTCTTTCCGGACAGCGCCATCTATTAAAACGGACGCTGCGCCTCGCTTTTTGGTCCGGCCATTCGCACGGTCGCTATGCGGGCTCTGCTTGGTATTGTGACACGCATTGGGAAGATTTACGGGAGAATTGCCTCTTACACATCAATATCGATTCTGTAGGGGCAATAGAATCAACTGTCTTGACTGAAGCCAACACGATGCAAGAAACAAGAAGGCTGGCAAACGAAGTCATATGTGCAGTAACTAAACAGGAATTCACAGGATCACGTTTCGGACGTTCTGGAGATCAGTCGTTTTGGGGGACGGGAACTCCCTCCCTTTTCATGGGTCTATCCGAACAAGAGCCATCTAACGATCCTGCAGCAAAAGCATTCAGCCAGCTTTTCGGGTCAGGAAAATCGGGAGGGTTTGGCTGGTGGTGGCACACAACGGAAGATACTATCGATAAAATCGACCCCGAGCTCTTGGTCCGGGATTGCCAAATCTACCTGTCCATTATTTGGCGTTCGTTGACGAATCCGATCTATCCGATTGACCAGCTGGAGGCGATCAAGGAGATTGAGCAAAGCGTCACACAGTGGCAGGAGAAGGCAGGAAATCGTTTCGATTTGTCGTCCACACTCGAACGAATTGGGAGCCTTAAATCCAGTTTGGTGGAGCTACAGAATGTAATAGGGACAGTAACAGATGAGGAAAAGCTGACGGCGATCAATCACTGCTTGCTGGAGCTGTCCAGCTACCTGGTGCCGCTCAACTACGTGAAGGGCAGCAATTTTGAACATGATTTGGCTTTAAAGCAACCAGCCGTACCGAAATTCACTGACATCGAGCTGTTGGTTCAAACGACACCGGAGCAGCAAGAGTACTATTTCCTGATTACCGCGCTGCAAAGAAAACGAAATGAAGTCAATTATGCGCTCAAACAGGCAAATCACCTCGTGCAGCACACACTAAAATTCCTGCAAGAATGAATAGGTGAAAAACGAAGCTGTTCCCATCTGCAAAGGTTCCTGGGGGCAGCTCTTTTCTATTTCTCCCAGGATTCGACTCACGATGACTTAGGGTCACTTGGGGTCATCCAATAAGGTGTGCCCCAACCTAATGAGCCGGAAGCGTTGTGCAAGAAGCGTAATAATAAGGAATTTTCCTGTCTTTACGCACTCATCCGAGCTGGCATAGTCCTTGCTACTAACTCTTGTAAAGGAAGGAAGATGTCGATTCACAGGGGGGAAGTCATGTCACGAGACAAACCAAAAGTGTTGGAAGTCAGAAACGTGAAAACTCGGATCAAAATGGAGAACAGAGAGTACGCCATCATCGAGGATATCGATTTCCACGTCGACAGCAAAGAAACGGTAGGGATTGTCGGGGAATCAGGTTGCGGGAAAAGCATGACCGCCCTGTCGATTATGGGTCTTCTGCCAGAAAACGCGATTGTCAGCGAGGGAGAAATACGCTTACAGGGAGCCAACTTGTTATCCATTAGTAAAGACGCTTATCGAAAAAAACGCGGAAAAGAAATGTCGATGATTTTTCAAGAGCCGATGTCCTCCCTGAATCCGGTGTATACGATTGGCTTTCAATTAATCGAGCTATTACGAGAGCACACGATCATGAGCAAGTCACAGGCAAAAAAGAAAGCGATCGAAATGCTCCAAACCGTTGGAATTCCCAGGCCACATGAGGTGATTAACGAATATCCACATCAGCTGTCGGGCGGGATGAGGCAACGGGTGATGATTGCCATGGGACTTGCCTGCAATCCAGATATTTTGATTGCAGATGAACCCACAACGGCATTGGATGTGACGATTCAGGCGCAGATTCTTGAGTTGATGAAAAAACTTCAGGAACAGTTTGACATGGCGATATTACTGATTACACATGACTTGGGTGTCGTCGCGGAGGTTTGTGATCGAGTCATTGTGATGTACGCAGGACAAATCGTGGAGGAAGCACCCGTTCTCACCCTGTTTGAAACCCCCAGCCATCCATATACGAAAGGCTTGATCGCATCTACGCCAAAAATCGGGGACGAGAAGGAGCGCTTACATACCATCGAGGGAACCGTTCCTCAGCTGTCCGCAATGCCAAGCGGATGTCGCTTCTCCACACGCTGCTCGGAGGTGACAGAGCGCTGTATGCGAGAATCGCCGCCACTGGTTGAGATTTCCGAGCATGTCAGATGCCGCTGCTGGTTATATCCGAAAACAAGTGGGGTGTCTGTATGAATGAGATTTTATTGGAAGCAAAGGGCTTAAAAAAGTATTTTCCCATAAAGAAGGGATTTTTGCGGCGTACTACCTCCTATGTGAAGGCAGTGGATGATTTATCCTTTCACGTTATTAAAGGAGAAACCTTGGGAATCGTCGGCGAATCAGGCTGCGGAAAATCAACGACAGGCAGACTGTTAATTCGCCTCTTGGAAGCAACAGAAGGTGAGGTGATCTACAAGGGTAAAAACATCCTACACACGCAAAAAGAAGAGATGCGGGAGCTGCGAAAGGAATTGCAAATGGTATTCCAAGACCCGTACTCGTCACTGAACCCCAGATTGACAGTAGGGCAGATTCTTGAGGAACCACTCGCAAACTATCATTTGTATCCAAAAAAAGAATGGCAGAGTAAGATTCTCGAGCTGCTTCACGTGGTGGGGCTAGGAGAGCAAGCGATCCATCGATTCCCACACGAGTTTAGTGGAGGACAGCGACAGCGGATCGGCATTGCACGCGCTTTGATGCTGGGTCCCGAGCTGATCATTGCTGACGAGCCCGTGTCTGCTTTGGATGTCTCCATCCAATCACAGGTATTGAATCTACTGAAGGATTTGCAACAGCAATTTTCTCTTACCTTTATTTTCATCTCCCATGATTTAAGTGTCGTCAATCATTTTTGCGACCGCATTCTGGTCATGTATTTGGGGCGTGTTGTCGAAATCAGCACGAAAAAGAGCTTGTTTGAAAAGCCTCTCCATCCGTACTCGCAGGCGCTCTTGTCTGCTGTCCCAAGCCCCGATCCAAAACGCAAGAAGGATCGAATCATCCTGACAGGTGATGTTCCTAGCCCATCCAATCCTCCGACAGGCTGCACGTTCCATCCGCGTTGTCCGTCATGTATGGACGTGTGCAGGCAGGTGCGGCCAGCCTTGAAACAGACAGCAGCAGGAGAAGCGGTTGCCTGCCATTTATACAACGAATAGCGTCTCACCGGTAGTTTCAAACCAAACAAGTACAGGGGGAAATCAACGTGAAGCGAATCAACCGAAAGAATGTTATGCTCTCACTCCTGCTGTCTGCCAGTATGCTTGCAGCCTGCTCATCACAGACGACGAGTAGTGGTAGTCAAAATGCAGCAAGCCCATCTGGCACCAGCACTCCTGCAGCCTCGACCACTCAGCCAGCACCAGCGAACGGGCAGCCTGCTGTCGGTGGAACACTGGTGGTGGGAACACTATCTGGACCTGATACCTTGAATCCGCTTGTCTCCAATACTACACCTGGCAGCTGGATCGTCAACAATTTGTACCCGCATTTGATGCAGATGAATCCGAGTGGGAAAAAAGAGCCTTATTTGGCTGAATCGGTCACGACATCTGATGACGGTCTTACAATCACCATCAAGCTCCGGGATGGGGTAACCTGGCAGGATGGACAGCCGATTACCTCGGAGGACGTTGCCTTTACAGGACAACTGTTGCACGACAAAAAGCTCCAATGGACAGCGGAGATTTTCGATCAGGTTGAAAAGGTCGAAACTCCAGACAAGCTGACAGTAGTGTACACGTTAAAGGGTCCATACCCCGCATTCTCGGGGGCAATTGGTTACTGGGTGCGAATCGTTCCGAAGCATATTTGGGAAAAGGTTGACGATCCTAAAGCCTTTGAAAACCAAGATCCTGTTGGAGCAGGTCCGTTTAAGCTCGTCAAGTATGAAAAAGGCCAGTATATCGAGCTTGCTGCGATCGACAAATGGTTTGCAGCACCAGGTGGACGCGCTTATTTGGATAAGGTGATTTTTAAGATTTACCCGGACGCCAATACGATGACGCTGGCGCTGCAAAAAGGGGAAGTGGATGTGACATCGTCCGATTTGCCGACCTCTGCTGCCAAGCTGCTGGAAACCAATGCTTCCATTAAGGTGGAGCAAACAGCGAGCCTGGGCTTTGCGTACTACAGCTTTAATACGGATGCATCCAAAGGTATTTCTCCGACGCAAGATGTAAATTTCCGCCTGGCGATGGCGACTGCGACTGACCGCAGCACCATTCTAAATGTGGCATTGGAAGGGGCAGGCATGCAAATAGACACGCCAATTTCCCCGCTGTTTGCAGATTGGATCAATCCTGACGCAAAAGCACCCGCGTATGATTCTGCAAAGGCAAAAGAAATCCTCGCGAGTGCTGGCTACAGTGACACTGACGGTGATGGCATCCTGAATGCACCAAGCAGCTTCGGCGGGAAAAACGTAGAGCCAGAGGTCATCTACGACGGATCGAACGTGTTTCACCAAAAGGTTGCGAAAATTCTGGAGAAAAATGCAGCCGATATTGGCGTGAAGCTGATCTTGAAGCCGGTCGAATACAACACGCTGGTCGCGAAAGTGTTTAACGAGCACGATTTCCAAATGCACATCGGAAAATGGGGCGTTCTGGACGAGCCAAGCGAGACCTTTGCCAATCTGTACCATTCGAAAGCTAAAAACAACATGGCTACCTACAACAATCCAGAGATGGATCGCCTGGCAGATGGAGCGAAATACGCCAAAACCGAACAAATTGCCAGAGATGATGTAAAAGCAGCCCAAGCGCAGTTTGTTAAAGAGTTCCCGGTCGTGCCGATCTATGTGCAAAAATTCAATCTGGCCTACAACGCAGATAAATTTGCTGGCTTCACCTTGTTCCCTGGCGACCTGCAAGGCTTGGTAGATCCGAACTCTCTCGTTGGCGTGTACAAAAAGTAAATCGGACATCTTCCCGAGCAGTTGCAGCCTGACTGCTTGGGAAGCGTGATCTACGTAAGGGAGTGCCGCTCATGACGCATTTTCTGATTGCTCGGCTGCTGCGCGGCGTAGTTACCGTGCTCGTTGCTGTGACTGCCACTTTTTTAATCCTGCGTGTAATGCCCGGCGACCCGACAACGATGATGCTGGACAATCGTGTTCCTGAGGAAATAAGGCAGCAGTTGTTAAAGGACTTTGGCTTGGACAAGGATTTGTTTACACAGTACATCATCTTTCTCAAGCAGCTGTTCCTTCAGTTCGATCTGGGGACCTCATTTGTGCAGAGGGTGCCCGTGATGGATGTAATTTTATCGAGACTGCCATGGACCCTGATTTTGATGTCTGTCTCCATGCTCATTACAGCATTGATTGGCATACCTTTGGGCGTCATCGCCGCCTATCGCAAAGGATCATTTCTCGATCAGGCGATCAATGCTTTATCGATCTTGGGGATTGCGCTGTTTATTCCTTGGCTGGGGATTATCCTGCTATATTTCCTCGGATTGAAAATTCCCTGGTTCCCCATAGGTGGAGCTGTGACGGTAGGTGTCGAAGGCTGGGATTATATCTGGGATGCCACCCATCATCTCGTTTTGCCAGTCGTGTCATTGACGATTGTGCATCTGGCCAGCTATGTGCTGTATATGCGGGCAAGCACCATTGATGTTTTGAACGAGGAGTACATCCGCACCGCTCGGGCCAAAGGCTTGAAAGAAAGAGTGGTACTCTGGCGGCATGCCGTACGAAATTCCTTGCTCTCTACCGTTACCATGATGGGGGTGCAGCTCGGTGCCATTGTCGGCGGTGCCATCCTGACTGAAACCGTGTTTGCCTATCCAGGTCTCGGCAGGCTGATCTATGAAGCAGTCAAAGAACATGATTACCCGATCCTGCAAGGCACCTTTTTGATCTTGGCGGTAACCGTTGTTGTAGTGAATATTTTGACTGATCTCGTCTATTCGTACCTAGATCCCAAAATTACGAACAACTAGGGGGTGAAAGCGATTGGAAAATACTACGTTGATCGAAGAAAAAGTCCCTAGTTCGTTGCCTTTATCGATCCAACAGCCGAGAACATCCCCTTTGCGGGAGTTCATCAAGTACTTTCGGCGGAACCGCTTAGGAGTCATCGGTCTGTATGGCATTCTCGTTTTGCTGCTTCTGGCCATACTCGCCCCAGTCTTCAGCGATCGCCCCACGGGATACGGCGACGTAGCAAACATGCTCCAACCGCCGAGTGCCCAGTATTGGTTTGGCACGGATTCAGTTGGCTTAAGTATTTTCGATCAGGTCATCTGGGGAACGCGTGTTTCTTTGTATGTTGGCTTGACTGCTGCCGTAATCTCAATCGTGATCGGGGTGCCAATTGGCCTGATATCCGGTTATTACGGAGGGAGAGTCTCGCATATCGGCATGGCGATTACGGATATTTTTCTGACGCTGCCTGTACTTCCTCTGATGATTATCATGGCAGCTGTACTTGGTACAGGCATCAGCAATATTGCGATCATCATCGGCTTGTTTAGCTGGCCGCAGATTGCACGGGTGACACGCGCAGAAGCGCTTGCGATTCGCGAGAAGCAATACATCGAAGCAGCGAGAGCAATTGGGACGAAGGAGTCTAAAATCATCTTCCGCCACGTGCTCTTAAATGCCTTTCCCCCGATTCTCGTCAATATGACCATCATTATGGGGACGTCCGTGCTTTCCGAGGCAGGGCTGAGCTTCCTCGGTTTGGGCGACCCAATGAGCTGGAGCTGGGGAACCATTTTGCAAAATGCACATTCCACCGGTGTCATTATCCATGCGTGGTGGCTGGCATTGTTTCCGAGCATTGCCATCGTGGTTCTTGTGCTGTCCTTTAACTTCCTTGGAATTGGCATCAATGAAGCACTAAATCCGCGCTTGAGAAAAAGATAATTTTCTGGAGGGACGAAAAATGCTGACCAAGATTCCGAAAGAAGCTTACACAGAGAGGATTGCCCGTATTCAAGAGTATTTGCAAAAGAACGCCATCAGCGGACTTCTCGTCACGAATACGTACAATATTTTTTACACGACTGGGCTGTTTCACTTTCCAAATGAACGACCTGTTGCCTTGTTCGTTCCAGCGTCAGGCGAATCCATCCTGTTCGTTCCCGTGATGGAGCTACAAGAGGCAAAGCATGCGACTATCTTTCAAGACATACGCGACTATTTTGAATACCCGGGAGTCGTGCATCCGATCGATTGGATGATAGGCAGCATCAAGCAAACCTATCCGAATCTAACACAGGTAAGCATCGATGGTGGGAGTCGCGAGCTTTTTCTCCGCGTGAAAGAATTGATTGCGCCCACCTCTTTGTCAGTGAATAACCTCATTCACGAAATGCGGTTGACCAAGGATTCCTACGAGGTCGAATTACTGCGTTCGGCTGGATACTACTCCGACTATATCGTCAAGCGAGGAACAGAGGTAGCCGCACCAGGCATGTCAGAGCTGGAGATGCTGCAAACGATCTCGGGGGATACCTTGAACAAAATGATTGAAGATTTGGGCGAGGTCGTGTACGTCCCCGGTGGTCCTGCTGGTGGACTCGTGCCTAGCGGCCTCCGCACGGCGATGCCACATGCTCTGCCAAGTGCGAAGCGCATGGAGAAGGGAGAGACGTTGATTCTTAGCTGCGGTGCAAATGTAGGCGGTTATCGGGCCGAATGTGAACGCACCTGCTTTATCGGGGATGTGAGCGATGAGCAGGCAAAAGTGCTGGAAGTCATGGCAACCGCACAACAGATGGCGATCGAAGCCATGCGCCCTGGCAATAAATGCGCAGATATTGATGCAATCGCACTCGATTACATCCGAAAAGCTGGCTACGGTCAGTACCTGCTCCATCGCACAGGTCATGGAAAAGGCTTGGAGGAGCATGAAGCGCCGTGGATCGAGGTGGGAGACCATACCATACTGCGTCCAGGTATGGTGCTCTCAAGCGAGCCGGGCATTTACATCGAGGGATTCTCAGGCTTCCGCCATTCGGATACGATCATCGTCACAGACGACGAGCCACTTGTTGTTACGCAATTTCCAAAGACACTCGATCAATTAATCATCAAAGTATAGGAGGGATAGCATGTACACGACTATAAATGATTGCGAAATTTACTATGAGGTCCATGGAAAAGAGGATGGGGATGCTATTTTCTTCATCCATGGAGCACCTGGTCTGGGAGATTGCCGCGCAGACCGCAAAGCATTTGCTCCTTTGGAAGAGACGCATAAGCTCGTATTTTTGGATATGCGGGGCTCTGGCAGATCGGAAGAAAAGCCACCTTATACGCATGAGCAATGGGCAGCTGATATCGATGAATTGCGCAAGCTGCTGCAGGTGGACAAAATCGTGATTCATGGCGGCTCCTATGGTGGGTACATGGCATTGGAATACGTCACTCGCTATCCGCAGCATGTCTCACAAGTCATGCTGCGAGATACAAAGCCCGGCTCAGATCGCCAGGATGGCGCTACAAAGAGGGCACTCGAAGCCAATCTTCACGGGCTTACAGAAGATGAGCTGGTCCGCATGTTTGCTGGCGAGATGCGTTCAAACGAAGAGCTAAAATCCGTCTTTTTCGCTCTCCAGCCTTTGTATACGGTGGAGTACGATCCTGTAATAGCGAAAGAAAAAATTGATGCTATCTACTATCATTATGAAACGCATAACTTCGCCTTTCGTGTGAATCAACCGACGTTTAACCTCCGTGACAAGCTGCCAGCCATTGATGTGCCTGTTCTTGTTTCTGTTGGCAGACACGATTGGATTACTCCAGTAGATGCATCAGAGGAAATCGCCAGCCTGATTCCGCTATCCGAGCTGGTTATCTATGAAAATAGCGGACACTCGCCACATCTTGAAGAAAATGAGAAGTACTTGAGCCGCGTCAGGCAATTTCTTTCTAAATAGTGCAGCTTTCAACTGAACGAGAAAAGCTTAAGGAGGGTACCAAAATGAATTTGAATGATGTTCTTACGCATTTGGAGAAAAACTTCGATGAAGATTTGGAGCGTGTTCGAGAATTTCTACGGATGCCGAGTATTAGCTACACGGGCGAAGGGATACGAGAGACAGCAAGCAAGTTGAAAGAGGTTATCGAAGAGCTGGGAGGAACAGCGGAAGTGGTTCCGACAAAAGGGCATCCGATCGTATTTGGAGAGTTTGATGAAGGACAAGAGCATACTCTTCTGGTCTATGGAATGTACGACGTGATGCCGACGGACGAAGAGGGCTGGACAGTAGATCCTTGGGGCGCAGAAATCAAAGAACTGCCCAAATTCGGTCCGTGCATTATCAACCGGGGTGCAGTCAATACAAAAGGACCACTGGGAGCTTTCTTCAATACGATTCGCGCCATAAAAGAAGTCGATGGCAAGCTACCCGTTAACCTGATCTTTGCTGTCGAGGGAGAAGAGGAAATGGGGAGCCGCAATTTCCCTGCTTTCCTCGAGCAGTATAAGGAGAAACTAGAAAAAGCTGAAGCCGTGCTATTTCCTTTCTTCGAGCAGGATGAGGTAGGTACGCCTGGACTCGTGCTAGGTACGAAAGGCTTGCTCTATTTTGAACTGGTATGTCAAGGCGGCGATTGGGGCGGACCTACTTCTCGCGGTATTCACGGCTCCTTTAACGCTTGGGTAAAAAACCCTGCCTGGCGGCTCGTCCAAGCACTCTCAACCATGGTAGATGTGGATGAAAACATTTTAATAGAGGGTCTCCTGAATGATGTCTCAGAGATTCCTGCAAAAGAGAGAGACATTTTGGAACAACAGATCGAGGAAGGCATCTATGACGAAAAAGTGTTTCTCGAAAACTATGATGTGAAACGCTTGAAGTATGACGGTACAGGGATGGATGTTTGGGAGAAGCTGTATAGCCGGCCTCAGCTGAACATCGACGGGATATACTCTGGCTACACAGGACCGGGAACCAAAACGCTATTGCCACATATCGCGACGGCCAAAGTCGATGTCCGCATGGTGCCTCATATGGAGCCGGATGAAGTGGTTCGCCTCATTCGCGCGCATTTGGATAAACACGGCTTTGCTGACATCGAAATGAACGTCGCCAATAAATACTATTGGTCGAAAGTATCTGTCGATGAGCATGTTGTTCAGGCAATGATCGACACTTACCGGACGATGGGCAAAGAACCACAAATACAGCCGCTGAACCCTGGTAGCGCGCCCTACTATGTATTTGAGCGCTATCTGCAAATTCCATATGTGACAGGAGGCATGGGGCACGGGGCCAGACAGCATTCCAGCGACGAATACTGCACGGTACAAGGCGTGCTTGATTTTGAGAAGTCAATGGCGATCTTTTTTGACCACTATTGCCAGCGAGTCTCTGGTAAACAGGATCAAGAAGAAACGATTTCCAAGTAATACAAGCCAGTCTGAGTACAAGATCTTCGTTGGATAGGAGGCTTATCCGTGACTTTCGAGATAGATCAGGTAGAAAAGACGATAGTAAACGATATCTCAACGGATGTTCCGAAAGCGATTCTGGACCGATTCGTCACTTTGACGCGTGAATCAGGGAGTGAAGACGAAAGAATCGCTGCTCATTTCTTGGCCCAGTTTCTGGAGGATTGGCAAATCCCGCATCAGGTCCATTACCCGAATATTCACTTAAGTGTTCCTAAAAAGGCTACCCTCATCGTCACCGAGCCTGTATCTCGAGAAATCAGAGCCAAAACGCCGTCGTGTGTACGTAAGTTGCTGAAAATAAACTTATCTAAAAGAGAAAAAGCCACAACCTAATCGGAGGGTGCCATGACGAGTCTCGTAAAAGAGCATGAAAAGCTGCTGCTTGATGAAATCAGCATGGAGCTCCCCAAACGGATTTTGCAAACATTCAGCGGGTTGATCCGGGAGTCTGGCAGTGAGGACGAACGCACTGCCGCCGACTTTCTAGCATCGCTCTTGAAAGCATGGGGTGTTCCACATACTGTACACAATCCTACTATTTACTTGAGCGTTCCCAAAACAGCTTCAGTAAAGACGGTTACGCCTGAACCCAAGTCGTTCCGTGCAAAAACTCCTTCCTTCTCCGTCTCGACAAATGGCATACCATTGGTAGGGGAGCTGGTTTATGTCCCATCAGCCCAAGTAACGGACCGCTACGATATATTCGACGCCAAGGTGAAGGAAGAAGTGAACGATCTCACTGGAAAAATCGTCATCAGTGAAGGACTGGCGATGCCCGAAAAGGTTGCTACCTTCCACGACAAAGGAGTTCTGGGTGCCATATTCATCAATCCAGGCAAGAACATCCATGATGGGATTTGCACCACGATTTGGGGGGCGCCAAGATTTGGATACGATCGACAATGAGCCAAAAATTCCTGTCGTCGCCATCAACAAAACAGATGGGGAAGAGCTAAAGGCGATGTGCCAGACTGGAATAACTATGGTAGAACTGTCTACCAGACTGGAAAAGGGCTGGTTCGAATGCCCTCTGATTGACGTGTTTATCGAGGGAACCGAGGAGCCGGAGAAGTATGTTCTCTTGCACGGTCATCTGGATTCATGGCATGTGGGGATTGGTGATAATACGACAGGTGATGCAGCATTGATGGAAATGGCACGGATTTTCTACAAGCATCGCGACAAGCTGAAACGGAGCTTGCGAATTGCCATCTGGCCGGGACATTCAACTGGACGCTATGCTGGATCGACATGGTTCGCTGACCAATTTGCATTGGATCTGGATGCAAATTGCATCGCGCAAGTAAATTGTGACTCTCCCGGCTGCCGTCAGGCTACCTCCTACGAAAAAATGGACTGGACGAATGAAGTGGAGGATCATTGCAAACAGGCAATTTACGATGCCGTCCAAGAAGAAGCCAAGGGAAAACGTCCGAATCGTGCTGGCGATTATTCGTTCCACAATATCGGGATCACATCCTTCTATAAGCTATCTTCCAGTATTCCGCAAGAGCAGTTAAAGGAAAAAGGCTACTATCCGGTAGGCGGCTGCGGTTCCAATATTGAGTGGCATACAGAAGACGACTTGATGCATGTAGCTGATTACGAGATTTTGCGCAGAGACTTGCGGGTGTATATGACCTCAATCTATCGCGTGCTACAGGCGAATTTACTTCCGTATGATTTCCGCAAGACTGCCGATGAGTTCATGGAAACGATCCGTCAGTATCAGGAAGCAGCTGGTGCGCATTTTTCCTTTGAACTAGCTGCAAGCGAGGCCACGGTTCTTCGTCGTTCTTTAGAGGAATTTTATAGTGAATTACAATTACTGCAAATGGAAAACCTATCTTCGCCAGCTGTCAGAGAAGCAAATGAAAAGCTTTTGCAACTAGGCAGGACACTTATTCCGATCAACTTTACTCGCCGCGGCAAATTCCACCATGATCCTGCCGTTCAAATACCCGCATTGCCCGATATCGCTCCTGCACTTCAGTTGGCGGGATTAGAGCCAGGCTCTCACCGCTATCGCGTTACGCAAAATCACTTGCTTCGTGGTCAAAATCGTGTTGTATGGACGATGAAGGAAGCGCAAAAGATCATTCGGGTTCAATAGTAACAATTTGGCAGTCAACGACTAGCTTTCGAGTCGGTGGCTGCCTTTTTGTTGTTCTCCATTTCATGATCTCACAGTGGAGTCAATTTTCTGAATCTTAGGTTTTTAGGGTCCTTACTACCTGGCATTCCGACCCTAAATTCACCTTCAAGCAAGACGTTTTCCACAATTCGACAGCAAGATAGGCTTTTGCATGCCCTTTTAGTGAGTGGCACGGGACTTGCGTATATCCATAGACGACGCACTTGGACGACAAAAGGGGGTAGATGAGTGTTGGTGGAAGCCATGAAAAGGCTGCTGGATGAGATCAGTATGGAGACGCCAAAGGCGATCCTGGAGCGCTTTGGCAGCCTGGTGAGAGAATCGGGAAGTGAAGATGAGAGAATCGCTGCTCAGTTTTTATCCAGTCTGTTGAATCAGTGGGGTGTACCTCATCAGGTGCATCGCCCGAATCTTTACCTGAGTGTACCAAGACCTGCAAAGCTCAAGCTGCTATTGCCTGTGGAAAAAGAAATACGAGCAAAGAATCCGGCCTTTTCCGTGATTACTGGTAATGAATGGAGAGGCGGGGAACTGGTCTATGTCCCCACGGGCTTCAAGAAGAAGTGGGACAACCAAAAGGATGCGTCATTCGATCCAGCATCTAGCCTGTCGGGAAAAATCGTCTTGACCGAGGGCTTTCCGAGACCGGCTAGAATCAGGGAACTAAACGAGCAAGGAATTGTTGGAGCCATCTTCATCCACCCAGGCAAAAACATTCACGAGAGCATTTGCACACCGATCTGGGGAGCGCCAGACCTGGATACGCACGAAAACGTCCCGAAGCTGCCTGTACTGATGATCAATCGCACGGATGGACAAGAACTGATTGATAGAATCGCTGAGGGAACCGTGGAGGTGCAATTCCAAACCCATTTGGATCAAGGCTGGTTTACTTGTCCACTAATCGACATCTTCATCGAGGGCACGGAAGAACCGGATAAATATGTACTGCTGCACGGGCACATGGATTCATGGCATCAAGGCTTGGGAGATAACGCTACTGGCAATGCCGCCATAATTGAAATGGCACGAGTTTTCTACCAAAATCGTCACCTGCTAAAACGTAGCCTACGGATCGCGATATGGCCAGGTCACTCCACGGGTCGTTATGCAGGATCGACGTGGTTTGCGGATACGTTTGGCTTGGATCTAGATGAAAATTGCATTGCCCAGGTCAACTGTGATTCTCCCGGATGTCGATGGGCGACGTCCTACCACGAGATGAGCTGGATGAGCGAAGTCGATCGGTTCTGTAAAACAACCATTCAGGAAGCGATCGGGGAGGAATCCGTTGGACATCGACCACCGCGTGCAGGTGATTATTCGTTCCACAACATCGGATTGACTGCCTTCTATATGTTATCCTCCAGCATTCCTGATGAGATGCTGCAGGAAAAAGGCTACTATCCTGTTGGCGGCTGCGGCTCAAATATTGAATGGCATACGGAAGAGGACCTAATTCACATCATCGATTACGAAATCCTAGAGCGAGATATACGGGTCTATACCGCTTCTCTTTATCGGATCGTGAATGCCACCTTGCACCCTTTCCAATTTGTAAACACCGCCGATGAGTTTATTCAGACCATCGTGACGTATCAGGAGTCAGCAGGCAAGCATTTCTCTTTCGAGCTGGCACTTGGTGAGGCAAGAGAGCTTCGTTCGACATTGATTGATTTCTACAATCGAATTGAGCACGTACAGCTTTACACGAAGGACGTAAGCGATCCACAAGTGAAGCAGGTTAACCAGGTACTAAGAGACTTGAGTAGGGCGCTCGTACCCATCAATTTTACACGCCGTGGCAAGTTCTGGCATGATCCAGCCATTGATATTCCGCCTCTTCCTGATATCGCGCCTGCCACGACACTGCCTCAGCTCGAGGAAGGTTCCCATCATTACAGGGTGACTCTGACGCACTTGATGAGGGGACAGAATCGACTTGCCTTGACGTTGCATCAAGCCAAGCACCTCGTTCTCAGATCATCCATCTTTTAGGGGGGAAATCGAGTGAAAAAAGCAAGAAAGTGGAAGTTTGGTATGTTGGCAACAACCGTGCTTCTGGGAAGCGTGCTTTCTGCATGCACCAGCGAGACCCAGACGCAGCCCAAAACCAATGATACGCCGAAAACAGAGCCTGTGGATGCCAAGAGCAGGGAGATTCGCACTCTGCAAATTCTGACCAGACCGCAGGCCTCCTCACCTGATGAATACGAGCGGGCCAACCTGATTGCAGGAGCCATGAAGGAGCTGGGCATCAGTGTCGAGTTAAAGCCGATGCCCTATGAACAGCAATCCGATATTGTCTGGTACAAACGTGACGAGTGGGATATGACCGGCTGGCAAATGGCAGCACGTCCAGAGAGATTAGATCCGGATGAATTTATTTATAACCTGTTTCATTCCAGCACGGCAAAGGACGGTTACAACTTCGTAGGGTACAACAACCCTGAGTACGACAAGATTGCAGAGCAGCAGCGGATCACAGTGGATCGGGAAGAGCGGAAAAATCTGATTTTCAAAGCGCAGGAACTTATCGCAAGCGACGTCGCCTATCTTTTCAACGTCCACCCCAAATTAAAATACGTATACAACCACCAAGTGTTTGATAAAAACTCCATCGTTGAGATGGCGGGAATGGGTATCCGCAACATTTGGACTTATCTGAATGCAACGCCGATCGGACAGCAAAAAAATATGATCTTAAACAGCAACGACTCCGTTCAGGCTATCAATCCATTTTACATTAGCGGCTCCTTTGATTCATGGGTAACCGAGCTGATTTGGGATCGTCTGATGCGAATCGACAAAGACGGTCTTCCGAAGCCTTGGGCTGCCGAATCTGTCACCTGGAAAACCGATACGCAGGTTGAAATCAAGCTCCGTGCAGGCATGAAATGGCATGACGGCAAGCCTGTTACCGCCGAAGACGTGAAGTTCTCCTATGAGGCTCCAATGACGGGTGAAGTGCCGATGTATAAGCCGTTTGTCGAAATCATCGATAAGATCGATATCAAAGATCTGCTCACCCTAGAGTTTACGCTGAAAAGGCCGTGGGCAGCATTCGAAACGGCCAGCTTATCCAAATTGAATCTCGTTCCCAAACATATATGGGGACCGATCATTGATGATTTGAAGAACAAACCGGAGAATGCGGAGAGCTATCAGGAAAAAATGCCTATCGGTTCTGGACCTTTCAAGTACGAGAACTGGAAATTTAAAGAGGAGGTCGTCTTAACGACCAACAAAGAGCATTTTTCACCTCCGAAAATCGAGAAGTGGATCATGAAGGAGATTCCCAATACCGAGGCGTCTCTTGGCATGATCGAAAATGGAGAAATCAACTTCCTGGCAGTGTTCCCGGGAGATGGACAGCTGCTCCAGCAAAAGGTAGAAGCGAGTCCAAACCTCACGATGGTAACAACGACCGATCTTGGCTTTCAATTCTTTGCAGTGAATCACCGCAGACCACCATTCAATGACGTGGCTTTCCGGCGCGCCTTGGCTGCAGCCATCGACCGGGACATGATGGCACAAGTCGTATACAAGGAATTCGCAGAGCCGGGCGATTCCGTCATCTCGCCAGCCCTATCCATCTGGAAAAATCCAAATCTACCATATCCCACAGGTGGGGTGGAAGAAGCGAAAAAGCTTTTACAAGAAGCTGGTTACGAATGGGATGCAGCGGGCAAGCTGCTCTATCCGGCAGGCAAAAAAGAAGAGCTCGGAAAATAAGGGCTGAATCTCCTTCAAATGTGCCAGGTCTGAGGAATGCTGGCTGCACTGTGACTGCTTGCATTCCTCGTCTTTGAAGCCTTCCGAGAAAGGAGAGAACGTATTGGGGAACCGATCGAAATTCATTTTGAGTCGACTCGCGCAGATGATCCTCACCCTCTGGATCATAGCGACGATCCTGTTTTTTATCTTTCGACTGATGCCTGGTAATCCGCTGGTTGCCTACATTGACCCCACGTTTACCAAGGAGCAGCAAGACATTTTGATGGCACAGTTTGGCTTGGATAAACCGCTGTGGATGCAATATTTGATCTATCTGGCCAACCTGGTCCAAGGAGAGCTTGGCGATTCATTTAAATTTCGAGCGCCTGTCATGGACGTGATCTGGGGCGTACTGCCCAACACACTGTACCTGATGCTCTTTTCATTTGTGATCGCCTACCTCGTGGGGATATTCGGTGGTGTACTACTCGCGTGGAAGCGCAAAACCAAATTCGAGACAGTCGGCATTATCGTCACTTTGTTTACGAGATCCGCGCCTCAAATGTGGGTCGGTATGATCGTGCTTGTGATCTTTTCCTTCAAGCTGCACTGGTTTCCTTCAGGGGGAGCTTCCGCGACTGGTGTCGTCTATGCATCCGAATGGGAGAAGCTTACTTCGCTTTCATTTCTGAAGCATCTATTTCTGCCAGCGTTGACCGCGGCTATCTATCTGATGGGACTTCCTCTGCTGTTGATGAGGTCCAACATGCTGGACGTGATGGGTGAATCCTACGTGGAAGTCGCCAGAATGAGGGGACTAAGTGAGCGCAGAATCATGCTTAAATACGCCGCGCGAAATGCAGCACTGCCAGTTGTCACAGCTATGGCAGTGGGAATCGGGTACGCGCTTGGAGGAAATGTCGTCATTGAAATGGTGTTTAGCTGGCCGGGGTTGGGGCGTCTTCTCGTCAATGCGGTTTCGGCAAGTGATTACGCATTGGCCCAAGGAGCGTTTATCTTGAGCGCAGGTGTCATGGTCATGATGAACTTTGTGGCAGATATCCTGTACAGCTTTTTGGATCCGAGGGTCACATTTGGCAAAGGGAGGTGAGTGGAATGAACACGGACGTAAGAATGGGGCAAAGCTCCGTACAAGTCGCTTATCGGAAAACAAGTGTGCTGACGATCCTTGCAAAGAATTTTGCGGGTACCTACCGTTTTTTGAAAAACGATCCATTTAGCATGACGGGTGCAGTCATTTACCTGTTTTTTATCTTGATCGCGCTGTTCGCGCCACTCATTGCTCCATATGATCCACATGAAATGATCAAGCACAACGGAAAGCTAGCGTTCAACCAACCACCTTCTGCTGAGCACTGGCTGGGGACGACGAATATGGGGCGAGATATTTTTTCCCAGCTCATCTATGGCGCGAAGCCCGCGATGATGGTAGGGCTGACGGCTGCATTCTTTGTTGTAATCGTAGGCACTCTGGTCGGCCTGTTCGCAGGCTACTATAGAGGACGTGTTGACGGTTTGCTCATGCGGGTTACGGATATCGCATTCGGAATTCCGTTTGAACCATTCGTCATCGTCTTGGTCGCTTTCTTAGGACCGAGTGTCTGGAATATCGTCCTAGCGATGGGGCTTCTGTTATGGCGGGACACGGCTCGTGTCATACGCTCTCAGGTTCTCACGGTACGCGAGCGAAGCTTTGTGGAAGCCGCAAGAATTTCGGGCGCTTCTGATTTGCGTATTTTATTCGTACAAGTAGCCCCCAACATCCTTCCTCTATCCTTTTTGTACGGATCGCTTGCCATGGGCTGGGCAATCTTGACGGAGGCGGCAGTCAGCTTTCTCGGCTTTGGTGATCCAGCCATGATGAGCTGGGGCTTCATGCTCAATGATGCGTATGCTTCCCAGGCATTGAGTCGTGAGGCGTACTGGTGGATTATTCCGTCTGGCATCTTTATCATGCTGACGGTCATGGCAGGATTCTATATCGGAAGAGGCTCTGAAAAAATCTTGTATCCTCGGTTGAAGAATCAATAACCAAGGGGTGAAATCATTGGCGTTATTGGAAGTAAACGACTTGAAAATTTATTACAAAACGTCGCGTGGAATGAGCAAGGCAGTCGATGGCGTTTCCTTCGCAGTTGATCAAGGCAAAAGCCTAGGGCTTGTGGGGGAAAGCGGCTGTGGCAAAAGCACCCTGGTGAAAGGAATTATTCGCGTGCTCGCTGGAAATGGGAGCATTGCCGGAGGTTCCGTCACTTTTGATGGGAATGATTTGACTCAAATGACCGAATCCAGCATACGACAGGTTCGCTGGGAGGATTTATCCCTCATACCCCAGGCTGCGATGGACTCACTCAATCCCGTATATCCTGTCATCGATTCATTCTTGGAAATTTTAATGCTAAAGGGCAAGCTATCTCGCGCGGAGGCAACAAAAAGAGCACATGAACTGTTCACCATGGTTGGCCTGGATACAAAGCGTCTACGCTACTATCCGCATGAATTCTCAGGAGGAATGAAGCAGCGGGCGATGATCGCACTCGCGCTCGCACTAAGCCCCAAGCTTGTCATCGCGGATGAGCCCGTTACTGCACTTGATGTGATTGTACAAAATCAAGTGCTCCGGGTTCTGAAAACTTTGAAAAAGGAGCTTGGCCTCACGCTGGTGATGATTACTCATGATATCTCTGTCGTAGCGGAGACCTGTGATGATGTGGCGGTGATGTACGCTGGGAAGATCATTGAGATCGGTCCTGTTTCCCAAGTACTGAAAAACTCGATGCATCCGTACACGATGGGACTAGCCAATGCATTCCCTAACTTGAAGAAAACAGAAAACACATTGATTTCGATTGAGGGTTCTCCGCCAGATTTGGTTGATCCACCCAAAGGATGCCGATTTGCTGCACGATGTCCATTTAAACTCGAAGCGTGTTCTCATGAAGAGCCATCGCTTGTTCTGGTGGGTGATGGACATCTTGCAGCCTGCCACCGTTTAGACGAAATCGCAGTCTTGCAGGAGATGGCCAAGGAGGTGACTACATGGCAGAAAATCCCATCGTAGAAGTCCGTGGGCTTTCCAAGCATTTTGAAGCAAGGCAGCATTTGTTTGGCAAAAGCGGTGTGGGGGGTGGGGTGTTAAAGGCAGTTGACGATGTGAGCTTTCGTATTCCCAAAGGGCATTCCTTAGGCATTGCCGGTGAAAGCGGCTGCGGGAAAACCACGACTGCCAAAATGCTCTTGAAGCTGTATGAGCCCACTTCTGGAACCTTTTTATTCAACGGCAAAGACATCACTCATCTAAAAGGGAGGGAAGAGCTCAAGCTGTTCCGCAAGCAAGCGCAATTGATGTTTCAAAATCCATTTGAGGCCTTAAACCCTCGATTCACGATTTTCCGCTCTTTGCTGGAGCCACTGATTGTCCACAACATCGGTACAAAGGAGGAGCGGGTACTCCATATCAAGCAGGCACTTGAGCAAGTCAATTTGATTCCCGCGGAAACCTTTTTTGAGAAGTATCCCCACCAAATGAGCGGGGGGCAACTCCAGCGAGTCGTATTGGCACGGGCACTGATCGTAGATCCGATCTTTCTTGTAGCGGATGAGCCAGTATCCATGCTGGATGTCTCCGTACGTGCGGGCGTTCTCAACTTGATGAAAGCTTTGACAGAACGCCTGCAGCTCACGACGGTCTATATCTCCCACGATCTATCGCTCATTTCTTATATGTGCGAGCAAACGGCAATTATGTACCTAGGAAAAGTCGTTGAGATCGGAGATACCATGAGCGTCTTGCACAAGCCCAAGCATCCGTATACCCAGGCTCTGCTAGCAGCAGTACCCTCTCCCGATCCAGACGAGGAGCCGGAGGAGGTTCGCATAAAAAATCATGTGCCAAGCCCGATTAACATGCCTAAAGGTTGTCATTTCCAGGACAGATGCCCGTATACCGAGGCGATCTGCCGAGAGAAGACACCTGAGCTACGACAAGCTGATACTGGTCAGATCGTTGCTTGCCACATGGTTACGCCTTATTTGGAAAGCAAGGCAGAAAGAGAGGAGCATGTGATATGAAGATCATGTATGTCGTGCCTGGCCCGATGGATCAAGCGGAAGCCACTCGCAGAGGCGAGCTGCTGAGGCTCTGGGCAGCTCCCGGGACGAAGGTGGAAATCGTCACGGTACAAGAGGGACCAGCGTCCATCGAATCGATGTATGAGGAATATTTGTCCATTCCTCCCGTTGCCAAGATCATGTATCAGCTAGAACAGGAAGGGTATGATGCCGCCATCCTCGGTTGTGCAGGAGATCCGGGCCTCGATGCATTTAGGGAGATTACCACACGTATGCTTGTCGTTGGTCCTGCTGCAAGCAGCTTTCATGCAGCCGCCATGCTTGGACATCAATTCACCTTGCTCACGGTTGCAGACAGCATGATAGGCTCGAGTCATGAGTTAGTCGCCAGATCAGGATTGACTGACAAGCTGGCCTCCGTACGCGCTGTCAACATCCCCGTACTGGAGCTGGCCACTAATCGGGAAGAGACACTGGAAAAGCTCGTTCGTATCGGACGGGAGGCCATCGAGAAGGATCATGCTGATGTACTTGTTCTCGGCTGCATGTCCATGGGCTTTTTGAATGTGGCAGAAGAAATGCAAGTAGCCCTTGGCATTCCTGTGGTCAACCCAGCCAAAATCTCTTTAAAAATGACAGAAGCCCTGGGATCGATCGAGCTGGTTCATTCCAAGAAGGCATTTGCTTTACCGCCGAAGCTGTCCAGCGGAAAAGTAAAATCACTCGATGAGCTGTTGGTAAGCCGTTCGTGAAGATAGCCTATGTCGGCGCAGCGCCAAAATCGCCAGGAGAGGTAGAGAGGCGGAGGAATCTGCTGCAAAAATGGGCAGCTCCCGGCACAACGATTGAAATGGCGTATGCGAAAGAAGGTCCTGCATCGATCGAATCCATGTATGAAGAGTACCTCGCGATTTCTGGGTATGCGAAGAACATGGTCCGCTTGGAAAGCGAAGGCTTTGACGCCGCGATCGTCGGCTGTGCAGGTGACCCGGGCATTGATGCCTATCGAGAGCTTTGTACAAACATGCTTGTTGTTGGGCCAGGAATGAGCAGTTTCCATGCTGCTGCCCTGCTCGGGCGGAAATTTACCCTACTGACAGTAGCCGACAGCATGATCGTCAGCAGCTATGAGTTAATTCACAAATCCGGGCTGGCGAGTAAGGTCGCGTCCGTTCGTGCGGTTAACATACCCGTATTGGAACTGGCTTTGAATCGGGAGGAAACACTGGAAAAGCTCGTTGGCATCGGACGGGAAGCCATCGATAGAGACTTTGCGGACGTACTTGTTCTGGGCTGCATGTCTATGGCATTTTTGCAAGTCGCAGAGGAGATGCAGAAGCTGCTTGGCATCCCTGTGATCAATCCGGCAAAAGCTGCACTAAAGCTCGCTGAATCCCTGGCCTCCTGCGGCTGGAAGCAATCAAAAGCAGCATCTTACGTACCGCCAAAGCTATCCACAGGTAAATAAATTCACGTTAGGAGAGAGTTAAATGACAACTACTTATAAAGATACGGAAAAAACACTCCTAGATGAAATCAATCTGGATGCTTCTAAGGTTATCCTGGAGAAATTCAGCACTCTTGTTCGTGAATCATCCAGTGAAGATGAGCGTACTGCCTTTGGTCATCTCGTCAGCTTTTTAGAGAAATGGGGAGTACCGCATAAGGTTCATCATCCAGAGCTATATCTGAGTGTTCCAGTACACGCAGGGGTCAAAGTGACAAGCCCTGCGGTCAAGGAAATTTGCGCAAAAACTCCAGCATTCGCTGTTTCCACGGGCGATCAATGGGTAAGCGGAGAGCTTGTTTACGTCCCATCCGGTCATGCAGCAGACATGCAGGAAGTGTTTCACTCCCAGGTCAGTGTAGATTCGAGTGATCTGAGAGGGAAAGTAGTCATTACTGAAGGTCTCGCTATGCCAGGAAAAGTAGCCTCATTTGACAAGCTTGGGGTACTTGGTGCAATCTTCGTTAATCCGGGTAAAAACATCCATGATGGAATTTGCACAACAATTTGGGGAGCCCCTGATCTGGATACGATTGATCAAGAGCCAAAAATACCTGCACTTGCCGTCAACCGAGCAGATGGAGATGAGCTGATCGAACTGTGCAAGCAAGGCAGTGTCCAGGTCGAATTCCAAACGGTTCACAAAAAAGGTTGGTTTGCCTGCCCGCTCATCGACATTTTCATCGAAGGGACAGAAGAGCCAGAAAAATACGTCTTGCTTCATGGACACCTTGATTCGTGGCATGTTGGGATCGGTGACAATACCACCGGGGACGCAGCGATGCTGGAAATGGCACGCGTTTTCTTCAAGCATCGCGACAAACTGAAGCGTAGCCTGCGTATTGCGATTTGGCCAGGTCATTCTACAGGACGCTATGCAGGTTCTACTTGGTTTGCAGACACATACGGTCTCGATCTGGATGCTAATTGTGTTGCTCAAGTAAACTGCGATTCGCCAGGCTGCCGTTGGGCTACTTCGTACGACTACAGTGAATGGATGAGCGAGGTAGATGAACTGTGCAAGGGAGCAATCCGGGATACGGTGCAACAGGGCTCGAAAGGCAGCAGACCTTCTCGTGCTGGAGACTACTCGTTCAATAACATCGGGATTACTTCTTTCTACATGCTCTCCTCAAGCATGCCGGAGGAGCTACTGAAGGAAAAAGGATATTACCCTGTTGGCGGCTGCGGTGCAAACATCGAGTGGCATACTGAAGAGGATTTGCTGCATGTGGCAGATTTAGACATTTTGCTCAAGGACATCAAGATATACACGGCTTCTATCCTGCGTGTGGTCAATTCCTCGATTCTCCCGTACAATTTCCGCAATACGATAGACGAATTTATGGAAACCATTCAAACCTATCAGGAAGCAGCAGGTAGTCATTTCAGCTTTGAAATAGCGCTTTCGGAGGCACAAAATCTGCGTGCAGAGCTCGATTCGTATTACCAACAGTTAGAAGGGTTGCTAAATGTGGAAGTGAGCGATTCACAGGTTAGAAAAGTGAATGAACAGCTGCAGGAGCTTGGACGGACGCTGATTACCATCAACTTCTCTCGTCGTGGCAAATTCCGCCATGACCCGGCTCTGGATGTTCCCAAGCTACCAGATATCGCACCAGCTGCGACATTGAAAACTCTCACACCGGATTCTCATCTGTACAATGTAACGATTAATCACCTAAGACGTGGTCAAAACCGCGTGGCGTGGGCTTTAAAAGAAGCGAAGCGAATCATTCGCAGCTAATTACGAGATTCAAGAAAAGAGAAGGTAACGAAGACCCGAGAGCATTCATGATCGGGTCTTTTTTGCTTTCTTTTCGACCTCTACCCGTTCAGAATGATAGGGAAGAAAATTAGGTAGGTATGGTAGAATCAGGGAAGAGGATTGGGACTAGGGAGGATTAAAATTTGAACAAGCACAGATTTGGTGTATCTGGAAGTACCATTTTAACGAATCCCGAGCAGTATCTTGAGCTATTTTGGGACGATATTGACCTCATTGAAATTGGGGAATTTCCGAGTGAATCAGCTTTCCATGCTTTCTTAGATCTTTGTAAAGAAAAACAAACTCCCTTTGGCGTTCATTCACCGTTACTTCGAAATGGAAGCAAATACGACTTGCTCGAAAAGGTTTCATTTGAGCCTCTGGCCGCTCGGAAGCAAGTAGAGGAAGAAGCCGCGTTATTGTCACGTTTAGGTGCTGAATATATGTTGGTGCATTTTCCGTACTTCCTAGGTGAATCCACTGAAAAAGTAACCGACTTAATTGAAGAGGGATTGCAAGAATTGAGTCGTATACAAAACGAATACGCCATACCGATTATTTGTGAACCGAAATTAGGACTTGGACGTTCTCCGAAAGGAATTCAATATCTTGATTCTTTCCCGCTAGAAGTATGGGAAAAGTATTCCTTGAAGCTCTGCATAGACATAGGGGATTATCTGATTGCAACAGGTGAGGAATTCGTAAAATATGTTGAGAAGTGGAAGGAACACATCAAAATCGTCCATTTGCACAATGTAGCGTATCAGGGCGATAAATACATCTGGATTCCGGTACATCCAAGTCATGAAAATAACGGAAAGCAATACAAGCTAGCACCTATTCTACATTTTTTATCACAGTGCAAAGAAGTAAATTTCATTTTTGAACATACGCCACACAGCAACCCAAGCAGAGAGTTCATTTATGAGGGATATACCTGGACGAAAAATATGGTGATGTCTAGTGGAGCTAACTGATAGACGATCATGAATGGTACCCTGAGTCCACCAACATTCACCACCGAGACGAATGAATAATACCCTACATTAACCCAATTTCTATCCTTCTAGTATGTCTTTAATGGGAACCAAACTGTTCATGTAGGGGAGTATCGAATGAGTGAAAATAAGCAGAAGAATGCGAAATTAATTTATGATTACATCGTTGTAGGTACTGGACCTGCAGGGTCTGTTATCGCAAAGAAACTAACGGACGATAAAAAAACATCTGTTCTCGTATTGGAAGCAGGAGAAAATAATGATAAGGACACGCCAATTAGCAACTCAACGTATGCCTTAGAGCTTGAGGAGCATTATTTTCCTCAATATTTTTGGCAAGGGGAAGGAATACCACAGGAAGAAGTAAATGAACGAACCTTTGAATGGACGACCGGTCGATTATTGGGTGGAGGCTCTTCCATTAACACACAGCAGTATGTAAGACCCACGTCAGCCGTTTTTCGGCAATGGGAAAAGCTACTGGGACCCCTCTGGTCACCAAAGAACGCAATAAACGGGTTCCGAAAAATGGAAAATTACAATGGGAAGACAAATAATAGTAATGTACATGGCTATAAGGGAAGGATCGACATTCGGCAAGCACCGGAAAACCCAACAACAATGTCAAAAAAGTTAGTGTCAGCCATCGAGAAAGCAACAGGATTTCGAAAAATTCTCGACTACAACGACCCGAAAACCCCTCTTGGGCCATTTACGCGTTGGCAATTATTTCAACAGCCCAATGGACGGCGCGAGAGTGCTTCCACTGCCTTCCTATCATCAGATATCATGACTGCTGGAGGTCAAGGAGTCAATGGTCGAAAATTGAGTGTTTCCTTTAAATCTACAGCTCTGCGGGTTTTATTTAGGAATAAGCGAGCGATTGGCGTAGAATTTCTTCAAGAGGGTAAACGCGTGCGAGCCTACACTCGGAAAAAAGTAATCATATCAGCAGGCATCAACAGTTCTCAGCTTTTAATGCTTTCTGGAATCGGTCCGGCGAAAATGCTAAAGGACGCAAAAATTCCTATTGTTTTTGCTAACTCCAACGTGGGCAAAGGCATTAGAAACCACACGCTCAACTTTGCAGTATTCAGTGCCAATCCGAAAGATAACCCATTACCTGAGGATGATCCAAATGCGCTTTATTCAGGTGGGGCCTTTTTACCAGATCCCACGCCAGGCTCAAACAAGACTCGTCGTGCCGTGCAACTAATCGGAATCGGCTCCAAAGGGAAACTGCAAATAGCTATCCTTTTCCTGAAACCAAAAAGCCGTGGTTCCATAAAAATACAAAGCAATGATCCGTTGAAAATTGTGCTGGCTGATGAAGGCTATCTCACGAATCCAGCTGATCTTGAAGCAGTTAAAAACTGTTATAAAATCTATATCAAGAAGATAGCTGCACAGTTAGCCTTGATCGACCGATCATACCAGCTTATTTCTCCGACACTAGACATCATCAATAATAATCGCAAGCTGGAAGAGTTTATCAAAAATAATTTTGATCATAATCATCATGAACAAGGTGCGCTTCGCATGGCGCCCCTTAACAAGGGGGGAGTGGTTGATAGCCACGGTCAAGTCCATGGAGTAAAAGATCTAATCGTTGCTGACGATTCGATTATTCCATTCACGGTGGATGGTAACACGTCTGCACCAGCCTACCTTATCGGACATACAATTGCACAACAGCTAATGAAAAAAACTCGCGCATGAATGAGAAGAGGTAAAACAAGGCATTCCCATGGGAATGCCTAAACCAATTTTCTAACACTATCACCTGAAAGTTGTTAGCGGTCAAAACCGAGCGGCAGTCTAGGACGACGATATTATGACGTCTACTTCTGCCGCTGCTTTTTGCTTCTGGATCAGACTTCAACTCAGAAATCCTAATGATTAACCCAAGAAAGCGATGGAACGCTTCACTTTCCTAGCGAATGCAATGGGATTATCGATTGACTCCCAGTGAATATACATAAGACGCGGGTTGTCAAAGAGCCAGTGATTATGGACTGCTGTTACTTTAATCCCGTTTTTTCGAAGATTTGTTAGCAAACGATTTACTTGGTTTTGGAAGAGAGCCGTTTCCCCTAAACATAGTGCACGTCCTGAACTATTTAGCGATTCGAATGAGAATAGTTGGTAACGGACCAATGGGGAGGTGGTTTTTCTACCTAAAATGGATGCATTAAATTTTCTATTTCTGGAGACGAAACAAACGGGACCTTTTGTAATTTCATGCTCTGTTCCACCTAAAATGGCTGAAAATCGGTTACACAGCCTTCTAAATTGAGGAGTTGTATTCACTTTGGCCATATCCGTCATCCTTTCGATTATGATGAGAATTTAACTTCGTGACGCCACCAAGTTAACCTAGGAATGCAATGGAAGCTTTCGTTTTCCTGGCGAATACGATAGGATTCTCTATCGCTTCCCAATGCATATACATTAAGCGCGGGTTTTCTTTCAGCCAGTGATTGTGAACTGCCGTCACTTTTATCCCACGTTTACGAAGATTTGACATCAAACGGTTCACCTGATTTTGGTGAACGGCAGTCTCGCCCAAACAAAGTGCACGACCAGACTTATCTAAGGATTCAAACGAAAACATTTGAGCCCGAACCAAAGGGGAAAGGGTTCGTCTTCCCAGGATTGTTTCCCGAAGATTCGCAAGTCGCATGACGAAACAAACTGGTCCTTGGTCAATTTCCGATTCGCCACCTAATATTCTTCCAAATTGGGTGCAGAGTCTTCTAAATTGCGGGCTAGCCTTCACGTTATTTGCCATAGTAATCCTCCTTTTTGTCAATTCCGAATTATCTTATGATGAACGGCAAAAAGGGACATGGTTAAAAACCTGCTTTTTTAATGGAAAAGGACCCAGTTTTCATTCGAGCTCCTGGTTAACTTGTTCTTAATAGCACTAGATTACATAGAAAACCATGTATAAAAGTATCAGGAATAAAAACTAGCAATCTCTTGCAAACGAAGATGCAGCTATTTTCACATGGACATGCAAACAAACGGCTTTGATGAATTCTCATCGAAGCCGTTTGCATTAAAGAAAGCTATTAGTCTCCACTCGTTTTTCCCCGATACATATGGGAGTGTGGATGCCTTCCATCTACGGTCGTGTACCCCTCGAAATAATGATAATGACCACCACTTGGTAATGGGATGGCAGGACCGGTTGTTCCTTTGATTCGATGAGTATGACCATCACTTATGTCTGTCACTGTATAATACTTATGAACGTGGGGAACTCCTGTCGGGGCTGGCTCCGTCATTCCTGCATAATAGTGCGAGTGACCATCGTCACATGAAGTACATCCCGAGAAAGCGTGAGTGTGGACAGGTCTACCGTCCCAGGACGAAATATACAATGTGTGAGAGTGTTCAGAACCCAATCCACTTGATTCGATTACAAATCCTGTTACAGGTATTCGCATTGATGCTCCTCTTTTCTAAATGAATTTTCATGAGTTTAGGGAGATAGGGGAGTAAAAATGAATTGGACCTTTTAAGTAAGAGCTGCCCAAGATTCGACTTCTGGAGATTTCACATGATGATGTATGCCTATGTATTTAAACAGCTGCTTGAAATAGGCATAAGCCTAAACAGCAAAGTTGGGTAAGCCTATTTTGAAAAGAGGGGATAAAGGATAACCTAGAACGGGAAAGTTTCTTTTAATAAAGCAGTGACGGACTAGGACCGAAACACCTAGACTGCCACTGCTTTTATTGTGCTATATTATGGACACCATATTGAGTTGCCCATTGTTGAGTACTTTACTTCCCCAAAAGTAGGCGTCTACATAGGATACACTGTAAAACAATACAGAGGGGAGTATCGACATGTATCGACATACAAATCATTATTATGAGTGGAATCATCCTATGTATGGACAATGGCTTCGCTACAATTGGGATAATTATTGGAACCCTTATCAAATAAATTGGAATAACAGATGGGGTGAGAGTACCCACATTCCTCTACAGGATTATGGCCCCAAACCTTTGGTGATAGATATCGACCAAGCTGCTAAGCAGAACAACAACTATAGAACCACATTATGGACAGGTAAATACTTCCAAGTTACCCTTATGAGCATCAATGTTGGAGATGACATTGGCTTGGAAGTTCATCCAGAAACGGATCAATTTATACGAATTGAAGAAGGTCAGGGACTTGTTCAAATGGGACCTCGAAAGGATTCTTTAAATTTTCAAGAAATGGCATATGATGGATACGCAATTATGGTGCCTGCAGGAACTTGGCATAATGTAATCAACACGGGCAACACACCGCTCAAGGTATACGTTATCTATGCCCCTCCTCATCATCCTTTTGGAACGGTGCACGTAACAAAAGCTGATGCGATGTCAGAACACACCTAACAAGACGGATAGGTAAAAATAAAGCAAAAAAACCACTTTGCCATTGAGGTGGTTTTTTTGCTGTGAGCACAGAATCACTAATTGCCTCGCAGTTGCTCAATCGTCATGAAATTCCTCTAGCAGTTTTTGATCATTCTATTAAGTCGGACAGCTTTGGTTTATACTCAGGAAAACAGAGTGATTTTTCCATTCCAGCTTATCGAAAGAAATTGCCAGACCAATTTGAAAAAGCGGGGCTTGATTTGATGATAAAAATAACGAAGCAAACGGCTAAACATTTTTTATTACGTCGACTCATTTATCCAGAATTAAAACAAGCCAGCTTTTATGAACTTCTGCAATGTTTGGAAGCGATTCAACTAGATCCAGT
This sequence comes from Brevibacillus reuszeri, assembly GCF_002897295.1. Lineage (GTDB taxonomy): Bacteria > Bacillota > Bacilli > Brevibacillales > Brevibacillaceae > Brevibacillus > Brevibacillus reuszeri_A. Next base: position 114,187 of record NZ_BEXF01000009.1, read on the forward strand.
TAATACGGTTGAGCGCAATCATCATCTGGTGGCAGGATTACGCTTACCATCATTTACTCCTCCTGATTTGAACAATACACTTACGAATGGTCAAGCTTTCGAGTACTTTGCACAGGCAGCTTGTATTTTGCCCATGAATGATTACCCACTATTTGCAGACGTCCGAACACAAATGAGATTGAGAGCTCAAGTAGAATTGAATCGGTATGCTTCAACTGCAGCCGATATTTTATCAAAATTAGCAAGTGATGGGCCGCTTCCATCAAATGCGTTTGCAAGTGAAAATAAAGTTCGAGCAGGATGGGATACAACGGAAGAAAAGACCAAGGAATCCTCCCATGTTCTAGCGATGCTGTTTCAAACCGGACAAATTCAAGTAGTGGGGCGAGAAGGAGCAACTCGTTTTTTTGCCCGAACAGAAGATGCAATCCCTCTTTCCTTACTACAGCAAGAGCATGAACAAAGCAGCGAAGAACGCTCTCATGCTCTGTTAAAAAAGTATGCACGAGCCTACAGAATATTTAGTGCAGACGATGCTCGGTATGGTTGGCAACACAAAAGTACGGCGGCAAGCCGCAAAAAAATGCATCAGGAATTCCTAGCAAACAACACCTTCACAGAAGTGAGTATTGAGGGTGTTAAACGCTCGTATGCCATATTAACCGAGGATTTACCTGAACTCGTAAAATGCCAATCTTTGGAGATACCAGAAGGAATCCATTTTATTTCGCCTCTTGATTCACTGTTATGGTATAGAGAACGACTGGAAGACTTGTATGATTTCTATTATCGCTGGGAGATCTATACGCCCAAACAAAAAAGAATGTATGGGGCATATGTAATGCCAATTTTGGAAGATGGGAATTTGATAGGACGGATTGATCCTCTCTTTGATAGAGGAAAAGGAACTTTGCAAGTTCAATTACTCTCTTTTGAATCGGATGTCTTTTGGTCAAACAATCGTAAAACTCGTATCATGGAAGCATTACATATATTTGCAAAACAGCTTGGGGCAGATCATGTAAAGTTACCTGAAACGATATCAATTAAGCTGTAGTTCGTAAAAAGAAAAACAAGTAATTACAGCGGAAGCAAGGTTCGCACTGACCGACTTCCAAAGCCTGAGGAATGGTACAATGTGAATATAAATGAAAATAACATGAGCGGAAGGATGGTAGCATGAGCGGAGCTAATCAGGAGTATATCGTCATCTCGGGTGCACGGGAAAACAATCTCTAGAACGTATCCTTGCACATCCCCAAGAGAAAGATCACGATCTTCACTGGAGTATCTGGATCTGGAAAGTCCTCAATCGTCTTCGATACAATCGCCGCAGAATCCACGCGATTGTTAAATGAGAACTTCAGCATGTTCGTGCGCACTTTCCTCCCACGCTATCCACAGCCGGATGCGGACGCAATCGAAAATCTGAGCATGGCTGTTATTGTAGATCAAAAGCGGCTTGGCGGCGGTTCCCATTCCACGATGGGCACGATTACCGATATCGCTCCCATTCTTCGGCTTCTTTTCTCCCGAGTGGGCGAGCCCTACGTAGGACAAGCGCACATGTTCTCCTTTAACGATCCACAGGGCATGTGTGCTGAGTGCAACGGAATCGGCCGCAAATTAGGCGTCGACATGAGCAAGGCGGTAGACATGTCCAAGTCTTTGAATGAAGGGGCAATCATGCTGCCGGATTATAAAGTAGAAAGCTGGGATTGGACGATGATCGTGCAGTCCGGGTCGTTTGATCCGGACAAAAAACTGAACGATTATTCGGCTGAGGAACTGGAAGAGCTGCTGTATGGCAAGGCGCGAAAAGTGAAGATGGATTTTGCCGGTAAAGCTACGAATATCACGGTCGAAGGCGTTATCGAGAAGTTCACAAACAAATACATCAAGCAAGATGTGAAAACGAAGTCTGAGCGTACACAAAAAGCGGTTGCCCCGTACATCAATGAGGGTCCATGCCCGAGCTGCCACGGCGCCAGACTCAGTCAGGCCGCGCTCAGCTGCAGGATCAATGGACTGAGCATTGCCGAAATGTCCTCCATGGAGGTCGGACAGCTCATCCGCAACATTCGAGAGATTGATGATCCGATCGCCGCGCCGATCGTTTCGTCACTGACGGAGCGTTTACAGCATTTGGTGGACATCGGGCTTGATTATTTGACGCTGGACCGTGAGACAGATACGTTGTCGGGTGGCGAGTCGCAGCGCGTCAAGATGGTGAAGCATCTGAGCGGTAGCCTTGTGGATGTCACGTACATTTTCGATGAGCCGAGCGTTGGCTTGCATCCCCGTGATGTACATCGGTTAAATGAATTGCTTCAGAAGCTCCGCGACAAGGGTAATACCGTGATTGTCGTCGAGCATGATCCCGATGTTATCAAGGTGGCAGATCATATCGTTGACGTAGGACCTCATGCTGGCAATCGCGGCGGTTCCGTTGTGTATGAAGGCAGCTACCAAGGACTGTTGGAGTCAGGTACATTGACAGGCAGCCATATGAAACGGCCACTCCAGCTGAAGAATGCTTGCAGGCAGCCATCCGGCAAGCTTTCAATTAAAGATGCCACGCTGCACAACCTGCAGAATGTGAGTGTAGATATCCCAAGTGGAGTACTGACCGTGGTTACGGGTGTTGCTGGCTCAGGTAAAAGTACTCTGATCAACGAAGTTTTCCTCAGCCAGCATTCGGATGCGATCGTCATCGACCAATCGGCGGTAGGGGTGTCGACACGCTCGAATCCAGCGACCTACACAGGTATTATGGATGATGTGCGCAAGGCATTTGCTTCTGCGAACAAAGTGAACCAAGGCTTGTTCAGCTTCAACTCCAAGGGAGCGTGCGAGAACTGCCAAGGGCTGGGTGTTGTGTATACTGATCTGGCTTTCCTCGACAGTGTCAAGCTGCCATGCGAAGTATGTGGAGGAAAACGGTTCAAGGAAGAGGTGCTCGCGTACAAGCTAAACGGCAAGTCTATTGCAGAAGTCTTGGAGATGACGGTAGAGCAGGCATTGGTTTTTTTCGAGCTCAAAGAGGTTGTGCGCAAGCTTCAGGCGCTGAGCGATGTAGGTCTCAACTACATCACACTCGGGCAGCCGCTCAGCACGCTATCGGGTGGAGAATGTCAACGCATCAAGCTGGCAAGCGAGCTGCATAAGAAGGGGAGTATCTACGTGATGGACGAGCCAACGACCGGCCTGCATATGTCAGATATCGGTCACCTCCTAGGGATTATGAACCGGCTTGTGGATGCTGGTAATACAGTGATTGTCATCGAGCACAACCTTGAGGTAATCAGTCAAGCGGATTGGATTATCGATATGGGACCGGATGGGGGTAGCAAAGGCGGCCAGGTGGTATTCGAGGGTACACCTTCGCAGATCATTCATTCGGAGCAGTCGATTACAGGAAGATACTTATTGCCATCATCAAGCTAGAACGAGGGCTGATTTACATCGGTGATCAGTTCAAGCTCACATGATTAACAGTCATATACTCGTTTCCAGAAACAAGGAGCGGCTGATTCCGGTCGAGTACCGAGAAACAGTCGCTCCTTCACTTGTCCATTGTACCTCGGGGAGGGGTTATTGGCTTTTTTCTAATGGGGCGATCCCGGCCAAACTCTCTCCGGCAAAACAGTAACGGGGCGGACTAACAGTTGTAATGACACCAGAGAAGAGAGCAATTACCGGTTTGCCTTCAAACATACCCAAAAGATCCCCTTCCACACACGTTTCACCAGCAGCAGCTTTTGGGATAAATAACCCCGGATGAGGTGCAGTCAATGTGGTGATCTCATCGTAAAAAACAACGGAGGACCCGGGGGGAGCGGCATTCACTAAGCCAAGATGGCGTAGGCTGCGGATGATAGCTCGACAGCATTCCTCAGCAGCAGGGATATCGATGATGCCACCTGGTTGGCCCGCAGGTAATTCGATGATCAACGCTTTTTGACCAGCTTGACACGATTCAACGAACAACTGACCTCTAACTCCGCTTGATTGGATGACAATTGGGAGAGATAGCGACTCGGCAAGCTCCCGAATTGCTGTATATTCCTTGTAGAGTGCAAGTGTATAGGTGGTACCACCAGCACCGATGCAATGCAGATCGATCAAATATTCGGCATCGCGTGTCTCGAGCCAGAGTGCATGGGCCAATTGCATGGTGGGGCTGCCCTCGGCACTGCCAGGGAAAATGCGGTTCATATCAATCCCATCAAAAGGGGAGACGCGCGTTCTATTTCGGAATGAAGCGGGATTGCAAATCGGGATAACTTTCACGCGGCCGTTGATCGTCAGCTGATCAAGCTCCTTCATAAGCAGCATAGCAGCGTGAACAGCCGTCTGTTCATCACCATGGACAGCAGCTGTTACAGTAACGCTAGGTCCATTCCCGTTACCGAATTCATGTACAGAAAAGCTAGTGACGCTTGTTTGCTCAAATATGACCTCACGCATGAGGGAAAACCTCCATTTCTTTACTGGTATTTGCATGTAATGAAACGTTTATATAGTCCACTCCAGGCCGGGTCAACTTAATTCTGACCCTGCCTCTGGTCGTAACGACATATCCCCGTTGTTCAAGGGCTTTCAACCGGCTGCGTATTTGCTGCTCTGATAAATCCTTGTGCCATTCTTGGGTTTTCTCCGCTATTTTTTTTCGGCCAATCGATTCCCCCTTCTGGTTAAACGAATGAATCAATTTCAAAATAAACAGGAATTCCTCATGATCCACAGGGAGCTCTTCTACCGGTGGGAGGGGTGCGGCTGTTGTTTCTGATACGAAGCTTGCAGTTATCACTGGCTCTCTCTGACTCTTCCGCTGGAAAAAGCTTTCATTCGGGATATCATTCATGGTGATAAACGTCCCATCGCAAACGGCAAGCATATAATCAATCGTATTTTTCAGCTCCCGCACATTCCCGTACCAGTGATATTGCATTAATCGTGCCATCACCTCAGGGAGGAGCTGGATGTGGCTCCTGCCGCTTTGAGAGAGGAAGTGTTTTACTAGGTGCGGGATGTCCGCTTTTCGGTTACGGAGCTCAGGCAAATGAATATACAAGATTTTAAGTCGGTGGTAGAGGTCCTCCCGAAACGTTCCAGATTCGATCATGGACAATAGATTACGGTTGGTGGCAGCGATGACGCGCACATCAATCGGGATAATCTTATTTCCGCCGACCCGCATGATCTCTTTTTCCTGTAAGACGCGAAGCAGTCTGGCTTGCAGCTTTAACGAGATGTCACCGATTTCGTCCAGAAAGATCGTCCCCCCGTTCGCCTGTTCAAACAGTCCGATTTTTCCTCCTTTTTTGGCGCCAGTGAAGGCACCTTCCTCATAGCCGAACAATTCGCTTTCAACCAGTTCATCGGAAAGTGCGCTGAAATTGACTGCGAGAAACGGACCGTCCCGACGCAGTGATTCATTATGAATTGCGCTCGCATACAGCTCTTTTCCCGTTCCGCTTTCTCCTTCAATCAGCACAGTCAAATTCGTTTTCGCGATTTTGCCAGCGATCTGCTTGCACTTCTCGATGGCGGAGCTTTCCCCACGTATATCAGAAAACGTATATTTGGCGATGTAGCCTTTTTTCACCAACTCGCGTCGAAACGTTTTTTCCATTTCAATCGTTTCGTGCGCATTTTTAAATGTGGCAACAATTGCACCCTCATTTTCTAAATAGAAGCGGTGGACAATCACATCGGAATGCAGGACGGAAAACCAACCGGATTCCTCCGCAGAGTTGTTCAATACAAACGAAACGAGTTCGGAGTTGTGAAACACCTCTCGCAAATGTCTCCCAAGTGCTTTTGCATGAAACATTCCCAGCATGTGCTGCAGGTTTTCATTGAAGACAGTAATGACGCCCTTGCTGTTGACTGCCAAAATCCCGTCGTTTACCCCGTCCAATACTTGCTTGAGATGCTTGTTCAACCGATCTGACTCTTTACTCGTTTTGGACAGCTTTTTGCTGAGGTCAATGATTTTCCGTATGTATTTCTCGGATACGATGTCACCCTTCTGTGCAAGCAGACCGATATGCTGAAGGATGGTCATGATTGTCGTGATGTCAATTAGTCGTGGGCCAATATTCACGGTTTCCTTAATAAACGAGGGGACCAGGTTCACTTCCCCAGGGGTAATGGCAATCTTCACTTCGGGAATGTTTTTTTTGCCTGGGTAAAAAGGAATATAGTTAATATGGTTGATCCCTAGCTGCAGCAAGGTCTCGATAGATTCATAAACCGTTTCCGGGGCATCGTTTACATACAGGGCGTTTGTCTGTTCTGGTAGAAACAACAGCTTGTCAATGTGCTCAAAATTGACCGTCCGCTTGGCGACTACAACTGTACAGCCGCTTCCGATAAAAGGAGCCGTTTCTTCCTCGATAGCAGAGGTAGACAGAATGATGAGCTGGTTGTGAAAGACTTGTGGAATTCCTTCATCATAGGAGTAGGAGTGAATGCGTACGAAATCGCCAATCACGTCTTGGAGCTGGCGGACGAGCATTTTTCGGGTTTCCATCGTCCCGGTCAATAAAATGATCTCTTTGGCGTGCATCGTAAACCCCCTGAATCTTTCGTATGAAATGGTGGTTAATGGTTATAAATGTTTATAATGTTCCACGTTATTTTTAACCATTATAGGAGGGGAAAGGGTGATTTGTACATAAAATATAGAAAATTTAAAATATATACGAACCTTTTCTTCACTTCTTTCCTGTTTGGCACACTCTTTGCTTAAGATAGGAGCCATGACAGGTTGAATGAGCTTGTCTATGTTTTGCACATAAAGGAGGGGGATGTTTTTGAAAAAGAACAGAGGGTTACTTACCGGACTGAGCTGTATGCTCGTTGTCGGAATGCTTGCCGCTTGTTCTGCGCCTGCAGAACAGGCAAAGCCTAGTACGAACACAGCAGGCACGAGTAACACCACGGCGCCGGCAAACAGTACAGCAACAGGGACGACGCAGACAGAGAAAAAAGCAGTGGATAAAACGATCACGTTAGCAGTCGAAGCAGAGCCTGTCTCGCTCGATCCGCAAAACGTAACAGATGGAAACTCCATCACAGTACAGAGATCGATGTATGAAGGCTTGCTAACCTTTACGGACAAAATGCAGCCTGTGCCGGTTCTGGCGACAGAATATCAGTTGAACGAGAATGCAACGGAAATTACCTTCACCTTGCGCGAAGGGGTCACCTTCCATGATGGCTCACCGTTTAACGCGGAGGTAGTGAAGGCCAACCTCGATTTCGTACTTGATGAAAAAAATGGCATGGCAAGAAGAAGCTTTTTCTCATTTATCAAGGAAGTCGTGGTCAAAGATCCGACACACGTGACAATCATCGCCAATGCTCCAAATTCGACGATGATTTCCTATCTGGCCCATCCCGCAGCGTCAATGAAATCTTTGGAGGTTTTGAAAAAGAAGAAGGCCGATCCGACCTTTAACCTTGACCGCAATCCGGTAGGCACAGGTCCTTATCAATTTGTAGAGTGGAAAGAGAATCAGCACGTGAAGGTTACACCGTTTGCTAACTATTGGAACAAGGAACAGGCTGCCAAAGCTGAAAGCATCGTGTATAAGCCGGTCGTGGAAGCTAGCACACGGATTAATATGCTGAAAGCCGGAGAAACGGATATCATCACCAAGCTGCCAACCTTGAACGCCAAGGAGATTGCCGACGATAAAAACTTCAACGTGTATAAGGCACCTTCACTCAACGTCTACTATGTCGGAATGAACCTCAAGCTGAAAAAATATCAGGACAAGAAAGTAAGGCAGGCCATGAACTACGCCGTGAACAAGGATGAATTGATTGGTGGCGTACTGGACGGCTATGGGACAGTGGCTGATTCCGCAATCGCACCGAACACCTACGGCTATTCGCAGCAAAAAGTATATGAGTATAACCCGGATCAAGCCAAGAAAATGCTGGAAGAAGCGGGGCTGAAGGACGGCTTTGAGGCAACACTGTGGACCAGAAATTCAAGTGAGTTCATCGCCATTGCCGAAAATGTCGCGATGCAGCTGGGCAAGGTAGGTATTAAGGCGAAGGTCCAAGCGTACGAGAGCGGCACTTTGTTTGATATGCTTGATCACGAAAAAGGAACCGATCTCTGGATTGGCCGCTGGTCTCCAGGAACAGGGGAAGTTGATTACGGCATTCGTCCGAATTTTCATACGAAAAGCTTTGCCCCTGACAACAATAACTCTGGCTTTTACAGCAATACACAGGTAGATAAGCTGCTTGACGAAGCGATCATGACTGCGAACAAAGACGAGGCGATGAAAAAGTACGCTGAGGTGCAAAAAATCATTTACGACGACGCGCCTTGGGTATTCCTGCATGTACCTGACCTCATCGTTGCAAAAACAACTTCTGTTAACGGTGTGATGGTGCTGCCGAGTGATACTGTGATCGTTAACACCGCCGAAAAGCAATAAGACCCAATACGTTGCGGGCAAGTTTTGCAGGCTAACTCGATTGCCCGCAACGGTTGTCTAAAGAGGTGAGCTTCTTTGTTTTCATTTATTTTGAGGCGGACGGCTGGCATGGTGCCGATGTTGATCGTTGTTTCCATTATTGCGTTTTTGTTTGTCCACCTGACGCCCGGAGACCCAATCCGCGTGCTGTACGGCAATGAAATCGATGCGGATACGTACCAGAAGCTCAAGGAAAAGGAAGGCTTCAACGATCCGCTTTACCTGCAATATACGCGTTATGTCGGCAAGATCGTCACCCAAGGAGATTTCGGCATTTCCTATCGCACGAAGTCGAATGTATCTGATGAGATCCTGCGTCGCTTTTCCTATACACTTTTTCTGACCCTCGCCAGCATGGTCTGGGCGGTGGTGATTGGGCTTATTGTAGGAATCTTGTCTGCCGTCAAGCGAAACTCGCTGCTTGATAGGCTTGGCATGGTGTCAGCCATCACCGCCCTGAGTATTCCGGAATTCTGGTTCGGCCTGATGCTCATGCAAATTTTCGCGGTGCAGCTTGGCTGGTTTCCGACGAGTGGTAGTGGAACGATTTCTCATTTGATCATGCCGTCACTGACACTGGGTCTAGGTGTGGCAGCCATTATCGCACGGTTTACGCGCTCCAGCATTCTGGAGGTGCTTCGAGAGGATTATGTTCGTACGGCAAGGGCGAAGGGGCAAAATCAATGGGTTATCGTGCTGACACATGTGCTGCGCAGCGCCTTGATTCCGGTCGTGACCATGACCGGCTTGCAGTTTGGCTTCTTGCTCGGTGGTGCCGTCGTCGTGGAGCAGGTTTTTGCTTGGCCAGGGCTGGGCTCTTACTTGATCGACTCGATCCTGACTCGCGATTATCCTGTGATTCAGGCACTGATCCTGCTCTTTTCCGTGCAGTTTTTAGTGGTGAACCTATTAGTCGATATCAGTTACGGACTTTTAAATCCGCAAATTCGCTACGAATAACCAGGAGAAGGAGACCGATATGCAAACAATGAAAAACCAATCTCCCTCGCCTTTTCAGACGTTTCTGAAAAAGTTTCGCAAGCAGCGCGTTGCGCTATGGTCCCTGTTCGTCGTCGTGGGCATCGTTTTCGTGGGTTTGTTTGCTCCGCTGCTCGTACCATATGACCCACATCGGCCCGTAACGGATCAATACAAGGAAAAAGGAATGGATGCGAGCCAGCTGACGAGAGAGCAGGTATCGGTAACAGTCTGGATGAGCGATGGTAGCAAAGCCAATGACAGTGCTGGGAGCGAGTTCACCCTGACAAGCGAGGATGGGCAGATCGCAGCAGCTCGGAAAACGGACAGCGGGGCGTTCGTATATGCGAGTGGTGAAGGAACTACCTCCATCCTAGTATCGAACGGAGAGATTGTCAGTCGCCTGAAAGTGATCGTCTCTGGCCAGGATAACAGGCTTCCCTATTTGTCACAATTGGTGGCTTCCGCTCCTGAGCAGCCGTTGCAAAAAGGGGAGAGTGTGAAAACGGGCGTTCGTGCGATCTTGACGGACGGCACGGAACTGGCAGAAATGACGGATATCCTGGCGTTTGCCAAGCAAAATGAGGCGGTGGAGGCATCTGCACCGGCAACGAACGATGGCTTTGCCAGTTCGACAGATGGCTTTACCAATTCGGCAGAAGCCTCTGCAGAAAGCAGGTCCCTATCATTCCAATCGCTAACCCCCACTGTAGTGGAAGTGAGTCAGGATGGCACGATTACCGCAGTCGGAGATGGGGAAGGGACGATCAAGGTTTCAGTTGATGGGATTTCTACCCTGATTCCAGTGGCTGTGAATCAGCCGCTTAGCAATGCAATTCCAGTGCGTATAGAGCCAGGCAGCCTGGTCATGAATCTGATGAATGCGTACAAACACCAGCCGCCGTCCTCCTTGCACTGGTTTGGAACCGATCACCAAAATCGAGACATATTCTCCCGTGTTCTTTGGGGAACGAGAGAAACACTTCTGATCGGTTTCGTTTCCGTCTCAATCGGCGCTGTCATCGGGACGATTCTCGGGCTGATCGCCGGTTACTGGGGTCGGTGGATCGATGGATTGATTACACGATGTACAGATGTGCTACTTGCCTTCCCAGGCATCTTGCTTGCGATCGCGGTGATCGCTCTGCTTGGACCAGGGATCACGAATATCATCTTCGCTGTGTCTGTCTTTACAATTCCGATTTTCATTCGGATCGTACGTGGTAGTACGCTGGCACTAAAAGAGATGACCTATGTAGAGGCAGCAAGGTCTATCGGGGTTCGCGACTCTGTCATCATCAGGCGACATATCTTTCCAGGTACGATCTCGGTTGTGATGGTGTATTTAACGATGCGGATTGGAACCGCCATTCTCATCGGGGCTTCACTAAGCTTCCTTGGGCTTGGCGGTGATATTACAGCTCCCGAATGGGGGGCCATGCTGAGTGCGGCAAAGGATAACAGCCGCAATTTGTTCCACCCGACCTTTTTTCCAGGCATCGCGATTGTGATTACTGTTCTTTGCTTCAACCTGATGGGCGATGGGCTGCGTGATGCGCTTGACCCGAAATTAAAGGATTAGGAGGCGGGGCTCATGCAAGACATCATGCTGGAAGTTACTGATTTAACAGTCAATTTTCGTAATGATGATACAGAATATACGGTTGTGAACAGCATTTCTTTTCAAGTGAAAAAGGGGGAGACCTTGGGGCTAGTCGGGGAATCCGGATGCGGCAAAAGCGTTACCTCCTTATCCATCATGAGGCTGGTGCCGACACCTCCGGGGCGTATCTCGTCGGGAGAAATCCGCTACAAGGGCACCAACCTCCTCGCCCTGAAGGAAAAAGAGATGAACGCGATCCGAGGCAATGAGATTTCAATGATTTTTCAGGAGCCGATGACTTCCCTGACCCCTGTATTCACGATAGGACGACAGCTGGATGAGGTGATACTGCTCCACACGGACTTGTCCAAAAAGGCGGCAAAAGCGAAATCGATCGAGATGTTAAAGCTGGTTGGTATACCTCGTGCGGAGGAGATATATTCCAGCTACCCGCATGAGCTGTCTGGCGGTATGCGTCAACGGGTGATGATTGCGATTGGGCTCGCTTGCGAGCCACAGCTGTTGATCGCGGATGAACCTACGACGGCACTCGATGTGACGATCCAGGCGCAAATTTTGGATCTCATGCGGGAGCTGAAGGAAAAAACAGATACGTCCATCCTGTTCATCACGCACGACCTAGGAGTCGTCGCGGAAATGTGCGATCGGGTGATTGTCATGTATGCAGGAGAAATTGTCGAGGAGGCAGACGTGGATACATTGTTCCACAATCCAAAACATCCCTATACCTGCGGGCTGCTTGAGTCGATTCCCAGCCTGAATGAAAAAAAACACCGCTTGTTTTCCATCGGAGGACAAGTACCAGCCGCTGGTTCTATCCAGGTGGGGTGCCGGTTCCGTGACAGGTGTAGGAAAACCTTCGAGCGCTGCGAAAAAGAGGACCCGGAATTGGTCCCGCTCTCCAGCGGTCATTTCTGCCGCTGCTGGCTGTATGCGGAGCAAGGGGGACGATCATGAGCGATACCCTATTAGACGTACAACAGCTGCAGGTGCATTTTCCGATCAAAAAGGGCATATTTCAACGGACCCAAGGGTATGTCAAAGCCGTTGATGACGTTTCGTTTGCGATCTCCAAAGGAGAGACCTTCGGTTTGGTTGGTGAGTCCGGCTGCGGAAAATCTACGACCGGTCGGACAGTCATGAATCTCATCAAGCCGAGCGGTGGGCAGGTGCTTTTTGCAGGGACAAATCTCTCAGCGCTGTCCCCGAAGGAGATGCTTGCGAGACGAAGGGACCTGCAAATGGTGTTTCAGGACCCATATGCATCCCTAAACCCACGTCTGACTGTTGAGCAGATTTTAGAGGAGCCGCTTACGGCGCACCAGGTGGGAGATGCAGCCGAGCGAAAGCGGACTATCGAGCGGATGATGGAGGTATGTGGACTTAATCCTGCCTATCTGAAACGGTACGCACACGAGTTTTCTGGGGGACAGCGGCAGCGTATTTGTATCGCCCGAGCTTTGATTCTGAAGCCGAAGCTGATTGTGGCTGACGAACCAGTTTCCGCTCTTGATGTCTCCATCCAATCGCAAATCCTTAATCTTCTCCAGGATTTACAGGAAGAATTTCAGCTCACATATCTATTTATTTCGCATGATCTGGCGGTGGTGAAGCATCTGTGTAACCGATTGGGTGTGATGTATTTGGGCCGAATGGCGGAGATAGGTGCAGCGGACAGCATTTACGCAAATCCACTACACCCGTATACGAAGTCACTCCTGTCGGCCATCCCCGCTGCAGATCCCCGGCAGAAACAAGAGAGGATCTTGCTGCGCGGCGAAGTGCCGTCACCAGCTAATCCTCCTAAGGGTTGTGCATTTGTAACTAGATGCCCGAGTGCCAAAGACATATGCAAGCATGAAAGGCCTCGTGTCAGCAAGGTGGAAGACGATCATTTGGTCGCCTGTCATCTCTTTACGTAAGAGAGGAGACACATATGGAAGAAACAATGGTAGTAGTCAAACGTGGAAATCAAGTCGAAAGCAAACACGCTGGGAGCATTGCCGTCGTGGATAGGGATGGCAACCTCATGTATGGTCTAGGAGACATCACAAAGATGACCTTTTCCCGCTCTGCATTGAAACCGGTACAGGCCATCCCCGTTCTGCAGTCAGGTGCCGCGGAGCGTTTTCTGATGACGGATAAGGAAATCGCCATTTGCTGCGGTTCTCATAATGGGGAAGAGCAACACACACATGTCGTCGAATCCATGCTGTTTCGCATTGGGCTACAAGAAGAAAACCTGCAGTGCGGGCCCCACCCTCCGTACAATCAGGCGCATTATCTGGAGATGGTGCGAAAGCAGGTGGAGCCTAGCGCGATTCATAACAACTGCTCGGGCAAGCATGCCGGTATGTTAGCACTAGCGATGCATCTGGAAAGTGATATCGCTACCTATCACCATTTGGAGCACCCCGTTCAGCGCAAAGTGGCGGAAAGCCTGGCGGAGCTGGCTGAGATCCCGGAAGATCAGATGTTGACAGGCATCGACGGATGCGGCGTGCCTAATTTTTCCATTCCGCTTCACAAGTTGGCGCTCGTCTTCGCCAAATTAGCCAATCCCGATAGCATTGAGCCTCTTTCGCTCAGGCAAGCAATCAAGCGAATTACCCATGCCATGATCCATTATCCAGAAATGATCAGCGGGACGAATGATTTCTGCACGGAGCTGATGAAGGTAGGAAATGGAAAAATCATCGCGAAGGGCGGTGCAGAAGGTGTGTATTGCTTGGGGCTTCCACATAGGGGGATCGGAATCGCTATCAAGGTAGAAGACGGTAATTGGAGGGCAGCTACACCGGCTGCTGTTGAGGTGCTGAAACAGCTAGGGGAGCTTACCTCGCATGAAGAGAACGCTCTTAAAGCTTTTCACACGCCTGTGATCAAAAATCGCAAGGGGGAGGTGGTCGGTAGCGTAGAGCCTGTCTTCCAATTGAAAGCAGCAAACACCATTCGCTAAGGGGGATATCATGATGTCACTTGTGAAACGTAACGTCTCGAAGCTGCTCTCCATCTTCCTGACTTCCATTTTAATGGTAGCAGGTGTAGCGCAAGGAGCATTTGCGGAAGAAAGTGCAGCTGCAGCAAAAGGATCACTCGTCATTATCGGCGGAAATCTGGAAACCAACAACGCGGACATCTACAACAAGATGATTGAGCTTTCAGGGGGAAAGGAAAAGGCGATTATCGGCATTTTCCCCACAGCGAGCGGCTCCATGACTTCGTCGAACGAGATGAAAAAAGATTTTGAGGCTTACGGCATTCCGGCGGATCATGTCCGCATCATCGACATCACTGAAAAGAATTACTCCGAAAAGGTGAACAACGCGGATGTCGTGAAAGCCATTTCCGAAAGCACCGGGCTCTTTTTCGTTGGCGGTGACCAATCGCGCATCACCAAAGCGTTTTACAATTCGGACGGTTCCCATACCAAGGCTCTCACTGCAGTGTGGGATGTGTACAAGGCAGGCGGTATGGTAAGCGGCTCATCCGCAGGAGCAGCGATTATGTCCAATCCGATGATCCAGAACACAACCTCGTTGGAAACATTCGAAAAGGGTGTGACCTACGATGGAAACAAGCCTGGATTGTGGGTGACAAAAGGTCTTGGCTTCTTTGAAGGCGGCATCGTTGACCAGCACTTCAGCAAGCGCGGTCGGATCGGTCGTCTCGTCGTGGCACTCGTCCATGAGAAAATGAACTACGGCTATGGTATTGATGAAAACTCTGCGATGGTTGTGAAAGACAGCGAGATCCAGGTCATCGGCGCAAGCGGCATGTTCTTGATCGATGTGTCAAAAACGACTCTGAGCAAAAAAGGCGCCTATGAAAACGTCGACGTTTCTTATATCGAAAAAGGGGACAAATACAATTTTGCCACCAAACAGTTCACGATGGACGAATCTAAAACACTGATTCCAAAAGGGAAAGAGTATTACGAAGGAAATTCGCTGAACACGAACATTTTTGGTTCGGACGCTGCGAAAACGGCCCTGCTGGATGATTTGATCGATAATACGGAAAAGCAATCACGCGGTCTGGCGTTCAGTCTCGACTCGAGTAAAAAGGGAAAAGGCGTATCCGTCGTCTTCACCAAAACAGCCGAGACAATCGGGTACTATGATGCATCCGAGTATGCTTCCTCTGCGCTTCACGTGCGAATGGATATCATTCCGATCGAGGTTCAGGTAAAAGAGTCGAAATAACGAAACGCTTCATTTTTAATACATGGAGCGGTTCGGAAGGTTTGTCATACAGCCTTGATGTGAGTAATGGCGTCGTTCCGTCCTCAAATGGCAGCATTTATGGGATGTAAATAGCAGAAAAAGCTGCGAGACAAAATTCCTAAGAGGCCTTATCAAAAGCTTTGAAAACGTAAAAAGCTTCGAAACTGATCTAAGGGACTGCCCGCTGTCATACGGACCGGGGGCAGTCCCCTATTCATTTGCGAAGTTTTTCTAATTCCCAATTAGTTACGTCGAAAGCTACCTTGTTTTTATGACACAAAAATTCATTACAGTATTCCAAAAAAATCCTTTACAATATTACGGTATAGGAATAATATATTTTCATGGAACAAAAAATCAGAAAATGAATTCAATTCAGACAGGAGGAACAAGTTTCTGGAAAGCATCTATGAGAAGATTCGCGAGCTGCGCACACAGCAGAACATGACCTTAAAAGAACTTAGCGCCAAGTCGGGCTTGTCGATTAGCTTCTTGTCGCAGGTGGAGAGAGGCAATAGTTCACTCGCTATCACATCTCTGCAAAAAATCGCTGAGGTGCTGAATGTGCCCATTACCGCTTTTTTCCAAGAACAGCAAAATTCACAGTACTTTGTGCCTGAGTCTGAGCGAAAGCAATTTCAGATTGAGGGATCGAGCGCAATATATGTGCGCTTGGGTGGTGATTTTACGGGCAGAGCCCTGGAACCGTTTCATGTAACGCTGCCGCCTGGACAAAAGCAGGATGTGGTATTCAACCATCCAGGGGAGGAGTTTTACTACGTCATCGAAGGTCAAGTCATTTTCACTGTGGAAGGTCAGGAGTATCACCTATCAAAAGGAGACACGATCCACTTTCCATCGACTCTTGATCATACGTGGTTTAATCCAACGGAAGAAGCTGCTCAGGTAATCAGCGTGCTGACGCCAGTCATCTTTAAAATAAACAACTAAAGTATAGCGAAACAGATACCTTCTTTTTTTGTGGAAAATTTTCTAAAATTTCTGTTTATTTCTGTTGCCCAAAAAAAGGGATAGGGAGGATTTATGCAATGATCGTAATCAATTCCAAAGAAGTGAAACCGGATGACAGACCAGGAGATGCTTTGCTGAAAACGTTGTTTCCCAAAGACATCATCGAGGGAGGAAAGGTCATGTTTGGCACTGTGGTTATTCCGCCAAAAGCACGCGTCCCTATGCAAGGACAAGGATCACACGAACAGGATGAGTATTCCTATATCATCCGCGGAACCATCCAGACTGGCAGCGGGGGCAAAGAGTACACAGTTTCAGCAGGAGAAGCGACACTGATCCCAGCTGGAGAAGAGCACTGGGCGTACAATGCCGGAGATGAAGACTGTGAGATCGTCTGGATGCTCGTAGAAAGATGATATACGTGCCCTTTATCATCAGGGTCCATATCAAAATAAATAGACAAATGGGGACAAACGAGGGGGATTTTTGATGAGGAAAGCGCCAAAATTTTTAAAACTTGTCAGTACGCTGACGCTGATGGCCAGCCTGGCATTAGCTGGATGTAGCAGCCAACCGTCAGCAACTAGCAAGCCAGCAGACAACAATCAATCACCTCAAGCGACACAGGAGGCATCGAAAGACAGTGCCAATACACAGGCATTTTTACGGTCTAACCTGAAAACAGAGCCAGTCTCGCTTGACCCACCAAAAGCATATGATCCGGTAGCATTTGAAGTGCTGTACAACGTGCTGGAGGGTCTCGTGCGATTGGATGAAAACCATATGACTCAACCAGCGATCGCGGAGAAATGGGAGATTTCCGAAGGCGGCAAGAAATATACGTTTAAGCTCCGGGACAGCAAATGGTCCAATGGCGATCCGGTAACCGCCCATGACTTCGAATTGGCTTGGAAACGCATGGTAGACCCGAAAAACGCCTTTCCGGCAGCGTTCCTCGCGTATGTGATCGAGGGCGCCGAAAAGTTCAACAAAGGTGAGGGCACCGCTGATGATGTGAAGGTAAAAGCTATTGATGACAAAACGCTGGAAGTAACACTGAAAGCGCCGACAGGTTACTTTTTGAGCCTGGTGGCAACCCCAGTATTCTACCCTGTAAACAAAAAGACCGTGGAAGCCAACCCGAACTGGTCTGCCGATGCATCCACCATTATCTCCAATGGACCATTTACGCTAACGGAGTGGACCCATGACCAATCAATTAAAGCGGTGAAGAACGAAAATTATTGGGATAAGGATAAAGTCAAGCTGGCGGGCATCAACTGGGTCATGATTAATGACGAAAATACGCAGTTCCAAATGTTCCAGACAGGCGAGCTTGATAACATCGAAACCGTGCCGAAGGATTCAAAAGAAAAGCTGCTAGCATCTGGTGAAGCCAAAATTGCCCCAGAGGCAGCAACTAGCTTCTATCGTCTGAACACAGCCATGCCGCCATTCACGAACAAAAACGTTCGCAAGGCGTTTGCGCTTGCGGTAAACCGTCAGCTGCTCATCGACAAGGTGACACAAGGCAAGCAGGTGCCGGCCATGGGCATCGTGCCGGTTGGCTTCCCTGAGCCGGATGGCAAAGACTTCCGCCAGGTAGGTGGAGAGCTCTTCAAGGACAATGATTTGGAGCAGGCAAAAGCACTCCTGGCACAAGGGATGCAAGAAGAGGGCTGGACCACGCTGCCTGAAGTGACACTGACTTATGATACGAATGCTCTGAACAAGACAGTCGCACAAGTATTGCAAGAAATGTTTAAGAAAAACCTGGGCGTAGACGTGAAGCTGGATAGCCGTGAGTGGAAGGTATTCCTTGATGAGCAGCGCGCGAGCAAACATCAGATGTCTCTCTCCACATACTACGCGGACTATGCAGACCCACTCAACTTCATCGAGATTTTCCAGACCGGTCACACTGGCAATCGGATTAACTACAGCAACAAGGCATTCGATGAATTGATTCAAAAAGCAAGCGTGGAGCCGGATGAGAAAACGCGTTTTGCCCTCATGCACGATGCAGAGAAGATGTTCTTTGACGATATGCCTGTGTTGCCGCTTTACTACAGTACAAAGGCCTACATGGAGCAGCCAAACGTAAAAGGCATCCTGCGTCATCCTGCAGCACTAATGGATTACAAAACAGTGGAGATCACGCCTAAGTAAGATCAATCATGGCTAATCAAAAGCACAACAATAGGGAAAGGTGTGTTGGGTCCATGAATGAGCGCCTAGAAAGACTGTATGCTTATATGGAACAAAGCAGCGTAGATGCTATGCTGATCACTCTACCAAAGCATATTTATTACCTGACTGGCTTTCTCAATGAGCCGAACAAGCGGTTTATGGGACTGGTTTTGCCAAAGGGCGAGCAGCCATTTCTAATTGTTCCGTTGCTCGATCTAGAGAAAGCGCAGTTAGCCTCAAGCGTGACGACTATTTACGCGCATAGCGATTCTTCCGATCCTTATGCGTTGTTAAAAGAGAAGCTGCCCGGCCCGATCACAAAGCTCGCCGTAGAGGAGGAGCATTTGCACGTGGCTCGCTACCGCGATGTTATGAAAGCGACTGGCGCTAGCGACTCCGTTGATGCCGGAGAGCCTTTGCGCGAGATGAGAATGGTGAAAGGCCCGGAAGAAATTGCGATTATGAAAAGGGCAATCAGCCTCATCGAAGAGGTGCTGCAAGCGACTATCCCCTATGTAAAGCCAGGAATAACGGAAACTGAGATTGTTGCGGAAATGGAATACCAGATGAAAAAGCGTGGCGCCGATGCCCCTGCATTCTCAACAATCGTCTTGTCGGGAGAAAAAGCGTCCCAGCCTCATGGAGTTCCGGGCAGTCGCAAAATCCAGGAGGGAGAATTGCTCCTGTTTGATACCGGGGTGGTCGTGGATGGATACTTGTCCGACATTTCACGAACGTTTGGTGTTGGTGAGGTGGATGAAAAGCTGGCCGAAATGTACGAAACAGTCCTGCAAGCGAATATGGCGGCGATTAAAGCGGTTCGTCCAGGAGTCACCTTTGCCAGTATCGATCAGACGGCCCGTGATATTTTGGCACAAAAAGGATACGGCGAATATTTCCTCAATCGTGTTGGGCATGGGCTGGGTCTGGAAATACACGAGTACCCGTCCATTCACGGGAACAACCAGGACTTTGTCAGAGAAGGTATGGTGTTCACGATTGAGCCAGGGATCTATATACCACAATTTGCCGGAGTTCGCATCGAGGATAATGTGTGGGTAACGAAGGATGGTGCCGAGGTACTGACGTCCTATCCGAAAGAGCTGAAAATAATCGGTGTTTAGATAAAAGCTGCGTCCTTTTTGATATGCACCTCTTAAAGTAGTCATTAGAAAAACCTCTACGGTTTACCGATGACAACGTTAAGGGGTGCATTTTTTATTGCCAGGAAAAAAGCCAAAATCTTGAGAATAGAAGTCTAAGTAAAGGGATAGAAGAGGAGCCACAAGCACGTTCACTCTTAAAAAACAGTAGCCTTCGTTCAGATGGTGCTTTCGGAACGAAAATACTATTCAACGTATTGCAAAAAAACATCTGCAGCCAGCGAAAGATATCGTCCCTCGAAGCTAACAGTTAGAGGTGCAATTTTTTTCCAGCAGAGATCGTATTTGAGAACTGCTAGCTTGGATTTGCAGAAACAGGGGGAAAGGTTTTGGGTTATACTGAAAGAGGCGAACATGTTTTACGATTGCTCACAGAAAGGCAGTGAAAAGATGATAACGAAGTACCTTGAACATTTTTCAAAGTTATACGAACAGCTAGATGGCATGATTATCGTCAATCGCGATGGGATAATTGAATTTTCAGTTATGTTCAATATAGAAACAAAATACATGGAAAATGAAGGATTTACAGGTAAATACATATTGGACGTTTTTCCAACGCTAACCGAGAAAACCAGCAGTCATTTTCGCGTGATGAAAGGCCGTAATCCGATTATAAATGAACGACAGCTTTTAACTGATATTACGGGCAATACTTTCGAGTTTTTAAATTCAACGTTTCCTATTGAAATTCATAATGAAATTATTGGTACAATCGAAGGAAGTGTCATCCTGTCTGTAAATGGAGTGCCTACGACAAGGACAACGTCAGAATCAAAACTTAAACAATCTGGCAGCAGTTTGTATCGTCTAGATGACATAGTAACTGCAGATCCTGCGATGATGGAAATAAAGGGGAAAATCAGGAAGATAGCTGTCGAAAACTCTCCTGTCTTGATTTATGGAGAAACAGGGACTGGCAAAGAATTGGTCGCACAAGCCATACATAGCCATAGCCTGCGAAGCGAAGGACCGTTTATATCGCAAAATTGCTCGGCTATTCCCAATTCCCTACTTGAAAGCACGCTTTTTGGAACTGTCAAAGGCAGCTTTACGGGAGCAGAGAACCGCAAAGGCCTTTTTGAACTAGCTGATAAGGGGACCCTTTTCCTCGATGAAGTAAATTCCATGGATATCTCCATACAAGCCAAAATACTGAAAGCGATTGAAGAAAAGAGGATTAGACGAATTGGCGATGAAAAGGAAAAAGAAATTGATGTGAGGATCATCTCAGCAATGAATGCAAATCCAATTAAAGCGATTGAGGAGGGAGTTATACGCAAAGACCTTTACTATCGTTTAGGTGTAATACAGATAAACCTGCCGCCACTGCGCGAACGACAAGAGGATATCATGCTGCTGACAAGTCTGTTAATACAAAAATACAATCAAAAAATGGGCAAAAGAATTGAGGGAGTCAGTGAAATTGTAAAGAATACATTCAATAATTATGCCTGGCCTGGAAATGTACGTGAGTTAAAAAATGCATTGGAGCATGCGATGATCGTAACGTCAGGCAATACGATAGCTCTTCATGATATACCTGAACATGTCCTGTACACGAGTAAGGAAAAGAAGAAGTATTTTACGAAGGATACGCTTGATAACAAATCGCTTCCACAAAAAGTAGAAGAATACGAGAAAGAAATCATCCTGGAAGCCCTCTCTGCCTCCAAGAATATTACGGAAGCTGCTGGAAAGCTACAGATTACCAGACAATCACTTCAATACAAGATTGATAAATATAGATTGAAATAAGTGGCAGACAGGGCAAAAAAACTTGCGTGATTTTCGCAAGTTTTTTTGTTTTTTAGGAAGTTTAAACTTTGCACGTAGGATTTTCTGGTTTGGCATGGATATTGCTCTACTCCTTTGTGCGTATCATCGATGTGCATCATGAGAGGAGGATAACTCGATCTTACTGACGGTGATACACGAAAAACATAAAAAGAAAAGAGAGGTATGTAATCCATGGATAAATTGAAAGATGCTGCTGTCGCTGAAAATTGGGCCTCTGCTCTCCCAAGAAAGAGTTACGAAAAGCTAGAGCGGGTTGATGAGGGGAATGAATGGTTCGAGATATATAAATTGCCTAAAGATGTTTTTGCTATTTATGAACCTGGCCATTTTCAGGAGGTCATTTCCTTTTTAATCATTGGTGAAAAGAAAGCTATTCTCCTCGATACAGGAATGGGCATTGGAAACATACATGAATTGGTCCATTCTTTAACTGACAAGGAGATTGAGGTTGTTAACAGTCACTCTCATTTCGACCACATTGGTGAGAATTACAAGTTCCCGAAAATCTCGATCTTTGAAGATGTGAATGCGGTAACCACTCTAGAAAAAGGCTACACAGTAGAGGAGCTTAAACCGCATGTAGCGAGCGAGATGTTTGCAAAAACTCCGCCTAAAGACTTTATTGCTGAAACGTATATGATGCCCCCATGCGAATTTGAATTGTTACATGAGGGCGATGTATTGGACCTTGGTAATCGAAAACTGAAGGTTATCCATACGCCTGGTCATTCCTCGGACAGCATTATGCTACATGACGAAGAAAACAGGATTCTGTTTACAGGAGACACATTTTATCCAGGCTCGCTTTATGCCCACTTTGATGAACCGTTTTACGGGAAGTCTAATTTAAATGTCTACCTAAATAGCTTCCAAAAAGTCGTAAATGACGTGCTGCCTCATGTTGATTACATCTATTGTTCACATAACGAGCCGGTCAATGAACCAAGGCTAATTAAGGAAGCGCTGCAAGCGCTGCAAGCCATTCTCGATAACAAGGCTCACTATCAACTGGATGAGAGCGGATTGCGCAAGTATGATTTCGATGGGTTTGCAGTCATTACGAAGGATTAATAACACCTTTCAACTATTACATCTGAGTGTTGCTACTTACTGGATGCACAAGGCGGGGGGAGAATACATGGAGACCAAGACGCAAACTCACTCTGGTGAACTAAAAAAAGAGCTAGATACGCGTCATGTTAACATGATTGCCATCGGGGGAACGATTGGAACTGGCTTGTTTTTGGCTAGTGGAGGTACTGTTAGTGAAGCTGGACCTGGCGGAGCGTTGCTGACATATGCGGTGCTAGGGATTATGGTGTACTTCCTAATGACAAGCTTGGGAGAAATGGCTGCTTTTAAATCAGTGTCGGGAGTTTTTGAAGTTTACCCCAGCAAATTTATTGACCCTGCTATGGGGTTTGCAATGGGATGGGTCTATTGGCTTGGATATTCGGTTACATTAGCAGTTGAGCTATCGGCAAGTGCGATCCTCATGAAATATTGGTTTCCGGATACACCTGGAATCATCTGGAGTGCACTGTTTTTAGCCATTATTTTCGGCATAAACATATTATCTACCAGAGCATACGGGGAGTCTGAATACTGGTTTTCGATGATTAAAGTTGCCGTAGTGGTCGTTTTCATCGTAGTGGGTTTTTTGACGGTTTTTGGACTCATGGGTGGTGAATTTGTTGGGTTTAAAAACTTTACGTATGGCGAGGCACCCTTTGTAAATGGATTGGCAGGGATGATAGGGGTATTTTTTATAGCCGGATTTTCATTTATGGGGACAGAATTTATAGCGATTGCGGCAGCTGAGAGCAAAGACCCAGCAAAAAGCATACCTCAAGCTACACGTAATGTGTTCTGGCGAATTCTTCTGTTTTTTATTGGGGTTATATTTATTATTGGATTGATGATCCCTTATGATGATCCCAACTTATTGCAATCCGATTTGGAAGCGGTTGCGATGAGTCCATTTACTTTGCTGTTCCAGAATGCAGGGATGACAATAGCAGCAGCGGTAATGAACGCGGTCATCCTGACAGCTATTCTTTCTGCTGGGATTTCATCCATGTACGTTTCGTCACGCATGCTGTATTCCTTGGCAAAAAGCGATAAAGCGCCAAAATTTTTAGGCAAAGTAAATTCCCGAGGGGTACCAACTAATGCACTGGTCGGAACTGCAATCATGGGAGCACTCTGCTTTTTAAGCTCCTTGGTTGGTGATGGTGCAATCTACTATTTGCTATTGGATGGAAGCGCACTGCTGGGCTTTATTGCATGGCTGGTTATCGCTGCAAGCCATTATCGGTTTCGTAGAGCTTTCGTCATCCAAGGTCGTAGTTTGAAAGAGCTGAAGTACCGTGCAAAATGGTTCCCGTTTGGTCCTATATTTGCTTTTACGCTCTGTTCCGTGATTGTACTAGGCTTTAATTATCAAGATTTTGTAAGCGGTACAATTGATTGGCTTAAATTTTTTGTGACCTATTCAGGAGCATTCGTATTTTTGATTTGTTATTTCGGATATAAATTTGTCAAAAAGACAAAGATCATCCCATTAAAAGAGATAGATTTTGATAATTGGTAAGTGAATAAATCGAGATCAGTGACTCTATTTCAATATCACTGGATTGACGGGTTTTTGGAGATCGTTACGCTGAACGGACCGATCATTGCCTTGACAAAAAATCTTGCGAAGCTTTTGCAAGATTTTTTGTTTATTTATTGGCTGTCCCCACCAGGATAGCTTGAAACATGCACCAACATGAATAAGAAATTCTTGGCACATGATTTGCTAAATACGAATGTAGCAAAAAAGGAGGGCATGCTTTCAGGTTTAGGACATTCATGAAAACGTTTTCGTACAAAAGGGGGATATTTATGGTCAAAAACAGGAAGAGAAGTAGATTTTTTACCGTTTGTAAGCTGGCGGTGATTGCTATGCTTGTCGTGAGTGGCTGCAGTGGAGGTACCTCGGATGCAGATATTGGAGTCGCCAAATTTGAACAAGACATTGGACAGCCCCAGAATGGGGGAACAATTACAGTCGGCTACCCACAAGAACCCGATACGTTTGACGTCCATAAATCGAATGGAGCAAGCGTTACGGACGAAATTGCTGGATTGATGGGCGGGACCCTAGTTTATATGGATCCAACCACACATGAAATCAAGCCACATCTTGCAGAGAGCTACACAATCACTCCAGATGGAAAAACATGGACGTTTAAGATACGTTCTGGCATTACCTTTCATGATGGCACTCTTTTAACCGCCAAGACATATAAGGAGACGTTTGATCGGATTTTTGATCCGAAAACAAAGGCAACGTCCGTTTTGTCCACGTTAGGGGCAGTGAAAAGGGTGAAGGCACCGGATGATCAAACTCTTATTTTGGAATTGAAGGAACCATTTGCTCCGTTGCTAATTAACCTATCAATTCCTGGTTGGTTGCAGCCTTTGTCTATGAAGGCAATCGAGAAATCAGGTACAGATTATGGAAGAAACCCAGTTGGAGTGGGTCCGTGGAAGTTTGAAAGCTGGCAGCCTGGTCAGACTGTTACCCTTACACGCAATGACCAATATAAGTGGGCAGAGCCATATTATGAGAATAGAGGTCAGGTTCGACCAGATAAGCTCGTGTTTAAATTCGTTATTGACAAACAAACCAGGCTAGCTGCTTTGGACAGCGGTTCTATCGATATAGCAATAAACGTACCGGCTAAAGATATCAAAAAATATAGAAGCAGTGAAGAATTTGAGGTTATAGAAAGAATGAGAAGTGGTATTGGTTTACTTCTGGAGATGAACATGAGGACAGAAGCTTTACAAGATGTAGAGGTGCGCAAAGCTTTGAACATGGCGATTAATAAAGAAGCCATCATACAAGCAGCACTGCAGGGTGAAGGAGAAATCGCCCACAGCTTTTTGCCTCCTACTTTCTTTGGCTACGACAAAGCTGTTGAAGAACTGGATTATAAGTACAGTCAAGAGGAGGCGAAAAAGCTCCTGGATGCTGCTGGCTGGAAGATGGGAGCCGACGGAACTAGAGAAAAGAACGGTAAAAAACTTAGCTTAACCTTGCTTTCCAGTGAAAGCCAGGCCAAAGAAACACAGCTCGTGCAAGCAATGCTTGGGGAAGTAGGGATCAAAGTTACCATTAATAATATGGACCCAGCCGCCATGCTGGATGCAGCGAGCAAAGGACAGTTCGATCTCACTGTTATGTCCTATACTGATGTCGATCCAGATATTTTTTACCTGTTCTTCCACTCTAGCCAAATCGGTGTCTTTAATGATTCGGCAATCAATGACCCCAAACTCGATGAGCTACTAGTAAAAGGTCGCACTACCGTTGATCTGGAGGCCAGAAAACAGGTCTACTCAGAGGTACAAAAATATATGATTGAGCAAGCCTATCTCGTTCCGATCTATATCGATAAGCAGTTTATTGTAGTTAATAGGCGTGTGAAGGGCCTAAAGTTAAGTCCTGATCGTCTACTTTATACAGACACGTGGGTGGCTCAGTAACGCAAAAAACGAAAGAGGTGTAAATAACATGTTGGACCCACGCCTTACAAAATTAGCTGATGTACTAGTAAACTACTCTACTAATGTGCAAAAGGGCGATAACGTATTAATTGAAGCTATTGAAATTGACACTCCTTTGGTTAAAGAACTGATAAAAGAAGTATCTAAAGCAGGAGGGCATCCATTTGTAAATATTAGCGAATCTTCCGTACGACGTCAGCTTTTGATAGAAGGAACGCAAGAACAATTTAAAACATGGGCTGACCTTGATAAATATCAGATGGAAAAAATGCAAGCGAATATTATTATTGACGGTGGATCAAATATTATCGAACTTTCAGATGTCCCAGATGACTGGATGAAGCTGTATGCTTCGTTAAACAAACCCGTTAGAATGGCGCGGCTAAAAACAAAATGGGTCTATCTCCGTTATCCGAATCCTTCCGTGGCGCAGTTGGCAAATATGAGTACAGAGGCTTTTGAAAACTTCTACTTTGATGTATGCACGATGGACTACGCTAAGATGGCAAAAGCTATGGAGCCCCTAAAAGAATTAATGGAAAAGACAGATCGAGTGAAGATCATAGGACCAGGTACGGAGCTTACTTTCTCAATCAAAGATATTCCGGCGAATCCATGCGCAGGCCAATACAATATTCCAGACGGAGAAGTCTATACGGCACCGGTTCGTGATTCTGTGAACGGCGTGATCTCATATAACACACCGTCCCCTTACCAAGGCTTCACATTTGAAAACATTCGTTTAGAGTTTAAAGACGGAAAGATTATCCATGCGACAGCGAATGATACGGAGCGAATCAACAAAATTTTGGATACGGATGAAGGCGCTCGTTTCGTCGGGGAGTTTGCAATCGGTGTTCATCCTGCCATTCGCAAGCCGATGCTCGATATCTTATTTGACGAAAAAATCGATGGCAGCTTTCACTTCACACCAGGTCAATGCTACGAAGATGCCTCTAATAACGGGAACGAGTCTGCCATTCACTGGGATATGGTGATGATCCAGCGCCCAGAGTATGGCGGCGGAGAGATTTGGTTTGATGATCGATTGATTCGAAAAGATGGGCGCTTTGTCATTCCTGAACTAGAGAATCTGAACCCAGAATATCTGAAGTAGTTTGAAAAGGAGCGATAAGCATGACGTATATAATTGATGGTCATTTTGACTTATTGTTGGATGTTGCCGTTAAAAGAGAGCAGGGCAGAAGAAAAGTGATCGAAACTGATTTTTTGCCCGAATTTGTGGCAGGCAAAGTGAATATTATTGTCGCCGCTATCTTTATAGATGACAAATTTTTACCGGAGATGGGTATGAGGAAGGCACTTCAGCAAATCAGTGCTCTGCATGCTGAAGCGAGTGAATCACCGGAAAAAATCATGGTTTGTAAGAACATGAATGATATCCAAACAGCGAAAGAAACGGGTAGAGTAGGTTTTGTCCTTTCATTAGAAGGAGCAGAGCCCATATCAAACGATTTAAGTATGATTCGCCTTTTTTACGAACTGGGTGTTCGCTTTATGGGTCTGGTGTGGAGCAGACGTAATTTCGTTGGCGACGGCAGTCATTTTACTCCAAAGCGTGAGGGCAGAAAGGGTGGACTGACCGATTTTGGTGTACAAGTGGTCGAAGAGGCCGAAGCGTTGGGGATGATCATTGATGTGAGTCATTTAAACGACGAGGGCTTTTGGGATGTTATGGAGTTTGCCAATAAGCCAATCATCGCCTCCCATTCCAATTGTCGATCAATCGTTAACTCTATGCGTAACCTCACGGATGAGCAGATAAAGGCAATCGCTTCCACAAATGGTGTAATCGGGATAAATGGCGTAAACATATTTGTTGCAGATACGGATAAGGACTCTGACTTAGACCACCTTATTGATCATGTGGATCATTTTGTTAAACTAGTTGGCGTGGAGCATATCGGGTTAGGTCTTGATATGATTGAGCCGTTTTTGAAGTACGACTCTCCAGAAAGTTTGGAAGATTTGCCACGCAAAGATTTTGACGTTGTAAAAGGACACTCGAAGATCCCTGATCTAATCCGTGTTCTCTCGAAAAGAGGGTATAAGGATGAAGCCATTGAGAGAATTTTGAGCAAAAATTTTTTGAGAGTCTACAAAGAAGTTTGGAAGTAGAAACGATCATCAAAATCAATTTTTGAAATGGAGAATAAAGGATGATGGAAATGAGTAGCCACAATTGGACCCAATCTTTTGAAGAATACACGCAGAAGCTTTTGAATAAAAAAAAGACTCCAGGCGCGATCCTTGCTCTTGCGCAAGATGGAGAGCTTGTTTATCACCACTCATTTGGCTATAGCGATGTGGAGCACAAAACAGCGATCACTTTGGACACGGTTTTTGGGATCGGTTCCTGCACAAAATCATTTGCATGTGCAGCGATCATGCACCTTCAAGATGCAGGTAAACTGTCTGTTCACGATCCAGTGGTAAAATACTTGCCCGAGTTTCGGACTCCAGATGCCGAGAAAACGAAACAGATATCGATTCACCACTTCATGACACATACAACAGGATTGCCACCGCTGCCTGCTCTTAGTATTTCTTTAAAACGCAGCTTCGAAGCAGACCTCCATATGCGGGAGGTTGTTGAACAAATGAAAGAAGTGAATCCCATCGATACCTATGAGGAATTGATGGAATTTATCGCGTCCCAACCGTTCGATTTGCTGGGTGAGCCAGGAGATGAGTTCAGCTATTCGAACGATGCCTATGCTTTGCTTGGCGCCATTATTGAAAGAGTAAGCGGAAAGTCATTTGAAGCCT
The DNA here is from genome assembly GCF_002897295.1 of Brevibacillus reuszeri. Classification (GTDB taxonomy): domain Bacteria; phylum Bacillota; class Bacilli; order Brevibacillales; family Brevibacillaceae; genus Brevibacillus; species Brevibacillus reuszeri_A. The sequence continues at coordinate 142,994 of NZ_BEXF01000009.1, forward strand.
ATTTGAAAGAAAGTATTTTAGAACCGTCAGGTATGACTGATAGCGTGTTTCATCTAGAAGAGTTACAGGGTAATACTGACATAGCCACTCTATACTCATGTAGAGGAACTGGAGATGACAAGGAAGTGTTCGCCTCCCCAGCTCCATGGGATGCTCCACCGATGCGAGCGGCCGGTTTTTTAAAATCAACAGCGAGAGATCTGTTGAAGTATCTAGAGATTTTCCGTACCCAGGGTTTGGTCGGCCAAACTCGAATTCTTTCCGCCACAAGTAGTGAACAAATGCTGAAGCCTTTTGTTGAAATCTCGCAAGGCCATTTTTATGGATATGGATTCTTGGTGCGTACAGACTACCACGGTGCGACCTTGGTCGAGCATGGGGGAAACATAAAGGGAGTCAGCGCTCAAATCTTTCTGATTCCAGAACAAGGTATTACGGGAGCCGTACTGTCCAATATAGTAGAAGCTCCGTTACCAAGCATTATGGAAGAGTGCTTAAATGGATACCAATCAAGACCGGTTCAAGCACGGGCGATCGTCTATCAGAAACAAGAGCTGTCGGCTGATCATGCCAACCAATATGTAGGTAACTTCGCCACATTAGAAGGGAATCGTATCACAATCAGTTACGAGGATGGAGCCTTACTGTTAAATGAAGACGATAACGCTCCTCTCTTCCTAAGGCATATAGGTGAAGACAGCTTTGTGTTTAAAAAAGAGGGTCAGGAAATTACCATTCGTTTCATCCGAAACAGGGAGGGACACGTTATAAGGGTCTTACGTGGCTTGAGACAGCTGACAAAAAGTGAATAGGTACGAAATATGTGCGTTCTCTACGTATTCTTACGAAGAGAACGTTTTTATTACGCGTCTTCCCGTAAATGGAATGATAGGAATCCAGGCAAAAAATCTTGCGCATTTATTGCAAGATTTTTTGTTGAATATTGATTGTCACCGCGAAAGAATGCTTGATACAAATGGCATCGTTCTTAAGAAATTGCTTGGCACATGATTTGCTTAGTATAGATGTAGTAAAAAAGGAGGCATGTCAATGAAAAAAAAAGCTTGGGAAGCTACATTTGAAGATTTTGCTCAAAACATATTTACGAAAAGCCGCGCACCCGGCTTGATAGTAGGCTTGAATAAAGACGGAGAAAGCTTGTACAGAAAAAGCTTTGGCTATCGAGATGCAGAGCAAAAGCTGGAATTATCGCCAGATACTATCATGGGTCTGGCATCAGTGACAAAATCCTTTACTTGTATGGCTATTATGCAGTTGCAAGAGGCGGGCAAGCTGTCCGTACATGATCCTGTAATCACATACTTGCCAGAACTACGGACACCTGATCGCGCGAAAACAGAGAAGATGACCATCCATCATTTCATGACTCATTCAGCAGGGTTTCCGCCGCTGCCTGTTGATTCACTTGCTGTCAAGAGTTCTATGGCTGAGGTTTTATCCGATGAGAATCATCCGATTTACAGATTTCTGAACAAGGAAGATGTAAAACCGGTTGAGACGTTCACCGATTATTTGGACGCTTTCAACAAACAAGAGTATGAGCTGCTTGGAGCCCCTGGACAGTATTTCAGCTACTCGAATGACTCGTATTCATTGCTTGGTGGCATTATCCATCGGGTGAGTGGAAAACCATACGATGTTTATGTAAAGGATCACATCCTTGATCCGGCAGGTATGTCGAGCAGTACATTTTACCCCAGTGACCTACCGAAATTTCCTGATGTCACAACGCTTTACCATTATAGGGAAAATAATGATGAGTTGGAGATATGTCCTGATCCAAATTGGGAAGACGGTCTGGTCGTAGCAGCTTCTGGCCTCTTAAATTCTACCCTGCGAGACATGCTGAACTACGCTGAGATTTTCCGTACAGGTGGACTGATTGGCAACGAGCGCATTCTTTCCGAAGAAAGTGTTAAGAAAATGATGCGACCACACATTCGTTGTAGCTATGACAGATATTACGGATATGGATTGATGATCAAGCCCGATTTCTTTGGTCAAACACTGGTAGAACATGGGGGCGCGATAAAGGGTGTAGCGGCGCAGCTTACCATTTTGCCAGAAAGCGGAGTCACGGCAGTAGGCTTTGCGAATTTGGTAGGCACACCTGTTGAGGAAGTAGTTACGGCAGCAATCAATTCGTATGCAGGACGCCCAGTTGATGCTTCCGCTGCTACGTACCGGGAGTATCACGTTCCTGTTGAAAAGTTAGGCAGGTATGTTGGACGGTTCATATCGGGCGAAGGTGCGGATTTAAGTGTAAGTCTGGAAGAAGGAGCTTTACAGGTCGTGCAAAATGAATCCATCGCCACTACTGGAAACAAAGAAAAGTATCCGCTACAGCCAATCGGAGAGGACTATTTTTTGGTCAAGGCAAAGGGAAGAGAGTTTTCCATCGGTTTCATTACGGAAGAAAATGGGGAAGTGAAAGCCATTTCCTATGGCCTGCGGATCGTTCCCAAAGGCAATAAGTAGACTTTTTACTAGAAAAGGGGGGATCCATTTATGTTTAAAAGCAATGAGTATAAATGGACACGTATCACGTATATCACGTTTGTTTATTTGGTACTCATCACACTGATTGGTTGTAGCTCTATTCCCACACCACCGACGAAAGAGACTGGAATGAGCAACCGCTCAGATCCGCAAAAGGGCGGGACACTTACAATAGCAGAGGCGGAGGAACCTGATACTTTGGACCCGCACAAAACATCCATGTCATCAGGCAATACGATTTCAGGCTACATGGGGGGCTCCCTTTTCACTTTTGATCCCGTCACAAATGAATTAAAACCATATCTGGCGGAATCATACACTGCTTCTGAGGATGGGAAGACAATTACATTCACACTTCGTACTGGCATAAAGTTTCACGACGGCACACCTTTGACAGCGACGGCATTCAAGGCAACCTATGAACGCGCATTGGCACCAGAAACGGCTTCGCCTGTAGCTGCACAAAGTTTACAAGGTATAAAATCCATTTCCGCTCCTGATGATACAACCTTGATCTTTCATCTGGACAAGCCTGCAGCTCCACTTCTTGCGCTTTTGACGTTCGAAGGCTACACGCAGCCACTATCGATGGACGCTATCCAAAAGTATGGAAAAGAATATGGCAGAAATCCCGTTGGCATTGGTCCCTGGAAATTTGAAAGCTGGAAGACTGGCGAATCGATTACTTTAGTACGAAATGAAGAATTTAATTGGGCATTACCCCATGCGGAAAATAAGGGGGCTCCTTGGCCTGAAAAGCTTGTGATCAAATTCATTAAAGACAGCCAAATTTTGATGGCTGCATTGGATAGCGGCACAATCGACATCGCCACCCTGTCGGGGAAAGAGACAAAAAAATATAAGAACAATGAGAAGTTTGCCATCATTGAGGGAACGTCGCCTAATATGGTTGAATTGCAAATGAACGTGGAAAACGAGTTTCTGAAAGATATCCATGTACGTAAAGCGATCAATCTGGCAATCAACAAAGAAGCGATTATTCAGGCTGATTTACAGGGTGAAGGTTTGCCGGTTTATGGTGCGCTCCCTTCTATGATGTTTGGATATGATCCAGCAGTTGAACAATACGGGTATAAATACAATGTGGAAGAAGCGAAAAAGATGCTGGAGGCATCTGGATGGAAGGAAAATGCGCAGGGAATCAGAGAAAAAGGTGGAAAAACACTCAGCCTCACACTGATGACTTCTGCAGCAAGTTCCGGCAATCAGCTAATTCAAAGCATGTTAAAAGAGATAGGCATAAATGTAGAAATCAACATGGTCGAAGTTGCAGCTGCGTTGGATCAGGCATCCAAAGGGGGATTCGATTTAAATTTTTCTTCTTGGGGCGACGTTGACCCTGACATGCTGTATTTATTGATGCATTCCAGCCAAATAGGTGGGGGCCTCAATTACGGGCGAATTAACAATAAAGAGCTGGATGCCCTGTTAGAAAAGGGACGTACGACAATGAACGCGGAAGAAAGAAAGAAAATCTATGCAGACATTCAAAAGATAGCTGTTGAGCAAGCCTATGGAGTTCCGCTTTACACACCAAAAACCTTCAAGGTGGTAAACAAACGAGTTCAAGGGGCGAAGCCAAATCCAATGGCTAAGTTATCCGTTTACGATATGTGGATTAAACAATAAATCACATAGGTCGTTACCCTGGTAGAGATCAATTATTCCCAAAATGAAAAGGAAAGGATGTATTGAAATGAGCACACACAATTGGACAAAAGCTTTTGAAGAATACGCGCAGAAGCTTTTGGATGACACCAAGACTCCAGGCGCGATCCTTGCTCTTGCGCAAGATGGAGACCTTGTTTATCATCAATCATTTGGCTATAGCGATGTGGAGCACAAAACAGAGATCACATTGGACACCGTTTTTGGGATCGCTTCCTGCACAAAATCATTTACCTGCGTAGCGATTATGCACTTACAAGAAGCAGGAAAACTGTCTGTTCACGATCCGGTGGTAAAGTATTTGCCACAGTTTCGGACTCCAGATGCCGAGAAAACGAAACAGATAACGATTCACCACTTCATGACACATACAGCAGGATTGCCGCCGCTGCCTGCTCAAGGTATTACTTTAAAGCGAAGTTACGAAGCAGACCCCCATATGCAGGAGGCTGTTGAAAAAATAAAAGATCTAAATCCCATCGACACTTATGAGGAATTGATGGATTTTATCGTGTCCCAGCATTTCGAGTTACTGGGTGAGCCGGGAACTGAGTTCAGTTATTCGAACGATGCCTATGCTTTGCTTGGCGCCATTATTGAAAGAGCAAGCGGAAAGTCGTTTGAAGCCTATTTGAAAGAAAGTATTTTGGACCCGGCAGGTATGACCGATACTGTATTTCATCTTGAGGAGTTACAGGGAAATACTGACATCGCCACTCTATACTCATCGAAAGGAGTAGGAAAAGACAAGGAAGTGTTCGCTTCTCCCGCCCCATGGGATTCCCCACCGATGCGGGCAGCCGGATATTTAAAATCAACAGTGAGAGATCTGTTGAAGTATCTCGAGATTTTCCGCACAAGGGGCTTGGTCGGGCATACGCGGATTCTTTCCGCCGCGAGTGTGGAACAAATGATGAAACCTTTTGTTGAAATCTCGCAAAGGGAATGTTACGGATATGGATTCGTGGTGCATACGGACTACCACGGTGCGACTTTGGTCGAGCATGGGGGAAATTTAAAGGGAGTTAGTGCTGAAATCTTTCTGATTCCAGAACAGGGGATTACGGGAGCAGCACTGTCAAATTTAGTGGAAGCGCCAATACCAACGATCATGAATGCGTCCTTAAACGGATATCAATCGAGACCGATTCAAGCACGTGCCATCGTCTATGAGGAGCAAGAACTGTCGCCTGATCGTGCCAACCAATATGTAGGTACATTTGCCAATTTAGAAGGGAGAAGCATCAAAGTCAGCTACGGTGATAGCGGCAAGCTGCAAATTGGATTCGGCAACACTTCTTTCTCCCTAAGCTATATCGGTGAAGATAGATTTGTATTTACAGAAGATGATCTTGAGATTGCCATTCGTTTTATCCGTAACAGCGAGGGGCACGTCATTCGAGTCTTTAATAGCTCTAGACAGCTGACTAAAGTCAAATAAGTCAAAAAAGAGAAGGAATTCCGAAAGTGAATAAAAAGCTAAACAATCGAGAAAAAGTTCGGAATTATCGTACGGGTCCCAAGCTGCATCCGTTAGACATAACTACTATTTCATGATAGCTGGGTGAATGAATAATGAAGCAGTATATACTCAATCGGTTTGTATCGGGAATCATCGTCTTGTTCGGACTCTCCATCTTCACCTTTGCGCTCATTCACATGATTCCAGGTGATCCAGCGCGCATTATGCTAGGGCAGAAAGCGACAGTCGAACAAGTAGAACTCTTAAGGGAACAGATGGGGCTGGATAAGCCCCTCGTTACCCAGTATATCGATTATGTCTCGGGGGTAGTCAAAGGTGATCTGGGCACATCACTCAAGACGGGCCGACCGGTTTTTGTCGAAATTACAGAACGCTTTCCAGCCACAGTCAAGCTCGCTTTGGTCGGAATTGGCATCGCTATCATTTTAGGTGTAGCGACGGGTATTCTTGCAGCGAAGTTCAATAATACGATCATCGACTATACCATAACGTCGCTAGCAACGCTGGGGATGTCTCTCCCGAGCTTCTGGCTGGGGCTCATCATAATCATGGTGTTTGCCGTCAAGCTCAGTTGGTTCCCCATCGCTGGTGGGACGGGATTCATGGATATCGTACTTCCTGCCATTACATTAGGTGTGCTGAGCTCCACGACTATCATCCGACTCACGCGCTCCGGCATGATCGATGTGCTTGCCAATGATTACATCCGCACCGCGAAAGCGAAAGGAATGCGCGAATCGATCATCCTGTTTCGCCACGCTTTTCGCAATGTGATGATTCCCGTGGTGACCGTCGTCGGTTTGCAAATCGCAGCGTTGCTCGGCGGTTCGGTCATCATCGAGCAGGTGTTTAGCTGGCCGGGGATCGGTACGCTGGCCATCAGTGCCATTTCCTCCCGCGATTTTCCCATGATTCAAGGCATTACCCTATTTATGGGCTTTGTCTATGTAACGGTCAACATTCTCGTCGACCTCCTCTACGGACTCATCGATCCGCGGGTTGACTATAGTGCGTTAAAGGAGGGGGCGTAAGCATGAGTGAAGCAAGCAAACCGGTTCAATCAAGCTCGGTGACGGCAGAATACAGCTTACCCAGATTTGAGCTGCTGGACAAAATTCTCAAGAACAAAGGGGCCAAAAGTAGCCTGATGATGATCTTCATCATCGTCGTGATCGGCATCGTCGGCCCCTGGCTCGCTCCTCACGATCCGACCAAAACGTATTATGACGCCTTTTTGCAGGGGCCTTCGGCGGAGCATTGGCTCGGTACGGATGCCATTGGTCGAGACATATTTTCTCGTCTTTTGCACGGTACACGGGTCACGTTGATAGTTGCTGTGATGGCCGTCAGCATTACTCTTGTACTTGGAACAGTCATCGGAGTCGTGAGTGCTTATGTAGGAGGCTTCGTCGATAACCTGTTGATGAGAATCATGGACATTTTGCTCGCGATGCCGGGCATTATCTTGGCCTTGGCGATTGTAGCCGTGCTCGGTCCGAGTCAAACCAACGCGATGATTGCCATCGGGATTTCTTCGATTCCCAGCTTTGCTCGCTTGATCAGAGGGGCTGCTTTGGTGGTCAAGTCCTCCGGATATGTGGAAGCGAGCCGCTCGATCGGCACGCCAAACTGGTGGATCATTCTGTTTCAAATGATTCCTAACATTACCAACGTACTCATTGTTTACACGACCCTGTTCATCGGGGGAGCAATTCTTGATACGTCTGCACTGGGCTTTATCGGTTTGGGGGCACAGCCACCGACCCCGGAGTGGGGCACGATGCTCAGTGAAGGCAAGGATTACTTGTCCGATGCCTGGTGGCTGGCCACATTTCCCGGAATAGCAATTACGATTGTAGTCTTAGCCGTGAACATTTTAGGTGACGCCCTGCGCGATATCTTTGATCCTCGCACACAAAAGAGAAAATAGCATGCTTTTCATCAAACCAACATCATTTACAAAGCGGATTGGAAAGGAGACCTCTGCGATGGTCAATGTATTGGAAGTGAAGGGACTTACGACACAGTTTTCCAAGCAATCGGGCAGTGTGACGGTCGTTGATCAGATTGACATCGATTTGCAAAAAGGCGAATCACTTGGCATTGTTGGCGAATCAGGCTGCGGCAAAAGTGTCACGTCGCTTGCCATCATGCGTCTCTTGGACAGTAATGGCACGGTTAGTGGCAGCGTTCGCCTAAACGGGAAAGATGTGTTTTCGCTGAGCGAAAAAGACATGCGGGACATCCGTGGCAAAGAGATGGCGATGATCTTTCAGGAGCCGATGACTTCGTTAAATCCGGTGCTGTCGATTGGCCGCCAGATCAGTGAAGTGCTGGAAGAACATCTAGGAAAAAGCAGGGCAGAATGCAAAACGAGGGTAATCGATCTGCTTAGACAGGTGGGGATTTCTCGACCGGAAGAGATCTATCGTGAGTATCCGCACCGTTTATCTGGGGGGATGCGACAGCGGGTCATGATCGCCATCGCGATTGCCTGTAATCCGGCCCTGTTGATCGCCGATGAACCAACGACTGCTTTAGATGTGACGATTCAGGCGCAGATTCTGGATCTGATTAAAAAAATTCGCGACGATTCTGGCATGTCTCTGGTTATGATTACACATGATCTCGGCGTGGTGGCAGAGGTGTGCGACCGCGTCATGGTGATGTATGCCGGACAAGTGATTGAGTCTGCTGACGTAAGGACCTTGCTGCGCAGCCCGAAGCACCCCTATACCGTTGGGTTGATCCAATCCGCACCGCATCAATCAAAAGGGCGACATCGACTCCACAGCATCCAGGGAAGCGTACCCGCCCCCGAGGATATGCCGTCAGGCTGCCGGTTTGCCCCGCGCTGTGACATGGTAATGCCCATTTGTTGGGAGAAAAATCCGGCCTTGCAGCAAGTTGATCAAGGGTCCGCATGCCGTTGTTGGCTATATGAAGAGAACAAAGAAAGTTCGGTGGTTAGCGTATGATGACACCTCTCTTGGAAGTAAAAGGTCTACAGAAGCTGTTTCCCGTAAAGAAGGGGTGGTTTCAACAACCAAGCTACGTTCATGCTGTAAACGGCATTGACGCAACAGTCTACGAAGGAGAAACGCTGGGTATCGTCGGTGAATCCGGTTGCGGGAAATCGACGCTCGGCAGATGCATCCTGCGTCTCCTGGAGCCGACTAGAGGGGAAATCCTGTTCCAAGGCAGGGATATCAGTCAATTACCCAAAAAAGAGATGCATGCTGTTCGTCGTCATATGCAAATGGTATTTCAAAATCCGTTTGACACCTTAAACCCCAAGCTGAAGATTGGTCAGATCTTGACGGAGCCATTGTTATCGCACGGAATTCCCCGCGAGCAGCGGCAAAGCTTGCTGGAAGAGACGGTTGAGATCGTCGGGTTAAACAAACGGCATCTGGGCCGCTATCCTCACGAGTTTTCCGGTGGGCAGCGGCAGCGGATCGGCATCGCCCGCGCCTTGATGCTGCAGCCCAAGCTGATTATCGCCGATGAGCCAGTATCCGCCCTCGATGTTTCAATCCAATCGCAAATTCTCAATCTGATGCAGGATTTGCAAGAGCATTTATCACTGACCTACATTTTCATATCTCATGACTTAAGTGTAGTCGAGCATATTTCCGATCGGGTCGCTGTGATGTATTTAGGTGAAATTGTCGAGTTTGCCGATAAGGACAAGCTTTTCCTACAACCACTGCACCCGTATTCACAAGCGCTCCTGTCCGCTACACCTACTTCAGACCCAGACGAAAAACATGAGCGAATCATTTTGCGTGGTGACTTGCCCTCTCCATCAAATCCACCGCAGGGCTGCAAGTTTCATCCGCGCTGCCATGCCTGCATGGAGATTTGTCGGACAGAAGTGCCACGGTTACGGGAAGTTGATGGCAGGCAGGTTGCTTGCCATCTGTACTGATTTTGCTATAACACATCATATGAAAAAACGTGAGACGCTTGCATTTCTGGGTGGCTCACGTTTTTTCATGAGAGTAACCATTCAGGCGTTCGATCTTGTAAGCAGCTTGGTACGATTTTTGCATTATGACATGGTAAAGAGATTTCAAACAAATGGCTGGATCCAGAAGGGGTGGTCTGATGCTAACAAAATACTTACAATCCATTTCAGATTTGTATGATCACATAGATGCAATGCTGATCACGAATAAGGAAGGGATCGTCGAATATTCGATTATATACGGACCAGAGAAGAACAGTTTTGAAAATGAAGGCTTCACTGGCAAGCACATTTTGGATGTTTATCCTTCCTTATCAAAAGAGACAAGCAGTCATTACCGCGTTATGGGCTGCGGCAAGCCGATCATTAGTGAAAGGCAGGAGCTGACTGATCTTAATGGGAAAACATCGATTTTCATCAACTCCACTTTTCCGATCGAATTTAACCAAGAGTTGATTGGTACTATTGAGGTGTCTATTTTGGCTTCCAAAGACGGGAAGCCACTCTATCGAACATCATATAGCAAAAAGCTTGAAAAAGGATCCTTTTATACGCTTGATGACTTCATCACAGTCAATCCTCTCATGCTTGAATTGAAAGAGAAAATTAGAAGGATCTCAACTGGAGATTCTCCTATCATGATATGCGGTGAAACCGGTACAGGCAAAGAACTCGTTGCACAGGCCATCCATAGCCACAGTCTTCGGGCGGGTGAAGTCTTCATTTCACAGAACTGTTCCGCAATTCCGGCCACACTGCTTGAAAGCACACTTTTTGGAACTGTGAAAGGAAGCTTCACTGGTGCAGAGGATCGCAAGGGCTTGTTTGAACTTGCGCACAACGGAACCTTATTTTTAGATGAGCTGAATTCGATGGATATTGGGGTTCAGGCAAAATTGCTGAAAGCGATCGAGGAGAAAAAAATCAGGCGTGTGGGCGGTGAGCGAGAAATCGCCATTAACGTTCGGATCGTTTCTGCAATGAATGAGGACCCATTTCAAGCGATACGAGACGGTATCATACGCAGTGATCTTTATTATCGCATTGGCGTGATCCAATTAAATCTATTGCCATTACGAGAGAGAAAGGAGGATATTCTTCTGTTGGCAGACTGGTTTCTTCAAAAGTACAATGCGGACAGGAATAAGACGATGAAAGGCTTTAATGATATGACGAAAAATGTATTTTCTGATTATGATTGGCCTGGAAACATCAGGGAACTTAGAAATGCCATTGAATATGCCTTTAACGTCTCCACAGGCGATACGGTTACATTAAAGGATATACCCGAACATCTATTATTTCCGAACAACCGTCAACAACGATACTTAGCTCAGGATTTGACACCAGCGAAATCATTGTTCAAGCAGGTGGATGAATATGAAAAAGACATCATTCTCAATACATTGAGTCATTCCAGAAATATTTCAGATGCAGCGAAAAAACTCGGAATTACCAGGCAAGCGCTTCAATATAAAATTCATAAATACCACTTGTAAAAAACAAAAAAATTTGCGCTGTTGTGGCAAGATTTTTTGTTTTTGTGATCGAAAAGCTCTGAAAAACTACGAAACGATGCAGCAAAACTTCATAGATTGCCTTGGCACATGAATTGCTACTGATGGTCTGCATCAAAAAAGGAGGAGATGTACTTGAAATCTGTTCAGGATATGATCAATGACAAGAACATTTGGGCTGGCTTAAATCGACCGGGGATAGCCATGGAAGAGGCTGACATTGTCGTATTCGGGGTTCCTTATGATGGTGGTGTGAGCTTCCGCTCCGGCGCCAAAGAGGCACCACGCGCGATTCGTGAAATCACCTATACCATCCCTCCAACTACGGAACATTGGGAAGATCTTTCGGAATTGAGTATTCTTGACTTAGGAGATATAAGTGCAGAAAAACGGGACTCACTGTTCCAAAAGGTCGAAGAAACAGTCTATGCAAGCGTCAAGGCAGGGAAATTATTCACCATGATCGGTGGCGATCACTCCACGACAATACCCGTCTTGCGCGGGGTAGATCGAGCGATGGACAAGCCATTTGGAATTGTCCATATTGATGCGCATTTTGATTTGTGCCATGAGATGGGTGGCGATCTCTTATCACATGGATCCGTCGAGAGACGCTCGTTAGAATTGAAAAACATCTCTGACACAGAGAGTATTTTCTTTGTGGGTATTCGTTCTGTTGAGTCAGAGGAGCTTGGGTTTATCAACTCGCATAAGATGAATATTTTTAAAGCCATGGATGTACGGAATAATGGTGTAGCGGACACCGTAAAAAGAGTCAAGGAGGCAATGAGCCGGTTCGAAGCGATCTACATTACGGTCGATATCGATTCACTGGACCCAGCTTACGCACCAGGCACGGGAACACCGCAATTTGGTGGCCTGCATAGCAGGGAGCTCCTAGATTTACTTTACGGATTGTTCGATCTGCCCATCATCGGATTTGACGTTGTAGAAGTGTCTCCTTCATTGGATAACTCCTCAGTGGCAGTCTTTGCCGCTCGGAAAATACTGACGGAATGCTGGGGGCATTATTTGCGCAAAAACAGGCTAGAGGGTGGGAAGTGAGATCCCAGATCACGATTCTTTCTGAGTGCTCATGCATTCAACAGAATCGTGATTTTTTTGTTCGTTTTCTGCTGTCGCCTTACAGTTTGACGAATACGAGTCATGTGATATCCGTTTTCACAATTCCACCTAAGCCTTTTAAATCCACTACTCGGATGGCACTCCGTTCAGACAATTCAATCAATCCTTGCTGTCGCCATTTTTGCAAAATCTTATTCACAGTAATGCGGGACGTATCAATATAGCGTGCAAAAGACGTCTGATCGATGGGAATATTATTATCTTCATGAACAGCTGTAAGTTTGAGCAAAAAATTAGCCATCTGCTGTTCAATTGGGCTGTCAGTGAACGCGATGATTTCAGCAAGCAGACGTAGCTTATCGATCTGTGAATTGGTGAAGATCACTGCTGCATAGGGGTGGTCTTGGCATATGCGGGATAAGACCTCATCGGAGAAAAAGTAGATGACGGAAGCAGCAGTAGTTATGGCCGATGTCAGGTATGAGCCTTTATAGGCGCCGTGTTCCCCGAACAAGCCTCCTAATGGAATGTAATCGATAGACCGCTCATGACCGTTCTCAGATAAGAGAGTGATCTTTACGCTCCCTTTTTCTAAATAGTAAAAACCGGTCCCCACATCACCTTGACGGTAGATTGTTGTGTGTTTGCCCGTCTCGATTTTCTTACCGTGTATGAGGTACGGGGTCCACTGATAGCGGAGATCTGCCATTGTGACCACCTTTCACATTTATTAGACGTCACCACGGTTCGATACGCTTACACCGGGCGAGTAGTGTTAGCTGTGAGGTGCGGAGGCTTCAGCATATCTGGGCGTTTGACAACGAAAGTTCGGTTGTTAATTTCAATGATGCCACGTTCCTTCCATGCCTTCAGGATCTTGTAGACAGTGATGCGCGTGAGTCCAGCACAATCGGCAAGTTCCTGTTGAGTAAGGGGAACTTCGTGGTTTTTATAGTCGTCACAAATGTTAAGCAGAAGACGGGCAATTTGTTCTTCTGAAGTCAGTGCTTTCATATTGATGGCAGTCAGAAGAATCCGCATTTTTTGATTGATTGTTTGCGTTAAAAGTGGCAAGAGCTCAGGTTGTACCTTCAGCGTTTCGAGGAATTGTGTGCAGGAGAAATGATAGATGACTGCGTTTTTTACAGCAATAGCCGTTGTGAAATGGGGTTGTTGATCCATAGTCTGAAGCCCCATGATTTGACCAGGAACTACGATGTTTACTAGGCGATCTTTCCCCTTAAAGGTTGATGTAACAATTTTGACAAGTCCCTTATGAAGATAGTAAAAGCCTTCTCCCAGCGTTTCTTGCTTGTAGATAGCCGTTTTTGCTTTCACAAATTGACGAGTGCCGTATTTTAATAAGGTTTCCCACTTCAAATCGGTTTCAAATGGGGATACCATCTATCAACACTCCCTTCCTCACAACATTTTCTTGCCTCTCTTCCAATCCTTCCGGTGAACAGTATCTGAAGCAATATTTTGAGGTATTTAAAACTTAATTTTCTGAATATGTTATTCAACATTATATAAAAATAAAAAGCGCTTTAACAATCTTCAATATGGAAAATGACGTTTATCCGGAAGAAAAACAGAAATCATGTTAATTAGTTTACAGATACCAAGTTTCCCCTGTTTGAACTCACGTTCTCTGCCGTTTCGTTCTTGGTTGCCCGACCGACCTTCTCAACAGTTCTTATCTTTTTCAGCTTTGATGTTAAGTGGGCTACAATTCACAGAAAAGTCAGATATTATAATCCGATCTAAGGACGAAATCAACGCTATCAAACTAAAAAAAACAGGGAGGAATTGCGATGGGAATCCGTACAGGCGCGCAGTACATGCAAGGCTTAAAATCACGACAACCTGAGATTTGGCTCCAAGGCAGGAAGGTGACAGATGTATGTGAAGAAGCTGTTTTTCGACAGCCCATTCATGAAATTGCCAAATTGTATGACATGCAGCATGACGAGAAGTACCAGGAGAAGATTACCCATGTTTGTCTGGAGACCGGTGAACGAGTGAACAACGCTTTTCTCGTTGCAAAGACCCCGGAGGAATTGCAGGCGAAACGAGCATTGTACGAAGCTTATGCAGAAGCCACTTTTGGTTTGATGGGAAGAACGCCGGATTTTCTCAATGTCGTCTTAACTTCTTTATACAGCAATGCGTCTTTCTTGGAAAGGTACAATCCGCAGTGGGCGGAAAACGTGAAACTTTATTACAAGTATGTTCGTGACCAGGATCTGTTTTTAACACATGCGATTATCAATCCACAAAATGACCGCAGTAAGTCCTCCCATGAACAAAACGATGTGTATACCCATTTAGGGGCTGTAAAGGAGACGCCAGAAGGGTTAATTGTCAGAGGAGCGAAAATGCTGGCAACGCTGGCCCCAATCACAGATGAAGTCATCATTTATTCGTTCCCAGGCTTCAAACCGGGAGATGAGCGATACGCCTTGGCATTTGCCGTTCCAATTAACACACCGGGCCTGCGCATCATTTGTAGAGAGCCCATGCAGGATGGAATTCGTTCCGTTTATGACCATCCGTTGGCATCGCGATTCGAGGAGATGGATGCTGTTCTAGTCTTTCATGATGTTCTCGTACCTTGGGAGCGCTTGTTCCTCTACAACAACGTAGAAGCGGCCAACCTGCTATATCCAAAGACAGGCATCGGGCAGCAGCCGGCGCACCAGACAGGGGTAAGAGGACTGTTGAAGCTCCAGTTTGCCACGGAAGTCGCAATGCGGCTCGCAGACTCCATTGGGGTGGACGTGTACCCGAATGTCCAGAACAATCTCGGGGAGCTGGCACAATCGCTGGAATCGGTCAGAGCGCTCCTGAGGACAGCAGAACTAGAATATGAAACATTGCCGTCGGGCGAGCTTATGCCAGGTTACATACAGCTTGAAACCATTCGCGGCCTACTTCCGAAGCTGTACCCACGGGCGATTGAAGTCATGCAAATTATTGGAGCTGGCGGATTGCTCATGTCCCCGACTGACAGTGACATGGAGCTCCCAGAGTTGGTGGGGGATATGGAAAAGTTTTATGCAGGACGGGAGGGTATCTCTGGTACAGATCGTGTTCGCCTGTTCAAGCTGGCATGGGACCTGTGTGGGGAAGCTTTCGGACAGCGGTTGCTGCAATACGAACGATACTATACCGGAGATCCAGTGCGTAAATTAGCGATTTTTTACAACAATTATAAGAAGTCGCACGCATGCACGATGGTGGATGATGCGCTCAGCGTTTTTAGTGCCAAATCGGCATCGCAGGCGAAGCAGATTCGTTAAACAAGTCCAGACGGATAGGAAGGGAAGGCCATGAAACTATTGGGTATAGCAGGCACAGTGATCGGGGCGAAAACAAGCATAGTTGTACAAAGCGTCCTGGATGAAGTGAAAAAAGTAGCGCCGGAATCAATGTAGAGCTGCTTGATTTGCGTGAGCATCGGATGTCTTTGTGTGACGGACGGGATCCGGAGACATACAAGGATGATACGAAAAAAGTGATCGACATGGTATCCTCAGCTGATTTTTATCTATTTGGAACGCCTGTTTTCCAAGGCTCGATGACAGGGGCACTCAAAAATTTGTTTGATCATATCCAGCCACAGGTTCTTCGACATAAAGTGATGGGCTTTGTGGCAAATGGAGGGACGTATCAGCATTATCTGGTGATCGAAAACCAGCTGAAACCGATTGCTGGCTTCTTCCGCGCCTATGTAGCACCAGGATCCGTGTACGTGCACACCGATCATTTCAATTCACAACACGAAATAATAAACGAAGATGTTTTACACAGAATCAGCGATCTTGCACGAGAACTGGTTCATATGCAAAAGGCATTAAAGCAGCCTGTTTAAAAAGAGTGAAAAGTATTAATAATCAGTATTGAAGAAGTTGGTAGTTAACAGTACAATCATTTACAGAAGTATTTACTTCTACATTAAATAATACTAGAAGTATATACTTCTAACCACGTTTATGTAAGCGTTTCAATTTTGACTTTTCAGGAGGTAGAAGACAAATGAGAATTGCAATCGGTATAGTAGCTCACGAGACAAACACATTTTCCAGTGTACCTACAACGGTAGAGTCATTTAAAGAACTAGAGTGGGACCATGGACAAGCAATTTTGGATAAGAGTAGAAATGTGCGTGACTTCGTGGGAGGAATGATTGATAAGGCAGAAGAGTTGGGGATTGAATTGATACCCACTTTCTCTGCCTTTGCCGAACCATCAGGAATAATTACAAAGGAAACGTATGAAACACTAATCAAGGAGCTACTTGATGGAATCAAGCAAGCAGGAGAGATAGATGCCGTTTGTCTTGGTCTGCATGGAGCAGGTGTAGTTGAGGGGATTGATGATTTGGAAGGAGAAATTCTACAAGCGGTACGCACCGTCATAGGCTACTCCATTCCACTTACGGCAGCTCTTGACCTGCATGGAAATCTGACCCAGAAAATGATAACAGAAGCAGATGCATTGTTTGGCGTTCATTTATATCCCCATGTGGATATGTATGAACGAGCCGCCGAGGCACTTGACGTTGCCCATCGTATGGTAAAGGGCGAGTGTAAACCGGTGATGCATCTTACAAAGCTGCCTCTGATTATCCCTACCTCGACAACTAATCTCTCACCTGCAAAGGATATTAATGAAGCGTGCTACAAGTGGGAAAAAGAGCCTGGAGTCATCGACTGTGCGTTTTTTCACGGCTTCCCCTATACGGATACACCTGATGTAGGTGTCTCCATTATCAGTGTCGTAGACGGAGACAAGGAACTGGCAAAGCGAGTTACAGAGGATGTTGCAAGACTGGTTTGGGAAAAGCGGGATGAGTTTACACCCCATGTCCTCACCCCAGCAGAAGGCATTCAGGAAGCACTTGAGTCAGTAGGAATGCCGGTTGTAATTAATGAAACGTCAGATAATCCTGGCGGGGGTACACCTGGAGACGGAACGCACTTGCTTGGAGCTATTCTAGAAGCAAAGCTGGAGAATGCTTGCTTTGGTTTTATCTACGATCCAGAAGTAGCGCAAATCGCTCATGAGGCTGGTGTCGGCTCAACAATCGAAGTAAAGCTGGGCGGTAAAACGGATCGGTTGCACGGGGAATCCTTATCTATCACAGCCTATGTAAAAAGCTTGTCTGACGGAAAGTTTATCGCTTCTACTCCCATGGGAAAAGGAAGTCAAGTCAATTATGGTAAATCAGCAAGACTGCAGGTAGGCGGGATAGATATACTCGTCTGTTCTGTCCGATCGCAGGTGATGGATGAACAGATTTTCCTTTTGCACGGTATTAACGTTTTGGAGTATAAGATTGTCGCGCTAAAATCCAGTCAGCACTTCAGGGCTTCCTTTGAACCGATCGCAGCCCGGATCATTACGGTAGACTCACCTGGACTTACATGCCTGCAATTTACTCAATTCGATTACAAACGACTCCAACGCCCCATTTATCCGCTTGATCAGGAAGCTGTATTTCCAAAATGAAAAAATAAGGATGATGGATAGGTGCACCCACAATTGGACCACCAAAAGCGTAGGTTAACGAGTGATTTGTGTCCCGCCTCTCATAATGTATGACATCGGTAAAGCATTTTTTTAAAAAGAGTGAGAGGAGACCTTTCAAATGAAAAAACATTGGGAAGCTGCTTTTGAAGATTTTGCTCAAAATGTGTTTACAGAAAGTCGCGCACCTGGCCTGATTGTAGGTTTGAATAAAGACGGAGAGAGTCTATACAGAAAAAGCTTCGGCTACCGAGATGCGGAGCAAAGGCTGGAATTAACGCCAAATACCGTAATGGGGCTGGCTTCGGTGACAAAATCCTTTACGTGTATGGCTATCATGCAGCTGCAGGAGGCGGGGAAGCTGTCCGTTCATGATCCTGTGATCACATATTTGCCAGAACTGTGGACACCTGATCGTGCGAAAACGGAGCAGATGACCATTCATCATTTTATGACTCATTCAGCCGGGTTTCCGCCCCTTCCAGCTGATTCACTTGCTGTCAAGAATTCTATGCTTGAGGCGCTATCCGATGAGAATCATCCCATCTACAGATTTCTGAAAAAGGAAGATGTAAAACCGATTGAGACGTTCGCCGATTATTTGGACACTTTCAACAAACAAGAGTATGAACTGCTCGGAGCCCCCGGACAGTACTTCAGTTACTCCAATGACTCGTATTCATTGCTTGGCGGCATTATACACAGGGTGAGCGGTAAACCGTACGACGTTTATGTAAAGGATCACATCCTTGATCCAGCAGGCATGATGAGCAGTACATTTTACCTTAGTGATCTGCCGAAATTTCCGGATGTCACAACGATTTACCATTACCGGGAAAGTAACGATGGACTTGAGGTATATCCCGATCCAGACTGGGAAGACGGTCTGGTCGTCGCAGCTTCTGGCTTCTTACATTCTACCCTGCGAGACATGCTGAACTACGCTGAGATCTTCCGTACAGGTGGATTGGTTGGCAAGGAGCGCATTCTTTCTGAGGAAAGCGTTAAGGAAATGATGCGGCCACACATTCGTTGTAGTTATGACAGATATTATGGATATGGATTGATGATCCAGCCCGACTTCTTTGGTCAAACGATGGTAGAACATGGAGGTGCGATAAAGGGTGTAGCGACCCAGCTGACCATTTTGCCGGAAAGTGGAATCACGGCAGTAAGCTATGCTAATTTGGTAGGCACACCTGTTGGGGAAGTTGTTACGGCAGCAATCAATACGGTTGCAGGGCGTCCGGCAGACGCTTCCGCTTCGATATACAGGGAGTATCACGTTCCTGTTGAAAAAATGGGCAGGTATGTTGGAAGATTCATATCGGGCGAAGGTGCGGATTTAAGTGTAGTGCTAGAAGAAGGGGCATTACAGGTAGTACATAATGAATCCATCACCGGGAGCCGAAACAAAGAAAAGTATCCGCTACAGCCAATCGGAGAGGACTATTTCTTGGTCAACGTAAAGGGAAGATCGTTTTCCGTTGGATTTATGACGGAAGATGATGGGGAAGTGAAGGCCATCTCATATGGCTTTCGGATCATTCCAAAAGAGAAAAAATAGAAATCGATCGAGAACATGGTCGTAATTATCAATAAACAATAAGCTTTAGGGTTGACGCTATCGGCAGCAGCTGTAATTATTGTTCATTCCACTTATATCTAGTAAAATATTGACAATTATTGTTAGCGGATGGTACGATTCTGATTATTTTATGACATGTAGGTGGCCTATGAGAAAAAAATTACAAGTGTTTATAGCGTCTACTTTTAGCGATTTGATTGAAGAAAGACATGCAGCTGTAGAAGCGATTCTGCGCGCTGGACACATCCCTACTGGAACCGAGCTTTTCTTCAGTGAAGTTTCATTCGAATTTTCTAAGAGATGGATCGATGAATCTGATGTCTTTATCCTGATTCTAGGAGGGCTTTATGGAACAATGCTTCCTGATGACTCAAAGAGCTATACACATTGGAAGTATGATTATGCCGGGGAAATTGGAAAACCTCGATTAGCTTTCGTAGTTACAGATGAAGCATTAAGAAGAAAGCCATATGACTTCGTAACAATGGAAAGCTATCAGAGGCTCCAAGAGTTTAAGCAATCCGTAATAGAAACCATTCCAACCTATTACGCTGACGATGAACGGCACATCAAGATGGTTATTCGTGATCAATTGTCAGGGTATCAACGAAGAGACGATTTGTACGGGTGGTTTTCTGGCAAGGAGATCCCAGATGTACAAAAGCTATTGGAAGAGAATGAAAAACTAAAAGCAGAGTTAGAAAAGCTTCAAACAGGAAATCAATGATGAAGTGAAAGTCTCCTTTTACAAAAAAGGGGGCTTTTTTTTTTATGAATAAAGAAACACAGTAATTTACGATTTCAACAAGTTTCGTTAAAGCTAGGTTAATATCCGTTCTCTATGATGGCTATGAAGGAAATGGATCATAACAGAAATAATGAAGGAAATACTACACGGAAATGAGGGTATGCAGCATGATTCAGTTTTTATGGTTCGATCTTGGGTACACACTGGTAAAAATGAACAGGGAAGAGGTTTACCAGAAGGTGCTTGGGGAGTTCGATGTATACCGCAGCCAGGAGGAAATCGCCCTTGCATATCATCGGACAGACAAGCTGTTCATGCGAGAGTATCAAGGCGTGCTTGGCAAAGACAGCAGAGCATTTTTACCGTGGTATGTCGGCGCTCTTAACTATAAACTCTGTCTTTCCTTACCGATTGAAGAGGTGGTTCACGTTTATAGAAAGTTTGCGAGTGAATATCCCCTGCAATGGACTGCCTTCGATGGGGCAAAAGAGACTCTCTTTGAGCTAAAAAATCTCGGCTACAGACTTGGACTAATTTCCAACTGGGATCAAACAGCGAGGACAGTGCTGGAAAAAAACGGACTGGACGAGGTGCTCGATGAGGTCTTTATCTCCTCTGAAGTAGGGCTGGAAAAGCCTGACCCGGCTATCTTCCAACTGGCATTGGAACAAGCTAAAGTGACCTCCAATCAATCTCTTTACATCGGTGACAACTATTACGACGATGTGATCGGCTGTCAAAAGGTCGGCATGCACTGCCTGCTCATTAATCCATATGGAAATTGTGGCGTGGAGGAATTATCCTATCAGCCAGTTATTCGCGGAATCCAGGATGTTGCTACCTACTTGGGTCATCGGCAGCAGAGTCTTAAGGTCAATTAACGGGAGAGATTTGCGATGCAGTCGTTTGTAGAGAGAATTCAGGAGCACTTTGACACCTTGAGTACCGGCCAGAAAAAAGTGGCTCATTATATCCAAACCAACATGCAGGATGCAGTCATGCAATCTGCACACAAGATCGCGGATAACTCGGGGGTTAGCGAAGCAACCGTTCATAGACTGGCGCAAGCTTTGTCCTATAGCAGCTTCACCAACATGCTTCAGGAATTGCGGCACTATGTGCTGAAGGATCAGCGAGCGGTGAGAAATTTCCTGATTTCCACAAGCCATCAGGAAGATTCCTGGCTGGAAAAGCATTTTCAGCAAGAGCTGGAGAATCTGCATGAGACGATGGCACGTGCGGACAAGTCTGCGATCAACCAAGCCGCACGCATGCTACTGGAAGCGGATCGTATCTGGGTTGTTGGTTGGCGGATGGGATTATCCATCACCTCATATATGAGCTTCGTTCTGAAGTACATGCTGGGCAATTGTGAATTAATTCCACAAGGAGGTGTTGCGGAATATGCGACCTACATAAAGCCAAGCGATACGGTATTTGCCTGTGGCTTTCCCCGGTATTGCTCCAAGACCCTAAAGGTGGCTGCACTCGCAAAGGAAGAGGGGGCGAAGGTCATCGTGCTCACCGATTCCGAGCTGTCACCATTCGCCAAGCTCTCTGATCTGACACTGTTTGCTTCCAATAAATCGACTGGATTTCTAGATTCGTATACGGCCTCATTGTCGGTGGCAAGTGCGATTATTAACGAAATCTCCTACCTGGAGAAAAATCGCGTGCACAAAAATATTCAGAGGATGGAAATGATGTTCAAGGAGTTTCAGGATCATTTTGAGTGGAAATGACGCATGGGAAAGGAACCATAGGATGAATCTTACGGTGATTGGCTGTTGGGGAGCGTACCCCGAGAAAAATGAGGCGACTTCAGGATACTTGGTTGAATACAGCGGGAGCAAGATTTTGTTGGATTGCGGAAGCGGTGTACTGACTCGTCTGCAAAATTACTGCTCTCTCGAAGAGCTGGACGCCGTCGTCATTACGCATACACATGCCGATCATTTTGCGGATGTGTACAGCTTGGAGTTTGCCATTCTGATTCTTATGCAAATCGGCAAAAGGAAGAAGCCACTCGACGTGTATGTATATGGTTCCGAGCTGTGCAGGCTGTCCTTTAGCTTCCCGCAGTATGTGCATGTTCATCCGATTCACATAGGTGAGCCATTGAAAATCGGTACAGCGAAGCTCGAGTTTTCGGAGAACGTCCACGAGGTTCCCTGCTGTGCGGTCAGGCTGACAACAGAGGACGGCAAGGCGCTTGTTTATTCTGGAGATACTGGCTATTGCCAATCGTTGATCGAGCTTTCCCACCATGCTGATGTGTTGCTGATTGAAAGCAGCTTTTACGATTGGCAAAAAGGAATGATGAATGGCCACTTGACTGCGGGAGAAGCCGGAACGATCGCTGCTTTGGCTAACGTCAAGCAGCTTGTGCTTACGCATTTTCCCCATTATGGAGAGCTTTCGCAATTGGTTGAGGAAGCAGCGCAGCGTTATGACGGACCTATCCATTTAGCTTATGGTGACATGAAACTATCGATCTAATCCTGGAAAGGGGTTTTTCCCATGTTGAAAATAAGGAAGACGTTCGTAACAGGCTTCTCCATGCTAGCGGTAATGTCAATGGTCATCACTGGTTGCGGCAGCAGCACCTCTCCAGCTCCGGCAACAACAGGTTCCGCACAAACAACGACTGATACACAGACAAAAGACAGTGGTCGAGATGAGAAAGTAGAGGGTGGAATTGTACGGGTTGCTATGGCAACGGAGCCGGATAACCTGGATCCATATTTGTCTGCAGCGACTGACACAAGTTCCATGATGGATAACGTATTTGACGGTCTGTTCGAGGCAGGAGAAAACAGCGAATTGGTTCCAGCAATTGCAGAATCGTATCAGGTCTCTGCGGATGGGCAGACCTATACGTTCAAAATCCGAAAAGGGATCAAATTCCACGACGGCTCGGATTTGACTGCTGAAGACGTTCTGTATTCATATGCAAAGCTGTCCGGACTGAACGGCAAGGAACCACTATCGGCAAAGTTTGCTGCCATCGAGAAAATCGATACTCCAGATGACTCCACCGTTGTAGTCAAGCTCAAAGAAAAGGATGCCGCTTTTTTAGCCGCCAACATCGTAGCCATCGTGCCAAAAGATTATGAAAAGCAGAGTGAAAAGCCGATCGGTGCAGGTCCGTTCAAGTTTGCGTCCTATACACCAGGCCAGCAGCTCGTTTTAGAGCGAAATGATCAATTCTACGATCAGGAGAAGAAACCAGCTCTGGAGCGCGTTGAATTCAAAATCATGCCAGATTCGAATGCATCCGTTTTGGCTATGCAATCCGGTGATATTGACATGATCCCAGGCATTTCTGACCAAGGCGCAAAGCAGTTAGGTGCGGGATTCCAGCTTGTCTCTGGTCCGCAGAACATGGTCCAGCTGATGGCACTGAACAATTCCGTCAAGCCACTGGATGATGTGCGGGTGCGTCAGGCGATCAATTATGCAATCAACAAAGATGTGATTATCCAAACGGTCGCGGAAGGAAACGGAGTAAAGCTGGGGTCCAATATGAGCCCGGCGATGAAAAGGTACTATCAGGAAGGCTTGACGGAGCGTTATCAGACCGATGTGGAAAAAGCGAAGGCACTGCTCAAGGAAGCAGGCTACGAAAAGGGCTTCAAGCTGGCAATTACAGTTCCTTCGAACTACACCTTCCATGTCGATACGGCACAGGTTATTGTAGAGCAGTTGAAAGCGGTTGGCATTGCCGCGGAGATCAAGCAGATCGAGTGGAGCAGCTGGCTGGAAGATGTATACAACAATGCTAAATATGAAGCAACGATCATCGGCTTGACTGGGAAGCTCGATCCGCATGAGGTTCTGGGCAGATTTGAAACCACCTACCGCAAGAACTTCTACAAATTCAGCAACGTCGAGTTCGATGATCTCGTCAATCGTGGACGTACAGAAGTGGACGAAACGAAACGAGCTGACTTGTACAAACAAGCTCAGACGATACTCACCGAACAGGCGGTCGCTGTATTCATCATGGACCCTAGCCGTTCTGTTGCGATGAAGGAAAATTTACACGGCTTCAAAATGTATCCAGTACAAAAATACGATTTCGCCGCGATGTATTTTTCCACAAAGTAAACGAGGGATGCTGAAGTGAGATTTTACATGACAAAGCTGGCAACTTTACTGTCCACCGTCTTGCTCGTCTCTATCATGACGTTTCTAGTCTTTCAAATTTTGCCGGGCGACCCTGCCGAGATCGTGCTCGGTGTGGACGCAGATCCGCACCAGCTGGCTGAATTACGCAAGACGATGGGGCTGGATCGACCGCCTACGGAACGTTATGCTTCATGGATCGCGGATACGGTGACCGGAAATTTCGGCACGTCGATTCGCTATCAGCGATCAGTGGCGGAAATCGTGGCAGAGAGGCTTCCTGTTACGCTTTCATTATCTGTAATGTCGTTGGGGTTGACCTTAATCATCGGTCTTCCCCTCGGCATCTACATAGCAAGAAAAGATGGCAAGTTCTCGTCTACGTTGCTATCTGCCTTCACGCAGCTGGGTTTGGCGGTACCCTCGTTCTGGATGGCATTTATTCTGATTCTGGTCTTCTCCGTCACCTTCAAGCTCTTTCCGACTTACGGCTATGTACCCTGGAACCAAGATCCCCTGGGTGCGTTCAAATTGCTGTTTCTGCCTTCACTCGCCCTCGCGATCCCAGGCATTGCTGTGATCATCCGGTATTTACGCAACACGCTGCTGGACCAGCTCCGTATGGATTACGTACGTACTGCTAGAAGTAAAGGATTGCGGGAGAAGAGCATCATGTACGGCCATATATTGCGTAACTCTATGATTCCGGTGCTTACGATTGTCGGTTTGTTGATCGCAGACACGCTGGGAGGCAGCATCGTCGTAGAGAATGTATTTGCTCTGCCGGGGCTTGGCAACCTGCTCATCACTTCGATCGGCACACGCGATTTGCCCCTCTTACAGACGCTCGTTCTTTACATTGCGATTATTGTGGTTCTGATAAATTTTGTTGTCGACATCCTGTACAAAGTGATTGATCCGCGAATTCGATTGAAAAGGTGAACAAGATGAGATGGAACCAGCTAGTACGCAATAAGCTGTTTATCATCGGAGGTTGCTTGATTGCTGTACTCCTGGGCCTGATGGTGACAAGCCTGTTCTATACTCCATATGGTCCCAACGACATGAATACAGCAATGCGCCTGGCACCACCGCAAGCGTCCCATTGGTTTGGAACCGATAATTTCGGACGCGACATCTTTAGCAGAATTATGGAGGGAACACAGACTTCATTTGTAATTGGCATCGCATCTGTCGCGATCGGCTTGGTCATAGGCCTTTTGATCGGTGCGATAGCTGGTTATTGGGGAGGGTGGCTGGACGAAATCCTGATGCGTATCATCGATGCGATGCTGGCGTTTCCAGGTATTTTGCTGGCGATCATGCTCGTGTCCGTGTTTGGTCCAGGGTTTGGCAATACCATCGTCGCGCTTGGAATTATGAGTGTGCCAGCGTTTGCCCGAATTGCCCGCAGTGGCTTCATTCAATACAAGGAGTTTGCGTTCGTGAAAGCAGCGATAGCGAGAGGTGCGGGCTCGCTACGCATTATATCTCATCATATTCTTCCCAATATAACTTCCCCGCTCATCGTTGCCTCGACGATGCGGTTTTCCGGGTCTATCTTGGCTGAAGCTGGATTAAGCTACCTGGGTCTTGGCGTACAGCCACCCGATCCTAGCTGGGGCCGAATGCTGAAAGAAGCACAACCATTTATTATAGCTGCACCCTGGTACGTTTTTATTACGGGGGCGGTCATAACAGCGATGGTTCTCGGTTTCAATCTGCTCGGAGACGGAATGAGAGACGGTTATGACTTGAAGCGTTAGGAGGGACGTACAATGGCAGAAACACTGCTGGCAATCCGTGAGCTGGATGTGGCGTTTACAATCGGCAAAAAGCAATATCCGGCGCTTCGGCAACTGAGCTTTCAGATCAAAGAAAAGGAAAGAGTAGGAATCGTCGGAGAATCGGGCTGCGGAAAAAGTCTTACTTCCTTGTCTGTCATGGGTCTATTGCCTGAGTCGGCGACGATTACACGTGGCGAAATCAGTGTGGCAGGTAAAACGTTGTCGGCTGAAAGGGTAAAAGAATGGAACTCCATACGAGGCAGGCAGGTCGCAATGATTTTCCAGGACCCGATGTCAGCACTCAATCCACTCATGCCAGTCGGAAAACAAATCGCCGAAATGGCGCTGGCCCATCTCATGGTCTCGAAGAAGGAAGCAAAAGAGCTGGCTTTGGACATCATGGAAAAAGTCGGACTGTCCCGAATCCATCAGCTTTATGGAGAATATCCACATCGTCTCTCTGGTGGAATGATGCAGCGAATCATGATCGCGATGGCGTTGATATGCAAGCCCAAGCTGCTGATCGCAGATGAACCGACGACAGCGCTCGATGTAACGATTCAGGCACAAATTCTCGACCTACTACGCGAGATGAATCGTTCGACAGATACGGCAATGTTGTTTATCTCCCATGATTTGGGCGTCATTCGTGAGGTATGTGAGCGGGTGATTGTGATGTATGCAGGATATGTGGTTGAGGACGCTCCTGTAAGTGAGATTCTGGAACATCCGAAGCATCCGTATACAGCTGCTTTGTTGCAGGCACTTCCAAGTGTAGAGAAGCGAGGTCAACTGCTTTATACCATTCCCGGACGGGTGCCTCCGCTAACCGAACGAGGGGACGGATGTCCATTCGCTGGTCGATGCCCGAGAGCCTCCAACATATGTCATACGAAAACTCCCCAGCTTGAAATATGTGGGAATAGTCATCAGGTGCGTTGTCATCTCTATGCGGAAGGGAAGATATTCGCATGAGCAAAGCACTGATCCAGGTAGATACACTGACGAAGCATTATGCTTTGCCCAAAACGAAGCTACTCGAGAAACGACAATTTGTACGAGCGGTAAACGAGATCTCATTCGAAATCTCAGAGGGAGAGATATTTGGACTCGTCGGGGAGAGTGGCTGTGGCAAGTCAACAACTGGCCAAATGCTCGTCAAGCTGGTGAAGGAATCGCATGGCAGCATTTATTACCGAGACCGGCAAATCAACCGATTATCGGCAATCGAAATGAAAGAGCTCAGACGGGAACTGCAAATCGTCTTCCAGGACCCGTCGTCTTCCTTAAATCCGAAGAAGACGATAGGCTGGCTGTTGGAAGAACCGCTTGTTATACACGGTTACACCAACAAGTTGACGAGAAGAGAGATCGTGATTGAGACGCTTGAGCAGGTCGGACTCGGTGCGGATTACCTGAAGCGATATCCCCATGAATTAAGCGGTGGACAAAAGCAACGCGTAGGCATTGCAGCAGCTCTTGTCCTAAAGCCCAAATTTATTGTAATTGACGAGGCCGTGTCAGCACTGGATGTATCTGTACAATCGCAAATTTTGAATTTGCTTCTGGAGCTGCGTAGCAAGCTAGGATTGACCTATTTGTTCATCTCTCATGACCTTAACGTCGTGCAATATATAAGTGATCGGGTAGGTGTTATGTATTTGGGGAGGCTGGTTGAAATATTCGATGTCGACGAATCAGCAAAAGGACCGCAGCATCCTTATACAAAGGCGCTTTTCTCAGCGATACCCGATGTGAAGAGTACCAGGGAAAGGATGCTTTTAAAAGGCGATGTACCCAATCCGCTTTCTCTGCCAGACGGATGTCCTTTTCATCCGAGATGTCCTGTGGCAATAGACAAATGCAGCAAAGAAGGGCCAACCTTGCGAACGATAGCACCCCGTCACGCAGTCAGTTGTCATTTAATCGAGGAGGGGGATTTTCTTTCATGAAGCTAGGAATTATTTCAGACCTGCACGTAGATCTCAACGAGGCTCCCGGTGAACCGCTCGTGGAAGAAACGCTTCTGGAACTAACGACCCAAGAAAAACTCGGAGCTCTAATCATTGCAGGAGATATCTCCAACGATGTCCACAGAAGTATGCAAGTACTCGAAATGCTCCAGGAGCAAGCTGGCATTCCCGTCCTGTTTGTTCCTGGCAATCACGATTATTGGAGTAAGGATAATGGCATTACTGACACGTGGGAAATCTATCGCAAGTTTCAATCGTACGCAGGTTGTGTAAGCGAAAGACCTTATACCTTGGAAAACGGATGGGTCGTCGTCGGCAATTCAGGGTGGTACGATTATACGATGGGCGAGTCGGGATATTCCTTTGAACAATTTGAGCAAATGCATGCGATGGAGAGAACCTGGCAGGATAGCATCTATGTGCGATGGGGTATGAGTAACGGGGATATTCACCGATATTTTTACGAGCGGATGGAGAAAGAACTGGCGCAGTATCGAGACAGCCAAATGATCATGGTGACGCATATGCTGGCTCATCCTTATTTTAAGGTGCCGATGCCGCATCCGCAGTGGTCATATTTCAACGCCTTTTTAGGAAGTGTAGACTATGCTGACCTCTACAGGAAATACGGCGTACGTTATGGAATCATGGGTCATGTTCATTACCGCAAAAGACATGTGGAGCAGGGTACAGATATGATCTGCGCCTGCCTCGGCTACCGCAAGGAGTGGCGTAATGAGTCTGTAACAGATGAACTCCGCGAATGTCTGCAGATAATCCAGCTTTAATCCAGAATTTTACCTATAACCTGTTTTTGGTTGCAAATCCCAATTTTCACTGTTACACTAATCTTATCTGAAGTGAACGGAGGGTTATGTGTGATTGATTCTTCCCGATAAGGCCAAAATGCTTATTTGCATTTATTTGTGCTTTGATTCGCTCTGTCTGTTAGCAGGGTAATCGGGATGAGTCTGTCCATATGCTGTATTGTTCATATGAAGTTAGCAAAAGAAGGGTATCTCTGTTATTTTTCTGGAGAAGCTTCTTTTGTGTTACGAATAACTTGAACACATATGGAAATATTCATATTCGATTATGTTTGCACAGGCAGAGAAATTGCCTGTGTTTTTATTTTGATAAAGGAGTGGTTTTATGACAAAACAAAATTTCGAGAAGCTCTCAAACGGTCATAATGGAAAAAGACGTGTATGGTTTATCACTGGTGCAAGTAAGGGTCTTGGATACGCATTCACCAACGCTGCTTTAGAAGCAGGGGATCAGGTCGTGGCAGTCGCCAGAACGATTGGAAAACTAGAAAAACTGCAAGAACAGTACAAAGACTCGTTGCTGTTCTTAAATCTTGATATAAGGGATCGGGATGCTGTTTTTGCAACTGTGAAAGTGGCGACAGAACATTTTGGACATCTCGACATTGTTGTGAATAACGCAGGTGTTATGACGCTTGGCATGGTCGAGGAATTGAGCGAAGCCGATGCAAGAGATCTGATGGAAACGAATTTCTTTGGTGCTCTTTGGGTCTGTCAGGCAGTATTTCCTTATCTGCGTAAACAAAGGGCGGGTCACTTGATTCAAATTTCCAGTATTGGAGGAATACTTTCCGGTCCAATGTCGGGCATATACAGTGCAAGTAAATTTGCCTTAGAGGGGTTGAGTGAAGCTTTGGCACAAGAAGCTGCCCACTTTGGCGTGAAGCTCACGATCGTTGAGCCCGGCGGATACTGGACAGATTTGTATACGAGTATGCGTTACAGCACTGCATTAACTGAATATGAATCTCTTAGAGAACTGTTGGCCAAGCAGTATTCGGAAGGCTCGGTAGATAGCGATCCCATCTTGGCTGCTGAGGCTCTAATGAAGCTTGTAGAAAGTGAGAATCCACCGTTAAGACTCATCTTAGGAAGTATGCTCTACGATGTGGCCAGGAACACCTATCGTGAACGTATCGCAACGTGGGAGAGTTGGGAATCTGTGAGTCGTTCGGCAGAAAGAGGGATTCCAGCCCCAGAAGGGTATGGATTAGCGAAAGAGTAGTGTCAGATTTAGGGGGCCGCTTTAAGCAGTGTTTCTAACATTACGCATACAGATGATAACTAGGCATTAGCTGTTTAAGCTAATGCTTTTTGTGTTGAAAAAGTGGCTGGCACAATAACTTGTTTGACAATTTAAAATCAGTATATTACGATAAATCGTGTGTGTTGTACAATTATACAAACTTGTATTACAAGTTGAAAATGAGTGAAGACAACAAAGGCGAATAAGAGAATAGCACCCTTTTTGTTTCGTGTTGAATGTTCATGAGTATGGGTTAGAATATTCGATCTATTGAAGGGAGAATAATCATGAAAGCGCATACAGCAATGCTTCCGCGACTGTCTGTCATGATGTTTTTACAGTATTTTATTACAGGTTCCTGGATGGTCACAATGGGATTGGTTCTAAGCGAGCAGGGTCTATCGTCCATTATTGGTACGGCTTATTCCGTAGGGGGAATAGCTACCATTCTATCACCTATTTTTATCGGAATGCTTGCCGATCGTTTCTTCCCATCTGAAAAAATAATGGGAGTTCTTCATATTATCAGTGGAGTCACGTTATGGATGGTTCCCTCCCAGATTCAAGCTGGAAACGGAGCCATGATTCTCGTGTTAATTTTTTTGCACAAGCTTCTGTATCAACCTACTGGTGCTATTTCGAACAATATTGTTTTTAATAGCGTATTGGATAAGGAAGAAAAGTACTTCCCGATTATCCGTGTATTTGGAACGATTGGGTTTATCACAGTTGGTCTCTTTATCGGACAAATGGGCTTATCTACGAGTACGATGACTTTTCAAATTGCTGCCATCACGTCATTCGTACTCGGGATCTACAGCTTTACGCTGCCGAATACACCAGCACCCGCAAAAGGGAAGCCATTTTCTATTCGGGATTTGCTTTTTCTTGATGCGTTTGCCTTATTAAAAGATAGAAACTATTTCGTGTTTATGATCTGCACAATGGCATTGTTTATCGTAAATACGTTCTATTCGACGTTTGCATCGGTATTTTTCAATGCTGTAGGATTCGACAATGTGGCTAGCATCATGACGATTGGTCAAATGTCAGAGGTTATTTTTATGCTGTTAATGCCTTTGTTTTTCAAACGCTTCGGCGTAAAGTATATGCTGCTTTTCGGAATGCTTGGTTTTATCCTACGAGCTCTTTTACTCGGATTTGGTGCACCAGATGTAGTGTTCATGATCATGGCGATTGCGCTGTATGGAACTTGCCAAGACTTTATCTTCGTGACAGGTGAAATTTATACAAGTCAAAAAGCCGATAAAAAAATCAAGGCACAAGCTCAAAGCTTGTTGAAAACGTTCACATGGGGCATCGGTATGTTCATCGGCTCTTTTATCGCTGGCAATATCTTCAACAGTACGGTTGCTACACAAGAAGCCGAATCCCTTTCCAAGTGGACTGTTTTTTGGATGTATCCTGCCATTGTTGCAGGAATCATGCTCATTTTCTTCGCGTTATTCTTTAAAGATAAAAACAGGAAATCAAAGCAGGAACATGCGGTGGATGAGAGTATAGCGTCAAATCATTAAGATAAATATCAATGGATGCATCATAAAATCCCAATCTCTTCGAGTACAGTTCGTGAGAGAGTGGGATTTTTTATGGAATGATGGGCGTGGTAATGAGCAGGGTTTTATACTTGTTTGTACAAGTTTAATTAATTTACTCTAACGTGTTTGACAACTAAAAATAGTTGTACTATATTATTAATTGTATGTTGTACAACCACACAAAAGTAATGCAAGTTTCAGCTGAAACAACATTGGAAGAGAGAATGTGGCATGAAAACATCACTATCAAAAACAAGGCAAACCATTACCAATGTCTTGCTACTACTACTAGGCTTATTGATTATGAGTTTTGGTATTGCCATGTATTTGAAGGCCGGTTTAGGAGCAAATCCGCTGACGACTTTGACCGACGGATTTTCCAAAACATTTAGCTTAAGCGTTGGCAGAGCGTCCCAAGTGATAATGCTTGGCTTGATCATCGTCGTTTTCTTCATTGACAGAAAACGAATCGGTATTGGAACGATCGCGAACGCTTTCTTAACAGGTTTGTTTATCAATCTTTTTATGGGGATCAATTTTCACCAACAAACACTGCTGTTTGAAGCGATGATTTTTATCGTTGCAGTATTAGCATTCGCAGTGGGGCTGGCCATGTATGTTTCGGCGGGGCTGGGAGAAGGGGCCGTCGACGCATTCATGATTATTATTCGGGACCGATTTAACGTGAACCTGAAAAATGCCCGTATCGTGCTTGATATCATCCTGGTTGTTTTAGGGATCATTCTTGGCGGCAACGTGGGCATCGGCACCATCATTGGTACTCTCATGACCGGCGTGATTATGTCAAGAACATTTCATTTCATCAGTGTTTACAAAAAAAAGTGGCAAAGTGGAGGAATGGAAAATGGTTGAGACGAAGAAAAAAATGCTGCATATCGCTTGCGGGGAGGGTGAAGTAGGAGAGTACGTATTTTTGCCCGGGTCACCTGAGAGAACAATTAAGATTGCAAAATATTTCGATAGCTACGAGAAAATAGCCCAGCATCGGGAGCATACGACCTATACAGGCTATCTCGATGGAGTGAAGGTTTCGGTTACCTCAACAGGCATGGGCGGTCCTTCTACAGCCATTTGCATGGAAGAATTAATCAAGCTTGGCGCACATACATTCATTCGCGTTGGCACGTGTGCATCCACTTCTGTAAAAGTTAAAAAAGGCGATGTCGTCATCCCTAATGGTGCTGTGAAAATGGAAGGTACAAGCAATCATTACGTGCCAGTTGAATATCCTGCGGTTCCTGACTTCTTTCTATTAAAAGAATTGGAAAAAGCCGCAGTAAAACTAAAGTACGATTATAATGTTGGGGTCAGTATCACGAAGGACTCTTTTTACACACAAATTGAACCGGAGACAAAGCCGGTAGCCTATGAATTGATCAACAAGTGGAATGCGTATGAAAAGAGCGGGGCAACGAATACATGTATGGAATGTGCGCCAATGTTTGTACTTGCCTCCACTTTGAATTGTCGTGCGGCAGCGGTTCTCGTGTCCGCGACAGATTACAAGATTTACAGCTCCGATGCCAAAACATATCCGGCTGATTTTGAAAGCAGACCGATTGAAGTAGCAATCGAGGCAATGCGTCAAGTGATTAAAGCAGATCAAAGCGGAAGAGGAGAATAAAGAGTCATAAAGCTGCTCCCTTCCTCTAATCGGGAAGGGGACGGCTTTTCCTATTTCATCCTCCGTTTTGTGTAAACGATAATCCTTGCTATACTAGTTGATATACTGTTTGAGAGTGAGGGATTATGATGGGGAGCACAGAAACCGGTCCAGAGAGTCATAAAGTACCGTTATACGTTTCTGTCTATGACAGCATATTTAATAAAATCAAGACTGGCGAATTTAAACCGGGCGAAAAACTGCCGAGTGAAAATATACTGTCAGAAATGTTCAATATTAGCAGGGGAACATTGCGTCAGGCGCTCTTACTACTACAAGAGGACGGTCTTGTTTTTAACTGGCAAGGCAAGGGAAATTTTGTAACGGCTAACTTTAAACGATTGGAAGCCGGTTTAGAAAAAGTCTCATTAATCCCCTTAGGGTTTAGTAAATCGGATTGCACGGTTATATTGGAGGACATTACTTTTCAGCCCGCAACTGAAAAAGTACAGGAAAATTTGCAGCTTGGAAATTCCAAGCTTGTAGCTGTATTTACTCTGAATTTCATATCCGAAGGTCAAATCTCGTGCAACACTGTCTTATTTATTCCTTATGATAAATTAGACGAAAGTAACGTGTCGTTGGAAGACAAGGAACAGCTGAAAACCTTTGTATTGAATTACATTGATATGAATGTTGTCAGCGCTCAAACGGAAGTAAGGGTAGTTGAGGCACGCGAATCCATTGCAGAACGGATGAAAGTCGAAAAAGACAAAATGCTCATCTGTTTTATTGAAATCATGTACTCGGAGTTCGGAATTCCCGTCATTTACTCCAAGTCGCATTGTAGGTCGGAGATGTTCAATTTCCACATCAACCGCAGGAAATTGTAGATGCGAAGGAAGCATGGTGATGCTTTCAATCAGGAATCACTTACAAATGAATTAGCGGAGGACGACTATGCGTAATGAACAAATCGCTCGCTTGATTGACCATACACTTTTAAAGCCAGACGCTAGCCGAGATGACGTGATTAAATTGGCGATGGAAGCCAAAGAGTATCGTTTTGCCTCTGTCTGTGTGAATCCTGGGCAAATTGAAACGGCATACGAAATATTGAAAGATACACCTGAAGTTAAGGTTTGTACGGTGATCGGATTTCCGTTAGGGGCTTCTACTACGGAAACAAAAATATTCGAAACCACTGATGCGATCAAACGAGGCGCAACGGAGGTCGATATGGTCATTAACATAGGTGCGCTAAAAGATAAAAATGATGAACTCGTTTTGCAAGATATTAAAGCTGTAATTGAGGCAGCAGGATGTAGGGCATTAACAAAAGTGATCATCGAGACATGCTTATTGACGGAGGAAGAAAAAGTACGTGCCTGTGAGCTTTCGGTAAAAGCAGGTGCACACTTTGTCAAAACCTCGACGGGTTTCTCTACTGGAGGAGCAACCGCTGAGGATATCGCTTTGATGCGCAAAGCAGTTGGACCTGATGTTGGTGTGAAAGCTTCTGGAGGCGTCCGAAATCTGGAGGATGTGGAAAAGCTGGTTGACGCTGGGGCAACCCGTATCGGTACAAGCTCGGGAATTGCCATCGTAAATGGTCAGCAATCGCAGTCTGCTTACTAAGTAGCTGTTTGTTGGGAAAGAGGAAATTACCACGCTGGGTAGGAGAGTCTGAGCTCTTCCTACCTTTTTTGTGTTGGTATTATTGCTTTGAATCAGTCCCAAGTGCAATGCAAGACAAAGCGACATTGACTACGTTTAAATATGATGCCTATAATATATTATGACCATCATATTTAAACGCAGGAGGATATAAAAATGAACCAGCTTAATCCAGTGGACACATTGGTTATTGGATCAGGTCCGGGAGGCTATATGGCGGCGCTAAAATCCGCACAGCTTGGAATGAAGACGGCAATTATAGAACGTGATCAGATCGGCGGAGTCTGCACCCATGTGGGCTGCATACCTTCTAAAGCGTTGATTGCAGAGTCGCATCGCTACAATACGTACAGGCAATGGAACAATGCTGCCGCTTCCATCTCATTTGAGCATGCTCAGGCTTTCAAACAAGCTGTCGTCAACAAGCAATCCGGCGGAGTCAATTATTTGTTAAAGTCGGCCGGAGTAACGATTCTCACAGGAGAGGCAAGCTTGATCGATGAACACACAGTAGCTATAAAAAAAGCGGGAGCGGATCAAAAGCTTTCATTTAAACACGCTGTTCTGGCAACGGGTTCCCGACCTATTGAACTGCAGGCATTGCCGTTTGGAGGACGTATCTTGTCTTCCACAGAAGCTCTTTCGCTTTCTCAAATACCGACCAGCTTGGTTATCATCGGTGGCGGATATATTGGGGTTGAACTGGGACAAATGTATGCCAAATTCGGCACCAAGGTGACAATTCTGGAGGGAGGAGGACAAGTGCTGCCAGGGTTTGAGGCCGATCTTGCCGCACCTGTTATCCGTCAATTGAACGATGATGGCATCACCATCATTACAGGGGCGATAGCCATTAAAGCAGAACAGCATGCTGATTCGCTTACACTCCATTATTTGAAAAATAAAAAACAGCATCTTGTTAAAGCGGAGTATGCGCTCGTGACTGTAGGAAGAAAGGCGAACACAGACGGTAACTTAGGGCTCGGGCGCATAGGGGTACAGATGTCGAGCAATGGACTCATCGAAACTGACGAACAGTGCAGGACGTCGGTTCCGCATATTTTCGCAATTGGAGATATTGTTAAGGGTCCGGCGCTTGCCCACAAAGCATCTTATGAAGCTAAGGTTGCGGTAGAAGCCATTGCTGGTGAGCCTTCTGTCGTTGATTACAAAGCGATCCCGCTTGTCGTTTTTTCTGAACCAGAGCTTGCAAGCGTTGGACTGACTGAAACAGAATGCAAAGCAAAAGCGATTCCGGTTGTTATTGGCAAATCTTCATTCTCCATAAATGGCAGATCATTGGCGCTGAAAGCACCAGAAGGTTTTGTCAAAATGATTGCAGACCAGGCATCAGGAATTGTAATGGGTGCACAAATCGTTGGAGCAGAGGCTTCAACACTCATATCGGAACTTGCACTTGCGATCGAGATGGGAGCGACCGTTGAGGATTTAGCTTTGACCATTCATCCTCATCCCACTTTGGGAGAGGTGATCATGGAGGCAGCAGAAAATGCGCTTAGAAAAATTATGAAAAATGGAAACAGAGAAAAGGTTGTCCCTATTTGACAGCAAAAATATGATGGTTATAATTTTTTGTAACAAATCATGTTTTACAGGAGTGAATGGCATGCCTTATACCCAAACACATAAAATGAAGGTTCGCGAAAAAATCGTGGGAAGTGCTGCGGAAGCCTTCCGCAAGAACGGCATCAAAGAAGTGAGTGTGCCGCAAATCATGAAGGGTGCGGGATTAACCCACGGCGGTTTTTACGCTCACTTTGCGAATAAAGATCAGCTTGTCGCCGAAGCGTGTCGGAAAGCGCTTGAAGAAACGATAGATCTTCTGCGAAATGCTGCGAAGCATAAAGCGGATGATTCAAAGATACAAACCGTCATTGACTATTACCTAAGCACAGCTCATCGGGACATGTTGGAAAAAAGCTGCATTCTTCCCACTTTGTCCAGTGAAAT
Source organism: Brevibacillus reuszeri (assembly GCF_002897295.1). Taxonomy (GTDB): domain Bacteria; phylum Bacillota; class Bacilli; order Brevibacillales; family Brevibacillaceae; genus Brevibacillus; species Brevibacillus reuszeri_A. Next base: position 179,919 of record NZ_BEXF01000009.1, read on the forward strand.
CTCGCGTTCATCCGAAGATATCCGTGAGACATTTACGGAGGAGCTCACGCGGTTCATTTCCTTTATTTCTGGAATGGTTGGAAACAGCGATCAGAAAAGCATGGCTTTGATTAGTACAATGGTTGGCGCTCTGTTGCTTGCACGTTCGGTAAATGACTCCGAATTAAGCCAGAACATTCTTGATGCAAGCAAACGTTATGCCAAGGAGCTCGTCTCGATCCATACCTCTTCTTAAGGGAGTTGTGCACTGTGGCAAAGTCAATAATGAATGACCATCCTACTGTCAGGTTGTACCACATGAAACGAGAAGCGGGAGAGGAGATGCACATAGCCCCTGTTGATACGCAGTGGTTGCGGGATCTATGTCTCCATGCAGGAGCTGACGATGTCGGATTCGTCTCTATCAGCCGGACTGAACTCGATGCCCAGCGCCAAGAAATTTTAAGTTTGTTTCCCCAAGCCCGGACACTGATCAGTTTCGTCTGCAAAATGAATCGTGAACCTTTGCGTTCAACTGCCAGGTCCATTGCCAATGCGGAATTTCATTATGTGATTGATGACGTGACGCATATCGGACATCAAATCGTGAAAGAGCTTGAAGTGAGAGGCATCAAGGCGTTGAATCCGCCTGCTGGGTTCCCGATGGAGGTTACAAGTGGCGGCAAGTCATGGGTCATTTCTCATAAACCGATTGCGGTTGCAGCTGGACTCGGACAAACCGGTATTCACAGAAATGTCATTCATCCCAAGTTTGGTAACTTCATTTTGCTCGGAACGATCCTGACGAATGCGGAATTGACCTCAGAAAGCCAGCCGATTGATTACAATCCGTGTTTGGAGTGCAAATTGTGTGTGGCTGCCTGTCCGGTAGGGGCGATCGGCTCTGACGGTCACTTTAATTTCTCTGCCTGCTATACACACAACTATCGAGAGTTTTCCGGAGGCTTTACTGATTGGGTGGAAACAATAGCCGACAGCAAAAATTCAAAAAATTACAGAGCCAGAGTCAATGACGCAGAAACGGCTTCCATGTGGCAAAGTCTCTCATTTGGAGCAAATTATAAAGCTGCATACTGCTTATCTGTTTGTCCTGCTGGAGAAGATGTGATTGGCCCTTTTCTTGCTGATCGCAAGCGTTTTTTCCAGGAGGTTGCCAAACCGTTACAGGATAAAAAGGAAATGGTGTATGTCGTACCGAAATCCGATGCCGAGGAACATGTCAGAAAGCGTTTTCCGCATAAAGAAGTTCGTCTTGTGAGCAATGGCTTGCGCTCAAAATCAATCCGGGCATTTTTGGCCGGTCTTCCCCACATGTTTCAAAGAAATCAAGCTAAAGATTTAGTGGCTACCTATCATTTTACTTTTACGGGACAAGAGGAAGCTCAAGCAACGATTGTCATTTCTGACAAGACCATTTCTGTAAAAATGGGACATATCGGGGATGCGGATTTCCAGCTTATCGCGGACAGTCAAACATGGATTCGCATGCTATCCAAAGAAACAGGGATATTATCAGCTGTCCTCTCTCGAAAAATTCGCACGAAAGGCCCTGTAAAGCTGCTAAAGGCATTTAGCAGATGCTTTCCGTCGTAAAAGCAGACAAGCAAGAAGTAGCCCTCTTTTGCAAGGAGTGGAACAGAATCGTTACCGAGGTAAGTATTCTGCCATCGGAAAGCCAGGAAGCACTTTTATATTTCATGAAGATTATGAACGAAATGTCACGAGTTTACGGGAATTTTTCAATAAACCCTGGATATCATCATTTAGCCCCATGTTTCCAATGCGCATTTTTCTCAAGAAGACGCTAAATCAAGTGAATACGCCTTGCTGAGAGCACGAAAGCTGCTTTGATTTTAAGCAAGCTCAAGTTGGACTAGGGTAACATCACCTTCCCGGATATGAGCTGAAATTCATTTCTGGGAATTTTTATGCAATTTTTCAAAAAACCATTGAGTCTCCAACCACTGGAGACTATATCATGGTGAGAAGGCCTACAAATCGTTTGCCTGAGTATGTAGGCAACTACAAGGCACATGCCGGCATAGGGATGACAGTAGAAGTGGAAGAAGGAAAATTGATGTTGACGATGAACAAAGCGAAAATTCCGTTGCGATCAGTTGAAGAGGATGGCTTTGCCCTAAACGTGGGTGGCAACGAAAACGTGCTGCGATTTACCCGAGACTCGCAAGGTAACCTGAATCGTATAAACTTGGGCGGCATGATGCCATTGATCAAAGAGATAGCGGTATAACAACTAGACAAATACAGTGAAATAATAGCAGCACCTAACCTTCCCAGACCGATTAAATTCCTGTTAGCGAAAGTCTCCCTTTTGTTTTACCAAAAAATTACATTGAGTCTCCGATCACTGGAGAGTTTATGATAAATATGGGGGGTGCTAGCTTGCAATCAGATAGCCGAAAAGATATCAATCCACAGGGTACATGCAAACGTACCACTTATGTCAGAAAGTATACGATTGGCGAAGTAGCCAAATTGACCGATTCAAAAGTCCGAACGGTTCGTTATTACGACGAAATTGGGCTGCTTAAGCCTGCAGAGGTTACCTCAGGGAGATATCGTCTGTACACCGCAGAGGAAATTTGGAGGTTAAAGCTGATTCTCACTCTACGATACCTTGGCTTAAGGGTAGCGTCAGCCTTGACATTGATATAGTCTAAGGCTGACGCTGCTTCCGGGACCGAGGATCGCCAAGACCCGGAGTGTGAATGGGGGGTTTATATGATGCAACCGACTTCTTTGAGATACTTTCACACTGCTTTTCTGTTTCTATTTTTACTCTAGTAATGTATATTTCAGGTAAGTCTTCTTTTAAACGTCACTTATTTATTACCGAGTTGTTCCGCCAAACCGATTAGAAGTCCTTCAATTCCACGAATGTAGCAGAGCCGATACGAGTTCTCGTACTGAACCACTTCGCCAACGAGCTGAGCACCATACTTAGTGAGTCTGGATATCATTTCGTCAATGTCTTCAACGGTGAACATGACGCGTAGATAACCGAGGGCATTTACAGGAGCCGTTCGGTGATCTGATATAGTAGGTGGGGTGAGAAATCGCGAAAGTTCAAGTCGGCTGTGGCCATCTGGGGTAACCATCATAGCAATCTCTACACACTGTGAACCCAGCCCTGTTACGCGACCAGCCCATTCACCTTCTACAGTAGCTCGTCCTTCGAGCTTCAAGCCAATCTCCTCGAAGAAAGAAATTGCGTCATCAAGGGATTCTACAACGATGCCAACATTGTCCATTCTTAATAATTTGTTTTTTGCCATAGTTTTATCTCCTCATGTGTAAAAATGTATTACCTGATCATCTTCATATTTATTTGATCAAGAACTACTATTTCCTTCCAAACAATTAACAGCTTGTCACAGTTCATGATAACAAAGATAAGTCGCCGTATAGTAAAATGTGAAGGTTTTACCGATGTGGGGGAATGGTTCCCTCAATGCTGAAATACGGATTGCCGCCATCAGGCCGAGCCAGGCTGTGACGTTTTCGCCGCACTTGCTGACGGTTCGTTGCCGCGTGAACGGTGGGTACAGTATATTGCCCAGCAGCATGGGAACAAGTATGTCCAGGATAAAACATGTGGAGCAAGCAAACGAAGAAAAATGGAGGTTGGAAGAAATAAATAGTAAATTCGAAACGCTGATCTATGCCTTAGGACGACGTTTCAAGAAGGATATCATCTCGGCCGACTGCCAAACCATGCCATTACAGGGTGGAACTATGGGAAATGTGTACCTGGTAACGGGGATCGCCGAAACCGCGGATGGCGAAAAATTGCCGTACCGTATCGTGCTGAAAATCCAGAAGAAATGGGAGCGTTACGGCGATCCGAGTTCATGGCGCCGGGAATATGATCTCTATGCATCTGACTTGGGAGCAACGTTCTCAGATGCCCTCCGCTGGCCGACATGTTATCACGCTGAGATCAACGCCGAAGAAAATGAATTCCAGCTGTGGCTGGAATATATCGATGGCGTAACCGGTTTAGACTTGACCGGTGACATGTATGAACAGGCTGCGCTGGAGTTAGGACGCTTTCAAGGCAAGCTGTATGCGGAGCGGCCCGCTGTGCTGCAGAGCCTGACCAACCTGAGTCATGCGGATCTCATGAAGAAAACGTATCTGCATTACCGGTCATGGCCGGTCGTCTACGATTATATACGCTCGGAGGACTGCGTATTCCCGCAGCACGTGCGGCAAATGCTCATCGACATCGATGAGCACGCAGACGAGATACTCGCCCGCATCGAACAATTACCCCTCGTGCTATGCCACCGGGACTTCTGGGTGTCCAACCTGATCTATGCCGATGGGAAAATCGTGCTCATCGACTGGGATACATCCGGATGGGGCTACCTGGGCGAGGATCTCGCAAGCCTGATTGCGGATGAAGCGGATATCGATCACATGGTCGAAAACTACCAACGGTGTGTCCCAGCGTATTACAAAGGCTTTTCGGAGTATGCGGATGTATCTTCGATCGTCGATCATTGCGTCTACGAGCTGATCCTTCTCGTATTCGGGTACAGGCTTGTGGAGGGGTATCTCCACACAGAGGATGATGACGAGAAGACGAAGCTTGTCTATACGCTCCAAAAAATCTATGAAATGAAAACCAGCCCTGCACGGGGTTGACTCAAAAAAGAACTCCGAAACCCCTTGAATGTAGTGGGTTTTCGGAGTTTCTTTCATACTTCCTTTCGATCGTCGCTGGCGGTTTTCCAAAGCCATTGCGTAAATGTGATACATTTTATGATTTGATGCCATTGGTAATAAAAACAAATGCCGGAAATACATTATATGGTATATTTTCTATTAGTAAGGTTTGTTTGGGTTTATTTACAAACTCGCAAATATTCAAATTATCCGAAACTCCATCACACTCAAAAATCAATTGTTAATAGGTGGCTGCTCAATGATAAAACAAGTCTTGGTTAAATTCCCTTTGGTATATAGACTTAGAATCCTTCAGCTTCGTATGAAGAGAGCTAGTTGTAACTTTTTCGTGAATTTTGCAGAAGAAAGAAAAGCCGATCGATTTCCCTATGTGGTAAAACGGCATCAATCTCTTTTAAGAAGAAAATTAGGAGCATCCGATCCTGTGTTACAGGAAAATAAAATTACAAATTTAAGCATTGCTTTAAAATCCATTAACGGTATTGTAATCAAACCAGGTGAAACATTTTCATTTTGGCATTTAATCGGGAAACCGAAAGCAAGCAACGGATATATTGACGGATTGTTGTTATCTCAAGGTGAAGTGAAAACGGGTGTTGGGGGAGGGTTATGTCAATTAGCTAATTTACTTTTTTGGCTTGCCTTACATACGCCGTTAGAAATTACGGAAAGACATCATCATAGTTTTGATCCATTTCCGGATGAGCATAGAGTTTTGCCTTTTGGAAGTGGGGCAAGCGTATTTTTTAATTACATTGATTTGCGTTTCTGTAATCCTACCAATCATAAGTTTCAATTTCATGTTTGGTTAACTGATCAGCATCTAAAAGGAATCGTATTTTGTGATAACGAATTACCATTTTCGTATCACTTGGAAGAAAGAAATCATCAATTTCATCATATAGAAGGGAAGAACTATAGAGAGAACGAGATATGGAGAAGAGTCATTGATAAACGCACGGGGAACATGATACAGAAGCAGTTGATGATTCACAATTATTCTGAAGTGAAATATGAAATGATAACAGATATTTAAAAAAGACAACGGCCTTCGAGGGAGATCAGCTCACCTCGTACGTTGTCTTTCCTTTTCTTTAGGCTCGTAAAATGAAAAGCCCTTTTGATCACAGTGACAGGATGCAGACTGCCAGGCAACCAAAAGGACATTTCTATTGCTTATACTTTAAATACGTTAACGGTATCACGAAGCTCCTGTGCCATCTGATTCAAACGTTGAGCAGATTCAGAGATCGCTTGCAAGGAGGAGAATTGCTCTTCCGATGCGGCAGCTACATCTGTAATTTGATCGGCAGACGTTTGGGAGATAGAGGCCAATTGGGTCACAGTTGCAGATACCTGTTGGGAGCTGGCCGACATTTGCTCAGATACAGCGGAAACATCTTCGACCTGTTCGGCAACTTGTTGGGTGGCGTTCAGGATATGCTGGAAAGCATCTCCGGCGTTTTTCGCTACCTGAATACCTGTTTCCACTTCTTTCGTGCCTTGCTTCATACTTTGTACCGCTTTACCCATTTCCTGCTGGATTTCCTCGATCAGCAGGGTAATCTGGGCTGTCGATTTGGACGATTGTTCTGCAAGCTTTCGAACTTCATCCGCCACAACTGCGAAACCTTTCCCGTGTTCGCCAGCACGTGCTGCTTCAATCGCTGCATTAAGAGCCAGCAGATTGGTTTGGGAAGCAATTTCGGTGATAACATCGACGATATGGCCGATCTCTTTCGAACTATTCTCGAGTGAGCTTAGCGCAGATGATGAGATTTGAACAGAGCGGCTGATCGAATCCATTTGATCAATGACCATTTGCACAGAATCCGTACCTTTCTCTGCTTCCTTCGACATGTCGAGAGAGGATTCTGCTACTGAGGAGGTAGATTCAGCAATGCGCTGAATTCCTGTAGCCATCTCTACCATGGCACGGGCATTCTCGTTTGCGGAGAGGGAGGTAGCATCTGTTCCGGCCTTCAAATCCTGAATCGTCTCAGTCACTTGCTGCAAGGTAGCCGTGTTCTGAGCTGCACCTTCCGCTAATTCATGTGCAGAGGTTGCCGCGTGCTCTGCATGCTTTTGAATGTTCTCGATAATGGTACGCCAGTGATTGATCAAACCGTTCACTTTTTCTGCGACCAGGCCGAGCTCATCATTTTGTTTTACTTGAATGGAGACATCCAGGTGACCTTCATTCATTTTTCCAATTACGTGTACGAGATCTTTCAGCGGTGACAAGAATTTACGTAGGAAGCCGTATTGTAAGAAGAACACAATGATAAAGGATACAAGGAAGCCGATACCCAACCATTGAAATAGCTCTTGTTTGCCTCGATCTACGATATTCGCGTTTGTGTCAACCCCAAAGATCGCGATAACATTCCCGTTTTCATCCATCAACGGCTGCAGAATAGTAACCCATGTGCCATACACGTCGGTGTAAATTCCCGTATTCACCGCATCTTTACTCTTCATCAGCTTCTCATAAGCGACAACCCATTGGGGGGCTTGTTCAAAAAAGTCGCCAGCTTTAAAACCCGCTTCGTACACATGAGTCGGCAATGCGATAGTGAGGTTGCTATTGCCGTTTTTCATTTCTGCTCCAAAGACATAGGCTTGGGCGATGTTTGGATTCTCTTTGGACATTCGGTCCAGCTGGGACGTTAGTTTGATCTGGACTGGGTCTTTTGGATCAGGTTGGGAAATGGCGCTCTTGATGTCAGCAATGTCGATTTCTCCTTTTGCGTAAGAGGCAAATCCACGTGCTTGTTCATCCAGATTTTGCTGGAGGATTGTATCCTGAACAACAAAGCTAGCGGCCCCCAGCATCAAGCCCATCAAGAGAATAGTCAAGCAGGCGAGCACCAAGTTCTTCCCAAAGAATGAGACCTGCATCTTCTTGCGTGGCATTTCTTTCAACTCCTTCATCTATTTTGGTGGGAAAAATGCTCTGTTATTTAAATAGCAAGAATCGTGCCAATTATTGGGTTCTTTTTTTGTCAATTCACATAATTATTTGTCAAATAATGACGATAATATATAGAGAGAGACATAATCAGATTCTTAAAAATCAAGTGGAGGAAGAAGGAGTGTTTCCTATCAAATTAAAGAAAAAGGTAGCCGTGATCGCGGGTTCTGATAAAACGGCTGAGGCTATAACCAACCAATTGATTGTATTGTTTGGCACATATATAGAATTTTACGGTTTCTCGCAGAAGTCCTGGAACAATGAAGGTACTTACGATATGGTCCTCATCAGTACACAAACGATCTTTACAAGAGAGCTCGCTCCAAAAATAAAACCGGGGACTGTGATATTAATCATACGCCGTACCCTGCTGCGAACCAGTTGGGAAAAGGTGATGTCGATTCCTGTAGGGACAAAGCTGCTCATGGTCAACGATGAGAAAGATTCAGCAGAAGAAACCATTGCACTGTTACGGGAGCTGGGTGCAGGTCACATTGAGCTGGCCCCCTATTATCCGGAGATTCAAAGCTGTCCACCGTATACTTCCGCGATTACACCAGGTGAAGGACAGCTTGTGCCAGAGAGTATCAATCGGGTAATTGATATTGGAGAACGTGTGATCGATGTCAGCACACTCGTCGACATCCTGACTCACTTTAATCTCCTGAATAGTGACGTCCAAGATATTTTATCTGTTTATTCTGAATCTATTATTACGAGAAGCCAGGGCATCCAAATTACGATGCAAGGTTTGATTCATACAAAGCTATTACTGCAGCAAACGCTGGACATGGTGCAGGATGGCGTCATCGCCTATGATCTGAATGGAAGGATCACATTCTTTAATACAGCAGCCCAAGCCTTGTTTGAGTGTTCGGTTCAGGAGGCAAACCAGCTTTCGGTGAAAAGCCTTTTTGAAAGGGTTAGAATCAATCTAGAAGTAATGGCGGAGGAATTCAACGATTGTCTTTTACAGATAAAAAAGCATAGAGTTCTCGCAAGCAGACAGGTGATCGAAGAAAATGGCCATTTTACTGGCGGTGTACTGACGTTAAAAGCGGCTCGTCACGTAGAAGAGCAAGAGCTAAAGCTAAGGCTTCATTCAAAAGGATATCATGCGAAATTTTCTTTTTCTGATCTTGTGACTAGCTCGATTCGTATGAAGAAAGTGGTAGAGCAAGCTGAGAAAATGGCGGGCAGCGATCTTGCAGTGCTTATTCTTGGAGAAAGCGGGACGGGGAAGGAATTATTTGCGCATGCGATTCACCAGGCTTCTGCCCGTGCCTCGTTTCCGTTTGTTGCCGTCAATTGTAGTGCATTGCCGGATAATTTGCTGGAAAGCGAGCTGTTTGGCTATGAAGAGGGAGCTTTTACAGGGGCACGTAAAGGAGGCAAGCCGGGTCTTTTCGAGCAGGCGCACAAAGGGACGATCTTTTTGGATGAAATCGGCGATATTTCACCAAATATGCAAAGTCGGCTTCTGCGTGTTCTGCAGCAGAAGGAAGTGTTGAAAGTGGGTGGAACCCGTTTACTTCCCGTAAATGTTCGGGTAATTGCGGCAACCAACCGTGATTTGGCCAGGATGGTAAATGAGGGAGCCTTTCGCGCTGATTTGTACTACCGTTTAAAAGTACTTCAGCTGCTGATTCCGCCATTGCGAGAGCGCAAAGAGGACATTCCGCTGCTTTCTGCTCATTTTTTGCGGAGAAGAGGGGCGAATGAAACGCTTCTGGAGCCGTTGCTCGGATCGCTTATCAAACACAATTGGCATGGAAATGTGCGTGAGCTGGAAAGCGCTATGGAATACGTAGCTTTTATGAATGATCCCAATCTGTCTCCCAAGGATATCCCCGGGCTAGGGGATGATAACGAAATGCAATCGACTGTTCTCCAGTCAAACGGATTGCCACTTCAATTGTATCGCTCAGGTCTGGGTAACGAGCACTTCATACTCAACTTGATTTATCTTGCCAAGACAAATGGAAAGAATGCTGGACGACGGTCACTCGTCGAGCTGGCCCGTCAAAATGGTGTTGTTATTCATGAAACAAATGTCCGAAAGATCGTTGAAAAGCTGCGGATGGATGGACTGATTGAAGTAAGTACAGGTCGTGGGGGGATTACTTTAACCGATAAAGGCTATCAAGTTTGCAGCGGTCATGATGAAATGGGGGAATTGGGATAAAAGGGAGAAGTGGGTGTATAATCGCCCGTTTCTCCCCTTTTCTGTTCATTCAGAATTATAGGAATTATATCGAAGCTGGTTGGCATAGGACTTGCTAGATTAGTAGGTGGCAGATGATATCGAATAGGAAAAAAGAACCAGAACGAACAGCATGGGTGAAAGAAGGATGTGATCATCTTGGAAGAAGCGCTTGTTCGATTGACTAGCAGCCTGATCCAAATGGAAAGCACGACACCTGAGAGAATCAATTACGCTGTGGAATTCTGTGCGGATTGGTTACAGCGCCATGGAGTTCCGGTCTGTCTGTGGGAGAATCAAGGTCTTAAAATGATCACAGCAACGATCGGTCAAGCTAACGCTGGCAGTACGCTCGTCTTGAATGGCCATCTCGATGTTGTCCCTGGTCATACCGAGAATTTTATCCCGCGGTTGGAAGCAGGCAGACTGCATGGAAGAGGCAGCTACGACATGCTCGGTGCCGTGGCGGCGATGATGGCTCTCATAGCAGATCTTGTTCAGCAGCCGCCGAAATGTCGCATCATTCTGCAACTTGTTCCGGATGAGGAAAAAGGCGGTGAATTGGGCAGTGCCTATCTGGTCGAACAAGGGAGCATCGGCGATTTTGTCATTTGTGGAGAGCCGACCAATCTGGATATTGCTGTTCAGGCAAAGGGAGTACTGCAGGTCAAAGTCGAGTTTTCAGGTATTGCAGCCCATGGAAGCAGACCGTGGCTTGGAAAAAATGCGATTGTTGCAGCTATGCAAAAGTACAACCAGCTAGCGACCCTTGATTTCATGAAAGAAAGTAGCCGTTTTTTCCCGGCACCATCATTTAACCTGGCAAGGATTGAGGGTGGCAGTGCGCTAAATCAGGTGCCGGATCGTTGTTCGCTCTACCTGGATATACGTTATCTTCCCACGCAAAATCCAGGGGATATTCTTGAATCGATTCGTCAAGCTGTACCAGATGCATACGTAGAAATGCTTCGACATGGTTCACCTGTTACAACTGATGCATGTAATCCTTATGTGCAGACGCTTCATCAATCGACCGCCCACATCTTCGGTAGAGAAACCGTATTGTTTGGACAGGACGGGTCGGCAGATACGCGGTTTTTCGCCCAGTATGGCATTCCAGCCGTTGAGTTTGGTCCCATTGGCGCCAATCATCATGGCCCTGACGAATATGTAGAGATTGAGTCACTTGTCCTCTATCAAAAAATATTGAGATATCTCATTAAACAACTGGAAGGAAAGGTGAGTAGAGATGAAATTGAAAAATAAGGTTGCGATCGTAACGGGAGCAGGTTCAGGGAATGGACGCGCGATTGCCCTTCGTCTTTTCGAAGAAGGAGCTACGGTGGTCGTCGCTGATTTGAATGAAGCAGGAGCAAATGAAACGATTTCCCTAGCTCCTGAAGGCAGCAAAGCCATGGTTGTGAAAGTGGATGTTACCCAAAAGGATCAGGTAGACAATATGGTTGCTCAAACTGTACAAGAGTTCGGGAAAGTGGACATCCTTGTGAACAACGCGGGTATCGTTGCATTTACACCGTTTCTTGAGTTGGATGTGAAAGAATGGGACAAAGTACATGACGTGAATCTGAAAGCCCCGTTCCTCTGCTCGCAAGCTGTGGCAAAAGAAATGATCAAAGCTGGGCAGGGCGGACGCATTATCAATATTACATCTGTGGAAGCACACCGTGTCGTTTCTAGCAGCGGACATTGCCAGCCTCATTACAACTCGTCAAAAGGCGGATTGCATATGCTGACGAAAGCCATTGCCCTGGAGCTTTCCTCGTATGGCATCACGTGCAATGCGGTTGCTCCTGGTGTGATTCAAACCCCGTTTACTGAAAAAGGCTTGGCTATCCCAGAAGTGAAAGAGTGGGTCCTCGAGCGTCTGCCTGTAGGTCGCATCGGGCAACCTCAGGATGTTGCAAATGCAGTTTTGTTTTTGGCTCAGGACGATGCCTCATACGTAACAGGCAGCACGCTTGTCGTGGACGGCGGTTGGACCATTCACTAAACATTGTCGACTATACATAAAAAGGAGTGGGCCTCATGGGGAAGCTTGACCTCGAAGCATTAAAGGATCAATACCAAAATGGAACAATCGACATGATTACAGTAGCCGGTGTAGATATGCAAGGAAAGCTTTTCGGAAAGAAAGTGCCTGTACGCTACTTCCTTGATGATGCTGTCGGCGGAATTCACACCTGCGCCATCAATTTTATCTGGGATGTCAGCTTGAAATACGCAGAGAACTATACGTTTTGCAATTTTGACACAGGGCTGCACGACATCAAAGTGGTACCGGACATCTCTACATTGCGCACGTATCCTTGGATTCCTAAAAATGCAGTGGTGATTGGTGATATTTATAACAAGGACGGTTCAGAGGTAACGATTGCCCCTAGAAATATCTTGAAAAAGCAGCTGGCGAAAGCAGAAGCATTTGGCTATCGCGCTTATGCCGCATCTGAGATTGAGTTTCATATTTTCAAAGAAACGATAGATACTGCTCGCGAAAAGAATTTTTCGAATCTTCAGCCGCTCTTCTCGTATCCAATAGACTATTCGATTTACCGCTTGAACGTGGATGATTGGTTCCTTGGGCAGCTTGCTCGCTATCTGGAAGAGGCGGGAATCCCTGTGGAAGCACTGAAGGGCGAATGGGGAAATGGCCAGGTTGAGTTGAATGTACAGTATGCGGAAGCCTTGGAGATGGCAGATCGAACCGCGATTTACAAAAATGGCATTAAAGAAATCGCAGCGTTGAACAACCTTATGGTGACGTTCATGGCGAAGCACGATACAGACGCTTCTGGCAGCAGCGGGCATACGCACATCAGCCTGTGGGATCTCGCAGGAGACAACGTATTTTACGATGCAAACCATCCGTATAAATTGTCGGACACTGGGCGCTACTTCCTTGGTGGCATGATGGCACTTGCTCCTGAGTTCATGCTCTTTTATGCGCCGTACATCAATTCGTACAAGCGTCTTGCCAATACCGGGGGAGCGCCGAATACCCAGACATGGGGTGAAGATAATCGCACGACCGCTTTCCGCGTAGATGGACAAGGCAAGTCATGCCGTATTGAAAACCGGATTCCAGGCTCAGACGCCAATCATTATCTCGTTCTGGCAGCCTGCTTAGCCTCGGGACTGTACGGTATCGAGCATAAAATCGACATTGAGGCACCAACAACAGGTGATGCCTCCAGTGCTCCTGGCGTAAAGCGCTTGCCAGCCAATTTGGCAGAAGCGATTCAAAAACTCTCGAACAGTAAAATCGCGCGCGAGCTTTTGGGAGATGACGTTGTCGATCATTACCTGACAGCTGCAAGCAATGAACTAAACGATTATTTCCTTGAAGTAACCGATTGGGAACGGAAAAAGTATTTCGAGTTTATTTAACGTAGTCGAATCGCTTTTTCGTAGTCGATGAAAAGGAGGACAATCCACAATGTACTGGGTACAGCATGACGACCTAAACTATGCCTGGATTAATGGGGAAAAAGTATTTGTAAAAGATTCGATGGATGTCATGAATCCGGCTACAGGAAAGCCGATGGCACGTGTTCCTCGCGGTGGAAAGGAATTAACCAACCAGGCAATTGATGCTGCATCACAAGCATTTCCGGCATGGTCAAAGCTGCCTGCTGATCAGCGGGCTACATATCTGCTGGATTGGGCGGATCGTATACTGGCAGATCGGGAACGACTGGCTTGGCTGCTGTCGACGGAACAAGGAAAGCCGCTTGAGGAAGCCAGAGGCGAAATTTTTGGGACCACAATCTACATTCGCTGGTATGCCGAAGAAGGGAAGCGTGCGTATGGGGAGATTATTCCCGCTTCTCGTCAGGGACAACGCTTGATGGTATTTAAAGAAGCTATTGGTGTGGTGGGACTCATTCCTCCGGCTAATTTCCCCAGCGCCATCGTGGCGAACAAAGTTGCACCTGCACTTGCAGCCGGCTGCACGTTCGTACTGAAGCCTGCAGAACAGACTCCCCTCATTGCCATCGCCTTGCTCGATCATTTGATGGCAACAGGCATTCCGGCAGGTGTTGCGAATGTCGTGACGGGTGTAGCCGAGGAAATCGGATCAACCTTGTCAGCAGATCCTCGCGTGCGCAAGATCGGGTTTACTGGATCCACGGAGGTAGGCAAAATCTTGATGCGCCAAGCGGCTGACAATGTAAAACGTCTTACCCTTGAGCTGGGCGGAAATGCGCCGGTCGTCGTCTTTCCAGATGCCAATATAGACAAGACTGTCGATGCGATCATGGGCAACAAGTTCGAGAATTGCGGACAAGTTTGCAACGGGATCAACTTGATCTACGCCCACGAATCCATTCGAGCAGAGCTCGTGGAAAAGCTGGCTGAAAAAATCCGCAATCTGAAAGTAGGAGTCGGCACGGACGAAGGCACGCAAATCGGCCCGATGATTGACCCAAGCTATCTCGATAAGGTCGAGTCACTGGTGGGCGATGCCGTGGCAAAAGGGGCCAAGCTCGTTGTAGGCGGCAAACGTGTGACGGATGAAGGGTTGCAAGACGGTTATTTTTATGCTCCCACGTTGCTGGATGAAGTGACCGCAGATATGGATGTAACGAGGCGTGAAATCTTTGGACCAGTCGCCCCTGTTTTGACTTTTACCGATGAAGCAGAAGTGCTTGCCAGGTGCAACAATACGCCTTATGGATTGGCTGCCTATGTGTTTACGAAGGATGCAGCGCGCATGTTCCGCATGATTGACGGACTTGAGGTAGGGAATCTAGCTATTAACGGTACCTCACTTGCCAACCCGCAATCGCCATTCGGTGGCGTAAAGGAAAGCGGAATTGGCAGAGTTGGAGGACACCAAGGGCTTGAGGAATACATGGAGCTGAAGTATGTGGCGTTAACGATTGAGTAACGCCACCCCTTCGGTGGTTTTTTCGCTTCGACAATTTTTAAAACGAGGTGCTGCAAATGTCAAATGCCACTGCAGAAGTGCAATCATCCGAGACTAACACAAACCTTGGCTACAAACAGGAGTTGAAGCGAGCCCTTACTTTCAAGGATTTGGTCATCTACGGATTGATCACGATGCTCCCCATCGCGCCCATTCAGGTGTATGGGATGATTGCACATGAAGCATCAGGAATGGTTCCGATCGTGTATCTGGTGGGCATCATCGCGATGGTCTTTACCGCGCTTAGCTATAGCAAAATGAGCAACGAGTTTCCGATTGCAGGCTCTGTTTATTCGTATGTGCAGCGCGGTTTGAACCCTCATGTCGGGTTTGTAACCGGATGGCTGATCGCCGTCGATTATTTAATGGCACCAGCTTTGCTGACAGCATTTTCGGCTATGTGGTTGAACAGCATTATTCCAGCCATACCTACCCCCGTCATTGTTTTGGTATTTCTTGCTATTAATACATTTGTGACCGCACGTGGAATTACGCTGACAGCAACGACGAACAAAATTTTTCTGTTTTTTGAGATCGCCATTCTTCTCTTATTTATGGGATTAGCTATTAAATTCGTGTTTATTGACGGTCATGGGGCGGGAGGCTTCTCTTTGGCACCGCTGTTCCAAGCGGACAAGATTGACCTCGGATTTATCGCAAGCGCAGCTTCTATCGCCGTTCTGGGCTTCTTAGGGTTCGACGTCATTTCGACGCTTTCTGAAGAAGTGAAAAATCCAGGCAGAACTGTTGGACGAGCTACGGTGTCAACGCTGGTGCTGATTGGTGTGATTTTTATGGCGCAAACGTATCTGGCTGCGCTTGCCCACCCGGATTACACCAACCTCGACCCGGATATGGCGTACTTTGATATCGCACGAGAAGTCGGTGGAGAGTTCCTGTACTATGCTTTCATTCTGATTGCCGTAGCTGCAGTAGGGATTGCAAATGCTTTGGCGATTCAATCGGCCATTTCGCGTATTATCTACTCGATGAGCCGCGACAAGCTGCTCCCGATGTCAAGCTTTTTGGGCAAAATTCACCCGAAATACAGAACACCATTCAATGCGACCATTTTCGTTGGTGTGGCTTCCTTCTTTATCGCGATGTTTATGCCAATTGAAACGATTATTCAACTGGTCAACTTCGGTGCATTGACTTCCTTTATGGTTCTGAATCTCTCCGTATTCGCTTATTTCTTCATGAAAAAACGGAAGAGAGACATGAAGGGCTTCATCAACTACTGCCTGCTCCCATGGCTGGGCTTCCTGGTTATTGGGTTCGTATGGTGGGGCTTTGACTGGAAGACCTTTGCTGTAGGAACAAGCTGGATGGTTGTAGGTGTCATTCTGCTAGCATTTAAAACAAAAGGATTTAGAGAGCTGCCGCCAACAATGAGAGATTTGTAAAAAAGGCCCTGTTATCAAGGACATGTAAAGGAAAATACAGGACGAGGAGGTACACATCGATGCGTTTACAAAACAAAATTGCAGTCGTAACAGGCGCGGCACGTGGTATCGGAGCTGCCATTGCTCACAGATTTGCGGAAGAGGGAGCCCGTGTAGTCGCGACCGATGTTAGTAGTGTAGGGGAAGAAGTAGTAGCAGCTGTCAAGGGGAGGGGCGGCACCGCCGTGTTTTTTCAGGCTGACGTATCCAAAGCGTCTGAAGTGCAGGCACTCTTGGCTTTTGCCAAGGCAAACTACGGGATTCCTACGATCCTGTGCAATAACGCGGCGATCAATATCCCGGGCTCCGTTGTCGAAACGGAGGAAGAAGTGTGGGATCGTACGATGGAAGTCAATGTGAAATCCATGTTTCTCACTTCAAAATATTTCCTGCCAGAAATGATTAAGACAGGGGGAGGCTCTGTGGTAAATATGGCCTCCGCCAACAGCTTTGTCGCGGAGCCGCGCTTGTCTGCCTATGTAACCTCCAAAGGCGCTATTCATATGCTCACCAAGCAAATGGCGCTGGATTTTGCTGCAGAGAATGTAAGGGTGAACTGCATTTGCCCGGGGTGGGTAGATACGACCTTTAATGACGCCCATGCCGATTTGTTTGGCGGGCGTGACCATGTGCTGAAGAGCATCCATGATATCCAACCGATCGGGCGTACTATCCAACCGATTGAGATCGCGAATGTAGCTGTGTTCTTGGCTTCTGACGAATCATCCGCCATGACAGGCAGTGCCGTCGTCGTGGATGGTGGTTTATCAGCGAAGTAATGATAAATTGAAAGAAGAGTCAAAGAGTAACTATGTTTATTATTCGAAAAGATACGTTGGGAATCATCGGGCGCAGGGGTTAGTCGGCGAGATGCTTTTAATGGGCTTTGGTGAAGTAGTTTAAACAAGTCTATCCCGTGGGTGAGAAGGGGTAGGCTTGTTTTTTCTTATTCTCTCTCCAAAGGATTCTTTTCGAGACTAATGGTAGAGGAAGGTGCAGACCCTAATTCCAGCACAAAAAACTCGCCCAAAATGTACGAGTTTTTATACCTAATTTTATGGAAAAAAGCAGATGCAAATAACTTTTAACACAAAACGATTATTCGATAAGGTATAGTTTGGGCTGGGATACTCCTTGTGGCAGGTCCATAGATAACAATAAGATCTCGGTTCACGGGGCTTTTAGAAAAGGGTTGCCCATTTATTAACACGATTTGGGTATTTGGAGCAATAGTTAGTTGTAATTGCCCGTCACTACTCACCATGTGACTATTAAAATAATCTACTTTTACATTCTGAAATGAGCTATTTTTTACCATGACCAATGCTTGATATTGTGGAGGATAAATAAAAGGAACAGGCGCATTCCCATCATAATATCCAGTTACATGATCTCCTATTGCCACCATTACATGGTCTACAAAGTAAGTTGTAGGCGATACTACGAAGTTGACTGATGCTCCTAAACCGTTGTCTACAGATATTAATTTATAACAGCCTTCCCCTTCACCATTTCCCCCTGTAATGAAATCACTTATCATCGTAACGGTCCCTTGAAAAGAATAGAAATTGATCATACAAATACCTCCATTGCTTAAAGGCAGGTAGTCGGCCTATTGTTTTTGGAGATAGTCCCCTTTCCATTAATGGTTCCTCCAAAAAATTAAACATGCAATACCGGATATAGAATCCTACTTCTAAATTAATTTATGTGAAATTACCGAGATAGGTGAATATCATCATTTGTCTTTGCTTGGTCCATTTTCCTCCTATTCCGATATTGTAGATTTATATCCTTTTGTTAATGATACCAAACAAATTCCTAAAAATTTTATTCTGGCCAAACAGTGATTTTATTCGATGACTTTCTGTAATTAGACCGGAATTCCTGTTTCCATTAGGGGTTTCGGTCTTAATTTTTTATTTTTTGGAAGAATAGTTGTGTCTTAGTACTTGGGAAAAAGAGAGTTTTACTATTTGTGCCGCCGGTCTTCCCGGGACTTTTGTATTCGTCGAGACCCCGTTCGTATGCGTAATCGCCTGAGTAGTCACTAAGTAGGAAAATACAGGAAAAAGTTGAACGAGGACGTGATTTCCGATTTATTGCCTAGGAATAAGGTTACTGTACAAGATTACCGTGCTCATGCTCTTATATTAAGGAGTAATTGGTTGGAAAAACATTTCCAATATCTCTAAAAAGGGAGTGTGGAAAACATGAGAACAAGGGAACAGAATCATTTCAGTTGCAGGCGGTTCTTGGTCCGGTTGGTTGCCTCCTCGTTGGCGGCATCGCTTTGTCTGATCGGACAAGCTTCTGCTGCCGGTGATGAAATCCAGCTGAAGTGGGAACAGCGTTATAACAAAGAGGAGACGCGGGAATTGGTCCAAAAAGTCATTCCGACGAAAGATGGAGGCGGGCTGGTCTGGGCAAACGGGACGAACAGTGAATATCGCATAGTCCCCCCTTTGCTGGTGAAAGCAGATGGAACGGGACGGGAAGAGTGGTCAAAGCGTATGCCGGAAGAGTTCTTTATCACCGATGTGGAACAGGCGAAAGAAGGAGGATATCTAGTGATGGGAGCGCTGCGCTCAAAGCCAGACAAGCTGCAGCTGATCAAATTGAGTGAAACCGGAGATGAGGAGTGGACTCAAGCCATTGAAGTAGAGGGGGGAGCGATGATACCGGACAGATACGTCCTGCTGTACAGTGATTTTGCTGAAACATCCGACGGTGGTGTGGTCGCAGTAGGCCAGAAATACCTCGAAGAGAGTGGACAGTATCGGTACAATATCGTGAAGATCACAGCAACAGGTGAAATCGAATGGGATAAGCCGTTGAGCAACTCGGCTCATCGGGTTTTTGTTACCAAAAGCGGGGAAATGTTTGTCCAAGGCAGTGTGTTCTCCGGTGATGCTCACCTGTACGTGGCAAAACTGTCCGAGGAAGCGGATAAGCTTTGGGAACATACCTACGAACAGAAGGGTTCGGTCAGTATCAAATCCGTACTCCCAGCGACTGATGGCGGACTTCTCGTGACCGGATACACCAACCGCTTCCACTCTGACCCGGGTTTAGATGACATTGTGGCGTGGCATATCGATTCGGAGGGGAAGGTTGTTTGGCAGAAGCTTTACGATACCGAAGTGGGAAATGGAGAAGTGTCGGATGGAGAAAGGGGCTTATCGTTGTCCGAAACAGCGGATGACGGCTATATGCTGATTGGGATGATTGATTCGATAAATGCTGACCCTTCCAAATGGAATTTCAAGAAGTTGGATCAATCTGGCGACCTTTTGTGGGAGAAAACGATCTCTTTCCCGCAAATACGTGTGGCGAATGCGGTTCCCCAGGGAAATGACCAGTATTTGTTATTGGGGGAATATTGGGAAAAAGGCACAACCTTTGCGGACAAGCGTGACATCTATCTAATTAAATACGGCAAAACAAAAACGATCGTCTCCCTTGAGCCGCAAATGCAAAAGAACAAAATGAAACTGGATAAAGGAGACATTGAAGAACTTCAGGTTACGGCCGTTTATGACGACGATACCAAAGAAGCTTTGACGAAAGGGATTCGATGGACCTCTTCTAACGAAGAAATTGCCGTGGTTGACGAGAATGGACGAGTTACGGCCAAAGAGAAGGGAAAAGTGCAAATCACAGCAACCTTTCAGGGAAAAAAAGCAATATTTCCGATCCAGGTGAAAGGGTAGGTACTCAAATTGCGTCAATGAACAACGTACTTAACCTCCTATCAAAGAGATAGGAGGTTTTGCTCCTTTACTTCGTCGATAAATGAAAAAGAGTTGATCACACTTGAATAGAGTATTCACAAACGAAGATACCAATAAAATGGTGTTCACTGATAATCATGTTTTAAACTCATCTTAACGACAAGAAAAAGACTTTTCCACGACCTCATTCAGAACAACCGAAGCGTAAAGGAAGCTTTTCAGAACGCCAAGTCTTTGGATGCGGAGATGGATATGTTCCAGCTATAAAGTGGTATTCTGCGTATGTAAAGATTCCTTCTTCGAATCTCTAAATCTAACATTACTGCTGACAATCCCACACAAAATAATGATAACCCCAATCCACTGAGGTACGCTTATTGGTTCCGCCAGTACTAAAGATGACATGGCAATGACAACCGGCAGTTCAGATGCTGTCAGAATCGTGCCCAAGCCTGACCCAACATGCGGCATTCCAATGGAAAACAAAAGAGGAGGAAGAACAACACCGAATATACCCAATGCCAATCCATAAGGAATTACCCCGACTAACACATCCAAATCAAACAAAAACGTTGGCGGGAAAATGATAAATACGGTTATTAGTCCACCCGAAGAAAGAAGAGCACTTTTCAAAATGGGAGGGGTTGCTTTTTCCACTGAGCTACTTAAAAAAATGAATGCGGAAAAGGTTAATGCCGCAAGCAGTCCCCAAAAGGTTCCTATCCATGATAACGCCATCTGTTCCTGAAACAGTATATTCGCTGCTAAAATGGAACCGATTAGAAGCAGTGCGATGGAAACGAGCTTTATTAGTGTCGGCTTCTTCTTATGAAAAACCCATTCCAATAGTGCTCCGATCCAAACAAATTGGAACAAAAAAACAATGGCAAGCGAAGCGTTCAGGGTTTGTAAGGCTTGGTAATAGAATACTCCTGTCAACCCAAATGGAATTCCAGATAGAATAAGCTTTGAAGTTTGTTTCAACGTTAGTTTTTTCTTTTTAGTAAATAAAACAGCAAGCCACGTAAGCACAACTCCGAAAAAATACTGCCCACCGGTTA
The DNA here is from genome assembly GCF_002897295.1 of Brevibacillus reuszeri. Lineage (GTDB taxonomy): Bacteria > Bacillota > Bacilli > Brevibacillales > Brevibacillaceae > Brevibacillus > Brevibacillus reuszeri_A. The sequence continues at coordinate 200,997 of NZ_BEXF01000009.1, forward strand.
CTGCTGGCACCGTAAAACCTGCTAGATATGCCAATTTAACAAATGTGGATAATATCCCATAACAGCAGCCTCCTAAAAAAACAATTAGTGCATAGTGCCATAATTTCATCATAATCCTCCTTTATTGAACGCAAAAAACCACACAATGACCAGTAAGGCCTTTGTGTGGCGAAAATAGAGATGACTCTCCAGAAAAGTCCACGTCCCAAATCGGTTTTAGTATTCGGTTCCGGTAACATTATAAAAAACAATTTTAGTTATTGTCAATGTTTGGACTATGGTCAAGAAAGTGGACACTCATTTAGTTCGGAATTGTATATTACTGTCCTGGCCATGAACCTGACTTCATCTTTTCCTTATCGTGTTTTAATGTGATGAGACTCCTTGCTGCATCGCGGTTTTTGTAGATTGACAGACAAGTAAATGTAAAAATCGAAGCTAATAAAGTCATGAGTGGCAGAAAGTGGACCGTATCTCCTGGAAGAATAAAAGGAAAAAGCGGAAACGCGTAAAGAGCAGGCATACGGACGCGTATCGTCACTGATAGCAGCAACATCAGTAGTAGGTCGCTTATGATGACCACTGGCCATGACGGGATATTAATATATAGGAAACTCCCAATCATTGCCGACAGAGTCAAGGAAAAACCTTGTTTAAAAGCGGTTTTTACGCCATATTCTCGTTTATGAATCGCCTCATACGCCACAACAATGACAGGCGGAATCGCTGCAAGCTGGTCTAAGCCACACAGCCAGCAAATCACAAGCCAAGCGACCATAATTATGAAGAAGGCAGTGGTTGGTCGGACATGCTGAGATTGCTTATGATCCAAATTTTTATGCAACTGGAATACAAGGACAACCACCATAAAGTATAGAGCTAGTAAGAACACAATCAAAACGAGGGTCCAATCATGAGCATCTGTAACGAGCGGCAACAGGCCGGTGGCCAGAGATGGAGCAAAATTGGACTTCAGAACTGCAAGCACTAGCAGCATGGCGAGTAACGTCAAAGCGACTTTGAACAGATACATCAAAGGGAACTGAGTGATGACAAAGCCGATCAAAGACGTGATCGTTGGAGCAAGACAAATGTTGAACGGCTTCCTAAGCCAATTTGCGTCTCGAAACGCCCACATCGCAATGGCCATGGCTGCAAACTCAGGTAAGATAAATTCATGAGTTTGAGTGATATCCGAAACACCAACCATTGCGATGATAAAAGCAAACGCCGAACCGTAAGCGAACAACATTCGTCTATTCTTCACAACATCGCTGGTAATCTTGATAATCATACTTCTTCCTTCTTTCTATACAAGGGACGATCCTGTTCGGCTCAAATGGCGCTGAGATTGGATCTGCAAAAACGTCTCTTTTTTCTTGCATTATAGAAGCCTTATGTATAAATTAAAAATATAGATTTTATATGTTACATACATTTTATTTATAGAAGGTGATGAAGCTGACGCTCAATTTACACGCACTGCTGCTTTTTCACACTGTTGCGTTGACTGGGAGCGTAACGGCAGCCTCCAGGAAACTGAAAATTAGTCAGCCCGCCATTTCGGCTCAAATTCGCAGTTTTGAACGACAGCATGAGGTAATTTTATTTGAGAAAAAAGGAAGAAAGATCGCACTGACTCCGATTGCACAAAGACTTCTTCAACCTACGGAGAAGCTGTTTGCTTTAGAAGAGCAAATACGGATCATGCTGGAGGATTACCATCGTCATCCACAAGGTAAACTCCGGATCACAGGCAATTACATGGCAACCAGTATACTCATTCCCAAGTGGGCATCTTTGTACAAGCAAAAATACCCTGAGGTTGCGGTAAAGATCACCACGGTCAATTCCGCACAAGCATTGGATAGTCTGCTCCAATATGAGACTGACGTTGCTATCTTTGGCCATGATGGACTTCCCGATGAACGGCTTGAATCGCTTTATTGTCTTGAGCTTTACAGGGACATATTTCAATTCGTTGTAGCGCCCTCACATCAGTTTGCCAATCAGAGCATTGCTGTTGAAGTTGTAATGAAGGAGCCATTCATTATGAGAGAGGAGGGGAGCACTACCCGGAAGCGGTTGATTGAACTATGCGAGGCGAATAGTGTTGCGCCACCGGCAATTGAGCTGGAGTTCAATGGGTTGAATGAGACAATTCAAGCTGTTGTTGCTGGTTATGGAGTTAGCTTTGTACCATCCCTAGCTTCAAAACCATATATACAGTCGGGTGAATTGGCTGGGGTTATCGTTCATGGGGTAGGAATCACCAACAAAATTATGCTGGCGACGCACGATCCTGCCTTACTTGAAAACTATGTTCGTGATTTTATTTCGATTGCCAAAAGCAATCTTGAGCAAAGGGTTTAGTGAACGGACCGTTCCCTCGTTCCCAGCGTAGTGCATACTGTATGTAAGCTAATCAAGGGTGGACATCAGAGTGTCGAAAACCTTGATTTAATGGCTGCGGGGGTCGGTCAATGTTGTAATGTATAAACTGTTATGTTAAAATTGTGCCTGACACTTAACGATTGGAGTTGAAAAGGATAATGTAATCATTCTTGCCACTTTTTTATTGAATAAAGCAGAATTTGTTTTATTCTTTATTGGCAAGATAGTTACCTTATTCTTTTCACTCAGAAAATATATCCTTTTCATACCCTACACTGGGTAGGATGTGCCGTATTTTTTGAGCTACAAGAAAGGTAACTTTCTTGTAGCTCTTTTTATTTTGACAATGCAAGGGATACATCATTTCTAGGAGGATGAAAACGATGGAGATTGAGGTTGTAGATGATTATGTGAATCGGTTCCTGTTGTGTGAAGCGGTTCACAAAAAAACAAATCGGTTGCCGGAGGTTTATCAATCTATCGACAGGTGCACGTAGCAATCTGTCTGCAAACGTATGCGCCTCTTTACGTATAGTTGACTAATGACGTGTCATAGCGCCAATTGACGGTTGCTATTTACGTTTTCTCCGGCAGTAAGGAGAAGACATGAAACTAACCTCGAAATATGAAACGATTCGGCGAATATTGTCCGACTTGAAGCAGCCTGAGTATCGGTATGCTCAGATTATGGACGCAATTTTCAAGCAAAATATCGGAGAATATGGACAGATGACTATACTTCCCAAATTTTTGCGAGACGAGTTGACCCGGATACTTGGTCCGAACGTTTGCAGTATCGTTCCGGTAAAGGAACTCGCGTCGAAACAGGTTAACAAGGTGCTGTTTGCCATTGCGGGCGATGAACGCGTGGAGGCCGTACGACTTACTTATGAGCGGGGTTGGAAATCGTATTGTATTTCTACGCAGTGCGGCTGCGGATTCAGGTGTAAGTTTTGCGCTACCGGTACCATTGGGCTGAAACGAAATCTGACCGCCGACGAAATTACCGACCAATTGCTGTACTTTCGCTTGAACGGCCACGCGTTAGACAGTATCTCATTCATGGGCATGGGCGAGGCGCTGGCTAACCCACATATTTTTGATACCTTGACGATTTTGACCGATCCGAAACTCTTTGGTTTAGGACATCGACGAATTACACTTTCCACTATTGGCTTGTTGCCAGGGATAGAAAAGCTGACTCGGGAGTTTCCGCAGGTCAATCTAACCTTCTCGTTGCATTCTCCGTTCGACGAACAGCGAAGCGAGCTGATGCCGATCAACGACCGATTCCACGTCCGCGACGTGCTGAGGGCACTGGATCGTCACATTCAGCAAACAGGAAGAAAGGTGTATATTGCGTATATTCTTCTTCGCGGAGTAAACGACTCGACAGCGCATGCAGAAGCAGTTGCCGAGCTGCTAAGGGGAAGGGGACCTGGGGAACATCTTTACCACGTTAACCTGATTCCATTCAATTCGACAGAAGTTACGCCAGAGAGCTATCGGCAATCTGATCCGACTCAAATTAAAGCGTTTGTTCGGATCTTAAAGTCAAGGGGTATCAACGTTACAGTCCGAACTCAATTCGGCTCGGACATTAACGCGGCATGTGGTCAGCTATATCGCTCTGAATAATCGGGATCGAAAAATTCATTACCATAGACCTAGCGGATCCGCGACTGTAAAGAGAACGGCTGCTATGAAGAGGGCAGCCGTTTTCGAAATGTCGTTCAAGACAATAAGTAGAAGACCAGAGCAGAGCTCCTTAACAATCTAACCTTATAGTAGGACTTGACCTTCATACTATGATTCCGCTTCTGGTCGTTCTTGACTCTCTTTTGTAAATCATAACTTACTCGCCGCGTATGTACTTTTTTAGCATTGCTCGATGGTGTAAAAAGCACGTACCAGCTTCACCGATGTATGCACGACCATTCGTGCGATCGTGGATGAAACTTATAAAGTTGCGTAGACGGCAAGGAAGGGGATTATCTTTTTGGGGGAACGGGAGCTACTTTGAGTGGCTCCTTTTCCGTTTGTCTATAGTTATTGTAGTACTAGGGCTATGTGCTAACTATTCCAATGATGAGCTTGAAGCTCTTACGATTTTTACTCATTTTCTTAAATCCTTCTCTCGAATCAAGGAGCACTACTGTTTTACCAATCCAGATACGAAGATAAATTGATTTAACCTACATTACAAAAAATGTATCGCGAAATTATGTTGATGGACAAATTGCCTAAACTGTTCAAATGTAGCTAATCCAAATAAGAATCATTGTCCCGACAAGCGAAGCAGTGAAATCCTGCCTCCAATTCGTTTTCGCAAAAGGACTCCATTTGCCACCGAATAGGCTAGCCAATCGAGCTATAAGGAACATACAAGTTAAGACGGAAAGGACGTGTACTATGAGAAGCACATATTCACCTCAAATCGATCAACATGAATATCACCATTTTACCAAAGGTTGGAATTTGATTATACAAATATGTACTAAATCAAGTCCTTTTTATTTCGAATATCGAGGTAGTCTTATGTTAATCCTGATCTACTACAGGGCGAAATGAAAGATGGAATTGATTATTATAAATGAAAAATTTAGGATAATGAGAACCAAACTGCTCTCTCCTCGTGTCTATAGTATATAGACTTCAAACAGGATGTGAATCGATTGAGAGAACCAATGACTAATGGCGATGAAGAGCTTGCATGTTCCGGAGATTTAGAAGCTTTTACAAGGCTGGTCAAGAAATACGAGCAGAGCATGTATCGAGTTCTCGTTCCATTTTGCCGTCCGAAAGCGAATGTCTTGATGCTGCACAGGAAGCAATTATAAAAGCATACCATTCGTTGAATACCTTGCGAGACCCACGTTTTTTCAAATCATGGCTCATGCGAATCCTTGTCAATGAATGCCATCGGCTGGTCCGTAAAACTAGCAAACTCGTACTGCTTGACGACTGGCATGAGCAAGCATCTTCCTATCGTTTTGAAGAAAATATTGAGGTACAAGAAGCCATCCAGCTCTTGGAAGATGAACTTCGACTTTGCATCGTTCTTTACTACTTTGAAGATATGGCGATCAAAGACATATCGATGGTACTCAACCAACCTGAGGGGACCATAAAATCTCGTTTGAGTCGGGCGAGAAAAAAGTTGTCTGCCTATTTCACTTCAGAGTCTACAGAATGGAGGACTGGCCATGAATGAATTACAGGTTGATAAAGAGCTTCGCGAAAAGGCCAAGAAAGCGATTGTTGATGTTCCTATGCATTTTTCTGCTGGAATTGATCAAGTACTGAGCTCTCTTCGTGTTCATCCTGTACAGAAGCGATCATCTGTGAGGAAGAACAAGTGGTTGATGTCCGTTGCTTGTCTTCTTTTTGGGATGTTCTTATTGATTGGCGCGGGGTTTGTGTCTCCAACTATGGCACACATGCTGAAAAACTTGCCTTATGTGAGCACCGTTTTCGGTTTCGTTGGGGAGTCAGGGATAAAAGTAGCCGATCAGCAAGGACTTACTCAACCGTTGAATCACTCAGTGAACGACCAGGGAATCACAGTGTCTCTAAAAGAAGCCTATTACGATCGCCTTAACCTTTCCATTGGTTTTGCTATCACATTCCCGCCTAGTGAAAACGGGTTTCAGCATATAGAGAAGCTTAGCTATGAATGGGCTGGGCGTACGATAACGAGAACATTCACAACGGAAGAAGCCAAGAAAGATTATCTGATACATTGGCGTCACGTCGAGGGAAATACATACTACGGAACATTTCAGCCGTATTACTTTGAAGAAATGCCTGAAGAGTGGACGTTAAAATTGGCATTTCAGAAAATAGGTGGCGTAGATGGAACATGGCAATTTGACATCCCTCTTTCTCGAAAACCCACAGATGCTGTGACGAAGGTGACGGAGCCAGGAGTTTCCGGTCAATCGAGAGGCATCATATTCTCGATCAAACAAATTATTCGAACCCCAAGTGCTACTAGGATCGTTTTTGAGGTACAAGGTGAAAGTGAATCTACAGAACAAGAAAAGTTGAATCAGGTTGATCGTTTGTCAGATTCTATTCGTGTTTTCGATTCAAATGGCGTTCCTCTTTCCAGCATTACAGACGAAAAGGGCAAGAGTCGAGGGGGCATCACTGGAGTTAATTTCTTCGCTAAGGATTTCCACCCGATTTCCGCAGAATCCGACTATATGATTATCGCTGTAGACAAACAGTTGCGTTTCGAGATCCAGCTCGACTGACAAAAAACCGCTCAGCCGTAAGTCTTCCTTATAGGCTGGGTGGTTCCTGCTGCCGTTCAGCTTGGGCGTTGAATGATGATGGCTTACTACTACAGCTTAATGGGGGATCTTATGCCTAAATCAAACGTAATGCAAATGCTTGTCCGAAAGGTGGTAGTCGCATATTTTACTTCCTGGATAATTGTCCTTTTGGTGTCCGTGTTCTTTACTAATTTTGGGGGAGCCAATTGGAACGCAGCAGAAAACTATATGTCATCAGCTATCTTTGTTGCGTTATACGCAGTTCCTGCCGTTTTTCTGTATGGAATTATAGTATCATCGCTTATCGAAGCAGTTTTTGCGATGTTAAAAGTCAAAGGCAGCGCTGAGCCGATGATATCCTGTTCGTTTCATGTCATTTTTGGACTTTGCTTTGGAATCGTGCTTGAGTCTACTCTATTCAGCATCATGGGTGGAGTAGCTGCGATCCTTTTCTATAGCTTGGATCGAATTATCGTTCCTGCCATCTTGGGCTTTAAAATGAAGATCCGAGTAATCTCTTTTATTGCCCCTGTTTTCCTGGTTGTTCTTATAGTGGGCGTGATCTATGCGACAGCTCCTCCGAAGCGGCCATTTACCGCAAAAGATGCTGTACGATATGCTACCGACACCATCCACAGGTTCCCAAGTAAAGAAGGTGTGATTAAATTGCAAATTGAAGGTTATGACGTTGAACAGGAAACAGAGGTAGAGGAAACGGCTGAGAAGGAAACATATAAAGTGGTGTTCACGGAAAGATGGCGTAAGAGAGAAGAAAGTGGTTTTTACCAGATGATCTATGAGGTTAGCCGCGGAAGAATGTCTGCAAGGGGAGGAAGTGGTGAGCATCCTCCATACTTGCAAACAAGGTAAACTGCTTGAATTAAAACGATAGCATGGAAACATTACCCAAAGGTACCCCGTCAAATAAGCATAGGAATGACAGGGGGATCGAAAGAAATGACAATGTTTGAAAAAGGTAACGTACTTACGGCGGGCATTATACTCGTTCTGTTTTTAACTGGGTGTACCCAACATTCTACAAAGGGGATAGCATTGGAAAATCGACAAGCCGAGGCGTCCGCGGTTGACTCGCGTATTGTCGATGCAAGCAATAAGTTCGGTATGCAGCTCCATCAGCAGTTAGTTCAAAAGGAACAAAACCAAAAGAAAAACATATTCATTTCGCCTACCAGCATTTCTTTGGCGCTCGCCATGACATACAACGGTAGTAGAGGGGAATCACAAACCTCCATGGCCAAAACGATGGGCTGGCAAGGCATGTCTATTGATGAATTAAATCGGGGCAACGAAGCGCTCATCTCTCTTTTGAATCAACCCGGTAATGGCGTTCAAATGAACATTGCCAATTCGATTTGGTTACGTAAAGGAACGCCGTTTCACAGTAATTTCATGAAAACGAATCAAGAATTTTACCAAGCCAAAGTAACCGAGCTCGATTTCAATAATCCCGAGGCTTCTGATAATATTAATGATTGGGTAAACAAGAATACAAATGGAAAAATTCCCAAGGTGATTGAATCCATCGATCCCACGGAAGTTTTGATCCTTGCAAATGCTGTCTATTTCAATGGCGGGTGGAAAAAGGAATTCCAGCTTTCCGATACGAAAGAAGAAAGCTTCAAGCAACATGATGGTTCCACCAAGCAAGTGCAGATGATGGTGCAGACAGGCACCTACGAATATTTACAGGAAGAGGAATTTCAAGCTATCCGCCTGCCTTACGGTGACGGGCAGATGGACATGCTTGTCATTCTGCCAGATGAAGCTTCCTCTTTAGGTGCTCTCCATGACCAGCTTTGGGCAGATCACAGCAAATGGCAACAGCCGTTCCAGCAAAACGAGGGCGAGATCAAGCTTCCCCGCTTCAAGATAGAATACGAAAAACAGTTGAAAGAACCACTTAAGGCACTGGGCATGGAGCTACCCTTTGACGAGATGATGGCCGATTTTTCCGGCATGGCGCCTATTCCCCCCAACCTGTTCATTAGTGCGGTAACACACAAAACATTCGTTGAGGTCAATGAAAAAGGAACCGAGGCTGCTGCGGTCACTGCGGTAGAGATGGCTCAGGCTTCCGCTCCGACAGCTACACCGTTCCAGATGACAATTAACCGGCCATTCTTCTTCGCGATTGAAGACCGTCAGACCAACGCATGGCTTTTTGTAGGGTCTGTGGTCGAACTATAAACGCTGTAGAAAGAGTGAAGTAATAATAACATAGTAAGCGAAATGACCGGCGTTCACGAGGAGCGCCGGTTTACCGTGTAATAATCCGTAATCGATTACCAACCCGCATATTGTTTGACCTTTTCCATATCAATGCTGTTACTTTCGAGATCCTTGAAAGCTTGATCCAGAATCGAGATCGCTAGGTCAATTTCTTGTTTGGAAATGGTCAATGGTGGAGTAATCTCGATGACATTGCTATGAATGCCGACATAAAAAACGATCAGGCCCAATTCAAAGCAGCGGTAACAAACAGCGGCTGTTTTTTCAGCAGCAGGAGCTTTGGTGGACCGATCCTCTACAAGCTCGACCCCGATCGCCAATCCGCGTCCTCGAACATCGCCGATCCACTCGTATTTTTGCTTCAGTTCCTCCAACATTTTCAAAAAGTAGGCTCCGTTTTCTGCTGCATTCTCAATGAGCCTCTCTTCTTCCAGAATGGCGATATTCTCTAAAGCAGCTATGCTGCATAACGGATTCCCGCTCGCAGTGAACATATGGACGCCGTTGCCTGTATCAAGCAGTTCTTTTCTTGCCACGACCGCGCTGATCGGCAAGCCAGCTCCAAGTGATTTGCCCAATACGACAGCATCGGGAGACAGGCCAAAATGATCAAAGGAAAACCACTTCCCGGTTCTGCCCATACCTACTTTCACTTCATCGAAAATCAAGGATATTTGGTATCGGTGACACAGTCTTTGCAATTCTGGCAAAAAATCATCAGGAGGTACGATCAAGCCACCGTCACTTTGGATTCCTTCGACAATTAATCCGGCGGTATCTTCAGGAGGACAGACTGTTCGAAACACTTCATTTTCGATGTATTGAATGACTTGTGAGGTGAGCTCGGTTGTGTCTCCAAATGGAGGTCGATACGGATTGGGATACGGTACCTTTAGGACATTGCTGCTACCGATGAATTTGGCTTGAGCGGGATGGCCGGACAAGGAAAGAGAACCCATCGTTTGTCCGTGGTAGGAACCCATAAAGGAAACCATTCTCGATCGATTCCGAGCGAGAGGCAACAGCTTGAATACACAGTCGTTCGCGTCCGAACCTGAATGGCCAAACCAGACCTTTTTCTCAAACGAACCTGGCGTTATCTCAACGAGCTTTTGCGCCAGGTCGACCATGTTTTTCTCCGGAATCGTGAGCTGTGATGTAAACGATAGGGTCTCATACTGTTGTTTCAATTTTTGGGCTATACGCGAATGACCATATCCAATTCCCGCGACTGCCCACCCAGCGCTCAAATCAAGATAGGACACACCTGCCTCGTCTGTCAGTCTGGTCCCGCAAGCCGAGGCTACCGCAATCGGGTAAAAGCGGATTTTCAACGCATTGGAAATGACTTTGTCTTCGGCAGAAAGCAGTGTGCCCTGATTCACCGGAGTATCCCCCTAACATTTTTCAGATCGTATTTTTTCAGCTTGTAATTCAAATTTTGGCGGGGAATCCCTAGCTGCTCACTCGCTTTGGTGATATTTCCCTTAGTGTCACGTAAGGCTTGTTCGATCATGACCCGTTCCAGATGTTCAATCTGTTCGGGCAAATTCCCCCGATAATCATGGACAGACGGCTGGGAGGGTAGAGAGGGTTCTACTAGTTGGTTCATTTTTTGTTTAAAGTCAGGGGGGAGGTGATCGAACGAAATCATCGTTTCGTCATAAACCAGATTCAGTGAGCCTTCAATGGTATGTTCCAGCTGACGGACATTCCCAGGCCAGCTGTAATTCAAGAAAAATTGGAAAACGTCAACGTCCACACCCACTACGTCAACTCCCAATCCATTCGAGTGCTTTTGGATGAAAGAATCGATAAGGACAGGAATATCTTCTCTGCGCTTTCGCAAGGGGGGGATGAAAATATTGACGACACCCAAACGGTAATACAGGTCTTCCCGTAGCCTTTCGTTTGCAATGGCCTCATGCGGATCTTCATTCATGGTGGCAACTACCCGAACGTCAATATCGAGTACCTTTGACGATCCCAACCGTTGGATTTTTCTCTCCTGGAGCACACGGAGGAGCTTGGCTTGCAGGTTTGGATTCATGGAATTGATTTCATCCAAGAGCAACGTTCCCCCATGCGCCTGTTCAAAGAGGCCTGCCCGATCGATGGCACCGGTAAAACTCCCGACACTCGTCCCAAATAATAACCCTTCAAGCAGTGCTTCCGGGAGAGCGGCACAATTTTGGGCGATGAAGGGCTTGTGCTTGCGTGGACTTTCATTATGGATGCTTTGGGCGATTAGTTCCTTGCCTGTCCCAGTTTCCCCCACAATCAGAATATTCGAACGAGAGCGGGCAGATCTACGTGCTTGCTCGATCATATATCCCATTTCCTTGCTAGAGTAGACGATTGTCTCAAACTGGTAGCGGGTATTGCTTTTTTCAACTGTGGGAAGTAGGGGAACCGTTGCCCCAGGTGTCTGTTTTTGCAAATGGTAAATCGTTTCGGTCAATTGCTTTTGCTCCGTAATATCCTTGGAGATTTCGACGGCTCCCACCTTTTTGTTTCCTACATACAACGGCATGGTACGAGAAAGTGTCGTCACCGCTTTTCCATTGTTCGTAAAATGGGTCTCCCGATGATTAAGCACCCTGCCTGTTCGCAAGCATGTTAATAAAGTGCTGCTTTCTTCGTCCAAGGACCAGACATCTTCCAGCCTTTTTTCCCTGACTGCATCGGGCTCGAGCGTATCCAATTCACCCATTTTCCGATTATAGAAAATGATTTTTCCTTGCGAATCGATACTGCAGACGCCTTCTTCCACCTGGTCTAAGATGGAATCGTACATAGCCTTGGTTTCATTCATTTGCTGCAACTGGTGCTGTAATTGCTGCGTTTGTGTGATGTTTTTGAAAATAAGCAGAAACAGTAACGAATTTGGTGGGATATTCAGACAGGAAAGATTCGCAATCAGCTGCTGAGTGCCGAATGAAAGGGAAATCCCAGTCATGTTTTTGCTCATTTGGATACATTTGCGCAATTCTTCGGAAGGGATCAGTTCAAAGATGGAGATCCCGATCAAGCTGCTCGGACTGCTAGAAAACAGTCGGGTAGCTGATCGGTTCAACGAGAGGATGTCTCCTTTGTCATCGGTAATCACCATACTGTCAAAGCTTACGTTCCACACATCGTGTAAAGGAAGACCGGAGTAAACATTCATGTGTATCTATCACCCCTAAACTATCGAAAAAATATGATGAAAAAAAATGAGCGTTTTTATTCTAACAAGGAGGAAGCAGAGTTTTATTTTGTAAACTATAGCAGAAACATCTGGTCTTTTGGAAGGTGAAAACCACAAAAAGAGTTTAAATTAAGAAAGAAAAAAATATTTCGAAAAATATTCGTCAGTTGAAGACTATTTTTCGTTTTCTTTTTCGTGTGCCGGAAGAAAAGAGTGAATATTCGTGCGCTTTTGTGTTTTGTATCTGTTGGCACGAATGTTGCTTGAAGACATGGCATCACATGTTACAGGAGGTCATTATGTCAGAAATATCTTTGCGTGATGTACAAGCCGTCGATGTTCATGCCCATCCATATGTAGCGAATGAACGACCTTACACGCCCGAGGAGTTTATTCACAAGCTGTCCTTGTCCGTACTCCCAAAGCAAATGCATAAAGGACAAGTTTCTTCGCCGCACCAGCCTTTTCCGGGCTCCATCATGTGGATGCAAATCCTGACCAGACGAATGGCTCGGTATTTTGATTGCGAACCGACACTGGCGGAAGTGGTAAGAGTGCGAAATGAGCGAGCTGCAAACTTCCAGGCTTACACGAGAGAACTGTTTGAAGATGCCAAAATCACAGGTGTAATCACCGATTTCGGGTATCCGACACCGATGCTGAAAAAGCAGGCGTACACAGAGCTGTGTGGCGCGAGAATCTGGGAAATACACCGGATCGAACCTGTCATGGTGCGCCTTCGTAAGGAATGTGCCAGCTTTGGAGAGTTCGTCGAGATGTATCGTGCAGATTTGCGGACCGCGTTAGAGAGAGCAGACGTTGTCGGATTAAAATCGATTATTGCCTACCGCAGTGGGCTGGAAGTGATGGATAAAAATGAGCAGGCTGCTTCCTCGCAATGGGAGGAATTCAAGGCAAATGAACGCGCTGAAGCCAAAGCTTTGCGGGACTATTGCCTGCACATTGCGATGGAGGAATGTACCGCTGCAAACAAAGTCATGCATATTCACACAGGTGTAGGGGATGGCGATGTTGTCTTGCCGAAAGCAAGCCCTAGCTTCCTGCTCCCGTTGCTGCGTCACAAGGCATACGCCGAAACCAAGGTGCATCTCGTTCACGGGGGCTATCCTTGGGTGGAGGAGGCGGCATTCATCGTCAGTATTTTGCCAAATGTCTACATGGACATTTCCTTGCAAAATCCATTTGTCGGTCACGGAGTCAAACGGATTCTCTCACAAGTATTTGAATTCGCACCGTTTGACAAGGTGATGTATGGCTCCGATGCTTTTACCGTTCCGGAAATGAACTGGCTGGGGGTGCATCTATTCAAGGAGTGCTTTGAACAAGTGTTGCAATCATGGGTGGAGTCGGACTACGTTGATGCCGAGACAGCACGATATATCGGAGAAATGGTATTGTACCGCAATTTTGAGAGCATCTATATCAAATAATTTGGGGGTGCCATGATGGAACAAAGAGTGTTGGAGCTTGCACCGGAGCGAAAGCTGGGGTATTGGCACATTTGGGCCCTGGGGGTAGGAGCTGTCGTAGGGGACGGCGTCTTCCTGCTAATGGGGCAGGGAATCGCCATGGCAGGTCCGGGAGCCATGCTCGCCTATTTTATAGCGGGGCTGTCACAATTTTTCCTCATGGTTGCGCTAGGTGAACTCGCAGTCGGAATGCCCAATGCCGGAGCCATGTCCCGTTGGGTAGAGAGGATGATGGGGCGATGGTGGGGCTTTTTATCCGGGGTAACATTTGCACTCGGATGGGTCATTGCAGGTGGTAGCGTCGGCTTGGCACTAGGAAAAATTACAATGTGGTTTTTTCCGCAATTGCAAGGAGAGTACTGGTCAGTCATTTTCGCCGTCTTCTTTATTACGGTGTTTGCTGTACTCAATATCATGGGGACAGAAATCGCTGCAACCACGCAATTATTGCTCGTGATTATCATGACGGCTGTTATTGCTATCTTCTCGCTTATTGGATTAAAAGATATGAATCTGGAGAATTTCACACCCTTTCTCCCACACGGATCGGAAGGCTTTTGGTCGGCCATTCCGCTCGGAACGTACGCTTACTTGGGAGCAGTCACGCTGGCAACTGCCGGGGGCGAATGTAAGGATCCGAAAGATTTGCCGAAAGCGCTGATCTGGTCCGGAATTACGTTTTTGATTCTCTATACGGCTGCTCAGGCTGTCTTGCAAGGCTTGATTCCCTGGGATCAGATTACGATGGACAGCTCACCGTTTACGGTTGCAGCAGGACAAGTATTTGGCTTTGCTGGGGCATTTGTCATGAATGCCGTCGCCTGGATTGCCGCAGCCACCTGCATTTTGATGGGGACGCTATACGCAGCCTCTCGCATCTTTTATGCTCAGGCTCGCGAGGGATTTTTACCGGCGTTTTTCGGCTATCTCCATCCAAAAACGAAAACACCAGTGTACGGCATCTTGTTTGTGTGGGCTTGCTCGGTCGCTCTTGTAATTTTGGGCTCCTTGAATCCTGATTTTCTCTATGTCGAGCTATCCAATCAGTTGGTGCTGGCCTGGATGGTATCCTGGACATTGGCTCTGATTGCCGCCGTTCTCTATCGCAAAAAGCATCCAGATGAAATCGAGCGGTTGCCGTGGAAACAACCCTTGTACCCACTCTTCCCGATATTGGGCTTTATTGGAATCGGTATTGTCTGCTACGGCTCGTTCGTTGGGTCTCCGATGACGCTGTTGCGCGGTGCAATCTGGATGGGGGCGTTGTTCCTTGTGTTCAAGTTGTTTCAGAAAAAAGGTCAATCCACGGTTACTCATCGAAGCTAAGATAGGAAGGGATCAACCATGAAAAGCTCCATTCACGAAAAGCTTTCACTGAGTGAGGAACTCCTGCAGCAACTGACCGAAATCAGAAGTTACCTCCATCAAAACCCAGAGCTATCCTTCAAGGAATACCAGACCAGCTCGTATATTGTGTCTTGGTTGGAAAAGTGGGGCATCCCGCATAGCCGTTTTGGAGAGACGGGGGTCGTCGTCGACTTGCTCGGTGATGGAGGAGAGGGGCCGCATATCGGAGTTCGAGCCGATATAGACGCACTCCCCATCGAAGAAAAGACGCAGCTGCCATTCGCTTCCAAACAACTGGGTGTCATGCATGCATGTGGACACGATGGACATACCACGATTTTGCTCGGTACTGTCTATCAGTTGTACCAATTGAAAAGCGAGTGGAGGGGACGCGTGCGCTGCATCTTCCAACCGGGCGAAGAAGCAGATGGGGCTGCACAGAAGATGATCGAGCAAGGTGTCTTGGAGAATCCTCCAGTGAACGGGATGCTGGCTCTGCATTTGTGGCCGCATCTTCCGTTTGGATCGGTAGGGGTCAGGACTGGAGCGATCACGGCATCTTGTGACGATTTTCGGATTGAAATCGAAGGGAAGGGTGGACACAGCGCCAGACCTCATCATGCGGTCGATGCGATTGCGATCAGCAGTCAGATTCTTCAGGCACTCTCCCTGCTCGTAACCAAGAATACCAATCCCGTGGACCCAGTGGTTGTACACGTAGGCAAGATTCAGGGAGGGACAGCGAACAACATCGTAGCGGATCGGGTCGTCTTGGAAGGAACGACACGGACGGTTTCACGAGAGACGAGAAAAAAATTGCGCTCGCAATTCATCGCGCTCGTCGAAGGAATCGCAGAGGCATACGGAGCGACAGCAAAAATCATTTACTCCGACGGCTTGCCTCCTGTCATCAACGACCCGCTTTTGACGGACTGCGTGAAACAGTGCGCGGCAGAGCTATTGGGTGATTCTCGTGTCTACGTCCTGCTAGAACCATCTATGGGGGCAGATGATTTTGGAGCATTTGCTGAACAGGTCCCGAGCACGTATTTCCGATTAGGTATCCAACAAGCGGATCGCCCCGTGTACGATTTGCACCATCCACAATTTCAATTTGACCAGGAGATTATCCCGATTGGCGTAAAGCTTTTTACCCATACAGTTCTCACATTGTTGCTGGATAAAGGAGAGAAAGAGATATGTTAACAAAAGAAGAAGTACTGGCATTGGTAGAGAGAGAGCAAATTGAATTTATTCGGATCGAATTTCTTGACTACGCCGGAGTCACAAGAGGTAGGACCGTTCGCCCAGCCCAACTCGCAAGTGCAATGGAGAAAGGGGTCAATTTCAGTACAGCGATCATGAGTTTTGACTGCTTTGACGAGTACATCCCCAATCCGACGTACGGAGCAAATGATGGAGATTTTTTTGCCATACCAGATCCTAAGACATTTGCTATCCTTCCGTACCGGAAAAATACAGCACGGATGTTGTGTGACCTCGTCGATGCTAATGGAGATCCTTGGGCTGGGTGCCCGCGAAATGCATTGAAGCGGCTTTTGTCAGAGGTAGAGTCCAAGCTTGGCGGGAAGATGTACATGGCATTTGAACAGGAGGCGTATCTGCTCAAGGAAGTAGATGAAAAGATCCAGCCAGCCGACAACAGCCATTGTTTCTCTACCGTAGGTGTAGACGTCCAGGAGGAATTTGTCCAGGATTTTGTTCTCTCGTTAGAAAAGATGGGCGTGGAAACCGAGCAAATCTCCAGTGAATACGGCCCGGGACAATTGGAAATCAACTTGAAATACACACCAGCACTGAAGGCAACTGACAATCAGGTAACGTTCATGCACCTGTTTAAACAAATCGCAAAAGACAAGGGAATGATCGGCACGTTGATGCCAAAGCCCTTCCAGCACCTGGCCGGAAGTGGTTTGCATGTGCATATTAGTCTCTTTGACGAAGCTGGGGAAAATCTCTTTGAAGATACTTCGGATCAGCGGGGACTCGATATGTCGGAGAAAGCGTACCATTTTATCGGCGGGCTTCTCAAGCATGCTTCATCATTGATTGCGATCGGTGCGCCGAGCGTCAATTCCTACAAACGTATGCAGCCGGGTACATGGGCTCCAGCTCACATTTGCTACGGCTCAGGCAATCGTTCCGTACTCGTGCGCATTCCCGAAAAGCGCAGAGCGAGGCGTTTCGAGTTTCGTGGAGCAGACGGCACTTGTAATCCGTATCTGTTGGCTGCCTGCTTAGTGGCAGCGGGATTGCATGGCATCCAAAGTCGAATGGAGCCAGGAGAGCCAGCCACTACCGATGTGAGTAAAATGAGCAACGCCGAGTTAAAGGAGAGAGGAATCGGCTGGGTGCCGCGTTCTCTCCCGGAAGCAATCAGTCATTTGTCTGAGGATACGATCTTGGCAGAAACGATCGGCCGTTCGATTTGGGAGGAGTTCATCAACATCAAGCGGACAGAGTCAGATAAATTTAATCGCTATGTGAGTGACTGGGAGAGAAAACTATTCTCGAATCTGTTCTAGCTGTCTGTACATGGTATCTTCAGCCAGATGAAAAGGGTCGATCCTTTGTAAATCAGAAAGAATAAATCGAAAAGTCTAGCAGTATGATGGAAGTGGGGAAACGTGAAGTTCTTCTCTATGATGGAGAGGCCAGGAGGAAGGGCATCTACTTTGTCAGGAGGGAACGAAAATGAGAATGAATATGGATATTCTCATCCAGTTACTCATGCTCATTGTGATGATCATCGAACTGGCAACCAGATAGGGAGACCTTCATACCACAGCGAAGCGAGGACCACCATAGGTGGAACCTCGCTTTTGCTGTTTTCGGGCAGCGCGACCATGATTGTCCGAGGGAAAGCTAGCTATACACCTGCAGATATAGTGACTGTCAGCAAAGAGAAGGAGCGGTGTTCTGCTTTTCACGTCGCGGAAGAGCAAATGCCCATTTTCTAAGAAAATTAACGGCTTGATAGGGAAAGGGAACAGAGAAGAGAGCGGACCATTGCGTCTCGCTCTCTTTTTTGTGCGGGAGAGTTAGATGCAGTAATAAAAGAAAATCAATAAAATTGTTTGTTGTTCCATTCGTGTATTGAATCAGGATGTCGAAACAGTCTTGAACATATTCAGATACATTTTTTTCGAAAATGGTGGAGATCGACGCCAGGTTCAGATGGCACTTAGATTATCGCTTCGAAATTGATTCACTTTTGTCGTCAATCGCGCTGAAAAACTGATCAAAAGTGCTGCAAAATCGAATCGAGCGAACCAATATTGAAGCGAAAGGAGATAACCGGTCGGAAAAACAAGCAGTTCCAGGTGTTGTTTTCGGAATATTCGATCGAAAAACATTCTTTCTATCGGCACGCAAATTGCTAAATAGACTGACGAACAGCTGAAACATTCAGACAATATTCCATTGAAAAGGAGGAGAAACAGCTGATTCGTGATTATTACCAACAAAGGAGGATTGCTATGAAGCTCATTCACATTCTTGGCGCGCTGCCGTTTATTGGCATGCTAGGCTTGCTGCCGCTGATAAATCAGGTTACGCCATTCGTGTTAGGGATGCCATTCATTCTGTTCTGGATTGTGCTGTGGGTCGTTCTAACATCCGCCATTTTGGCATTAATTTTTTGCATTGATCCAGCGAATCGGGAGGGTGACCAGTCATGAATGCAGCCCTACTTATGATCTTTGGATTTTTGCTCTTGTCGATATTTTTGGGGATTCGGGCAAAAAAGGGCAAGAAAATGGATTTGGAGCAATGGACAGTTGGCGGTAGGGGGTTCGGCGCCTTGTTCGTCTTCCTTCTCATGGCCGGGGAGATTTATACAACTTTCACATTTCTCGGCGGAAGTGCGTGGGCCTACGGGAAAGGAGGACCTGCTTACTATATCCTTGCTTACATTTCATTGTCATGTGTTCTCGGGTACTGGTTGCTGCCTGCCATTTGGCGGTATGCAAACAAACACAAGCTGATGTCCCTTTCCGATTTTTATGAAAAGAAATACGACAGTCCTTTATTTGGGGTGCTCGTAGCGATTGTTGGCATCATTTCGATTATTCCATACCTTGTCCTTCAATTAAAAGGGTTAGGGATCATCGTTTCACAAGCTTCGTATGGCTCCATTTCACCGACCCTCGCCATCTGGATCGGAGCCATAGCCGTTACTGTTTATGTGATGGTGTCCGGCTTACACGGCTCAGCATGGACGGCCGTTATCAAAGATATCATGATTTTTGGCATCGTTGTCTTTTTAGGATTCTACATTCCCTTTCATTACTACGGTGGCATTTCGTCGATGTTTTCAAGCATCGCGGAAGCATCACCCGGATTTTTGGCAATACCGGAAAAAGGGCTTAGCATTTCGTGGTTTATCTCAACCGTCCTGCTGACCGTTCTCGGCTTCTATATGTGGCCGCATGGATTTGGTGGCATTTTTGCCGCGAAAAGTGAACGCGCGCTCCGTAAAAATACCATAATCAGTCCATTGTATACGCTCATGCTCTTGTTCGTGTTTTTTGTCGGGTTTGCGGCTATAGGCCAGGTGCCTGGCTTGAAAGGGCCTGATGCGGATCTGGCTTTATTGAAAATTTCCATTCAAACGTTTGAGCCATGGTTTGTTGGGTTGATCGGAGCTGCAGGGCTGCTAACCGCATTGGTTCCTGGCTCCATGCTTCTGTTATCGGGTGCAACGCTTCTGGCAAAGAACGTCTATAAAACATTCGTTCCGCAAGCCTCAGATGTACAAGTCATGAAATTGGCGCGATATTTGGTCCCTGTTATAACGCTGACTTCCGTCTTTTTTACGTTAAATGGCGGCAATACCATCGTAACGCTGCTCTTGATGGCATACAGTTTTGTGACGCAATTGTTTCCAGCACTGATTTTTAGCTTGACCAAGAATCGTTTTATCACAAAACAGGGGGGAGCGGCCGGAATCATTGTCGGTGTGAGCATCGTTGCGTATACCACGATTACAAAAATGACGATCAGTTCTCTATTCACATTTTTTCCACAATGGGTGCTGGATTTGAATGTGGGGATCATCGCGCTTATCGCCAACGTGCTCGTCACCATTGTTGTCAGCATGTTGACCAAAGGGCTCAGGCATCAACTACCATCCCATGAATATGCAAAGGCAAGGTAGTGTAAAAAATTCAATGAGGTGATCAAATGTTTGCAGATCTGGTTTTTGTCAATGGGCAAGTGATTACAGTTGATGAAAAAAATCGTATCGCCGAGGCGGTAGCAGTTAAAGAAAGTCGTATCGTCGCGGTCGGCACAAATCAAGAGATTGATAGCTGGATTGGGAAACAGACCCAAAAAATCGACTTGCATGGTAATAGCTTGTTGCCAGGATTTATCGATTCCCATCTGCATCTTACCTCGTATGGAACCGTCAAGCTCGGCGTGGATTGCAAAGCGCCCCATATCAAAACGCTGCAGCACCTGTTTGCCGAATTAAAGGCGCTTGCTGAGCATACCCCGAAAGGAGAATGGCTGCGTGCGTCAGGGTTCAACGAGACGAAAATAGAAGAACAACGGTATCCCTCCCGCTGGGAATTGGATGCGATCTCCACCGAGCATCCAATTCAGATCACACGTACATGCTCTCATATTTCAGTCGTAAACAGCAATGCGCTGGAATTAGGGACAATCACAGAGGAAACACCTGATCCAGATGGAGGAAGAATCGATCGTGATGAGGAAGGGATTCCGACAGGGTTGCTCATTGAAACCGCTCACTCACGCTTGATGCAATTAGCGGTTTATACAGAGGACGAGATTCGACAAGCAATGGTGATGGCATCCGCTGATTTTATTGCGGCTGGTATTACGAGTATACATGATGCGGGAGGATTCGGCCCAGAAAATCTGCGCATGCTCCAGCAGGCTGTCAATGCGGATGACATTAAAGTGAGAGTGTATGCCATGATCGGCGCCTTAAATCGCTCCGAGGATTTTGTCGAGAAAATGGTTCAGGCAGGCGTCATTACAGGATTGGGAGATGAACGTTTTCGGATCGGGCCAGCGAAAATCTTTACCGATGGCAGCAGCAGCGGTCCTACGATTGCGACGAGAGAACCTTACGCAAGCGATCCTGACAACTATGGAATCCTGTATTTCACCCAAGAAAAAATAAATGAGATTCTTGGGGAGGCTCATAAGAAAGGGTTCCAGATTACCGCCCATGCGCAAGGAGATCGAGCGATTGAAATGGTGTTAAACTGCATAGAGGAATCGTTGGAAAAATATCCGCGTAACGACCACCGCCATCGCATTGAACATGCAGGTATTACCACGCCAGATTTGCTGGAACGGATGAAAAAGCTTAAGGTTGTGCCTATTCCGAATCCACCGTTCTTTTACGAATTTGGAGATGGCTACGTGAAAAACTACGGAGAGCGCGTAAATCACATGTATCCAGTGCGTGATTTTATCGACAACGGAATCATTGCGGCGGGAAGCTCAGATTGTCCTGTCACGCATTACAATCCACTGCTCGGCATTCATGTTGCTGTGAATCGAATGAGCGGCTCAGGTCAAGCGGTCGGAGCTAATCAGCGGATTACCGTCATGGAAGCCATCAAGCTGTACACCTGGAACGGAGCCTATGCAAGCTTTGAAGAAAACATCAAGGGTAGTATCGAGGTCGGGAAGCTGGCTGACCTCGTTGTGTTAAGCGAACGGATACTCGAAACTGCGAAAGATCGCATAAAAGAGATTCAGGTGGATATGACGGTAATTGGCGGTAAGCTGGAGTATGTAAGAGATGCGGATGCGGTAACTTACTGTTAGAAATAAACAGGTCACGCGAGGAGGATTCCCCTTGCACGTGACCTGCTTTTTTTCGTCATAAACTTTATACGTCCAAATTGTATTTGGCCAGTCTTCTGATAAGTGAAGATTGGGTAATACCGAGAGCTTTCGCGGTCTTTCGCGTCGTTTTGTGCTCTTGATATGATTGAATGATTATCTTCTTCTCAATATCATGCAGGGTCTGTTTTAAGCATGCGGTTTGCGAGACAGAGAAGCTGTGAGCTTCCTTCTCTGCTTGTTCAAGGTAGCGCTTAGGTAGATCGGGGAGCGTGATTTCGTCTTGCTTGGACATGATGACGAGCTGTTCCAATACATTTTCCAGCTCTCGAATGTTCCCTGGCCAACGATATTGCTGTAGAGCATGAATCGCTTCATTGGTTAGCTTTCGATTCCGATTATATTTGCTATTGAATTTCTGTAAATAAAAACAAAGCAGCGGAAAGATATCGTCCTGACGCTCGCGTAAAGGTGGGATTTGGATCGGTAGCACATTCAGCCGATAAAACAAATCCGCACGAAACTTCCCTTGCTCCACGAGCATTTCCAGATCTTGATTGGTTGCAGCGATGATGCGGACATTTGCTTTCACAGTCTCGGAAGAACCAATAGGCAAATAGGTTTTATTCTGCAGAAGTTGTAACAGCTTTGACTGAAGGGGGAGGGGCAGTTCGCTAACTTCATCTAAAAATAGCGTTCCTTTTTCAGCCATTTTCACCAAGCCTAACTTGCCATTGTTATTTGCGCCCGTAAACGCTCCTTTTTGATAACCGAATAACTCAGATTCCAGCAGCGCTTCGGGGATCGCTGCGCAATTAATATGGATGAATGGATGACCTTGACGTTCACTCAGCTGATGAATGTGCTCAGCGACAACATTCTTGCCGACTCCTGTTTCTCCAGCAATCAGGACGGTTGTCTCCACATCAGAAACTTTCTCAATGAATTCCGTCAACGTGTCAAACGCTTTGCTTTTTCCGATGAAGGCATGCTCTTCCTTACCGAAATAGCTTTGCTTTACATTTGCTCGCCTCAATTCCCGAATGTAGCGCTCCAAAAGAAGCCGTATTTCATCGACTTCGGCTGGTGAACCCTCCAGCAGGACTTTGTTAAAATCTGGTCCGTGCGCGATCACATACTGCGGTTCATTTTTTTGATTATAGAGAATATGAGCTGAAACCATATATTTTTTCCCGTTTTGCATGCGCTGGACCAATGTGCTCTTTTTCTTCTGTTCAAGCGCTGTCCGAATAACGGAAGGGGAGAACATCCCATTTTGTTCTTGCTGAGACACGTTTATACCAATCAGATCTTCCCGTTTTATTCCTATCATTTTTTCAACAGTTCTATTGATCCATAACGTATTGCCTTTATGATCGGCGATATGTACGCCACTATCAATCGTATCCAGGATTTGTAGAAAGTAGTCGGATTCCAATTCGAAATGGTGTGTATCCAAAAGAAAACCTCCTCGATACAGAAATAGAAAGAGTCATATTTTTTTGAATCTTTAATCAGTATAGCATAGTGAAATTGATTGGACCTCTCTAAGGAACGGTTGTATTTGCTGGGCCCCGAACTCGAAATTTGCAATCACCGCATTTGGACAGTGGTGACATTCACATTTGTGATAAGATAAGAAAAAATATAAGACGTTATACTTAAAGAAGTGACGGCGAGTGAAAAGCAATCTTTTTTCTGCTTGAGCTTCTTTTAAACTAGAGGTGGCATCATGTTAAAGCGGTTATTTGTTTCAGGATATAAAGCTCACGAGCTTGGTATCTTTAATGAAAAAAATCCGGGATTAGCCATTATTAAGACAGCACTGAAGCGGGAACTCGTAAGATTTCTCGAGGAAGAATTGGAATGGGTTATCATATCAGGTCAACTCGGGGTAGAAATGTGGGCAGCCGAAACTGTTCTGGAATTAAAAAAGGAGTATCCACATCTAAAACTGGCGGTAATTACTCCTTTTTTGAATCAAGAGGAAAAGTGGAAGGAAGAGACCCAGGATTACTACCGAACTATTGTGATGCAAGCCGACTATATTAATAGTGTCTATCAAACACCTTACCAAGGAGTTTGGCAGCTTGGAGAGAAAGACAAATTCCTGCTAGCTAATTCAGACGGTATCTTGTTAGTTTACGATGAAGAAAATGAAGGTTCCCCGAAGTTTTTAAGTAAGCTAGCCGCAAAAAAAGCGGAAATCGGCGATTATCAGTTGTTTCGAATTAACGCATATGATTTACAGAACATTGCAGAGGAACAACAGCAAGAATTATACAATGACTATTTCTAAACAAAGAAACCAGCTATGGAAAGCTGGTTTTTATTCTTGTATAGTCGCTTAAAATAGAATGATCATATCTTTCAAGCGAATTTTCGTTCAACCATATAGGAAGCGATCCCCAAAAGAAGAGCCAATCCTACGAGTACGGCACCGACCCATGGAAGGGAAGTGATTGCAAGATGAGTAATCACCCATCCCCCGATGAAAGCGCCAGCTGCATTTCCTAGATTACCAGCAGAATGACTGGAGGTAGAGGCAAGAGCTGGTGCTTGCTCTGCTAGGCTCATCACCCGTACTTGCAGCCCGGGAAAGACTGCGAAAGAAGCAGCTCCCCATAGAAAGATGGTCACGACGGCAGCTATTGGACTATATATGGTAAACGTAAAAAGGGTGAGGATGATACAAACAGCAAAGTATAGACCTAGTATGGAAGGCATCAGCTTCCAATCGGCCAGCTTACCGCCAACGATATTTCCAATGGTCACCCCGCAGCCGAAGAGGACAAGAATCCATGTCACATGATATTCTGCGAATCCAGTAACTTTTATAAGTAGTGGCGCAATATAAGTAAATACGGTGAATAGCCCTGCGTTTCCTAGTGCACCGATAAGGAGGTACAGAAGGAGCTTTGGCTTGACAAGAGCGGTGATTTGCCCAATCATGCTCCCCGCTTTTTCTTGACGGGTTTGCGGTACGAAAATAAGAATGCCAATCAATGCGATGATTCCCATAATGGCAATAGAACCGAACGAGGATCGCCAGCCCATGTGTTGACCGATAAACGTCCCCAGAGGAACACCTATAATATTGGCAATCGTCAGACCTGCCATCATTATGGAAACGGCACTCGCACGTTTATGGGGAGGCACAAGATTGGAGGCGACGACAGCACCTACACCAAAAAATGTCCCATGCGTCAGCGCAGTTAGCATACGTGCCGCCATCAATATAGCGTAGTTTGGAGCAAAAACTGAGATTCCGTTGCCGAGAATAAAGAGAACCATAAGCAGACATAGTAATCTCTTTTGGGGGATTCGATTAGTAAGGATTGTCATGATAGGCGCACCGACAGCTACCCCAAGAGCATACATGGTAATCAGTTGGCCTGCAGATGAGATACTGACTTGTAAATCTTCAGCTACATTTGGTAAGAGACCCATTATGACAAATTCAGTCATCCCGATGGAAAAAGAACCTAGTGTAAGAGAGAGTAAGGAGATAGAAAACGATTCCTTCTTAGCTTGTTCCTTAGAAGTGAGGTGAGATAGCTCCATAAATGGAATACAACCTTTCTGCAGTTTATGTGGCTTGAATTTTGGATTAATAAGACCCAAGCGAAATGGGGATAGCCACTACCGCTGATCATACCGTCAGGGGTATTAATTATGCCAGTAAATTTCGGCAGAGACATACAATTTTATAACATTTTTAAACATAAAGGTAGAGCTAATGGTGTAATTTATGCTGAAACAGCGTGATATTGAGATACCATCCCGTTTTCACGCGAATTTATGTGTAGGGAAAAGGCGCCGCATGGATACCGGTGCCTTCATATACCTCTGAATTCAACTTTTTTCTGTCTATCATTTATCTAAAAATCTCAGTACACGTCCATTAATGTATTCTGGCTGTTCCATCGACAAAACGTGGCCGGCATTTTTAACGATTTCCGCTTCAATACCGGGAACAAAAGTTGAAGCACGTTTTAAAGCAGATTGTGGGTCATAAATGACTTCGTGCTCGCTAAGTAACAAGAGAATAGGAATTTTTACTGATTTTAATTCTTCGTCAGTGAAAACATACGGAAATCCATCAACTTTAGGTTTGGGATTTCTTAATTCATCCTCCCACATAACTCCAGCATGAAACTGCTTTGCAAAATTCGGGTGTAACTCGTATCGCTCTCCCATCATCCACTGTAAAAAATCACTAACGCCGTTAGGCTGAACAAGGCCAAGTGCGTATTTGTAGAAATCTGGATGAAAGGATACGAATGTTTCCGCAGGACTAAGTAATGCTGCCTTCTCCACTCGCTCTGCTGCACGTAAAACAAAATTCATTACATGAAGCCCACCAAGCGAAAGTCCAACCATATTTGCCTTTTTGATACCCAGATTGTCAAACACATCAAGAAGCCAGTCGGCGTAACCAGTTCTGGTACCATTTAAATCCTCAGGAATACTTTTGTTCTTATCACCCATGATATCAATTGCGTAGGTCCGGTATTTGCTGCTCCAATCAGCAATATTTGGATACCACATGGTGGAGCTAAACAATGCTCCATGAAGCAATACGAGTGGTGGTGCATCCTTTGGTCCACTTGCAATGATATGTGTTTGACCGAAACGGGAGGATACATAAAATGCTTCATAATCGACTGGCCAAAGAGCAAGGCTTTCTTCATAGGTTTGATAATAGTGAATGCCGCTGTTACTTAGTGATGGAATGCTCGATGCATGGTTAGACATACAATTCTTCCTCCTAATCGTGTTTATAATGATGTGTAAATAAATTTGGGAATCTGAATTTTACTAATACAGACTTTTTAAAAATATAATACAGTATTAAAAAAGTGTCAATTAATCGTTTTATTATAGAGAAAAATACGATTGTAACAGATAAATTATTTGTATATAACAGTTCGTTCTCGTTGAAGATGGCTGGCATCGATCCTGTACATACACTTGATTCATCGGCTAAGTCGTTTAATTAGGAGATGTTAACCGAAGAAGGCAGACCGAGGGGCGGACCGATAATGAAATGGTTGTAAGACCAGGGTGTTAAATTTTAGGGACTGGATGATAGGTGCAGCTTCGGGTGGCTTTTCCGTACCCAGAGTGAACCCTTGATCGAACCTTTGCTTGGTATAACGCCATTAACCTGTGGGACATTCAAGGGGTGCATGGCAAAAGTTCTACAGTTCTGACCGGTTAAGCTAATGGATAACGTAGGTCACCAGCTTGACAAAAATGATTTCTAAAAATTATAATCAATTCTAACAATAGCAAGAGAACTTTTTCTAATAGATGGCGTAGAAGAGGACAAGTAGAATCAGGCTCTAATGCAAGAGAGCCGTCCCATGTGCTGAAAGGACGGTCATTACCCTTATTCGAATATCACCTCTGAGCCTTGTCTGCGAACGACAAACTTCTGTAGCAGTAGTGGACAACGACGTGGTTCTCGTTACTGAACCGAAGTCTGAACTGACGAACAGTCAGGGACGATCTTCTTAAGTCCGCCCTTTGAAAAAGGCGGAAAAGCTGAGTGGTACCGCGAGACTCTCGCCTCAGCAACCAATTGGTCGCACATTGGATGAATTTCAATGTCGCCTTTGGTTGCGTGAGGCGGGAGTTTTTTAGTGGAAAGGATGACGGTTCATGATTGATGGAGAAATTGAGATTATCCTACTAAAATTCATAGATGAAAAAATAGCGTTGAAGAGGACAAGTAGAATCAGGCTCTAATGCAAGAGAGCTGTCCCGTGAGCTGAAAGGACGGTCATTACCCTTATTCGAATATCACCTCTGAGCTTTGTCTGCGAACGACATACTTTGTAGCAGTAGTGGACAACGACATGGTTCTCGTTACTGAACCAAGGTCTGAACTGACAATCAGTCAGGAACGATCTTTCTTAGTCCGCCTTTTGTAACAGTGGCGGAGAAGCTGAGTGGTACCGCGAAACTCTCGCCTCAGCAACCAATCGGTCGAACATTGGATGAAATTCAATGTCATCGCTTGGTTGTGTGAGGCGGGAGTTTTTTTGAAAGTTTAGAAAGGATGACGGTTCATGATTGATGGAGAAATTGAGATTATCCTACTAAAATTCATAGATGAAAAAATAGCGTTGAAGAGGACAAGTAGAATCAGGCTCTAATGCAAGAGAGCTGTCCCGTGAGCTGAAAGGACGGTCATTACCCTTATTCGAATATCACCTCTGAGCTTTGTCTGCGAACGACACAATTGTGTATCAGTAGTGGACAACGACATGGTTCTCGTTACTGAACCGAGGTCTGAACTGACAATCAGTCAGGGACGATCTTTTTAAGTCCGCCTTTTGTAACAGTGGCGGAGAAGCTGGGTGGTACCGCGAAACTCTCGCCTCAGCAACCAATCGGTCGTACATTGGATCAAATTCAATGTCATCGTATGGTTGTCTGAGGCGGGAGTTTTTTTATTAAATAACCCAAATTAAACATTTGAAGGGGATGATGACCAAGTATGGAACAATCAAAAAACGATGCCAACGTGGAAATGACAGGTGCCAAGAAAGTAATTGAGACCTTGAAACAATTAGGGGTTGATACCGTATTTGGCTACCCGGGCGGGGCGATTTTACCGATTTATGATGCCCTGTATCAAAGCGGGATTCGACACATTTTGACCAGGCACGAACAAGCAGCAATCCACGCTGCAGAAGGGTACGCCAAGTCGACCGGGAGAGTTGGGACAGTCATTGCCACCTCAGGTCCAGGAGCGACGAATCTGGTAACAGGTATTGCAGACGCCTATATGGATTCCGTTCCGCTTGTAGTCATAACAGGCCAGGTTGCCTCCTCATTCATCGGTACAGACGCATTTCAAGAGGTGGATGTTATCGGAATCACGGCACCAGTGACGAAATATAGCTTTCAGGCGCGGACTCCGGAAGAACTGCCAAGCTTGCTTGCGGAAGCGTACCAGATTGCTTCAACGGGTAGACCAGGTCCGGTACTTATTGATATCCCAAAGGACATCGCGAGTACCCGTTGCATGTACCAAACTTCCTTACCTGCGACGACACGAATCAAGCAAGAAATATCTGAAATCGATAGGGATCAAATGGAAGCGATCCGTCGGACAATCTCACAGGCAAAACGACCGCTTCTTTACATCGGTGGAGGAATTGTAAGTGGTAACGCTTCCGAGGAATTACTCCATTTTGCCAAG
This sequence comes from Brevibacillus reuszeri, assembly GCF_002897295.1. GTDB lineage: Bacteria > Bacillota > Bacilli > Brevibacillales > Brevibacillaceae > Brevibacillus > Brevibacillus reuszeri_A. Next base: position 230,013 of record NZ_BEXF01000009.1, read on the forward strand.
GAAACCGGCATCCCAGTCTGCTCGACATTGATGGGATTGGGAGCGTATCCTCCTGATGAGCCCTTGTTCCTTGGGATGTTGGGTATGCATGGAACGTATGCCGCCAATATGGCTGTGTATCATTGTGATCTCTTGTTAGCATTTGGTGTTCGTTTTGATGACCGGGTTACAGGGAAACTAGAGAGATTTTCTCCACACTCTACAAAAATTCACATCGATATTGACCCATCTGAACTGAGTAAAATCGTTCCTGCTGACTATGCACTGGTGTGCGATGTGAAAACAGCTCTACAAGCTTTGTTACTACCTTTTCCAACCCCTGATTGTGAGAATTGGAGAATGCAGGTGCAGCAGTGGGCGCAAGAGTATCCACTTTCGTATGATCAGGATCAAGATGGTGCATTGAAGCCACAATTCGTCATTGATTTGTTGAGCAAGATCACGAATGGAAATGCAATCGTCACAACCGAAGTAGGACAGCACCAGATGTGGGCGGCACACTTTTACCGTGCTAAGAAGCCTCGAACGTTTCTTACATCCGGAGGACTCGGTACGATGGGATTTGGCTTTCCTGCCGCGATAGGCGCTCAAATCGCTAAACCTGAATCAACCGTTGTTTGTGTCGCAGGAGACGCCTCTTTTCAGATGAATATTCAGGAATTGCAGACAATTGCCGAGCTAGACATTCCTGTGAAGGTATTTATTATCAATAATCGCTTCCTTGGAATGGTTAGGCAGTGGCAGGAAATGTTTTATGAAAATCGTTTGTCAGAGTCACAGATAGGTGGGCCAGACTTTGTCAAGGTAGCTGAGGCGTTTCGTGTGAAAGGATTACGAGCCGAAACGAGGGCAGATGCGGTACTTGTCATCCAAGAAGCCCTAGCTCATCCGGGCCCTGTCGTTGTCGATTTCTTGGTAGAAGAGAGCGAGAATGTGTTTCCCATGGTACCACCAGGCAAAGCAAATAGCGAATTAATCATGAAAGGGTGGGAAGAATGAACGAACAAACGATACAAATGATGGTGGTCAATCACCCAGCAACTTTTCTGCGAATCCTGGGTGTATATTCTCGTCGAGGAATTCAGATTGATCGTATGTCTATAAATAGAGCGGATCAACAGCATCTATCCAACGTAAGCATTACCGTCCAATGCGACTCCAGCATGATTGATCACCTCAGCAAGCAGTTAGAAAAGCAAGTTGACGTGATTAGCGTTTTCAAATGCTCTGACCCATCTTAAAAACAACTTTTAGTTCCATACCCTTCTCTTTATAATTGTAATGTAAAAGCCAGTATGCTAAAATTTTGCTGACACTTAACGAATGGAGTTGAAGAGGGTAATGTAATATTCCTTGCCGCTTTTTTAAAGAATAAAGCATGGTTTTATTCTTTGTTGGCAAGTTAGTTACCTTATTCTTTTTCACTCAGAAAATATATCCTTTTTACCCTGTACTGGGTTGGATGTGCCGTATTTTTTGAGCTATAAGAAAGGTAACTTTCTTGTAGCTCTTTTTATTTTGACAAGTAATCATACTGCATTTTTACCCAGTGTGGTTGCGGGTATCAATCTATAAAGGAGAATGAATTTTGTCTCATAAAAATATTACAATCACCCATGTTCCATTCCATGCAAAGACAGATATGTGGTGATATTTGCATGGAATAACACCGTCACCAATCATGCTGGCTTTGCTACTTGAGATATTTCATTTATTCAAGGAGTGAGTCTACATGAGATATATCAACGCTAATGAAATTCTCCCAAAAGAGTTGGTTGAAAAATTGCAAGATTATGTACAAGGTGAATACATCTATATTCCCGCAATAAAAAATCAACATAAAAATTGGGGAGAACAATCCGGTTTTCGTAAAGAAATTGATAAGCGAAATAGCGAAATAATAAAAGGATATACTTCTGGTAATTCGATTCAAGAACTTGCAGAAACCTACCACCTCTCTGTTTATGCGATCAGAAAAATAATATATAAATATCGCTGAAATGTGATCCTATTTTTGGACCAATTAAATACACTACGTTGTGAAGATGATCCCTGTACTTACATGGGATCATCTTTTTTAATGTCCCCTGATGTAGAAAGAAAAAGTGATATGAGTATTTGAATAAAGCTCAAAACTACATTTAAAGGACTTATCTTAAAGGTTATACCAAACATTACAGAACCGTTTTGTATATAGTTTATGGGATTTCTATCTGATAGCTTTATAACTACAGGTTCTTCTAAAATGTAGCAGGTCAAACGGAGGTTAAAAATAATGGATGCTATTGTGAATATACAAAAAACGTTAATCAACAGATGTGGGTGCCAATATCGTGAAAGTTTAAGATCTGGAGGAAAGAATCATGTTGAATGTTACCATTTTTAATATGGAAGGTAGTCATGTTGGTGAAATGGAACTTGAAGAATCCATTTTCGGGATTATTCCCAATGAATCGGTAATGTATGATGCAGTTATAAATTATCTGGCAAATAATCGCAGTGGAACACAATCTGCATTAACACGTGGTGAAGTTAGAGGCGGCGGCAGAAAACCTTATAAGCAGAATAAAATTGATAAATCTAGAGCAGGTTCGATTCGCATGCCTCATTGGCGTGGCGGAGGAGTTGTGTTTGCTCCTAAACCTCGCGATTACAGCTACAAGCTCAACAAAAAGGTTAAGCAGCTCGCTATAAAATCTGCATTATCCAGCAAAGTACAGAACCAAGAATTCATTGTCGTCGACGAGATCAAGTTAGAAAATTACAGGACAAAGTCTATAGTAGCCATGCTGAATGCTCTTGGAGCAGAGAAAAAGGTGCTAATTGTTACACCTATGATAAATAACTTTGTTTTTAAAAGCGCCAATAACATACCCGGTGTAGAAACCACCGTAGCTGATTCACTTAATGTTTACAATGTTCTCAATTGTAATAAATTAATCATCACTAAACAAGCTGTCACCATGATTACGGAAATGTACTCGTAACGAAAGACATCAAATGGTGTAACAAATCAGCTGTAGATAATCACATATCAGATTGACCATTCTGAGGAGGTATGAAGCATGAGAACAGATTTTATTTTCGATATTTTAAAGAGCCGCCACAATCAATTGATAGAGTTGGTTGCCCAATGCCCGGAGGACAAGCGTAATCTTGTGCCGGAAGGCTTCAAGAACAGCATACATTGGCATATAGGTCATGTGCTTGCTGTGACAGAGTTTCATGTATTCGACCTTTCGGAATTCTCACTGAATAAGCGGCTTCCCGCAAGCTACCAGTACTTTTTTGCCTATGGAACCAAGCCCTCAGATTGGCATGGCGAATCGCCTGCATGGGATGTACTAATTGACCAATTGAGGAAGCAGCCGGACGAGATCCGGGAATTGCTGGAGGGTAAGCTGGACGTACCTGTAAAAGAAAACTTTTTGAAGGCCGAGACGTATAGCGAGCTAATTGTCTCCACTGTATTGCATGCGACCGATCATATCGGCTTTGTCTCTGCCATGCTGAAGGCATTAAAATAATCTTCAAATTCTGATCCATGACAGCAGTTCAAAGGGTACTTTGGACTGCTGTTTTTGATCATCCGTGGCAGAATCTATATGGTTTTACGGGAGGATATACATGAAAAAAAAGACAAAACCAACGAGAAATCAATGGCGGTTCACAATACGTAATAAATTACTGGTCATCTCGCTCGCAATCCTGATCATTCCAGCATTGCTGGTAGGAGTTATGAGTATCTGGGTTTCAGCCCGTGAAAGCGACCTGCAGACACAGACCAATCTTAGAAACACGGTTCATATGGCTGCGGAGCTGATCGTTTCATTAGAGGATGCTGTCAAGATAGGCTCATTACGCAAGGAAGAGGCACAGGAGAAGATGAAGCAGCTGCTTCTCGGGCCAAAGCAGGCGGATGGTACACGGACAATCAATACAAATATAGATATTGGCGAGCACGGGTATTTCTTTGTTCTAAACGACCAGGGTGATCTGGTTGCCCACCCGACACAGGAGGGAGAGAAATTTTGGGACATGCAGACAAGTGACGGCTTTTATCATATCCGGGATATGCTTCAGAAGGGTCAGCAGCCAGGAGGTGGAGTTACCGTATATAGGTGGCCGCTGCCAGACTCGAAAGCTGATGCTATGAAAATTGCCTATTCTCTAAGGGACCCAAACTGGGGATGGACGATTGTAGCTGGCTCTTATATCAAGGATTATAACGCGGGGCAGCAACGTATTGTGCAAGGCACAGTCTATACGCTACTGAGCTGTATTGCAGTCGGAGGGATTATCGTTATCCTTCTCGCGACGCGTCTTACCAAGCCGCTAGTCCAGTTGACGCAGCTGGCCAAACAGGTCGCTGGTGGCGACTTGTCACAAAGAGCGATTGCCATACATAGCCGGGATGAAATTGGCGACCTCTCCGCCTCCTTCCAGACCATGCACAGCCGATTAAGAGAGCTGACGCAAGGGCTACTGTCCCATGCTGCTGCCCTGTCATCGTCCTCCCGCGACTTGTCTGTCACCTTCGGGGTGACGACAGCAGCCACAGACCAAATTTCCGTATCTGCACAAGAAGTGGCCATGAGCAATGAAACGCAAAAAAGAAGCCTGCAGGAGAGCACCTATGCCATGGAGGAGCTGTCGGCCAGCGCACAGCGCATCGCATCCACCTCATCGACAGCCTTTGAGGCTTCACAGGCTACCTTAAGCCATGCTGAACATGGAAACGAGCTGATTAGACAGTCAGCGGAGCAAATGCTTGCCGTATCCACAATGGTGGGCGACCTCTCACTGATCGTTAATCAGCTAAACAAACGGTCGCATCAGATTGGAGAGATCATTAATGCGATGACGACCATTTCGTCGCAAACAAATCTGCTGGCGCTGAATGCAGCGATCGAGGCTGCACGGGCGGGTGAGGAGGGCAAAGGATTTGCAGTTGTTGCGGATGAGATCAGAAAGCTGGCGGAGCGCTCCAGGATATCCGCGATGGAGGTCACTGAGCTGATTCAGGCTATTCTCGCCGATATTAATAAAGCCGCCACTGCTATGGATCAAGGGGAGCAGGAGGTGCAGACTGGCGTTGATTCCATCCGGGACTCGGGGGAAGCGTTCCAAAGAATTCTGGTCGCAACACGTAGCGCCGTGTATCACGTACAGGAGACATCAGCTGCAGCTGAACAAATATCCGCAAGCTCCCAGGAGTTCCATGCTTCCCTGCTGGAGATCGATCACATGGCGGTTCGGTCCAACGATCTGGCACAGACGATTTCCACCAACACTGCTGGACAGCTTTCAGCCATGGAAGAAATCTCTGCATCAGCGGATTTGATGAGTCGGATATCAGAAGAACTGCTTCAGCTCGTGAAGCAGTTCAAACTATAAGCCCGGCAACTGGGAGAAAATCAAACCCTATATGCTTATGCGATGTTGTAGGGTTCCTTTGAAACGGGGATAGCTACTATGGTTTTAGATCATGCATGAATGAGTCAGCTTGTGGAGAATTACGCAGATATCTATAGTCAGTGAGTATTGAAAAAGTCATATGATTCTTTCGTGATTATGATCGAACTGCGTAAAGTGCACCCATAGCAACTAATCTCTCTTGATGGAGAGAACGGCTTTTTGGATAGGGAGAGAATTCATGCACCTCTATTTCTGACGTGGACATGTAATCTCTGAAAATTTGCCCCCTTGAATTAGAAGGACAAATCTGATAGATTTAGTGTTAATTAAATATCTTCTTACTTCAAACCATTTGAAGTGAGGATAGAGGCGCAAAGACCATTAGTACACAGTTGGAGGATAATGAGGTCCTGAGATGATTGTGGAAAGGGGGATTTGCCGAAGCCTATAAGATTCTCATTTGTCTTAGGGCTGGTTCTGCTATTGAATAAATACAGAACTGTCATATAGGGAACTATATGGAGGGCTATCTCACGCACGGGAACTTGATTTGTTTATGTTTCTATTGCAGCAGCGAGCCTTCGTTGCTGCTTTTTTGCGTTGATTCTGCCTCTGATTTATAGAAAATAATAGTTAGGGTGAGGAAAAATGTATTTTGGCCAAGTTTTAACCGCTATGGTTACACCGTTTGATCAAAATGGTGATGTTGATTTTAACGCGACGAGAACGTTAGTAAATTATTTAATTGAAAATGGCACAGATGGATTGGTAGTCGCAGGAACAACAGGTGAATCCCCTACCTTATCAAATGAGGAAAAGGTAGAGTTATTTAAATTTGTAGTAGACGTAGTAGGCGGTAGAATACCTGTTATAGCAGGAACTGGTTCGAATAATACCAGGGCATCCATCAGTTTAACCAAACAGGCTGAAGCAGCTGGTGTTGATGGAATTATGCTTGTGGCTCCATACTACAACAAGCCATCCCAAGAAGGTATGTATCAGCACTTTAAAGCCATTGCTGAATCAACATCACTACCAGTTATGCTTTATAATATTCCTGGGCGCAGCGTAGTAAATATGTCCGTTGAGACAATTGTTCGCCTATCCCAGATTCCAAATATTGTAGCGATAAAAGAAGCAAACGGCAATTTAGATGCTATGGCAGATGTGATCAGCCAAACACCAAATGATTTCACTTTATATAGCGGTGATGACGGTTTAACATTGCCTGTCTTAGGCATTGGCGGTGCAGGAATTGTTTCCGTCGCCTCCCATATCATTGGAAATGAGATGCAGGAAATGATCAACCTCTTTAAAAACGGAAATATCGAAGCAGCAGCTGCAGCCCATCGCAAACTGCTTCCGATTATGAATGCACTATTTGCTGCCCCAAGCCCATCACCGGTGAAAGCAGCGCTAAATCTGAAAGGAATCAACGTCGGCGGCGTCCGCCTTCCAATGGTTCCACTAACCGCTGAAGAAACAAACACATTACAAAGCGTCCTGCAGCAGCTCGTATAATTCACAAAGGGAGCTCCTCTCAAGCAATGCCATTTACGGTTATTCATTTCGTTCGTAGAGCAGCCTATCGAACATTTACACCCCAAAACGGGGGAGGAGATAGACCGCATACGAAAATTTTACGCATAACTCTAATTCAGTGAATAAGGAGCTTTCCATCATCATTGTTATCGCGTCCAGCCTGGCCAGTTACAATACTAAGAAAGCCCTAATTAATCAGCCCGATAATGTTTATTATCGGGTTTTTGACATTCCTACTAATTTGGCAAACGCATAACGAACGGCAACCAAACTACGATAATGCAGCTCGAGTCGTGAAGCGGATCGAACCTTTTATAGATTTCTGCAAGGAAAAAGGTCGGAATCAACACCGCTATAAATGAACTGAAACGGTTAATTCGCTAGGCAAGCGCGTTTCTGTTCGGGAATTTCCAAAATCCATCTGCAATTTTTTCGAATTGAAGAAAGAAGCGCCTTACGCCTACAAAGATATTACACCGGTTATTAAGTCGAATGTGGATCATTGCATGGCTACGATTGTGGCCGAAGTGGCGCCGGTTGCAACCGTGAAGGGGTTAGTAGCACATTGGTGTGATACGTGGTGCACATACCATAATACGAAGCAGTAACCCTAATTACTAATAACGAATAAAGTTCCTTTATCGATCCATCGAATCAACAAATACAGGTATTTTTTTGGAATACAAACTATTCTGGTGGGCAAAATATTCCATGGGACTGTCGCTTGAAGGGTAGCTTCCCAATCACAAAACACGGGAGTGAGTAGCATGGCTGAAAACACCGAGCGTAATCAGAACGATGCTGATGACCTTAGCACTACCAATACGGTCGGCAGAGACACAGGTGAAACTGTAGGAACCATTGGCGGTACTGCTGTAGGAGCTGCGTTGGGTTCTGTTTTTGGACCAATTGGCACCATTGCAGGTGCCGTTGCAGGTGGTGCATTGGGTAACAAGATGGGTGAGGGTGCAGGGAGTGGCAACAACGATACCAAAAACTTGAGGGATACTGATGGTAACGACGCTGCCACGAATCGAACAGAATAAGTAGAGCAATACAATCTATTAGTGATGAATAGTGGGGTGCAGGGGAGAACCTGCACCTCTTTAACTTGTGAAGGAAGAAACTTCATTGAGGAACAGTGTTAAGTTCCTTATTCCATTCGTTCGAGAAGTATATCAAATTTAAAATGTTCAGAAAAATATCTTTCATATAATTTTTTTCGGCGAAAAATTTCTGTCGCAATATGAGCGTCTAAATTGCTGATTTTACGTGCAAACAACGATGGCATAATTGTTGCAAATCTTTTCTTGCAAGTTCGAAATAAAGGAGGAAAACAACAGTGACAGTTGATTTGCCTGAAGAGGTGGCAGGGCTATTCGCCTTCCTTGCGTGCGATGAGTCGGCTTATATCACAGGACAGCTGATTCCGATTGATGGTGGCGAACTGGCTTAATTTGAAAAAGGGAGGAATCAATATGGCGGCAAAAGATTGGAAAGAAATCGTACAGGAATGGGTCGAGCGCAATGAGCAGCATATCGTCGAGCTGTTGCAAGAACTGGTCCGCTTCAAAAGTGTGAATCCGAATTTTTTGGAACGACCTGAAGCGAGTGAAAGTGACAAACTACAGGAGTTCCTGAAGGATTACTTGCTTTCGATGGGGCTTACTGTAGATAAGTGGGATGTATATGAGGGACAACCCAACGTAGTGGCGTCCATAAAAGGAAAATCTCGAGACAATACGCTTATCCTGAATGGCCATGTCGATGTCGTCCCAGAAGGGGACATAAGCCGCTGGAGTGTCGATCCCTGGAAGGCTGAGATTCATGGAGGCAGGTTGTATGGTAGAGGCTCCATGGACATGAAGGCGGGTGTGGTGAGCAATATCATGGTGGCCAAGTTTCTCGCGGATTTGGGCGTGGAATTGAATTCTGATCTGGATCTTCATATCGTCATTGATGAAGAGAACGGCGGAGCTGGCACTCGCGCTGTGCTGGACCGCGGGTATCGCGGTGCCGGTGTAATCGTCACGGAACCGACCGACGGCACCATCAATCCGGTAGAAGGCGGGCTTCATTGGGCGCGGGTTTCGGTAAAAGGAGTCGCTGCACACTCGGCTTGGCGCTATCGTCACATTTATCCTGGTTATGAGCGGACCGGTGTGAATGCGATTGAGAAGGCAATGAAAATCATTCAGGCAACCTCGGAGCTGGAACGAGACTGGGGTTTGAATCGACGTCACCCGCTGTTGCCTCCAGGGGCAAACGCGATCAATGCGGGCGTCATGCTGGCTGGAGCGGGTGTCAAAAACGGAATTCCCGAAACGATAACGAATCCAGCGATTATTCCGGATTATTGCGTCATTGAGTACGACATCAAGTATTTACCGACGGAGAACTCGGAAGCCATCAAGCGAGAATTTGAAGCTGCCGTTAGTGCAGCGGCCATTACCGACAGCTGGTTGCGCGAAAATCCGCCTTTAGTGGAATGGGGGCTACGAGGTGTCGACTTCCCACCAGTCAATACGCCATTGGATCATGATATTGTCAAAATCATTGCCGACGGTCAAGCAGGATTTGGGATCTCACCAGTGTATCAAGGATTTGTAGCCGTGTGCGATGTGGCCTGGTATGCAGGTCGCAACATTCCGGGCGTGATTTACGGACCGGTCGGTGCACAACCGCACGGGCCAGATGAGTACGTGGAGCTGGACTCGCTGTTTGAGGTGACCAAGGTGCTGATTTTGTCAGCATTGAAATGGTATGGAATCTTAGGCGATGACGAAAAAGAAAAGGAGTGATAAAGCGCGTGGAAATAAATCAGAGTCCTCATACTGATACTGATGTGTTCAAAAAATATCGCCAACCGAAAAACGTAGAGCAGTATGGAATCGAACAAGTTCCTGAAGAAAAGAGAACAGTGAAATGGTATGACATTTTTTTCATGATTATCAATTTTTTAATGAATCCTGGCATGATTCTGATTGGCGGCGTGGCGGTTGCGTCTGGCTTATCATTCTGGGCGGCGATTACCTCCGTTGTCCTGGGGATCGCGGTCGCCTTTGGCGCTTATCTCGTCATGGCTACGATCGGCGTTGATCACGGCGTATCAGGTGCGGTTGCGACGCGGATGGTCTATGGCGTCAGAGGCTCAAAATACACAGTGTCGCTTTTTCGTGCGATCACGGCCATCTATTGGTTTTCCATTCAAACTATCGTGGGAGCGGCCGCTATCGTAGTGGTCATCAACAAGCTGTTTCAGACGGAAGTGAGCGTTGTCGCTGTCAGCTTAACTTTTGCAATATTCCAAATTGTTATCGCCACTTTCGGTTACAACTGGCTTAAGTTTCTATCTCGCGTGGCACTGCCAATCAAACTTATCGCACTGATTTTCGTCTGTTATCTGTTCATGACCCATGATGATCCGAACTATGCGATACCCAAAGTGTTCGGATACGAAGGAACAATCGGTTGGGGGTGGGGCGCATTCATCGTTTCCTTGAACTCATTGACAGCGATTTGGCTGTCGATGACCACCGATGCGGCGGACTTTTGCCGCTACTCGCGAACCCGCGTTGACATGTGGATCGGCACCATGGCAGCAGCGTGCATAGGTACATTTACCTCAGCGTTTGTCGGCGCTTATTCTGCGGCTGCAACACTTGGAAAAGTGCCAAATGGGCTGGAGGGAGCAGCTTCTATTGCGAGCAGCGGCATAGCCCTATTCATCATCCTGCTTCTGGTCGTGCTGGATAACTGGACGATCAACGTCTTGAACATCTATACCGGATCGCTCTCGGTTGTAAATATGATTCCAAAGCTCGGCCGCTTTTGGGCCACTCTGATCGTTTCCGTCATTGGGGTCGGCTTGTCCATTTTCCCAACGATGTTAGATAAGTTGCAAGGGACGATGACGGTCTCCGGAATTTTCTACGCGCCATTGGCTGCCATTTTGATAACTGATTATGTGTTGGTGAAAAAAGGAAGGCTGGTTGTCGATCAGCTCTTTGATGATCATGGCATCTACCGGTATACAAACGGCTGGAATGTACCGGCACTCATTTGGACAGTATTCGGATTCTTTATCTATCAAGTAACGCCACCAGAATACTTCCAATCAGCTATTTGCCTGATCCTCACGGGGCTGGGCTATTATTTGCATCAAAGGCTAACTGGACAAGTCCGTAAACAGCAGGAGAAACTGACAAGGATCAGTGCATAAAGAGGAGAGAAACTTATAGAAAATGATACGGACCGATATTGCCTAAGAGCTGCGAACAAACCGCAGCTCTTTCTCTTTTTCTCTCTTTAAAAAATATGTAAAGAAATACACAAAGGTAGATGAATTTTATAAAAACATCTCCTTTAATCCCGAGTCCAGCTAATAGTGAAGGAGCATCAACGGATTTGGTAGCCGGGCATTATAGTAATCGAGGACTTTAATTTAGGGTCCAAAACTACCAATTCTTTTTGATATTCATCAAACAGAGTTCGTGGAATCGTCATTGACCTTGACACATTGTTATGGCATAGAATGGGTTTTACATTCGGAGAAGGAGTGAAAACCTTGTGAGAAGTAACGAAAATATGGCCTTTTATATGCCAGCAGAATGGGAAAAACATGAGGGAACGTGGCTCCAATGGCCCCACAATGGAACAAACAAAGGCGATGGTTACAGAGAGAAGCTGGATGATATTTGGGTAACAATGACCAAAGAGCTGCACTATGGAGAAAATGTGCATATTGTTGCATGCAACGATACAGAAAAAGAGCATATTGAATCTAAATTGATTGAAGCAAAGGTAAATATGGATAAAATTGATTTTTTGATTCAAGAAACGGATGACATTTGGATAAGAGATAATGGTCCAACATTTGTGAAAGATGACAATAGTAATCTTGTACTAAAGAATTGAGGCTAGTGTTTGCCTGGAAGGCGGAGGAATTGAAGTAAATGGAATAGGTAGCTTATTGGCAACAAAAACCTCCATCCTAAACGATAATCGAAACCCTTCGCTTCGCAAGGAAGAAATCGAAAGTGTGTTATCCAAGTATTTAGGTGTAACGAACATTATTTGGATATCGGGGCTTCGTGGGGAGGATAACCATGATGAAGTAACAGACTACCACATCGATGGTGCCGCCCGCTTCTCAAATGAAAATACGATCCTCTATGAATATGACCCGTTTGGAGAAAGTGAAGCACAGCTTTTGGAAGCGTATGAAAGGCATTATCAGGAACTACGACAAGCAAGAAATACGGATGGAGAGCCTTTTCAACTCATTCCTGTACCTGTAACAAGAAAAAAAGTGAAAGAAGCTGATTCTAAAGGTTCCTATCTAAACTTTTACATAGGAAATGAAGTTGTTTTGGTTCCTATCTATGGTGATGAACATGACAAGTTAGGTCTTCAGATTATTGAAGGGCAATTCCCCGGAAGAAGAATTGTCGGTATCAATGTCAGTAAATTGTATCCGTACGGTGGCATGATTCACTGCGTAACTCAGCAACAACCTCAGTAATTATTTCAATTTAATAGAATTTTAAGAAGGGGGTATGCTTCATGATGGAAAGAAAGGTGAAAGTAGGTTTGATCCAGCATTCTTGTGGAGCAGATAGACAAGAAAACGTAGATAAGGCGATTGCGTTGATCCGGCAAGCGGCGGAGCAAGGAGCACAAGTGATTTGCACGCAAGAGTTGTTTGATGCCATGTATTTTCCGCAAGTCATAGATGTCGAGAAATACAACTGGGCAGAACCGTTAGATGGTCCTACCTGGACTACAATCAGGGACTTATCCAGGGAATTAGGTGTCACGCTAATTTGTTCCCTTTATGAGTATGCTGCAGCTGGAATGTATTTTAATACGGTTGCCGTATATGAGGATGGTCAATATCTGGGAAAATACAGAAAGCATCACATTCCTGAAGGTCCGCAATATCTTGAAAAATACTATTTCACTCCAGGCGATACAGGCTACCCCGTTTTCAAAACAAAACACGGAACCATCGCAGTGCTCATTTGCTGGGATGAATGGTTCCCAGAGCCTTCGAGAATTGTGGCCCTAAAAGGTGCGGAAATCGTTTTTTACCCCTCAGCAATTGGTTCAGAACCGGATCACCCAGATTTAGACACATCACAATCTTGGATGGACGCAATCAAAGCACATGGTATTCACAACGGAATGTTTATCGCTGCCGTGAATCGAGTTGGTAGGGAAGATGCAACAGATGGAAGTGGGCACATGACGTTCTATGGTAGAAGCTTTTTAAGCAATCCTTTGGGCCAAATCTTAATTGAATCGAAAACGAACGAAGATGAAGTCCTTGTGCAAGAAATAGATCTGAACGAAATAAAACGTACAAGAGATATCCTGCAATTCCACCGGGACAGAAGACCCGATTCCTATAGTGAAATACTTAAAGTTTCCCTATGACAAATGAAAAGCTCATTGTAGACGATCGGATTTTTTCCTGAGATAAATAATTTTTGTCCGGTAAAGGGTTACAGTCTCTGATGTGGCTGTAGCCCTATATATAAACAGTATTTCTTGAAGAATGAAGGTGAACCGCATTTATACAATTGGTGAATTTTCGAAAATAAGTAAGGTATCTTCTAGGATGTTGAGGCATTATGACAAGGTTGGATTATTAAAGCCTAGCTATGTCGATCAAAACGGGTATAGGTATTATAGCGATGAGGAAATGTACAACATTTCAATGATCAAACAATTTAGAAGGTATGGCTTTTCATTGGATGAGGTAAAAAAAATCATCAGTAAAAATGACGTTGAGTACACCAAACAAATGCTTCAACTCAAAATCGACTATCTCCAACACTCTACAACAGAAAATCACTATTTAGTAGTAGAGCTGGAAAAGCAAATTAGAGGGATAACAGGGGAAGAAAAAATAGTTGGTGCAAAACGAAGCTACGACGTTTTAACCGGACATCGAGGAGAATTTCTAGCGTTATGTCAACGAAAACGAACCAAAGACGTAGAAATAGATCAAATGATCGACGAGCTTTACGGAGTCATTGCTGCAAGCAACGACTTGGTGTCTCTTGGAACGCATATGACGATCTTTCATCAATCTTATTCCGATTATGATCCAGATAAAACGGACATCGAAGTTTGTATACCCGTAAACGCAGAATACAAGACTGATGCATTTTACACACAATTGATCGAGGGCGGCTTTTATATGAGTACGATTTTTTATGGCAGCTATGACAGCATTGGCAACGCGTACATAACGCTTATTAATTGGGCAAAGCAGAATAACTATTCGATCATAGGACCAACAGTAGAACGATATTATAGGGATATCAGAGTAACAAATAATCACTCTGAATATATAACAGAAATTTGTATTCCGATTGCAAAACAAAAGCAGGGAGTAATCGACATTTTAAGCAAATTGATCTAGGCGAGGTAGCTGGGATAAACCAGTACCTCGCTTTTATAGTTTGGTTCTTGTTTAAAAGCATTTTCCTTCACAAAGTGCTCTTAAAGTGTTAGCGGAAAATGTGGTTGACCTTGACACATTGGCAACGAATAGAATGAGTTTACATTACATTCGTACAAGGAGTGAAACCGTGTGAAAAGGAAAGAAGACATCGAATACTATATGCCTGCAGAGTGGGAGAAACATGAGGGAACCTGGCTCCAATGGCCCCATGATCGAACTCATAGAGGCGAGGGATACAGGGCAAAACTTGATGATATTTGGGTAACGATGGCAAAAGAGCTTCACTATGGAGAAAATGTGCACATTGTTGTATGTAATGAAAATGAAAAAAAGCATGTTCAAACGATACTGAAGAAAGCAAAAGTGGATATGGATAAAATTGATTTCTTGATTCAAGAAACCGACGACATCTGGATTAGAGATAATGGCCCTATATTTGTGAAAGACCATGAAGGGAATCTTTGTCTAACAGATTGGAATTTCAACGGTTGGGGAAATAAATACCCTTATGAAAACGACGCAAAGGTACCAAAAAAAATCAGCCAAAACTATTGCCTGCCAAAAATTGATGTAAATGTTTGTCTGGAGGGTGGGGGAATCGAAGTGAATGGAAAAGGCACCTTGATGGCAGCAAAAACATCGATTATCAATGAAAATCGAAACCCCACACTTCATCAGGAAGAAATTGAAAGAGCGTTAACCAAACATTTAGGGGTAACGAATTTTATCTGGATAACTGGTCTTCGTGGGGAGGATAACTATAACGAAGATACGGATTTCCATATCGATGGGGCAGCACGATTCTCAAATGAAAATACCATTCTCTATGAGAATGACCCTTTTGGCGAAAGTGAAACGTATCTTATGGAAGCGTACGAAAAGCATTATCACGAGTTACAACAGGCGCGAAATACAGATGGAGCGCCATTTCAACTCATCCCGTTACCACTAACAAGAAAAATAGTAGAAGAAGCCGGCTCTAAAGGGTCTTATTTAAATTTTTACATCGGGAATGAGGTTGTTTTGGTTCCCATCTATGATGATGAGCACGACAAGCTAGCGCTTCAAATCATTGAAGGGCAATTTCCGGGGAGACGAATTGTCGGTGTAAATGTAAGTAAATTGTACGAGTACGGTGGCATGATTCACTGCGTAACGCAACAACATCCGTATTAAACAGCAATTCATTTTTTGAGTACGCTTTCACAAGAAATGTGTAAAAGCCACTGTAGTTATTGTGTAGTGATAGATTTCCCTAGGATTAACTTTCCGATCAAATACTAGGGAAATTTATCACAACTACTATCAAACAAGGAGGGCAGTCATTATGAGTGTGAACACTAACAGCAAGCTTTCGCTCGGAACGAAAATAGGATACTCTTTTGGGACCTTTGGAGAAAATATCGCTTACAATTTCTACAATCTCTTTTTTATGTATTTTTTAATTGATTATGCAGGAGTTAATCCATTAATAGCGGGGACCATCTCCTTAATTGCAGTCATTTGGAGTGCTGTTATAGATCCTTATATTGGTCATCTCTCAGATAATAGCAAAAATCCAAAAGGTAGAAGAAGACCTTGGATCATCAAATTTAGTATTCCATTAGCAATTGTAGTATTCTTCTTATTTTCAAATGTTCCATTAACTGGGGTTGCTCAAGTGTTATTCTTCACCGTAATGAATATGCTCTTCTGGTTTATGCTATCCGCAGTAGATGTACCATACTTGGTCTTAGGGGCTGAAATAAGCAGGGATCCACGTGATCGACTTTCTCTAAGATGGATGTCTACAAGCTTTAATTATTTGGGATATGCGATTGCAGGCTATGCTATCTTAATTGTTAGTAAGTTTGAGGAGGTATTTGGAAGTACTGATTCTGCTTGGAGTATAACCGCTCTTCTAATGGGTGTATTAATTGCTGGCTCTTTTCTGGTATCCTATTTTTCAACCAGCGGAAATGAACCTATTCATCAAGTAACGAACGAAGCAGTGAAAGTCTCCATTTTCAGATCGATAAGAGAAGGATTACGTATCAAAGCTTATCGAAATGTACTATTTTATACCTTATTTTTTTTTATCGGTGATACATTGTTTACTGTAAATCAAATCTATTTATTTGAAAATGTATTGGGGGCTGGTGAAGGAATTATTTCAACGATGATATTGGCAGCTGCCCTCATGGTGATTTTCATTTCACCAGTCATGGGGAAACTTGGCGCTAAAATTGGGAATCGAAATACTGTACTGCTTTCAACCATTTTTATAACAGTAGTTTTCGGAATATTTAAATTCATCCCTTTGACAACAGTGAGTATTTGGGGCCTTTTATTAGCTTGTGCCGTAGGTGAAGCTGGATTCTTTGTAAACTCGACAGGTATGCTTTATGAGGTTGCGGATGTGACGGAGTCAGAGACTGGGATCAAAAATGAGGGTGTGATCATCGCTTTTTCCAATTTCGTACTTAAATTAGGTACTGCTCTGGGAATGTGGCTTCAGGGATTCCTTTTATCTTTTTATCAATACGAACCAACAAGGGTAACAAATACAGCTCTTAATGGATTAGGTAATATGAGTACGATCATACCAGCAGTATTTTGTGGAATTAGTATTATTTTTGTCTGGAGATATTCATTAGCGAAAAAACATAACAGTGAAAATCATCTTAATGTACAGGAGGCTAAGCGTTTTCTATAGTTGTTATCCGCCTTTTTCTATGGGACGGTAACGGTTGCCTATCACTGGATTGACCACACCCAGGAAGAAACGTCCAAATTATTTAACGCCTTGGATAAAACAATCGTAGCTTGTAATTAGTATGATCATGTTGCAGACAAAAGGTGGTCACTAGTTGAGTCAAAATTCAACTCCTCATACCAGACACGTGCAAAATGCCGCGAGTGAAGAAGTCGAGCAAGCTTGTCACCGTGCAGATTGTCATGATTTTATAATGAAATTAGAGCATGGATACGACACAATTGTAGGAGAAGGAGGTTCCACTTTATCAGGTGGAGAGAAACAAAGAATTTCGCATGCGGGTACCTTTTTAAAAAATTCGTCGATTATAATACTCGATTAGGCAGTTAAAGTCCCCATTTTTCGCAAGGTGGCGTTCTCTACTCTCGGAGGACACTTCTTGATGTAAAAGAAGTGTCCTTTGTCTATTTATATGGCTACCAGCTGTTGTTCAGAGGAACTAAAGTAGTAGACTGATGTTGTTGATTTCACGCTATTTTTGTATAAGAAAAGCTCTTAATCTTCGTAAAAGTGTTTGACTAGCTGGGTTTATTGAACTATCAACGGATTCACAACAGTGAAGACCTCCAGAAACTGAACAACAGCAGCCTGGTAATGCCCAATAGACTATAAGATGACATATGAACAGCTGAGGATAACTGGTTTTTCTGATAAATTTATTCAAAAAAATCCCCTCCAAGTAGAGTGTACCACCTACTTTGCGGTGGGCGGGGTTGTCACTGTCTACTCAGACGGGATACTGTCACCTTCAGGGACTTATTTCTTTTTATGATTGATACTCATTGTTCACTACGTAATGATGCTGAACAATTTGACCAAAGCGTTTTGACTCTCTCAGGAAGAGCTTCAATTCCGGATTATCTTTCTTAAACAGCGGGATGCCTTTTCCTAATATCGTTGGCATGATCGAGATGATAAACTCGTCAACCAGTCTTCCTTTTAAAAGAACGTCCAGAATTTCTGCTCCGCCAACGATCCAGATTTTGGAGCCTTCTTCTTCTTTCATTTTCTCGACGAACCTAGGCACATCTTCGGTTACAAATGTAACGTGTGGATTTGGATCATGTTTCGAGCGTGAGAACACGTAGCACTTTTTATCTGGGTAGGGGAATTGATCAGCTAATTCAAAAGTATGCTCGTATGTTTTGTTCCCCATTAAGACTGTGTCTATCGTTTCGTAAAATTCACTGTAACCGTTATCTCCGTCTCCCGCTACCTCATATAGCCAATTAATCTCACCGTTTTCGCGCGCAATATACCCATCCAGAGTTGTTGCGATGAATAATACGACAGGTCGTTGCATTTTGATCTACTCCTTTTTTCATGATGGAGTTGTTTTTTGGGGAAGCAGTATTTCCTTGCTACTTATTTAATCATAGCATTAAATAGGTCATACTCAGAACGAACAGAAAGGTGACCAATTAAGAAATGCATCGGTTGACAAACGAAAAAGTGCTCAACTCTGTGGGGAATGGTGGTTGTCTGAACATCACCCACGAAGAGAAGAGTACACATACTATAGATCTTTGAAACTCTTATAACATTTTAGAAGGTTTCTGCCTCTTTCACTGCTCTTTCAATTCCATTACGAATAATATCTTCCGCTTTATCCGGGAACTGATTGTGGCCTTCTACGATAACTGTTGTAAGGTCTTTTACACCAAAAAAATTCATCATGTTCGTTACATAATTTACGGCCATTTCCATTGAGGCTGTAGGTCCTTCAGAATAGACACCACCTCTTGCATTTAAGAGAGCTACTTTCTTGTCAGAGAGTAAACCAATTGAACCTTCTGAAGTATATCGGAAAGTTTTACCCGCTTGACATAAATAATCAAAATACGTATGCAATACAGCAGGTACGCTAAAGTTCCATAGAGGAAAAGCAAATACAACCTTATCAGCTTCGAGAAATTGGTTTAAATACTTATTCGCAGTATCTGTCGCTTCTTTTTCTTCTGAATTCAATTCCATACCTTTTGCCAATTTATAAATACCGTTAAGTGTATTCGCATGATAATAGGGTAGATTTTCTGAGAACAGATCAAGCTCGATAATCAAATCCTCAGGATGGGACTCTTTATAACACTCAAGAAAAGCCTGATAAAGTTTTACACTTACAGCTTGTTCGATTGGACGAAAATTTGCTTTCACAAATAAAACTGTAGACATTAGAATCCTCCTCAGTTCATGAATCCATATTTAAGATATCAATAGCAAGGTTTCGTTTAAAGTTGCCACAAATGCTCCCACTATAAGTGGCGACCGTGATCTGTGATCGCTTCACGTTTTGTAAGTGCAAGTGTTTCTTCCTTTCGTACGAAAGTATGCTTGATTCGTTCACATTTTAGTGAAAATATTCTTTGAAAAATATATTCAATATATCTATTTTGGGTAGTTAGGAGACAAAATCAGAGAAATGTCTGAGAAATAAATAGGAGTAAAGGAGCGATGAGGACGGATTTAAGAAAACGTCGTACTAGAAACTGAGTAATTGGAGTCTGATAATGTCCAGTTGACTCCAAAACAACCGGAGGTTGTTTACCAGTTATACTTTCTACATTCTTGAGAAAGTGAGGAAAAGTATCTAGTCCCTCACGATTATGCGAAATACTAAAGCTTTTTCCGTATGGCTGACTCTTGTCTAAAAATGCTTGAACTTGACTTTCCCTTTAGATATATCCAAACCAACAACTGGATTCATTGTATCGCTCCTTTTCCAAGATATTTTGCCGGTAACCCCTAGTCCTGCTTGTAGTATCATAGCTTCGCTTGTTATACGGGATCTTGTCCCAACCAGCCTCAAGCATGTTTCTACAAGTAGGGGGTGAACAGTTTAGCTGACGGGGTCAATGCCCCACGGGCAGGGACGTTCTACCTCGGCTACCGTAATCGTAGAACCAAATAAAAAATGGTCAACCAGTAAAAACTGGCTGACCTCATAATACGAACGGGCAGAATAGTTGAATTAGTTATTGCTCGGCTGCCCTATATAAAGTAAACAGGCCCGACTCTAAAACGATGTCGGGCCCTTCATTTTAAGGCATAGAATTATGATTCAGCATTACTAAGTGTCTCGCGGATTAGATCAGATACAAGCCGATCAGGGGACCGATTTCCCCGTCCAACCCTCATACGATTACACAGCACAGCCACGGCAAAGCAATTCGATGGATCGGCATACCCAATCATGCCACCCAAACCTGCATAGCCGAAAGCCGTCGGCTTACCTCCCATGACATCACCCTCTTGGCCAAGGCTATAGCCAAGTCCCAACCTATTGGGAGCGAGTGCAACTTCGTCGATACCTTCGAAATGTAGTGACGTCGCCTCCGCTACGGATGCTGGTTCGAGCAGACGTCTACCATTCACACCGTCACCAATCAGTGAGGCATACATGCACGCTAACGCCTGCGCTGTAGCGATAACATTCACGGCGGGTACGGCCGCTGCATGGAACCACGGCGAATTCCATTCCGGATTTGCAACAGGGACCAGGGCAGGAGGCAGAACTCGCTTGAAAAGCATGTCATCCGGCATGGAAGCAATGGGTACGGCTTCACCGCTAATCTCGGCGATACGGGATTCCGCTTCTGAGGAAGCACCTAAATACAGGTTCTTTTCGATGCCTAAAGGCTTGCAAATCTCTTCATGAATAATTTGGGCAAAAGTCCGGCCATCAGCTCGGGATCCGGTTTCCCCCAAAATCCAACCGAAAGTCAGACCATGATAACCTGACTTGCTGCCAGGTTTCCATATTGGCTCTAGCTTCTCCATCTCGCAGACCATTGCTCGCCAGTCAGTGATGAGCCGCATATCCGCGTACGTGGGCATCAAGGGAATTCCTGCCGAATGGGTAAGCACCTGGCGGAGAGTAATCTTTTCCTTGCCGTTCGCTCCGAACTCGGGCCAGTAATGGGAGATCCGTTCATCATAAGCCAGCTTGCCTTGTTGGACGAGAATATGAATGGCAGTTGAAATAATGCCTTTGGAGCAAGATTGCACAACGAATAAGGTATCTGAGTCAACGGATCGTCGTCCTGCGGAATCAGCGCTGCCTGAAAAAGCATTGAGAATCAGCTCTCCGTGCCAATAAGCTGCAACTTGGAATCCTGCGCCTATATCGTCTTGCGCGAGCTCATCCAACAATTGTTTGACCCGAATCTGTAGGTCTGTGAGATTTTGACGTTTTCTACTAAATGGATTGGTCAATGCACTCAACTCCCTTATTTTAATTGAACAATAAGGTGCAAAGCCCATCCTTTTAAACGCCTTTGGGCGAACAGGTTACTTATCGTCCGCCCATGAAAAGGTTCGCCCTAAGGAATAGGCTTTGCATGAGCCGCGTGACATACAGGCAAAATGATTTGCCATCAAAATCAACCACCTTTCAGTAAAAATATTAGCAATGAATAATGGATACTTCAACATCAAAAACATATATAGATAAACTTTACCGTACAAGAAAAGGTGGGTCGAAATTAGTCAGTATTTTAAAATCTGTAAGGCAAGCACTGCTGGCACAAGTCGACGGTGCATGTTACGCTAACGGGTTCGATAGTTCAATGAGTCAGTCTAAGACTTTTTTATTCAGTTTAGAGCCAGGGATTGCTTAATTCTAAAGCTGAGTCTAAAACTAATTTTCAAATACCTGGTGATTTTGAAGACCGGGACTCCTTGTACTATAAGGGGTTCTGGTCTAAAACTTTATTATCACTGAACAGTAGCACTTTACATTTCAACAATGAAGTGCTAAGATCATTTCGACACTTATAGAAATGTAGAATAACACTTGGGAAGGAGATCATCATGGCTGAAAACGAAGAAGAAATGGGGCAGGCGGTCAAAGTATATAAAGCTTTAGGTGAACCCACGCGTTTAAAAATCGCTTTGCTGCTAGCAAAGGAGAGCAATCAATGCTTTACTGCTATTGGCGAAAGACTCGAAACGGTGGCTGGTTCAACGTTGTCGCATCATCTGAAGCAATTAACCGACTCTGGCTTAATCACTTCGCGTAAGAATGGATCGTTTATTCACTATAGTGTTAATCAAGAAGTTGCTGAGAAATTTGCGCCCTATTTGCTGGCGTAAATTTTTTTAAAACACATTTCTATATTTCTAGAAGTGACGAATTAGTTAGGGGGTAAACTATGATGGAAGATAAGTCAAAGATCATGGAGTTGGGAATTACCACTTTTCTCCACACAAGTTCTGATCATGGAGGTGTCTCGCCGGCAGAGAGGCTGCGTCAAGCGATCGAGGAGATTCAATTGGCAGATCAAGTTGGGCTCGATGTGTATGCTATTGGCGAGCATCACCGGATCGACTACACAAGCTCGTCTCCGGCTATCATTCTTGCAGCTGCAGCATCTACAACCAAGCGAATTCGGCTATCTAGCGCCGTAACGGTGCTCTCTTCGGATGATCCGGTCCGTGTATATCAGGACTTCGCAACGCTGGACTGTCTATCAAATGGGCGGGCCGAGATCATGGCCGGGCGCGGCTCTTTCGTTGAGTCGTTTCCGCTGTTCGGATATAACCTGAACGATTACGAGGAGTTGTTCGAAGAGAAGCTTGAGCTTTTATTACAAATACGGACTACGGAGAAGGTGACCTGGGGTGGAGGGCATCGACCGGCAATTAACAATTTGGGCGTATACCCCCGTGCACAGCAGGCCCAGCTGCCCGTATGGATTGGCACAGGCGGCAGCCCGGAATCAGCAGTTCGAGCCGGCACGCTGGGACTACCTGTTATCTTCTCGATTATCGGTGGGATGCCGGAACGGTTTGCCCCTTTGGTGAAACTATATAAGGAAGCCGCCGAGAAGGCAGGGCACGATTCCGGCAATTTGCAGATTGCAACGCATTCCCATGGTTTCATTGCGGATTCGTTTGAAGCTGCGGCGGAACGATACTTTCCCGTTATGTCCGAGCAGATGAACCAGATTGGACGGGAACGAGGGTGGCCACATTACACTCGTAACTCGTTCGAAGAAGCTTGCGACCTTCGTGGTGCCTTATATGTTGGAGATCCAGAATATGTGGCGGAGAAGATTCTGCTTGCACAGCAGAATTTAAGCTTGACCCGTTTCCTTATGTACGTCGATTTCAGCTCACTGCCGCATCGCGAATTGCTACGGACGATCGAGCTTCTCGGAACTAAGGTTGCACCTATTGTTCGTAAGGAGCTTGCCAAACAATAAGAGGATTTTTATCTGGGTATTATTCGCACGTTTCTAGAATTGCGAAAATAGAATGAGAGGGATCGACATGCTAAACTCATGGAAAATTTACATACTGGCCATCGTCAGTTTTTTGGTAGGGACATCTGAATTTGTTATCGCTGGAATATTAGATAGGGTCGCAACTGATGTCGGCGTGACGCTAGCAGCAGCCGGGCAGCTTATCACTGTCTACTCACTTGCATACGCGATCGGTACTCCGATTTTGATTGCAATCACCGCAAAAATGGACCGAAGAAAACTCATGTTGGCTGCTTTGGCGCTATTTCTTTTAGGAAATTTAGTCACGATTACAACGACTGGCTTCACCATGTTGTTCGGAGCTAGAATTATTTTGGCGATTGGAACCGGTGTTTTTATGGTGGTCGCTCTAACCGTTGCCTCTAAGTTTGCTCAGCCGGGCAAGCAAGGCGGTGCGATTGCTACGGTTCTCTTAGGCTTTAATCTCGCGCTTATTCTAGGTGTTCCTCTGGGGAGAGTTATTGCCGGCTCCTATGATTGGAAGATCATCTTTACGGGTATCGGAGTGCTCAGCCTGATCGCTATGTTTGTGCTTCTGCTGACCATTCCCAAGTCCAAGGGAGAGATTCCAGTTCCCATACAGGAGCAGCTTTCCCTGCTTAAAACGCCTCGAATCTCTATTGCCTTGTCCATTAGCTTTTTCTGGATTCTGGGTTATACGATCATTTATACTTATATTTCTCCGTTCCTCCTGACCATTACTGGAATGAGCGACCAGATGGTCAGTATCGGGCTATTTGCATTCGGTATAGCCAGTCTTCTTGGTTCTCAGGTTGGCGGCTATGGCGCAGATAAATGGGGGATTCCCCGTACTATGATTGGAGGATTGCTTCTCCACTCCGGGATCCTGCTACTAATAACAGCATTCTCCCATTCTTCCGTATTCGTGCTGCCTTTACTGATGTTGTGGTCTTTTTTTGCCTGGTCGACTGGTCCGGTCCAACAAGTTTATTTGATTGACATGGCACCCAATGCCTCGGGAATCATTCTGAGCTTGAACACTTCCATCGTACAATTGGGCATGGCCGTTGGAGCCGTAATTGGGGGTATGGTTGTAGAAAACATATCGCTTCAAGCCGTCGGTTGGATTGGCGCAATCGGTGTAGCGTTTGCGCTCCTGCCAGCAGTGGTATCTTTATCCATACGGAGCCAATCTGATATTAGAGGACAAGAACTGTCTGAGACAAAAGTTTGATACACTGGTGCTGAGATTACCGTTATAAAGAATTATCTTGCGATTTAAATTTAATTAAGAGGGGAATGTATTTTCTCAATTCATCTAATTCATCGCTAGAAGTAATGAAGTTAGTGTGAATTAAAAAGTGTTAAACTAAAGGGTTCTATTGCTTAATAAGGATGAAGAACGGCAGTCAGCGTAATTGGCTACCGTTTTCTCAACTAACGGGCAGAGATGTGGAATAATGGACTGAATTAAGCCGAGTTCCCATATGTATCTGTATTTTGGACATATTACGAACCGCTCCCTTGTAGGTAATCGCAAGCACGTGCATGTTTCACGACCTTGCCCTCCAGATCAAATCCTTCAGCTTGCAAGCCGCCTCCAACAGGCTGTATTCCGTATGAACGTACAGGTGTATAAAGTTCGGATCCGGCTGCTCCCCCATGATGGCGACCTCTACATAACAGAAATGTCAGTTCCATCGTGGCGAGTACGGGCGAACGTTGTCTAGTGGAGGATGTTGGGAGGAAGACTGTCCCCCCTGCATGCAAAAGAGCACCAGCCTATGGGGTGGGTGCTCTTGCTAACCAAAGTTGTTTAACGGGGAAGAGAGGAATACACCTTATCCAAGTAAGCGACGGCAGCTTGCTCGGCATCTTCTTTTCGTTTGATTCCGCTGATACGGTCCCGCAAATTCCGATACAACCGAATCGTGGCTTTAAGCGCATGATAGAAGCTGTTGGCGGAATGGACGGGGACGGTTTTGTTCAACGCATCGGCAAACTCGGGCGAGACACCTCCAACCTTCTGACGCCATTGGTTTGGCGGCCTTTCAGATGGAGGATCCAGGGGCCGATGACGCTTCGTCGTAGGAAAGTAATCGTGTCGATCACTTCGTAGAGTTCTCCTCTGCCGAGCTTCGCTGCTCCGTAATGGACCCATATCCAAAACCTCTCTTCCGTCCACTGTAACGTTAAGTCTAAAACTAATTTTCAAATACCTGGTGATTTTAAAGACCGGGACTCCTTGTACGATAAGGGGTTCTGGTCTAAAACTTTACTATCACTGAACAATTGGATCAATTAATGGAGCGATATTGGGACCTTCCATTAGAAAAAAGGATTGGAAAACCATTTTTTTAGTCCAATAAATTTTTCGAAAGCTCTGAGTCCTATAAGTTAGTGCATACGCAACAAGGTGATGAAACTTTTCTTGACTGTATGACAAATTTCTCCGTGCGGTATATGAAGAAAGACATGTTCATAATCTTCAAGCTCCCAAAATGATTAATATCCCACAAGACTTGTTAGCAGAATTTCATGTGTCCGCGTTGGTGGCGTTGGAGGTGGACTGAGGAACATACAGATGTAGAAGAGTTCTGAATCTGAAAGCAAAAAAAGGAATCCGGAATTGAAGCTTTTCCTGGCCGCGACCAAACGTTACGAACAAATGATTGCCCTTTGCTTTGGGATAGAGAAAAGAACTGCTCTACTTGTTGCGACAGAGCAGTCCTGAAATTAGCGGAGAGTTCAACCCGCTTGTTTTTCCTTTGCGTTTTTTCTTAAAAAGAGAGCTACCACTAAGGCAATGATCGAAATGATGAAGCCAAGCATGAACGTGTCGCTGTACCCCGCAACAGATGCAGTTAATTGTTCAGTTACGTCATCGGGGTTAGATGACTGTGCTAAATGGGTACTGGATCGCGCTGACATGGTCGCTATGAACAATGCTGAGCCGATCGCTCCAGCAATTTGCTGCAACGTACTGAAAATAGCTGATCCATGAGCGTAATATTCAGGCGTAATCTGATTCAGTCCATAGGTCTGGACCGGGACCAGAATGAGTGCGACACCTAGCATTAATAGACAGTGCGTTAAGATAATTTGGAGGCTCGTCGACTCTAATGTGAACCCGGTAAAGAGATACATCGCAATGCATAAGATCAATATACCCGGAATAATAGTGACTCTGGCACCGAATCGGTCAAATAGTTTTCCGGTAACAGGCGACATAAGCCCATTTACCACACCTCCGGGTAGCATGATAAGTCCTGATTGAAATGCCGTCACCAGCAACACGCTTTGCAAAAACATAGGTAATAAGGTGATTGTTGCGAACATTGCCATCATAACAATAATCAATAGTATAATCGAGAGAGAGAACAACGAAAATCGGAAGGTACGTAATTCCAAAATCGGGTTTGAAATACGCAGTTGCCGAACTGTGAATAAGATTAAGAACAGGCCGCCCGTGATAATTGACCAATAAACTTGCGGATCAGACCAGCCTTCATTTCCTGTAGCGCTGAATCCATACACAACACCGCCAAAACCTAACGTCGATAATATAATGGACAGCACATCAACTTTGGGTTTTGTCAGCACGGTCACATTTACAAGATAGTAATACCCGACAATGATAGAAATCATAGCAATCGGAATAATGGTATAAAACAGCCAGCGCCAATCCATTGCATCAATAATAATGCCTGAAAGTGTAGGTCCAATAGCGGGGGCAAATGTAAATATTAAGAAGAGTACCCCCATAATCGAACCCCTTTTTTCCGCAGGGTAAATATTTAACAACGTATTCATCAGCAGCGGGATAATTAGTCCCGTACCAATGGCTTGAATCACTCGACCAACTAATAACAACATAAAAGTAGGTGCCATTGCAGCGACGATCGTACCTATTAAAAAAGTAATCATTGAAATTAAAAAAAGCTGTCTTGTTGTAAGCCATTGTTGAATTAGAGCCGTTACGGGAATGAGCGCGCCGACAACGAGCAGGTAAGCCGCAGTTAGCCACTGTATGGTGGTGGCACCTACCTGGAACTCCTTCATCAGCACAGGCAAGGCATTGCCTAGCAACGTTTCGTTTAATGTCGCCACAAACGCTCCTACCATGAGGGCGACCATAATTGGCATTCGCTTCACTTTCTGTAAATCCAAGTCCATGTGAGTACCTCCCTGTCGTACCATATAGGTTGAGTGTTAAGTCGTTTCCCATTGTAGTGATCATTTGCGCAGCAAAATATATTTAAAACATCTGTTTTGGTCAGTTAGGAGACAGAATCAAATAAATGTCTGAGAAATTGAGTGGAGTAGAGGGGGCAATAGGGATGGATTTGAGAAAGCGTCGCTCCATGCAATTGTTATGGAAAGCCCTGTTTGATCTAATGACAGATAAAAAGATGTTATTTTCCAAAATTACTGTAGACCAAATTTGCGAAGAAGCAATGGTTCATCGTTCCACGTTTTATAAGCATTTCGAGGATAAATTCAGATTGTTGGAGTATGGGCTGAATCAGCTGATGGAGCAATATTGGGATATCCCATTAGAAAAAAGAATTTTAAGGCCCTTTTTTTGGTCCAATGGTTTTTTTGAAGGCTCCGAGTCCCATAAGTTAGTTCGTTCACAGCAAAGTGATGAACTCTTTTTTAACTGCATGTCGACTTACTCCATGCGGCTATTGAAAAAAGACACCTTAAATTTTATCCAGCATTCCAAAACGATCGATATCCCTCATGACTTGTTAGCAGAATTCCATGTTGCTGCAATGGTTGCTTTAAGTAATTGGTGGCATAAAAACCCCAATCTGGTGGACTTAACGCAGATAGATCAATATTTTCATAGATTGGTGAATGCAAGTATTTTTGATTTTGGAGAAGAAAAAGAAAAATAGCATGACACATTTTTACCACCTGTATCAGTTTAGGTCTTGTCGATGAATTCATATTATCTGTTCATCCTGTTGTCTTGGGAGAAGGAAAACTGCTGTTTGTGGATATTAAGCAGAGGCTGAATTTAAAAATGGTTTATAAAAGAACGTTCCCCCTCAGACGTTGTACAACTCACTTATCATTTTGACGGTGCACCATTCCAATGATAAAATCGTTCGTTTCATATTAAACGCGGCAAGTCTAAGACTTTATTCCCTAGTCTTCGACCTCCGCTTTTTTCTTTACCGAGTTAAGTCGTAAACTTTATTTTCTAGCGAGTCTCGCTGCATCGTAACTCTTCCAGGTGCCGAATAAACTTTACCAGCGGAGAACATTCGTCTAATCATGACAGTAGGTGTCATGATTATTCAGTTATATTGTTAAAGCTTAGCAAATAGAGATCCGAGGTGGAGTCTATGAACGGCCATGATATCGTAATTGAAGGAGCACGCGAGAATAACCTGAAAAACGTGAATGTCCGTATCCCGAAGCGAAAAATCACGATCTTCACCGGCGTCTCGGGCTCGGGCAAATCTTCCCTGGTCTTCGACACCATCAGCGCCGAAGCTCAGAGGCAGCTTAACGAGACGTTTTCCGCATTCATCCGCAATCGGATACCCCGGTTTAGTCAGCCGGATGCCGATCTCATCGAGAACTTGTCTACAGCAGTTGTGATCGATCAGAAAAGGCTCGGCGGCAACTCCCGTTCGACGGTTGGCACAATCACGGATATTTATGCGATGCTGCGCCTGCTGTTCTCCAGAATCGGCAAGCCTTTTGTAGGCTCTTCTCATGTTTTTTCGTTTAACGAACCGGCCGGCATGTGCCTGGAATGCTCCGGAGTCGGACAGGTGGTTCAGTTTGATGTGGACAAGCTTCTCGACAGGTCCAAATCCCTGAATGAAGGCGCAATTCTGTTCCCCGTATTTAAAGTGGGCAGCTGGTACTTGAATTCGTATACCCATTCCGGCTTGTTCGACAACGACAAGCGGCTTGTCGACTATACGCCGGCAGAATGGGATACCCTCCTCCACGGCAAAGAAAGCAAGATCGTATACCGTACCAAGGGCGGCGATATCGAATCGGATTATGAAGGTCTGCTGCCCAAGCTCACCCGCCTGTATGTAAAGAGGGACAGCAGCGAGATGTCAGATGCCAAACGCGAAACCCTTGACCGCTTTCTATCCTATAACGAGTGTACCCTTTGCGGGGGGAGCCGGCTTAATCAAGCGGCCTTGGGTTGCCGGATTAATGGATACAATATTGCCGAATGTGCAGCGATGGAGATTGGTGATCTAATACGCATGATTGAAGGTATCGGTGATCCCGTTGCCGGTCCGATGATTGACGGGATTCTGATCAGGTTGAACCATCTGGTGTCCATCGGGCTGGAGTATCTGAGTCTGGATCGTCCTACGGCAACTTTGTCGGGCGGGGAGTCACAGCGCATCAAGATGATCCGACATCTGAGCAGCAGTCTTACCGACATGATCTACATTTTCGATGAACCGAGCGTCGGACTGCATCCGCGGGATGTCCATCGTCTGAATGGTATGCTTTGTCAGCTCCGGGACAAAGGGAATACCGTACTTGTCGTCGAACATGACCGCGAAGTCATGGAGATCGCCGATTACATCATCGATGTTGGACCTCATGCGGGAACCCGCGGCGGAGAGATCGTCTACGAAGGCGACTATACTGGCTTACTCAGCGCGAATACCTTGACAGGACGGTACTTGAAGCAAAGTCTGCCCTTGAAAACTTCAACCAGGGTGCCCAAGGGTCGGATGACCGTAGCTGGCGCCAGCCTGAACAATCTGAAGGATGTCACAGTCGATATACCCGTCGGTGTCCTAACTGTGGTAACGGGAGTAGCCGGCTCAGGCAAAAGTACGCTGATTAACGGAGTATTCCTGCCGTCGCATCCGGAAGCGATAGTCATTGATCAGAGGGCCGTGGGCACGTCCATCCGTTCCAATCCAGCTACCTACACGGGGATGATGGACGAGATCCGCCGACAGTTCGCAGCAGCCAACAAGGTGAGCGCTTCCCTGTTCAGCTTCAACTCCAAGGGAGCCTGTCCTAACTGTCAAGGTCTTGGAATGATCTATACGGATTTGGCCTTTCTCGAGCCGGTAAGAACAACATGTGAAATATGCGCGGGCAAGCGGTTCAGCGATGAAGTGCTACAGTATAAACTGAACGGAAAATCCATCAGCGACGTCCTAGCCATGACGGTGCGGGAAGCTTCGGCGTTCTTCAGCGGGAAGGAACTGCTCCGGCAAATGCGGACGCTTGAGGATGTGGGACTCGGATACGTAACGCTGGGCCAGCCTCTGAGTACCTTGTCGGGTGGGGAATGCCAGCGCATCAAGCTGGCAGGGGAACTTCACAAGGAAGGTAGTCTCTATGTCATGGACGAGCCGACAACCGGATTGCATATGTCCGATATCTCTCGTCTGCTGGACATTATGAACCGCTTGGTCGACGGGGGGAACACCGTGGTGGTCATTGAACACAACATGGATGTGATCAAGAGCGCGGACTGGATCATTGACATGGGTCCCGAGGGCGGCCAAAGGGGAGGGCGAATTGTATTCGAAGGCACTCCTGTCCAGCTTGCCGCTGCCGAGCATTCGATAACGGGGGCGTATTTGCGCAAGGCAGAAACCGGCCAGGAAGCGTCTTTATGACGGGGTACGTTGCAACGGACCCTATTTCGAAACGTCGACAATGTCTTTATCTGTATCCGCCCAGTCTCCCCCAATAAGAAAAAGGAAACAGAAGAGGACACCCCAATGGGGAACAAAAGATTAAGTCTATTTGGCGTAGCTCTGTAGGATACGCTGCATATTGAATTTCAATTGACGTTTGGACTGACCAAAGGAATATGATCACGATTGTGAAAGAATTAGTACGAAACGTGCTGTTTGTATTTTAATAAATAGCAAATAGTTGAATTGTACGAAAACAAGAGGGAGCTGAAAAAGATGACGTTTTCTGAACTCTACAGCAAGGCAAATGCTGTTATCAATCCACGAAAGCTATCGGAATATGCGAGCGCTGGGGGCGTTGGTGCAGCGATACTGTCTGAAAGCGGCACAATATATACAGGGGTTTGCATCGATACTGCATGTTCGCTAGGATTTTGCGCAGAACATACTGCTGCTGCAACGATTATAACGCAAGGAGAAAATCGGGTAGTAAAAATGATTGCAGTCGGAAGCAATGGGAACATCATGCCACCATGTGGACGGTGTCGTGAATTTATTAGTCAATTAAATGATGAGAACTTAAGCGCTGAAGTCATGGTGGATGATGGTGTGATTGTCACGCTGAAAGAACTGTTGCCGCATGATTGGCGTAAATAAGCCAGGAATCTATTGAACACCGCAAAGCTTTAAAGAGGCTCTTGGAGTCGTTGCCAAGAGTCTCTTTTTCATGCCACATCAATAGTCTAGTAAAAGTGTCAAATTACGACCGGTTCGATAGTGAAATAACAAAGAGACCAGTCTACCACTTTATTTTTGTGTTGTTTTAGTGCAGAGTTTTGCCGAGGAAACAGACCTCTTCAGAAAATGTTTCAGATCAACGACATTAATTTAATATTTTCTTTGTACTTTACCGTTTGTGTTTTTTAGATTTGAAAGCAAAAATTTATTAGTAAAAAATCCCTGTACTGTCGAAAGAAAAAGTAGGTAATTAGTATAATATGTCGAACTAAGTAATTAATGTAGAGAGAGTCCCGAGTACGAGGAGATCGTTAAATGGATAGGATCTAAGAATTATACAGTGTTTGTAAATGGTGATTTTCTTTGGAAAGTGAAACAAAAGAAAGGAATCCTAAATAATTATCGCACTCATAGGTAATTTTGAAAGTAGATCTAACTGTAAAGGGGGATGTGTATGTACATTTCACAAATAAACATACAGAATTATCGTTTTAAAGGTGCGAATAACATAATAGAATTTAATGAGGGAATTAATATAGTAATCGGCCATAACAATTCCGGAAAATCAAACTTATTTAAAGCATTGGATCTAGTTTTAAATTTTGGAGCGTCTCAAAAATTATCCATAGATGATTTCAATAAAGAAGTAAGTATAGAGGAACTGAAGGCAAAGTCTCCTAAGGTATCAATTAGCATAAATTTTTCAGAATCAGAAAATGAAGCAGAGTTTTCTGAGGACTTAGTAACAGTTTCTACATGGTTGACTGATCTAAAAAGTCCTTATCAGGCACAATTGACGTATGTATTCTATCTACCTGAAAAAGAAGAAGCAGAGTATAAAAATATTATGTCTGAATTACTATCTGATGATATCGAGGACTATTGGTTAACTATAAAACATAATTTTTTAAGGAAATATAAGAGTAATATTTATGGGGGAAATCCTGATTACAAACATACTGCAGACCCAGAAAATTTAAAAAAGATAGATTTTCAGTTTTTGGATGCGATTAGGGACGTTGAAAGGGATCTGTTTACTGGAAAGAATACATTATTGCGTGAAGTTATTGATTTCTTTATGGATTACGAAATAAAGAATGATAAAGCAAAGGACAAAGCTACACAGCAAAAAGAAATATCTGAATTAAGGAAGGAATTCTCTGTAAGTGCATCTGAGTTAATAACGATGTTAAAAAGAAGGATGTCGCAAGGAAAAAAAGAGATGCTCAGTTACGCAAATGATACTGGAGCATCATTTGGTAATGCAGAGCCAGATTTTGATGGACATATATTGGATTCTGAGTTGTATTCGGCGCTGAGATTAATAGTTAAGTATCAGACAGGAATTACAATACCAGCAACTCATAATGGACTTGGATATAATAATTTAATTTTCATGTCACTTCTTTTAGCAAAAATGCAGAAAGATGCTTCAGGTGATTATCTTGGAAGTAATGCTAAAGTCTTTCCAATCTTGGCTATTGAAGAGCCTGAAGCTCACTTACATCCTGCTATGCAGTATAAATTCCTGAAGTTTCTAAAAGAAAATGTAAAAGACAAGGCCAGACAAGTTTTTGTTTCAACCCATTCTCCCAATATTACATCAGCAGTTAATTTGGATGAGATAATCTGTTTTCATAGAAATGATGATAATACTTTGAACATCGGATATTTAGGCAGAGCTTTTGGTGATGATTTAAAATCAAAGGCGTATGTTCAAAGATTCTTGGATTCCACAAAGTCAGACATGTTATTTGCTAAAGGTGTAATTCTTGTTGAGGGAATCACAGAGCAATTAAATATGTCTTTATTTGCTCAGTATGAAGGGTTCGATTTAGAAAGTAACCACATATCGGTCATCAACATAGGTGGACGGTATTTTGAGCACTTTCTAAAGCTTTTTGACTCAACTCATGAGCATACAATACATAAAAAGGTTGTGTGTATAACAGACCTTGATCCAGTTAGAAAAGAAAATAAGAATGGGGAAAGTTTTGAAAAATGTTACCCCTATGAGCTTGATTTAGATAAGAGTTATTACATTTACAAACCTTGTTCCAATGATATCGTTGATAAGTATATCGTTGATCCCAACAAAAAAAGTAAAGGTATAAATATAGCTTGTTTTTCACAAGAAAAAGGACAAGGCAAGACGTTTGAGTACACAATGGCTTACACCAATCCGGAATGTAAGTTAATTTTGACGGACTCTATATCAAACTCTAAAGAGCTTAGCAGCTTATTCGATTATTATCAGCAAGGAAAAACGCTTGACGAAATGATTAGTTTGTTGGGTAAAAGAGGGAAGGAAAATAACAGAATCATTCAAAGTATAGAAATGTACCTAGGCTCTGATAGCCGAGAACATTTAATTGCTTCGAGGTATTTAAATTCGATTAAAAAAGGAGATAATGCCTACGAATTATCTAAAGCATTAGAAGAAAACCTCCGAGTAGGCAATACCGCTGGGTTTACGGTTCCAGATTACATAAAGGAAGCGATAAAATGGATATGCAGTTAATCACCTCTAATTCGAAGATAGACATAGAACACCACTTTAAAGTATCTGCCGGGCCAGGTGCTGGCAAAACGAAGTTTTTAATAAATCATATAAAAAATGTTCTCCATAATTCAAAGCGTCTAGGACGCAATAGAAAAATTGCTTGTATCACTTACACTAATATTGGAGTTGAAACTATTTTAAAAAGACTTGGAGATGAAACAGATCATGTAGAAGTTAGCACTATTCATAGTTTTCTTTTTGCTCATATTGTGAAACCCTACTTGTATTTGATCAGTGATAAATATGACATTAACGTTATGAAAGTAGATTCCCCATATGAGCACATTGTATCGAAAGGTTATTTTAGTAGGACTGATCTCGGAATGAAAAATGTTAAAGAACAGGAATTGAAAAGAATTTTTTGGTTTATTGATGGTGAACTCTGTAAATTGCATATAAAAGGAAGGAAAAGTGATCACCACAATCGTTTACTAAAATACAAAGGATTTTTTTGGGAAAAAGGAATAATACATTATGAAGATGTTCTTTCCTTTGCGTGGGAAATTCTAAATAAATTTCCCGACACTTGTCGGATAATTCGTTCCAAATTCCCTTACTTTTTTATCGATGAATTTCAAGATACAAATCCAGTTCAAACTGAAATAATTAAACTAATTGCCAGTAAAGAAGTAATTGCAGGTGTCATTGGTGATAAAGCACAATCCATTTATGAATTTCAGGGAGCAGACGTAAAGCAATTTAATGATTTTATGCTACCTGGTATTATTTCTTACAAAATTGAGGATAACCATCGAAGTTCTGAAAAAATAATCGAATTATTAAATGCAATTAGGAAAGACCTCGTTCAAAAAAGTCCACAGAAGAAATCCGGTGATCTACCAGTAATTCTTATAGGAAAGCCATTACAGGCACTAAAGCATGCGCAGGAACTAGTGAGTGGAGGATCAGTTACTACCCTATCTTATTCGAATCTTATGGCTAATTCCGTAAGAAACAATTTGGAGGAAAATGGTGGACAAAAATGGTTGCCCATTGATGAAACATATATAGATTCCAACAACGACAGGAGAAAAATATTTATTTCAATAATAAAAGCTATTGAGTACGCTAGGCTTTCTCACTATAAAGAAGCTGTTAAAGAATTAAGTAGGCATTTGAAAATGACAGACAATTATAATGGTCAAAAAACCTCATTAATTGTTATTAAGACAATGCTGAATGATTACCAGGAATATTGCAATGATTCTCTATGGATACTGTACGAAAAAGTATTAGCTTTAGGATACTTCCAACTTACAAAAATAAGAGAAAGTAGGAACGGAAAACCTCCATCGGATACAGAGAACTATTACAAAAACACATTATATTCGAATATTTCTCTGCATGTAAAAATAGCGGAGGATAATAGTTTGCATCGTACAATTCATAAAGCAAAGGGTAGCGAATTTGATAATGTACTAGTAATAGTAAAAGGTAAAGATGGTTACAAATACAATGAGGAACGAGATTTAGGCTTCCTCCTTAACCCCGATATTCATGGAAATGAAGACCACAGAGTTTACTATGTAGCTAGTAGTAGAGCGGTGCAGAATTTATTTATTTGTGTTCCTGAGATTTCTGAGGTAGCTATAAAAAAGCTAGAAGATATTTGCTTAATTAAAAAATTATAAGTCTAACTAGGTTAGGTAACAGTAAGATGAATAATGTATTGCAAGCAACTATTGGCTTTTTCTTATTAGAAAGTTGATATTATTAATGGCCTTAATATAGCAAAGGGTAGAAAAGAATATTTATAAGTTTGCACCAGTCTACTAAACTAAACAAATGAATTACAACCCAACAAACCTTGTCTGGTAAAAGCCAGATTGCCAGATTGTGAAACAGTAAAAAAGTCACTAACCGCTTTTCTCATACAACTGTATCGGCCGGCATGGATGCAGGGACCTATTCGGCAAAATGAATATTACCAAATATATTGAGGAGAAGATATGAAGATCATTAGGATATCTGAACAACATGTTAAAGAAGTAACGATGTTCCTTCTCCAAAACCAACTAATATTCCATCCTAGAATTTCTCCAAAAGGAATTCCTGATTTCACTAATTACTACGGTAGAGATTATATTCTAATCTTAGATAGAAACATCCTCACTAAGCTGATTGATTTGTGTCTACAAGGTACTCTTAATGATCGCTATCTCCTAAAAGTAATAGGAAGCATTATGTTTTGGGCTGAATTTAATGGAGTGAGAATTACTGCAGGAATTGCACTTAATGAATATGCTTACAATTTAAATGATGATTTGAAGGCTAGTAAAGAGAATAATATATTTCTTGAGATATTTAATTTTTATTCTCCTCTTCAGTGGCTAGATCTTGCTTTGGGGATTAGAGGAACTATACCACAGATCAAACTTTCTAAAGACTTGGAATCATATAAATTTAATGTTGAGAGCGATCATTACAAAATGCACTATGCTGAAATGCTACATTTAACTTTTCTATTAGCAAAGCAAGAACTAAAAAGTACTGAAAAGCTGATAGAGTTCATTACCTGGAACAATGATAACTTATTGTTTTGTCAATACACCTTAGTTTATGCGTGCCTACTGTTTTCACGAAAAATTAAACAGATTAGCAGTAAACATTTCGATGAAGTATTAAAGAAATGTAGAAATCAAGCATGGGATTTAACTTACCTATCTTTTTGGAGTACCTTGTATTGGAATGATAACCAAACAAATGAAGTTTTCTTGTTTTGTACAATGGATAAGGATTTAAAGAAAATTTTTGCAACTACACATGAGGTAAATAAAAACCCGTTTGTTGAGTGTTTTGGTAAAGACAAAGGACTTAAAATTCACAGTGAATATCAAAAGATTGTCTCCAATCGTGTTAAGCCAGTTATCACTAATGATATATTGAATGAATTAATACAAATTGGAGAAGAAAATATAAGTAAGATTTTGAATTAAAGCATTATCGAAGGCTTTTACAAAGATTTATCAATCTGATAACTCAAGCATTTCCGCTGCTGTCGTTCATATCGAGAAGCAAAGCGAACGGCAATTAACCGAAGGTTTCCGGCGTTTTTGCGAAGGGGCACGTGGAGAACAAATTATGCTTCCAGAGATCTTGCAGGGGTATGCGACCGTAAAGGGTTTGACGCAACGGAAAGATCGTCTCTAGGCATTGTCGCATTGGTGTAACATTTACACCATCGAACAAATTCAGGAGGCAATAGCTCTACTAGGCCAAGACACAACGGTTACGCGCATCACGGCCGTGCTAGGCGTGAAATACCGCATCCGCGATCTTCCTGTGATGTGGGAGGAGACACTGTCCCCTCCGGGAACTCGCACAGAAGGTTCCCTCCACCGCTATGATCAACTTGTGGGGGTGATCTGAGTTGCCGACAGACTTGGGCGATTGGCACATGTCGTTGAGTATGTATCGAATCAGCAGATTCGCACCGGCATTGTGGAGCAAATCCTTGTTGCGGAACTGGACGGTCGCCGTCGTGCCAAGCTGGGAAAGCTTGTCCAACAGGCAGGGTTCCCCCGTATTAAGACATTCGAGGGGTACGTGTATGAGCATATCTCTTTCCCGAATGGCAGTAGTCCAGAGCTTCTCCGGGAATTAAATTGGCTCGAACGAAAAGAGAATTTACTCTTAATGGGTGCCTTAGTCACAGGAAAAACCCATATGGCAACGGTACTTGGCGTGGAGGCTTGTCGCCGGGGCAAGGCGGTACAGTTCTTCCGAGCTTCCGATTTGTTCTCTGTGCTTCAGGAAAAATTTGCAGCCGAGACACTCAGCCGATTTCGAGAGAAATTGAAAAAGATAGATTTACTCATCCTTGATGAAGTCGGCTACGTGCCGTTCAGCCAAACCGGATCTGAGTTATTGTTTAACGTGATTGCAGATTGCTATGAGCAACAGAGTGTAATCGTTACATCCAACCTAGAGTTTGG
This sequence comes from Brevibacillus reuszeri, assembly GCF_002897295.1. Lineage (GTDB taxonomy): Bacteria > Bacillota > Bacilli > Brevibacillales > Brevibacillaceae > Brevibacillus > Brevibacillus reuszeri_A. Next base: position 268,317 of record NZ_BEXF01000009.1, read on the forward strand.
CCAATGGATGTCGGTGTTTGGAGACACGATGCTCACGTCGGCGCTCGTTGATCGCCTGGTGCACCACGCTCATATCCTTTCATTCACGGGTGAGAGTTTCCGCTTCAAGCAGGCTGTGGATAGGATTCCTGTTTAGTTTCAAACCCCTGGCAAGTGCTTAGGCAATTTTGGCTGCAAAACTGAGCATTTTCTACTTGCAAAACACAGGAATCTGCCGGACACAATCTGTGCTCGTCCTACGTCGTGAGGTTCGTTTACCACAAATCAAATCGCACTTCAATCTGCTCTATACGTTATACAGATACACAATACGCCGAGCCTTATCATCAGTGATGTTAATCGGATTAATAGCCTCATGCTTCCTATAGAACTACTTCTAAGCACATACATATAGGAAATTAGGACCAAACCTAGTACAATTAGTTTTGGGGGAGATAATTTTGGAAAAAATTTATACGGATATTGATATTTATTCTGAAATAGATAAAAAAATTAAAACGCTTAATAAGACTAGGAATAATAGGATTCAAATGAGTATTCGTTTAAAATCCTACGGCGAAAAATGGAAATCAATATTTTTTGCTTTAAATATAGAGGCAGTAATTTTTGTTGTGTTGTCTCTAGGCGGTAAGGACATAAATCCAAAGTTTGATGGTACTATGTTCAGTGTACTTTCGGGAGTATTCTCAATTTATGTGATATTAATACAATATTATATTAATGAACTTAATTATAATGAGAGAGCTTTGAGAGTCCACTATCATCATTTGGATATTGAGGACTTAATTTTAAGATTAAAAGAGTTATTAATACTGAAAAATAGCCAAGAGAATACACCTGATGAAAAAAAGATGCTAAACCACTTTAATACTATAATGCACGAATATCAAACTGTTCTCAAAAATAATGAAAACCATGACCCAGTAGATAATGCGAAAAGTGTCTATGGCATAGACAAAGACAAACTAATAAAAGTCCGTGACTTTACCGTTGACAACATTATATTAAATATAAATATTCATCTAATATGGGTAGTGCCTCTTCTTTCAATAATTCTCCTAATGTTGGAGTGATCTTTTAATGAAAAACAAAGAAAAATTAATTGAGCTTGCGTATGATTATGTTATTAAAATGTCTACAACTAAAAAGTATAACCCGCAGACAATTTCGAATGCATCCTGTTTAAGAAGATATGATAAGGAAAAAATTCTAAAAATATTAAGCGAACCAGTAGAAGAATTCTGTAGACTTTATGATCCATGTAAAGTAAGAGATTTTGTATACAAAAGTGACTACTTCACACCAAGAAAAATGTACCTTATTAATCCGTTGTATTACACATATTACACATATTTGGTTTTTCAGTTATCACGTTTGTTTTTAAAAAATAACTTTAATCTTGATTTTTCCAGAGAGAGGATGAGTCTTTTTTATTCTGGTTTTCTTGATTTAGATCCGTCAAAGGAAGATATAGATAAATATGCGATGTACAACGAGAGTTATAAATCATTTCAAAAGGAAAGAGAAAGCTACTTTGGTAATTCTGTACTAAAAATTGACATTCAAGATTTTTTTAATTCAATAAGAATTAATGATTTGATACTTAAATTAAGAAAACTATTAGGAAACAAAAAAATAATTGATGATTTGGAGTACTTTTTTAACTTTTGTGGTTTTGATAGTCTCCCGCAGCTTCACTATTCAATAGCATCATCAATTTTATCTCAGTTCTATTTAGTAGAATTTGATTTGAAGATTCAAGAGATATTGGAAAGAGAGAATTTTTGGCTACTTCGTTTTGTTGATGATATGTATATAGTTGATTTAGATCAGGGAGAAGATAAGAGTAAATTTAATAATGTTCTGAATGTAATTAGTTACTATCTTTGGGAAGATTCACTTGTTTTGAATACTTCAAAGACTAAAATATTGACTCCCGAACAGTATCAAAATGGATATGAGTTGTTCTTATCAGATTATGGTTATGATGAGAGCACTTCATCATTTACAAGTGAAAAATTAGTCGAAGAAAGAGCGATGGAAGTTATTGAGGAAGGTAACCTACTATTTCTAGTTCAAGAATTATGTAAATTAGAAAAAGAAAATGGGATAGATCTAGTAGAGTACAAGAGATTAATAAAGGAATACATATCAATAAAAGGAGAAGATGAAAACAAGGTATTAAACAATATTATTTTCTCTAGAAAATGGAAGGACATGGACAAAAAGAATTTAAAGAAATTAATTAGAAACTGGAAGTATATACTGTTTAATCCCTCACAATTTACAATTTTATATATTATGGTTTATAGATTTTTGGAAAAAGAAAAGGTTGTAATAGATAATGGAAAGAAAATAAAGACTATCTTAAATTATTTATTTCGTAATGACATTTTTACTTTTAGAGATACGTTGGTTGCGGTTTCATATTTATTTCAGAGTGGCCTTAAAAATAAAAAACTACTTTATAAAATTGAGAAGGTAAATCCAGGATATGTTGAATTTCTTGAAACATTTGTTTTGGATAATTATTAAAATGTATGCCCAGGAGCACTTCCCATTGATTCCAACGTTCAAGCAATATTCTAAGTATACGGAAAGTATTGCTACCAACCAGTTCTACACACGATGGCTAGCCAAAAGCCGTGTCATCAGTTACCGTAGTGCCTCAGAAGTGGACAACCCTTGCCTAAAAGGGTTTGCAGGTTAAAAACAACGGAAGTCGTGTCGCGCTGGTAACCTAAGCATCTGAAGCCAATTCCACCGCAATTTGAATCGTGCGTTACCAGCGCCAACGATAATTAATGAATTGAATTCGGAAAGAGTGAGTTTGATAATCCTTTGAATGTTGGATCATTCCCTGAAATTTTTCAACTCACAGGAATATGTGAAGTATATGTTCAACTAAATCCGACAGTTGTTGCAATTAAGTATTTGGTTTAATGAATCTAATACGCAAACGAACTCATAACGGAGGTGACCCTTCGGGTCTCCTAGAAGAGGAACTTTTGGGAAGAGAAGAGGAGTAGTTTGCATATGAGAACAAGGTAAGAGAAAAAGAAAAGCACTTTCTGAAATTCTCATCAATGAGTTAGAAGTAAAATAAAAGAGAAGGATTTGATGTCCACATAGAAAGAGTGGGAAAAGTTCAACAGAATTTAATTACGATAGCCGAATATATAATTTATTTCAGTTCATGAAATGGCTGTTTTATGAACTGAAACTGAAAAAGTAAAAATTCATGCTAACTTTCTATTTAATTGTAATAGTCCCATCTTTATTGGAATTACTCAAGTACATAGATATATTTACGTAAGCTTTTACTCGACAGTTATAGAAGTACGTGTATTTCGCCAGACAGTGACACAAACAAGTACAGATTTGGACTTACACTTAATCTTGTTGCTATGTTTTTGTCAAGAAATGGCCTGGAACATGTGAATGTCAACTAAAAAGTTGACCACCGTGCTCATCAAAAAATTGACCACCATGGCAAAATATTACCACCCGTTGGGTGGGTAACTTTTTCATGATCACGAGTGTTTTAAACTCTGCTTAAATCG